>NZ_JBXAIA010000004.1:0-414379 GCF_058795755.1 Ensifer sp. GW823-FHT05D09 | reverse complement strand
GCCGACGATCTGGGTGTCGGAGACCCGTTCCCAGGTCAGGGCACCGGTGAGGGTCGAGGTGTTGCCGAATACGATCGTGGCGATCGCATCCGAACCGGCCGCAAAGCCGATCGTGCCGCTGCTCGTGTCCGCTCCCGCCGGCGTCGAGCCGTCGGCGAGGTTCTGGTCGTCGAGTGTCAGCGATGCACTGGCCGCAAGCGGATCGACCGTCGGGCCTGCGCCATCGGTGATAGTGATCGTCTGGCTGTCGCTGGTGGTGTCGTTGTCGCCATCCTTGGCCGACAGCGAGAAGGTGACGTTGGTGCCGCCGGCATTGTTGAGGTTGCTGTTGGCAGCAAACGACCAGGTCTTGTCGGCATTGACCGTCAGCGTGCCTTCGGCAAGCGTGAAGGCCACGGATTGACCGGCCGTCAGTGCCAGCGTCTTCGTGGTGTCGCCGACCTTCACGTCCACGGTGCTGACGCCGTCGGCGCCGGCCGAAAGCGTCCAGTTGCCGGAAAGCGTCTGGCCTTCGGCAACCTGTGGCGATTCCGGATCGGTGATCCCGATCACCGGCACGTCGTCGACAACATCGATGCGCAGTGTGGCCGTGCCGGTCGCACCATCACCATCGGTGACCGTCAGGTTGAAGATGTCGCGGTCCTGCTCGATATTCGTGCCGGGAATAATGCCTGAACTGGGGACGGGGCTCACCAGATCGAAGGTGTATTGTGCCACGCCGGTCACCGGATCGTAGGCGGTGATGGTCAATGTACCAAACTGGCCAATAACGCTCTGGCCGACGAGACCACCAATTGCGAAAGTCTGACCGTTGATGGTCAGGCTGGCGATGTCGCCGAGGCCATTCGGATCGGAAATGGTAAAGACGCCGCTGACAGACGCGCTGCCGTCACCGGCACGCGATCCCCCGGCGAGGCCGGCCTCATCGATCTGCCTGTCGCTCACGAAAATGCCGCTTGGATCGCTGCTGGAATCAGGAATGATCGAGGGGTTGTCATTCAGGTCGGCTGCGAAGGGCAGAAGCTCGGTCGCCTCAAGCGCAGGAAACTGCAGCGCGGTGGGCGCCAGCAGGTCGATAACCGGGCCGGCCTGGCCAATGTCGCCATTTGCGTCGGAGAAGTCACCGCCGCTGCTCTGGTTCGATACGACGCTGATGCTGCCATCCGGGCCGGCGGCGACGTTGATGCCGTTTTCTCCGAGCACCGCCACGAGAGTTTCGCGTGGGATTTCGGCGTCTCCAATCACGAAAGTCGGAACCTTCAATGCGGCGTTCTGCACTGTGATCGTGGAGCCATCAGGCTGTTCCAAAACGATATCCGCGCCGACGACCTTGATCTTTTCGATCGATGCGCCTGCAGGCAGGTGCACGATATTCGAAGCATCAGCGCTGATCGTCACCGGCATCGGCAGCGTCAGGGAGGGGGCCTCAGCACCCTTCACCGGAGCGCCGGTTGCCGGGTCCAGGAGCTGCGGCTCTTCCGCCGTGCCAGCACCGGCCTGCGCCACCAAACGCCCAACCTTGCCATCTGATGCTTCGTGATTCTCGATTGCCTCAGCCGGCGTTGCGGCGGCTTCGTTCGAAATTGCGGTGCCTTCGGTTGCCATGACAAATACCCCTCGACCTTTGCGGGCAAGAAAACACCAACCTTGTTCGGTCGCAATCGATGTCGGAGGAGTTATCGAGAAACAGCATAATATGTTATGCTAATACCCAAAATTGGTTAGATTGACTCAATCTTAACAATTCTGGTCATGGGTGCGAAACGAGTGCCCGGACGGCGCGCCAGACTTCGATCAAACAAGTGGTGCCGTCCCGACGGAGCAGTGCCGGAACTAACGCAATCGGCCGAACATGGCTGTCACGGACTGCATCCTCAATGAAAGCATTTGCACCAAGCAAGCTGCAAGCGACCTGGTGCCGGCTGTTGCAACGCCTCATGTGGACGAACGCCGCAGTTCGGCGAAACCTGACAGTGCCCCAAAGCAATACGCAAGTATAAAATTTGAATAAAATTTTATGAAATATGTATTGCTGTGGGACATACTGTGTAATTCATGCCGCTTTACCGGAGTTTTTCTTTTCATCCGTAGAGTGCCTTCATGCAACGAGAGGCACGGTGATGAACAAGAACAGCTGGAACCACTGCGCGAAATATCTGAAGACTTCGGCGGTTGCGATAGGCCTGGTGTCACTTTTTGCAACATCGCCCGTGCAGGCCGGACAAGGCGGCATGCCCCAGCCCGCTCTCGTTCAGCATATGATGAGCCTTGCAAGCCCGCTGGCTGCCGTGGCCACGCAGGTCATCGGCGCCTTGTCGAGCCAGGCGTCCGAAGGGCTCAAGCGCCAACAGGCCCAGAACGTGGCGATGACGACGCGAGCCAACATTGGCAGCCAAGCACCGGCGCGGTCGGAGCCCACGGCGGTCTTTCATTCCGTCGCCTTCCGCGTCTCTTCGATCCCTGTCGCTCGCAAATGGAAGACCGTCTTTCCGACGGTTGCCGCGGCTGATTTCAGCCACTGCGCACAACAGAGCGGTTGTGCCGCCCGCGACATCCTCGGCAAGGCGATCGAAAACGCCGAAGATCTTGCCTTCCGCCAAAAGATCAGCGGCATCAACCGGACCGTCAACCGGCTCGTTCGCTATCAGCCGGACGCCGAAAACTACGGCTCCAAGGATTATTGGGCGACCCCGGACGAAATTCTCGGCCGTGGCAAGGGGGATTGTGAAGACTACGCGATCCTGAAAATGGCCGCCCTGAAAGCGGCCGGCCTTCCGTCGGAAGCCATGGCGATTGTCGTCCTGCGGGATGTCAAACGCAATTTCTATCATGCCGTGCTGGCGATCACGACCAGCCAGGGTCACTTCATCCTCGACAATCTGAGCGACGAGGTGAAACTCGACAGCGCGCTGCCCAACTACCAGCCGCTCTTTTCGGTCAGCGCCGACCGCTCCTGGATCCATGGTGTCAAGTCGACCGGCGACAAGGTCGCGTCGACGGCGCCAATGCTCGACGTCATGCCCGGCGAGGGTATTGCGCTTCGCTGAATCTCATCGATAAACGCTGAACCTTTCGCCCCACGGGTGGCCGCTCGAAATCGCCGTTCTCGTCTCAACATGCGCTGCGGCGGCGATGGTCCCGCGTCATCAGGTCAGAATAAAGCCGATGATCACGTCCTGATCGGAGAGCGAGGCGAGGGCGGCGTTGAGCTTACCCCGCGTAACCTGACCCTGTACTCCTATGGTGAAGCCGGCCGTTTGCGGCTCGCCCGGAGCCGATTTCAGGCGGCTGACGAGATCGACAAACTGAACATCGAAGGAGAGCTTTAAGCCCCGGGCTGCCTGAGGTTGCTGCGCGCCGAAGAGGCGGGACTGGACGAAAGAGAGAAATGCGGGGTTGTAGGCAATGATATGCTTGTTGCCAGTAAGCGCAAAGGCTGGCGACGGGCTTGCACGGACCTGGCTGGTGACAACAGCCAGATTGCTGCGCGCCCTGGCCGACGAAAGCTCGTCGCGCAGGTGACGGGTGGCGATATAGCGCAGCCGCGCCGTCAGGTTGCCGGCGCCCTCAAGTTCTTTTTCGCAGGCGGCAACGATATCGGCTAGCTTGCGACCATGCCGCGCGGCAAGCTCGCCAAGACTCTGCCAATAGATTTCCTCGAGCTTGATTCCGTGGCGCTGTCCGCCGGCGTTGACGACGCGAAACCGCAGCGCGCTCAAGTCCTTTTCGGACGGGGGAGGCGGCGTCTCGTTCATCTGTCAACGCTCCCGCAGAGCTTCCTCACGCGCCTTGTTGATCGGTTTCATCAGATACGCAAGGATCGTCTTCTTGCCCGTCATGATGTCCACCGATGCAATCATGCCGGGCATGATGGCATATTCGCGGCCATCCTTCATGAGCGCGGCCGTGTCGGTCTTGACGCGTACGAGATAGTAGGTTTCGCCGGTGTTCTGATCGACCAGGCTGTCCGCGCTGACGGTCTCGACGACACCGCCGAGGCCGCCGTAAATCGAGAAATCATAGGCCGATATCTTGATCAGCGCCGGCTGGCCGGCGCGCACGAAGGCAACATCCCGCGGAGAAAGCCGCGCCTCGACCAGCAAAACCTCCGACGTTGGGACGACGCCTGCAATCACGCCGCCGGGCGTCACATAGGCGCCGACCGTGTTGACATCCAGCGTATTGATGATGCCGTCGACCGGCGAACGAATGTCGGTGTTGGCGACCCGGCTGCTGGCACCGCGGATGGTTTCGTCGATTACGGAAAGTTGTGAAAGCGCCTCGGTTTTCTCCGCCAGGGCTTCCTGCTTCAGTTGCAGCGAAAGCTCCGACACTTGCAGGGTTGCTTCCCTGACTGCCTCCTCCAGCTTTCCGACCGACTCCTTCCAGAGGGCGAGCTGACCCCGGGTATCGGTCAGCTCCTTCTCAACCCTGAGCGACTCGGTCTGCGCGACGAGCTTGCGCTTGACCATCGGCGCGAGCAGTTCCTGCTCGCGCTCCGTTACCTGCAAGCTCTCGGCAAGTCGGTTGATATTCGCCTGTGCTTCGGCCAGTTCCTTCTGGCGCTGGCCTTCACGTGCCTGCATGACCGACAGCTTGTTGTTGAAATTCCCGGCTTTGGCTTTAAGCAGTTGTTCCTCGTTGGCGCATATGGCCGGCGCTACCTTGGTGATTTCCTCGGGACATTCGTATTTTGCGTCATAGGCGCCGGTCTCCTCTAGCTCCAGCCGCGCGATTTGCGCACGCAACGATCGCGCCTTTGCCTCGAGCTCGCCAAGCGAGGAGCCGCTCGCAGTATCGTCAAGCCGCAGGATCAGATCGCCGCGGCGAACGACCTGTCCGGGCTGCACCGCGATCTCGCGCACGATGCCGGGTTCACTCGACTGGATGATCTGCGTCTTTGAGACCGGGATGACCTTGCCTTCTCCTCGGGCGATCTCATCCACCTCGGCGATCGCCGCCCAGGCGACAAAGGAACTTATCAGCAAACCTATGACAAGCAGCCCCGCGCGTGCGGCAAGCGGCGGTTTCTCAGTCATGCTGGCACCTTCCGCCACTTGTCGGCCGGTTTTGTCTCGCGCTGTTGCAGGTGACGTGCATCATAGACCAGCTCCCGCCGGTGGGCCGGAAGGACCAGGCCGCCTTTGCAATTGCTCGATGACTTCTGCCTTCGGACCATCGGCAACGACGCGCCCGCGGTCAAGGACCAGTAGCCGATCGACGAGGCTCAGCATGCTGTGGCGGTGCGTCGAGATCAAGAGCGTGACATCGCTGCTGAAAACATTGGAGAGCTTGTTGATCAGCTCGCGCTCGCTGGCGAGGTCCATCGCTCCGGAGGGTTCATCAAGGAAAACGATCTTCGGCTTTCGCAACAGCAGCCGGGCGATGGCAACCGCCTGGCGCTGCCCGCCGGAAAGCTGCGAACCGCGCTCACCCACGGGCATGTCGTAGCCGAGCGGATGATAGGAAACGAATTCGTCGACCCCGGCAAGCCGCGCTGCCGCGACCACTTCTTCATCGCTCGCGGTCGGATTCGCCATCAGGAGGTTTTCCTTGATGGTGCCGGAAAACAGGTCGGAATTCTGCGACACGAACGAGACCGCCGAGCGAACGACGGCCGTGTGCAGTTGCCGGATATCGACGCCATCGAGCAGGATACGTCCGGCGCTGGGCGGATAGAGACCGCCCAGGAGGCGGCCGATCGTCGTTTTTCCGGACCCGATGCGGCCGATGATGCCGACCCGCTCGCCCGCCTTGATCGCCACATTCATGCCGCTGACCACTTTGTGGTCGTTGCCGGGATAGGCGAACTCCAGATTGACGAAGGTAATGCTGCCGTTGCGGATCTCGCGATTGACGAAGCCGATCGTATCGGGTCGGTCCTCCGGCTGCTCCATCACCGCATTCAAGATCCGCAGCGACAGAAGCGCCTGGCGCAGTCGCGCCAGTGTCATGGCAATCTGGCCGAGTGGCGCGACGGCGCGGCCGGCCAACATGCTCGCGGCGATGATCGCGCCGGAGGAGATATTTCCCTCCGTGAACTCATAGGCGCCGGCCACGACAATACAGACCGTAACCAATTGCTGCACGAACTGCGTCGCGTGCGACGCCCAGGAGGAAATTTCCTTGATCTGCTCGGACGTGTTCGAGGAATGCTTGGCCAGTTCGTTCCAGCGGCGGAGGAGCTGCTTTTCCGATTGCAGCGTCTTCACGGTCTCGATCGCGCTGATCGTCTCGACCAGGAGTGCCTGGCGCTGGGCGGACTCGTTCGAAGCCGCAGCGACGCGGCGGCCGATCCTATGCTGCGCGACGTAGCCGATCAGGAGGCTCAAGATAAAAGCGATCGTCGGAACGATCGCGATCCAGCCTGCGACCGCATAGATGGCCGCGATGAAGACGAAAACGAAAAGACTGTCGATGATCGTGCTGAGCGTATTCGAGGTGAAAAACTCGCGCACGAATTCGTACTGCATCGCCCGATTGGCATATTCGCCGGTGGACGGCGGCCGCGAGGCCATTGTTGCATGCAGGATCTTTTCGAACAGCATGTAGGAGAGTTTCAGATCGGCCTTGCGGCCGGCGTAGTCGATCAGCGCCGCGCGTACAGTCTTCAACAGGAAGTCGAAGACGATTGCCGCGCTGATGCCCAATGCCAGAACCCAGAGCGTCGCGATCGCCTTGTTCGGTAGGATGCGATCGTAGACGTTCATCGTGAAGAGCGGTGCGGCGAGCGCCAGGACGTTGATGAAGAATGCCGCGATCGCTACCTGCACATAGGCTTGCCAGAAGGGCTTGATCGTCGACGTCAACCAGTGCCGGCGGTCGATGTTACGCGCCTCGCCCACGCCGCGGCCGGCCGCCGCATTCAAATAGGTGGCCGAGAACGACACGGCATAGGAGAGCCCGCCAAGTTGGAGATCAGACAACTTGATCGCCGGTTCGTCGGGCCTGCCCACCCTGTTTGAAAGGCTGAGAGTGCCGTCCAGAGCCTCTTCCAACAACGCCCTGGCGCTGCCATCGCGAAAGATGAGCAGCAGCGGGAACACGAAATCGCGATTGGCGAGCGCGCGCTTCGAGACGAGTTCCGTCTCCAGGCCCACCCGTTCGGCCAGGCGAGAAACGTCTTCAGCGCTCGGCGACCGTGCGTCGAAAGGGACGTCGGAATAGAGCACACTGTCTGACGAGGGGCGGTTCAAGAAGATGCAAATCTCCTTGAACGCCTCGGAAAAGCCGGTCAGGGTCGGGCCAATCTGCGCATGCCTGTCGATACCTTGCATCACCACCGGTTGTGCCCGCCCTCACGAGGACTATTATTTCTGCCGGATCGGCGCCAACAAGTCGAGCGGCAAGTCGTTTGTCTGGCGCGACGGGACACGGCGATAGGTTTCCGTAGCTGGCGTGGCTGGAACATTGAACTCGTTGCGCGCGTAGGCTTCGGATTGAGCCGGTGCCTTGATCTGCATCGTGGACAAAAGTTGTCCGGTCGCGGCAAGCAGGCGATATTCGGCAAACAAAGCTGCGTACTGCGAGGTCTTCGCCAGGATGCTGACGTTGAAGCGCGCGTTCTGCGCGCTCAGCACGTCGAGCAGCGAACGCTGGCCGACCTTGAGCTGCTCGCGGTAGGACTCGACGAGTTGCACGTTCATCTGAGCCTGTGAATTCAGCGTGCGCGCAATGTCGTACTGGCTCGTGCGGCGCTCCCAGGAAATGCGGACTGCTTCCTCGACGTCACGATGCGCCTGGTGAAACACCAGCCGCTGTTCGCTCGATCGACGCATCTGTTCCTGTTCGTTGGCGATGTCGATGCCGCCACGGTATAGATTCCACTTCGCGACGATCCGCGCCTGTGCGTCCCAGGTATTGCCGGTCGAGCCGTCTATGTCGTTGCCGGTGCGCACGCGCCCTTCGGCAAAGACTTCGGGAAGCATGGTCGAGCGCGCGGCCTTGACCTGCGAATCGGCGACACTGATGTCGGCGTCAGCGGCCTTGATGCGCGGATTGTTCGTGCGCGCGATCCCGATCGCCGTCTCCAGTGTGTTGGGCAGGACACCGGCAACCGACTTGGGCATGGACGGCTTGGTCAGCGGCTGACCTACCAGGCGATTGAAGCTGATCTTGACGGTGTCTAGCGCTTCTTCCGCTTCCTGTAGGCGAGCCTGTGCGTTGAGTAGCCGCTCATTTGCTTGCTGGCGATCGGCATCGGTCAAAGTGCCGCCCGATATCAGCGAGCTGATATCCGACAGGATCTGCTGATGCACGCCGACATTTTTGCGAGCCTCCGCCACGATCTGCTGCTGGAGAATATACTCGAAATACTCGCGCACGATCTGCAAGCCGACCGTTTCGGAACGTTCCAGGACGCGGAAGGAGGCGCTATCGACGCGTGCAGCCTGCCGCTCCACCTCTGCCCGCCGGGCGCCGCCATCGAACAGTTTCTGCGTGACGGTCAAACCAACATCGGAAGGATAGAGCGCGTCGTTTTCGATGGAAGCGAGCCGGCGCCCATTGTCCTCGAGATGGCGCGCGCCCGTCGAAGCCTCCAAATCTACGCTCGGCAGATAGAGGCCGCGGGCTTGGCGCAGTTCGAACTCGATCGCCTCGCGGTTCTCCATCGACTGCCCGATTTCAGGGTTCGATTCCATTGCGATTTGAAGCGCTTCCCTGAGCGTCATCGCTTCGGCGGCACTCCCCGCGAACACGGTTGAAGCGAGCAGAATGGAAAACAATCCGCTTTTAAAGGTTTTCCCCACGTTCAATACTACCCCCCTCGTAATCAGTTCGTCACGCCAGCAAATCCAGAAGGACGCTTAAACTGCAGAAACCTACCGCTAGATAATACAGCGGTAATAAAACGCGCTCACCAAATTTGGGTCGTTCCAAACCGCGACAATTTTTTGCACGATTATGTTGCAAAAATGGAACAGCCCTCCCATTGCTGGTGGGTCTCTTAACTTATTGAAATAAAACGAAGGGCGCGCACTTGATCCAGGACATGAGCCTGTTCGGATCGGCTGGGGTATTGTCCACATTTCAACGCCGACGCGAATGCGGCAGTTTCACTTCAGCGGCCGACAGGGACGATCGTGGGCCAGGACTGATGCGGCGCCACCGGCCGCATCGACTCAGGCCGACGGCAGGCGGACGAAACCCACGCTCTCAGACGCTCCGGCCGCAACCGCGACGCTTTCCGACGCTGCGGCGCGGCGCAAACGTTCCAGATCGACACTCCCCTCGAACAACGCACCGCCGACGCTGAGCGCGAGATCGACCTTGCGGCCATCGGCAGAGAAATGCGACGATGTCAGCGTTGTCGTCAGGCGAGCGCAAACCTGCTCGGCATCCGTTTCGGTCGCACCGACCAACAGGACGTCGAAACTCGCCGGGCCGGTTCGCGCGACGATATCATCGCGCCGCACCGAGGTGCTGATGGTCGAGGCGACGAATTGCAGCAGTTCCTCGCTCCATTCCGGGCCGAAGGCGGCGCCAACATCGTCGAGGTTGTTGATCCGCAGATGGATGAGAGCCCCTTGAAGCTCCCCGACAGAGCGTTGGCGCCGCCGCTCAAGGCCATTGACATACTGGACGAGCCCGCGGCCGGTAACGCAGCCGGTCGTCGTGTCATGTGCAGCGACGTGGTTGATCTGGTTGCGGAGGCGCTGGGCCCGGCGAAACTGCGTGGCCGCGATGACGATCAGCGGCACACCCATCAACAGCGAGATCAAAGCCGCACCCACAACGGCCGCCGCATAGGGGCGATCGACGAGTGCAACCAGGCTGAAATACACCAGGACCTGGGCGAGGATGGCGAAGCCAACGATGCCGCCGAGGACATATCGCGCGATCCGCCAGTCCCTCTGCCCTTTGAAGGGTACATCTCTCTGCATACATCCAGCTCCCGATTCACTGACAATGATCGGTCTAGTGCGGTTTTATGGATATTCCCTTTCCTAACTATCTACAACTTTACCCACAGCCCAGAATGCACAAGGTAATGCACCAAAACGGCATATTGGCTGCCTGAATGTTCGTGTGGCGCATGTCAATTCACGGTGGCCGCCCAGAAAATTCTGTTCGTCCTGTCTCCCGTCCCGAACAATGTGACGCTATCTACTCGGTCCGTGAAGTCAAATGCAGACGGTTAGCGCAAGGTTCCGCGTCTGATACATCAAATGCCCAGATCAGGACCGCCGAGACAAATCCGGCAACCGATCCGCAGCATGAAGAAGCGCCCGCAGCGTCGTGCCGAACCATGAAGATGGGCATTCGTTCGCTATCGCAGGGGACGTCGCCGTCATCACGGCATGGACGCCGGCGCCAACCGGTATAGTCACGGGGGTGAAGGCGGGGTTGATCGGCTAAATCCCGTGCAGGACCTGTGTCGCCTTGACCGCGGCCGAGGCGCGGTTTTCGACACCCAGTTTCACATAGATCTGCTCGAGATGCTTGGTCACCGTGCGTGAGCTCAAGCCGAGGATCTCGCCGATATCGCGGTTGGATTTCCCCTTGGCAATCCAAAGCAGCACCTCGGACTCGCGTTGGGTCAGGGCGAAATGCTGGCGCAGCATCTCGTCGTCGCTGCGTCGGCTTTCGGCCGTCAGCCTGAACAGGTACTCGTTGGCGCCGATCGCACCGAGAAACGAGATCTGCAGTCCGGATTGCCCGGGATCGTCGAGCGTAAAACTGTTCTCCCGCTTGCCGCCGGCCTCTGTGTTTTCCATCCAAGCGGCGATCCGGCGGGCGACCGTCGTGAGACCCTCGTCGCTGCCGGTTGCGGCATTGACGAGGCGCGCTGCCTGCGGCGTCGACCAGCGGACACCGCCGTCCGCTCGAACGGCAAGCAGATGGCGTCCTGCGGCATCGAGCGCGACGCGGGCGCTTTGCGCTGACCGGGCATTGGAGAGGTGAACGCGGATTCGCGCCCTCAGTTCATCGATGTTGATCGGTTTCGTCAGATAGTCGACGCCACCGGCTTCGAGCGCATGGACGACATGCTCGGTCTCCGTGAGCCCCGTCATGAACAAGACCGGCGTCTGGCCAACGGAGGTGTTGGCTTTCAGTCTCAGGCAGGTCTCGAACCCGTCCATGCCGGGCATGACCGCATCCAGGAGAATGACATCGGGGGTGATCCGGTCGGCGATCGACAAGGCGGCATTGCCGGAGGTGGCGATCAGCACGGAAAAACCAGACTGTTCCAATGCCTCGGTCAGAAAGCCGAGCGCTTCGGGAGAATCATCCACCAGCAGGACGATGTCGCGACGATCATAAGTCTCAACCACGGGTGCTGGCTCCAATCGTCGCTTTTTCCTTCAGGAAGGTATCATAACCGGAGAGGTCGAAGGCCTGGACATAGGCGCGGGCAGTCTTGACGAAGAGCTGATGTTCCGGTTCGACGCCGATCTCGGCAAGCTTGGCCTCGATACCTCTGACATAGCCGATCTCGCCGAGCCGGATCAGTTCCTCCACATGGTGCAGACCAGGCAGTGCCATCGCATCCGCGCATGCGGCAACGGGTTCTTCGGGTGCTTCGCCCTCATGGATCCAGGTGAGGCCGAGTTGCACGGCGAGTTTGTCTGCGAGTTGTCCGACGCCAAAGGGTTTGGCGAGTGTATCAATGTGGCCGACAAAGGCGCCGGTGGTCGACCCGTCGCCGATGTTGGCGGACAGCATGATGATCGGCGCCACCTGGCCGTCGCGCCGCAATCTGTCAACGAGGTCCCAGCCGCTCATTTCGGGCATGGAGATATCGACGAGGAAGATATCCGGGGTGAGGGCTTCGAGCATGGCGAGGCATTGCTTGCCGCTGTCGGCCGTCAGCACGGTGAAGTCCATCGGTGTCAGAATTTCGCGCATCAGGTCGCGGTGGTCGGCGTTATCGTCGATCACCATGATCGTGCGCCGTACGCCGAGATAGGATGTGATCCGGCGCACCGCGACAAGCGGGGCCGGCCGGTCGACGGCGGAAAGCATCAGTCGGACCTTGAAAGTGGTGCCCTTGGTCGGTTCGCTGGCGACCGATATTTC
Organism: Ensifer sp. GW823-FHT05D09; assembly: GCF_058795755.1. Classification (NCBI taxonomy): domain Bacteria; kingdom Pseudomonadati; phylum Pseudomonadota; class Alphaproteobacteria; order Hyphomicrobiales; family Rhizobiaceae; genus Ensifer; species Ensifer sp. GW823-FHT05D09. Next base: position 402,358 of record NZ_JBXAIA010000004.1, on the reverse strand, counting down.
GCCGCCGAGCGTCTGCGTCAGCAGCCGGGTGATGGTCAGCCCCAGGCCGAGACCTGGCATGCTGCCGAGATGCTCCGCCTCGCCGCGCTGGAAGGGGTCGAAGATGCGTGGCAGATCCCTCTCGGTTATGCCCCGGCCGCTGTCGCTGATGGTAAATGTCGCAACCTGGCTGCGATAGTCGATATCGAACCGGATCTCGCCCCGCTCGGTAAACTTCAAGGCGTTCGAAAGCAGGTTGACGAGGATCTGCCGCACACGCTTTTCGTCTGTCTTCACGTAGCGCGGCAGGCTGGAGGCACGCCGGTGTTCGAACGCTACTCCTTTCGCCTGCGCCTGCGGGCGGAACATCTCGACGACCTGATCGAGGAAGTCGTGAATGTTGATCTCGTTGGAATAGACCTGCAGTTTGCCCGCCTCGATCTTGGAGATGTCGAGAAGCCCGTCGATGAGACCGGAGAGATGGTCGGCGCTGCGCTTGATCACCTTGATGGCGCCTTGTCGCGCCGGAGGGATCGTTGCGTCGCGCTCAAGCACCTGCGCGTAGCCGAGTACGGCGTTGAGCGGCGTGCGCAGTTCATGGCTGAGGCCGACGACATAGCGGCTCTTGGCGCGATTGGCCGCCTCGGCGGTCTCTTTTGCCTGCTGCAGGGCGGCGTCGGTCTTCTTGTGCGCGGCGATTTCTTTCAGCAGCAGCGTGTTCTGCCGCGACGATTCCTCCTCGGCAACGACGCGGCTGTCATGGGCGAGCACATAGAACCAGCAGACGATGCCGGCGAGCACGGCAAAAACGAAGAAGACGACCGCGACGGTGCGCTCGACGACGGTTGCCGTCTCCGGCGAGGCGTTGCCGGTCTGATGCGCGATCATCGCCAGGATCATGCCGATGCCGGCGATCGAGAGCACCGCCGAAATGGCGTAGCGGCCGAGCCGCGTCGTCAGCTTCGCCGTTATGGCTTCCGGCAGAAGGGCGTGCGCGACCGTTGCCACCTGCGCGTTGAAGCGGGCTTTCGGCTTGCACATGTCATGGCAGCGGCTGTCGAGCGAGCAGCAGAGCGAGCAGATCGGCGCGGCATAGGCCGGGCACCAGGCCATGTCTTCCGGCTCGAAAGGATGTTCGCAGATCGAGCACGTAATCTCGCTCTTTAAAGCCCAGCTCTTTCTCGGCTTACGGGCGAGATAGTATTTGCCGCCGGTCGCCCAGGCGATCAATGGCGAGGCGACGAAGGCAACGATCAGGGCGATGTAAGGCGCAAGCGAAGCGGCGATGGCGCCGAAGGCGCCGAAATGTGCCGTCAGCGCGATCGTTGCCGAAAGTGCCATGGCGCCGAGGCCCACAGGGTTGATGTCGTAGAGATGGGCGCGCTTGAATTCGATGCCCGGCGGAGAAAGACCGAGCGGCTTGTTGACGAAGAGATCGGCGGAGATGGTGCAGAGCCATGCCATGGCCACGATCGAGAAGACGCCGAGCGTCTCTTCGAGCAGCCGATAAATGCCGAGTTCCATCAGCAGCAGGGCGATCGCGACATTGAATACCAGCCAGACCACGCGGCCGGGGTGGCTATGGGTGAGGCGCGAGAAGAAATTGGACCAGGCAAGCGACCCCGCATAGGCGTTCATCACGTTGATCTTCAACTGGGAGACGACGACGAAGGCAACCATCAGGAGCAGGGAGGCCGTCTCCGACGGGATCATGTAGCCGAAGGCGGTGTAGTACATCTGCGCCGGGTCCGCTGCCCGCGTCGATGGGACACCGGAGGAAAGCGCCAGCACGACGAGAAAAGAGCCGGCCAGCAGTTTCGGCGCGCCAACCAGTACCCAGCCGGAGCCTGCCAGGAAGATGGCAACGCGGTGATGCAGCTTGCGCTGCCCGTCCGGTGGCAGAAAGCGCAGAAAGTCGACTTGCTCGCCGATCTGCGCCATCAGCGCGAAGATCACCGCGGAGGCTGCGCCAAACTCGATCAGGTCGAAGGGGGCCAGCGTGCCCGGCGGTCCGGACGCGTGGTGGATGCCGGCATAGGCGAGCCAGATGCCGACCTTCTCCCAATCGGCAAAAGCGATGAAGACGAAGGGCAGGATATTGAGCACGATCCAGAAAGGTTGCGTGATCAGCTGGAACTTGCTGATGAGGCGGACGCCATGGGTGACGAGCGGAATGACGACGACGGCGCTGACGATGTAGCCGACCCAAAGTGGGATGCCGAGCGCCAGTTCAAGCGCGCCCGACATGATCGAGGCTTCGATCGCGAACAGGATGAAGGTGAAGCTGGCATAGATCAGCGAGGTCAGCGTCGAGCCGATATAGCCGAAGCTGGCGCCCCGGGTCAGAAGGTCGATATCGACGCCGTGGCGGATGGCGTAGCGGCTGATCGGCAGGCCGACCGTCAGGATCATCAGACTGGCGATCAGGATGGCGACGATGGCGTTGGTCGTGCCGTAGGACATGGTGATCGCGCCGCCGATGGCTTCGAGCGCCAGAAACGAGATCGCGCCGATCGCCGTCTGAGAAATGCGCTCGGAGGAGAAGCGCCGCGCACTCTTGGCGGTGAAGCGCAGCGCATAGTCTTCCAGCGTCTGGTCGGCGACCCAGCGATTGTATTCACGTCGAACGGGAATGATGCGCTGGCGTGCCGCCATGTTGCCTCGTCATCTCTCGCATTGCCGGCAGGTTAATGCCTATTTTCACGGCACAAAAAGTCTATGCGTGAAATTTATGCAATGCGGAGAGGGCGAAAGCAAGTGTCAATGGCTCAGGCGGTCACAGCTGATGTGTCGACGACGACAAAATCATGTGTGATCGTCGCGGACTTGGCGAGCATGGCCGATGCCGAGCAGTATTTTTCCAGCGAGAGGGCAACGGCACGCTCGACCTTCTTTTCCGAAAGGCCGCGGCCTTTCACCACGAAATGCATATGGATGCGGGTAAAGACTTTCGGGTCCTCTTCGGCGCGGTCGGCGTCGAGTTCCACGGAGCAATCCTCGACCGGCTCGCGACCCTTTTCAAGGATATGAACCACGTCGTAGGCCGAGCAGCCGCCGGCGCCGATCAGCATCAGTTCCATCGGGCTTGGGCCAGGCGTGCGCCCCTCCGGACCGGATGCCGTTCCCAGCACGATCTTGTGACCGCTGCCCGATTCGCCGACGAATGTCCGCTCTTCAACCCATTTGATGCGTGCTTTCATGGTCTTTCACCTGTGTTGTGATGCTCGTCGCGGCCGTGTGACCGTCGAACGCTTTTAATAGCCGTAAACATCATGTTGCGGCCAGACCGGTGTGGGGATTTCAGCGCCAACGCAGCGCCGCCAGCTGCGCGTGGCCGGTCCGCTGCTTCCGCTTTGCCCCCTCGACCTACGTAGAATGACGTATGTGCAGTGCAGCAGGACTGGCGGATGATCCCTCAAGCAACGGTTAAAAGGAACGAAGCCTCGTTGCGGCGATCAGAACGAGAGGGGTTCAATCAGATGAATATCAAGGCACGCGTCACCGGCGCATTCCTGGCAACGATCCTGTCGACGACGGCATTCAACGGCGCCTTTGCCGCCGACGACACGATCAAGGTCGGCATTCTGCATTCGCTGTCGGGCACCATGGCGATCTCCGAGACGACGCTCAAGGACGCCATGCTCATGCTCATCGACGAGCAGAACAAGAAAGGCGGCCTGCTCGGCAAGAAGCTTGAAGCTGTTGTCGTCGATCCGGCTTCGGACTGGCCGCTCTTTGCCGAAAAGGCACGTGAACTCGTTTCCGTTGACAAGGTTTCGGCTGTCTTCGGCTGCTGGACGTCGGTGTCGCGCAAATCCGTCCTGCCTGTTTTCGAGGAGCTGAATTCGATCCTCTTCTACCCCGTGCAGTACGAGGGTGAGGAAAGCCAGCGCAACGTCTTCTACACGGGTGCCGCACCGAACCAGCAGGCTGTCCCGGCCGTCGATTACCTGATGGAAAACGAAAGCGTCGAACGCTGGGTTCTGGCTGGCACCGACTACGTCTATCCGCGCACGACCAACAAGATCCTCGAAGCCTATCTGATTTCCAAGGGCGTGAAGCCCGAAGACATCATGATCAACTACACGCCGTTCGGTCATTCCGACTGGCAGACGATCGTTTCAGACATCAAGAAGTTCGGGTCCGCCGGCAAGAAGACGGCCGTCGTCTCGACCATCAACGGCGACGCCAACGTGCCGTTCTACAAGGAACTGGCAAACCAGGGTGTGAAGGCCGAGGACATCCCGGTTGTCGCCTTCTCCGTCGGCGAAGAGGAACTTGCCGGCCTCGATACGAAACCGCTCGTCGGTCATCTCGCCGCCTGGAACTACTTCCAGTCGGTCGACACCCCTGCCAATGCCGAGTTCATCAAGACCTGGAAGGCCTACACAAAGAACGACAAGCGCGTCACCAACGACCCGATGGAAGCTCATTACATCGGCTTCAACATGTGGCTGAAGGCGGTCGAAAAGGCCGGAACGACCGACACCGACGCGGTGCTTGATGCGATGATCGGCGTTTCCGTGCCCAATCTCTCCGGCGGCTACTCGACGATGATGCCGAACCATCACATCACCAAGCCGGTGCTGATCGGTGAAATCCAGAGCGACGGCCAGTTCGAGACGGTCTGGGAAACGCCCGGCCTCGTGGTCGGCGACGAATGGTCGGATTATCTGCCCGATTCCAAGGACCTGATCGCCGATTGGCGCGCGCCGATGTCCTGCGGCAACTTCAACGTCGCCACCGGTAAGTGCGGCGGCAAGGGCTCCTGATTTCATCACCTAGGGATATTGCCGGGTGGCGCTGCTGCCCGGATAACCTTTGCATGACCAATCCATAGGCGGGCAGACCCTTCGCCCGACGCTCCCGTCGGGCGAAGGGACCTTGAAATCCCACGCCGCCATTGCGGCGCTTGCCGCGGGCAAGCGAGACCCAAGCGAGAGGGCGATGTATCGCATTCTGCAAACCCTGTTGATCACCCTTTGTCTGCTGGTTTCAGCCCACGTGACCGGGTTGCGCGCGGCAGACGATCTCTCAGCCTTGGTCAACGCGCTCGGGACAGCAAAGCTCTCCGAGCTCGACGATCGCATTGAAGCGCTTGCCAAGAGCGGCGATCCGCGGGTCATCCCGGTTCTCGAGGCGCTCGGCGAGGGCAATCTCTATGCACGAAAAACCGATGGCAGCGTGTACCTCGCCACGGAGAAGGGCGGCAGTTTTGTTCTCGTCGATCCAGTCGATGGCGCGCAAGCCGGTGAAGTGCCGAAAGGCGAGTTGCAGAAGATCAAGGTCAACAATTCAGTCCGCCGCGCTGTTCGAAGCGCGCTCGGCGGTCTGACGCTTTTCAGCACGGATGCGGGCGCAAGGTTGAAGGCGGCGCAGTCCATGCGCCAGACCCCGAACGCCGACGCGCTAGAGGCGATCGACAAGGCGCTTGCCACTGAGAAGGACGGAGCGGTGCGCAAGAGCCTCGACGAGGCGCGCGCCGTGACGCTGCTTATCTCCGACCGTTCCGACGACGACAAGCGCGCAGCGATCAAGACGCTGGCCGAAAGCGGCGGTCGCGAGGCATTGGGCGTGCTGACCTCGGCACTTTCATCGGCGGATGCCAGCCTGAAGCCGGATATCGAAGCAGCCTTGCAGCGCATCGAGCAGGCGCAGGTCTTCTGGAACGCCGGACAGAATGTCTGGTACGGCCTGTCGCTCGGCTCCGTGCTGCTCTTGGCGGCGATCGGCCTTGCCATCACCTTCGGCGTGATGGGCATCATCAACATGGCGCATGGCGAGATGGTGATGCTCGGCGCCTATACGACGTTCCTGGTCCAGGACGTCATCCGCACGTCCTATCCTGAACTCTTCGACTGGTCGCTCACGATTGCCTTGCCGCTCGCCTTTCTCGTCACCGGGATCATCGGCCTTGCCATCGAGCGCAGCGTCATCCGCTTTCTTTATGGGCGGCCGCTCGAAACGCTGCTGGCCACCTGGGGGATCTCGCTGATCCTGCAGCAGGCGGTCCGGTCAATCTTCGGGCCGACCAACCGCGAGGTCGGCAACCCCTCCTGGATGGCCGGTGCCTTCGAACTCGGCGGTCTGACAATCACCTGGAACCGGCTCTGGATCATCGTCTTCGCGCTGGCTGTCTTTGCCGCATTGCTGTTCCTCCTGAAAAGAACGTCGATGGGCCTCAGGATGCGGGCCGTCACCCAAAACCGCCGCATGGCATCATCCATGGGTATTCGCACCCCCCTGGTCGATGCCCTGACTTTTGCGCTCGGCTCCGGCATCGCCGGCATGGCCGGCGTGGCGCTGTCGCAGATCGACAATGTCTCGCCCAATCTCGGCCAGGGCTATATCATCGACAGCTTCATGGTCGTGGTCTTCGGCGGCGTCGGTAATCTCTGGGGCACGCTGGTCGGCGCGTTTTCGCTCGGCATCCTCAACAAGTTCCTTGAGCCCTATGCCGGTGCCGTCCTCGGCAAGATCCTCGTGCTCGTGCTCATCATCCTCTTCATCCAGAAGAAGCCGCGCGGCCTCTTCGCACTCAAGGGAAGGGCGGTGGACGCATGATCACCTCGTTTCTGCTCAGGTCGCTCGACCGCAGCATCGTCACCGTCGTGGCGATCCTGCTTGGTCTTGCCGTCGCCATTCCGGCGCTCAACCTGTTGACGGCGCCGGATCATCCGCTGCACGTGCCGACCTATCTGGTGTCGCTGTTCGGCAAGTACCTGACCTATGCGCTTCTGGCGCTGGCGCTCGATCTCGTTTGGGGCTTCTGCGGCATCCTCTCGCTTGGCCATGCCGCCTTCTTCGCGCTCGGCGGCTACGCCATGGGCATGTATCTGATGCGCCAGATTGGCGCGCGCGGCTCCTATGGCAATCCGTTGCTGCCGGACTTCATGGTGTTCCTCAACTGGAAGGAACTGCCGTGGTTCTGGCAGGGCTTCGACATGTTCTGGTTTGCGGCCTTGATGGTGGTGCTCGTGCCCGGGCTGCTCGCCTTCGTTTTCGGCTGGTTTGCCTTCCGCTCGCGGGTCAACGGCGTCTATCTTTCGATCATCACCCAGGCGATGACCTATGCGCTGCTGCTTGCCTTCTTCCGCAACGACATGGGTTTTGGCGGCAACAACGGCCTGACCGACTTCAAGGATATTCTTGGCTTCAACATCCAGGCCCAAGGCACGCGGGCAGCCCTTTTTGCCGCATCGGCCGTGACACTCGCCTTGTGTCTGGTGCTGACGACGGCGATCGTTCGCTCGAAATACGGCAAGGTGCTGGTCGCCGTACGCGACGCGGAAAGCCGCACGCGTTTCCTCGGCTACCGCGTCGAGCATATCAAGCTCTTTGCCTTCACCGTCTCGGCGATGATGGCGGGCATTGCCGGCGCGCTCTACGTGCCGCAGGTCGGCATCATCAATCCCGGCGAATTCGAGCCCGGCAACTCCATCGAGGTCGTCATCTGGACGGCGGTCGGCGGGCGCGGCACGCTGATCGGCCCGATCGTCGGCGCGATCCTCGTCAATGGCGGCAAGAGCATCTTCACCGCCGCCTTTCCGGAGTTCTGGCTGTTTGCGCTCGGCGGACTCTTTGTCTTCGTCACGCTCTTCCTGCCGAAGGGCGTGGTCGGCACGGTGAGCGCCTATCTCGCCCGTCGAAAGGAGCACCGCCGGGCGGCCGATGCCGACAAAGCGCGCGACAACCTCGTCGCAGAACCGATGGCAGCGGAGTGATTGCGATGAACCAGACGATCAATCAGACAAAGCCGAAAAGCCTCCTCTATCTCGACGGTGTCTCCGTCTCCTTCGACGGCTTCAAGGCGCTGAATTCGCTCTCCTTCGTGATCGAGCCGGGCGAACTGCGTGCCATCATCGGCCCGAACGGTGCCGGCAAGACGACGATGATGGACATCATCACCGGCAAGACGCGGCCGGATGAGGGGCAAGTCTTCTTCAAGGGCGATATCGACCTCACCCAACGGGACGAAGCCGAGATTGCCAATCTCGGCATCGGCCGCAAGTTCCAGAAGCCGACGGTGTTTGAGAGCCACACCATCTGGGACAATCTGGAACTGGCGCTCAATCGCCGTCGCGGCGTCTTTCCGACGCTTTTCTATCGCCTGACGGCGGACGACAAGGCGAGGATCGAGGAGATCCTGTCGACCGTTCGGCTCACTGCGCGCCGCGACGATCTTGCCTCCAACCTGTCACATGGACAGAAGCAATGGCTGGAGATCGGCATGCTCCTGGCGCAGGAGCCGGAACTGCTTTTGGTCGATGAGCCCGTGGCCGGAATGACCGATGCCGAGACAGCCGAAACGGCGATCCTGCTGAAGGAAATCGCCAGGACCCGCTCGGTCGTCGTCGTCGAGCACGACATGGGCTTCATCCGCGAGCTTGGCGTCAAGGTCACATGCCTCGCCGAAGGCTCGGTGCTCGCAGAAGGTTCGATCGATTTCGTCAGCAGCGATCCGAAGGTAATCGAAAACTATCTCGGCCGCTGACCGCGGCTCCACGATAAGCGCGAAGGGAAAGGACGCCTCCATGCTGAGCGTCGAAAACGTCAATCTCCACTATGGTGCCGCACAGGCGCTGCGCAACGTCTCGATCGAGGCGCCTATGGGCAAGATCACCTGCGTTCTCGGTCGCAACGGCGTCGGCAAGTCGAGCTTGCTTCGGGCCATCACCGGACAACATCCGGTCAGCGCCGGGGCGATCGCCTTCAATGGGGTGGCGCTCGGCGGTATGGCGCCCTATCGCCGTGCCAAGGAGGGCATCGGTTACGTGCCGCAGGGCCGCGAGATCTTTCCGCTGCTGACCGTCAAGGAAAACCTGGAAACCGGTTATGCGCCGGTGAAGCGCGCGGACCGTTCGATCCCGGAGGACGTCTTCAACCTGTTCCCCGTGCTCCGCTCGATGCTGGGGCGGCGCGGCGGCGATCTGTCGGGCGGTCAGCAGCAGCAACTGGCGATCGGCCGGGCGCTCGTCACCCGTCCGCGCATCCTGGTGCTCGACGAGCCGACCGAGGGGATCCAGCCATCGATCATCAAGGATATCGGTCGGGCGATCCGCTATCTCCGGGATTCGACGGGCATGGCGATCCTGCTGGTCGAGCAGTATCTCGATTTCTGCCGCGAACTGGCGGACCATGTCTACATCATGGACCGCGGCGCCGTGGTGCATGCTGGGCCGCCGGAGACGCTGGACACAGTCGAGGCCCGGCGCCACCTCACGGTCTAGCGGAAACGCTCTCTGGCCCATCTCCTGATGGAAAATCGTTTCGCACGTATTCTGGGAATGCCTTAGCCGCCATATTCGATGATCGCGAGCCCGGCATTGTAGTCGGTGGCATAGATGATTCCGGCGGCATCGACGAAGACGTCGGCGGACTGGATGACGCGCGGGCGGCCCGCGCGCCGGTCGGTCATTTCGGTCGGTCCGGCCGGAACCAGCGCTCCCGTCTCGCGCGGGCGGTAGGGGTCGGTGATGTCGAAGGCGCGGATGCCGGCATTCTGCCATGTGGCGAAAATCAGCGTTTCCGAGATGAAGGAGCCCGGGCGGTTTTCGTGCAGGTTGTGCGGGCCGAAATGTCCGCCCTTGGCGACGTAGTCGGCCTCCGCGGGGATTGGGAACGTCGAGATGCTGACAGGGTTCGTGGGTTCGCGGATATCGAAGATCCAGGTGTGCTTGCGGCCGTCTTCTTCGTGATCGAGCACAGCCTCGTCGGCAACGACGAGCAGGTCGCGGCCCGGCAGCGGCAACGGCGAGTGCGTTCCGCCACCGAAAGGTGGCGACCAGTTGCGGTGGGCGATCAGCTTCGGGTTGGCGTGGTCCTTGATGTCGAGGAGGGTCAGGCCGCCGTCACGCCAGCAGGCATAGGCCGTGTCGCCCGAAACCAGCGCATGGTGCAGCGCGTAGCGCTTGCCATCCGGGGCCGTGGACACTTCTCCGGCTGCCTTGTTCATGCCCGGCAGCCACCAGCGGCCGACAATTTCAGGCCGGGTCGGATCTGCCATGTCGATGGTGACGAAGATGTAGTCGGTAAAGCCGTCGAACAGCGCCGAGGCATAGGCGTAGCGGCCGCCGACATACCAGAGGCGATGGAAGCCGACGCCATCGATCGTGAGTTCGCCGATCTTGCGCGGGCGGTCGGGAACGGAAATGTCGAAGACCGACATACCGGCGCTCCAGGCGCGCTTGCGGCCGCTGCCCGCGACCGTGTCGCCGACGGACTTGGTGTAGTAGGTCTTTTCGTCGGCGAAGGTCTCGACATCGGCGAACAGGTCGAGTGCATTGATGACCAGCAGCAGGTCATCATGGGTCTGCAGGTGGATGTTCCAGGTGTTGGCCGGTGCCGGCACGTAGGTGACCGCACCCGGCTTTTTCGGGTCGCGCACGTCGACGATCGAAAACCCTTGCGACCAGGGATGGGCGACATAGGCAAAGCCCCGATGCACCATCAGTTGCAGACCGTCGCCGCGCCCGCCGATCGGCGAATGGCCGATCAGTTTCATGTTGTTTGTGAAATCGGGCGTGGGAAGGTCGATGCTGCTCATGGTCTTTCCTGTCTCAGTCTTTGGAAAAAAGCGCCGCGCGGATGGGCGCGGCGCCTCACTGTCAGGCGTGATCAGTTGGTGGCTGAGGGGATCCACTCGGCGGTCGCCGCATCGCTCTTGCGGAAGGCCGGGAATTTCTCCTGCAGGTCCTCGATCGTCTTGATCTCGCCCTTGGCAAGATCGTCACGGGTGACAAGGGTCGGCTGCAGTAGCACCGAGGTCCCGGGGAACTGGCCGGCAATCGCAAGCGAAACGGCGCGCACCGAGACTTCGCCGACGACGGCGGCGTTGGTGGCAGCCGTTGCCTGCCAGGCGCTGTCGGGCTCGTTCATCAGCTGGATATCTGCGGTCGAGATGTCGACGCCGTAGATCTTCACCTTGCTGGCAACACCCAGTTCGTCGATCGCGAGCTTCACGCCCTTGGCGAACTCGTCCCAGGGGGTGAAAATGACGGAAATATCCGGGTTTGCGGTCAGCACGGCCTTCGTCTGGTCGGCGACGGAAGCCGGAACCGTGTCGTTGACGACGCCCCAGGTGGCCTTTTCCGTCAGGTTGTGCTTGGCGACGAAGTCTTTCCAGACCGCGTAGCGACGGTCGAGCGGCGCGAAGCCGGCAACATAGACGGCGCCGCCGACGAAGCCGTCACCTTTGTCCTTGACGGCCTGCTCCAGCACCAGTCGGGCCATATCCTTGTCGCTCTGCTCGATCTGCGGGATCTGGGGATTGTCGAGGTTGACGTCATAGGCGACGACCTTGATGCCGGCGTCGAGCGCCTTTTGCGCCACGTCCTTCAGCACTTCCGGGCGACCATTGTTGATGATGATGCCATCGACGCCGAGGTTGATCGCCTGCTCGATCAGGCTGCGCTGTGTGTCGTTGTCGTTGCGCGCCTGCGAGACCGTCAGGTTGACGTGCAGCGCGTCCGCCTGGCGCTTGACGCCAGCCTCGAAGGCCTGCAGCCAGTCGCCGCCGCCAAGGAAACTGACGACGGCGATGTCGACATCGCCCTTGTCGAACGGTGCTGGCGCGCCATCGATACCAGCCGAAAAGGCGGGACTCGTCATCAGCGTGGCGGCGAAGAGGCCGCCGAGAAGGGTTCGCGTCAAATGCTTCATGGTCAATATCCTCACACTGTTTGAAAGGGGTGTCAGCGCGCCTGGCTGCGGCCAAGGCCATAGGTGAGCGCAAGTGCGCCGACGAGCACGGCACCCTTGACGAAGTCCTGGGTGTAATAGGGGGCGTTCAGCATCGTCAGGCCGTTGAGCAGGAGCCCGACGAAGACGGCGCCGACAATGGTGCCGAAGACGTTGGGACGGCGCAGGCCGAGGACGGCAAAGCCGATCAGCGCGGCGGCCACCGAATCCATCAGCAACGAGGCGCCTGATGAAACATCTCCACGGCCGACTCGGGCCGCGACAATGATGCCGCCGAGCGAGGCGAGCGTGCCCGAAAGCACATAGGCCAGCGTCTTCAGCCGAGGCACCGAGGCACCGGCGAGCCGGGTTGCAAGCTCGTTGCCGCCGGTCGCAAACAACAGGCGGCCGAGGCGGGTGCGCTCGGTCAGCACGAAGAGGACGATGGCGACAAGCGCCATGATGACGACGGGGGCGGGCACGACGCCGAAGACGCTAGAGCGTCCGATCAGCAGGAATGCCGGATCGTAGGCGCCCGCTGCCGTCGAGCCGTCGGGCAGGATCAGCCCGGCGGAGATCGAGCGCCCGGCCGTCGGGATCAGTTGCAGGCCTGTCAGGAGAAACATCATCGCCAGCGTCGCCAGGAGATCGGGCACGCGCAGGCGCACGATCAGGAAGGCGTTGACGAGGCCAACGAGCGCGCCGAACAGCAGGACCAGCGGCACGGTCTCGTAGACGCCGAGGCCCCAGACGATCATCGAATAGCTGGCGGCCATGACACTCGATGCGGCAACCGCGCCGATCGACAGGTCGAAGCCGCCGACGGCAAGCGTGATCGTCACGCCGGCGCCGAGGATGGCGACAACGGAAACCGCCTGCAGGATGCTCATCAGGTTGGTGACGTTGATATAGGCGGGCTGCGCGAGCGCGAAGCCGGTGACCATGACGATGAGCAAGATGAACACGGCGCTGGCGCGGATGGCGGCGCTGATACGCTCGCTGAGCGGGCTTTGGTTTTCGCTGTTGATGATCGTCATCCGCTCAGGCCTCGATTGCTTCAGCCGGAAGCTCCGCATGATGGGCCGGCGTCAATGTGTGATGGTCGATGATCAGAATCCGGTCGGCGACTTCCAGCGCCTCTTCCGGGTCCGAGGTGGCGATCAGGGTGGCGCGTTCGGTGTTGGCGCGGATCGCGGTGATGATGTCGTGACGGGCGCCGACATCGACGCCCTGGAACGGCTCGTCGAGCAAAAGCACGCGGCTCGGTTCGGCATTCCAGCGGCCGAGGATCACCTTTTGCTGATTGCCGCCGGAAAGCGAAGTCATCGGCGCTTCGGGGCCACTTGCCTTGATGCCGAGTGTGTCGATGGCGCGTTGCGCCTCATACCTTTCGCGCGAACCGAGCAGGAAGCCGAGCGGATACCACTTCGGCAGATGAGGCAGGCTGATCGTCGGCGCCAGATTGCTACCGGGCCAATCGGCCGGCATCAGCGAGGAGCGGTGGCGATCTTCGCCGGCCATGAAGATACCCTCCTTGATCGCATCGGCGGGTGTGGCCGGAAAATAGGCTTTGCCATCGAGCCGCATCGTGCCGGCGGCAAGGTGGCGCATGCCGAAGATCGTTTGAAGCAAACGGCTCTTGCCGGCGCCGAGCACACCTGTGACGGCGACCACTTCGCCGGGATGAAGCTTGAGGTCGAACGGAGTGCTGCCGGCCACGAGCTGGACACCGGCCAACTCCAGCACCGGCGCGCCCTGAAAGGAACGCGCATCCGGCCGGGCGGCGCGCAAGGGGCGGCCAATCATCGTCTCGACGGCGCGATCGAAGTCGATGGGTCGGGCGAATTCTCCAACAACCGTGCCGCCGCGCATGACGACGGCGCGGTCGGCAAGGGCATTGAGGTCGGCAATGCGGTGCGAGATGAACAGGATCGCCAGGCCGTCGTCACGGAGGCGCCTGAGGATCGTGTAGAGCCGCTCGGACTCTCGTCCCGAAATGCTCGCTGTCGGCTCATCCAGGATCAGCAGAGACGCTTGGCGCGACAGGGCGCGGGCAATGGCGACGAGCTGACGATCGGCTGCCGTCAGCTCGGCAAAGTCCCGGTCCAGCGGCAGTGCGAACCCGGCGTTCTCAAGCATGGCCGCGGCCTTGCGGCGAACAGCGGAACGGCTGAGGAAGAAGGGGGCCGAACCGTCGGCATACGCATGCAGCAGCAGTGCGTCGGCGACGGATAGCCCCGGCGCTCCGACGCGCTCGGTCGACTGGTGGACGGTGACCACGCCGGCATCCGTTGCCTCGGCCGGTGAACGGGGAGCATAAGGTCGGCCCGCGAGCGTCATCGTTCCGTGGTCGGCTGCCAGCGTTCCCGCGAGCACGTTGACGAGGGTCGATTTGCCGGCGCCGTTTGCACCCATGAGAGCGACGATTTCGCCGGAGCGGATCTCAAGAGAGGCTCCGGCAAGCGCCTTCGTTGGCCCGAAAGCGTGGGCAAGTCCGTCGATGCGGAGGAGGGGCATTGCTAAACCAATTCGTCACTGCGCGGCAATCAGGGTCGAAAAATATGCATTTTCGGTAGAGAAAGACAGCGCAACGAATGAAAGTCGGTGCCAAACATCCGCTAATATATCGCAAAAATATCCCTGGCTTGCGCAATGATCGGAATATTCATCCGAAGGCGTTCCTCAGCCATTTCATCTTCGGCGGCCCGCCGCGCAACTTCTGCCGCCAGACCGGCGGTTGTGAGCAAGGCGTTCCTCCGCCGCCTCCGGGATTGGAATGTCTTTATTGTACATAGAAATTGTAGATTATACCATGGCGTCGACGGCTGATGGTCAGCCGCAAGGGTTGAGATCAACAGGAGATCGACAATGCGCTACGGTTTGAAACGCGCGACGACCGCGCTTATGGCTTTGGGGTTTGCGGGCGGTGCTTCGGCCGCCGGGCTGGAGGGCGCGCCGGCGCCCTTCGACAAGGGCGGGGTGAAGGTGGCGCTCATCTCCTACATCTCTTCGGGTGATTTCTTCCAGGCCTATCAGGCTGGCGCCGAGGCGCAGGCCAAGGCGCTGGGCATCGACCTGCGTGTGTTCCCCGGTAAGCAGAACGCGGCGGAGCAGCGCGAGCAGGTGCAGCAGGCGATCAATCTCGGCGTTCAGGGTATCGTCGTCGATCACGGGCTGCCGGAATCGCTCGGCGATGTCGTGCAGCAGGCGGTCGATGCCGGCGTGAATGTGGTGGCTTTCGACGTCAATCTGAACAATCCTTCCGTTCCGCAGGTGGAGCAGAGCGATCATGAGCTGGCGAGACTGGCCCTAGAGCAGGCGGTCAAGGATAACGGCACAAGCTTCAAGGCCGGGTACGTCTATGTCGCCGGCTTCGCGCCGCTCGATCGCCGCAACGAGGTCTGGGACAAGTTCAAGGCCGACAATCCTGATGTGGTCGAGAAAGCCCGCTTCGGCAATGTCAGCGACACCACGGCAACGAGCACGGCGGATCAGGCGAAGGCCGCCTTCACCGCCAACCCGGATATATCCGTCGTCTTCGCGCCCTACGACGAATTCGCCCGCGGTGTGAAGCTCGCCGCCGCCGATCTCGGCATCGCCGACAAATTGAAGGTCTATTCGGCCGATGTTTCGACCGCCGATATCCAGGAGATCGTCGAAGACGGTAGCCCCTGGGTGGCGACGGTTGCCACCAACCCGGCCGTTGTCGGCGCCGTCTCGATCCGTGCCGTCGCCCTCAAGATCGCCGGTCAGGATGTGCCGAAACAGATCCTGGTCAAGCCGGCCCTGTTAACCCAGGAAGCGTTGCGTAAGGCGGGCGTAAAGACGATCGAGGATCTGGCGGCGAAAGTTCCCGCTTTCAGCGCCAGTGACGCAGTTACCGCCGATTGGATCCCCGCGAAGCTTTTTTGACGGCCTTGCATCTGCGCCTCTTGAAGAAACAGCTGGCCTTAGAGCAAATCTTTGCTGAGCTGCCTTGAATTCGACAATAAAATTCACAAAATCTATGCAGAAACTTACGTAATTTCTTGAGAGTGACCCGGTTTGGGTGTATGGCATCTTAAGTGAAACAGTGCGGCCGTCACAACCTGTTGCCTCCGGTGATACCAACGTCGGTGCGGAACGGACTTGTGGCGGCCTTTGCGTTCAGGAAAGCGAAGTGCAATGTTGACCAAGAAGGGTAAATACGGGCTGAAGGCTCTTGTCGACCTGGCTCAACTGGAGCCTGGCGAGACCGCCTTCATCACTGAAATCGCCACCCGCAACAATATACCGAAGAAGTTCCTCGACGCGATCCTGCTCGAGCTGCGCAATGCCGGAATCCTGCGCTCGAAAAAGGGCCCTGGCGGCGGCTATTCGCTTTCGAGGCCGGCGTCCGATATCCGCATCGGCCAGGTGATCCGTACGCTGGACGGTCCGCTGGCACCGATCCGTTGCGCAAGCCGCACCGCGTTCGAAGCCTGTGACGACTGTTCCGACCCGGTCAACTGTCACGTGCGCAAATCGATGAGCGACGTGCGCGATGCGGTGGCGTCTATCCTCGACAACATGACGCTTGAACAGTTTGCCGCCAACGACAATGGCAACGAGATCGTCGCGCTCAGGGACGCGGAAGTCGGCTGATCCTTGTCGAGGTCAGCGGTCGTCGTAAAGGTTGTCAGGGGTAGGACTTTCCGGTTCGTCGTCCTGAGTTGAAAATCATTTGCTGTCATTATCTATAGAATAAATGCACTATTTCGCTTCAATCAATGGAGAGAGGCGAATGAGCAACGTGCATTTCCTCCGGGAACCCGAACCGGCCAATACTGAACAGGAAGAAAAGCGCCAGCATCTGTTTGCGAAGGCGACCGAGCTTTCGGGCCAGTTTGCGCAGCGTGGCGCCGAGCTTGACCGCCTGGGTTTGCCGCCACGCGACGAAATCGAAGCGCTACGCCAGGCCGGGCTGCTGTCGGCACTGCACGCTCCGGAAATCGGCGGAGCTGGCTTGAGCTGGCTTGATGGGTTGCGTCTTGTCCGGATCATCTCGCGTGGCGAAAGCTCTATCGGCCAGCTGCTCGGCTATCATTATGTCAACAGCCAGTATGTCTACTGGGCGGCTGCCGATGCGAGGCAGGCCTGGGTGCTCGGCGCCGAGACCGTCGAGCGGCAACTCTACTGGGGTGCTGCCGTCAACCCGCGGGATCCCGGGCTAGTGCTCGAACGGCGCGGCGGCCATTATGTGCTCAACGGCCGCAAGACGTTCTCGACCGGCGCGCATGTTTCCGATCGCATCAACGTCAACGCGACGCTCGAGGGCAAAATCGCCAATTTCGTCGTGCCGACCGATCGTCCTGGGTATGTCGCCCATGATGACTGGGACAATATCGGTCAGCGGCTTTCCGATAGCGGCAGCGTCGAGTTCCGCGATTTTCCGGTTTACGAGCGCGATTTCATTCTGCCGCTTGCCGAACCGTTCGATCCGCCTCAGGTGCAAGCGACGTTCAACACGCCGCTGATCCAGCTGGTCTTCGTCAACTTCTATCTCGGCACGGCAGAAGGGGCGCTGGCTGCAGCACTCGATTACATCAGAACGACCACGCGCCCCTGGATCACGTCAGGTGTGTCACGCGCCAGCGAGGACCCCTACATTCTAGAACGTGTCGGCGAATTGCAGGCCGCATTGAAGGCGTCCGTGGCTTTGGCTGATGTGGCGGCCAGTGCAGTCGAGGCCGCGCTGTCGAAGGGCAGGTCCGTGACCGAGCGTGAACGTGGGGACGCCGCGATCGAAGCCTATGCCGCCAAAGTCAACGCCACCCATGTGGCGCTCGATGTGACTGCGAAGGTCTTCGAATTGATGGGTGCGCGCGCCACCGCGGCCCATTATGGTTTCGACCGATATTGGCGCAACGTCCGCACCCACACCCTGCACGACCCGGTCTTCTACAAGGCACGCGAGGTTGGCGACTTTGCGCTGAACGACCGTATCCCGCAGGTCAGTCTCTATAGTTGATCGAAAGCAGTGCGGCCGGATTGCAAACATCGCGCCTTGCCAAACGAAAAGGACCGCCCGGGCTTTCCGGGCGGTCCTTTTCGTTTGGCCTAGGATTGGCGGATCTCAAAGCAATGGTGTCGTCCCGTTGCGGTGTCAGAGCGCACCGTTCTTCGGCGGCGTCACGCCGTTCAGGTGGTAGTTGCCGACGACGTGATACTTCCAGCGCACGGGATCGTGCAGCGTGTGGGTGCGGGCATTGCGCCAGTGCCGGTCGAGATTGAGGCCTATGCGGGTCGACGACGTGCCTGCGAGCTCGAACAGGGTGTTGCTGGCTTCGAGTGCGATTTCCGTCGTCAGGACCTTGGCGGCGGCGACAGCCAACGTTGCCTCGATGACGCTTTCCTCGGTGCCGTTGATCTGGGCGATATCGACCTTCTTGCCGGCGCGCTCGACAATGGCGGTCGCCGCCTCGAGGCGGATCGCGAGCTGTCCGATGCGGGCGATCGTCAACGGGTCGTCCGCCGCCCGCTCGACGCCGCTGTCCATCCAGGGGCGAGCGCGGTTGCGCACGAAGTCGAGCGTTTCGGCAAAGGCGGCGCGCGCGATGCCGAGATCGATGCCGGCATGGATGATCTGGCCGACCGAACCGATCGTCGTCGGCCGCTCGAAGCCGCGGTGATGACGCACGACCGCGTCGGCCGTCACGTAGACGTTCTGCAGCACCGTGGTGCCGCTGCCCGTGGTGCGCTGGCCGAAACCGTCCCAGTCGTCGATCACCTGCAGTCCTTCCGCACCGCGCGGCACGAAGGACATCGTGAGTTTCTCGTCCGGATCGAGCGCGAACACGACGACCCATTCGGCAAAGAGCACCCCGGTCGAATAGAACTTGCGGCCATTGAGGCGGTGTCCGAGACCGTCAGGCGTCAGGCGGGTCGCATAGTCGCCGACGGTCTTCGTGTCCTTCTCGGAAAGCGCGTTGCCGAAGCGGTCGCCGGCGAGCGCGCGACCGAAGAAGAACTTCTTCTGTTCCTCCGTGCCGTCGGTGCGCAGCGCCTCGAGAATATAGAAATGATTCTGCGGGATCTGGCCGATCGAACTGTCGGCCGCCGACAGGATGGCGATGATTTCAGCCAGTACCGCATTGGAAACGTCGATGCCGTCATAGTCGGATGGCACGGTGATTGCGAGCAGCCCTGATTGAGCGAGGGTGTCGAGTTCCTCGAAGGGCAGGATCCGGTCGGTATCCCGCTCGTTTGAGCGTTTGGCAAATTCGCCCGCGAGGTCCCGGGCGATCTCCAGCGCCTCTTCCTCGCTTGCGATCCGGTGTGCCGAGAGCTTTGTTTTCTCGGAAAGCTGCGAGATCGTCCCCATGTGATTGCTCCATGTCGATAGTGGCGCATATCTGTGAATTATCTGGCGTCGTCAGGTAAGATCGTATATTCTATGGAATATATCGATATTAGTTTTTCGTTCCTCATGCTTTGACAAATGGTCGGCATTTTCAAGCCGGTAGCGGAACAAGAGGCACGAAATGGCTGCCGATCGTGTGTGGAGTCCGTTTCATCCGAATGCCGCCCCCGCAAGAAACGTCGAAAAAATTGGCGGCCGCTCGGAACCATTGCCGCACTTCTGCATTTCGCCATGGCCCGCAGTCTACCGATTGTGTGGTCGTCAAAGTACCGGCCACACGGCACGATGACAAATACATGCTGACAGTATTGGCCATTCGCGTTTCCCGGCCTTAACCACTGAAGGAGACACAAATGACGAATTTGCTGCCCGCTCTTCACGAAGGGCACGCCTCCATCATCCTGCAAAATCTCTTCAGAGATGCCCTTGAGGCCTATGATGATTGGGGCGAGGGGATGCCTGAACCCGTGGTTTCGTTCGAAGGCAACGTGCTGCCGATCAGGCACGTTTTCGACCGGATGAAACCTTGCACCGACATCATGCCGGCAAACATGATCGGCATCGTCACCGACGGTCTGACCAAACCCTGGAGTGGTGACGGTCCGCTCGATGAAATGACGTTTTCGACGGCGGCGCGCGTCATGTCCGTTCTGACCAAGCGGCAGTTGCGTCGCTATGGCCGCGGCTCGATCGAGGTCTTTGCCGAACGTTTCAAGCCATCTCTGCACGTCGACGTCTGATCGCCGGAGCATTCCAAACAGGCCGGAGAGCGGCAGCGCTCTTCGGCATTCGTATCGATCCTTATCCTCCTCGACAGAACAGCAGACCCGCTCGGCGGCGTCTCGGCGAACCGCTGCGTCCGCCGGAAAACCGATGCCGCCGAAATCTGCTTCCTAGTTTCTCCGCCTTTTCGTAAACACAAAAGCGAAGACGGCGACGGGGATGGTGGGGTCGGCATGAATTTTCGACAATTGGAAGTGCTGCGCACGTTGCTTGCCACCGGTTCCACGATTGCGGCGGCAAAGACCA
Organism: Ensifer sp. GW823-FHT05D09; assembly: GCF_058795755.1. Lineage (NCBI taxonomy): Bacteria > Pseudomonadati > Pseudomonadota > Alphaproteobacteria > Hyphomicrobiales > Rhizobiaceae > Ensifer > Ensifer sp. GW823-FHT05D09. The sequence continues at coordinate 382,290 of NZ_JBXAIA010000004.1, read as the reverse complement.
TGGGGCTCAGCCAGTCCGGTGTCAGCCGTCTGCTTCAGCAATTGGAGGAGGATCTTTCGCTGACCTTGTTTGCGCGCGACAAGGGCCGGCTGATCCCGACGCCGGAGGCGCTGAAGCTGTCCGAGGACGCCGAGCATATCCTGCTCGGGATCGATCGTTTCACCAATCTCGCCCAGGATCTTCGCAGCGGCGCCGTCGGCCCCGAGGTCGTGCGCATCGGGCTGCCGAATAGCATGTCGGAAAGCTTCGCCCCCGCAATGCTGGCCGACTACGCCAAGGACTTTCCGGGTGTTCGCGTCGAAACCTTCTTCGATACGACGGTGGCAATTGCCCGCCTGGTGGAGCAGCGCGTCATCGATTTCGGCTTCCTGCGCTACGAGGGGCAATTGAGCGCCAGCCTCGAAATGCAGCCGGTGGCGGGCGGCGTCAGCGTCTGCGTCATGGCGAAGAACCATCCGCTGACGGCACTCGACCATGTCACCCCGAAGGAGCTGAGGGGTATCCCGCTGATCTTGATCGGTCGTCGCCGGCCGACCCGGGTCATGCTCGACGAAATCTTTCGAAAGGCCGGCGTGCCGCAGAAGGTCAGGATCGAGACGCACAGCAACAGCTCGGCCTGCGCCTATGCCGCCCACGATCTCGGGGTGGCAATCATCAGCAGCTTTTTCGCCAACCTGCATCGGCACCTGCCGATCGAGATCAGGAGCTTTTCGCCGCACCTGACGCAGGATTTCGGCGTCGCGACCGCCGCCGGCGTGCCGCTGTCGATTGCGGCGCAGGCGATGATCGATTGCCTGAAGAGGCAAATTGCCGCTTCGCAGGAGCCGTAAGAGCCTGCGAAGTCTGCGGCGCGCATGCGCCGCAATTGGCAAACCTTGCACGTGACACTACATTGCCGGTCCATGCTTTGAGAGAGTGATAGATCATGTTCCAGGCTGCCGTAATCGACACAGGCAACAAGAGCGAATTCTACCGGGAATTGGCGCAGCAACTCGAAGCCCTGCTGCACGGTGAGCCCAACATGATCGCCAACGCCGCCAACACCTCGGCGCTGATGTTCCAGACGATGCCCGATCTCAATTGGGCCGGCTTCTACTTCCTCGACACCGATGACGAACTGGTGCTTGGACCGTTCCAGGGCAAGCCCGCCTGCGTGCGCATACCCGTTGGCCGCGGCGTCTGCGGCTCGGCGGTGAAGGAAGAGCGATCGATCCTCGTGGAGGACGTGCACGCATTCCCGGGCCATATCGCCTGCGATGCGGCATCGCGCTCCGAACTCGTGGTTCCTGTTCGACGCGATGGCCGGGTGATCGGCGTCATCGACCTCGACAGTCCAGAGCCTGCGCGCTTCAACCGGGACGACCAGGTCGGCATCGAAAAACTTGCCGCGATCTTTGCGGCGGCGATCGGCTGAAGGCGATTGCTGTGAATGGTTTTTCAAGGGCTGGTCGGTTCTCGGGCCTGACTGCGCGATGACAGATATCCAGGATACCGTTGCGCCGACCGACGAGGCAGACACGCATGCCCGCGTCGCCCGCAAGATCGACATCGTCGTCATTGGCGCCGGTCAGGCGGGCCTGTCTTCGGCCTACCATTTGAGCCGGCTCGGGCTGTCACCGCAGATGCAATACGTCGTTGTAGATCGATCGCCGCAGCCGGGCGGCGCCTGGCAGTTCCGCTGGCCGTCGCTGACGCTCAGCACCGTCAACGGTATTCACGATCTGCCCGGCATGAAGTTTGCCGATGCCGTCGACACCAGCAAGGGCGAGGTCCACGCCGCCGTTGCCGTGCCGCAATATTACGGCGCCTACGAGAAGGCATTCGACCTTCCGGTCCGCCGGCCGGTTGCCGTCAAGGTCGTGTGCGAGAGGGGCGAACGTTTCAGGGTTGAGACCGACGCCGGCGTCTATGCCGCGCGCGGCATCATCAACGCCACCGGGACCTGGGAGTCTCCTTACATTCCGCCTTATCCGGGCTCGGATCTCTTCAAGGGGCGGCAGTTGCACACGAAGGACTATCAGACTGCCGATGCGTTTGCCGGCCAGCGCGTACTGGTCGTCGGCGGCGGCATCTCGGCGATCCAACTGCTGGATGAAATATCCAAGGTGACATCAACCACATGGGTCACGCGCGAGGAACCGGCCTTCCGTGACGCACCTTTCACGCCCGAGGTCGGGCGCGCGGCTGTCGCCATGGTCGAGGACCGTGTCCGCCGCGGTCTGCCACCGGGCTCGGTCGTTTCCGTCACCGGTATTCCGGTGACGCCGGCGATCCTGGCCGCCCGCGCTCGCGGTGCGCTTGATCGTCAGCCGATGTTTGCCGAGGTGACCGAGCATGGTACGCGCTGGCCGGACGGCCGCGAACAGGCCTTCGACGTCATTCTCTGGAGCACCGGCTTTCGAAGCGCACTCGATCACCTGGCACCGCTTCAATTGCGCAATACCGATGGCGGCATCCTGATGACCGGCCGGCTTGCGACACAGGTGGCGAAGGACCCGAGAATTCATCTCGTCGGCTATGGCCCGTCTGCGTCCACCATCGGTGCAAACCGGGCAGGCGGCGCCGCTGCCCGTGAGCTTGCCGAACACCTTCATCTGCTTTGATTGCCCGCGGGCGCAAACTTCCGGATATTGACGATCGGTACCCAGAATAAGTGTGCCCTGTTCAGCGTCCCGGCACGGCGCTGACGTTGGCCATGCGCCAATGCGCGACAGCGCAAAATATCGCTTGAGCCGGACGTTGCGTCATACCTTAAGCATGATTCTCGAGGCGGCTTGAACAGCCAAGCGCCTAGCGGGGCCAACCGAGTTTGCAGGCCCCCTCGTCGATGCGGACCGACGCTCGTGGCGCTCTGCGTCCGGCGGACGGTGACGCCAGAGGTTTCGTCTGGCTGCACATGAAGGTGACACCGGAGGATAGGGTCGCGGATGAAGGTGCAGGCAAGGCAGAAGAAGCGGCAACCGGTTGCCATTGCCATGCGCCTTGTGGCGACCGGCATGGTGCTGGTCTTGCTCACCTTCGCTATCGTGTCGGCCGTCAGCGCCACGCGTCCGCGCGGCGGCCACCTTTTTCCCAACCTCAAGATCGGATTCAATATGCGCTGGTGACCGGGGCGCGCAGCAAAGGGCCTTGCAGGTCAACGCGCGTTTCGGCAGGGCATCGCGCCCCGCCGTCTGCGCCTGCCCATCCCCCGTCGCGGTGTGTTGACCCGTGCTCGCCTGCTTCCGGCACATTTGACGAATCGAGAACCGCTGCGCTCGAGCCGGTCGCTGCGATGGTCGGGACGTCATCCCTTCGTCATAGAGCTATGACGATTCCTCATAATATTGCGCAGTTTTTTCCATTCGATCATAGTTGTTTCAAGAAAAGCCGGCAGGAAGGCCGAATCGCGATGTTGCGCCAGGCCGTTCTCAGTACGGGGAACCCATGATCAAGTTCATACTCAACCGCCTCGTGATGGCGATACCGACGATCGTCATCGTCTCGGTCGCCGTGTTCACGCTCATCCGTCTCATTCCCGGCGATCCGGCAGCGCTGATGCTCGGCGATATGGCCGAGCCGCAGCAGATTGCCGAAATGCGCAGTGTGCTCGGCCTCGACCGCAGCATTCCCGAGCAGTTCGTCATCTGGGCCGGCAATATCCTGTCCGGCGACTTCGGCCGCTCGATCGTCACCGACGAACCGGTCCTGCACTTGGTGCTGAGCCGCTTCATGGTCAGCGCCGAGATCGTCGTCATCGCCGTGTTGCTGGCGAGCCTGATCGCGGTTCCCGCCGGCGTCATCGCCGCCTGGCGACAGAACAGCCTGACGGACCTGGCTCTGGTCGGAACAGCCACCGTGCTCCTGTCGATCCCGACCTTCTGGCTCGGCCTGCTTTTGCTGCTTGCCTTCGGGCTGAAGCTCGGCTGGTTGCCGGTGCTCGGCTACGTGCCGATCTCGGAAAACTGGAAGGCGGGTCTGCTCTACCTCGTCCTGCCGGTCATGACGCTGGTCATCCATGAAATGGGCGTGATCATCCGCATGGCGCGCGCCTCGACGCTCGAAGTTCTTCGCCTCGATTACATCACCCACGCCCGTGCCAAGGGCCTGTCGGAAAGTGCCGTGCTCTGGAAGCACGCCTTCAAGAATGCCTTCGGCCCAACCTGGACGATGATCGGCCTGATTCTGGGCAATCTGCTCGGCGGCATCGCCGTCATCGAGACGGTTTTCACGATCCCGGGCCTTGGTCGTCTGATGGTCGACAGCATTTTCCAGCGCGATTACCCGGTGATCCAGGGCTGCCTGCTGCTCGTCGCCTTCTCCTATGTCGTCGTCAACCTGGTGGTCGACCTTCTCTATCCTCTCTTCGATCCGCGGGTGGTGGCAGAATGAGAAAGTTCACGTTCAACGGCGTCATCGGCGGCGGCCTCATCGCCGCACTCGTCATCACCGCGCTGATCGGCGTGTTCTGGACGCCCTACGATCCCTCGGCGCTCGGCTTCACCTCGCGCCTCGCCGCCCCCGGTGCCGCCCATTGGCTCGGCACCGACGAGTTCGGCCGCGACGTCGCCAGCCGGCTGATGATCGGCGCCCGCGCCAGCGTCTGGATCGGCTGTCTGACGGTCGCCTTTGCGGTCGTCTGCGGCACGCTGATCGGCCTCATCAGCGGTTATTCGCGCGGCTGGGTCGATGGCGTCATCATGGCCGTCAACAACGCGCTGCTCGCCTTTCCGGGCATTCTTCTGGCGCTCGGGCTGCTCGCGGTCTTCGGTGCCAACCAGTACGGCATCATCTTTGCGCTGGGCATCGCCTACACACCATCGATGGCACGTGTCGTGCGCGGCGCCGTTCTGTCTCTGCGCGAACGGGAGTTCATCGAGGCCTCGCGCGTGATGGGCAATGGCGAGATCTACACCATGCTGCGCCATATCCTGCCGAATTGCTTGGCACCGATCACCGTGCTTGCGACCTCGATGTTCGGTTGGGCGATCCTGTCGGAAAGCGCGCTGTCGTTCCTCGGCCTCGGCGTACCGCCACCGGCACCGACCTGGGGCAACATGCTGGCCGCCGGCCGCCCGTTCATCGAGCAGGCCGTCTGGCTCGGTTTCTTCCCCGGCCTCTGCATCGCGCTGACATTGCTCGGCATCAACCTTCTCGGCGACGCGCTCCGCGACAAGCTCGACCCCCGCATGCGAGGCCTGAAATGACCGGCAGTTCCCTTCTCAGCGTTCGCGACCTGTCGCTCGCCGTCGCCCATAACGGCAACCAAGTGGTGAAGAACGTCAGCTTCGACGTCGGTGCGGGTGAAATCGTCGGCATCGTCGGCGAATCCGGTTCCGGCAAGACGCTCGCAACCCGGGCCATCATCGGCCTGATCCCGCCCGCCGTTCGCCACGTCGGCGGCACGATCAGCTACCGCGGGCGTGATGTGCTGTCCTTGAAGGATCGCGACCTCCGGCAGTTGCGCGGCGGCGAGATCGGCGTCGTGTTCCAGGAGCCGATGACTTCGCTCAACCCGTCGATGACCATCGGCCGGCAGCTCGAAGAAGGGTTGATCCTGCACACGAAGAAGAGCGCCGACGAGCGTCGGGCTGATATCCTCGACATGCTCAAACGCGTTGGCCTCAGCGAACCGGAGCGGGCGCTTGTCGCCTATCCGCACGAGTTTTCCGGCGGCATGCGCCAGCGCATCATGCTGGCCTCCGTCATGCTCCTGAAGCCGGCCCTGCTGATCGCCGACGAGCCGACGACCGCGCTCGACGCCGTGGTGCAGCGCGACGTCATGGAACTGATGGTAGAACTGACCAAGGCGGAAGGCACGGCCGTCCTGCTGATCAGCCACGACCTGCCGATGGTGGCGCGTTACACCAACCGCTTCGTCGTCATGGAAAAAGGCGTCATCGTCGAGCAGGGTACGACTGAGGATATCCTCAGCGCCCCGGAACATCCCTACACCCGCAAGCTGCTATCCTCACTGCCGTTTCGCGCCGCGCCGCGCAAGCTCGATATGTCCCGCACGCCAATGGTGTCGGCGCGCAACATCGTCGTCGAGTATCCGGGCCGCAAGGGTCTGTTCCGCAAGCATGCGCCGAAGCGCGCGCTGCACGGCGTCAGCGTCGACATTCATGTCGGCGAAGTCGTCGCCCTTGTCGGCGGCTCCGGTTCGGGCAAGACGACGCTTGGGCGCACCATCGCCGGTCTTGTCCAGCAGAGCGAAGGCGATATCCTTTTCCAGGGACGCGAACGCAGCGCCGACTGGCGTGACTATCGGCTGAACTGCCAGATGGTGTTCCAGGACCCCTATTCCTCGCTCGACCCGCGCATGACCATTCAGGCACTGGTCGAGGAGGCGCTGCGACTGGTGCCCGACCTGGACGGGGCGGCCAAGCGCAAACGGGCGCTCGAAACACTCGACGAGGTCGGTCTTGGCGGCGATTTCGCCAATCGCTATCCGCATGAGCTTTCCGGCGGCCAGCGCCAGCGCGTTGCCATTGCCAGGGCGATTGCCCGCCGGCCGAAGTTCCTGATCGCCGACGAACCGGTCTCGGCTCTTGATGTGACGGTGCGGGCGCAGGTGCTTGAACTCTTCTCCGATCTGCAGAAGCGCTACGGCTTTTCCTGCCTGTTCATCAGCCACGATCTCGGCGTCGTCGAGCAGGTCGCCGACCGGGTGATCGTCATGCAGGACGGCCGCATCGTCGAACAGGGCGATCGCGACCGGATCTTCGACCAGCCGCAGGAGGCCTATACGCGCAAGCTGCTGTCGGCGATCCCGGCGCTCGATCTCAACCAGACGGGTGGCGTCACCCTCAAATGGCGCCTGGAGGCCTGACATGACTGTCGCGATCAAAACCGCCACGATCTCCGAACAGCTTCATGCGATTGCCGACGCCCAGCCGTTCATCACCCGTTTCCTCGTCCGTAATCTGCAGACCGGCGAGACGATCGGACGCGGCGAAAACGAAGAGACGCCGTCGGCAAGCACCCGCAAGACCTCGATCATGATGGCGGCGCTGAAGGCGGCGCACGAGGGTCGGCTCGATCTCGATGCATCCATCACCTACGAGGAGCGGCTGAAGCACGAGGTGGCGAGCGGCATGTTCCGCTACATGACGCCGGGTATCGTCATTTCGCTGCGTGACGCCATCGTCGGCATGATGGTCTTGAGCGACAATGTCTGCACCAAGATGGTGCTGGAGCGGCTGACGCTGGAAGAGGTCGACAACTATTGCAAGTCGATCGGCATGGCCGGTACGCATCATCGTTTCCTGATCCCGCCGCTTGGACTGAAGCAGGACCATTCGCTGGGTGAAGTCACGACGACGACGGCCAGCGACCAGATCCTGCTGCTCGAGGCGATCCTTGCCGCCGAGAACGATGAGGCCGCCGCTGCCCGCCTCGGCACATCGGTCGAGCTTTGCCGCTTTGCGCTGCAGACGTTGAAGAACCAGGTCCTGCGTTACGGCATCCGCTCGCGGCTGCCTTTCGAGGTTGTCGCCGCCAGCAAGTCCGGCCGAGGCAAGCGCGGGCGCATGGATACGGGCGTCGTCTATCGCGATGGCAGGCCGCTCTACGCCATCGCCGTCTTCACCGATGCCGTGCCGCAGGTGATGGCCGACGGCACGCCCGGCTACACCATCGCGCTCGAAACCATCGGCCTGTTGTCCAAGGCCTGCTGGGACGCGTTCTGAGCGGAGATCAACCGCAACAAACCAACAAGAAACAACTGGAGAAGAGTGGAACAATGAAAAACATCTTCCTTGCCGGCACGATCCTGATGAGTGCCGTCGGCCTTGCCGAGGCGCGTGACCTCGTCGTCGCGCAGAGCTCCGATATCCGCAGCAACGTGCCGGGCGTCAATCGCGACGGCAACACCGATTCCGTGATCTTCCACATCGTCGAAGGTCTCGTCGGCTACGCCGAGAACGGCGAAGTCAAGCCGCTCGTCGCCAAGAGCTTCGAGGTGTCGCCGGATGGCCTGACCTACACCTTCAAGCTGCGCGACGACGTGAAGTTCCACAACGGCAATGCGGTCACGGCCGACGACGTCGTGTGGAACTGGAACCGCTACATGGCCGCAGACACCAAGTGGACCTGCGCCGGCGATTTTGACGGCAGCAAGACCATCAAGGTTTCGGCCGTCACCGCCGTCGATCCGTCCACGGTCACGATGACGATCGAAAAGCCCTCGGCAGTGTTTCTCGGCCTGATGGCGCGCCCTGAATGCGGCTACACCGGCATCATCGCCAAGGAGTCTGTCGGCGCCGACGGCGCGTTCGTTGCGCCCATTGGCACCGGACCGTTCAAATGGGCCGAGTGGAAGAAGGGCGAATATGTCCGTCTCGCAAAGAACGACGCTTACGTTTCGCCAGCCAATGACGGCAAGCCGGATGGCATGGTCGGCTCCAAGCGGCCGCTGGTCGACGGTATCAAGTTCATGGTCATTCCCGATGCATCGACGGTGAAGACGGGTCTGCTCTCGGGCGCGCTCGACACCGCCGAAGTCTCCGCCGACCTGATCTCGGAGTTCAAGGACAGCGAGACGATGCAACTCATCGTCAAGCGCAACAACGGCAAGAACCTCCTGTACTTCCAGACCCGCGACAAGGTGCTGAGCAATGTCGCCGTGCGCCGGGCCATGGCCGAAGCTCTCGACCTTGACCAGCTGGTTGCAGCGGTGTCGAACGGCACCGGCGAAGCTAATGGCTCGATGGTTTCTGCGGACTCGATCTTCTACTCGGACGTCCAGAAGACCAAGATCCCGATGGACCTGGAAAAGGCCAAGAAGGACCTGGCCGACGCCGGCTACAACGGCGAGCCGATCACCATCATTGCCAACAAGCGCGGCAACGTGCCGAGCTTCCCGGCGGCTGTCGTCGCCCAGGCGATGATGCAGCAGGTCGGCCTCAACGTGCAGATCGAGGTGCTCGACTATGCTACCCAGGTCGACCGCCGCCGCTCGGGCAACTACCAGGTCATCTCGCAGTCGGTCGCGCCGCGTCTCGATCCGGCGCTGATGTATTCCTTCTACGTCGGCAACAAGGACAAGAACGCATCGCTGATGTGGGATAACCCCAAGGCAATCGAGCTGATGAAGGCCGCCTATGTCGAGGCCGATCAGGCCAAGCGCCAGGCGATCTTCGACGAGTTCCACAAGCTGATGCTCGAGGAAGTCCCCGGGATCTTCATGTACGACATGGTCGATATCTGGGGCGCGACGAAGAAGCTGCACGGCGAGCCCGTCTGGCAGTCGAACACCCGGCTCTGGGAAGTCACGCTCGACGACTAGAGCATTTCCAGGAAAAGTGCGGAGCGGTTTTCCGTCAGGAAATGCGTAAAGACAGAGACTTAGAGCGTTTCTCCAAATCGCAAACGCTCTAAGTCGACGCCTGATCCGATCCTGTTCTCAGTGGCGGCATCCGTGCCGCCACCTTCCACTTGAAGACAGAAATACCAATGCGGCCGGCCCCTATGCTGTCCGCAAGAGGAATACCTATGCCCCAGCCATCCGTCGTCGCCGCTCTTTCCGAGATCGTCGAGGAGTTGAAGCCCGAATTCGCAGCGATGAGCGATGCGATCTGGGATCATGCCGAGTTGAGCTTTCGTGAGCACGAGTCTGCGGCAACGCAGATCGCCATGCTGGAGAAGCACGGATTTCGCATCTCCAGGGGAACGGCCGACATCGAAACCGCCTTCATCGGCGAGGCCGGCGAGGGCGGCCCGGTGATTGCCCTTCTCGGCGAGTTCGACGCGCTTGCGGGGTTGAGCCAGGTCGCCGGTCTCGCCGAGGCGCAGCCGCTCGTAAACGGCGGCACGGGACATGGCTGCGGCCACAACCTGCTCGGTACCGGGTCACTGCTCGCCGCAGTCGCGCTTGCCCGCTATCTCCGCGAAAACAATCTGCCGGGAACGGTCCGCTACTATGGCTGCCCTGGCGAAGAGGGCGGCTCGGGCAAGACCTTCATGGCGCGTGCCGGCGCCTTTGCCGATGTCGATACCGCGCTCACCTGGCATCCGGCACCTTTCAACGGCGTGCGCTCGACCAACAATCTCGCCGTTCTCGAAATCTACTATCGTTTCAAGGGGATCGCGGCGCATGCGTCAAACGGCGCCCATCTTGGGCGTAGCGCGCTCGACGCGCTGGAACTGATGAACATCGGCGTCAACTTCCTGCGCGAGCACATGCCGCAGGATTGCCGCGTGCACTACGCGATCACCGATGCCGGCGGCACAGCCGCCAATGTCGTCCAGGCGCGCGCCGAAGCGCTCTATCTCGTGCGCGCGCCGCAAATGCCCGAAGCGCTGGCGCTGGCTGCCCGGATCGACAAGGTCGCCAGGGGCGCTGCGATGATGACGGAGACGGAGGTCGAGATCGTCTTCGATCGCGCCGCCACCAATCTGTTGCCGAACATCACGCTGGAAACGGCTATCCATCAGAACATGGTGGCACTCGGCCCGGTTCCCTTCGACCAGGGCGACGTCGAGTTTGCCCGCGAGATCCAGAAGACGATGACGCCGGAGGCGATCGCCAGCAGCATCCGGCTTTACCAGATCAAAGGCGACGTCTTTGCCAACAGCCGCATGGATGGATCAAGTGGTCTCCATCTCGGTCTTCGCGATTTCGAGGGCCAGTCTCATTTTCGCGCCGGTTCGACCGATGTCGGCGATGTCAGCTGGGTGACGCCGACGGCGCAATGCTGGGCGCCTGCCTGGGCGATCGGCACCGCGCCGCACACCTGGCAGGTGGTAGCGCAGGGCAAGAGCCCGGCGGCGCACAAGGCTTTCGCCCATGCGGCCAAGTCGCTGGCAACGACCGGGCTCGATCTCATTCTCGATCCGGGATTGCTTGAGCAGGCAAAGGCGGAGTGGCGGGAAAAGACCGAGGGCACCCCCTACCAGTGCCCGATCCCGGATCATATCGGTCCCAAGCTCTGATCATCTGACAATATTGCCATCGCGCGATGTTCCAATGAAGCCGCCGCCCTCGGGCAGGCGGCTTTCCTGTTTCCGTCATCTCGTAACAACAGAGGATTGTGTGCGCCGGGACGTTCGAATTCGGCCCGACGCCTTGACGCGAATCATTGTCTCCGGCATCACTGTTACGGAAATTTGTGAATATGTGCCATTTAGGCGTATCTGAATTAAATCTCTGTTAGTGCCTCCCCGGCGTGACCACGCGGGAAGGCACGCAAGGAGCACGGCGGGAATGGATATGACGGTAACACAAGCGCGACCCGAGACGGATCTTTCCCATGCCAGGCAGCCGGCGGATGAAGCAATCGCCGCGGATGCCCGTGCCCTTTCCGAACAGCTGAAGGCGATGCGGGAGCGGCTGTTCCCGCCAACCGCGATGAAGACCCTTCGCAGCTTCACCTCCGGCGAGGCCGCCAAGCTGATCGGCGTCTCCGACGGCTACCTGCGACAACTGTCGCTCGCAGGCGAGGGGCCGCAGCCCGATACCGGCACCGGCGGCCGTCGTTCCTATTCGCTCTCCGATATCAACGCGCTCCGCCGCCACCTCGCCGAGCAGGCGCTTGCCAAGGGCAATGCCGCCAAAGCGCGCAGCTACCTGAAATGGCGCGACCGCGAGCGCGGTGAACACTTGCAGGTCATTTCCGTCACCAACTTCAAGGGCGGCTCCGGCAAGACCACCTCGTCGGTCCATATCGCGCAATATCTCGCCATGACCGGCCACCGGGTTCTGGCCGTCGACCTCGACCCGCAGGCGTCGCTTTCGGCCCTGTTCGGCTACCAGCCGGAACTGGACCTCACCGGCAACGACACGCTCTATGGCGCAATCCGCTACGACGCCGAAGCACGGCCGCTGAAGGACATCATCCGCCCGACCTATTTCGACGGGCTCGATCTGGTGCCCGGCAATCTGGAGCTGCAGGAATTCGAGCATACGACACCGCAGGCGCTCAGCGCCCGCCACAATGGCTCGGAGGCCGGCCCGTTGTTCTTCGCGCGGGTTCAGGCGGCACTGGCAAGCGTTGCCGACGACTACGACGTCGTCGTCATCGACTGCCCGCCGCAGCTCGGCTATCTCACGCTGTCGGCGCTTTGCGCCTCGACATCGGTGCTGGTCACCGTGCATCCGCAGATGCTCGACGTCGCGTCGATGAACCAGTTCCTCTACATGACCTCGGATTTGCTCAGCGTCGTGCGCGAGGCGGGCGGCGAACTCAATTTCGACTTCCTGCGCTATCTCGTCACCCGCTTCGAGCCGAACGATGGTCCGCAGGCGCAGATCGTCGGTTTCATGCGCTCGCTGTTTGGCGACCGCGTCCTGACTTCGGCGATGGTCAAGTCGACTGCCGTCTCCGACGCGGGCCTCACCAAGCAGACGCTCTACGAAGTGGGCCGGGAAAATTTCACGCGCGCCACCTACGACCGCGCGATCGAATCCTTGAATGCCGTCAACGGCGAGATCGAAGCTCTCATTCATGCGGCCTGGGGGCGCTAAGAGACATGGCTGGCAACCGCAAGAACGAACTGCGTGCCCTTTTTTCCGGAAACGTAGCCCCGGCCGCGCCTGCAGCCGAGCAGAATTTGGCCGCGCCGGCCGAGGCGGCAGGCCCGAAAGCCGTATCTCCGCCTGCCGAAACTCCTCGGGCGGCATCGGGCGCCATCAAGGCCATGGGGCTTTCGCTTGGCAGCATCACGCGTGAGGCCGAGGAGGCCCGGTCGCTGCGCGAGGCGCTGCATCAGGGCGAACGGGTCGTGGAGCTCGATCCCGATCTGGTCGACGCCTCCTTCGTCGGCGACCGCCTGACCGACGGCGAACTGGACGATCCGGATTTCCTGGCTCTCGGCGACAGCATTCGCGAGAACGGCCAGCAGTCGCCGATCCTGGTGCGCCCGCATCCCGAAAAACACGGCCGCTATCAAACCGCCTATGGCCACCGCCGGCTGAACGCCGTCCGCAGCCTCGGCATCAAGGTCAAGGCCATCGTTCGACCCTTGACGGATGACGAACTCGTGCTGGCGCAAGGCAAGGAAAACGCCGAGCGCCGCAACCTGTCGTTCATCGAGCGGGCGCTGTTCGCGTCTGCCCTTTCCGAGCGCGGTTTCGACCGCAAGGTCATCGGCGACGCGCTTGCCGTCCAGAAGAGTGAGCTGTCGCGGCTGATCCAGGTCGCCGAAAGCGTTCCACTGCCAATCGCGCGGGCGATCGGTCCGGCGCCCAAGGTCGGCCGCGAGCGCTGGATGGCGATCGGGGCTCTGCTTGAGGGCGAGCCGGCACGGCAGAAGGCTGAGGAAGAGATAAGCCTGAGGCGGTTCCTTGAAGCCGACAGCGACCGGCGCTTTCAGCTCGTCTTCGCGCGGCTGTCGCGCGCCGACAGGCAGGATCCGGCCAAGCCGGAGGTGCTCAAGGACGAAAACGGCCGGGCCTTTGCCAAGCTGAAGCGGGACGAAAAGAGCGCCCGGATCGAGTTTTCGCCGGATGTCAGCCCGGACTTTGTCGACGAGGCGATCGCGCTGCTGGCCAAGCATCACGCGGCCTTCCTGGCGGCGCGCCGGAGCTGATCGCTCGGTATTGTCGCACACTTTCGGCGGTCATTCTCGGGCCGGCGTGACCTCGTCACGCCGGCCCGATTCGTCGTGGCCTCCGTCTCCGACTGAAGCGGCTCGCCCCGCCATGCCGGAGCGTCCCGGATTGGGGATCCGGAAGAAATATTTTCGACCCCATGCCGCCAGCGACAGAATGGCGCGATGCCCTTGGGCGGGATGGGGATTGCGGGCGTTTCAGCGGCTGTTTTGCCGGGTTGCGCGGCGCGCCCGGCGTCTTTCGAGCGGCCCTTGGAAGGGACTTGTTAACCTTCATTTTCTATCGCTTAGCAGGCCCCTCGGCGATGTCTCTAGCTCTTCCAGGACCCATGCGTATTCCCAGGACAAACTTCTCTCAGGCAGCTTTGCATGATGCAAACCAGGCGGATTACTATGACGATCCGCAGGACGGTGCGTTGAGCGATATGCCCACCCATGACGTGGAACCCGTCGATCCCTACCAGCTGTACGAGGCGCCTGCCGCGCCTCGCAGACCCGCCAACCTGCAATCCGATCCGACGGCACATGTCGGCCGCGCGGCCCGTCTCTATGGTCAGGGCACGGCCTACGCGCCCGCCCAGGTGACGACGTCGACCGACGAGCCGCTGCCGACCCTGTCGGAGATCGCCGGCCACTACGGCGATTCGACGTGGGAGAGCCACTTCTTCCTGGCGCCGAATGTCCGTTTCACCCGCACGCCGGAACGGGAGTTTACCAAGCGCCGCGCGCCTTCGGACAGCGAGAGCGAAGCGATAGCCGAAGAAAATTGCGCGCCGGTTGAAACGGTCGTTGCCGAGATTGCGGCAGTCGAGGTCGCGCCGATGGCCAACGAGGTGGTGACCGTCGAGGTTGCTGTGCCGGCCGAAGCGCCAGTGAGATTCGCTGCGCCCGTGCCCGCGCCGGAGCCGGCTCTGCCATCCTACAGCCCGTCCGAGCTGCTGCGCGTGCTCACGAGCCAGCTTCCGCATTGGTCGTCTGCATCCAAGGCAGAGGCCGCCAATGCAGTTGCCATTGCTGATGTTGCGACTCAGCCGGCCCCGACCGTCGACGAGGCGCCTGTGGCGATTACGCTACCGTCGATAACCGTCGAGCCGCTGGCGATCGCCGAACCTGCAGACCCCACGACAGAGCGCCCGACCGACACGCGCATGTCATTCCTGTCTGACTTCGCCTTCTTCGAATTTGGTCCGTCCACCGGGGATGACGAACCGGCCGACGCGGCAACTGCACAGCCGAAGCCTTTCGTCGAGACCGCAGCGCCGGTCTCCTTTGCGCCCGCTCCCTTCGTGTCGGTACCGGCTTCGAACGCGGCCCCCATCAAGGCCGTTGAAATCAGGCGTATGCCGCCAACGGCGATCACGTCGCTTTTCCGCGTCGTCGAATGCCGTCCTGCGGCCGTTACCCCATCGATGCCTGCTGCTGTGGAGATGGCGCCGGTAGAACCGGTCTCGGTCGAACCTGTTCGCGATGCGCCAGCACCCGTGATCGTGCCGTCTGAAATCGCATCGGTTCCGCCTGTTGTCATCGAACCGGCCGAAATCACCACAGTGATGCCCGAAGAAGAGCCGGTTCGTACGGTTACGACTGTCTCCAAGGCGGCGATCACCATGCCTGCGCAGGTCTCGCGCGCACCGTCGATGCTGCCGCCGATCGGCGTCACCGAGCGTTTCTCTCAGGCCGACGGCTATGAGTTCCCGTCGCAGGATCTGTTGCAAGAGCCGCCGGAAGGGCGAGGCTTCTTCATGTCGCAGGAACAGCTCGAGCAGAATGCCGGACTTCTCGAAAGCGTTCTCGAAGATTTCGGCGTGCGCGGCGAGATCATTCACGTCCGCCCGGGGCCCGTCGTCACGCTCTACGAATTCGAGCCGGCACCCGGCGTCAAGTCATCGCGCGTGATCAACCTTGCCGATGACATCGCCCGCTCGATGTCGGCGCTGTCGGCCCGTGTCGCCGTCGTACCCGGTCGCAACGTCATCGGCATCGAACTGCCGAATGCCACCCGCGAAACCGTTTATTTCCGCGAGCTGATCGAATCCGTCGATTTCCGCAAGACGAATTGCAAGCTGGCGTTGTGCCTGGGCAAGACGATCGGCGGTGAGCCCGTCATCGCCGAACTCGCCAAGATGCCGCATCTGCTGGTTGCCGGCACCACCGGTTCGGGCAAGTCGGTGGCGATCAATACGATGATCCTGTCGCTGCTCTATCGGCTGAAGCCGGAAGAGTGCCGCCTGATCATGGTCGATCCGAAGATGCTCGAGCTCTCCGTCTATGACGGTATTCCGCACCTGCTGACGCCTGTCGTTACCGATCCGAAAAAGGCCGTCATGGCGCTGAAATGGGCCGTTCGCGAGATGGAGGACCGCTATCGCAAGATGTCGCGCCTCGGCGTTCGCAACATCGACGGCTACAACCAGCGCGCCGCCGCTGCCCGCGAAAAGGGCGAGCCGGTGATGTGCACGGTCCCGGCCGGCTTCGAGAAGGGCACCGGCGAGGCGCTGTTCGAGCAGCAGGAAATGGATCTGGCGCCGATGCCCTATATCGTCGTCATCGTCGACGAGATGGCCGACCTGATGATGGTCGCCGGCAAGGAGATCGAAGGGGCGATCCAGCGGTTGGCGCAGATGGCGCGTGCTGCCGGTATCCACCTGATCATGGCGACGCAGCGGCCTTCGGTCGATGTGATCACCGGCACGATCAAGGCCAACTTCCCGACCCGCATCTCCTTCCAGGTGACCTCGAAGATCGACAGCCGCACCATCCTTGGCGAACAGGGTGCCGAACAACTGCTCGGCCAGGGCGACATGCTGCACATGCAGGGTGGCGGGCGGATTGCCCGTGTCCATGGTCCGTTCGTTTCGGACCAGGAAGTGGAACATGTCGTCGCCCATCTGAAGACCCAAGGCCGGCCTGAATACCTTGAAACCGTCACCGCGGACGAAGAGGAAGAAGAGCCCGCGGAAGAGCAGGGCGCCGTTTTCGACAAGACGGCTATCGCCTCGGAGGACGGCAACGAACTCTACGACCAGGCCGTCAAGGTGGTGCTGCGCGACAAGAAGTGCTCGACCTCCTACATCCAGCGGCGTCTGGGGATCGGCTACAACCGTGCCGCATCGCTCGTCGAGCGCATGGAGAAGGAAGGCCTGGTGGGTGCGGCCAACCATGTCGGCAAGCGCGAGATCATCCACGGAAATCGCGACCATGCGGTTACGCCTGACAGCGACGACATGGATTGAGAATGCGCATGTAGGGCGCAGGGTATTGTTCAATAAGAGGCCGCGAAGCGAGTGCTGCGCGGCCTTTTTCATGCGCGCCGAATCTGTTGTGCCGCGCCAACGATCAGGTTGAGGGGGCGGTTCCAGGGCGCGCGCCGCGCGGCCTGCCTCCACTGTTCGTCACCAATCACCGTCCCGCTCGCGCTGGTGCGCAGGTCTATGGTCGGTCCCTGTGACCGAACGTTCTTGCGCGGTAGAACTTCTCCCCACGTCAAAATAAAAACGTTTTTATTTTTCTTGAAAACGTTTTTATTGGCTGTTACGCATATGTGAAGAGTGAGCCAAGGGCCTGGGAGGGTGCATGGCAGCGCATATGCATAAAACCCGGCGGGCACCGGCGCCAACGATCAAGACGCTGGCCGAGATCACCGGCTATTCCATAGCAACCATCTCAAAAGCGCTCAGGGAATCGCCTGTCGTTGCGCCCGTGACCCGCGACCTCATCTTCAAGGCGGCGCGCGACGTCGGTTATCAGGCGAACGCGCGCGGCATGGCGCTTCGTACCGGAAAGAGCTTTCAGGCGGCCGTGCTGATGCCGGTGACGGCCGCGCGCGACTACGAGTGGGACGGTGTCGAATATACGCAGATCTTGAGCGGCGTCAGTCAGGCACTTGATGGTACTGACTACCGCATGTCCGTGCACGTCATCCGCGATGCTGCCGACGGTGCTGAAGCCGCTCGCCGCATCGTCGATCAGGGGCTTGCCGACGGCTTGATTTTTTCGGGCATTCTTGCCGACGACCCGCGCATCGATCTGCTGGTCGATCATCATTTCCCATTCGTCTCGATGGGACGTTGCCGCAAGGATCTGGACTACGCCCATGTCGATATCGACAACGAATGGGCGGCCCATGCTGCGACCGCGCGGCTGATCGCCGGCGGCCATCGCCGCATCGCGCTCGTCAATCCAGAACGCCGGTTCTCCTATGCGATGGACAGGTTGGACGGCTTCGCTCGCGCCTTCCGCGAGGCGGGGATTGCCGCGTCTGCCGATCTGATTGTCGAAGGTGACCTTTCCACCCATTTCGGCCGGCAGAGCGTGATCGACCTGCTGCAGGCAGCCGAGCCGCCGACCGCCTTTGTCTGCATCAACGAATCGACGACGCTCGGCGTGCTTTCGGGGCTCGGCAGCCTCGGAAGGCAGGTGGGCGTCGATGTCGATGTCATCGCCTATGACGACATCAACGTCAGCGCCTATTTCACCCCACCAATCACCACATTCTACCAACCGATCGAGGTCCTCGGGCGGACCCTCGGACAGTTCCTGCTGAAACGCATGGAGGGTGAGGACCCGAAGGCGCTCAGGCAGGTTTTCAGGCCAACGCTGATCGAACGACAGCCAGACAATCTCGGCGGCAGGCTGGCCTGAGTTTTTACCATCCAAGGAGGAGAACCATGAAAAAACTGATCATTGCGCTGACCTTTGCAACTCTTTCCGCAAGCGTGTCCCACGCCGCCGATCTCGGCGGCAAATTGCTCAAGGTGGGGTCCGACACGACCTCGCCGCCGATGGAAAGCGTCGATCCGGCAACCGGCCAGATCGTCGGCTTTGACGTCGATGTGGTCAATGCGGTCTGCGCCAAGATCAACTGCCAGGCCGAGTTCATCACCACCGGCTGGGACGGCATCTTCGCAGCCCTCGATCAGGGCAATTTCGACCTGGTCGCATCGGGCGTCTCGATCACCGAGGAACGCAAGAAGGCGATGGATTTCTCCGATCCCTACATCGTCAACAGCCAGGCGGTGCTGATGCGTGTCGAAGACCAGGACATCACGCTCGAACGCTTCAAGGACGCCGGCAGGAAGCTGTCGGCCCAGGCGAACACCACCGATGCGCAGGTGGCGGAGAGTGTCGTCGGTAAGGACAACGTCGCCGCCTATGACACGTTCAGTGCCGCGATCATCGCGCTCAAGAACAAGGACGTCGACGGCGTCGTCATCAATGGTGCCAACGCTGCGGCGTACGAGCGCGAATTTGCCGGCGAACTGGTGGTGGCGATCAAGGATCTTGAATCCGATCCGCTTGGCCTGGTCTTCCGCAAGGGCGACGAGAACATTGCCGCCTTCAACGAAGGCCTGAAGATGATCAAGGACGACGGCACGCTCGACCAGCTGGTCAACAAGTACTGGGGCCTGAAGTAAACCGTCCGCAATGTCCCCGGAGCGCCATAGGTGCTCCGGGATCACAGCCTGTTCCATTCGATACCCCGGAGGAATGAATGTCGTTCCTGAGAAGCGTGCGTCCGAGCAATCTCATCATCCTGACCGCGCTGCCTTTCATCATCTATCTCTTCGTGTCCTCCGGAGACTACCAGCGGTCGCTTCGCGCCATTCTTGGCGTCGAGAACGGTTCGTCGGCGTTCGTGCCCGGCTTTCTCGCTCTGGCCGTTGCCTTCTCGGCGGGGCTTTGCGTACTCCTGTTTTCGCGGGCGAAGGCAAGCCGCCCGAAATGGGCGGTAGCCGCGGCCGTACTGAATGTTGCGGCAGCAGGTGTCCTGCTCTTTGGGCATAACATTCATCCCTTCATTGCCTCGGTGGTGGCAAACGGCGTCGATGCCTTCAAATCGGAGCTGATCGTCAAGGGGGTGACGCCACGTCAACTGACCGAGGCGGCCGATCTGTGGGTGCGAGGCGTCGAGGGCTGGCTGTTTCCAGCCTACCTGCTTTTGACCCTTCTCGGCCTTGGACTGTTTTTCGCGGGCGCGCGTGCCGACGAACCGGTCGACAGCCCGTTGCGGCGGGTGGGGCGCTGGATCCTCGGCGTCGTCAACGGCGCCGGCCTGATCTTCGTGTTCTTCTTCGCCCATATCGCCTTTGCCGCCGGCGTGGCGACCACCATCCGCGCGGCGATTGCCGCCTATATTCTGGCCGCGGTGCTGGGCCTCGTCTGGGTCGGCCTCCTGCAATTGCACTCGACGGTGCGCACCAGTCTCTACTTCGCCGTGGCGACCCTGGTCCTCGCTCTTGTGGCCGGATGGTTCCTGCTGCAGCCGCGCGACACCTACGTGCTCGCCGGCACGCTTCAAGGCAAGGTCGGCATCGTCACCAATACGCCGGCGGGTCTGATCAGCGCCGTGCGCTTCGGCCAGTATGACGGCGCGCCGCAGACGGAGACGCCGGTGCGCACCTTTGTCGGCCCGACCGAGGCACTTGCCTCGATCGCGAAGAACGAAGGCGTCAGTGCCGCCTTGCTGCCTGCCGCCACTGCGCCCGCCGATCTCCCGGTGCTTTGGAAAACCGAGGCGCTGAACGATCGCGACCGCGCGACCGGCATCACCATCGCCGTGCTTGCGATCATCCTCGGCCTTTTGACCTTCGGCGGCTATCTGCATCAGCGCCATCCGCTGGCGATTGGCTCGGAATTCATCGTCGATACCATTCGCGGCATTCCGATGCTGGTGATCGTGCTCTATGTCGGCTTGCCGCTCAGCGGCGCGTTGAAGGACGCCACGCAGGGCGTGCTCGATCCGCCCAACCTGGTGCGCGGCATCGTCGCCATGGCGCTTGCCTATTCCGCCTATCTCGCCGAAATCTTCCGCTCCGGCATCAACGCCATTCCGGTCGGCCAGGTCGAGGCGGCGCGCAGCATCGGCCTCAATCGCTGGCAGACGGCGCGGCTTGTCATCCTGCCGCAGGCCTTCCGGATCATCATTCCGCCGCTCGGCAACGAGCTGATCGCCATCCTCAAGGACACTTCGCTGCTGTCGATCCTGTCGATCCGCGACATCACCCAGCGCATGCGCGAGTTCCAGTCGGCGAGCTTCCTGCCGTTCGCGCCTTATAACTCCGCGGCGATCTTCTACATCTTCCTGACGCTTGCCGCGGCGAGCCTCGTGAACATGGTCGAGAGAAAATATGACATCAAGCATCGATAGCTTGGGGGAGCGGGAGCGCCGGACGGTCCTGATCACAGGCGCCTCGCGTGGCCTCGGCCGCGAACTTGCGACACTTTATGAGGCCGACGGTTGGCGCGTCATTGCCTGCGTCCGTGGGTCGGCGTCTGTCGACGGCGGTATAGAAACGCAGTCGCTCGACGTCTCCGACCCCGCGTCGATTACGGCCCTCGGCAGGACACTCGAAGGCGTGGCGATCGACGTCCTGATCAACAATGCCGGTATCCGCGGCGATACGGGTGGGCTTTCGACGCTCGACGGAGGCGACTTCGTCGAGGTGATGCGCATCAACGCGCTCGCTCCCTTGCTGCTGGTGCAGGCCCTGCGGGCAAACCTTCTGGCGGGAGAAAGCCGGGTTGTCGCCAACATCTCCAGCCGCGCCGGGTCGCTTGCCGAAGGCACGCTCGACGATGATGACGGTGACTACGCCTACCGCTGCTCGAAAGCGGCCCTGAACATGGCAACGGTGAAGCTGGCGCAGGATTTGCGCAAGGATGGCATCACCGTGCTGTCGCTGCATCCCGGCTGGGTGAAGACCGACATGGGCGGCGACGAGGCCCAGGTGCCGGTGGCGACGAGTGCAGCCGGATTGAAGGCAAGGATCGATGGGGCGGATATGGCCGATAGCGGCAGCTTCCGCGGCTACGACGGACGACGGATTTCATGGTGACGGGACGAGCAGCAGGCATGACACAGAATGATTTGAAGGCAGAGCAGGAACTGGCGGCCATCCGCGCATTGCTCGTCGAGGCCTACGGTATTGAAGGGGATGTCTCACCGCTTCCCGGCGAGCACGACCTCAACTACCGCGTCCGCGCGCAAGACGGCGAGCAGTATCTCCTCAAGCTGCATGCGCCTGATGATGCCGACGACCTCGGCATGCAGGTTGCGGTGCTCGGCCACCTCGTGACAACGGCGCCTGATCTGTCTGTCTCGCGGCCGGTTCTGGCCCGCAACGGAGTGTCGACGGTGAATGTCGTCGTGCGCGGCGAGCGTACCGCTCGGCTGCTCACCTGGCTCCCAGGCGATATCTGGGCGAAATCTTCGTCCAGAACACCGGCCAGTGCGGAAACGCTCGGGGAGCTGCTCGGCCGGCTCGATCGAAGCCTTGAAGGCTTTGCCCATGCCGGCACGAAGCGCGTCTATGCTTGGGATATCGGCCGCGCGGACATTCATCTGCAGCATGTGGACCTGATCGATGGCGACGAAAAGCAGGCTGCGGTGCGCGCGATCCTTGAACGGTTCGCTGCATTCGTCCTTCCAAGCCTCGAAGCATGCCCGCGCCAGGTCATTCACAATGACGCCAACGACTATAACGTGCTGCTGGACAACGAGGGGCGGGTCAGCGGACTGCTCGATTTCGGCGATATGGTCGAGACCTGGCGCGTCGTCGAGATTGCCGTCGCTGCAGCCTATTCGCTGATCGGCGCCAGGGATGCGGTCGGCACGATCGGCGCACTCACCGGCGCCTATCACAGCGTAAATGCAATCAGCGAGACCGAAGCAGGACTGATCTTCGACCTCGTTCGCACACGCTACGCCGTCAGCATGTGCATGGCGGCCAAGCAGATCCGCGACAATCCTGAAAACACCTACCTGCTTGTCAGCCAGGACGACGTCTGGCGCGAGCTGCAGCGCCTGGAACGCGAGAACCGGGCTGTCGCTATTGCCCGCATCCGTGACGCCTGCGGCTTTGCGCCGGTGGCGCATGCGGCTGACGTCATGGCCTGGCTGGAGCGGAATGCCCACGATTTCTCGGCCATCGTCAAGCCGGCCGTCGCAAAGCCGCAAGTCGCCGTCTTCGATTTCTCCGCCTCCAGTTCCGAGGTTGAGCAATGGGCGGTACTGGATGCCCAGGCGGCTGAGGCGCGGATCGCGGCCTTTATCCGCGAACAGAATGCCGATTTCGGCATCGGCGTTTATGGCGAGGATCGCGGGATCTATCGGGGCGACGCCTATGAAACGGCGATTTCCGATGAACGCCGTTCGATCCATCTCGGCGTCGACCTCTTCGCACCGGCGGGTGAGCCGGTGCATGCACCATTCGCCGGCAAGGTCGCCTTCCTTCACGACGATGCCGTCGCCTTCGGTTTCGGCCCGACTGTGCTTTTGGAGCATATCACCGATACCGGCGACATCTTCTGGACGCTCTACGGCCATCTGTCGCGCGAGACACTCGCGACGTTGGCGATCGGCCAGCCTGTCGCCAGGGGCGAAAGCTTTGCGGCGCTTGGCGCATCCGAAGAAAACGGCAACTGGGCGCCGCATCTGCATTTCCAGCTGGTGACCGACCATCTCGGGCTTGGGGGGCGCATGTTCGGCGTCGGCGTGCGCGATCAATGGCAGGTCTGGCGGGAGATAAGCCCCGATCCGAGCGTCGTGCTTGGTCTACCGGTCCCGGCCGCCGTCATCGTCGCGCGCGACAAGGACTTTCTCGTGCGCGAGCGTCATCGCCGCATCGGGCGCTCGCTCAGCATCGCCTATAGCGCCGCACCGCTGAAGATCGGCGGCGGCGAAGGCGCGCATCTGATCGACGAGGATGGCACCCGTTGGCTCGACATGGTCAACAATGTCTGCCACGTCGGCCATTGCCATCCGCGCGTCGTCAAGGCGGCGCAGGCGCAGATGGGCAAGCTCAACACCAACTCCCGCTATCTGCACGATACGCTGGTCGAATATTCGACGCGGCTCGCCGCGCTGTTTCCCGATCCACTCAACGTCTGCTTCTTCGTGAATTCCGGCAGCGAGGCCAACGATCTGGCGCTCCGACTGGCGCGCGCCTATACCGGAAACCGCGACGTCATCACCGTCGATCATGCCTATCATGGCCATCTGTCGAGCATGATCGACGTCAGCCCCTACAAGTTTGCCGGCAAAGGCGGCGAGGGGCGTCCGGCACATGTGCAGGTCGCGGAAATGCCGGATCTCTATCGCGGCCGTTATCGCTACGGCGATGCGGACGCCGGCCGCAAATATGCCGACGACGTACGCAACCAGGTGCTGGCGCTCGCCGCCAACGGCCGCCGCCCGGCGCTGTTCTTCAGCGAGGGCATTCTGGGAACGGGCGGGCAGCTGACATTGCCGGAAGGCTATCTGCGCGAAGCCTATGCCCATGTGCGCGCCGCCGGCGGCCTGTGCCTTGCCGACGAAGTGCAGGTCGGCTTCGGCCGCGTCGGCAGCCATATGTGGGCGCACCAGACGCAAGGGGTGGTCCCGGATATCGTCACCATGGGCAAGCCGATCGGCAATGGGCACCCGATGGCGGCCGTCGTCACCACCGAGGCGATTGCCGCATCCTTTGCCAATGGCATGGAGTATTTCAACACCTTCGGCGGCAATCCGGTCTCTGCCGAGATCGGACTTGCGGTGCTCGACGTCATTCGCGACGAGCGGTTGATGCACCATTGCCAGGTCGTCGGCATCAGGCTGATGGAGGGCGCCCGGGCGCTGGCCAAGCGCCATGCCATCATCGGCGATGTGCGCGGCTACGGTCTCTTCAACGGCATCGAACTGGTGCGTGACCGCGAGACGCTGGAGCCGGCGGCAAGCGAGCTTGATTTCATCATTGCCGAAATGAAGCGCAAGTACCGGATACTCTTGAGCAGCGAGGGGCCGCATCACAACGTGCTGAAGGTGAAGCCACCGGCGCCATTCAGCGCCAAGGATTGTGATTATTTCCTCGAGGCTCTCGACGAGACGCTCGGGCGCCTAAGCCCTTGATCAAAATGCGATACGGCCGGTCATGAACCGGCCGTATCGCATTTGACCGCTCTTATCGTGCACAGCAATTTCCTGAGTGCCAATTTTTTCCCTTTACAACGAAGTTAAACGTTTTTATCGTCCATATAAACGTTTAACACGAACGTACGGCAGGTGACTATCGAGCCGACTGCCGCAATGTTCGCCATCAGGGGAGGGCCCGTTGGCAGCTATCCGTATTGAAAATCTGCGCAAAGGCTTTGGTTCGCTCGAAGTCTTGAAGGGCATCAATCTCGATATCGCCGACGGCGAGTTCGTCTGCTTTCTCGGGCCATCCGGTTGCGGCAAGAGTACGCTCCTGCGGTCGATCGCCGGTCTTGAGGAGCTCGATTCCGGTTCGATCCGTCTGGGCGATCGCGATATCACCGATCTGCGCTCGGCCAAGCGCGATATCGCCATGGTCTTCCAGAATTACGCGCTCTATCCCCATATGAACGTGCGCAAGAACCTGTCCTTCGGCCTGGCGCTGAACGGCATGAAGCGCGACGAGATCGATCGCCGCGTCAACAACGCAGCGGACATCCTGCGCATCTCCGAGCTTCTGCACCGCAAACCCCGGCAGCTTTCCGGCGGCCAGCGCCAGCGCGTTGCCATCGGCCGCGCGATCGTGCGCGAGCCAAAACTGTTCCTGCTCGACGAGCCGTTGTCGAACCTCGATGCCGGCCTGCGCGTCACCATGCGTGTCGAGCTCGCCGCTCTCCATGAACGGCTTGGCGTGACGATGATCTATGTCACCCACGACCAGGTCGAGGCGATGACGCTGTCGGACCGCGTCGTCGTGCTGGACAAGGGCAAGGTCAGCCAGTTCGGCACGCCGCTCGAGCTGTTCTACCAGCCGGCCAACCTGTTCGTGGCCGGCTTCATAGGCTCGCCGAGGATGAATTTCGTCACCGCGAACGTGGCCCGCCAGGATCGCTCGGAACTGACGCTTTCGGGCGGCGGCCTGGTGCGTGACCTGACGGTCGAGACACTGTCTTCGGCTGTCGTCGCCAAGGACAAGCCGGTCACGGTCGGCATCCGCCCGGACAAGCTCGAACTGGTTTCACCCGAGGAAGCCCATCTGGTTGGCGATGTCCGTCTGGTCGAGCGCCTCGGCACCGAAAGCCACGTTCACATCGGCCTTGAGAACGGCTCCGACATGACCGCAGTCGTGCGTGGCACCCATCCGGTTGCCAACCGCGAGCGCATCCATCTACGCATTCCGCCTGAGCATTGCCACCTGTTCGATGCCGACGGCAAGGCGATTGCGCGGGCGCTCGATCCCGAGACGCAGGTGCTGATCAATCAGGAAAAAAGCAAAAGGGTCGCGTGACCCGAATGAGGAGGAGAAGCATGCAGAACAAGACGAAGTCGCTCATCGGTTCGCTCATGGTATTGGCGATGGCCGGCGTTGCCACGGCCCGCGCGGAGGAGACCTTGCGCTTTGCCACCTGGGACACGGACGAGAGCCTGGCGATCCAGCAGGCAATCGCCAAGAAGTTCGAGGAAAAGCACCCGGGCGTGAAGGTTCAGGTCGAACCCTACGCTGACGGCTACGATCAGAAGCTGATCGCCGCTTTCGGCGCCGGTAGCCCGCCTGATGTCATGTATATGTGGAACTTCCCGCAGTACTACACGTCGCTGATGCCGCTCGACGATCTGATCGCCAAGGACGCTGCCGAGATCAAGCCGGACGATTTTCCTCAGGGCCTGATGAACACCACGCGCGTCGAGGGCAAGACCTACGGCATGCCCTCGGGCTTCACCACCCAGGTCGTCTTCTTCAACAAGGACATGTTCGCCAAGGCCGGCGTCGAGGAGCCGAAGGACGGTTGGACCTGGGACGACCTGCGCGCAAAGGCTGCGAAGTTTCGTGACGAGCCGAACAAGGTCTACGGCTTCGCCGTCGATGCCAAGCCCGATCCTTACGACTTCGAGCAGTTCCTCTGGTCGAACGGTACCAAGTATATCTCCGACGACGGCAAGCAGATCGACGGCTACATGAACAGCGATGGAGCTGCTCAAGTCCTCGACATGTTCGGTGACATGGCCAAGAAGCAGGAAGCGATCACGCTCAACCTTGGTGACGACACCTCGGGCAGCACGCTGTTCAAGGGCGGCAAGATCGCCATGTTCCAGAGCGCCATGTGGTCGAAGTCCGGTATCGACGCGTCGGGCATCAAGTACGGCGTGGCACCGCTGCCGAAGTTCGGCGACAAGACCGCCCATTCCGCGCTTGGCGTGTCGGCGATCTCCATCGCCAAGGATGCAGCCCATCCGGACCTCGCCTGGGAGTTCGTCAAGTTCTTCTCGTCGCCTGAAGCCGTTGCCATGCGGACCAACGACCTGCCGGTGCGCACTAGCGTTGCGCAAGAGAAGGGCATGACCGCGGATCCGATCTACAAGCCGTTCTTCGATATTCTCGCGACCTCGAACACCGAAACCCATGCGTTCCTGAAGAACGCCAACTGGGGCAAGGTGCAGGACAATCTCGCGCGCGCCATCGAGGCAACCATGATCGACCAGGGCAACGCCAAGCAGCATCTCGACGATGCCGTCAGCCGTTCCAAGCGGCTGATCAAGTAAGCAAAGGGAGTACGGGGAGATGGATATGACCTATGCCGGGGCAGAGCCCAAGGTGGCAAGGCGCAAGCGCTCCGCCATCGCGCGCCATGCTGCGCCCTATCTGTTCATCTCCCCGTGGATCCTCGGGTTCCTGTTCTTCACGCTCGGACCGCTGGTCTTTTCGCTGACGATGAGCTTCTACGACTGGCCCGTCGTCGGTGAGCGGACCTTCGTCGGTCTCGATAACTACCGCACGATGATAATGGACGACCCGCAGTTCTGGGAGAGCCTCTGGATCACGGTGAAGTTCGCGGCGATCTACGTGCCGTTCAACATCGTCATGTCGTTCCTGCTGGCCTTGATGCTGCACAACATCACCTTTGCCAGCGGCTTCTTCCGCACGGCCTTCTATCTGCCGAGCGTCATTTCCGGCGTCGCACTGGTGACGATCTGGAGCTGGATCTACAGCAAGGAATACGGCCTTCTGAACTTCATGCTGTCGTTCGTCGGCATCGACGGACCGAACTGGCTCGGCGATCCGAATCTCGCGATCGTCGCGATCATCATCGCCAGCCTCTGGGGTCTCGGCGGCACCATGCTGATCCTCCTGACCGGCCTCAAAGCCATCCCGAAGGAACTTTACGAGGCAGCGACCGTGTCGGGCGTTCCCGGCTGGGCGCAGATGCTGTTCATCACCTTGCCGATGCTCGGGCCGATGCTGCTCTTCACCTTCATCACCTCGATCATTTCCGCTTTCCAGCAGCTGACCATCGCCCTGCTCCTGACCAAGGGCGGCCCGCTCGGCTCCACCTATTTCTTTGCCATGTATATCTACGACAACGCCTTCAAGTATTTCGACATGGGTTATGCCGCCGCCGGCTCCTGGGTGATGTTCATCATCGTGCTCGCGCTCAGCCTCGGCGTCATGCGCTGGTCGGCCGCCTGGGTCTATTACGAAGGCGAAGTCCGCCAGAACGATGGAGAAGGCCATGCGTAAGACGCTGCTCTATTCCGCGCTGATCCTGCTCTCGGCGCTGTTCATCGCGCCGTTCTACTGGACCTTCATGACGGCGATCAAAAGCACCGCCGATCTCTACCAGTTCCCGCCGGTGTTCTGGCCATCGGAATGGCATTGGGAGAACTTTGCGGCCGCCTGGAACAAGCAGCCCTTCGGCACCTATCTGAGCAACTCGCTCATCGTCGTGGTGTTCTCGACCATCGGGCAGCTGATCTCGAGCTCGCTGGTTGCCTATGGTTTCGCCCGCTTCCGCTTTCCCGGTCGCGATCCGCTGTTCATCGTGCTGCTCGCCACCATGATGATCCCGTGGGACGTGAAGATGATTCCGCTCTACATGGAATTCAACATGCTCGGCTGGATCAACACGCTGAAGCCGCTGATCGTGCCGGCCTATTTCGCCGACGCCTTCTTCGTCTTCCTGCTCCGCCAGTACATCATGACCGTGCCGATGGAGATCGACGAGGCGGCCCGCATGGACGGGGCCAACGCTTTCGACATCTATTGGCGCATTCACCTGCCGCTGATGATGCCGGCGCTGGTGCTGGTCGGCACCTTCCATTTCATGAACGCCTGGAACGACTATCTCGGCCCGTTGATCTTCCTCAACGACCAGTCGAAATACACGCTGACGCTCGGGCTTTCGATGTTCAAAGGCCTGCATGAGGTCGACGTCACCTCGATCGCCGCGATCACGGTGATCCTCTGCCTGCCGCCGCTCGCCCTCTTCTTCGTCGCCCAGCGCTACATCATGGACGGCGCGGTCGGCTCGTCGGTGAAGGGATAAGCGATGCTGTTCGATATCGAGCATATCCCCTTCAGCCGGCGGGGCCGGTTTCTGACGCTGTCGATGATGAAGGTTCCGGGCGGCGATGGCACTCGCGCCCTCTACCTGCGCTTCGTTGCCGGTGGCGACGAACGGCCGTCGCTGGGGCGCCTTTGCCGCGTCGAATTCCTCGATGCGGCGGGCAAGCCGGCCGAGGCGACCTTCGAGCTTTCGCCTGAGCGTCTGGTTGCCAACGTTGGCGCGGGATCGCTGACCTTCGCGATCGGCGAAGGCGAGCGGCTGCATCTCAGCGGCGAGAAAGCCGGTGTGCGCTTTCATCTCGAAGGGTCGCGCTACGACTACGTCTACCGCACCCCTGCCGGTGATGATTGCCTGGTGGCGGCCGTCGAAAACGTCAAGTTCATTCCCCGTGCCGTGTCGGGTACGCTCGACGTGTCGGGCGCCTGGCAGCGCGACCACTCGGCCGACGTCTCCTTCGCGTTTACGGGCAAAGGTCCGTTCGAGGGCAATGTCGATTTCTTTCACACCGTGCCGCCGACGGCGCCGCTCCAGAGCTTCACGGACGCGCTTGCCGGCACCACTGTCGAGTTCGAACAGTGGTGTGCCAATGTGCCGAAGGGTGCTGAAGGCCAGGACGAGGCGCATCGACTGGCAAGCTATCTGCTGTGGGCAAATGGTGTTCCGGTTGGCGGCCAGCTGAGGCGGCCGGCGATCTATATGTCCAAGAACCACATGATCAACATCTGGAGCTGGGACAACGCATTTTCGGCCCTGGGCGTGGCGGCGATCGACCAGGATCTCGCCTTCGACCAGTTGGCGGTGATCTTCGATCACCAGGACGCCTCCGGCCTGCTGCCCGACTACATCAACGATCGCGACGTGCTCTTCGCCTTCACCAAGCCGCCGGTGCATGGCTGGGCAGTGTCGCTGATCGCGGCACGGCATCCGGATTTCCTGACCGTTGAGCGCAAGACCTATCTGCGCGACGCGATCGCCAAGCAAGTCGACTACTGGCTGACCTGCGCCCGCGCCGATGCAACGTCGCTGCCGAGCTATTTCCACGGCAACGACAGCGGCTGGGACAATGCGACCTTCTTTGCCGAGGGCGGTCCGGTGATCTCGCCCGATCTGCCGGTGTTCCTCATTCTGGCCTGCGAGACGCTTGCGACCCTGCTGGAGAGCGATCCGGCGCGCGCCGCCGAATGGAACGCCAAGGCGGATGCCCTGCAGGCGCTGCTGTTCGAACGGCTCTGGACCGGTGAGACTTTTGGCGCGCGGCTTGCGGGCGCGCCGGACCGGATCTTGCCGGGTGAAAACCTGATCCAGTTCATGCCGCTGCTGCTGGGCGCGCGGCTGCCAAGCGAGATGCGCGAGAAGCTTGTCGCCCGTCTGGTTTCTGGCGGATTCATCACCGCCTGGGGTCCGGCGACGGAAAGCCCGAAGAGCCCGTTTTACGAGGATGACGGCTATTGGCGCGGCCCGATCTGGGCGCCGACGACGCTGCTTCTCTGGGACGGCCTTCGCCGGCAAGGGGAGATTGAGCTGACACGCGAAATCGCGGAAAAGTTCTGTTCACTGGCCAGCAAAAACGGTATGGCCGAAAACTTCGATGCGCGGTCGGGGAGGGGCCTTCGCGATCGGGCATTCGCCTGGACATCCGCAGTCTACCTCCTGCTGGCGGCATCGCTCAGCGACGACAACCCGTGATGAGCCGAGACGCCATGCAGAGACCGACGATCAAGACCATTGCGCAGGAAACGGGGCTGTCGATTGCCACTGTGTCCAAGGCCTTGAAGCATTCGCCTCAGGTTCGCCCGGAAACGCGCGCGATCGTGATCGAGGCCGCAGAGCGGGTCGGCTACGAACTCAACATGCATGGCGTGCAGTTGCGCACCGGCAAGACCTATCAGGTCGCCGCGATCATGACGGCGCCGGGGCCGAAGCAGAACGAGTGGGAAGGCGTCGAATACGCCCAGCTCTTGAGCGGCATTTCCTGGGCGCTGGAAGACAGCCCTTACCGCGTCTCGCTCTATGCGGTGCGGAATTTCGAGGAAAGCCAGGCGATCATCAAGCAGATCGTCTCGCTGAAGAAGGCCGACGGCATCATCATCTCCGGCACGCGCGCCGATGACCCGCGCATCCGCACGATGCAGGCGGCGGACTTTCCCTTCGTTACCTATGGCACCAGCGTTCACAACGCGCCGCATGCCTATGTCGATGCCGACAACGAGCAGATGATCCGCGTCTCGATGGCGCGGCTGGTGGAGCGCGGCCATCGCCGCATCGCCCTTCTCAACCCGTTGTCGGATTTGAGCTACGGCATCACCCGGTTTGAAAGCTACAGGCGCGCGCTTGAGGTTGCCGGTCTGCCCTTCGACCCGGCTCTGGTCGCGCATGGGCGGCTGACGCCGGCTTTCGGGCGGGAAAACGTGCTGACGATGTCGGATCTTTCCAATCCACCGACCGCCTATATCTGCGCCAACGAGGCGTCGGCGCTCGGCGCTTTCTCCGGCTTCCACGAGCGTGGGCTGGTGCATGGCCGCGACGCCGTCATCAATGCCACCGACGATCTCAACGTCAGCCAGTATTTTGCGCCGCCGATCACCACCTACTACCTGCCGATCAGCGAACCGAGCAGCCTGCTCGGTGCCTACATCCTGCGCCGGATGGAAGGCGAGCCGCCGGAGGCTCTGCAGACGCTTCTGATGCCCAAGCTGATCGAGCGCTGCGACGACCGCCTGACCCCGAACCGCTGAGACCGAACACGACAACCACACGACTGACGCCGGATGATATAAACGTTTATATCCCCAAAGGCGCTCGCATCGAAGACAAAGCGCCGGGTAAAGCCGGCCGAAAGCATGACGAAGGATCCGATCTTGCATATGCCCCTGACGCGACCGAACCGTTTCAACGCCGACAAGCAGGAGACCGACATGCTGGAACTCGGCGTCTGCTACTATCCGGAGCAATGGCCGCGCGAAAAATGGGAAGACGATGCCCGCCGCATGGTCGAACTCGGGCTCGCCTGGGTACGCATCGGCGAATTCGCCTGGGCGAAGATCGAGCCGAGGCCGGGCGAGTTTCATTGGGAGTGGCTGGATGACGCGATCGACGTGCTCGGCAGCGCCGGCCTGAAGGTTATCCTGGGCACACCGACCGCAGCGCCACCGAAGTGGCTGATCGACCGGCACCCCGATATCCTGCCTGTCGACGTCAACGGTGTCGTGCGCAAGTTCGGCGCCCGGCGTCACTATTGCTTCTCCAGCCGCGTCTACCGCGTCGAGGCAGCCCGGATTACCGACGCCATGGCCGAGCGATACGGCAGACACGCCTTCGTCCATGCCTGGCAGACGGACAACGAATATGGCGATCACGACACGATCTACAGCTATTCCTCAGAAGCCGAGCGGGCCTTCCGGCTGTGGCTCGCCGAGCGCTACGGCACGACCGAAGAGTTGAACCGGGCCTGGGGCACGGCTTTCTGGGCGATGAACTACAACAGCTTCGACGAAATCGAGCTGCCGAACAATCTCGTCGAAGAACCGAGCCCGACCCATATCGTCGACTTCATCCGCTTCTCTTCCGACCAGGTGAAAAGCTTCAACAAGGCGCAGGTCGACATCATCCGCGGCCATGCGCCGGGCCGCCCGGTGACGCACAACTTCATGTCGCACAACACCGACTTCGATCACTACAAGGTCGGAGAAGACATCGATATCGCCTCCTGGGACGTCTACCCGATGGGCGGGTTGTTGAACGGTCGGCTTTCGCCGGAGGACAAGGGTCGCTACCTGCGCGTCGGCGATCCGGACCAGCCCGCCTTCAACCACGATCTCTACCGCACCGTCGGCCGCGGCCGCGTCTGGGTGATGGAGCAGCAGCCGGGTCCGGTGAACTGGGCGGCACACAACCAGTCGCCGGCCGACGGCATGGTTCGGCTCTGGACCTGGCTTGCCTATGCGCATGGTGTCGACATGGTCTCCTATTTCCGCTGGCGGCAGGTGCCGTTTGCGCAGGAGCAGTTCCATGCCGGCCTCCTGCTTCCCAACAGCGAGCCCGACCAGGGCTATCTCGAAGTCGCGCAGGTTGTGGAAGAGATGAAGCGACTGCCGAAGGGCGAGGCGCGCAGCAAGGCCAAGGTCGCGATCCTGCTCGACTACAACTCGCGCTGGGCGACGCGCGCCCTGCCGCAGGGGCGAACCTATTCGGCCGCAGCGACGGCGCTCGACTGGTACTCGACCGTCTCGCGGCTCGGCGTCGACGTCGATTTCATCGGCCAGCATTCCGACCTCGACGGCTACCAACTGGTGCTGGCGCCTGACCTCGTCATCGCCAACCAGGCCTTTGTCGAAAAGCTGGCGAAGTCCGAAGCCAAGGTGTTGTTCGGACCGCGCAGCGGCAGCAAGACCGAAGACATGCACATCCCCGACGGCTTGCCGCCAGGCCCGCTTGCAGCCCTTATCGATATCTGCGTCGCTCGCGTCGAATCCTTGCCGGAGTTCCATGGCGAGACCGTACTTTACGGCAACGAGACCTATCCGTCCGGCATCTGGCGGGAGACGGTGCGCACCAGCGAGACGGTGCTGGCGACTTTCGAAGGCGAGTACCGCAATGGTGCCCCGGCCCTCGTCGGCAACGACAAGGCGCGTTATATGGCGGCGGCTGCCCAGGGTGACCTGCTCAAGAAGGTGATCAACGATGCGCTGGGCTGGGCTTCGGTCGAAGCGCTTGCCGATCTCGGCGATCTGCGCATCACCCGCCGCGGCAAGCTGAACTTCGCCTTCAACTACGGCAAGGAGGCAGCTGACGTGCCAGCCGGCACTGGCGCGACCTTCCATGTCGGCGGCCGCAAGCTCGCTCCCGTTGACGTCGCGATCTGGACGGAATGAGAGTTGGACCATGGGCGGATCATTCCGCCCATGGTCATTCCATGACTATTTCACTGGTTCGGAGGCAAGAATGCCCTCGAGGCGGTCGTAGCCGATCGCAATGCCGCTCTCCATCGGTGACTTGAGGACCGCATCGCGCGCCTCCGTCGAGGAGTAGACGACAGCCGTCGTCACCGTGGTGCGCCCGCCATCCTCCACAAAATGGGTCGTCACTTCAGTCCGGCCGCCGGTCCAGTCCTCGTCGAACAGTTCTTCGTGGACGATGCGATCAGGCGCATCGATCTCGCGATAGGTGCCGCCCATGCCCATCTCTGTGCCCTCAGTGTTCTTCCAGACATAGCGAAACGTTCCGCCGGGTCGCAGGTCGATTTCGCAGACGGGCAGCGACCAGCCGTCCGGGCCAGTCAGCCAGCGCTTGACGAGCGCCGGTTTGGTGAAAGCGTCGAAAACCAGCCGGCGCGGCGCGTCAAACGTGCGGATGATGCGAATTTCCCGGTCGCCGTGGGCTGTGACAACCAGCTTGTTGGACGTTGCACGCATGTCAGTCCTCCCTAGTGGTGAAATCGGTGGGGTTCCCGGCCGATCCGTGAGCCGCGGCGTCGGCCTTCAATTCCTCAAGCAGCGTGTCGAGACGGGCGAAATTCGCTTCCCAAAGCTTGCGATATTCCGCCAGCCAGTCGGTCGCCTCGGTGAGTGGATCGATCTCGATCCGGCAGGGACGGCGCTGCGCGTCGCGGCTGCGCGAAACCAGCCCGGCGCGCTCCAGCACCTTCAGGTGCTTCGACACCGCCGGCTGGCTCATGGCGAAGGGTTCGGCAAGTTCGAGAACCGATGCCTCGCCCAGCGCCAGGCGGGCAAGGATGGCGCGCCGTGTCGGATCGGCGAGGGCGGAAAAGGTGGCGTCGAGGCGTTCAGATGGGGTCATCAACATAACCGATGAGTTTTAGAACTAAATGGTTATGTTGTATTCCGTAGCTGGAGTCAAGACAACAGGGAAGGGTAAGGGCCGCTGCGTGTTCAGCGGGCGTTGCCGACGGGGTGCATATGCATCATCCTGCAAGTTGTGGAAGAGGCATGTTGCAGCCCCGTTCTGCGCTGCCGCGGGCTATGGCTGGACTGATGCCGGTAGGATTCGGCCCGGATTTTGGG
Source organism: Ensifer sp. GW823-FHT05D09 (assembly GCF_058795755.1). Classification (NCBI taxonomy): domain Bacteria; kingdom Pseudomonadati; phylum Pseudomonadota; class Alphaproteobacteria; order Hyphomicrobiales; family Rhizobiaceae; genus Ensifer; species Ensifer sp. GW823-FHT05D09. Next base: position 347,449 of record NZ_JBXAIA010000004.1, on the reverse strand, counting down.
TGTGCCGGCAGTGGACAGGAGTACCAGACATGAAAATCATTCGAATTGCCAAAACCGCAGCCGTCGCTGCTATCGCCTTGTTTTCGACGCTCGTCGCCTTCGGCAACATCACCGACTACGCGACGAACTTCGCCTTCGTCCAGCATGTGATGATGATGGATACGATCTTCCCTGATGCGGCGATCAAGTACCGTGCGATCACCAGCCCGGCACTGCACAACCTGTTCTACGTCGCGATCATCGCGGCCGAGGCGCTGACGGCATTGCTTTGCTGGCTCGGCGCCTACCGGCTGGCGACGAACCTCAACGGTGGCGCGCGCGAGTTCAACCGGGCGAAGACCGTAGCGATATCAGGCCTGACGCTCGGCTTTCTCGTGTGGCAGGTCGGCTTCATGTCGGTGGGTGGTGAATGGTTCGGCATGTGGATGTCGAAGCAATGGAACGGCGTTCCCGATGCCTTCCGCTTCTTCATCACCATCCTGCTGGTGCTGATCTTCGTGGCGCAGCGCGACGAAGAGACCGTGTGAATGAAAAGGGGAGCCGTCATCGGACGGCTCCCGAACTGCGCTCGGTCTGGGCGTGTCGCTATCGTGAGACCGGCCACACACCTTTGCCCGTCGATCTTCAGACCCGCTCCAGCGCCACCGCGATGCCCTGGCCGACGCCGATGCACATCGTCGAGAGGCTGTAACGTCCACTCGTCTCGGCCAACTCCAGTGCCGCCGTCCCGGTGATGCGGGCGCCGGACATGCCGAGCGGGTGACCAAGGGCAATTGCGCCGCCGTTGCGGTTGACGCGACCGTCGTCGTCGGCAATCCCGAGATCGCGCAGTGTCGCCAGCCCCTGCGAGGCGAAGGCCTCGTTGAGTTCGATGACATCGAACTGTTCCTGCGTCAGGCCGAGACGCGCCATCAATTTTTTCGAGGCCGGGGCAGGGCCGAAGCCCATGATGCGCGGAGCCACGCCGGCGGTCGCGCCGCCGAGGATCCGGGCGATTGGCCTCAGGCCATATTTCTTCGCTGCCGCCTCCGAGGCGATGATAAGCGCTGCAGCACCGTCATTGACGCCGGAGGCATTGCCGGCAGTGACTGTGCCACCTTCCTTCCTGAAGGGCGTGCCGAGCTTGGCAAGCGCCTCGATCGTCGTTGCGCGCGGATGCTCGTCCCGTTCGACAACGATGGCATCGCCCTTGCGCTGCGGGATGGTGACGGCGACGATCTCCTTGGCCAGCCGGCCGCTCGCCTGCGCAGCCGCCGCCTTCGCCTGGCTGTGCAGCGCAAATTCGTCCTGATCCTGCCTGCTCACCTTGAAGTCCTCGGCGACGTTTTCGCCGGTCTCGGGCATGGAATCGACGCCGTATTGCTTCTTCATCAGCGGGTTGATGAAACGCCAGCCGATGGTGGTGTCATGGATCTCGGCATTGCGCGAAAAGGCGCTTTCCGCCTTTGGCATCACGAACGGCGCGCGCGACATGCTCTCGACGCCGCCTGCTAACATCAGATCGGCCTCGCCCGCCTTGATGGCCCGCGCCGCCGCGATCACCGCGTCCATGCCCGAACCGCACAGGCGGTTGATCGTGGTGCCGGTGACGCTCGCCGGTAGTCCTGCGAGCAGCAGCGACATGCGTGCGACGTTGCGGTTGTCTTCGCCGGCCTGGTTGGCGCAGCCGAAAATCACGTCATCGACCGCTTCCCAGTCGAGAGAAGCGTTGCGCTCCATTAACGCTTTCAGCGGGATTGCGCCGAGGTCGTCTGCCCTCACGGACGACAGAGCGCCGCCGAAGCGCCCGATCGGCGTGCGGATGTAGTCGCAGATATAGGCCTCAGTCATTTATGCGGCCTCCTTGTTGCCCTGGTGGGCCTTCTTGGTGCGCGCATTGATGTCGCGAAGCGTCGCCAGCTCGATCTCGGTCGGCACCGGGGTCGCGATGACCTGGTCGGCGAACTTGATCGGCCAGCCGCAATTGTCGACGATCTGCTCGCGCGTCACTCCGTCATGGATGGAAACCACCGTCAGTTCCTTGGTGGTGGGGTCGGGCTCGAGAATGCAGAGGTCGGTGATAACGCGGGTCGGCCCCTTGGTCTTCATGCCCAACCGTTCGCGATGGTCGCCGCCTTCGCCGTGGCCCATCGAGGTGATGAAGGGCAGCTTTTCGACGAACCCGCGCTTGGAGAGTGCCATGGTGATGAAGATACGACCACAATTCGACGCGATTTCCGGCGCGCCACCGCCGCCCGGAAGTCGAACCTTCGGATGGTCGTAGGGGCCGACGACCGTGGTGTTGAGGTTGGCAAATTTATCGATCTGCGCGCCGCCGAGAAACCCGGTGGTGATGCGGCCGCCCTGGAGCCAGTAGCGAAACATTTCCGGCACCGAGACGGTGAAAAGGGCCGTATCGCAAAGCTCGCCGTCGCCGATCGACAGCGGCAGAACGTCCGGCCTGGTGCCGACGGTTCCGCTTTCGTAGATCAGGGTGATATCCGGCGCGTGGGTCAGTCGCGCCACGTTGCAGGCGGCCGACGGTGCGCCGATGCCGACAAAGCAGACGTCGTCGTTGGAAAGTTCGCGCGAGGCGGCGATAGTCATCATTTCGGTGGGGGTGAAATCCGTCATCATCGCCTCCTTAAGCGGCCTTCGCCGGCTTGCCGCCAGCGTGTCGTGCAAAGTCTTCCGGCCCGGCGTCCAGCACGTTTTCCTTGATCCAGGCGCTAAAGCTGTCGCGGTCGCGGGCGATGTCGTCCCAGCCGATGTAGAAGGCGTTCGAGCGTGGATAGTAGCCGTGGGCGTAGGACGGGAAGGCGCCGCCCGGGACATGGCTGACGGCGGTGACCGCCCAGCTCGGTAGGACGACCGAATTGGGCGAGGGTGGTGCGAGCTCGTCGACGATCTCCTCGACGGTGACGATCGAGCGCTTGGCGGCGAGAACCGCCTCCTTCTGTACGCCGACGATGCCTTCGATGAGAACGTTGCCTTTCCGGTCGGCGCGTTGGGCATGGATTATGGTCACATCCGGCCGGATTGCCGGAACGGCTGCGAGCACTTCTGACGTGAAGGGGCAGGTCACGGACTTGATATTGGCGTTGACCTTCGGCAGATCGGCACCGATATAGCCGCGCAGCATCGCAAACGGCAGGTTGGCGGCACCTGCCTCGTAGGCATTGGCCATGGCCGCGTGGGAATGTTCCTCGATTTCGAGCGGCCGCGGCCACTGATTTTCCACCGCGTCACGGAAGCGGTGCAGGGAGCCTACGCCCGGATTGCCGCCCCAGGAAAATTTCATGCCGCGGGCGGCACCGACACCGATCAGTTGATCGTAAAGGATATCAGGCGTCATGCGCACGAGGAACAGGTCCTTGCGGCCTTGGCGGATCACTTCGTGGCCGGCGGCATAGGGGATCAGATGGGTAAAGCCCTCCATGGCGACGGTGTCGCCATCCCTGACATTGTCGCCGATTGCCTCGGCGAGGGTAACGATCTTCGCCATGTTTCCTCTCTTCTGATCTGAGCGTTGCCGCCTATCGGCGGGCGCGTGTTTTCTGCAGCCGGCTGTTGAACTGCCGGTGGCCTCTCGCCGCGGCAATGTGATCTCGGCGTCCGAAGGCAAGAGCCCTTTCTTGCCTTCGATGGCTCGAAATAGGCTCTCAAAACCCGGAAGGGTCAAATAGTTTGTGCGTTATTTGACATTTGTTCGTATACCGCACAGAGTGGATGCCGATAATTCGAGGATGCACGATGAGAGAAACCGATTTCGTCAGTGGTTTTGCCCGCGGGCTGACCGTCATCGAGGCCTTTGGCGAGACCCAGCAGAAGCTGACGATCACCGAGGCTGCAAAGATCACCGGCCTCGACCGCGCGACCGTCCGCCGGTCGCTGCTGACGCTTTCGGAACTCGGCTACGCCGACTACGACGGGAAATTCTTTTCGCTGACGCCGAAGATCATGCGGCTCGGGCACGCCTATCTCTCGGCGACGCCCTTGCCGGCGATCGTCCAGCCCTACCTCGACCAGCTTTCGGAGCGGGCCGGGCAGAGTGCCTCCGCTTCCGTGCTCGACGGCACCGAAATCGTCTACATCGCTCGCGCGTCGCAGAAGCGGGTGATGTCGATCAGCCTGATGCCGGGCTCGCGTCTACCCGCCTATTGCGCCTCGATGGGCCGCGTGTGGCTTGCCGCACTGCCGGAGGTGCAGGCGAGGGACGTGCTCGCCCGCTCCGACCTCAAGGCCAACACGCCTCACACAAGAACCGACCCGGAAGAGCTGATGGCCGAGATCGGCCGCGTTCGTCACCAGGGTTATGCGATCATCGACCAGGAACTGGAAATCGGCCTTTGCTCCATCGCCGTCCCGCTCTTAAACGATCGCAACCAGACCGTCGCGGCGCTCAACATCGGGGCGCCTGCCGCCCATGTGCCGGCTGCCGAGATGGTCGAGCGCTATCTGCCGCTGTTGAAGGAGACGCAGGCCGCGCTCCGCATTGTCCTGCCCTAACGGCGATCCCCGCGCGCGGCGCTTGACGGGAACCGCGACGGGTCTTCTAATCCGGCAGACCGGAGTAGGATGCGATGACTGAAGACGAGCGCTCAACGGAAACCAAGCTGACCACGACGAAGCGGCGCTGGGCGGCGGCGGGCAAGTTTCTCACCGGGCATATAGCCCGACCCGAGGATGAACGGTTGCCACCAGGCCAACACCTCGTCAGGGATTGGCCGGTGCTCGACCTTGGGCAGCAGCCTGCGATCGGCGTGGAGCGCTGGCGCCTTGATGTGACCGGCCTCGTCGAACAGCGCCTGTCGCTGGATTGGGCAGCGTTCAAGGCCTTGCCGCAGCGCGACAGCCTCTCCGACATTCACTGCGTCACCACCTGGTCGCGCTACGACAACCGTTGGCAAGGCGTGCTGACGCACGACCTGCTCGATCTGGTCATGCCGAAACCGGAAGCAACCCATGTGATGCTGACGAGTTACGACGGCTATACGACCAATCTTCCACTCGCCGATTTTGCCTCGGAGCATGCGATCCTCGCCACGGAATGGGAGGGGCAACCGATCAGCCGTACCCATGGTGGGCCGATGCGGCTCGTCGTGCCGCATCTCTATTTCTGGAAGAGCGCGAAGTGGTTGACCCGCATCGATCTTCGAGCCGGCGACGAAGCCGGCTTCTGGGAGCGTAACGGGTATCACATGCGCGGCGATCCCTGGCTCGAGGAGCGTTACTCCGCGGATTGACGGCCGGACGGGGATCTGAGGCGAGCGAGGCAATCGCCACGCTCGGTTATCCGCCACGGCCTGCGGGCGATGTGAAGCGCCCTACTTCATCAGATCCATATGCTGGTCGGCGCGGGCCTTCAGCAAGGGGTCGAGGTCTGACTTGTACGGCCCGTACTTGACAAACATCTCGTGGGCCTCATGGGGCGGAATGCCGGAGGCGCGAATGAAATCCTCCAGATCGTACCGGACTTCGCCACTCGCGACGCCTTCTGTAAACTGTCTTCCCGTTTCGGATGTGGACATGTGAATCTCCGATATCCAGAGCTTGCAACGACGGTGTTGGTTTCCCGCAGCTGCAGGCGTTGATAGGTGGCTTCGCTTGTTCACGAAATTGGCGCCAGATGCGGAACGCAGCGCGATCACTCTGAACGTGTCACTGCAATTTATCAGAACGCAGGGGCATGGTCCCGGCGCACGTTGACGGGCGCACGGTACAAGTCACCGCCTTCCCATACGCATCGCATGAGGCGGACAGCTCCGCCTGGACATGCAACGCCGGCCAGCGAAACATACACCATCATTCAACCCGGCCAAACACTGGAGTGGCATCTGTGCCGCCCTGTTGCAAAAAGTGACCTCGGTTTCGATGCCAGGAGTAGCGGAAAGGCACGCCCCCGTGATTGCGACGGTCAGGTTTCTCCAGCGGAGCCCGCGGCCTGAAAACGGACCTCGAACTCGCGCCGCAAGTTTCTCCTGACCTCGGCTGCGCGCTGGCGCTGTTTTCGGACGGCGGTTACGGGGTTGTACGGTGGCACGGCGGTCGGACGTCCCTCGGCGTCAACGGCGACCATGGTGAAATAGCAGGAATTCGTGTGCCGACGCTCGCCGGTGCGGATGTTTTCTGCTTCGACGCGGATCCCGACTTCCATCGACGTCCGCCCGGCATGATTGATCGAGGCGCGAAAGGTCACGAGCTCGCCGACATGGATCGGCTGGCGAAAGACGACCTGGTCCACCGAGAGGGTCACTGCGTATTCCTGCGAATAGCGTGAGGCGCAGGAGAACGCCACGCGATCCAGGAGGTTCAGGAGGGCACCGCCGTGGACCTTGCCACTGAAGTTGGCCATGTCGGGCGTCATCAAAACGACCATTTCAAGCTCGCTGGTATCATGTCCGGCTTCCACGGCAACTCCTCTGGATTGGATTACAAAGCCCCCTTGGGCGACGCCCGGGCCGTCCTCCCGGAGGCCTGGCCGCCATCATATGCATTGCGACCCCTGGCTTGAAGTCCATTCCTCCAGCTTCTGCAGCCACGCCGTCATGTTTCGACCTGGCTCGCTCCGGTCCGGCGTCGGCCGTGACATGCGCCGTCGACGCGACGCGATGTTCCGGATGCTCTGCGGCAAGGCGGCCTTGGCGGGCATTTGAACGGCGCTGCCCTGCGTGATGTCCGCGCTCCGCCAAGCGCGGCGGGCAGAACCGCTCCGTGAGCCTGGCGGCTTCGGCGTAGGGAGCGTACGGCGATACCGCATCGTCCCGCGGGCGATCGACCCAGAAAAGGGCCTGCGGTTGCAGCGAAAGCTCTTGAATTCCTCGCGCTCGCAACCTTTACTGGCAACGCGGGCGGATGCTGGCGTTGAGGAACGCCGCTGAATGACGATGGAGGGGGCCATCGAACGCGCGCTTGGGCCATTGTTTATTCCATGATCGCTCTCAGCGCCGCCCCCTCGGCGCTCACGGGGCGTTGATGCCGTTTTAGCGACCCGCGTTTTCACGGGAGGACAGCTGCATATTGCGACAGCGCCTCCCTATCCCTTATTCCTTTTTCAATATTGATCGTCATGAATGAGCAATTTCACCCGTCCGACCTTTCCGATACTGCCCCGCCATACGAACTGATCACGATTGCCGAATGTCTTCATCCCACGATGCGGCCTCCATCGCACGACTGGGCGTATATGGCCGCCGCCCACCTCATCGGTTCGCCCGCCAACATTGCGATTGCGTCCATTTTGGAGGAGACCGGCAAGCTTGCCGGTGCCGACAGGGCGTGGATGTTCGAGTACGATGCCGATTTTCTTCACTTCCGAAACACCGAGGAGTGGGTGCGCGGGGATGTCCCGTCGCATGTGACTGATCTGCAGCAGACGCCGGTGACGATGATCGGTTGGCTGCATCAATGGCTGGTCACGGGCAAAGCGGTGATGATCAACGATGTCGCCAATCTTCCGCGCCCTGCGCGCGCCCTGCAGGCGGAAATGCTCAGGCAGAACGACAAGAGCGTCCTTTGCGTCCCGGTCTTTCACGACTGCGTTCTGCGTGCCTGCATCGGCTTCGATGCGACCGGGACGAAACGCCGGTGGCCGGTGGACGAGATCCACCAACTCGCCCGCTGTGCAAAGTTGATCGGGATCGCCCGCTATGGGCGAGCGCCGGTGGATGGCCGACGGGACGTGTTGGCCAGTAACGCGGTCAACGGCGCTGAACCCCTTGTGCATCTGCACATGCCGGGGCGCACGCGCGGCGTGCCATTGGCGGCGATCGTCGGACTGCGTTCGGCGAAGGACTACACGCAGATCTGGCTGAAAGACGAAGCAGCCGTGCTCGATCTGCGGCCGCTTTCGTTCTGGATCGGCCTGCTGCCGAAATCGAACTTCCTGCGCATCCACCGAACGGCGGTGATAAACATATCGCATGTGACCGAGCTCGAGCGTCACGCGGGCCCGACCAGGCAGGCGTGGACGGTGCGCCTACGCAGATTCGAGCAGCCCTGGGCGGTATCGCGGCCCTACAGGCAGGAATTGCGCAGCCGTCTCGGGATCTGAGATTTTCCACAGCCGTAACCCCCTCGCTTTGTTGCTTCGTCGAACCTGTAGGTTGTTTCGTCGATATGGCATTGCTGCTTTAGAGTTGCCGTGCAAGCCAGCTTCCTGGGAAATTTTAGGGTATTGGGCGGAGGGCAAGCCTTTGAAAAAAATTAATAGTACGATTCAGGGCTTGGGTGGCGGGCTTGAGGGCGAGGAACGTTCGGGTCGCCAACCGTCGGCTCGAGGGCGCTCGACATCGGGTAGCCAACGTTTGCTGATGAGCAGTACGGCTTTGTGGCTGTTCGCAGCCTCGGGCATAGCTCTCGGTATGGTCGCGGCCGCGCCGCTGGCACAGGCTGCAGGCAAGGGTGGCAATGGTGGGAGTTCCGGCGGGGCGGGCGGCAGCGTCGACGGCAACTTGCAGGGGACACCTGGCAGCAATGCGGTCAGTAACGGAAACGGCGGCGGCGGCGGCGGCCCCGGTGCAGCCGGCGGTGCGGGAAGTCAGTCCGGGGGCGGGGTTGCCGGCAATGGCGGTGCCGGAGGTACGGGCGGTAGCCCGAATGGGACGTCGGGTGGAAACGGCAGCGGCAGCGGCATAATTTATGGCGGCGGCGGCGGTGGGGGTGGCGGTGCGCACGGCAGCGTTGGCATTGCCGCCGGTCGCGGTGGCGATGGCGGCGCCTCGTCGAACGGAGACGGCGGCGGCGGCGGCGCCGGCGGTTACGGGCGAATTGTTGCTTCCGGCGGTACGGAGAGCATAGCGGGACCGGCAGTTTCCGGCGGGCAGGGTGGCAATGGCGGTGCCGGCGGGGCAGCGTCGGGTGCCATCGGGATCGGCGGTAGCGGTGGTGACGGCGGCGATGGCGCGGCACTCGTCGGTGGCGGCACGTTGACGGTGAACACGAACGTGACGGGCGGCAACGGTGGCAATGCCGGCGCCGGCGGTGGCACAAAGCGCAACGGTGACGGCGGTCACGGCATCAGCGGCTTGAACGGCGGTACGGTGATCGTCAACGGCAGCGTCACGGGCGGCGTGGCTGGAAGCAGCGGCACCGGCGGCGTCCACGGAGCCGGCATCTTCGGTCGTAACCTGGACGTGACCTTGGGCGCGTCCGGCTCGATCATCGGCGGCAATGGCGGGACCGCCAATGCCATGACTTTCGATGGTGGCGCCAACACATTCCGATTTTCTACGGCGAACCCAGGTCTGTCCGGCAATATTGCCATCACCAATTCCGGAACTCTGACGCTCGACCAGACCGGCAACAGCCGCATAAACAATGTGATCAACGGCGACGGCTCCCTGATCAAATCCGGCTCCGGCACGCTGACGCTGACGGGCATGAACACTTATACCGGTGCGACGAGCATCGCGGCGGGCGGCACGCTGGCGCTTTCGGGCCAAGGTCGGATCAACGCCTCGAGCGGCCTGACGGCCGACGGCACCTTCGACGTATCGGCGGCTGCTTCCGCACAGGTCAAGTCGCTGGCCGGCAGCGGGCAGGTGGTGCTTGGAAGTCAATATCTGATCATTCACAACGCCACAGGCACGTTCTCTGGCGCGATCAACGGCACCGGCGGTGTCAATGTCATGGCTGGCACGCAGGTTCTGACCGGCGCCAACACCTTTACCGGTGGTGCGGGTACCAATACCGGCGCGACGCTGCAGATCGGCGCTGGTGGCACAGGTGGCTCAGTCGTATCGAACATCAACAATGGCGGCGCGCTGATCTTCAACCGTTCCGACAATTTGACCTATGCCGGCGAGATCACCGGCAATGGCACGTTCTCGCAGATCGGCACGGGCACGCTGACGCTGACGGCGACCAGCAGCACGCGCGGTCCGGTGACGATCGGTTCGGGCAGCACGCTGCAGCTCGGCAATGGCGGCACGACCGGCTGGATCGGCGGCACCAACAACTTCGTCGGCTCGATCACCAACAACGGTGCGTTGATCTACAACCGCTCGAACAATGTCAGCTATGCCGGCAAGGTCTCGGGCAACGGCACCCTATCTCAGGCAGGCACTGGCAAGCTGACGCTGACGGGGGATAGTTCGCTGTTCGCTGGCTCAACGTCGGTCACGTCGGGCACGACCTATGTCAACGGCCAGCTCGGTGGCAACGTCAATGTCGGCTCGGGCGGCACGCTCGGCGGATCGGGCCGGATCGGCGGCAACGTCATCGTCGATGGCACGCTCTCGGCCGGCAACAGCCCGGGAACGATAACGATCGCTGGCGATCTGACGCTCAATGGCGGCTCCACGTCGGTGTTCGAGTTGAACACGCCCGGCCTCGCCGGCAGCGCAGGCGGAAACGACCTGGTGAAGGTCGGCGGCAACCTGACGCTCGGCGGCGCGCTGAACGCTCAGGTGGCTTCGGCCGGCTATTACCGCCTGTTCGAATATGATGGTTCGCTGTCGGGCAGTTTCGCCACGACGGCTGCGACATCGACGGCGCCGAGCTTCACTGTTGCCAGCCATCAGGTCCAGACGGGCATTGCCAAGCAGGTCAATCTGTCCGTGCTCGGCACCGGCCAGACGATGCAGTTCTGGGACGGTGCAGACGCGACGGGCAACGGCACCGTCAACGGCGGCACCGGCACCTGGACTTCGACCGGCACCAACTGGACCGGCGCCCCGTTGCGTGCCGACATCAACGGCAGCTTCGGTGGATCGGTCGGCGTCTTTGCCGGCGCCAGCGGTGGCGTCGTCAACGTTGTCGGCACACAGAGCTTCGACACGCTGCAATTCTCCCCGACGAACAATGGCACCGGCTACACGATCAATGGCGGCGCGCTTGCCTTCAACCCGGCAAGCGGCACGGCGGCAACGATCAATGTCGCCAACGGTGTCGCAACCACGATCGGCACGGTGCTGCAGAATGGTGGGACCGGCAGTGGCCTCAACAAGGTGGGCAACGGCACGCTGACGCTGACGGGCATGAACACCTATACCGGTGCAACGAGCATTGCCGCCGGCGGCACGCTGGCGCTCTCGGGCCAGGGGCGAATCAACGCCTCGAGCGGCTTGACCGCCGACGGCACCTTCGACGTATCGGCGGCCGCATCGGCGCAGATCAAGTCGCTGACCGGCAGCGGCCAGGTTGTGCTCGGCAGCCAGACGCTGCTGATCAACAATGCTACAGGCACCTTCTCCGGCGCGATCAACGGCACCGGCGGCATCTCGGTCAATGCCGGCACTCAGGTCCTGACCGGCACAAACGGCTTTACCGGCGGCGCCGGTATCGCCCAGGGCGCGACGCTACAGGTCGGCGATGGCGGCACGGGCGGTTCGCTTGCATCCAATGTCACGAACTACGGCGCGCTCGTCTTCAACAGCTCCGCCAACACGACCTATGCGGGCTCGATCAGCGGCCCCGGCTCGTTCTCTCAGATCGGCAGCGGCACGCTGACCCTGACGGCAACCAGCAGCAGTCGCGGCCCAGTCACAATCGGTACGGGCAGCACGCTGCAGCTCGGCAATGGCGGCACGACCGGCTGGATCGGCGGCACCGGCAACTTTGCCGGCTCGATCACCAACAACGGCACGCTGATCTACAACCGCTCGAACGACGTCAGCTATGCCGGTACATTCACCGGCACCGGCGCGCTCACCCAAACGGGAACGGGCAAACTGACCCTGACGGGCGTCAACACCTTCACAGGCGATACGGCCATCACGTCGGGGACCCTCGTCGTCAATGGTTCTTCGGTGAACTCCCGCCTGACCACCATCCATCGCGGCGCGCGCCTCGGCGGTACCGGCACGATCGGAAACACGACCATTCTGAGTGGCGGCGTGCATGCGCCGGGCAATTCGATCGGCACACAGACGATTGCCGGCAACTACACCAACAACGGCGTCCTGCAGATCGAAGGCACGCCTTTAATCACCGACAAGCTGATCGTGACGGGCAACGTAGACATATCAGGCGCGACGCTCGATCTCCTGCTTTCGCCCAATACGGCGGCAAGCTGGAATCCGATCAACGGCCCGTTCATCCTCATCGACAAGCAGAGTTCGGGGGCGATCACCGGCACCTTTGCTTCGATCGTCGATAACCTGGTGTTCCTCGATCCCACCGTCGATTACAGCGGCGGTGACGGCAACGATCTGTCGCTCAAGCTGACCCGCAACGACATCAGCTTTGCCAGCACCGGTCGGACCCGCAATCAGATCGCCACTGCTGGCGGTATCGATGGCTTGGGCATGGCAAACCCCGTCTTCAACGCGCTAACGTTTGCCGCAACGCCTGAAGCAGCGCGGGCCGCCTTCGACCTGCTTTCCGGCGAAGTGCACAGCTCCTTCCAGTCGATCCTGATCGAGGACAGCCGGTTCCTGCGTGATGCCGCAAACGATCGCCTGCGCTCGGTGCTTGGGGCCGTGGGAGCCAAACAGTCTTCCGGAAACGGCACCGAGGCCGATATGGGTGAGCTCGCCGTCTGGGCACAGGGCTTTGGCTCCTGGGGGCGCTGGGATGGCGATGGCAACGCGGCCAAGGCAGATCGATCCATCGGCGGCTTCTTCGTCGGTGCCGATACGCAGGTGGACGAATGGACCGTCGGTGCGCTTGCCGGCTACTCGCGCTCCTCGATGGATGTCGATGCGCGGTTCTCCTCTGCCACGTCCGACAATTATCATCTCGGTCTCTATGCCGGCGGACAATGGGGTGACGCTTCGCTGCGCACGGGTGCAGCCTATAGCTGGCACGACATCGAGACGAGCCGCTCCATTTCGTTCCCGGGCTTCTCCGATCGTCTTGACGCCAACTATGATGCCGGCACTGGCCAGGTCTTCGGCGAGTTTGCCTATGCGGTCAAAACCGGAGCGGTCGATTTGGAGCCGTTCGCCAATCTCGCCTATGTCCACCTCAACCGCGACGGCTTCGCCGAACATGGCGGGGCAGCAGCGCTCGTTGGCAAGGATGCCTCGCAGGATACGACGTTCACCACACTGGGTCTGCGCGCAGCCAGCAGCTTCGATCTCGGCGGCGTGTTGGCGACAGCGCGTGGCACGGTTGGCTGGAAGCACGCCTTTGGCGACACGCTGCCGCTGTCGTCGAACGGGTTCTCGTCAACGAGCACGTTTGTCATCGCCGGCGTTCCGATCGCCGAGAATGCAGCGGTGCTTGAGGCCGGCCTCGACTTTGCGCTTACGCCGGAGGCCAATCTCGGACTGATCTACGCTGGACAGTTCGCCAGCGGCGTCAGCGATCAGACGTTCAAGGCAAACCTGAGCCTCAAGTTCTGAGAGATCGCAGCCGATGCTTACAGCCGCCTGTCGAGGTCATGTCTGACTTTGGCAGGCGGTTTTTCTTGTCCGAAAGGGTGGCCCAGGCGCATGACCGCCGGTCGAAGCGATTGACCGCTTTCCGGGCGCGGGGCCGTTTGCATCGCATCCGCGCACGCGTCGACGAGGCAGGCGGTTACGGGGCTGTACGGTGGCACTGCGGTCGGACGTCCCTCGGCGTCCACGGCGACCATGGTGAAATAGCAGGAATTCGTGTGCCGACGCTCGCCGGTGCGGATGTTTTCTGCTTCGACGCGGATCCCGACTTCCATCGACGTCCGCCCGGCATGATTGATCGAGGCGAGAAAGGTCACGAGTTCGGCGACATGGATCGGCTGGCGAAAGACGACCTGGTCAACTGGACAGGGTCACTGCGTATTCCTGCGAATAGCGTGAGGCGCAGGAGAATGCGACGCGATCCAGGAGGTTCAAGAGTGCGCCGCCCTCGACTTTGCCGCTGAAATTGGCCATGTCGGGCGTCATCAAGACGACCATTTCAAGCTCGCTGGTATCGTGTCCTGCTTCCACAGCAACTCCTCTGGAATGATTGCGGCCCTCGTGGGCAGATGATAGCAAGCTTGTCGTCGGCCGATCAGCGAACAAGTCTGCATCGTCGATGATCGGATCGCCCGGGATCGTGCCACATTTTCGGATGCCTCACCTCGAAGGCGGTCATGAATGGGTATTTGGCAGTAGTGCGAGGCTGTCTTTTGCAGAGCCGCTCAAATACGCGATCTTGGAACGTTCTCGCAGGGCATTTCGATCGGGGCCCTCAATAGAGGTGCGCGCTGGTTGGTGTTCCTGAAAAGCCGGATGGCTGTTCGGCCCGCTTCACGCCGATTTCGTATTTGTACCTCGAATTCGCTATTCCGATTAGGTGCGGAGATGGCTGGCTGTTGTGCTAGTATAAAGCCGTCCGCTTTCACTCGACGCTGTGAAGGCAGCCAAATTCGGGAACAACCCCGTCCCGAGTATGTTGTTAAATAGAGTAGCGGTCGCGTCGCAAGTGCATGACTTCCGGCGGCCGCAGGAGGGTTACATGAGCGCCAGTGACGGTGATGTTTTCGACCTTTTTTCGAAAACTTACGCAAGTGGAGTGCAAGAGAGTTTAAGTTTACAGGAGTATCTTCTCGCCTGTCGCGACGACAAGAGCATGTACGCCACTGCGCCAGAGCGCATGGTGGCCGCCATCGGCGAACCTCAATTGATAGACACGAGCGCGGATGAGCGCCTCGGTCGGATCTTCGCTAACCGCACCATCAAGATCTACCCTTCCTTCTCGGACTTCTATGGAATGGAGGATACGATTGAGCGGATCGTCGGATATTTTCGATATGCCGCTCAGGGCCTCGAGGAACGCAAGCAGATCCTTTACCTCTTGGGGCCGGTGGGTGGTGGCAAATCGTCGCTTGCCGAGCGTCTCAAGAAGCTGATGGAGCAGCAACCGATCTACACGTTGGCCATCGACGGTAAGATAAGCCCCGTCTTTGAATCGCCCCTTGGCTTGTTTAGCCGCGATCGCATGGGAGAGTTGCTGGAAGACAAGTACGGAATTGCGAAGAGACGGCTCACCGACTTGGTATCGCCTTGGGCGGCCAAACGGCTGGACGAAATCGGCGGCGATATTTCGAAGTTCAGCGTCGTGAAGCTCATGCCCTCGCGGCTGCGCCAAATCGCCATCGCCAAGACTGAGCCAGGCGACGAGAACAACCAGGACATATCCGCGCTCGTCGGCAAGGTCGATATCCGCCAGCTCGAGAATTTCAGCCAAGCCGATCCCGACGCCTACTCCTATAGCGGTGGGCTTAACAGGACCACGCAAGGGCTGCTCGAATTCGTCGAGATGTTCAAGGCGCCGATCAAGGTTCTGCATCCTCTGCTCACCGCCACGCAGGAAGGAAGCTACAATGGCACGGAGAACTTCGGCGCTTTTCCCTACCATGGTATCGTACTTGCCCATTCCAACGAGTCCGAATGGCTCCAATTCAAGCACAACAAGAACAATGAGGCCTTTCTCGACCGGATACTCGTCGTCAAGGTTCCCTATTGCCTGCGTGTCACGGAGGAACGGCTGATCTATGAAAAGCTGCTTCGCGAGAGCGAGTTGGCTGAAAGCCCCTGCGCGCCCGAGGTGCTGGAGAACCTTAGCCGCTTCACGGTGGCGACACGCCTCGCGCTACACGAGAACTCGCCGTCCTATACGAAGATGCGGGTCTATGACGGCGAGAACCTGAAAGATACCGATCCCAAGGCGAAGTCCCTGCAGGAATATCGCGATGCCGCGGGCGTTGATGAGGGCATGACCGGCGTCAGCACCCGCTTTGCCTTCAAGGTGCTGTCGGAGACCTTCAACTACGACACCAAGGAAGTCGCGGCCGATCCGGTTCATCTGATGTACATCCTGGAACAGGCTATCCGGCGGGAGCAGTTTCCCAAGGAGACGGAAGCGAATTATCTCGATTTCATCCGGTCGGAACTCGCTGCCCGCTATGCCGAGTTCATCGGTCACGAGATCCAGAAGGCCTATCTCGAATCCTATAGTGAGTATGGTCAAAACCTGTTCGACCGCTATATCTCCTACGCGGATGCTTGGCTCGAAGATCAGGACTTCAAGGATCCCGATACGGGTCAGATACTAAATCGCAACGTTCTCGATGGCGAGTTGTCGCAGATCGAAAAGCCCGCAGGGATTGCAAACCCCAAGGATTTCCGCAACGAAGTCGTAAAGTTCTCACTGCGTGCCCGCGCCAGGAACAACGGGCGCAACCCCGCCTGGACAAGTTACGAAAAGCTCCGGGAAGTGATCGAGAAGCGCATGTTCGGCCAAGTCGAGGATCTTTTGCCGGTCATCAGCTTCGGCTCGAAGAAGGATAGCGCGACCGAGAAGCAACACGCTGAATTCGTTGAACGCATGACCGAACGGGGCTACACCGAGCGCCAAGTCCGGCGGCTCGTTGACTGGTACATGCGGGTCAACAAGGCAGGTTGACGATGTGCAAGCGGGGGATGGGCAGATGCCAAACTTCATCGATCGCCGGCTTAACCCCAAGGACAGGAGTCTCGGCAATAGGCAGCGCTTTTTTAAGCGGGTCCGTGAGGAATTGAAGCGGACGATAAGGGATCAGATAAGGTCGGACAGGATCACCGATGTGGATGCCACTCACGGCGTTCCGATCCCGAAGCGTGGTGCGGACGAGCCCAGCTTTCAGCATTCGCGCGACAGCGGTGAGCGGAACTATGTCCTGCCCGGAAACGAGACCTTTTCTCCGGGAGACCGACTTAGGAAACCGGAAACAGGCGGTGGTGGTGGTGGGGCCGCCGGGCCCGGACGAGGCGAAAACACGGACGACTTTCTTTTCGTGCTGTCGCGCGAGGAAGTGCTCGATCTTTTCTTCGAAGATCTGGAGCTTCCGGATATGGTGAAGCTGAACCTGCGGGAAACCGTCAGCTACAAGTCCCATCGCGTCGGTTTCTCGACGGTGGGCACGCCTTGCAATATCAATGTCGGACGAACGATGCGCAACAGCTTTGGGCGGCGCATGGCCCTGCGCCGCCCAAGCGAGAGGGAATTTCAGGCTCTTACGGAAGAGATCGCGACGCTGGAACGGGAGGAGGAGCCATCCCTGCAGCAGCGCCGAAGGCTCTCGCACCTGCGCGACGAACTGGCAGTTGTCGAACGGCGGCGGCTGCGTATCGCCTATGTCGATCCCGTCGACGTGCGGTTCAACCGTTTCGAACGTCAGCCTTTGCCGAACGCGAGCGCGGTGATGTTCTGCCTTATGGACGTCTCTGCCTCGATGGGGGAGCGCGAGAAGGACCTTGCCAAGCGCTTCTTCGTACTCTTGCACCTGTTTCTCAAGCGCCGTTACGAGCGGATCGATATCGTGTTCATCCGCCACACGGATGAGGCGCGGGAAGTTGACGAGGAGACGTTCTTTTACAGCAAACAGAGCGGCGGCACGGTCGTTTCCACCGCGCTTGAGGAAATGCTGCGGATCATCGAGGACCGCTATCCCTCGAACCTCTGGAACATTTATGCGGCCCAAGCCTCTGATGGCGACAATGCCAACGGCGACTCGGATCGGTGCGCCGAGCTTCTGCGGGAGAAGCTTATGCGTCTGTGTCAGTACTACGCCTATGTCGAGATCATCGACGAGCGCGAGAGCGAGATCTTCGGGTCGACGGACAACGGCACCTCACTCTGGCGAGCCTATCGCACGGTCGACAGCGTGGTGCCGAATTTCCAGATGACGCGTGTTGCAAGGCCCGCCGACATCTACCCCGTTTTCCGCAAACTTTTTGCCCGGCATCAACCCGTTCAATTGCGCAGGTGAGGGGACGACCGAATGGCGAAACGGCCAGTCTCCAGCCTGCTGTTCGACGGTTCCGAATGGAATTTTGCGACGCTTTCGCGGGCCTATGATGCGATAGAGGCGATTGCTATCGATGAGATGGGATTGAACGTCTATCCGAACCAGATCGAGGTCATCTCTTCTGAACAGATGCTCGACGCTTATTCATCCGTCGGCATGCC
This sequence comes from Ensifer sp. GW823-FHT05D09, assembly GCF_058795755.1. Classification (NCBI taxonomy): domain Bacteria; kingdom Pseudomonadati; phylum Pseudomonadota; class Alphaproteobacteria; order Hyphomicrobiales; family Rhizobiaceae; genus Ensifer; species Ensifer sp. GW823-FHT05D09. The sequence goes on along the minus strand of NZ_JBXAIA010000004.1, from coordinate 329,608 downwards.
GTTGATGTATCAGCACTGGTCGTTTGGAAAGCGCTTCGTTTTCGAAAGCCAACTCTATCAAAAAGGCTATCGCGGGCTGGCCTATGAGCTCGTGATCAATTCCAATCCCTGCATAACCTATCTCATGGAAGAAAACACGATGCCGATGCAGGCGCTGGTCACCGCGCATGCCGCCTTCGGCCACAATCACTTCTTCAAGAACAACTATCTGTTCCGCCAGTGGACGGATGCCAGCGGGATCCTCAGCTACATGGACTTCGCCAAGAAATACATCGCCAAATGCGAGGAACGGCATGGACTGAATGCGGTGGAGGAGATTCTTGATTCGGCGCATGCCCTACAGGATCACGGCGTATTCCATTATCGCCGTCCGCCTCGGCTCTCATCGGCAAAGGAGATGGAGCGGGCCCGCGAGCGGCTGGAATACGAAGAGCAGACTTACAGCGATTTATGGCGGACGCTGCCGATGGCCGGCGGGAGTTCGGGCACCGAGGAGGCGGAGCGCGAGGCTTTGGAGCGGACGAAAGTGCTTAATCTTCCCGAGGAGAACCTGCTCTACTTCCTGGAAAAGCACAGTCTGATCCTTGAGCCTTGGCAGCGAGAGATCTTGAGAATTGTTCGCGTTGTCGCGCAATATTTCTACCCGCAAATTCAGACCAAAGTGATGAACGAGGGATGTGCAACCTTCGTCCACTATTCTATCATCAATAGACTGTTCGATCAGGGGCAGATCAGCGAAGGCGCAATGTTGGAGCTGCTATCAAGCCACGCCAACGTTGTTTTTCAACCGAGCTTCGACGACACGCGCTTTTCGGGCATCAACCCCTATGCGCTGGGCTTTGCGATGATGCAGGATATCAAACGCATCTGCACCGAGCCGACGCAGGAGGATCGGGATTGGTTTCCCGGGATATCCGGCAACGGCAACTGGATGGGCACGCTGATCGACGCTTGGGAGAACCACCGCGACGAGTCCTTCATTCTGCAATATCTGAGCCCGGCGCTGATCCGCAAATTCCGTCTGTTTCGGCTCTCTGACCACGCGACCAACAAATTTTGCGAAGTCACTTCGATCCATAACGAGCAGGGCTACGCTGCTGTGCGTGCCGCGCTTGCAGGGAATTACGACCTGGCGGCCAATAGGCCGGACATACAGGTGGTGGATGTCGATCTGCTGGGGGATCGCCAGCTTAGGTTGAAGCACGTGATTAAGAACGGCATTCTGTTGGAGGAAAATAATCGAGGTGCGACTCTTGCGCATATAAGCCGGCTTTGGGGATATGAAGTGAGCCTGGCAGGTATCGATGTGTCGACTGGCAAAGTCCTCTATGAATGCTCCTCCACACAAGCGTGACCGCAAGCGAGCGGCTCTGCTGCCAGATCTTGAGACGGCATCAACTGTCAACATAGCAGATGGCGATCCTTCCTTGAGCGTCAAGGACACTGGTCAGGCGCGACCGTCGGATTGGCCGCTATCGCCGCGATGGCGATCAGGTTGTTCTTTCGCTGGCTTGGCCTGGAAGTTATGCTCCGAGCTTCGTGCGCTCCGCAAGCCGCCATGCCCTGGGTGTCATCCCGGTCTGGCGCAGGAAGAAACGGGAGAAATAGGCGGGATCGGCAAAGCCCAGTCTAAAGCCGATTTCCTGGACGCTGCCGCGGGTGAAAACGAGCTCACGCCGTGCTTCGTCCGTCAGCTTGCGCGTGATGATTTCGTGCGCGCTCTGGCCGGTGACGCTGCGGGCGATGCGATTGAGATGTGTTGGCGAGAGACCAAGTTCGCGGGCATAAAACGCCGCCGGCTTGTGGGCGCGATGGTGTTGCTGGACGAGGCCGAGGAAGTGTTCGACGCGCCGTTCGTCTTGTGTGTCGGCGGCATCGTCCTTGGCGGGATGCGCTTCGTCGAGGCGGGCGCTCAGCGTCAACGCCGACGTCAGGTAGGCGTCGAGCAGGTCGGTGCGATGGCTGCGGTTGGCCTCCCATTCCGCCCCCAGCCGGGCAAGCGTCAACGCCACATAACGGCCGTCCTCACTGGCGTCGAGGCGGGTTGCGCGCGGTGCCGCCATCCAAGCGCCAAGGCGGCTGCGTTCGCCGGGTGATACCTTTAGATGCGAGGCGAGAACGGTGAAGACGAATCCGTCTATATCCCGGGAGAAACGGAACCCATGGCTGGTTGCCGGCGGCACGGTAATCATCACCGGCGGGCGAATGGCGTGCACCGTGTCGCCGAAGATCGCATCTCCCGACCCGTCGACAATGTACAAGATCTGGAAGAAACTCTCATGGCGATGCAGCCCGATCTCCCAATGGTGCAGGCTGCTGCGCGACGGAATCGTTTCGCAATGCAGCCAGAAATCTGGCCGTTCTCGCGTTTCTTCGCCATAAAGCTCGTAGGTCGGGATCGCTCTTTTCATCGTGTACATCCATCAATGATGTTTGATTAGTGCAATTTCTTGGCCGAAATGTCCATTGAGACCAAAGGCGCTCCCGCGCAAGATTTTGTCAAAAGTCAGTTTCGGGAGGAAGGCATGCGCACACAGGTCGTCATCATCGGTTCCGGTCCATCGGGGCTTCTGCTCGGGCAATTGCTGACCGGTGCCGGCATCGACAACGTCATTCTCGATCGTGTGAGCAAGGATTATGTTCTTGGCCGGGTGCGTGCTGGCGTGCTGGAGGAGGGGACTGTTCACCTCATGGATCGAGCCAGATCCGGCGCTCGCATGCATGCCGAAGGTCTGCCGCATGACGGCTTTTCGCTGGCCTTCGATGGCCGGGATCACCGCATCGACCTTCACGACCTGACCGGCGGCAAGCGCGTGATGGTCTACGGCCAGACGGAACTGACGCGCGATCTGATGGCAGAGCGCGCGCGCACCGGCGCACCGTCGATCTACGCGGCCGCAAATGTCACGCCACATGATTTCGAAGGTCATGCCCCCTCCGTCACCTATGAACTGGATGGCACAACGCACCGCATCGATTGCGATTTCATCGCCGGTTGCGACGGCTTTCACGGGATCAGCCGCAAGTCGGTTCCCGAAAAGGCGATCCGCACCTTCGAGAAGATCTATCCCTTCGGTTGGCTCGGCATCCTTGCCGACGTCCCGCCGGTCAGCCACGAACTGATCTACGCCAACCACCCGCGCGGGTTTGCGCTTTGTTCGATGCGCTCGCAAACCCGCAGCCGATACTATCTTCAGTGCGCGCTCGACGAAAAGGTCGAGGAATGGACCGACCAGCGCTTCTGGGACGAATTGAGGCGGCGGTTGCCGACCCATCACGCCGAGGCGCTCACGACGGGGGCGTCATTCGAAAAGTCGATTGCGCCTCTTCGCTCCTTTGTTGCCGAGCCGATGCGTTTCGGACGGCTGTTTCTGGTCGGAGACGCGGCGCACATCGTGCCGCCTACCGGCGCCAAGGGTCTGAACCTTGCGGCCAGTGACGTGCACTATCTCTTCGAAGCGCTGCTGGAACACTACCAGGATCGCTCGAATGCCGGCATAGATGCCTATTCCGCGCATGCGCTGGCGAGGGTCTGGAAGGCGGTTCGTTTTTCCTGGTGGATGACCACCATGCTTCATCGCTTTCCGGATACCAGCGATTTCGACCAGAAGATCCAGGAGGCGGAGCTCGATTATCTCACGCATTCGCGCGCAGCGGCGACTGCTCTTGCGGAAAACTACGTCGGGCTGCCGTTCTGAAGCGGCCTCATTGCGGCGAGATCGCTGCGAAGCATGCCATAGAGGGCGGTGTCCCATCTGATATCGCCGACCCTGGCGGACGACCGCCGCACGCCTTCTTCGATAAAACCGAGTTTGAGATAGGTGCGGATCGCGGCGGTATTGAAGGTGTAGACGTTGAGTTCCAGCCGCTCGAAGCGAACGTCTGCGAAGAACTGCTCGATGATGCGCTCTAGGAACGGTTGGGCGAGGCCTTGTCCGCGGAACCGTGGATTGATCGCGACGCGGCTGAGGCGGCCGACGCCATTGTCCCAGTCGAGCGCCACCTGGGCGTGACCGGCAAGATCGCTGTCGAAAACGCCGGCAAACATCCAGCGCGCCGGTGGATCGCCCAAGGTTGAAGCGTGCATATCTGCGAGCTGCGCCGCATCGAGCGGAAAGCTGAGCCCTGGTCCGCCCCACTGGGTGAGTGCTTCGGGGGTCGGGAACCAGACGCCGAGCTCTGCGGCATCTTCGGGAAGGAAGGAGCGAAGGGAGATCGGCACGGCGGATGGCTTTTCTGCTCTGGAGTTCTGTGTCGTCGCATTCTTGCGTTTGAGGAAGCATTGTAAAGCGGTGTTTTGCGGTCGGCGTCTCCGCGTGTTGCGGACCACGTACACCTTTTTGCCTATCTTGTTCGGCACCCACCTCGGGCTTATGATTGCACGTCTTCGTTGAAGCAGGCGGGCGGTGCGTCCATGAATGTCATCTCTGCCGTCACCCGCAGCCTTGGAAGAGGCCTGGCGGAACGGGTCGGTCGCAGCTTTGGCAGTTTTGTCGAGCGTGCGGTGAAGGCCGCGCCTACGGCCATCGTCGATGCGGGTACGGACGGCTCCGTCGTTTTCGGCCGAGGGCTTGGTCGTGATGCCGATGATTTGCGCACCGCATTCGTCTGGGCGGCAGAGGAGGCCGCGACAGCCCTCGAAACCCGGCAGGAGGCACTGCCGCGTCTGATCGAGGACGAGCGGCTGGATGGTTCGGCCGCAGAGCCGGGCTCGCTCTTTGACGAATTCACGGCAATTGTCGCCCTCCTCGCCCTGTCTCAGGCGATCGGTCTCGATGGCATACCGGTGCTCGCGCGGCCGGCGATGGAAGGGGCCGATGGACAGACCGCGGCGCCGCTGTTCGATTTTACCAATCTGAAGGCGTTGCAGGCGCTTGCGCCTGATGGAGCGCAAGGCGGGACGCTCATCCGCGAAGCGCTTTCGCGCAGCCGAATGGTGCGCTTAGTCACGGACATCGAGGCTGCCGCCATCGGCGCCTTCGATCTTTTTGCCGCTTCGTTGGAAACGCGATTGCTGGCATTTTCGTTTGGCGGGGGCGCTGCTGCTGCGAGCGCGGCACAAATCCAGTTCCGGCTGGAGACAAACATCGACAGGCTCATTGTCGACCGGTTCTTCCAATCGCGCTATGCGCCCCGTCAGTTCGGGGAATCCAAGATTATCGTCGGCCCGCTGAAAGCCGGTATCTATTGTTTCCAGACCTTGAGCATGGGAACGCCACCGCCGGAGATCGATCCCGCCGTGCATAGTGTCTCGCACCAAAATGCCAGGGGCCACACCGTCAACTTCTAGGGGCAGGCGATGGGCGGGCTGGCGAACGTCGCTTTCGAGGTTTCCGGTGTTGGCGAGAAAGAGCAGAAGCATCGCGAAACCTAGGACAAGGGCCAGGACCGTCCCGAAGCTCGCCATGCCAACCGGCGCGTCGAAGTCATCTTTTCAAACCATGACGGCACCGGGCGACGGTGTGGCTGGCTCGGTCAAGCTTTGGCCGACGCCTCTCCGGCTGCCTCGCGTATGGTCTGCATGAGGATGACGAGCGGTAACGATGGCACGGAGTCGGCGCGCATCGTCAGGCCGACCGGGCCTTTGGTTTCGCTCGTGTCGATCGGCAAGACCGCTAGCGTGCCATCTTCGATATCGCCGGCGACCACACCGGCCGAAATGATCCAGATCGCATCGCTGGTGCGCACGAAGGCGCGGCCGAACGCATCGGACACGGTTTCGATCTGGTTGGGCAGGGCCGGTATGCCGTTGGCGATCAGAAATTGGTCGACGAAGGGGCGAATGATCGAGGCGCGTGTCGGCATCAGCACCGGGTAGTCGCCGAGATGGGCGAAGGCCGATTGCTTTAGGGCAAGCAAGGGATGCCCGGCGCGGACGGCAAAGACCACCTGTTCGGAATAGAGGTGCTCGAAGGAAAAGCCCGTCATCTTTTCCGGCGCGGCCAAGCGGCCGACGACAAGGTCCAGATCACCGACGCGCAGCTGTTCGAGAAGCACGGCGTTCTCGCCGGTGACGATCTTGATCCGTGCGCCGGTGTCTTCCTTCAGGAAGAGCGACATTGCCCGCGGCATGATGCGCGTCGAAACCGTCGGCAATGCCCCGATGCGCACAGGAACGCCGTCGCCGGAGCGCTCCTGCGAGACCGAATCGAGGCCCTGGCGAAGCGCCGTCAGCGCCGCGCCGGCGTGGCGAAGAAAGACTTCGCCATAACGGGTGATCTTGATGCCGCGCCCCTCGCGCTCGAAAACGGCGACGCCCAGAACTTCTTCCAGCTCGCGGATGGTCTTGGTAACCGCCGGCTGGCTGACATGCAGCAGTTCTGCCGCCTTCATGACGCTCTTCTGTCTTGCGACCTCGACAAAAGTCTGCAGATGACGAAACTTGACCCGGGCGTCGACCATCTTATTCATAACCCTTGAGTTAATGGAATGCGGTGAAATATCATTTTACCTAACCAGATTAAACAGACAATTTGATTGCAGAGGAGAAGTGCCGTGCAATTTGCCCGCATCAACGACATCACCATCCACTATCAGGTCATCGGCCCCACGGCCGAGCGACCGGTGCTGGTCTTTGCCAATTCGCTGGGTACGGATTTTCGGATCTGGCGTGATGTCATCGTGCGTCTTGCCGGCGACTATGCGATCGTTCTCTACGACAAGCGCGGCCACGGTCTTTCCGAAGTCGGCCCCGTGCCTTACGCGATCGAAGATCATGCCAATGACCTTGCCGGCCTGCTCGACATGCTCTCGGTCAAACAGGCGATCATCTGCGGCCTTTCGGTCGGCGGATTGATCGCCCAGTCGCTCTATCAGCAGCGCCCGGATCTCGTGCGTGCGCTTGTTCTCTGCGACACCGCCCACAAGATAGGGACACCAGAGCTTTGGGCGCAGCGCATCGCCGCGATCGAGGAGCGCGGCATTGAAGCGATCGCCGATGGCATCCTCGAACGCTGGTTCACGCCCGAGTTCCGACGCCCGGAAAATGCGGCCTTGATCGGCTACCGCAACATGCTGATCCGCCAGTCGGCGACGGGGTATGCCGCCACCTGCGGTGCGATCCGCGATGCCGACTATACGGAAGCGGCGGCCCGCATCGCCGTGCCCGTCCTTTGCATCGTCGGTGATCAGGACGGTTCGACGCCGCCGGACGTGGTGCTCGCTACTGCACGCCTCATTCCCGGCGCCCGCTACGAGGTCATCCGCGACGCCGGGCATATCCCTTGCGTCGAAAAGCCGGAGGCTTTGACCGCCGTTTTGCGGGCCTTCTTTGAAATTGTAATGCATGGAGACAAGAGCCATGAGTGATGCCTTCGCGCCCTCCGACCGCTATCGCCAGGGCATGGCCACCCGGCGGGCCGTTCTTGGCGATAACCACGTGGACCGCGCGCAAACGGCCTCCACCGATTTCGACCGGCCGTTCCAGGAGTTGATCACCGAGGCCGCCTGGGGGCACGTCTGGTCGCGACCGACCTGGACCAAACGAGAGCGGTCGATCGTGACCATTGCGCTTCTGGCAGCGCTTGGCCAGGACGAGGAGGTGGCCATGCATGTGCGCGCCACGGCCAATACCGGCGCCAGCCGTGACGACATCTGCGAGGCGCTGCTGCACGTGGCGATCTACGCCGGCGTTCCGGCAGCCAACCACGCGATCAAGATCGTCAAGCAGGTCTTTGCGGAGATGGACGCCGGCGAGGCGGCCTGACGGGAGTACGAGATGTCCGACGGAGCAAAGCAGAAACCCGAGACCGGCGCCTTCTTTCCACGCGACAGAAACTGGCACGCGCCGGCGCTGACGCCAGGCTACAAAACCTCCGTGCTGCGCTCGCCGCAGAAGGCGCTGTTGTCGCTCGACGGCACGATCTCCGAAATCACCGGACCAGTCTTCGGTCATTCGATGCTGGGTGAACTCGACAATGACCTCATCCACAACTTCGCCAAGCCGGGCGAAAGCGCGATCGGCGAACGCATCATCGTTCACGGACGGATTCTGGATGAACGCGGTCGGGGTGTTTCCGGCGCGCTTCTCGAATTCTGGCAGGCCAATGCCGGCGGGCGTTACCGCCACAAGAAGGAAAGCTATCTCGCAGCGCTCGATCCGAATTTCGGCGGTTGCGGCCGCACGATAACCGACGAAGAGGGCTTCTATTCCTTCCGCACGATCAAGCCCGGCCCCTATCCCTGGCCGAACGGCGTCAACGACTGGCGCCCGGCCCATATCCACTTTTCGGTTTTCGGCCACGGTTTTGCACAGCGGTTGATCACCCAGATGTATTTCGAGGGCGATCCGATGATCTGGAAGTGTCCGATCGTCAACACAATTGCCGATCGCCGTGCGATCGAGCAGTTGATCGCGCCGCTCGACTGGGCCAACACCATCCCGATGGATGCGCGGGCTTACAAGTTCGATATCATTCTGCGCGGTCGCCGCTCGACGTTGTTTGAAAATCGCATGGAGGGCAACTGATGGTTCAGGCGCTCGATTACCTCAAGGAAACAGCGTCGCAGACGGCCGGTCCCTACGTGCATATCGGCCTCACACCGAATTTCTGCGGCATCGGCGGCGTCTACGACACCGACCTCGGCACGACGATGGTCAGTGAACGGACGCTTGGCGAACGCATCACCGTCAGCGGTCGGGTGCTCGACGGTACAGGAACGCCGCTCAAGGATGCGCTGGTGGAGATTTGGCAGGCGGATGCGGCCGGCCTCTACAACTCTCCGTCGGAGTTGCGCGGTGCGGCCGATCCGGCTTTTTCCGGTTGGGGACGGTGTCCGACTGACGGCGAAGACGGCGTCTTCCGGTTTGAGACGATCAAGCCGGGACGGGTGCCCTTCAAGGACGGTCGGCCGATGGCCCCGCACATCACCTTCTGGATCGTCGCGCGCGGCATCAATGTCGGCCTGCACACGCGGATGTATTTCCCCGACGAGGCGGAGGCGAACGCCGCCGATCCCCTACTTTTGCGCGTCGAACACCGCCATCGCGTCGCCACGCTTGTCGCGACCGGCAGCGCCCCTAATTATATCTTCGACATTCACCTGCAGGGTGAGAAGGAAACGGTCTTCCTCGACATCTGAAACCGGAATGTCGTGCCTGGGGCCGGTCCATTGCATCCCGGTGCGTGGATGGCCCAGACGAGAATGAGGCATTCCGTTCAAGCGCGAGCGTCAATCGCGGCAATCATCGGGGGGACCATGACCTATTCCGCTTTCGATCATCCCTATCTCTCCGGCCTTCTCGGCGATGAGGCGGTCGCGGCCGAATTTTCGACTGCCGCCGACATTCACGCCATGTTGTCCTTCGAGGCGGCGCTCGCGCGCGCCGAAGCGATCCACGGCGTGATCCCGGAAAGTGCCGCCGACCGGATCACCGAGGCCTGTCGCGGGTTTTCTCCCGATGTGGCAGCGCTCAGGCGGGCAATGGCGGTCGACGGTGTCGTCGTTCCCGAACTCGTGCGGCAATTGCGGACGGCGGTCGGCGGAGAGTCCGCAGCGCACGTGCATTTTGGCGCGACCAGCCAGGATGTCATCGATACCAGCCTGATGTTGCGCATGAAGGCCGTTGCCGAGCTGTTCGCAACTCGGCTGGGCGATGTCGTATCGGTGCTGGAGGAATGTGACGATCAGTGGGGCGAACAGACGCTGATGGGGCGCACGCGCATGCAGGCGGCGATACCGATCACCGTGTCGGATCGCCTGCGGACCTGGATCGAACCGTTGCTCGATCACAAGGATCGGTTGGAGGCGATGGAGCGCGACCTCTTTGCCGTCCAGTTCGGCGGCGCGGCGGGTACGCTCGACAAGCTGAAGGACAAGGCGGACGACGTGCGCGCGACGCTTGCCGAGGAATTGGCACTTGCCGACTTTCCGCAATGGCACAGCCAGCGTGCGGAAGTTGCCGATTTCGCCAACGCGCTGTCGCTGGTCACCGGCAGCCTCGGCAAGTTCGGGCAGGACGTAGCCCTGATGGCGCAGCAGGGCGATGAAATCGAACTGGCCGGCGGCGGCGGATCTTCCGCGATGCCGCACAAGCAGAACCCGGTTGCAGCCGAAGTTCTGGTGGCGCTTGCCCGCTTCAACGCGACCCAGCTTTCCGGCGTCCATCATGCGATGGTACATGAGCAGGAGCGCTCCGGCGCCGCCTGGACGCTCGAATGGCTGATCATGCCGCAGATGGCCGGCGCGACCGCGGCGGCTCTACGTCTGGCCGCCGAACTTGCCGGCAATATCAGGCGGTTGGGCGCTGCCTGAGGCTAGCCCTTGTTCGCGGCCACGCATTGCTTATCCAGCCGTTTGAGGAAGACGGTAATTTCGCGCGCGACCTGCAGGTCACCCTTCTTTTCCGCGACGGCTCTTCCCTCCGTCCAGATGTGGCGCGCCTCTTCGATGCGGTTGAGCTTCAGCATTGCTGCGCCGCGGAGCTTCCAGGCGGCCGAATAGGCAGGGTCGAGTTCGATCGCGCGGCTCAGGTGGACGAGTGCGGTCTCTGCATCCGCCTCCTGCAGGCAGATGCTGCCGAGCGTGAAGCGCAGAAGCGCGTCGTCGCGGCCGTCGAAGAGAAGTTTTTCAAGCACCTGTCGCATGATTGCTCCCCAACGGATGTTCGTTCGCGCGGCTCAGATCGTCGGGCATGCGGCACCGGATGGCAATGGGCGCCCACCGGATGGTCCGGCAAAGGCTGTCGATCTGTCGAGTGCCTGATATTGTCGCTCACTCCAAAGAAGGGGTTCGGCATAACCGGAGGTTTCGGTGGCGATGATCGTTCCGACAAAGAGGCGGTGATCGCCAACGAGGATGGAGGCACTGAGCACGCAGTCCACTCCTGCGGCAGCCCCGAGAAGACGCGGCCGGCCGGAAGGCCAGTCGGCCCAGACGCCGACGAGATAGCGGCTGGCCGCTGCGACCCGACCAGCAAAGGCGTCGGCAACAAGCTCCTGCCCCTGGGCGAGCATCGCCAGCGAGAAGCCATCCTGTTTCGTGATCGCCTCGGCGAGCGCACTGTCAGCCTTGATCGAGACGACGATCGACGGCGGGTTTGCCGACAGCGAGAAGACGGCTGTCGCGGTTCTACCCAGGCATTCGGAACCGCTGCCGGAACTGACGACGCAGACTGTCGATGCCAGTCGCGCCATGGTGTCGGCGAACTGGGGTCGGGTGACGGCGCGTTCGGTGTGAGTGGCGAGATCGACAATGACGGTCTGGGTCATGGGATGCATTCCGGCTGGGATGGGGCGCGGCGCCACGGAAGCGGCGCCGCAGCGGGCATGGTCAGGCGGACTTCAGTTCGGCCTCGGCGAACTCGAAGTTCGCCAGGCGGTCGAGGAAGTTGCTGACATAGTCGGGGCGGCGGTTGCGGAAGTCGATGTAGTAGCTGTGCTCCCAGACATCGAGGCCGAGCAGCGCCTTGCCCTCGTTGGTGGCGATCGGGTTCGAGCCGTTGGCGGTCTTTGTCACCTTGAGCTTGCCGCCGGCATCGAGCACGAGCCAGGCCCAGCCCGAACCGAACTGGCTGGTCGCCGCCGCCTTGAAGGCGTCCTTGAAGGCTAGAACGCTACCGAAGTCTTCGACGATCTTCTTCTCAAGACTGTCCGGGATGCGACCGCCTTTGGGGGAGAGGTTGTTCCAGAACAGGATGTGGTTCCAGTGCTGGCCGGCATTGTTGAAGACAGGCGCCAGTTCAGGCTTGCCGTTCACATGGCGAATGATGTCTTCGAGCGAAAGACCTGAAAGTGTCGGGTTCTTTTCGACGAAGCCGTTGAGCGCGGTCACGTAGGCCTGATGGTGCTTGCCGTGGTGAAATTCCAGCGTCTCGGCGCTCATGCCACCTTCGGCGAGCGCTTCGATGGAAAATGGAAGGGAGGGCAGTTCGAAGGCCATGGTTGAAATCCTCTTCAGCCGGATGAAACGCAGCGACTGTCTTGTGCGAAAACCATCCGGCGTGTATTTAACAAGACAATTCTTTGTAAATCTCCGGCCAATAATATGTCAAGCGATCACTTGTTAAATCCAGATCAGAGCCAGGGGCGATCGCCGGCCGAGCGCATCCTGCTGGCGCTCAAACTGCAAGGGCCGCAAACGGCGGCCGCGCTCGGCAAGCGCCTGTCGATATCGGGCGAGGCGGCACGCCAGCAGCTCGTCCGCCTTGCGGAGGACGGCCTCGTCAATGCCTGGTCGGAGGCGCGGGGCGTCGGCCGTCCCTCGCAGTTCTGGGGGCTGACCGCCTCAGGCAATGCGGAATTCCCCGATACCCATGCGGAACTGACCGTCCAGCTGTTGCGCACCATCCGTCAGACGCTCGGGGAGGCGGCGGTGGATCGCGTCATCGCGGCGCGCGAGGAGGAGACGCGAGCCGGCTATCGCGCGGCGCTTGAAGGTGCAAAGAGCCTGCGGGAGCGGGTGGAAAAGTTGGTTTGGCTGCGGACGGCCGAAGGCTATATGGCCGGCTATGAGGAGCCAGGCGATGGCACCTTTCTCTTCGTCGAGAACCATTGTCCGATCTGCGCTGCCGCAGCCAGCTGCCAGGGCTTTTGCCGGGCGGAGATCAACGTCTTTCGCGATATCCTGGGCAAGGACGTTGCGGTCGAGCGCACCGAACATATTCTCGCCGGCGCGCGCCGCTGCGCCTACGTCATCGCGCCGGCAATCATCGAAGGTGCCGCCTGACGGCGACCGGTCCGGCGCGTCATTGCCTGTGTGGCTGCCCCGACAATGCTGAGAGGTCGCCGGGTGTCAGATGCGCCTGATGGACGTGCAAGGCGTTTGAAACGGCTGCCTATCCATGAATGCGCGCAACAGCATGGCTGACCGGATGCTGGCTGCACCCGGGGCCATCAACATAGCAGGTGTCAGCGCGCGCCCATGCGCAAGGCGCCGTCGAGACGGATGACTTCGCCGTTCAGCATCCGGTTCTCGCAGATATGCTGAACAAGGGCTGCAAATTCCTCGGGCTTGCCGAGACGCTGCGGGAAGGGAACACTCTTGCCGAGCGAGTCCTGAACCTCCTGCGGCATGCCGGCCATCATCGGCGTTTCAAAAATGCCGGGTGCGATCGCAACGACGCGGATGCCGTGTCGCGCGAGTTCGCGGGCGATCGGCAGCGTCATGGCGACGACGCCGCCCTTCGAGGCGGAATAGGCCGCCTGGCCGACTTGCCCGTCGAAGGCGGCAACGGAAGCCGTGTTGATGATGACGCCACGCTCGCCGTCTTCGCCAGGCGCTTCCTTTTCCATTGCGGCGGCTGCCAGCCGAACCATGTTGAACGTGCCGATGAGATTGATGCCGACCGCGCGGGCAAAGCTGTCGAGGCGGTGAGGGCCTTCGCGGCCGAGCACCTTTTCGCCCGGTGCAATACCGGCACAGTTCACCAGCCCGTGAAGGTGTCCAAACGTATCGACAGCCGCGGAAACGGCGGCCGCGCCTTCGGCCTCGCTGGTGACGTCGGTCTTGACGAAAAGAGCATTGTTTCCGAGCGCCTCGGCCATTGCCCGCCCGGCGTCTTCGTTGACGTCGGCAAGCACCACACGCGCACCGTTACCGTGCAAGAGCCGCGCAACACCGGCGCCAAGGCCCGAACCACCACCGGTTACAATGAAGACTTTTCCGTCGATCAGCATTCCAGAACTCCTCCCAAATCGAACCCCGCAGCCATTCGGCGCTTGCCGCCAATGGCAGAGTGCGGAGCCCACCGCCATCAGGCGTGACGGCGCGACGTTAGCGCCTTTGAAACGCGGCGGAAATCGGCCGGAGTGATTTTTGATCTTGCGACTGCGGATAAAATGGTCCGGCCGCATTTCCGCCGTCAGGCGAAGACGTGGCGTCGAGGACTGGCCAAAACGACTGCAATGGCTTAAAGCAGCCCTGCATCCGGTCGCAGCCCACCCGGTCAAAACAAGGGATCCACATTTATGAGAACTATCGTCATCTGCTCCGGCGGATTGGACTCCGTTTCGCTCGCCCATAGAATAGCGGCGGAACAGGAACTCGTCGGCCTGCTTTCCTTCGACTACGGCCAGCGCCATCGCAAGGAGCTCGACTTCGCCGCTGCCTGTGCCCGCCGGCTTGGCGTTCCACATGAGATCATCGATATCACCGGGGTCGGTCGGCACCTGACCGGATCGGCGCTGACCGATGATATCGACGTGCCCGACGGCCATTATGCCGAGGAGACAATGAAGGCGACGGTCGTGCCGAACCGCAACGCCATCATGCTGGCGATCGCCTTCGGGCTCGCCTCGGCGCAGAAGGCCGAAGCGGTCGCCGTTGCCGTCCATGGCGGCGACCACTTCATCTATCCCGATTGTCGGCCGGGCTTCATCGACGCGTTCCAGAGGATGCAGGACGAAGCGCTTGACGGTTATGGCAACGTCAGGCTTTACGCCCCCTATGTCGATGTTCCCAAGGCGGCGATCGTCGCCGATGGCGCCAGGCACGGCACGCCCTTCGGCGAGACCTGGTCCTGCTACAAGGGTGGTGAGAGCCATTGCGGGCGCTGCGGCACCTGTGTCGAGCGGCGCGAGGCCTTCCATCTGGCCGGCGTCGAGGATCCGACCGAGTATGCCGATCCGGATTTCTGGCGCGCCGCCACCAGCCGCTTCTTGGCGCAGGAGGTCCGCTGATGTACCGCATCACCAAGGAGTTTCATTTCTCCGCCTCGCACCAGCTGAGCCATCTGCCCGCCGATCACCAATGCGCGCGACTGCACGGCCATAACTACATCGTCGAGGTCGAACTTGCCGCCGCCGAACTCGATGAAAACGGGTTCGTGCGGGACTATCATGATCTGGCGCCGCTCAAGCGCTACATCGACGGCAGTTTCGACCATCGCCACCTGAACGATGTGCTCGGCCACGAGCGGGTGACGTCGGAGTGCCTGGCAAAGCATTTCTACGATTGGTGCAAGGAGCGGCTGCCGGAAACGTCGGCCGTTCGCGTCAGCGAGACGCCTAAGACCTGGGCGGAATACCGGCCATGACCGGTGCCGCGATCCGCGTCAGCGAGATCTTCGGGCCGACGATCCAGGGAGAGGGCGTCTTGGTCGGCCAGCCGACCGTGTTCGTGCGCACCGGCGGCTGCGATTACCGCTGTTCCTGGTGCGATACGCTGCACGCCGTCGACAGCCAATACCGCGAAGAATGGCTGCCGATGTCGGTCGACGCAGTCTGGAGTGAAGTCGAGCGGCTCTCCGGCGGCGTGCCGCTGACCGTCTCACTTTCCGGCGGCAACCCCGCCATCCAGCCGCTCGGGCCGCTGATCGATCGTGGCCGCAGCGAAGGCTATCGTTTTGCGCTGGAGACGCAGGGCAGCGTCGCCAGGGACTGGTTCGCCAATCTCGACGTGCTGGTCCTCAGCCCGAAACCGCCATCGAGCGGGATGGAAACCGACTTCGCCAAGCTGGACGACTGTCTTTCGATGGCAGCCGGCGGGCCGATGACAGTGCTCAAGATCGTCGTCTTCGACGATCGGGACTATGCCTATGCCAGGGACATCGCCCGGAGGTACCCGGAGCTGCCTGTCTACCTGCAACCCGGAAACCATACGCCGCCGCCGCCGGAAGACGACAGCGCGACCGTAGACATAGACGGCATCATGAACCGCATGCTCTGGCTGGTCGACAAGGTGACCGGCGACAGATGGTTCGATGCGCGGGTGTTGCCGCAGCTGCATGTGCTCTTGTGGGGTAATCGCCGCGGCGTTTGAATGGGGGGGCGCGGTCGTTTGCTTGCCGCACCCTGCTCACTTTCGACAGCATCCAGGGAGGCAGTGTTCAAGCTTTCTGCTCCATCGGGCGGATTGGTATCCGCGGCGCTCCGACCGAGAGCTGCGGCCCGTGTCAAAGCCAAGAACGGCTGAGCACATTCCGACCGTTTCTTCAGCGGTCGCTATCCGGGTTCACCGGCCGAGACTTGCTCCAATTCGTAGATCTCTACCGCTTCCATCCGCCCCTTCACTTTCACTGGGCCGAGCGAACGGAACGCGAATTGATCCGCAACGACATGCTGGATCGCTGCGCTTGCAAGGATGGTCGTTCCGAACTCCTTGTTCAGACCCTCCAACCTCGACGCGACGTTGATCGTATCGCCCATGGCTGTGTATTGCTGGCGCGAGATTGCGCCGAAACTGCCGACGACAGCCTGCCCGGTGTGCAAGCCGAACCGCGTTTGCAGTTCGGGGCGGCCAATTTTCCTGTTGTTTTCGTTCAATTCGTCGACGGCAACACTCATGGCGAGCGCACAGCGACAGCCAAAGGCGACGTGATCAGCCTGTCTGATGGGCGCATTCCACATGACAAAAATGGAATCGCCGAGATATTGAACGACCGTGCCGCGGTGGCGCTCGGCAATCTGGTTCAACAGTTCGAAGTAGGTGGACAGGATTTCGACGACGTCTTCGGGCGGGTGCTGTTCCGAGATCGTGGTGAAGTCGCGAATGTCCGTGAACAGGACCGTCACGTCCTGCCGAGCCGCCTTCGTCGAGGTATCGGCAGGGTCGACGATCCGCCGGACCACTTCCCTGGGAACGTAGAGGGCAAACTGCGCTATGGCACGCCGTGAGGCAGCCAGGGCACCCGCGAGCGTATTGATCTCACTGATCCAGGAAGGCGACGTTCCCTTTCCGGCGAAATCCAGATCCCCGATCTTCCGCGCTTCGGCGGCAAGCTGATAGAGAGACGCACTGATCAGGCGCGCGAGAACAATAGACGCACCGACGCCCGCGATGACAAAGATCGCAGCTATCACGACGTTGCGTACGAGCTGTCTGTTTGCCTGGCTTACAAGATCGTCGAACGGCACGACGACGGCGACGGAGGTGCCTTTGAACAGGTCCGAGAAGGTGACTGGAGCGATCTCGACAAGATAGGGCTCACCGTCGAGCTCGAACCGGGCCAGGTCCCCGTTTGCAAGCTTGGCGTCCCGGCGGAGCCGGATCACCGTGTCGACAGTTCGGTCCAAGGCCTTTGCCGCTCCATCGTCGGCCTCGCCGCGCTGCGTCCACAGGCCCAGTATCCTGCTCATCATCGCCGGGTCCGAATGTGCCACCAGCCCGTCTTGTTCATCGAGGATGTAGCTGCGGGCACGCGGCGATATCTCGCGCGCGTCGAGCAGTCGGCTAACGGTCTCAAGGTGTATGTTGACGCCGACCGCGATCTGGCCGTTGTCCTTCATGGGCGCTGCGATCGTGAGGGTCGGCACCTTCAATGTTCCGCTGACGAAGGGGCCAACGGAAACAGGCTTCTGATGCTGAAGAACCGCGCGATACCAGGGACGCTGTCGCGGATCGAATGTCGTTCCTTCCGATCGGCGTTCGGCGATGAAGCGGCCTCCGGCATCGAGGAATCTCATGATCTCGATTTTTCCAGCATTTTCATGCGCCACAATTCTGATGGCAAAACCTGTGCCCTCGGGCGCCGAAAGTGTTGTTCGAACATAAGGATTGGCAGCGTTGATTGCTTGGATGTAGGATCCGTCGGGATATCCGGCCAGCATGCTCGTTGCATTCGGAACGTTTCGAAGGACCTCAAGGAAGAACGCTTGCTTTTCTTCCAATTCGAGGGGTGGACGAGAGACGATGTGCTGCAAGGTGGAGGCGACGGCGACGGCCTCGTATCCTCCCGTCAGCGCATACTTGTAACCCTCGACCAGACGCAGGCTCATCTGCCGCATCTGCCTTTCACCTGCCACGATCGCCGCTTCGCGTCCCTGGCTGAACGCCATCCAGATCAGCGGAATCGAAATGCACAGCAGCAGCGTCGCGACCAGGACGCTGAGGTGCAATCTTAGAGGTTTCGACCAGCGCACGTGATTACCACCCTCTGAGACCCAAGAGTTCGCGAAATGTACAGCTACTGGAACGCCGCGACCACTCTCGCAGGTGGATATAGGACGATGGAGTATGCGGAGCACAATAGGAGGAGCGTGCCAATCTTCCGATAAGCGGTTGTATGGCCCGCTTTCGGGATTGAGAGGCTGCCAATCCTGCATATCTTTCGCCGGCGTCAAATCAGGCGCCAGTTGGCATTGAGGGTGCTCTGGTTGCTCTGATCCCCGTCTTCCACGGTGTCACTGGTTCGGCCGGTCTTGTCATCAGCTTTGCGCCGAAATGGATGCTGGACCTACCCAATCGCAATTTTCGAACTCAGGAAGGCGAGGGATGTCGACTTCAGGATCGGGCTTGGGGTCGCCTTGGTCCAACGGCTGCCCGAGACGACATCATCGATATCGCGAGGTCGCTTGTGAGGCAGGGTAAGGGGTAGTCGATGGCTTGCGAGCCTTTGGGTGCGCGCTGTCGACCAGGCGGAGCGGGTTGCCTGGGGCAAACCGTCCCGGTTCCGCGTTTTTGGCGGCACTACTCAGAACTCCTGCGGAGACCCACTTTACCGGTCTAGCTGCGCGTTTTGGGTGTCTGCTATTTCCTGTCGTCGCCATGCCGATGATCGACGCAACGGCTTGTTTTTACCGGGCGCCATCCATTTGCCTCTGCCTGCTCAGCCCGGCATTGCGCACGACGTCGGCGATCCGAGTGAACTGCGCCGACAATGGATTGGTCTTTCGCCAGACCATCCCGATCGTTCGGCTGGGGCGCGGGCGGGCAAGCCGGGACACGCCAACCGAAGAGGATCGCGTTTCGGTCTCGATGGCCATCTCGGGAATAAGCGTCACACCTATGCCCGCACCCACCATCTGAACGAGGGTCGAAAGCGAACTGCCTTCCATCACGTCGCGTGTCGATGCCGCGGTGATGTTGCAGACGGACAGGGCCTGATCCCGGAAGCAATGCCCCTCTTCCAGCAGCAACAGGCGCATCTCGTGAAGCCTTTCCGAAGCCGGCACCGGCTTTTCCGCATCTTCCAGCGGCCGCACCAGCACGAACTCCTCGTCAAAGAGGGGGACTTCCTCCAGCGTAGGCTCCGAAATCGGCAACGCGACGATGGCGAGATCCAGTTTCGCCTCTGCTAGGTCCTCGATCAGTCTTCGCGTGATCGCCTCGCGCGGCCGCGGATCGAGCCCCGGATAGAGTTGCGCGAGCGATTTGATGATGCTTGGTAGCAGGTAGGGCGCGACCGTTGGAATGATGCCGAGGCGAAGACGGCCGGCAAGCGGCCCATGGGCCGCCCTTCCGAGGTCTCCCAGTTCGTCGACAGCGTGCAGGATAGCGCGGGCACGGCCAACGAACTCTTCGCCGAGGCTTGTCAGCCGTATGCGGCGCCCACCTCTCTCCACGAGTGGCGCACCGAGCAGTTCCTCCAGTTCCCTTATCTGCACGGAGAGCGCGGGCTGCGAGATGGCGCAGCTTTCCGCGGCGCGGCCGAAATGGCCGATGCGGGCAAGGGCTTCGAAATAGCGGAGGTGTTTCATGGTCAGGCCATTCATAACCTCAGCATATCGGAGTCTTTAGAATATACAATTGGAGTTTATGGAAAGGGCTTGTTACTCATTGGCCACTTGGAAGACACCGACCGGTGGCGCTGACCAAAGAGGTGCGCCCGCGAGGTCCTTCCAGTGGCCGTAGATTGAAGAAAACCCGTTGGAGGACCAAAATGGATACGAAGACAACCCCGACCGGCAAGTGTCCGGTCATGCACGGCGGCGCCACGGCACTCGGCAACTCCGTCATGGAATGGTGGCCCAACGCGCTCAACCTCGACATCCTGCACCAGCACGACAGCAAGACCAATCCGCTGGGCAAGGGGTTCAACTATCGCGAAGAACTCAAGAAGCTTGATGTGCAAGCGCTGAAGGCGGATCTGCGCGCTCTGATGACCGACAGCCAGGAATGGTGGCCGGCCGACTGGGGCAGCTATGTCGGCATGATGGCGCGCGTCACCTGGCACGCGGCCGGCTCCTACCGCGCCGCTGACGGCCGCGGCGGTGCCAACACCGGCAACCAACGCTTCGCCCCGCTCAATTCCTGGCCGGACAATGTCAACACCGACAAGGGGCGCCGCCTGCTTTGGCCGATCAAGAAGAAATACGGCAACAAGA
This sequence comes from Ensifer sp. GW823-FHT05D09, assembly GCF_058795755.1. Taxonomy (NCBI): domain Bacteria; kingdom Pseudomonadati; phylum Pseudomonadota; class Alphaproteobacteria; order Hyphomicrobiales; family Rhizobiaceae; genus Ensifer; species Ensifer sp. GW823-FHT05D09. The sequence goes on along the minus strand of NZ_JBXAIA010000004.1, from coordinate 309,626 downwards.
TCTCCTGGGCCGACCTGATCGCGCTTGCCGGCACCATCGCCTACGATGTCGCTGGCCTCAAGACTTTCGGTTTCGCCTTCGGCCGCGAGGACATCTGGGCGCCGGAAAAAGATGTCTACTGGGGTAACGAGAAGCAGTGGCTCGCCCCGAGCGACGGCCGCTACGGCGATGTCGCCAAGCCCGAGACGCTGGAAAACCCGCTTGCCGCCGTGCAGATGGGCCTCATCTACGTCAACCCGGAAGGCGTGAACGGCAGGTCCGATCCGCTGGCGACCGCCGCGCAGATGCGCGAAACCTTCGCCCGCATGGGCATGGACGATGAGGAAACCGTGGCACTCACAGCTGGCGGCCACACCATCGGCAAGTCCCACGGCAACGGCAACCCGGGTGATCTCAGCCCAGATCCGGAAGCCGCAGGCCCGGAATTCCAGGGTCTCGGCTGGGTCAATACCAAGGGTCGCGGCATAGGCCGCAACACGGTTGTCTCTGGTATCGAAGGCGCCTGGACCTCCGAGCCGACGAAGTGGGACAACGGCTTCTTCGAGATGCTGTTCAAGCATGAGTGGACGCTGACGCACAGCCCCGCGGGGGCTTCGCAGTGGGCGCCGATCACCATCGCCGAGGAGGACAAGCCTGTCGACGTCGAGGATCCCTCGATCCGTACCATCCCGATGATGACCGATGCGGATATGGCGCTGAAGGTGGACCCGATCTATCGCGAGATCTCGCTGCGCTTCAGCAACGACTTCGCGGCCTTCTCGGATGCCTTCGCCCGCGCCTGGTTCAAACTGACGCACCGCGACATGGGGCCGAAGTCCCGTTACCTCGGCCCTGATGTTCCGGCTGAAGACCTCGTCTGGCAGGACCCGATCCCGGCCGGCCGCAAAGACTACGATATCGGCGGCGTCAAGGCGAAGATCGCGGCATCCGGTCTTTCCGTCTCGGATCTGGTTGCCACGGCCTGGGACAGCGCACGTACCTTCCGCGGCTCGGATTTCCGCGGCGGTGCGAACGGTGCCCGCATCCGCCTTGCTCCGCAGAAGGACTGGGAGGGCAATGAGCCGGCGCGTCTGGCCCGTGTTCTTTCCGTTCTGGAGCCGATCGCCCAGGCATCCGGCGCGAGCCTTGCCGACGTGATCGTGCTCGCCGGCAACTACGGCGTCGAGCAGGCGGCAAAGGCAGCAGGCTTCGAGATCGAGGTGCCGTTTGCTGCAGGGCGCGGCGATGCGACCGCCGAGCAGACGGACGTGGACGGCTTCGCCCCGCTCGAGCCGCTCGCCGATGGCTTCCGCAACTGGCAGAAGACGGACTATGTGGTGAGCCCGGAAGAGCTGTTGCTCGATCGCGCCCAGCTCATGGGCCTGACGGCACCGGAGATGACGGCACTCGTCGGTGGTCTGCGCGTCATCGGCACGAACCATGCCGGCACCGCGCACGGTGTCTTCACGAGCCATGTCGGCGCGCTGACGACGGACTTCTTCGCCACGCTGACTGACATGGGCTATTCCTGGGTTCCTACCGGCAATAACCTGTACGAAATCCGCGACCGCAAGACCGGCGCTACGAAGTACACAGCGACCCGCGCCGACCTCGTCTTCGGCTCGAACTCCGTTCTTCGCGCCTACGCGGAGGTCTATGCCCAGGACGACAACAAGGAGAAGTTCGTCAGGGACTTCGCAGCGGCCTGGACCAAGGTCATGAACGCCGATCGTTTCGATCTGGCTGCTTGATCACCGGGGCCTCCGTGTCAACGCCTTCCCCCTCACCCGGGGGGAGGCTCTTTGTCGCCTCACTGGAAGACGAGGCCGATGTCGCTGACCTCGCCGGAAGCGCGGACGGCCGGATGGTGTCGTTTAGAGCATTTCCGTCAGGAAATGCATAAGAACAAGGAGATAGAGCGTTTCAGCGATTCGACCTAAGTCGGAAACACCCTAGACATTGGCTCATAACTTCGCGAAAGCTACGCCTCTCCAGCCCCAGCCAGCTCGATGAGCGGCGTCAATCAGGGGCGTCTTTATTTCGGTGGTATTGAAGCGATATTCGTAAACCTTGCCATAGGACAAATCTTCCTTGAAGGCGAAAGCCATTTCGAAGCTTTTTTCCCACTTTCGACCGCGAAACGCATCAGCGCTCACCGTAAGCGTGGGCGCGCCGGCGCGCCATTCGACAGACCATTCCTGATCGACAGCGCGAACTTCGCAATTGGCAGCATCGAATTTCATCAGCACCTTGAACACCCTTTGTAGCCCGGCCTTGGCAAACAGCTCATACCAGCGGGCATCAACGATCTTCCATTCGGCGACGAGATCAACGCCTTCCGGCTTGCCGTCACGAATGATGAACGGCGCGGTCTTCCTGTTGATGGCGAGAAGATCGTTGCGAAGCGCTGCCGTCGATTGGCGGTCCACGCCATTCGGCGCAGGTTTGTATCCCATCAGCCAGTCGAACAATTTCACGGCCGGTTCCTCAATCAGAGTACGGTGAACAATCTCTACATTGAGACACATTAACAATCGAGATCATGTCCGATCGGGTTCAGCTGTTTGCCAGGCTGGCTGCGAGAACAGATGATGCAGGGACTTCGACCTCTCGGCCGAGGTGGTACGCGCGGTTGCCGACAAAGCGGTGAGGAAAACAGGATGGGAACAGTCTATCCGGCGACGAATGGCGTGCCGGCGGCGTTCCTGGCCCGCATCGGCTGCAAGTTGTCCCGAAATCGAACGGCTTATCATGTCTGGAATACCTGCGATCGATTTATGCGACAGTTCCGATGCGGGAGATTCCAGGTGCGGCCGCGCAGAAAGCCAGTGCGCGCACCAGAATTCCTCTGGTAAAGAGTAAAAGCATAACTGTTGAATTATGATTTCGACCCCATAATTCATTTTTACATCACCGTTTCGCATGGCAAACTGACAAGCATCAAATTCGGGTTGCTTTGCGATGACGGTGCCGGAACGGGAGTAGACGGTGCCACAGGGAGGAAACATGAAACAGACTATACTGGCTGCGCTTGCGGCCCTGGCAATGAGTGGCGCTGCCTATGCCGATACGATCAAGATCGGTGTCGTCGGACCGTTTTCCGGTCCCTTCGCGCTGCAGGGCAAGAACTTCAAGGCGGGCATCGACGCCTATATGGCGGTGAACGGCAGCAAGGTCGGCGACGATGACATCGAGATCATCTATCGCGACGTGCCGCAGGCCGATCCGGCGCAGTCCAAGGCGCTAGCACAGGAACTGGTGGTGAAGGAAGGCGTGCAGTATCTGGCTGGCTTCTATTTCACACCCGACGCAATGGCGGTGACCCCACTGCTTGAGCAGGCAAACGTGCCGTTGGTGATCATGAACGCGGCGACCTCGGCGATCGTGACCAAGAGCCCGCTGGTGGTGCGCACCTCGTTTACCACCTGGCAAACCTCGACGCCGATCGCCAAGGTGGCGAAGGATGCCGGTGTCTCCAAAGTCATCTCCGTTGTCAGCGACTATGGCCCCGGTGTCGATGCTGAAAATGCCTTCAAGGCAGGCTTCGAAGCGGCCGGCGGCCAGGTTGTCGAGGCGATCCGCATGCCGCTTGCCACCAACGACTTCTCGCCGATCATGCAGCGCATCAAGGATTCCGGCGCCGAGGGCGTTTTTGCCTTCCTGCCGTCGGGGCCCACCACGCTCGGCTTCGTCAAGGCCTATAACGAAAACGGCTTGAAGAGCGGCGGTATCAAGTTCTTCGCACCGGGCGACCTGACGCAGGAGTCCGATCTGCCCGCGCTCGGCGAAGCGGCACTCGGCATCCAGACGACATTCCACTACGCCGTGTCGCACGATAGTCCTGAGAACAAGGCTTTCGTCGAGGCCGCTTCGAAGGCGATCGGCAATCCGGCCGAACTCTCGTTCCCGTCAGTCGGCGCCTATGACGGCATGCATGTCATCTACAAGATGATCGAGGCCACCGGCGGCGAGCAGGACGCGCAGAAGGCGGTCGACGCGGTCAAGGGCCTTGCCTGGACCAGCCCGAGGGGGCCGGTTTCCATTGACGCCGAGTCTCGGCACATCACGCAGAACATCTATCTGCGCGAAGTCGCCAAGGCCGATGACGGCACCTACTACAACAAGGAGGTTCAAACCTTCGAGAAGCAGGGCGACCCCGGCCTCGCAGCGCTGAAGTAGCTGCTTTGGCACTCAGGGCGGCGGTCTTCGCTGCCCTGAGTGCCCGCAAAATTCCGGCGGTTGGCGCCTTGGGCGAACCGGACGGCCCCAGCAATTCCGGGAAAAGTACGAAGCGGTTTTCGGGCGGGAAATGTGTAAAGCTGCGGCCCATCTCCTGAAATGGTGCTACGAGCTTTCCATCCTGGCGCGCCCGACATAGAGCGTTGGATGGCTTCGGACCGTCCGCAAGGCGGGAGCGATTCAGGCGGGCGGTGATTGTCGGGCTCGTCTCGCTGGCCATCCCGCTGAAAGCGATAACGAAAGGCATAGGATAGCTCCATGCAAACAGTTCTCAGCATCGCGATCGATGCCCTTGCCTACGGCATGGTGCTCTTCGTCATCTCCATCGGGCTTTCGGTGACCATGGGGCTGATGCGCGTCGTCAATCTGGCCCATGGCGCCTTTGCCATGATCGGCGGTTATATCGCCTCCTATGCGGCGCGCGATCTGGGCTTGGCCTATGGTTTTGCCATCGTGCTTGCCGTCTTCGGCACGATCCTGATCGCCATTCCGATCGAGCGCCTGCTTTACCGCCGGATCTATGGCGCCCCGGAACTGACCCAGGTGCTGATGACCATCGGCATTACTTTCTGCATCATCGGCATCGCCAATTATGTCTTCGGCCCGACGCTGAAGACAGTCCCGCTGCCGGCGCAACTGCAGGGCTCGGTCGATCTCGGCTTCCGCGCCATCGCCACGCACCGGCTGTTTGCGATCCTTTGCGGTCTCGCCGTGGCGCTCGCCCTCTGGTACGCAATCGAAAGAACCGCCTTCGGCGTGAAGCTACGCGCCTCGGTCGACAATGCGGCGATGGCCGCAGCGCTCGGGGTGCGCACCGAAATCGTCTACGCCGTGAGCTTTGCTGTGGCCGTCGGCCTTGCCGCCTTCGGCGGGGTTGTCGGTGCCGAGCTTCTTCCGGTCGAACCTTATTATGCGCTGCGCTACATGGTGACATTTCTGGTCGTCGTGTCGGTCGGCGGTGCCGGTTCGATCCCCGGCGCGCTCACCGCCTGCCTGCTGCTTGGCGGCATCGATACGACCGGCCGCTATCTGATGCCCGAGTTCGGCGAATTCTTCTTCTATCTGGCCGTCATCGCGATCATCTGCGTCTTCCCGCGCGGACTTGCGGGGAGAGCCAAGGGATGACCATGACCACCACCAACGAGATGATCGGACAGACATCGGCCAAGCGCCGCTTCGCGGGAGGTGACCTGATCGGCCTTGGCGTCATATTGGCGCTCGCCGTCATCGGCTACTTCCTGTTTCCCAACAATCTGGCGCTGCTGACGCGCATCATCGCGATCGCGCTTCTGGTACTCTCACTCGATCTCGTCACCGGCTATTGCGGGGTGGCGACGCTGGGGCACGCCGCACTCTTCGGCGCCGGTGCCTATGCCGCGGGGATCGCGTCGGCGCACTACGGCATCAACGATCCGATCGGCATGCTCGCCTTCGGCATCGCCGCCGGCGCCATTGCCGGCCTGGTCTGTGGCGCCGTGATCCTGCGCGCCCATGGTCTGCCTCAACTTGTGCTGTCCATTGCGCTCATTCACCTCTTCCATGAGTTCGCCAACAAGGCCTCCTCCTGGACCGGTGGTAGCGATGGCCTGTCCGGCATCGCGCCAAGTGCGCTCATCGGTCTCTACGAATTCGACCTCTGGGGGCGCACGGCTTACGTCTTCGGTGTCGTGCTGCTCGTAATTGTCTTCGCCATTTTGCGGCTGATCGTGCGTTCACCGTTCGGCATGCTCTGCCGGGCGATCAAGGAAGACCCGATCCGCATCCGCTCGATGGGCGCATCGCCCAAGGCAGCCTTGATGAAGATGTATGTCATCTCCGGCGCCGTCGCCGGCGTCGGTGGGGCGCTCAATGCGATCTCGACGCAGGTGGTCGGTCTCGACAGCCTGTCCTTCACCATGTCGGCAGAAAGCCTGGTCATGCTGGTGCTCGGTGGGACCGGTTCGCTCTTCGGCGCGCTGACGGGGACCATCGTCTTCATGTTCTTCGAAGATGTGGTTTCCGCCGCAAACCCGTTCCACTGGCTGACCATGGTCGGCGCGCTGTTGATTGCGGTCGTCCTCTTCGCGCCGAAGGGACTTTACGGAACGGCCGCCGCCTTCGTCGCCCGCCGCCGGGAGGCAAAGTGATGCAGCCGATCTTCGAAGTTCGCAATTTGAAGCGCGCCTTTGGTGGGCTTGCCGTCACCAACGACGTCAGTCTCAGCATGGCGCCCGGCGATCGTGTCGCGCTGATCGGCCCCAACGGCGCCGGCAAGACGACGTTCGTCAATCTGGTGACTGGCAATCTGGCGCCCGATTTCGGCGAGGTTCGTCTTGGCGGCGAAGCGGTCACCGGCATCGACGCCATTGGCCGGGTGAGGAGGGGGCTCGTGCGCTCCTTCCAGGTCACTAGGCTCTTTCTCGACATGACGCCGGCCGAGCATGTGGCGCTTGCAGTCTTGCAGCGCGACGGTCGGTCCGGCCGCCTGTTCGGCAACTTCCTCGCCATGCCCGATGTGATGGATGAGGTCGGCCAGTTGCTCGGCAAGCTCGGGCTTCGCGATCTGATGCACCGCAAGGTCAGCGAGATCGCCTATGGCCAGCAGCGCCTGCTGGAGATCGCCGTGGCGCTCGCTTTGAGGCCGAAGGTTCTTCTGCTCGACGAGCCGGCGGCCGGCGTGCCGCAAAGCGACACCGGACGCATCGAGCAGGCGCTTGCCGACCTGCCGGCCGATCTCGCCGTGTTGATGATCGAGCATGACATGGATCTGGTCTTCCGTTTTGCCAAGCGTGTCGTCGTGCTTGCCGCCGGCGCCATCATCTTCGACGGTTCGCCGTCCGACGTCACCCAGGATCCGCGGGTGCGAGAAGCCTATTTGGGGAGCTACGCCAATGCCAGCCACGCCGCTTGAGGTGGAAAACCTGTCGGCCGGTTATGGTCCGACGCGGGTGCTCGAAGGCATCTCGTTCTCGGTTCCAGCGGGTGCGCGTCTTGCTGTACTCGGCCGCAATGGCATGGGCAAGACGACGCTGCTTGCAACATTGGCCGGCCAGACGAAGCGTTATGACGGTCGCATTAGCTTAGGCGATACGGATGTGACAGCGCTGCCAAGCGCTACACGTGCGCGTAAGGGCCTGGGCTTCGTGCCGCAGGCGCGCTGCGTGTTTCCGACGCTGACGGTCGAGGAAAACCTCTTCGTCGGCCTCAAGGATCGGCCGAAGGCCGCTCTGCAGGAGGCTTACGACATGTTTCCACGGCTTCACGAACGGCGGCGGAATCTCGGCAGCCAGCTTTCCGGCGGCGAGCAGCAGATGCTGTCGACGGCGCGCTCGATCCTTGGCCGTCCTTCCGTCCTGTTGCTGGATGAGCCGCTGGAGGGTCTGGCGCCGGTCATCTGCGAAGAGCTGATGAAGGCCTTTGCGGAACTCGCCAGGACCGGCGACATGACGATCGTGCTGGTCGAGCAGCGCATCCAGAGTGCGCTCGACTTTGCTGATCAGGTCATCGTGCTGGAGCGCGGACGTGTTGCCTGGGCAGGCACGCCCGAGGCGCTTTCAGGCGACCATGATGCCGTCGAGCGATTGCTCGGCGTCGGCGGGCTTCACTGAGCCAGCGGCGCCGATCTCTCGTCAGGATCGGACCTGCGCCAAAATGGCGGGCGGGACGGGGCGTTATGAAGGCGCCGATCGCAACGGCGAAGCCACATCGGGCATTAACGCGAGGCGGTGCTCAGGTCTGGATAGATCGGCAATAGTGCGTTGTTGCCGCTAGACCGACGCCCGCACGCGCTCCCAGGCGTTCATCAGGTGCCGCCCCAACACTTCGGAAAGCTTGACCTTGTCGCGTGCCTCGAGCGCGACGATCATTTCGTCGTGCTCGGCGACGGCAGCTGCCCATTTCTCCGGGCCTTCGTGACCGATGAAGCGAATGCGCTTCAGTCGGGTCTGCAGGACGCCATGCATGTCGGCAAGCGCTGCATTTTCGGCGAGCTGGACGATCGCCGAATGAATCTGCTGGTTGAGCTTGTAGTATTGCAGCCGGTCGCCGATCTTGTAGCGGCGGACCATCTCGTCATGCAGCGCACGCACTTCGGCAATGCCGGCGTCGCTTGCCGCGTCGCAGGCGAGCCTGCCCGCAAGCTCCTCCAGCGTCTGCAGCACGGTCAACATGTCGTGCACGTCCTTGGCGCTGAAGCGCTTCACGACGGCGCCGCGACTGGGCACGAGTTCGACCAGGCCTTCGCTCGCCAGATACTTGATGGCTTCGCGCAAGGGCGTGCGCGAGACGCCGAGCTGCTCGCCGAGCTGGCCTTCATGCAGGCGCGTGCCGGGTGACAGGTCACCTTCAATGATCATGTCGCGCAGGTGGCTGACCAGCGTGTCATGCAGAGCGGTGCGTCTGATCGGGCCGGGGCCGCCGTCGGCGCGTCTCTCCAATGGTCTGATTTCGTTCATCATTTCGCTTCTGCGTTTGGCGGCCGCGTGTCGGCCGTCCGTTCCCCGTGCGTGCCGATTGAATCAGCACTGTCTGATTGAAGCATGGAGGCAGGGCAGGTCGTCGTCAACAGAAAATGCTGCATACAGAATACAAAAGACTTGATGCAGAATTTTGAATAACGTATGACAGCCGACGAAAAGCATGAAGTGGAGGACATCTCACATGACGACCAATGGTGCTGCCGCGAACGGCGCGCGTCCTGTCATCGCGCTTGCCATGGGCGATCCCGCCGGCATCAGCCCCGAGCTGACTGCACGGCTGCTGGCTCTTCCCGAGATCAAGGAAGCCGCACACATCATCACGATCGGCGATCGCCGCATTCTGGATGAAGGCGCCAAGGCTGCCGGCCTGACGCTCGATCTCGAACCCTCGACGCTGGAGGATCTCGACAAGGCCGGAACGGCACGCCATGTGTTCGTCGACCTCGGCCATCTCGATCCGGCTGATGTCGATCGCGGCGAAGCAACGCTCGCCGGCGGCACGTTTGCCACGCGCAACTTCCGCACGGCGCTTGAGCTGGCGCATGCCGGCAAGGCGGAGGCCGTCTGCTTCACGCCCTTCAACAAGAAGGCGATGCGTTTCGCCTATCCGGGCTATGACGACGAAATCCGCTTCGTCGCCGACGTGCTTGGTTTCACCGGCAAGGTTCGCGAATTCAACGTTCTGGAGAAGGTCTGGAATGCGCGCGTCACCTCGCATATCCCGCTGAAGGAAGTGGCCGACAACCTTTCGATCGAAGGCATCATCGCCGAGCTCGAACTCACTCGCGCCTGCCTCAAGGAAGCGGGTCACGAAGACGCCAAGATCGCAGTTGCCGGTCTCAATCCGCATGCCGGCGATGGCGGCAGCTTCGGCATGGAAGAGATCGACATTATCGAGCCGGCGGTCGCGAAGGCCAAGGCGCTCGGCTTCAATGTCGATGGTCCGTTCCCGGCCGACACCGTCTTCGGTCGTGCGCTCAAGGAGGGCTACAACGCCGTCCTCACCATGTACCACGACCAGGGCCAGATCGCGATGAAGCTCATGGGCTTTGACAAGGGTGTGACGATGATGGGCGGCCTGCCGTTCGCGCTCTGCACCCCGGCGCACGGCACCGCCTACGATATCGCCGGCAAGGGCATCGCCGATGTCGGTGCCAGCCGCGAGGCGCTTCTGCTCGCAGTTCGCATGGCGAAGAAAAAGGCTGCCCTCAAGGCTGCCGCCTGAATTCGCACGCTTTCAAGCACTACCGGCGCAGGAGGAGGTCTTGCGCCGTATCTCACCCAATGGGAGGACTAGATATGAAGAAATCCGTTTCACTCGCATGCATCATGGCAGCCGCATTCGGCGTTGCTGCTCCGGCCTCGGCTTTCGAGCCCGACCGTCCGGTTGAATTCGTCGTTACGGCCGGCCCGGGCGGCGGCACGGACATCTTCGCCCGCACGATCCAGGCGATCATCGGCAAGTACGAACTGATGAAGGCGCCTGTTGTCGTCACCAACAAGGGCAGCGCCGGCGGCGCCGAAGGTTTTGTCTACACGGCAACCAACAAGGGCGACGCCTACAAGCTCGCATTCGGCACCAACAATGCCTACCTGCTGCCGGTCCGCGCCAAGGTACCCTACAAGGCCGATGACCTGACGCCGGTTGCAGCGCTCGCCTCCGACGAGTTCATTCTCTGGGTCAATGGCAAGGCATCGTACGCAACGGCTGCCGACTTTGCCGCCAAGGCAAAGGAAGGCGGACTGAAGATCGGCGGAAGCCAGTCGAAGGACGTCGACCAGATCCTGACCTCGATGATCAACGAGGCGACCGGCGCGACCATCAACTACATCCCGTTCAAGAGCGGTGGCGAAGCGGCTGTACAGCTCGCCGGCGAACACCTTGACGCCAACGTCAACAATCCGAGCGAAAACCTCGGTCAGTGGCAGGCCGGCATGGTCAAGCCGCTCTGCGTCTTCAAGAGCGTCAAGCTGACGAACGATGCCAAGGTTGCCGGAGACAAGGGCTGGAGCGACATCCCGACCTGCAAGGACTCCGGCATTGCCATCGACAACTACTCCATGCCGCGCACCGTCTGGCTGCCGGCCGGCGTTGAACCCGATGCGGTCAAGTTCTACGCGGACCTGATGCGCAAGGTTTCCGAAACGCCAGAGTGGGCGAAGTATCTGGCCGATACCTCGCAGTCTCCTTCCTACATCGCTGGCGACGACTTCAAGGCCGCCATCGAGATGGACGGCGCCGCAGTCGGCGAAGTTCTGAAGCGCGAAGGCTGGCTCGCCAACTAAAACTGGCGATATATCGGGACGGGCGCTTCTGTAGCGCCGCGCGTCAAGTCTGACGCCTACAGGATGCTTCAGAGCGCCCGTCAACCGGTTTGAAAGGTCACGATCATGAGTGAGAACAGTGCGAATGGGCTCTCCCGCTTCGCGGTGGAGCTTGGCGTAGCCGCGTTGACTGGCATCTTTGGCGCCGCCGTCTGCTATGGCGCCTTCGATATCGGCGCCGGGTGGAGCGATTTTGGCCCCGAGGCCGGCTATTTTCCCTTCTACATCGGTGCTCTGATCATCCTGGGAAGCGTCGCGAATGCGATCGGTGCCTTCGTGAAACATCGCGGCACAGGCGACATCTTCATCGACGGTTCCCGTGCCCGCGTCGTCGCCTCGTTCTTCTTGCCACTTATCGCCTTTGCCGGCGTTTCCGCCTGGCTCGGGCTCTATGTCGGCACGGCCCTCTACATCGCCGGCGCGATGCTTTTCCAGGGGCGCTACAAGTGGTGGATCGCGCTGCCGTCAGGCGTTGCCGTTTCGCTCTTCTTCTTCATCGTATTCGAGATCGGCTTCAAGGTTCCGCTTTTGAAGGGACCGGTCGAGGCCTGGTTCGGGATCTACTGATCCCGACCTCTTAAAAGTTTCCCCGGGAGGAATGACATGGAAAATATCGGTCTTCTGATCGATGGCTTCGGCCACATCCTCAGCTGGAATCACATCCTGCTGATGATGGTCGGCGTCACGCTCGGCATCCTCGTCGGCGTTCTGCCTGGCCTCGGTGCGCCCAACGGCGTATCGCTGCTGTTGCCGCTAACCTTCTCCATGGATCCGATCTCCGCGATCATCCTGCTCTCCTGCATGTATTGGGGGGCGCTGTTCGGCGGTTCGACGACATCCATCCTGTTTAACATCCCGGGCGAGCCGTCCTCGGTGGCGACCACCTTCGACGGCTATCCGATGGCCAAGGCAGGCCAGGCGAGCCGTGCCTTGACGCTGGCTTTCGTGTCGGCCGGCATTGGTGCGCTCGCCGGCGTCGTCATGATCACGCTCCTGTCGGGCTGGGTCGCCAACTTCGCGCTGCGCTTCTCGTCGCCGGAATATTTCGCGGTCTACTTCCTCGCCTTTGCCAGCTTCATCTCGATGGGCGCGCAATCGCCGTTCAAGACCCTCGTGTCGATGATGATGGGCTTTGCACTTGCCTCCGTCGGCATGGACACGATCTCAGGCGACCTGCGCCTGACTTTCGACATCCCGACACTGATCAAGGGCGTCAGCTTCCTGATCGCCGTCATGGGCCTGTTCGGCATCGGCGAACTCCTGCTGACGACGGAAGAAGGCTTGCGCTTCGAAGGCATCAAGGCGCGCGTCAAGCTCGCCGAAATTGGCCGCACGCTGGTGGAAATCCCGCGCTACTGGCTGACAATCGCCCGCTCGACCATCATCGGCATCTGGATGGGCATCACGCCAGCCGGCCCGACTGCGGCCTCCTTCATGAGCTACGGCGTCGCCCGTCGCTCGGCGCGCGACAAGTCGAAGTTCGGCAAGGGTGATCCGCGCGGTATCGTGGCACCCGAGACCGCCGACCACTCGGCCGGTACCTCCGCACTGCTGCCGATGCTGGCGCTCGGCGTTCCCGGTTCTGCCACCGCCGCTGTCATGATGGGCGGCCTGATGATCTGGGGCCTGACGCCCGGCCCGATGCTCTTTACCGACCGGCCGGACTTCGTCTGGGGCCTGATTGCCTCGATGTATCTCGGCAATGTCGTCGCCGTCATCTTGGTGCTCGCCACCGTTCCGCTTTACGCCTCGATCCTGCGCGTGCCGTTCTCGATCATCGGCCCGATCATCGTGGCCGTCATCTTCTCCGGCGCCTATCAAGTGGCCAATTCCGTCTCCGATATCTTCATGGTCATCGGCTTCGGGGTGCTCGGCTACGTCTTCAAGAAGCTCGATTACCCGCTGGCGCCGCTGGTTCTCGCCATGGTGCTCGGCGACAAGGCGGAAGACGCCTTCCGCCAGTCGATGCTTCTGTCGAGCGGTTCGCTCAACATCTTCTGGTCGAACGCGCTGGTTTCGTCTCTGATGGCGCTTGGCCTGGCAATGCTGCTGTCGCCTGTCGTCTTCGGACTGATCGGCCTAGTTCGCAAGCGCAAGCGTGGCGATGAGACATCGCAGGGCGACGGTAGCGCGGCGGCTTGACGGGCCGCCGCACCAAACTTTGAAGACTTCGGGGGGAAACGCCATGGCGAATGCGCCACGCAGATGGAACCGTGACACCTGGCCGATCGCGGCCGCAATGATCCAGTATCCGAACATCCTTGCGGATGGTCGCTCGGTTCAGGATCAGTCGGTCGAGGAATGGGCACTGACGCTCGACGACGTCGTCGATGCCGGCTTTACCGAGCTCGACCCGACCGACAGCTGGATCCGGCTTGCGGATCTGTCACCGGCTCGGCTCGAGAGCTTCGTCAAGCTGACGCGCGATCTCGGCCTGACCATGCCGGGGATCTCCACCGCACGTCGCAGCGTCATCGATCCCGTTCATGGCGATGAATACCTCGCCTACGGCCACCGGGTGATCGATACGGCGGCGGCAATCGGGGCAGGCTCCGTTTCCTTCGGCTTCTTCGGTCCCTTGACCGACGCGCAGAAGAAGGCGCTGTGGTTCTGGACCGTCGATGGCGTCAAGAATCCGGATGATGCCGCCATCTGGCAGAAGGGTGTGACGCGCATTCGCGAGCTTGGCCGCCATGCGGAAGAGCTCGGCATCGAGCTGGCGCTCGAAATGTACGAAGACACCTATATCGGCTCGGCCGACAGCGCCGTGCGCTTCGTCACCGACGTTGGCCTTGCGAATGTCGGCATCAACGCCGATCTCGGCAACTTGATCCGCCTGCATCGTCCGGTCGAGCACTGGCAGGAGATGATGGCCAAGGTTGCGCCGTTCGCCAAATACTGGCACGTCAAGAATTACAACCGCACCGAGGACGAGACGTCGGGGCTGATCGTCACCCATCCGGCCCCGCTGGAGTTCGGCGTGATCAACTACCGGACCGCCATTCGCTTGGCGCTTTCGCACGGGTTCCAGAGCCCGATCCTCTGTGAGCATTACGGTGGCGATGGCCTCTCCGTCAGCGCGACCAACCGGGATTACCTGAGGCGCATTCTGCCTCGCGACTAAGGGAATAAGTAGCGATGACCACGATCTTTGACGCACCGGAAGATTTCGCCGTAACCGCGCTCGCCGGCTTCAGCTCCATCTATGCCCGCAATGTCCGCCTAGTGAAGGGCGGCGTCGTGCGCTCGACCAAGGTGCCGAAGGGCAAGGTCGCGGTTGTCATCGGTGGCGGCTCGGGCCACTATCCGGCCTTTGCCGGCTATGTCGGCCCGGGCCTGGCGGATGCGGCCGTTGCCGGCGACGTCTTTGCCTCGCCATCGACCGCTGCCGTCGCGCGCGTCTGCCGCCATGCCGACCAGGGCGGCGGCGTGCTGCTCGGCTTCGGCAACTATGCCGGCGACGTGCTCAATTTCGGCGTTGCCGCCGAGCGGCTTCGCGCTGAAGGCATCGATGTGCGGATCGTTCCGGTGACCGACGACGTTGCCAGTGCTGCTGTTGATATCGCTGCCAAGCGTCGCGGCATTGCCGGCGATCTCGTCGTGTTCAAGATCGCGGGCGCTGCCGCCGAAGCCGGCCTGTCGCTCGACGAGGTCGAGCGCATCAGCCGCCTCGCCAACGACCGCACGGTTTCGTTCGGCGTCGCCTTCGGTGGCTGCACTCTGCCGGGCGCGAACCATCCGCTCTTCACCGTGCCGAAGGGCGAAATGGCGCTTGGCCTTGGCATTCACGGTGAGCCGGGTATCAGCGAAGAAAAGATCGTATCGGCGACCGAGCTTGCCAAGCTGCTCGTCGGCAAGCTGCTGGCCGAACGCCCGGCCGGAACCAAGAAGGTCGCACCGGTGCTGAACGGCCTGGGCTCGACCAAGTACGAAGAGCTTTTCGTTCTGTGGGTGGCCGTCGAGAAGGAATTGAAGTCCGCGGGCCTTGAAATCGTCGATCCCGAATGCGGCGAGTTTGTCACCAGCTTGGACATGCAGGGCTGCTCGCTGTCGCTGCTCTGGCTCGATGAAGAGCTCGAAACCTACTGGCGCGCGCCCTGCGATGCGCCGGTGCTGCGCAAGGGCGCGATCATCAGGGCCGAACCGGCGACCGACGTGATTTCCGACGAGGATGGCCCGGCGACCTTCGCGCCTGCCTCGCAGGCGTCGAAGGAAAGCGGCAAATGCATCGCCCGGCTGATCGCCAAGGTTGCCGACGCCCTGAAGGAGGCTGAAGACGAACTTGGCCGGATCGATGCCTTTGCCGGTGATGGCGACCACGGCCAGGGCATGCGCCGCGGCTCGGCTGCGGCTCAGGATGCCGCTGATGTTGCAGCAGCCGCAGGCGCTGGCGCTGCCAGCGTGCTGGCCGCTGCAGGCGATGCCTGGGCCGATCGCGCTGGCGGCACATCAGGTGCGATCTGGGGCCTGCTTCTTCGCTCCTGGAGCAACGCGTTTTCCGACGACGACAAGCCGTCGGATGCGGCTGTTGTCGAAGGCGCGCGCCTGGCGCTCGATGGCGTCACCCGTCTTGGACGCGCCCGCGTCGGCGACAAGACGCTGGTTGATGCGCTCGTCCCGTTCGTCGATACGCTGGAGCGGGAATTCGCGATCCATAAGTCTTTGAACGAGGCTTGGGAGGCAGCGGCTAAGGCGGCCACGGATGCGGCCGATTCGACGTCCAGCCTGACGCCGAAACTCGGCCGTGCACGGCCTCTCGCAGAAAAGAGCATCGGCCATCCGGATGCAGGCGCCGTTTCGCTGGCGCTAACCGCCCGCGTGGCCTCTGCCTTTCTGAAGGAAGCCGTCGACGCCTAAGTATTACCAAGTCTTTGGACTTGGTATGAGCCGTCCGGTCCATTCCTCGCAAAAAGGGCGCGGGTCCTCCTAACCGCGCCCTTTTTGTTGTCTTGTGTCCCGTGATCCGCCGCAATCTGCAGGACCGTTTGCGACGGCCTCTTTCTCAGGCGTAGCGAACGAGAAATTCCTCGGCCGTCAGATCTCGGAAATCGTCGAGCGCCTTGCGCAGGCGCAGGTGGTCCCAATCCCACCAGGCGAGGCTGTCCATGCGCTCACCGATGCCGGCATTGAAGCGGTCGCGGATAAGCTTTGCCGGTACGCCACCGACGATGGTGTAGGGGGCGACGTCCTTGGAGACGACCGCGCCGGCGCCGATCACCGCACCATTGCCGACATTGACGCCGGGCAGAAGTGTTGCACCGTGTCCGATCCAGACATCATGGCCGATGGTCACCCGGTTTGACCGGCGCCAGGCGAAGAGATCGTGGTCGACGTCGGTATCGTCCCAATAGTTCGGTGCGCGGTAGGTGAAGTGGTGCAACGTCGCGCGCCAGGTCGGATGGTTGGTGGCGTTGATGCGGACGGCGGCGGCGATATTGACGAACTTGCCGACCGTCGCGCACCAGATCGAGCCGTCCTGCATGATGTAGGAATAGTCGCCGAACTCGACCTCTTCCAGACGCGAGCGCTCCTGGATTTCGGTGTAGCGGCCGAGCGTCGAGTTGTTGACGCTGGCCGTCGGGTGGATGAAGGGCTCGAGCCCGAGTTTCTGGCTCATGCGGCAGCCTTTCGCGGCGAGAAGGCCGACACGTCGAGAATGCGGTCGGCAACGGCGTCGCGCACTTCCTCGTCGTGGAAGATGCCGATCAGGGCCGTGCCCTTGGCCTTCTTCTCGGCGATCATCTCGACGACCACCGCGCGGTTCTTTGCGTCGAGCGAGGCCGTCGGCTCATCGAGCAGCAGGATCTTGTGGTCGGTGATGAAGCCGCGGGCGATGTTGACACGCTGCTGCTCGCCGCCGGAGAAGGTCGCCGGCGGTAACGACCACAGCGCCGTCGGCAGGTTGAGCTTCGACAGAAGCTCGGCGGCGCGGGCGCGGGCGTCTTCGATGGCAACACCGCGCGCCTGCAGCGGCTCGGCGACGATGTCGAGCGCCGCCACCCGCGGCACGACCCGCAGGAACTGGCTGACATAGCCGAGCGTTGCGCGCCGCACCTCCAGCACGGTGCGCGGCTCGGCGGTAGCCAGGTTCACCAGCTTGCCGTCGTGCTCCATCAGGATCTGGCCTTCGTCGACGCCGTAATTGCCGTAGAGCATTTTCAGGATCGAGCTCTTGCCGACGCCGGAGGGGCCGCCGAGCACGACGCACTCACCAGCTTTTACCGAGAAGGTGACGTTGGCGACGACGGGCAAGCGGATACCGTCGCGCAGGTGCATGGTGAAGCTCTTTGCGACTTCGGAAACTACAAGGGGCGTAGCCATTGTTTACACCTGCAAAATGGAGGAGACGAGGAGCTGGGTATAAGGCTCGCGCGGATCGTCGAGCACGCGGTCGGTCAGGCCCTGCTCGATGACGGCGCCGTCCTTCATCACCATCATGCGATGCGACAGAAGCCGGGCGACGGCGAGATCGTGGGTGACGATGATGGCGGCAAGGCCAAGATCGTGCACGAGACCGCGCACGAGATCGAGCAGGCGCGCCTGGACCGAAACGTCGAGGCCGCCGGTCGGCTCGTCCATGAAGACGAGGCGAGGGGAGGTGACGAGATTGCGGGCAATTTGCAGGCGTTGGCGCATGCCGCCGGAGAAGGCGCGGGGCTGGTCGTCGATGCGGTCGATGCCGATCTCGACCCGTTCCAGCCAGTCGCTGGCGGCGGCGCGGATATTTCCATAGTGCCGGTCGCCGACCGCCATCAGCCGCTCGCCGACATTGGCGCCGGCCGAGACAGTCATCCTCAGGCCATCGGCCGGATTCTGGTGGACGAAGCCCCAGTCGGTGCGCATCAGGAAGCGACGCTCGGCCTCGCCCATGCGGGCGAGATCGCGGTACTGGCCGTCACGCATATGATATTCGACGATGCCCGATGTCGGCATCAGCCGGGTCGATAGGCAGGACAGAAGCGTCGTCTTGCCGGAGCCGGATTCGCCGACGATCGCCAGCACTTCTCCTGGAAAAAGGTCAAAGGAGACGTTCCGACAACCGATGCGGCTGCCGTAGAATTTCGAGACGTCGTTGACTTTGAGAAGCGGTACGGCACTCATTCTGCGGCTTCCTTTCGGGCAAGCATGTGTCCGGCATGGCCGCAGTCGCGGCGGTCTTCACAATGGTCGGTGTCGGAGCAGACGAACATGCGCCCGCCCTTGTCGTCGAGCACCACTTCGTCGAGGTAGACATTCTCGGCGCCGCAGAGCGCGCAGGGCTTGTCGAACTTCTGAACTTCGAAAGGGTGATCCTCGAAGTCGAGGCTGACGACTTCGGTGTAGGGCGGAACCGCATAGATGCGCTTTTCGCGACCGGCGCCGAAAAGCTGTAGCGCCTCCGACATATGCATCTTCGGATTGTCGAATTTCGGCGTCGGCGAGGGATCCATCACGTAACGCCCCTCGACCTTGACCGGATAGGCATAGGTGGTGGCGATATGACCGTTGCGGGCGATATCTTCGTAGAGCTTCACATGCATCAAGCCGTATTCCTCGAGCGCATGCATCTTGCGGGTCTCGGTCTCGCGCGGCTCGAGGAAGCGCAAGGGTTCGGGGATCGGCACCTGGTAGACCAGCGTCTGGCCCTCACGCAGGCCTTCCTCCGGAATGCGGTGGCGTGTCTGGATGATGGTGGCTTCCTTGGTCCTGGTCGTCACCGCGACATCGGCGACCTTCTGGAAGAAGGCGCGGATCGACACGGCATTGGTGGTGTCGTCGGCGCCCTGGTCGATGACCTTCAGCACGTCCTTCGGACCGAGGATCGAGGCCGTGACCTGCACGCCGCCGGTGCCCCAGCCATAGGGCATCGGCATTTCGCGCGAGGCGAAGGGGACCTGATAGCCGGGGATTGCGATCGCCTTCAGGATGGCGCGGCGGATCATCCGCTTGGTCTGCTCGTCCAGATAGGCGAAGTTGTAGGTGGCGAGGTCGGTCATTCGGCGGCCTCCTTCATGCCGTCCTGGCTGCCGGCGCGGGCAGCGTCATAGTCGCGGCGCATGCGCCGGACGAGGTCGAGTTCCGCCTGGAAGTCGACGTAATGCGGCAGCTTCAGGTGCTCGACGAAACCCGTCGCCTGGACGTTGTCCGCATGCGAAATGACGAATTCCTGATCTTGTGCCGGCGCGACAATGTCTTCGCTGAACTCGTCGGTGCGCAGTGCGCGATCGACCAGCGACATCGACATTGCCTTGCGCTCGCCCTGGCCGAAGACGAGGCCGTAGCCGCGGGTGAACTGCGGCGGCTGCTTGGCCGAGCCCATGAACTGATTGACCATCTGGCACTCCGTCACGCGGACAACGCCGAGCGAGACGGCAAAACCGAGCTCGGGCAGATCCAGTTCGACTTCCACCTCGCCGATGCGTACTTCCCCAACGAAGGGATGGGTGCGGCCGTAGCCGCGCTGGGTCGAATAGGCGAGCGCCAGCAGGAAGCCCTCGTCGCCGCGCGCAAGAGCCTGCAGGCGCAGGTCGCGGGCCATCGGAAACTCCATCGGCTCGCGCGTGAGGTCGCCCATGACATGGCCTTCCGGCATGCGGCCGTCGCCCTCGATCAGGCCCTCGCCGTCGAGAATGTCGGAGACGCGCATCACATGTTCGCCCGGCTCCTTGACGGCAGGTTCCTCGACAGTGGCGTCATCGATCAACGAGGGGTCGAGCAGGCGGTGGGTATAGTCGAAGGTCGGACCCAGCAATTGCCCGCCTGGCAGATCCTTGTAGGTGGCCGACACGCGGCGCTCGACTTTCATGGTTGCGGTATCGACCGGCTCGGAATAGCCGAAGCGCGGCAATGTCGTGCGGTAGGCGCGCAGGATGAAGATCGCCTCGATCATATCGCCGCGTGCCTGGCGCACGGCAAGCGCCGCGAGTTCCCGGTCGTATAGCGAGGCCTCGGCCATGACGCGGTCGACGGCAAGGCCAAGCTGTTCGACGACCTGCTGGATGGTGATCGACGGCAGCGTGCGGTCGCCGCGGCGGCGATCGGCAAGGAGGCGGTGGGCGTTGGCAATGGCGGCTTCGCCACCCTTTACTGCAACATACATGGGCTATGCCTCCTGTCGGACAAGGCGGGTGGTGCGCGGCAGGCAGAGAACGCTGTCGCCTGATGTCAGCACGAGGTCGATGCCGCGCGGGAAGATGGCGCGGTTGGCACTCCAAAAATCGAGGAAGACTTCAGGCAGGCCACGCACGGCGATGGTGACATCGTCCTTGATGCCGGGTCCGCGAGCGGTGAGGGGTTCTCCACCGGAGAGCGCTTCGATCTCGATCACGAGCGTCGTCGAGCGATCCGGATATTCCTGGGTGCCGAGCGAAAACTGGTCGAAGCCGGGCACCGGTGCGCCCTTCTCGATGAAGGCAAAGCGGGCATCCGTCTTGCTGTCGGTCACAGTCGCGCCGGTGTGGAACGCGATCCATTGCGGAACTGCAGACTTGGCAAGGGCCGGCGTCAGCCAGACGGGCGTGTCGTGATCGCAGAGCGTCAGGGCGACGGCGCCGGCAGCGGCACCCATTGGTGTCGGCGGAACGCTCGACGCTTCCAGGCGCATGATCTGTCCCGGACGGGCAAAGCCATCCATCAGGCTCTTGAAGACGGACTGGGCGGAAAAGACCGGATCGGCGAAGGCGCCGGCGAAGATTTGCGATTGGCTGGCCATCAGTCGTCTCCGCGAACCATGGTGAAAAAGTCGACGCGCGTGGCAGCGGTTTCCTCAGCCGTGCGGCGGTCCTCCGCGTCAATGCGCGAAGCGATCTGCCGGTGAAGTGCCTCGACGGCTGCCCGGTTGGCATCGCGCTGGAAAAGGGCATCGAAGATTGCGGCAAGGCGGGCCCGCTGCTTGTCTGTACCGAGCAGTTGCCCATGGCCGATCTCGCCGGTCGATAGCCGGACCGTGGCGCGGGAGACGGTCGCTTCGCCGAGATTGAAGGCATCGCCGCCGCCGCCGATGCGGCCGCGCACCATGACGAGGCCGGTCTCCGGCCCGCGAACGGGCGAAACATCTGGCTTGTCGGCAAGTGCCTCCCAGGCTGCGTTGAGTTCTTCAAAAGACGCGCGGGCGAGCAGCCGCATGCCTTCCTTGCGTGCCATGTCCGGCGGACTTTCCTGTTTCAGCTTCGCATCCATCACTTTCACCTCAAATGTCTATTGATCTAGACAAGTGTACATCTTATACCTTTCCTTAGCGGCGGGAAATGACAGGCTTGTGACATGGCAATTCGAAAAGTGGTTGAACGGCAGACAGGTGTCGCGCTCTGGCGCCAGATCGCCGACCGGATCCGGCTGGCGATCAGCAACGGCGATTATGATGCCGCCGGCATGGTGCCGCCCGAAACGGTTCTCGCCGGCGAGTTCGGTGTCAACCGGCATACGGTCAGGAGCGCGCTGGCGGCTCTTGCCGAGGAGGGGCTGGTGCGGGCCGTGCAGGGGCGCGGCACGATGATCGAACGCAAGGAGCGCGTGAGCTATCCGATCTCCCGCCGCACCCGCTTCTCGCAAGGGCTCGGACGGCAGGTGAAGGAGATCGGCACCCGGTTGCTCGGGCATGCAGAACTGAGAGCTTCTGGCGAGATCGCCACGTCGCTGGGCATAGCACCCGGCGACCCGGTGATCGAGCTGCGCACCGTCAGCAGCGGTGACGGCAGGCCGCTCTCGGTGTCCGCAAGCTATTATCCGGCCGCGCGTTTTCCGCGCATGGCGGAGGCGTTCGAGCAATTGCATTCCGTGACCAAGGCCTTTGCCGCCCACGGCCTTGACGACTACGTGCGCGTATCGACCGAAATTGTCGCGCGGCACGCCGACGGCGACGAGCTTTCCAAACTGAAACTGTCGGCCGGTGCGATCGTGCTGGAGACGCACTCGATCAACGCGGATCTCGACGGCAAGCCGGTCGAATATTCCCGCAGCTGTTTCGCTGCGGACAGGATGAAGCTGAAGATCGAGACGTGATCATTCGGGTTGTTGATTTATCTTGCCGCCCTCCTGGGTTGCGATTATTCTTCGAATCGACCAAAAAGAGAATGTTCCGGGCAGTTTTCTGAAGAGGCGCTTCGTTGATCGGACGTGTCGGCGCAATGGCGCTATTGGGTGCTTTCTTGCTGGCGGCCTTGCCCTCCCGGGCGGAGGACGGTCGCCTTCCGGGACTGTGGCGTGCAGCCGGTTCTACTCTCATCCGCTGCCACGGTTGCCTCAGCGTCGTCAGACACGGCACTGTCCTGACTGTTGTGAGCGAAGCCGGCTGGTCGGCCGTCGTGACCGCTGACAACTATGGCTCCAGCTCCTATGCCAGCGGCACCGGATGGTGGCGTACCGACATCGATGCCGGGCGCGATGCGCCGTTCGCGGTGCATCTCGCCCTTAAAGGTAGCCAGTTGTCCGTCGTGTTCACGTCAGGGAGCGACCGCGATCCGGCATCATATGTGAAGGTCAGCTACGACCGGCGGCCCCGCGGCGATGACGAGGGGCTGGGCGAAGTTCGCAAGATCAACATCAGTGACGAATGATAACGGCATGCCCGCGTGGAGCGTTAGAGGCGGGCGAAGGGCTTCTCGGCCGTAGTTCCCTCAACGGCAAACAGACAGCCAGAGCTAAAGCGGTGGCTGTTCGAGAACTAAGATTGAGCCGCACGCACGGCGGCAGGCCCAAGGCGATGACCAATTGAACTCCTAGCTGGAAGGTGCATGCTCCCGTTGAGGAAGTAAGACAAGACGCCGCATTTCCGACGCGTTTTTGCCGCATCACCAAGCCTTGCATCAGGATCCGCGCATTGGGAATTCTCTAAGGGGAGAATGGAAATGGCGACGTGGCGACCCGATCCTTCCTTTTATCCATCACCCCGCATGGCGGCCAAGGCTCCGAAGGAAACCTTAGCCTATGTCGCAGCGTTCGATCCGGAGCGAGCAAGGCCGGATGCGATCGCCGTGGTCGATGTCGATCCGATGTCGCCGCGCTATTCGCAGATCGTCGGGCAGGTCGACATGCCGAATGTCGGCGATGAGCTGCACCATTTCGGTTGGAATGCCTGCTCTTCCTGCCTTTGTCCTAACGCGCCACACCCGCATGTCGAGCGTCGCTATCTGATCGTACCCGGTTTGAGATCCTCGCGGCTCCATATCATCGACACCAAGCCGGATCCCCGTAATCCGAAGATTGTCCGGGTAATAGAGCCCGAGGAAATTGCCGAAAGGGCGAACTACTCGCGGCTGCACACCACGCATTGCGGTCCCGAGGGCATCTACGTCAACGCGCTTGCGGACCGTAACGGCAACGCGCCCGGCGGCATCTTCCTTCTGGATCACCAGAGTTTCGACGTGCTCGGTCAATGGGAAATGGACCGTGGGCCGCAAAAGCTTGCCTATGATTTCTGGTGGCATCTCGGCCATG
Source organism: Ensifer sp. GW823-FHT05D09 (assembly GCF_058795755.1). Classification (NCBI taxonomy): domain Bacteria; kingdom Pseudomonadati; phylum Pseudomonadota; class Alphaproteobacteria; order Hyphomicrobiales; family Rhizobiaceae; genus Ensifer; species Ensifer sp. GW823-FHT05D09. The sequence goes on along the minus strand of NZ_JBXAIA010000004.1, from coordinate 286,212 downwards.
ACACCATGGTCACCAGCGAATGGGGCACTCCGGATACCTTCGAAAACGGGCTGGTTCCCGAGGTTCTGCTCGGTTCGAAATACGGTCGCAGGCTGCATTTCTGGGATCTGCACAAGCGCAAGCACCTGCAGGAGATCGATTTCGGGGAGGAGCACCAGCTCGTCTTCGAGCTGCGGCCAGCCCACGATCCGACCAAGGCCTACGGCTTCGTTGGCTGCGTCATCAGCCTCAAGGACCTCTCCGCATCGATCTGGACCTGGTATCGCGATGGCGACCGATGGGCGGTAAAGAAGGTGATCGAGATTCCGGCGGAGCCCGCCGATCCGAATCTGCTGCCACCCGTGCTCAAGGGCTTCAGCGCGGTTGCGCCGCTCGTTACGGACATCGACCTGTCGATGGACGATCGCTTTCTCTACGTCTCCTGCTGGGGCACGGGTGACATGATCCAGTATGACGTTTCCGATCCCTTCAACCCGAAGGAGACGGGGAGGGTGCGGATCGGTGGCATTGTTTCGCGCGCGACCCATCCGAAGGCCAAAAACGGAGCGTTGAACGGCGGTCCGCAAATGGTCGAGATCAGCCGGGACGGCAAGCGGGTCTACTTCACCAACTCGCTCTACGGGGCAATCGATCCGCAGTTCTATCCCGAGGGCATCGACGGCTGGATGGTCAAGCTGGATGTCGCTGACGGTGGCGGGATAAGGTTCGACGAAAAGTTTTTCGTCGACTGGCCGAAAGGTCATCGCCCGCATCAGGTTCGCCTCGAAGGCGGCGACTGCTCGTCCGATTCCTACTGTTATCCTTAAGGAGGGTGCGGCCGTGCAGCCCTACCTGGGCGAATGACGACCCTCTGGCCCTGGCTTTCCCTCGCAGGCTTGGGTGCATTTCATGGCCTCAATCCGGCCATGGGCTGGCTCTTTGCCGTGGCGCTTGGGCTTCACCGCCAGAGCCGACGGACCATATGGCTGTCTCTCGTTCCGATCGCGATCGGCCATGCCATTTCCATCGCGACTGTCCTTGCCGTCTTCGTCGCATTCGGCACGGCGCTGGACCCGAACAGCTTCCGGGTTGCCGCGGCCATGCTCATTCTCGCTGTCGCCGGCTACAGCGCACTTTACGGCCACCGCCACCGCGTCCGGGTCGGAATGCAAACCGGTATGGCCGGCCTAACGCTCTGGTCGTTCCTGATGGCGACGAGCCACGGGGCTGGTCTGATGCTGGTGCCGGCGGTCCTCAGCCTCTGCCTTGCGGACCGTGGCAGCGAGCTCGCGATCACCAGTTCGCTGCCGCTCTCTCTCGCCGCCCTGGCGGTTCATAGCGGGGTCATGCTCGCGGTCATTGCCGCGGTGGCGTTCGCCGTCTTCGAATGGCTTGGTCTTGCCGCCCTGCGCTCGGCCTGGATCAACTTCGATCGCTTGTGGACACTGGCGCTCGGCGCGACCGGTGTCGCGCTTCTCGTTCAATGAGCGGCTGAACGCCGGCGCGCCCACGCCTCAGATGTTACGACGCTTGCCCTCGATCAGGTCGAGCACGGCGCGGGCGGCATCAAGCACATTGGTACCGGGGCCGAACACGGCTGAAACGCCGTTATCCATCAGATACTCGTAATCCTGCCGGGGAATGACGCCGCCGCAGATGACAATGACATCTTCGCCGCCGCGCTTTTTCAGCGCTTCGGCAAGCTGCGGCATCAGCGTCTTGTGACCGGCGGCAAGCGACGACACGCCGATAACGTTGACCTTGCTGGTGAGCGCCATGTCGGCCGCCTCTTCGGGGGTTTGGAACAGGGGGCCGGCCAGAACATCGAAGCCGATATCGCCGAAGGCAGACGCGATCACCTTGGCGCCGCGATCGTGGCCATCCTGGCCGAGCTTCGCCACCATGATCTTCGGCTTGCGGCCGAGCTTGCCCGAGACCTCGCCGAGCCGTTCGGTAAGAATTGCGAGTTCCGGTTCACCCTCATAGGCCTTGCCATAGATCTTGCTGACGACCTTGGGTGTTGCCGCATGGTCGCCGAAGGCGGCACGCATCGCGTCGGATATCTCGCCGACGGTCGCCCGGGCGCGAGCCGCTTCCACCGCTGACGCCAGCAGGTTGCCGTCGCCGCTGCGCGCAAATTCGGTAATTGTAGCCAGTGCCTTTGCCACATCCGCCGAGTTGCGGCGGCGCTTGGTCTCCTCGATCCTGCGGATCTGGGCCGCGCGAACCGCAGTGTTGTCGATCTCCAGGATGTCGATCGGCTCTTCGTTGTCGAGACGGTATTTGTTGACGCCGACGATCACTTCCTCGCCCTTGTCGACGGCTGCCTGGCGCCGTGTGGCAGCCTCTTCGATCAGCCGCTTCGGTAATCCGGCATTGACCGCCTCGGTCATGCCGCCCATCGCCTCGATCTCCTCGATCAGCGCCCAGGCTTTTTCGGCCAGTTCGTTGGTGAGGCTCTCGACATAATAGGAGCCGGCGAGCGGATCGACGACCTTGGTGACGCCGGTCTCGTGCTGCAGGATCAGCTGGGTGTTGCGGGCGATACGGGCCGAAAACTCCGTCGGCAAGGCGATCGCCTCGTCGAAGGAGTTGGTGTGCAGCGACTGGGTGCCGCCAAGGGCCGCCGACATCGCCTCGAAGGCGGTGCGGATGATGTTGTTATAGGGGTCCTGCTCCTGCAGCGAGACGCCCGATGTCTGGCAATGGGTGCGCAGCATCAGCGACGATGGCTTCTTCGGCTCGAACTCGGTCATGATCCGCGTCCACAACAGCCGTGCCGCGCGAAGCTTGGCGGCCTCCATGAAGAAGTTCATGCCGATCGCGAAGAAGAAGGAGAGGCGGCCGGCGAACTCGTCGACGTTCAAGCCCTTGGCAAGGGCGGCGCGCACATATTCGCGCCCGTCTGCGAGCGTGAAGGCAAGCTCCTGCACCAGCGTCGCGCCGGCCTCCTGCATGTGATAGCCGGAGATCGAGATCGAGTTGAACTTCGGCATTTCCTTGGCCGTATACTCGATGATGTCGGCGACCAGGCGCATCGAGGGTTCAGGCGGGTAGATGTAGGTGTTGCGGACCATGAACTCCTTGAGGATGTCGTTCTGGATGGTGCCGGACAGCTTGTCGCGCGAAACGCCCTGCTCCTCACCGGCGACGATGAAGGAGGCGAGGATCGGGATGACTGCGCCGTTCATGGTCATCGACACCGACATTTCCTCGAGCGGTATGCCGTCGAACAGGATCTTCATGTCCTCGACACTGTCGATCGCCACACCGGCCTTGCCGACGTCGCCCTCGACGCGCGGGTGATCGCTGTCATAGCCGCGATGGGTGGCAAGGTCGAAGGCGACCGAAAGGCCCTTCTGACCGGCGGCGAGGTTCTTGCGATAGAAAGCGTTGGAGGCTTCCGCCGTCGAGAAACCGGCATATTGCCGGATCGTCCAGGGACGGCCGGCATACATGGTCGCGCGGGGGCCGCGCAGGAACGGCGCGAAACCGGGCAAGGAGCCGACATGGTCGATGCCATCAAGGTCATCGGCTGTGTAGAGCGGCTTGACGGCGATGCCCTCCGGCGTCTGCCAGGTGAGGCTTTCGGGCGACGCCTTGAGCTCGCGCTCGGCGAGGTTTTCCCAGTCCTTGATGGTCTTCTCGGTCATCGACGTGCTCCGCACTCTGCTTGTCTCAGCCAGCCCCTCATCCCCCTGCCGGGACCTTCTCCCCGTGGGACGGGGCGAAGGAGGATACTGGCACTCTCGGCGCTCAACGTCCCTCTCCCCGCGTGCGGGGAGAGGGGTAGGGTGAGGGGCGAAGCCTGGATGGCTTGCCCGGCAGCTCCTATTCGAATTCCATGATCAGTTCGTCGACCGCAAGGCTGGCGCCGGCTGCGACCGCGACACGCTTGACGGTCGCGCGCTTTTCGGCGCGCAGGATGTTTTCCATCTTCATCGCCTCGACGATTGCCAGCGACTGGCCGGCCTCAACGGTGTCGCCTGCCTTGACCGAGACCGAGGTGATGACGCCGGGCATAGGGCAGAGCAGCATCCTCGATGTGTCCGGCGGCAGCTTCTTCGGCATCAGCTTGGCCAGTTCGGCGACGCGCGGGCTTCTGACCCGGGCGACCACGTCGATGCCGCGCCAGCGCAGCCGGATCGCGGTGCCCGTCAGTTCCACCTTCACGCTCATCGGCTGATTGTCGATGTTGAAGGTGGCAAGCGTGCGGCCCGGCGCCCAGTCACCGGCGATCGAGGCGGATGTGCCGTCCTTGAAGCGGACATAGGCGCCGTCGGCCGAGGCACCCGATGTCAGCGGAAAGGTCATGTCGGCGAGCGTGACGACCCAATCGTTGCCAACAATGCGGCGGTGGTTGCCGATGGTGCCGGAAATCTGGCTGGCACGTTCCTGCAGGACCTGGTTGATCGACACGGCGATGGCCGCCAGCTTGCGCGCGGAGGTCTCGTCAGGCGTCACGCCATGAAAGTCGTCGGCGAATTCCTCCGCGATGTAGGCGGTCGTTAGACGGCCGTCGCGAAAGCGCTGCTGCTGCATCACGGCCGAAAGGAAGGGCAGGTTGTGGCCAATGCCTTCGACCTCGAACCGGTCGAGCGCATCTGCCATGGCCTCGACCGCGGTCAGGCGGTCCGGCCCCCAGGTGCAGAGCTTGGCGATCATCGGGTCGTAATACATCGAGATCTCGCCGCCTTCGAAGACCCCCGTGTCGTTGCGCGTCACCGTGCCGTCGTCATCCGTGCCCTCGGCCGGTGGGCGATAGCGCGTCAGGCGGCCGATCGAGGGCAGGAAGTTGCGATAAGGATCTTCTGCGTAGAGTCGGCTCTCGATCGCCCAGCCATTGAGCTTCACGTCCGTCTGGCCGAAGCTAAGTTTTTCGCCTGCGGCGACGCGGATCATCTGCTCGACCAGATCGAGGCCGGTGATCAGTTCGGTGACCGGATGCTCGACCTGCAGGCGGGTGTTCATCTCGAGGAAATAGAAGTTGCGGTTGCCGTCGACGATGAATTCGACCGTGCCGGCCGAGTGATAGCCGACGGCCTTCGACAGCGCCACGGCCTGTTCGCCCATGGCCTTGCGGGTGGCTGCGTCGAGGAACGGCGAGGGGGCCTCCTCGATGACCTTCTGGTTACGGCGCTGGATCGAGCATTCGCGCTCGCCGAGATAGAGCGTGTTGCCGTGCTTATCGCCGAGCACCTGGATTTCGATATGGCGCGGCTCGGTCACGAATTTTTCGATGAAAATCCGGTCGTCGCCGAAGGAATTCTTCGCCTCGTTCTTCGAGGACTGGAAGCCCTCGCGCGCTTCCTGATCGTTCCAGGCAATGCGCATGCCCTTACCGCCGCCACCGGCCGACGCCTTGATCATCACGGGATAGCCGATCGATCCGGAGATCTTGACGGCTTCGTCGGCATCGGCGATCAGGCCCATGTGGCCGGGAACGGTGGAGACGCCGGCTTCGGCTGCAAGCTTCTTCGAGGTGATCTTGTCTCCCATCGCCTGGATGGCGCCAACCGGCGGGCCGATGAAGGCAACGCCTTCCTTCTCCAGCGCTTCGGCGAAAGCGGCATTTTCCGACAGGAATCCATAGCCGGGATGGACGGCATCGGCACCGGTCTTGCGGATCGCCTCGATTATCCTGTCGATGACGATATAGGACTGTGCCGAAGGCGAGGGGCCGATATGGACGGCTTCGTCGGCCATGCGCACATGCATGGCGTCGCGGTCGGCGTCGGAGTAGACGGCGACGGTGGCGATGCCGAGCTTCTTCGCGGTCTTGATGACGCGGCAGGCGATTTCGCCACGGTTGGCGATGAGGATCTTCTTGAACATGCGTCTCTCTTTCAAATCCTGGATGTCGCGTCAGCGTTTGAATTTGCGCCGATAGGGCAGGAGCGCGATGGACGATGCCGCAACAGCGCCGCCGAAGAGCAGCGCGAAGGGCACGACGACCATGGCCGTGGCGAGAATGGGGCTGCTGGAGCGGGCGATATGGGTGCCGACCGCGCCGATGTTGAGCCAGATCAGCACGCCGGCGACCGTTGCCCCGGTCGCGATGCCATAGAGCGCGTTGACGCCCATGTAGCGCAGCATTTCGCGGTGGTCGCGGCGGGCCTCTTCCGGCGTCATGATGCGTTCGCGTTCCGGCTCCATGGTTGCCTCCATCATAGGGGGATCGTGTCGTGCTTGCGCCAGCGGACGTCGACCTGCTTGTTGCGGAGTGATGCGAAGGCTCGGGCGATCCGGCGGCGCGAGGAGTGCGGCATGATCACCTCATCGATGAAGCCGCGCTCGGCGGCCACGAACGGGTTGGCAAAACGCTCCTCGTACTCCCTGGTGCGCGCCGCGATCTTCTCGGCGTCGCCGAGTTCGGATCGGTAGAGGATCTCGGTCGCGCCCTTTGCGCCCATGACGGCAATTTCCGCTGTCGGCCAGGCATAATTGACGTCGGCGCCGATATGCTTGGAGGCCATGACGTCATAGGCGCCGCCATAGGCCTTGCGCGTGATCAGCGTCACCATCGGCACGGTCGCCTGGCTATAGGCAAACAGCAGCTTGGCGCCATGCTTGATGACGCCGCCATATTCCTGGGCGGTCCCAGGAAGGAAGCCGGGCACGTCGACCAGAGTCAGGATCGGGATCGAGAAGGCATCGCAGAAGCGCACGAAGCGGGCGGCCTTGCGCGAACTGTCAATATCGAGGCAGCCGGCGAGCACCATCGGCTGGTTGGCGACGACGCCGACGGTCTGGCCCTCCATGCGGATGAAACCGGTGATGATGTTGCGGGCGAAACTCTGCTGCAGCTCGAAGAAGTCGCCTTCGTCGGCAAGCGCTAGGATCAGTTCCTTCATGTCGTAGGGTTTTGCCGCGCTGTCGGGAATGAGGCTGTCCAGCCGCCGTTCCAACCGCGACGGATCGTCGTGAAATGGCCGCACCGGAGGCTTTTCGCGGTTGTTGAGCGGCAGGAAATCGAAGAGCAAGCGCACGTGCTCCAGCGTCTCGATGTCGTTTTCATAGGCCGCATCGGCGACAGAAGATTTTTTCGTGTGCGTGCCGGCGCCGCCAAGCTCTTCCGCGGTGACGATCTCGTTGGTGACGGTTTTCACCACGTCGGGGCCGGTGACGAACATGTAGGAACTGTCGCGCACCATGAAGATGAAGTCGGTCATGGCGGGCGAATAGACGGCGCCGCCGGCACAGGGGCCCATGATCACCGAGATCTGGGGAATGACGCCCGATGCCTCGGCATTGCGACGGAAGACTTCGGCGTAGCCGGCAAGCGAGGCAACACCCTCCTGGATGCGGGCGCCGCCACTGTCGTTGAGGCCGATGACCGGCGCGCCGTTCCTGACCGCCATGTCCATGATCTTGCAGATCTTCTGTGCGTGCGTTTCCGACAGCGAGCCGCCGAGCACGGTGAAGTCCTGCGAGAAGACATAGACCTGCCGGCCGTTGATCGTGCCCCAGCCGGTGACGACGCCGTCGCCAGCGACCTTCTGGCTGTCCATGCCGAAGTCGACGCAGCGATGAGTGACGTACATGTCGTATTCTTCGAAGGAATCGTCATCGAGCAGAACCTCGATGCGCTCGCGCGCCGTCAACTTGCCCTTGCCGTGCTGGGCGTCGATGCGGCGCTGGCCGCCGCCGGCCCTTGCCTCCGCCCGGCGAGCTTCGACCTGTTCGAGTATGGCGCGCATAAATCCCTCCCGGTTTTTCCGTGATTGTGCAGAGGCGTTTGTCGCTTCGCAATAGCGTCGAAGGCCGGATGGTAAAACGGCCGTTCATGTGCAAATGTGAAATAGAGAATATTGCGAAATGTAAATTGCAAAGTTGCGAACATGGCGATCGGCAAACTCTATATAGGCCGCAAGGTCCGGGAAGTCAGGGATGCGAACAAGGCGACGCAGGGGCAGTTTGCCGAGCGCATCGGCATCTCGACCAGCTACCTCAACCAGATCGAGAACAACCAGCGGCCGGTGTCGGCCTCGGTGCTGCTGGCGCTTGCCGAGAAGTTCCAGATCGACATCGCGGAATTGTCGACCGGCGAGGGTGACAGGCTGCTGTCGGCGCTGTCGGAAGCCTTGAGCGACCCGCTGTTCGAGACTTATTCGCCCAGCCTGCAGGAACTGAAGCTGATCACCCAGAATGCGCCAGGGCTGGCGCATGCGCTGATCAGTTGCCACCAGGCCTATCGCCGCAACAGCGAGCAGCTTGCCAGCATCGACGACACCCTCGGCCGCGGCGGCCCATCGGTGGAGACGACGCCCTATGAAGAGGTGCGCGACTTCTTTCATTTCGTCGACAACTACATCCATGACATCGACGTTCTCGCCGAGCGGTTGGCCGGCGAGCTCGGGCTTGGCGAGAGCGACAATCATGCCGCTCTTGTCGCCTATCTCGAGCAGCGCCATGGCGTACGGGTTCTACGCGGTGCTGCCGGCGACGAAGCGATCCGGCGCTACGATCCGCGCGCGCGTCTTTTGACGCTGAACCCCTATGCTCCGGCGCCGACCCGCGACTTTCAGCTCGCGCTTCAGATCGCCCAGCTGCATGCGCGTGAAGAGATCGACCGGGTGGCCGGTGCTGCCGGATTCCGCACCGAGGAAGCCTACGAGATCTGCCGCATCGGGCTGCAGAACTATTTCGCCGGCGCGCTGATCCTGCCCTACCAGGCCTTTCACAAGGCAGCGCGCGAGCTCAGGCACGATGTCGAACTGCTGGCGACGCGTTTCGGCGCGTCACTCGAGCAGGTCTGCCACCGGCTGTCGACGCTGCAGCGCCCAGGGCAGAAGGGCGTGCCGATCTTCTTTGCCCGCATCGACCGGGCCGGCAACATCACCAAGCGCCACAGTGCGGCCAAGCTGCAGTTTGCGCGCTTCGGTGCCGCCTGTCCGCTCTGGAACGTGCATCAGGCCTTCGAGACGCCCGGTCGCATCATTCGCCAGTTGGCCGAGACGCCTGACGGCGTGCGCTATCTCTGCCTGGCCACCCAGATAACCAAAGGGGGGGGCGGTTTTCGTGCGGCCCAGCCGCGCTACGCCTTGGCGCTCGGTTGCGAAATCTCCTACGCCGACGCCTTCGTCTATGCCGACGATCTCGATCTCGGCAACCGCGCGGCCTTCGATCCGATCGGCATTTCCTGCCGGATCTGCGAGCGGACGAAATGCGCCAGCCGGGCTGTGCCGCCGCTCAAACGAAGGCTGATCGTCGACCATGACTTGCGCGGCGCTCTGCCGTATCGTCTCAGCGAGACCTGAAGAAGTTAGGAAGGGCTCTGTTCGTTTTTGAACAGAACCTGTGAGAAGTTGCACCTGTGACTGTACGGAATTTGGTGTAACTAGCCCCAATCGCCGACAGCACCGCGCATCTGAGACGCGCAAAGGTCGCTGTGGGATTGTGAGTTGCTGCATGTTTTTCTCCTTTGATCGGCTACGATCAAAGGAAACATGCAGCGGGTATGCGGTCAGGGAGGACATGCATATGGATTTTCGCCTGTCAGAGGAACAGGAAGCCATCCGTCAGATGGCGCTCGATTTTGCGCGCGACGAACTGGCGCCCAATGCGATCGAGTGGGACCAGGACAAACACTTTCCGGTCGACAAGTTGCAGGCGGCAGCCGCACTCGGCATGGCCGGCATCTATGTGCGCGACGATGTCGGCGGCACGGGCCTGACACGGCTTGACGCCGCGATCATCATCGAGGCCTTGGCAACGGGCTGCCCGGCGGTCGCCTCCTTCGTCTCCATTCATAACATGTGCACCGGCATGATCGACCGCTACGGCAGCGAAGAGCAGCGCCAGCGGCTGCTGCCGAAGCTGCTGACAATGGAAACGCTGGCAAGCTACTGCCTGACGGAGCCGGGATCCGGTTCCGATGCGGCGGCGCTGAAAACCAAGGCGGTGAAGGACGGCGACAGCTACGTCCTGACCGGCCAGAAGCAATTCATCTCCGGCGCCGGCGTGTCCGGCCTCTATGTCATCATGGCACGAACCGGCGAGGATGGTCCCAAGGGCATCTCGACGTTTGTGGTGGAGAAGGATGCGCCGGGCCTTACCTTCGGCGCGAACGAAAAGAAGATGGGCTGGCACGTGCAGCCCACCCGTGCCGTGATGCTCGACGGTGTGCGTGTCCCGGCTGAAAATCGGCTCGGTGCCGAGGGTGATGGCTTCAAGATCGCCATGGGCGGTCTCGACGGCGGCCGGCTCAATATTGCCGCTGCCTCGCTCGGCGGCGCGCAGGCGGCCTTCGATCGGGCGCTTGCCTATGTTCAGGAGCGCCGCGCCTTCGGCAAGGCGATCGGCGAGTTCCAGGCGCTGCAGTTTCGCCTCGCCGACATGGCGACCGATCTCGAGATTGCCCGCACCTTCCTCTGGCGCGCGGCCTCGGCACTCGACGCCGGCGATCCGGAAGCAACCAAGCTCTGCGCCATGGCCAAGCGGTTCGTCACCGATCGCTGCTTTGCCGTTGCCAACGACGCGCTGCAACTCCATGGCGGCTACGGCTATCTCGCCGACTACGGCGTCGAGAAGATTGTCAGGGACCTGAGGGTGCACCAGATACTCGAGGGCACCAACGAGATCATGCGACTGATCGTAGCGCGCTCGATCATCGGCCGGAAATAGGAAGGGTCTTTCATGGAAATGCAGGCGGCAGCACCTGAGGTCATCGTCGAGCGCCAGGGCGCCATCGGCCGTATCAGGCTCAATCGCACAAGGGCGCTGAACAGCCTCAACGTTCCGATGATCCGGTTGATCGCCGAAGCGCTGACGGAGTTCGAAAATGACCCCTCGGTCGCAGCCGTCATGGTGACGGGGGAAGGCGAGCGCGGGCTTTGCGCCGGCGGCGATATCCGCATGATCTACGAGAGCGGGCGCGAGCGGCCGGCCGAAGGCGCGCAGTTCTGGCGTGAGGAGTTCGTCGTCAACAGCCGGATCTCCGCCTACTCCAAGCCCTACATCGCCATCATGGACGGCATCGTCATGGGCGGCGGCGTCGGCATTTCGGCGCATGGCAGCCACCGCATCGTCACCGAGCGCACCCGGCTCGCCATGCCGGAAACCGGCATCGGTTATTTCCCGGATGTCGGCGCCACCTGGCTTTTGCCGCAAGCACCTGGCGAATTCGGTACCTATCTCGGTCTCACGGGTCGCGACATTGCTGCGGCGGACGCGATCCATGCGCGGCTTGCCGATCACTATGTGCCGGCCGCCAAGCTCGATGGACTGTTCTCAATCCTTGGTGGACTGTCGGCCTCAGCCAGCGCAGCGGACGTCGATAATGCAATTCGAAGCGTTGCCGAGGAGGCGTCGGCCTCATCGCTGGCGCCTCATCTCAAGGCAATCGATCGTTGCTTTGCCTTCGACACTGTCGAGGAAATCCTTGCGGCTCTGGAGGCCGAAGACAGTGACTTCGGTTGGGAGACACTGGCGCTGCTTCGCTCGCGCTCGGCCTTGAGCATGAAGCTGACGCTCGATCTCCTGCGCGCGGGACGCCGGAGCGCCTCGCTCAACGAATGCCTGGAACGGGAGTACTCGGCCACGCTCGGCATGCTGTCCAATCCCGATTTCTATGAGGGCGTGCGCGCCGCCGTCATCGACAAGGACCGCAATCCGAAATGGTCGGTCGGGCTATCCGACGTGACCGAGGAAATGCGCGCGCGCTTTGCGAACCGGGATCACCTGCCATTGTTTGTCGCCTGAGGGAGCGTCGGCTCCAATCGGCGTCGGTCGAACTGCATTTCAGGAGGAGTGAAGATGACGAAGATCGCCTTTATCGGGCTTGGCAACATGGGCGGCCCAATGGCTGCGAATCTGGTGAAGGCCGGTCACGCGGTGACCGGGTTCGACCTGTCGGAGGCATCGCGCACCGCCGCCGCCAAGACGGGTGTTTCGGTTGCAGGCTCGATCGCGCATGCGGTGCGTGAGGCCGAATGCGTCATCACCATGCTGCCGGCCGGCGCGCACGTGCTTTACGTCTGGGACGAATTGCTCGGCTTCGTCGACCCCGGCACGCTTTTGATCGACAGCTCGACCATCGACGTCGACAGCGCCCGTAAGGCGCATGCGCTGGCGGAAAAGGCCGATTGCCGTTCGCTCGACGCACCCGTCTCCGGCGGTACAGGCGGCGCTGCCGCAGGCACGCTGACCTTCATGGTCGGTGGCGCCGACGACGCCTTTGCCCGCGGTAAACCACTGCTCGATGCCATGGGCAAGAAGATCGTTCATTGCGGCGACGTGGGGGCGGGGCAGGCGGCAAAGATCTGCAACAACATGATCCTCGGCATTTCGATGGCCGGCGTCTGCGAGGCCTTTGTGCTCGCCGAACGTCTCGGCCTGTCGCATCAGGCGCTGTTCGACGTGGCCTCGACCTCGTCCGGCCAGTGCTGGTCGCTGACGACCTATTGCCCGGTGCCGGGCCCGGTGCCAACATCGCCTGCCAACAATGATTACAAGCCGGGCTTCGCCGCCAGCCTGATGCTGAAGGACCTGAAGCTGTCGCAACAGGCGGCAAGCACATCAGGCGCCTCGACGCCGATGGGCGCCCAGGCCGCGCAGCTTTACTCGATGTTCGAAAAGCTTGGCCACGGCGGCGAGGATTTTTCCGCGCTCATTCATTTGCTGCGCGGCAATGACGAGGCAAAGCCCGGCTGATCAGACCTTAGAGGAACGGCGCCGCTGCGAAGCGACGCCGTATGTCCTTTGTCCCGGTCTCAAGCGCTGACGGTTAAACCGCAGCCTTGAGCTTGTTGCTGATGTAGCGAAACTCCTGCGTCTTGCCTTCGAAGCCGTAAGCGGCGGCGGAGACTTCATGCACGAGGATGTAGCTTTCCGAGTGCACATTGCCGAGCAGTTGCTGGAAGCCGGCAAAGACCGCCTCAAGATAACCCGCCATCTCCTGTTTGGTGTTGGTGCCATCCACAACCTTGATATCGAGCCAGAAGCTGTTGGCGCCCTGGTCGGCGAGTGAGCGGCCACCGGCGAACCAGTGCACCGGATCGGCGTAGGTGACGACGATTGCCGTGATCGTCGGGTCCTTGTGCAGATGCTTGGCTGTCAGTTCGCTCACAGTGGCAGCTATGCGCTGGGAAAGGGCAGGGTCGGCCTTGCCTGTGACGGTGACATTGATGATGGGCATGGTGGGCTCCGTGTGGTGCGGGTTGGTGTTGACGCCAATGTCGCACTCCTGTTTCTCAATAAAAATCGAATTGTTTTGCATTTATGATTCGATTATCATGAAGTTATGCAGACGCTTGACCCTGACCTGTTGCGCACATTCCTGGCCTTTGCCGAAAGCGGCTCGCTCACGCACGCGGCGACCGTGGTCGGGCGTACCGCATCTGCCGTCACAGCGCAGATGCAACGGCTGGAGGCCGTTATCGGGGAAGAGCTGCTGGCTCCTTCCGGCCGCGGCCGCGTGCTGACGCCGGCTGGCGAAGATGTCGTGGTGCAGGCTCGCAAGATTCTCGATGCGCATCGCGACGCCTGGCTCAGCCTCAAGGGCGCGCGCACCGACGGCCGCGTTTCACTCGGCTGCACCCAGGATTTTGCCGACAGCACGCTGCCGATGCTGTTGCAACAATTCGCACGCGCTCACCCGCGTGTGCGGTTGGACCTGCGCGTGGGCCGCTCGAAAGAACTCGTGAGCCAGTACGATCAGGGTGCGGTAGACGTGATGATCATCATGCGGCAAAGCGCGGCGGCTGACGAAGTCGCGGTATTGCGCGAGCCCATGCTCTGGCTGTGCGCATCGCCGAATGTGATGCCCCTCGATGAACAGCTGCCGCTCGCCGTGCTCGATCCGCCATGCGGTTTCCGTTCCGCGGCCATCGACGCGCTTGAGGGAAATCATCGGCCTTACAGGATAGCGGCGACAAGCCCTAGCCTCTCCGGGCTTCGCGCTGCGGTTCGGGCCGGGATCGCGATGACGGCGAGAACGGCGCGCTTTGTCGGGGATGGTGTGGCGATCGCGCCGGAAAGGTTGGCGCTTCCGGCTTTGCCCGACGCCGAATTCAGCCTGCGTCTCAAACGGAATGCGGAAAGGTCCGCGACCACGCTCGCGGACCTGCTTGCCGATGGGCTTTCAAAAGCGGTCGCTGCGCCCTGACCGTCAGTGCCAACGCGATGGGTTACATCTGCACGGTCATGCCACCATCGACCGTCAAGGTGATGCCGTTGACGAAGCTTGAGGCCGGCGAGGCCAGGAAGACGGCTGCAGTGGCTATCTCTTCCGGCCTACCCCAGCGCTTCAACGGGATGCGGACATCGATGAATTGCTGCAGCACCGGATCGGCGGCAAGTGCCGCGTTGGTTTCTGTTGCGAACCAGCCTGGAGCGATGGCGTTGACAGTCAGGCTGTCGGAACCGAGTTCGACCGCAAGCGAGCGGGTCAATGCACCAAGCCCGCCTTTGGCCGCGGTATAGGCAGGATCGCCGGAGCGTGCGGCAAAGGCGGCGATCGAGGTGACGAAGATCAGCCGTCCGGCGTTCGATCGTCGGAGATAGGGCAGCGCCGCCCTAGCCATACCGTAAGCGGCAGTGAGATCGGTGTTGATGAGGGCGGCAAAGCCGGCCGCATCCATGTCGTCGGTACCGCGCCGATCGCGCTCGCCGACGGCGTGAATCAGAATATCCAGCCTCCCGGTGCTGCGTGTCGCCGCGGCCAATATCTCTGCTGCATCCGTGGCGATATCGCCCGGCGCCACCTCGAGCATGATGCCTTCGCTCTCGACCCGATCGCGCGCTGCCTCCAGCGCCAACCGGCCACGACCATTGATCGCCACCGATGCGCCCGCCTTGGCGAGTGCCTTTGCCATCTCGAGGCCAAGTCCACGGCCACCGCCGGTAACCAGTGCGGTTTTTCCGCTGAGATCGAACATCTGTACCTCGATGACCTTGTTGTTTGTCTGTCAAAACTCAGCCAAGTCTCAACAATCGACCTTTAGCGCGTGTCGGTGTCTTCGCCAACCGGTGGAGATGTCGGCGACGCGGCCGCAGCAGGCACTGTCGTTTTGCTGCCGGCGACGACGGGTGTATCCGATATTGCATTTGCACGCCCCGGTAGATTGTGGCATCACGCGCGGGCGCGCCCTGACCGACGGCGCACGAGAAGAGAGAGGTAACAGGATGGTTGTTTCCAACGCCGCCCCCCGGCAGGCACAAGCCGGATCGAAGGGGAATGACGTGGTCGTTCCTGCCCTCTCAACTGTCGGAGGCGGTACCAGCCGCTGCCGCGACAGGATTGTTTTCTCATGTATAAACTCGAGCAAAAGGCCTACTCGGTCGCTCAACCACTTCTGAACACATTGTCCACCCAACACGTTGCCGTTGCCGCGGTGTTGGATGGCACGCTCACCGGAGATATTTGGATCGATGACAGGGTCGATCCGGCGGTTGCCCTCTTGGCAAACGGCGACGCCTTCTACCTCGCGGGTGACCCGGGTCGAGGCTCGGGGAGCTTTGCTGACCTTGGTCGTGAAATCCCTGCCTGGGCCTATCTATTCGTCGACGATCCCTGGGTCGGCCTCCTGGATCGGGTCTGGTCCAATGCGTTTGCCCGGCCGCATCCCCGCATCAGGTTTGGTTTGGCCTATGGCCGGCAGCCTGAAGCTGCAGGTTTGCCGGAAGGCTTCCGCCTGGCGCCGATCGATCGAGCGCTGGTCGAAGCCGCTCCGGGCAATGTCGACACGGTCACGGATCTCTTCGAGGATTGGCCCTCGGCCGATGATTTCCTGCAAAAGGGTGTCGGTTTCTGCATTCTTCATGATGGCGACATCGTCAGCCATTGCGCGACCGACAGCGTGAGCGGCGACAGATGCGAACTGGGTGTCGGCACCGAGCCGGATTTCCGACGGCTGGGGCTGGGCGGGATTGCCGCTGCTGCCACCATCTCGGAGTGCGTCAACAGAGGCATCCACGGGATCGAATGGCACACCCATGCATCCAACAAGGGCTCCATCGCCATCGCAAGGAACGCCGGACTGGTCGAGACCGACAGGCATTTCGCCTACAGCGGCAACCTGCCCGCCGAAAACATTGGCGACCTCGATGCTGCGACCTGCAAGGACTGGGCACTCCACCTTGAAAAGGCCAGTTTAGAAATCGGCTGGTACCGTTTTCATGCGGCCGGTGCCTGGGCCCTAATCGGGGAGCGCGATCGGGCGCTGGCCAATATCGGCAAGCTGGTCGAGGGCGGTTGGGAAGGCGAAGCCGAGTGGCTTGAAGGCTACTGGGCCCTGGCATCGCTGATCGATGATCCGCAATTTCAGTCGGTTGTCGCACGCCAGCGGCAGGCGCAGGCCGATTGATCATAGAATCGGTCGCGCTCCGAGCGGAGCGCGGCCATTTCCGCGCCGAAAATGGGAGCGACAGGCAGCAGGATGACGGATGTATCGACGTCTGAGATTATGTTTCGGCGCTTTACGAATGAGAACCTTGGAGCCTATCGCGCCTGGTTCGCTGACGCCGAAATCGCCCGCTTCCTCTCGTATCCGACTGACGATTGGTTCGCGCATGTGACAGGCAGCGTGAATGCGCGGTGCTGGGCTGCAATTGCCCCTGATGGGGTGATGCTCGCGGAAATCCAGGTCGACCGGGACGAAGACGGTGTCGGCCATATCGAGTTGGCGGTGCGGCCGGATCTCCGGGGAAAGGGGTACGGAAAGCGGATCCTGCTGGCCTTCTTGAGCGGACCGGGCAGTGTCTTTGCCGAGCTCCATGCCCACGTCGAGATTGACAACGCGGCAAGTCTTTCCTGCTTCCAGAGGTGCAACTTCGTTGTGGCCGCTGAGCAGGACGACGACGAGTTTTGCCTGATGGCCTGGCGGCCCGGAAACTAAAGCGGGCCGCGATCCTTCAAGCCTTTATGGTGCAGTCGTCGAGCACTCACGCTTTTGCGCAGCCATCGCACGCCTGTTGAAGTGCCGAGGATAGTCGTTCATCGCTGACCGCGAATTCGTCTCCAACGCTGTCCTAAAGTTTGCGGGCGAAGACCGCGATCTCCGCAGCGTTCTCCGGGAAACGTTGGCCGAGCCGGACCAGTCCTTCAATCGTGTTGTTGCCGACGATGTCGAGAACCTCGCCCATCTGGCCATTGGAGAACGGCTTGAACATGTAGCCCGAGAACGCGAGTTCGCCGAAGCCGGCTTCAACGACCATCTTCTCCAGCGTCTCCCGGTGGAAGACATTGGGCTGCCCGAGTTCGACGTTCCTCTCCGAGAGTTGCGTTGGCGATTGCATCAGGCCCATTTCGACGCCGAGCAGGCGATGAAACGACAAAGCGTTCGGCACGCTGACCAGCAGCGATCCGCCGCGCTTCAGAAGTGCGTTGGCGGCCGACAACATGGTCTGCGGGTTGGTTGTTTCGTGCAGCAGGCCCGATAGCAGAACGGCGTCAAATCCCTCCGGCATTCTCGCCTTTGCCGCGTCGACCCGCTCTTCGAGATAGCCGCGCTCAAGATGGAGCTTGTCGATGGACGCGCGCTTTCGCTCGATCAGGTCGGCATAGAACGAAGGCTCTATCACGAGCCAGTTTTCGATGGACGAGCCGGCGAAATCGAAGCGATCTATCAGCAGATCCGGGCCGCAACCGACCTCGACGACGGACGCCGGCGAAAACGTGTCGAGGAACTCCAGGCAGTTGTCCTGGCGGGCAGTGATGAGATGCCGCTCGAACGCCATGTCGACGAGATACTTCTGGGCATATTCCTCGGCGCCAATCAATTTGGACGCAGTGGCAATGGCGTCAGGCATAGGTCTCGGCTCCAATTGTAGTTTTGATTGCCAATGCGGCTTCCTGGATAATTCCGTCAAGGAAAGGCGTGCCCGCCGAACGGCCGACAAAGCGCAAATTGGGGATGTGTTCGAGGGTATCGCGCTTCAGTTGTGCTGTTGCCTTGCCGTAGTCGACGGTCGGCACAGGTATGATATTGCGATAGAGATCGCTGTGGTTGCCGAGAACGGTGGCCCCGGCATCGATGATGCCGCATCGTCTGCATTCATCCAGCGCGGCACCTGCAAGGTCGGCCGGCAAGAGTTCGTCAACGAGGTGTTCGAAGGTTATGATGTGGCTGTCGAGCGCGATATCACCGATGTTGTCGTGGAAGATGGCGCGGAAGAAGGCCGGGTGACGGTTGAAGTTCAGCGCATATTCGGCCTGATGGCTGACGGGCCGGTCCACGAGCGCGTGGGAGATCTGCAAATGTCGGAACCGGGGAAGGGCGCCGGGAGAGACACCCATGGCGCGGGCGACGAGTGCAGGCGCGATGGTGCTGATAACGCCTGCCGGGCGGATGACCTCGCCGGACCGCAGCACGATGCGCTCCACGCGCTGCGTGACAGGTGCGCGGTGAATCTCCTGCACCGCGTCGTTGAACAGGAATGTCACGCCGTCTGCGGCGAGGCTCTGCTGCAGGGCATTGATCCAGGTCGAAATGCCGCCGCTCTGCGGACGCAGGAACTGCCGCGCAGAATTTTTGGGCAAGTCGCTGTAGCGTGCATGCGCGATGCGCCCGGCGAGAGCCTCGTCCTCCAGCAGTCTCGACGTTGCCTGATGGTCCCCGGCGATCAGGCGGCGCGGCAGGAACCACTTGACGGCATTCGGTGCCAACTCAGACAAATCCGTTTCAAAGAGCCCGAGCACGGCGTCGCGAACGAGGCCGTTTGTCAACGTCGGCCCGAACCAGTTCAGGCTGTAGTCTTCGGCATTGCCGGCATTTTCGACCGGTTTCGTCGCACGCATCTCGTCGAGCGCAGCGCTCAACTGCGCCCCCAGCACGGTCGTATCGAGGCAGGAGCTTTCGGAATTGAAGCTGTCTGCGGTTATGGCGCTCTCGCGCGGCCAACCGTCGTAGTAGACCCAGGAAAACTGGAAGTCGGGGCGGTGGAAGACCGCATCGTCGATCGACTTCGTTCCCGAAAGAACCGGGAGCCGCAGACCGGCATCCAGCCTGTGCGACCGCCCGCCGAGTTCGACGGCGGTCGACTTCCAAAGCCCGCCTGCCGAAGCGCTGGCCTCAACCACGGTTACCGAAGCGCCTTGCGCCCTTGCAAGCGCCGCGCACACGAGCCCTGCGACGCCGGCTCCGATGACAACGAGTTCGGTCATGTCAAACCTTCCAGATCCTGAGCCACATTGTCATGATGCAAAACCCGCATCCACATTCGCCAGTTGCTCCAGATCGACGTCGAAGTGCCAGTGCACTGCGACGCCGGAGCCGAAACGCAGCTTCTGCTTCAGCAGGTTGGTGTTGATCGCGTATCCATCCGACAGGGTGTTGATGCCGAACGACATCACCTTGAAGCTGCTGGCCGCTGTCGCGTCGATCACGCCCGCCAACAGGTAGTCCACGGCGCCGAGTTCTCGTCCGCGCGGGTTGGAGGCGATGTATTGGGTGTGGAGCGTTTCGGCGTTGTAGGCAAAACACCATGTTCCGGCGAGAATTTCGCCGTCGGGCCCGTAAGCAAGCCACAGCTGGTTTTCGCCCTCGAGGCGCCGGCGCAGATCGAGCATTTCGGCGAGGCTGTGCACCGGCACGGTCGAGTGTCGCTCCTGCAGGTTGCTGGACAGCAGCGTGTGGAAAGCAACCCAATCCGCTTCCTGTTGGGCTTGCCGTAGCTCTACGCCTTTGCGTTCGGCGGCTTTGATCGAGGCGCGCCGTTTGGCGGAAAAGGCGTAGGCTCGGTCGATCCGAATGAAACTCCAGAGGTCGGCCCGGCGCACGGTTCCTGTTCTCAAAAGCAACCTCAGATCGCTTTCATCGAATTGTTGTCCGAAGATCGCCGGCACGGTCTTGTAGACGAGCTTGCGATAGCCTCGCTCAAGCAGCGTCCCGGCAACGGCTGAAAGGATGCTGGCCCGCTCCGAAGGGTCGATCACGCTGGCGATCAAGCCGCCGAATGTGCTTCCCGGATGCGAGGCAACGACATCCGTGGCATTCGGTGCGCGCGCCAACGGAATGGCCGCCTTCAGCCGAACGCCGGGATCGCTCCAGACGCACAGGCTTTCGTCCTTGAAGCGCTCGCCATGATATTCGAGAAACCGACGGCTGTGCATGATCGTGCCGACTTGCGTCGTCGGCACGAAGCCGTCCCAGGCCTGCTTGACGCTGTCGTCGTAGGACGTGATGTGATGAACCATGCGCAGTTTCGCCGCTATAGAGTTTCCGCTGACCTTAACGCTTGGCTCGCGGCATCGGTCGGTGATGACGTCCCAAGAGAAGCGAACGGCAAATCTCCGCCGGTCCGTCCATCTCGCAACGTTCTCCGAAATGTTTCCAATTCGGAATATTACTTATGAATTCATAGTCTTGGTGCGGCGACTGCGATTGCGTTTCGAGGTCTGCCGCAATCGCGTTGTATTGGCGCAATCTTTTGCCAGGCTTTCCTTCGCTGAGTATTCGACCCTCTATCATCAATAGGAAAATTAGCCGCGTTCAGGCCGGGACAAGCTTTGTGATCCAGTTTGGGGCGCATAGTTTTCTTGATGGATGGGAATATGATCAAGGTCGCATTGTTTGGAATGGGATATTGGGGGCGAAACCTATTCCGGGTGATTTCCAGCAACCCTGGCCTCCAGTTGGCCGCTGTTGTTGATCCCGCGCCTGGTCTGCAGGAAAGACTGGCGGCATCTCACCCGAACGTCAAAGTCTACCCCGACGCGGCGCCGGTGATGGCCGACGGCGATATTGATGCGGTTGTCATCGCGACGCCGGTTGCCTCGCACTACGATCTTGCGCGCGCGGCGCTCGACGCCGGCAAGCATGTCATGGTCGAGAAGCCCATGTGCAGCTCGAGCGACGAAGCGGCCGATCTCGTTTTCCGCGCTGCCGCCCGGGGGCTGACCCTGATGGTGGACCACACGTTCCTCTTCCATCCGGCCGTCATGAAGCTCGCCGAGTTCGTGCATTCCGAGGCGCTTGGCCGCATTTCCTACTTCGATTCGCAGCGCGTCAATCTCGGCTTGTTTCAGCCCGACGTGAATGTCCTGTGGGATCTGGCTCCGCACGATCTGTCGATCATCGACTATCTGTTCCAGCACGAACCGGTCGAGATCGAGGCAAGCGGCTATTGCCACGTCAACCCGACCTCTCCTGATATCGCCTACCTGACGTTCCACTATCCCGGATCGATGGTTGCCCATCTCAACCTCAGCTGGATGTCTCCGGTCAAGGTGCGGCGCATCGCCGTCGGCGGCAGTGCCCAGATGGCGGTCTGGGACGATCTCAATCGCGAAGAGCCGCTCAAGGTCTACGATTCGGGTATTACCTTCCAGTCGGAGCAGGAACGTCACATGATCCTGCCAAGCTACCGTATCGGCTCGGTGCATTCGCCACGCCTTGCGGGATCCGAGCCGCTGGTGGACGTGCTCGAGCATTTCCGCCGGGTCATGCTGGGGCAGGAGCGATGCAAGACGGACGGACGCCTCGGGCTCCGGGTCGTGCGCACCCTCGAGCAGGCGCAGGCCAAGCTGGACTTCAGTCTGCGGCGCGTTCGCAACGGACTGGCGGCCCAGCAGGCAAGTGTCGTCGCGGCGGAATGAGATCCGGCCGATCCGGCGCCTTTTGCAGAATCAACATTTATCAGCGTCGATTGCCTTCCCGACCGCGGCCGGTCGGGCAGGTGCTCGAGTGCAAGGGAAAGAGACATAGATGAACGCGCATTCCACAGTGCCCTTCGTGGACCTGTCGATCCAGTGGAACCAGATTCGTAGCAGCGTCTTGCCTGATATGGAGCGCCTGTTCGAAGCGAGCGCCTTTTGCCTCGGCCCTTGGGCAAAGGACTTCGAGCAACGGATCGCCGAGTATCTTGGCGTACGGCATGCGGTGGCCGTCAGCAGCGGCAGCGCAGCCCTGCACGTGGCCGTGATCGCTGCCGGAATTGTCCCTGGCGACAAGGTCCTGGTTCCGACCCACACCTTCATCGGCACGGTCTGGGGTCTCATCTATGCCGGAGCCATCCCGGTGTTCTGCGACGTCGAGGCAGGCGCCGGCACAATTGACGTGCGCGATGCCGAAAGCAAGCTGGACGAAAAGGTGAAGGCGATCATACCGGTTCACCTCTATGGGCAGCCGGCCAACATGGCGGCGGTTCTCGACTTCGCCCGACGTCACAAGCTTCTGGTGATCGAGGACGTGGCGCAGGCGATCGGCGCCCGCTACGATGGGCAGTCGCTGGGCTCTCTCGGAGACTTTGGCTGCTTCAGCTTCTATCCCGGAAAAAACCTTGGCGCAGCCGGCGAGGGCGGCCTTGTCGTCACCAATGACGATCGCAGCGCCGACGCGATGCGGGCGTTGCGCGACCACGGTCAGGCGCAGCGCTACGTTCACCAGATGATCGGCTACAACTACCGCATGGATGGTATCCAGGCGCTGGTGCTCGGGCACAAGCTCGCCCATCTCGACGATTGGACGAACCAGCGGCGGCAGGTAGCCCAGCGCTACGCCGAGGGTCTGGCGGGGCTTCCCTTGACGCTGCCGGAGATTGTCCACGGCGACCACGTGTTCCACCTCTACGTCGTCCGCACACAGCAGCGCGATGCGCTCAAGGGGCATCTTGACGGACATGGCGTGCAGACGGGGCTTCATTACCCGATCCCGCTTCATAAGCAGCCATGTTTCGCAGACATGGCATCGGTGCAGGGCAGTTTCCCGGTTGCCGAAGACTATGCGGGCACGGCGCTGTCGCTGCCGATGTTCGCAGGCCTCACCCCGGACCAGCAGGATCGGGTCATCGATGCCGTGAGAAGCTTCTTCGAGCGAGGTGACGAAAATGGCCGCTAAATCGCCCCGCAGGCGGGTCCTGTGTGTCAGGCCGACGCCGAATCCGAACGCCGCACCTCTTTTGCGGAAGATATCGGATGAGTGGGTGCATGCGCTCGCTCTGCATTGCGACGTCGAAACGATCGAGCACGACTTCGATTTCAAAGAGGTCTGCGGCAGATTGAAGCCAGATTTCGTCGTTTTTGACGCCGTCCATTGGGTCCGTCCTCAACGTCTCAACATCACGAACATCGATGCATATGCGGAAATTCCGCGCGTCCTGTACCTCAATTGCGATCCCCATGATCCCATGAGGCCACTGCTTTTCGGCATGTTGGATGCCTACCGCATCGAAGCGATCTTTTGCGGCATCGAGCATTTACAACACACACCGGAGTTGGAGCGCTTTCCCTGCTATCTCCTGCCTCTGTTCGTCGATAGCAAGATATTCAAGGATCACGCCGTCGAGAAAACGATCCCGATCGCCATCTTCAGCGGTCACCTGTTCCCGGCCTTTTACCCTTGGCGCGCGAAGATCACGCAGGAAATACAACATTTCTTGCCAACGCTGATCTACACGCATCCCGGCTATCAATCCGGCACGCCGGTCCCATTCGAGGTTCGTGATGAAAAATACG
The DNA here is from genome assembly GCF_058795755.1 of Ensifer sp. GW823-FHT05D09. Classification (NCBI taxonomy): domain Bacteria; kingdom Pseudomonadati; phylum Pseudomonadota; class Alphaproteobacteria; order Hyphomicrobiales; family Rhizobiaceae; genus Ensifer; species Ensifer sp. GW823-FHT05D09. Next base: position 262,838 of record NZ_JBXAIA010000004.1, on the reverse strand, counting down.
CTCGTCTGATATCGCAGAGCTACTTCTCCATCGCCGATACGACCCGGCTGGATTACGTGGTGCGAAAGCACCTGGAGATACCGGCAGCAGGTGCGATCCTGGTCGCGCCGGACTCCGAAGTCGTGAAGCGATATGGGTTCGTCGACCTTCAGAACTGCATTCTGGGTACGGGTGACGAACTCTACACGAAGATCGTTGCGGTATCCTCGAAGCCTGATGTGTACAACCGCATCAAGAACAACGGCTATCGCCTGATACAGGACAATTTCACGCGCAAGCAATGGACTTATCTGCTCGATTGGTACGAATGCCGCCTTGTGCGCAATTCTGGCGAAGTCACGCAGCAGACAAGGCAGTTTGGAAAGTTCAGGAATGTGCCGGCGAAGTCAGGCACGCCCGCGATCGAGAATTTCTCGCTTCACGACAATCCGATGTCGGCCATCCTGCGCGACGCCCGTGATGCGATTCTGATCGGCGACGATCTTGTCGAAACCCAGGCGGCCCTCAACGACGCAAGCCAATGGATCGGCCATATCGCCGAGCCGCCGTTCATGCTTGGCATTCTGGCCATGCTTCAGGGGCAGCTCGAGGATGCGATCGTCCTCTTCACCCGCAGAGGCAATGCGCAGGGCCGACTCGATCCGAACATGGGTCGTTTGGACCCGTGTGAAATCGCCTGGCTTCTGCTGCTGTCTGCGCTGTTGAACGACGCAGATCTGCGCGAAATGATGATGCGGCAGGCAGAAACCGTGCCTCATGTCAGCATTCGTCGCGTCATGTGGCTGATATCGGGACCGGTGCAGTGCATCGATTTCGAGAAGGCCGGCCTGGAAGGGCCGATGCATGGGGATTGCCTCTCCATTCATTGGTTTGGACAGGAAGATTTTCCGCAATGGCTCGCACTCATGGAGCGAGTCCTGGAAGGCTGCGGTCTCACCGACCAGGCTGCGATGATCCGCGTTCTGGCCGATGGCCTTTCCGGTATCGCCTCAGCGAAAGCGATAGCGGTGTAACCGGCTCGCCGGCCGCCGTGACGGCGGCCGGCCGCAGCGGGTCTGTCTTACTTCATCGTGTAGACGTCGACAGTGAAGTACTTGTCGTTGATCTTCTTGTAGGTGCCGTCGGCGCGGATTTCGTCGAGGGCCTTGTTGAGCTTTTCGCGCAGTTCGTTGTCGTCCTGACGCACGGCAATGCCGACGCCTTCGCCGACGAACTTCTTGTCGGTGATCGGCTCGCCGATGATTTCGCAGCAGGCCTTGCCGTCATCGTTCTTCGTCACCCAATCCAGAAGCGGCAGCATGTCGCCGACCTGAAGATCGAGACGGCCGTTGACCATATCGAGGTTGGCTTCGTCCTGCGTCGGATAGAGCTTGATCTCAGCGTCCGGATAGGTGGCGGCGATGAAGTCGGCCTGCGTGGTACCCGACTGCGCGCCGATCACCTTGCCCTTGAGGGCCTCGTTGGTAAACGTGGTGATCCCGGCGCCCTTTGGCGCTACATGCGTCATCGCCGCAAGATAATAGGGATTGGTGAAGGCGACCTGTTTCTTACGGTCCTCGGTGATGAACATCGAGGCGATGATGAGGTCGTATTTCTTGGCGAGAAGACCGGGGATGATGCCGTCCCAATCCTGCGCGACAACCTCGCACTCCGCCTTCATGCGCTCGCAAAGCGCTAACCCGATATCAACATCGAAGCCGCCGATCTTGCCGGCCGAATCGATGAAGTTGAAAGGCGGATAGGCGCCTTCGGTGCCGATCTTGATCTTGTCGGCGGCGCCGGCCGAACTTGCCGTTGCCATGACAGCCAGCGCGATCGCTGCAATCTGTTTTTTCATCGTCGTTCCCCTTGTTGGCGCATCATTCTTGATGCTTCCGGAGAACAGTATGTCCGGTCTTCCTATAAGCGAAATAGATAGGCGCGATAATCGGTATTGTTTCGATTGATTGTGATCGCCGTCAGGCGATCACTTGTAGCGTCCGTAGCGCTGCAGCACTTCGATCTTGTAGCCATCGGGATCGGTGATGAAGAAGAACCGCGCCAGGAGCGCACCGTCGCGATTGAATTCGACGATCTTGTTCGGGTTCAGTCCAGCCTCGGTCAGCCGCCTGTGTTCATTGTCGAGGTCGCCCACCGATAAAGCAAGGTGGCCGTAGCCATCACCGAGCGCATAGGGTTCGGTACGGTCCTTGTTGATGGTCAGCTCGAGCTCGAATTCGCTGTCTTCATTGCTGAGATAGACCAGCGTGAAGGTATCGAAGTCGAGCCGTTCGGCAACGGAAAGCCCGAATGCCACTTGGTAGAAGTCCAAGGACTTCTGCTCGTCGAGCACCCGGATCATCGAATGGATTGCCTTGGCCAAGTGAGCCTCCTTCAGCGTTGAGACGGGCGCGAGGTATCAGAGAAAGAAAGAGGATGGAACCCTTCCTCCCGAAGTGACGGTCGGCTGGGAGCTGTCAGATGTTCCGGCTCTGCCTCTTCAGCTGCTGCTCGCGGAAGAAGATGAAGAGGCCCGAGGCGACGATCAAGGCTGCACCGATGATTACGGTCGGGCGCGGCATGTCGCCGAAGAAGAACCAGCCGAAGACGACGGCCCAAAGCAGCAGCGTGTATTGTAGTGGAACCACCGTCGCCGCATCGGCGAGCTTCAGCGCGCGGTTGACCAGGATGTGCGCGAGCATCGCGACGATGCCGAGCATGCCGAGTTGAAGCACGGCTTCGCCATCGACGGGCGCCCAGCCGGCCGGATTGGCGGCAACGCCGACGAGTGAAAAGACGAGCGCGCCGATGACCTGCCAGAACACCAGTGTCGTATCAGGCGTCGAGCGCAGTGTCCGCCCCAGCATCAGCGCAAAGGCGAAGGCGGCACTGCCGACAAGCGCGATCAGGGCCGGCAGGCTGAACGTGTCCTTCGAAGGCTCAAGCGCGATCACCACGCCGGCAAAGCCGATGAGGATCGCCGTCCACCGTCTCCAACCGACCTTTTCGCCAAGCAGGAACGGCGAGGCGGCAGCAACATAGATCGGCGCTGCCAGCCAGTAGGTCATGGTGTCGGCGAGCGGCATATAGGCGACGGCGAAATAGAAGGCCGACGCGTCCACGGCAAAAAGCAGCGAGCGCAGCGCCTGGAGCCACGGCCGCTCGACCTGCAACATCGACCGCAGGCCGCGCTTGAGGATGAACGGCGAAAGCACGAGCAATGCTGCGATGCTGCGGATGACCATCAACTGGCTGACGGAGTAAGTTGCCACCAGCCATTTGCCCATGACGTCGTTGAGCGAAAACATCAGCATCCCCAAAAGCATGACGATGACGCCCGTCCGAGCGGCGTTCGGCGCGGTGGCAGAGGTGGCTATGATGGTCATCGGAGTGGCTTTCAAACGTGGTTCCCGTGCCTTTTGCACATTCCGTCGCGCCGATCCATCGCGCTCTGCGTATGGGACCATAAGTTTTACGAATGAATCCGTCTGGAGCCGCCTCCAACTTGCATCGAGGAATTCAATCGTGGAATGCCAGATCGGCCTGGGAGAGGTGGCGTTGCCTCTTGACGTTACGTGCGGCGCTGCTAGTTATGGGATGATCTCGCCGACCAGACATCGGACCGCGGGATGAACACTGGTGCCGGGCCCCTCTGGCGAGAGTTTTTACGGCGCTCTCGTGATGTCGGTACCGCCAGCAAATTAGCCGGCGGATTAGCTACCATGAAAACTGATCTCATGCCTAACGCATGTGCCCTTTCGGCCGTGCGTGTTTTCGTTTCCAAACCCAACTTCTTCTCGGAACCGGGCGTCGTGCGCTCGAAGGAGGCACGTCGATGACGCAGCCTCACACGCACGCAAGCTCGCTCGGCTACTTCAAGTGGGCCTTCATCGTCACTGTGGTCGGCCTGGTGCTCGGCGCCTGGCTTGGCTGGCAGTCCACCGGCACGATCGGTGGCATGGCGACCGTCTTCTTCATCTGCACCGTGTTGGCGGTTCTCGAAATCTCGCTGTCTTTCGACAACGCGATCGTCAATGCCAACAAGCTGAAGGACATGACCCCGGAGTGGCAGCATCGCTTCCTGACCTGGGGTATCATCATCGCCGTCTTCGGCATGCGCATCGTCTTTCCGCTGCTCATCGTCGTTATCGCGGCAAGCATCGGCCCGATCGACGCCATCATGCTGGCGGCGACCAAGCCGGAAGAATATGCCCGCATCATGAACGATGCGCATCTTCCGATCGCGGCCTTCGGCGGCACCTTCCTGATGATGGTCGGCCTCACCTACTTCTTCGACCATGAGAAGGACGTGCACTGGATTTCCTGGGTCGAAAGCAAGATGGCGCGCTTTGCCACGATCAAGGGCATCGAAATTGCCTTCGTGCTGGCGCTCATCCTCGGCTTCTCCAGGCTGCTCGATCCCGCTGAAGCGCATACCTTCGTCTATTCCGGCATCTACGGCCTCCTGACCTTCCTCGCCGTCGAGGTGATCGGCGGTCTGCTCGATGCGTCGCAGCAGACGCTGGACGCCGCGGCAAAGGGTGGCTTCGGTGCGTTCCTTTACCTCGAAGTGCTCGATGCGAGCTTCTCGTTCGACGGTGTTATCGGCGCATTCGCCCTGACGCAGAACCTCTTCATCATCGCCATCGGTCTTGGCATCGGCGCCATGTATGTGCGCTCGATGACGATCATGCTGGTGGAGAAGGGCACACTCAGCGAGTACCGCTACCTGGAACACGGCGCGTTCTACGCGATCCTCATCCTCTCGGTGGTGATGTACTTCCAGACGCTGGTGCATATCCCCGAAGTGATCACCGGCCTCGGCGGCGCTGCCCTGATCGGTATCTCGCTCTGGTCGTCGATCCGCTACAACAAGCGGGAGCGTCAGGCCGAGCTCAACGGCGAAGTAAGCCACGGTCAGGCGCGCGTTGAGGCGTAAGCGGCCTCGACCATACGCTTTCAAAGAAGGCCCCGGTGCGCTCGCACCGGGGCCTTTTGCGTCGGGGAACCGGCCATTGCGCCCACACAGATTGCCAAACGACCGTTATCCGGAGATAACCGGTCGATGATTTCAAGCGATCTGACGCGGGTCTTGGAAGAGGTTTACCGAGCGGGCGCCCACAGGGTGCCGGCCGACGACATCGATTGGCCGCAGGAGCTTCACGCGGCAGTCTTTCGCGCCTTGAACATGCAGTACATCACGAGACGAGAGATTGACGGTAGCGTCCGCTTTTCGCTGACGCAGGCGGGATACCGCGCAATTGATGCAGAGGTGCCTTGGGGGCGCATTCTGCGGCAGCGCATGCGCGACTTTGTCCGCGCGGCCACGGGGCGCTAGCAAGGCCAAACGCAGAAAAAGTAACGGCCCGCCATCTCTCGATGCCGAGCCGTCTCATCCTTGGGAGGATAGAGCGCCCTGTCGTGATGACGGGCGCTGGAAATCTCTGTTAGCTGCGGCCTGCATCCGGGAAATTGGCCGGGTCGATGCCCAGGGTGCGCAGGTCGCTTGCCTTCGGGCGGCGGTGGCCTTCGACAGCAGCGGCAGCAGCGCTAGCGGCGCCGAGAACTGCGAATGCGCGGCCGATGAAACCCTTGCGGTAAGTTGTGGTAGCCATCTCTTTGCTCGCTTTCGTTTTCTCTCTGATGAGCAAAAGATGGGGTTTGGCAGGTCTTTTTGCAATGCACAATTGGACACTCCAGCCATGCAACGGAAGCAGGCCCGGTCGACTGTCCATCGACCGGGCCTGCTGTTTGAGCCTTGGGAGGCTCCTGCATAACTCCCCAAATCGGGTTCGATTTTAGGAAGATCACGCAGAAGGTCAGAGCGTAGCCGCGCCGGCCCTGAACAGGCGCGACGCAGCAGGGCTGTTAGTCTTCGTTGGCTGCGAGCTGTGCCAGCACTTCGCCGCGTCCGCGAGCCCGGAGGATCAGCGGGATGATCAGGGCGGCAGCCGCAATCACCAGCAGCACGGCCGCGATCGGCGAGGTGAAGAGCACGCTGACGTCACCCTGGCTGATGGCCAGCGCCCGGCGGAGCTGCTGCTCGGCGAGCGGACCGAGGATCAGGCCGACGACGACAGGAGCGATCGGATAGCCGAAGACGCGCATGGCATAGCCGAGCAGACCGAAGGCTAGCAGCATGCCCAGTTCGTAGACCGACGGGTTGGCGCCGATGGTGCCGAGCGTCGCAAACATCAGAATGCCTGCATAAAGCCATGGCTTCGGAATGGTCAGCAGCTTTACCCAAAGGCCGATCAGCGGCAGGTTCAGGACCAGCAGCATGAAGTTGGCAATCAGCAGGCTGGCGATCAGGCCCCAGACGAGCTGCGGGTTGGTCGCAAACAACAGCGGGCCGGGCTGCAGGCCATACTGCTGGAAGCCGGCGAGCATGATCGCGGCGGTTGCCGTTGTCGGCAGGCCGAGCGTCAGAAGTGGGACGAGCGTGCCGGCGGCCGACGCATTGTTGGCAGCTTCCGGACCGGCGACGCCTTCGATGGCGCCATGGCCGAATTCTTCTGGGTGTTTCGCCAGGCGCTTTTCAGCCGCATAGGACAGGAAGGTGCCGATCTCGGCGCCGCCGGCCGGCATGGCGCCGATCGGGAAGCCGATGAAGGTGCCGCGAAGCCAAGGCTTCCACGACCGTGCCCAGTCGAGCTTGCTCATCCAGATCGAGCCACGCACGGCCTCGACCTTGTCAGGGCCCTTTTCGCCCTGAGCGGCGATGAACAGCGTCTCGCCGATCGCGAACATCGCCACGGCAAGTGTCGTGACCTCGATGCCGTCGAGCAGTTCCGGCACGCCGAAGGAGAGGCGGGCCTGTCCGGTCAGCTGGTCGATGCCGACGACGGAAAGCGCCAGACCGACGAAGAGTGCGGTCAACCCGCGAAGGGTGCTGTCGCCGAATGCCGAAGACACGGTCACGAAGGCGAGAACCATCAGCGCGAAATATTCGCGCGGGCCGAAGACCAAGGCGAGCTTGACGATATAGGGCGCGATGAAGGCAAGGCCGAGCGTCGCGATCAGGCCGGCAACGAACGAGCCGATGGCGGCGGTGGCAAGCGCTGGTCCGCCCCGTCCGGCGCGGGCCATCTTGTTGCCTTCGAGCGCGGTGACGATCGAGGCGCTTTCACCCGGCGTGTTGAGCAGGATCGACGTGGTCGAGCCGCCATACATGCCGCCGTAATAGATGCCGGCGAACATGATCAGCGAACCGGCGGGGTCAAGCTGGTAGGTGACGGGCAGCAGAAGTGCCACCGTCAGGGCCGGGCCGATGCCGGGGAGAACGCCGACGGCGGTGCCGAGCGTTACCCCGATCAGCGCGTAGAGCAGGTTCATCGGCTGGGCAGCAACCCACAGTCCCTGCAACAGGAATTCAAAAGTAGCCATGGTCGACGGCCCTCTTAGAAGAACAGGTGTTCAAGCGGCCCTGCGGGCAGCGACAACTGCAGGAGCTTGGCGAAAATCACCCAGACGGCAAAACAGAGCGCAATACCGACTGGCAGCGAGAACCAGAGCTTGCGTTTACCGAAGCCGCGCGCGGTGAGCGCAAACAGTATGCCGGTGGCGATCGAAAAGCCTGCGACGTTCAAGAGCAGCATCTGCGCTGCAAGCCCGGCGACGATCCAGATGACCGGCGAGATTTCCTGGTGCTCACGCTCGGGGAAATCGTTGCGGAATGCGGCAAAGACGGTCCAGACGGCAAGGCCCGCGAGACAGCATGCGATCGCATAGGGGACCGTCGTCGGCCCGACCTGAGAGTAACCGGCAGCGCCCGAAAGGCGCGACACGTCCCAGAAAATGAGGCCAGCGATAGCGGCGAGTACGGCCGCGATGAAGAGCGCCGCCCGATCCGGGCGACGCGTTGTGGTTGAAGGGTTGAGCCCCTTGGTCATTTCACCAGTCCAATGTCCTTGAGGACGCCTTCGGTTGCCGCAACGTCCTTGTCGAGCTGGGCGGCGAAAGCGTCGCCAGAGAGGTAGCTGTCCTGCCAGCCCTTGGTCTTGAGCACTTCCTGCCAGCCGGCCGACTTGGCAAGCTTCTCGACGTCGGCCGAAACGGCTGCCTTCTGCTCGTCGGTGAGGCCCGGAGCGGCTGCAACCATACGCCAGTTTTCAACGACGACATCGAGCCCGGATTCCTTCAGCGTCGGGGCGTCGATGCCGGCGAGGCGCTCGCCGCTCGAAACTGCGATCAGGCGCAGCGTGCCAGCCTTGACCTGGGCTTCGAATTCGCCGTAGCCGGAGATGCCGGCCGTGACCTGGCTGCCGAGGATGGCTGCAAGCGCTTCGCCGCCGCCGGAGTAGGCGATGTAGTTGATCTTGGTCGGGTCGACGCCCGCTGCCTTGGCGATCAGGCCAACGGCGATGTGGTCGGTACCGCCGGCAGAGCCGCCAGCCCAGGACACGGCGCCCGGATCCTTTTTGAGGGCCGCAACGAGGTCAGCCATCGTCTTGATCTCGGAAGCGGCCGGAACGACGATTGCTTCAAATTCGCCGGTGAGGCGGGCGATCGGCGTGACGTCCTTGAGGGTGACCGGCGACTTGTTGGTCAGGATTGCGCCGACCATGACGTAACCGCCGACGATAAGCGCGTTCGGGTTGCCCTTCTGCTGGCTTGCGAACTGGGCGAGACCGATTGTGCCGCCGGCGCCCGGTACGTTCTGGACCTGAACGTTGCCGGAGATGCCTTCCTGCTGCAGGACGGTCTGGAGCGAGCGAGCGGTCTGGTCCCAGCCGCCGCCCGGATTTGCCGGAGCGATGATGGTGTAGTCAGCCGCATAGGCCGGCAGCGCCATTGCGCCGGCGAGAATGGATGCCAGGAAAAAGTGTTTCAAGGTCAGTCCTCCATGAGGCGCGATTTTCCACGCGCACGTTGTTTCTGCGTGCGAACGGGAAGACGCGACGGTGCCCAAAGGACCCTTGTCGCTGACCGGATTGGTGACTTCCTCCCAGTGCGCAACCGGCGGGCCCGCCTCCACGGGGCGCCAGCGACTGCTAAGCCATCATAGAAAGCTGACATTAAGCTGACATCAAGTCCTCAATGCGAAAAAGAAGCGCAGTGTTTACGAAATCTTAGGCGGGTTTTGCTGTCCGGCGCCTGCCCGTTTGATCAAAAGCGTGGCCCCCGGTCGGTCACTGTCTGTCGATCAGGTCATGGGTGCTGCTTGGCGGGTAGAATCAGATGTTCTGATCGCCTGTTTCATCGGCGGCCGGCTTGGCCGCCGACAGTTCGCGGTTTGCATTGGGCTTGCGGACAGCGAGCATGCCCGTGACGCCTTGTGGACCTAACCCGCAGTCCCGGTGCCATTGAGATGCAGAGAGAAACCGGTTGCTGTGGGCTCGCCCAGGCCGGGGCGCAGTTCCAGGCTCGGGATCAGATAGTCACCGCCGTTCTGGCGCCGGTAAGGGATGGGTTGCGTGGTCGCAAGGGTTCGCATCCTCTCTCGCAGGTTTTCTGCAAGACGGTCGAAGCCGGCTTCGTCGATGCGATCGACCCGGTAGGCAACGAAGGGCGGCAGCACATCATATCCGGGGTAGTAGAGGATGCCGTGGTTGATGGGGAACAGGAGGTCGTCGATCGGTCCGTTGACCCCGCGCGCCGAGTAGTGCTCCTGCCAGCCGCCCGTGGTGACGATCAGCATCGCCCGCTTGCCCTTGAACGTGCCCTCGCCAAACCGATCGCCCCAATGGGCGTCGCTGTGCTCACCGACGCCGTAGGCAAATCCATAGGCATAGACTCGATCGACCCAGCCTTTCAGGATCGCCGGCATCGTGTACCACCAGAGCGGAAACTGCAGGATGAGTGTATCCGCCCATAGCAACTTCTCGTGTTCAGCCTTCACATCCTCGGTCAACTGGCCGGCTGCAAAGGCGGCTTTGGAGGCGCGGCTCGGTTGAAACGGCGTTTCGTCGTCAAGAGACGGGAAGTCGGGCCGATCGATTTCGGATTTCCAATTGTCGGCGTAAAGGTCGGAAACCCTTACTTCGTGCCCCTGGGCCTCCAGTTCACGGATGGCGACGTCGCGAAGAGATCCGTTGAGTGAACGCGGCTCCGGATGGGCGAAAACAAGCAAGACTTTCATGATCAGCATTCCTGTGATGAGAAACCGACCCCCGATGTAGACAGCATCGCAATGCTGCACTAGATCTTCGCAATGGATATGATTGTGCCGGAAAATGGATAAATCAGACATCACGCTCGAACGTATCAGGACCTTCGTTCGTGTTGCCGAGCGCGGCAGCCTGTCGGCCGTCGCGCGGGAGCTAGGCGTTGGACAGTCGACAGTCACGCGGCAGTTGCGTGAACTGGAGGAGGCACTCGGCGTGCCTCTCATCAGCCGCACGACCCGTCGCGTGACCATGACGGATGAGGGCAGCCAATACTATGCCAACAGCATCCATATTCTTCGCCTGGTGGAGCAGGCCGCCGATGAGGCCCGCGGCACCCGCGGGGCCTCGGCCGGGACGATCCGGGTGTCCTCAACTGCGGCTTTCGGCGTGCTGCACGCCACGCGGCTGATCTTTGCCTTTCAGGAGCGCTACCCGGATATCGGCGTCGATCTCAACCTGACGGACGAGCGCATCGACCTTGTGCGGGAGGGGATCGATATCGCGCTGCGTCTGGGGCCGTTGACGGACAGCTCCATGAAATTGCGGGCACTGGGCCAAAGCCGGCGTCTGCTTGTTGCCGCGCCGGACTATCTCGCCAAACGTGGAACGCCGATCGTTCCCAGGGATCTGTCGGATCATGAGGGCATTCGCATGTCGAATGTGGCAGGCAGCGACCTGCTGGAGCTTCACGGCAAGAGTGGCGAACGGCATAGGGTGCCTTTCCATGGGCGTCTGCGCGTGGACCATGGGTTGGCGGTGCGCGAGGCGCTCGTCGCCGGCCGCGGGATCGCCCCGGCTCACCGTTGGCTCGTCGACGATCTGCTTGCCGCCGGTCGGTTGGTGCCCGTCCTGCCGGAATATCTTCTGCCATCCGTGCCGTTGAGCATGCTGATCGCGCCTGAGCGTGCAGGCATTGCCCGTGTGCGGTTGCTCGTCGAAGATCTGGCCGAGCGGATCGGCGGAATTCCGGGCTTGCCCCCCAATACACCTAACTAATTGATTTCGTGTCGCAATTTTCCGAGACGAAATCCACCGGGCGCCACACTTTCCACTTGGTGTGGCAATTCGTTCCCGTTTTCCCCTTCAGTATCTTCCACCGCAGCCAACAGAAGATCACCGATTCCGTCCCATTTGATCCGGGCCACTCTCTGCCGTGCGAGGCGAAGGCCATCGAAGCCGAAGATAAACGCCTGAACGTCAAAGGCAAGATCCGCTGGTTGATATCGTCCCGCAAACTCCGATCACTGCGCGCGATTCGAGCGGGGAAGTTTTCGAAGTGGAGCGTCCGCCGCTTATCGCCCCTGTCACCAAGGTGGTGCGCAAGCCAGTCATGCATGCGAACCCGCGCATGTAGACGGTACAGAGGCCTGCCGAAGTAGCGCGAGAAGGAAACCGACAACACTTCGGTCTAATCACGCAGGAGGTTAAGCCGGCGCTTCCAGATGACGTAGACTTCGCCGGATGGGTCAATGCCAAAATCGACGATCCAGACAGCTTGGCAATGCTTCGTTATGAGTAGTTTGTTCCCGTAACGATCCACGCCCCGCAAGAACTCCATGAGATCAATATTGCTCGGCGCCACACGATTGAGGCGCTGGCGCTTCGGATCTCGGCACTGGAGGAGCGGGGTTCAGTCTAAAAGGAAGAGGCCTCAAAATACTTGTCATTGAAATTATCGAGGCCTTCAGCAGAGCCGATCCAGCCCAATGACTGCTTGACTATCTGAGCATACGACGGCTCGCTTTCCCACGGCTGCTTCAGCGGCAGCCGATCGACGTAATCGATTGCGGCCTTGGCTCCGTCCCTCTCAAGGACGGTCCAAGCCGCTGTCATCGCGGCAAAGTATTTAGGAACCGCGCTTGGCTCTTTGCTGACCAGTCGTTGCAACATATCGAACTCCTGCCCGAGCTGCATTCGGGCGGCCCGCCGTAGGAAGAACATGGGGATGCGCTTCTTAAGCAAGAAGACGCGTGAGCTGCTCTCGTCGCAAAGCACCTCGAAATACTTCGACAGATATTCCATCGATGCATTTGCCCATGGGCAGGAGTGGTCGTTGTAGTCCTGCTGGATAACAATTGACTTGCCGGGGACGAGGAGAGGGAAGAAATCTAGAATAATCTTGGCGTTCAACTCTCGCGTTTTCGTGATGTCCACAAACAGTATGTCGACCTTCCGGGCTGGTGGCGTTGCTTCCAGAAAGTCGCCTGAGTTGATCAACACAGACGAGAAGTTATGGCTTAGATTTGAGGTGAAAATATCAAGAACAGAATCTCCAGGCTTTCGATCATTGCCGATCAGGCCCATTGAATACCTGTGGTTCGGCGTGATGAAGATGTCGTAGGTGTGGATACGGTACTTCTTCGATCCTGCTGATTGGTTCCTCTTAAGGCCGGTCGCAAAGGCGAGGGTAGACCCCCCAAGGAAGCATCCTGCGTCAACAATGCAACTGTTCTGACTCAGATCCACATTCATGGCTAGCCAATGTAGCATTTGCCTTTCGCTCAAAGAAAGCATGGTAGGGACGGTTGACCACGATTCTTCTGGCTCGACAACTTCACGCCACGGATGCGAGCGGCAAGCCACAGCCAAGTCGAACATAATTTAGCCTCATCTAAACTAAAAGTAGAAAATTGATGACACATTCGCCTTTAAAATGAATCAGCCGTCAATGGTGATTCTAGGCGGCACTCGCAAATTTCCTCAGAAATGGCGAAATGCGGGGTGAGGCGGCAATGCCTTCGCAAGGCTAGCGTGGAGGTAGCGCCCCGAATAGAGACCCTCCACCGATAGGGTCGCGGGCCTGTTTTGTTTGTGCAGACTACTTGTCCGATACTGGCGGGCCGCGTTTGGGGGGAAGGCTTCCCCAGTGGCGATGCATCTACGCTGCTGGGTCAACTCTGTGGCGCGAGAAACCCAAACATGTAATAGAAGCCTCTCAAATGGGGGGCAAAAGCAATGCATGACGACCTACGCGCCGGCACTTCAGATCTGCTTCAGCAGACTTTGCAGGCTGCGTTTCAAGACCAACGGACGGTTGATGAAAAAAGGCGCAGCACAGCCCCGCTGCTCGATGGCATGTCGTTCTACGAGAGTATTCGCCATGATGACGACCGGGGTAGCGTTACTGAAATATACGACCCGCGATGGGGCTGGCATCCTGATCCGCTCGTCTTTTCCTACGTATTCACGATCCGCCCTGGAATGGTGAAGGGATGGGGCCTCCACAAGCAGCACGAGGACCGCTACTTCGTTTTGAGTGGCGAATTGGAACTCGTATTGTTCGATCCGAGGCCCGATTCGAGCACGTGTGGCAAGATCTGCAAGGTATATCTGTCCGGCAGTCGGCCGCGCCTCGTCAACGTGCCTAAGTTCGTTTGGCATGCTGATCGCAACATCGGGTCGTCGGACGTCGTGGTCGTGAATTTTCCCACGATCCAATACGACCATTCAAAGCCGGATAAATATAGGCTTCCTATCGACACGGACTTGATCCCGTACAGCTTTGGCGATGCCAAGGGATGGTAAGGCCGCTCGTCTCGATTTTGATGCCGACGCATAGCCGGGTGGATGTCATTGGCTTCGCGATCGAGTCAGTGCTAACGCAGACAGTGGGCGACTTCGAACTACTTGTGGTAGGCGACGGGTGCGTGGCCGGCACGGCGGAGGTCGTCGCAGGTTTCGACGACCGTCGCATCCGCTTCTTTGATCTTCCGAAGGCGCCATACTTTGGCTACGCAAATCGAAACGTTGCCCTCCGAGAGTCGCAAGGAAAGTACATTGGTTTCGCGGCCGACGACGATCTCCTCTTTCCTGACCACTTGGAGCGTCTGTTGGCCGGGTTGGAAGGGGGCGGCGCGCTGGCTTACAGCCAAGCGCTCTGGGTGTCGACTGACGGAATTGCTGCTCCGTTTTTGACAAACCTGACGGCTTCGGACGAACTGAACACATTCCTGCAGCAACGAAATAGCATACCCGCAAGTTGCTTCTTATATCGAGCAGATTGCCTGCCGACGCGAGATGTTTGGCGAGAGGATGTGGAAGGTGCGGCTGACTGGCTGCTTTGGCGTAGAATAATTGGTGAAACTAACGATCAATCCATTTTCTATTGCCGTACACCAACTGTTCTTCACTTCAGCGCAAAGCGGATGGCATCCCGGTATGCGCGAATGCCCGAGTTCGCGACGGCACTGGGTATTGCTGATCGCGCCTCGTGGTGGCCAAGCCCGTTACGTGTTTCAATGTCGAGCGAGAAAACTGAACAAAACGTCTATTCAGACCTGATGCGTGCGGATCCGCATGATTGGAGCGAAACGGTTCGTTGCGCAACAAACGACTTGATTGCGCGGCTCGCGTGGGAAGACATTCAGGTTGTGCGCCCTGCTTATGCTGAAGCTAGCCGGGAGCTGTCTGCCGCACGGGGTGAAGTTGTGCTGGTTCGTGGTCAACTATCAACCAAACGCGATCAGCTTGTTGGGGCGCTGGACCTGGTCAACGCTCTGCAGCGTGATTTTTCTGCGTTGGAAGACAAGTCACATGCGCTAGGGCTCGCAAATCAGAAATCGAGTGCGCTACTTGCCGAAGCCAATGCTAGAGTTGCCGAAAAGGCGTTCGAGATTGACGCAATGCGGTCAACCACAGCCTGGAAGCTTCACTTGTTTCTCCAGCGCGTCCTATCTCGCTTTCGTTGACAGGTCCTAATCGTCGTGTTCGAAACCCTTCATCTCGCCAACCGGTCAAGGAGTTCGCAGCAACTCGCCTGCACCGGCAATGCTGGCCTGCTGTCCAGCGCGTGCGCCGTTTGGGTCGTCTGCAAAAGAATTGCCACGATTCCGGGCGGCGAAGTAAGGAAAGCGGTTGCGGTGATTGGCGCTCCGTTTCTCGGCTATTTTGTCGGCAAATACGCTGTCGTCTGGGTTGGTCCGATGATCATTGCCTTAGTTGCAGGGGCTCAGGTCGAGCTTTCTTTTACTCGAATTGGGCTGCATTTGTCATCCAAAGCGTGCCCGCCAGTAAGCATGATGATGCCTGCGACTGTTGCAGCAATTATTCCCATCCGAGCCAGCATCAGTCTTCTCCCGTATTTGACAGTAGCTTGGGTCAATCAGGGGCTGCAGCTACAAAATATTTCGCATGAAAACCCATCGTCTTCAATTCGCGACCTAGCAGGTCTGCGGCGTATGCCGGGAACGCAAGAGGTGTGGCGCAGCCCTTTGATTTCTAGAGGGAAATATTTCAATAAGGTGTGGCGGCTTGTCGCCGTAAGATATTGAAAACGTTTAATTATTAAATTCATAGCCTGCAATGAGCGGGTTGCGCTGACGCGCGACAACCCATCGTTGCCGGCGGTGTTTCCGGTTGCGCCTTTGCCACCCGAGACCCATGCCTTTGGGTGTCGAAACGCTTGCGGCTAATGGAGCCGCAGGACCTCGTTCCAGCGGGCAATGAGCCGCGCCCGCTTGACCTGATCAAGATAGACCATCAGTCCCGGGCTGACGGGCACGGGGCGCAACTGCGCGCCAAGCATTTCCTGCATCGTGTTGGCGGTGTTTTCTCCTGCGACATCGGGGCTGACGGCTGGGATCTGCAATTGCCGCGCCATGATCGTCTGGCCTTCCTTCGACATGAAGAATTCCAGGTATCGGCGGCCGAGGTCGGGAGAGGCGGACGCCTGCGGCACGAGGCCGATCCGCGACATCACGACTGTGTAGTCCTTTGGCAGCACGATGCCGACATCCGGGTGGCGTTTTGCCCAATCGGCAGCGTAGGAGCCGAGGATGTTGTAGCCGAGCACGAACCGTCCGTCGGCGACACGCTCCAGAATGGCCTGGCTGGTCGAATAGAGTTTGACGCCGGCCGCGCCCATGGCCTGGATGACATCCCAGATATCGTCGAATTGTTCCTGGTCGCGCGACATGAAGAGAAAGCCGACGCCGGAGCGTTCGATGTCATAGGTGCCGATCCGGCCGAAGACATCGGCGCCCTGGCGCTTGAGATAGGCAACGAACTCGGCACGGGTGGAAGGGGGGCTTTCCGTGGTAAAGCTCGGCTTGTGGTAGACGAAGACAGCCGGCTCGAAGGTGAGCGCGTAGGCCGTGTTGCGCCAGTTGGCCCAGGCCGGCCAGCGACCGCTCATCGGCATGTCGCTGCGCTGGGCATAGCCGTCGTTGCTGAGCTTGACTTGCAGATCCATTGCGGACGAGAAGGCGAAGTCCGCGGTCCTTAGCCCCGCGTCGGTTTCCTTGACGATACGGTCGTAGATCTCACCCGTCAGCATATCCTCATAACGCACGGCAACATCCGGATTGGCTTGTTGAAAGCCGAGGATCATTGGTTTGGCGAGAGGCTCGTCGAGCGAGGAATAGACGACCAATGTGCGGGCATCCGAGGCGCCCGACAGTGCCGGGAAAATGACCGGTGCGGCCAGAAGCAGCCGGGGACAGAGAACGAAAAAGAGAAAAGAAATCAAGTGCCGCATAAATCCACAATGCCTCAGCGCGCCACCGTTCACAAGCAAGCCGACGGCGGATAGAGTGGAGCGGGGAGTAAAGACAATTGCGCATATTGCTTGTTGAAGACAATCAGGTCCTGGCCGAGGGCTTGTCGGCCATCCTGCGCGGTAGCGGCTATGCCGTGGATGTCGTCAGCGATGGCGCATCGGCTCACGCGGTTGCCGCCGCCGAGACATTTGATCTGGTGATCCTTGACCTCAATCTGCCCGAGATGGACGGGCTCGATGTCTTGAGGGCGATGCGTGCCCGGCAGAACAGCGCTGCCGTCCTGATCCTGACGGCACGGGGCACGCCGGAGGAGCGCGTGAAGGGCCTCGACCTTGGCGCCGACGATTACATGATCAAGCCGTTCGATATCGGCGAGTTCGAAGCGCGCGTGCGCGTGCTACTTCGAAGGCAGGCGGGCTTGCGTGCGTCGACGGTCAGCTACGGCAATGTGTCGCTCGATCTCAATGCGCGCAGCTTTTCTTCCGGCGGCGTGCCGATCGAAATCCCGGCGCGTGAGCTCGGTCTGCTCGAACTCCTGTTCATGCGGGCCGGCAAGGTCGTCGCCAAGGAGGCGATCATGCAGTCGCTGACGGGTTTCGACGACGACCTCAGCCCGAACGCAATCGAGCAATATGTCAGCCGCCTGAGGAAGCGGCTTGCGCCCCATGGGCTAACGGTCAGAACGGCGCGCGGTATCGGCTACTATCTCGACAAGACGGCCGGCCCGGAATGAGGGCGGCGGTCTACTCCCTACGCCGAAGGCTGCTTGGCTGGCTTTTGATTTCCACTGCCGTCATCGGCGTCATCGCGTTGACCGATACCTATCGCGAGGCTGTCGCGACGGCCAACGTGGTCTCGGACCGTGTTCTTGCCGGTTCGGCTCTGGCGATCGCCGAGCGCGTGGTCGTCGCCGAGGATGGATCGCTCGAGGTCGACATTCCCTATGTGGCGCTGGAAATGCTAACATCGGCTGCGCAGGACCGCGTCTTCTACCGGGTCGACGGCCCGCCGGGGCAATTCATCACCGGTTACCAGACGCTTCCTTCGCTTGACGAGGTTCCGGGTAGCTCGACGAGCTTTGCCGACGCCTCGTTCCGCGGCGAGCCAATCCGCATCGCGGCCCTTCGCCGTTCGGCCTCGACCGGCATCAACTCGGTTCCCTTCGTCGTGACCGTTGCCGAAACGACGATCGCTCGCCGGCAGCTGGCGCAGACGATCCTCGTTCGCTCCGCTTTGCGCCTTGGTCTGATGATCGCCGGTGCCGCGGTCATCGTCTGGATTGCGGTTACCTTCTCTCTAAGGCCGCTCTATCGCTTGGGCGACGCGATCGCCGAGCGCAGCCCCGACGATCTGCATCCGATCGGCGAGCGGGTGCCGAACGAAGTCCAGGGACTGGTCGATACCGTCAACTCGTTCATGGGGCGGTTACAGTCGGCACTCGATGCGCTGCGCAATTTCACCGGCAATGCCAGCCATCAGCTGCGCACGCCGCTCGCGATCATCCGCACGCAGCTGGCGCTCGCGCTGCGCGCCGGGTCGATCGAGGACACAAAGATAGCGGTGAAGAAGGCCGACGAAGCCGTGGCGAACGCCGAGCGCATTCTGGCGCAATTGCTGCTGATGGCAAAGATCGATGCTGCAGGCAAGGACGAGGCCCGCAAGCTCGAGCGAATAGACCTGGTGGAGCTGACGCGCGGCATCACCGCCGAGCATGTGCCGGCCGCTGGAGACGCCGGCATCGATCTCGGCTTCGACGGCGAGGGCGAAGCCTTCGTCCGTGTCGAACCTCTGCTCGTCGGCGAGATGCTGAAGAACCTGATCGGCAATGCGCTGCTCTATGCCGGGCGCGGCGCCGAGGTGACGACGCGCGTCAGCGAAAACGAAGGTTTCGTGTCTCTGGAAGTCGAAGACAACGGGCCGGGGATCAGGCCGGAACTGCGCGAAAGCGTGTTCAGACGGTTTCATCGCGGCGCCAGCGAGGCTCCGGGAACGGGGCTCGGCCTGCCGATCGTCGAGGAAATTGCAGCGCTTTATGGCGCACGAACGTCCCTTGGCGACGGAGCGGGTGGGCGTGGGCTTAAAGTTGCCATCCTGTTTCCGGCCGGATGAGCGAAGCCTCGATCAGTCCTCATCCAGCGTCACCAAGATAGGGCAGGCCGGACAAGGACTGGAATAGCGCTTTAGCGGTTGCGCTGACCGAAGAGGGAAGCTGTTTCGCGGGTCTGGACCCGAAGCATCGCGTTCCAAAGCTGAAGAACGAAACGCGGCTGGAACTGGCTCGCAAGCTTACGCTGCGACAACATGATAAATCTCCGATAGTTTTGGATGGCGGACATATAGTCGATGGCGGATTCAATTGCCAGAGCAGTAGTGTCGTGGCAGCTTTGCGCGGCAAGCATATCTTCATTTGGACGCAGCGTAACTTGCGTGACCGGTCGAATTTGGACTTGGCCGGCAGATCCGATCGGCGCCTGGCGCGGTCATTCGCATGTCGGAAGCGCGTTCGACGGCCACAGTGTAGAGGAAAGGCCTGCCTCGTCGACGTGAAGGGATCGCTTGCTAATTCTGCAAGACGTGACTGGCAAAATACCATTTGGTTGAAGGTGAATGCGTTTGGTGGTGGGAATCGCGCCGACGTAGCCTTTTCAGATCAGGTCCGGCGGCTTTTTGGCCTGCCAGTACCCTCCCAGATAGCGTGACGTCGGGTGAGACAGTGCCTTGGCAAGCACCTGGACAGTATGGCTGCGGTTTCTCATCTGGCGGCCGGAATGTCGTCCACCTGATGGAGATCAGCTGATAACACGGAGCTGCGCCGACCTGCGGAAACGTGGGAGCTTGTTGCGCCTCATAGCGCCTCTTTCCAGATCGGCGTTATTGCCATGGAATCTTCGCCGCGGTTGAAGGCAATGGCGAGGCGGAAGGAATGGGCGATGCGCAACGCCCGGTCCAGGAAGAGGTCGGACACATCCGCTGGGCAGGTTCGCTCAACGGCGGTGCGGAAGTGCGTTAGCCAGCGACGGAAATGCTGTTCATGGAGTTCCGGTATGGCAAGGTGAGGTGGTAGCGGGCGGCCTGCGTAGCGATCGGTGCGCAAAAGCGTTGCAGACCAGAAGTCGCACATCGTGGCCAGATGCGCCGGCCAGTCCTGCGGCGCGATATGCCCGTTGAAAATTGGTCCGAGAAGGTCGTCCTTGCGGACCTCGCCGTAGAAGCCGTGCACGACGGCGTGGACCATTGCTTCATCAAGCACTTCCGGCAGGGGCTTGCCATCGATGACAATGGTGCGTTCCGGGGCGGGTCTGCCTTTCATCGAATTGTCCTTTAGTTTTGCAAGGTGCCGTGACCGAGCGGGGGGAAGACGACCATGGGGCCGAGGAATTCGGTCGCGATGCTGCGCGCGGCGAGGGCCGGCAAAAGCATGGCCAGTAGGCCCGCAGCCGTCAATTCCGATAGTATTCCTGTTCTGCCTTGGCCTGTTCTCCCTTGGCTTGGTGTACCGGCGCGGTGTCGATCCCGAGCAGCGGGCCGAGCGAGGCGCGGTTCAGCACAATGTCGGCAAGCGTGTATTTGTCGAGAACCGCAAGGAACGCGCCGAGCGCCTCGTGAAGCATGCCCTTGAGCCGGCAGGCTGGCGAGATCGCGCAGGCGCGACCTCCAGCCTGCATGCACTCGGCAAGCAAGAATTCCTCCTCTGTTGCCCGTACCAGGGCGCCGACTGCGATTTCTTCCGGCACCTTGGCGAGGCGGATCCCGCCGGAGCGCCCGCGCGTCGTCTCCACGAGGCCGAGATCTCGCAGCGTCTGCGCCACCTTGAGCAGGTGATTGCGCGAAAGGTCATAAGCTGAGGCAACTTCGTTGACGGTACACATCTTGTCGGATCGTGTGGCCACGTAGATCAGCATGCGCAAAGCGTAGTCCGTGTGAAGCGTCATGCGCATTCAGTCATCTCCCGGCAGGCTCATTAAGCTGCATTTCAGATGCCACTTTTATCGCAAGTTTCGTGCGGCCGAAAGTGCGCTAGCGTCGCAGCCTCATTTCATGCCTGCCGGGGCGCAACCCGAAACTGCCGTGTTCCGAGAAGTTTAGGATCGCCTGTTTGGCAAGCCGGACACAGGCGGAGCCTTGATGCAAGCATCCCGCGTCCCAACACGATCAGGCTGTCCGAGGTGTGCCCAAAAAGCGGGCGAATTCCCCTCGGTGCGGTGTTGGGTGCTGCGATAATTTGTCATGTCGCATAACCCATAAAGTGGTATATGATGTACCACAATAAGCGAGGGCGATATGGACACGAATGAAACGCGCAAACCTTTGGTGTTCTCCGGCGAACATGTGAGCGGAAGAGATTTAGGCGGCAGCAGCTTGATGCCTATGCTTATCGCTGGGCTCATATTGATTGCGATAGGTTATACCGCGATCATGGTCTTCGTTTAGCGGGAGGCAACCGAGTTCGGTTCGGTATCCCGGATTCAAATATCGACTATGCGCTGACGGGATCGTCCCTGGGCGTCGATTTCTTACGGATCAAAAGGCCTGGCTCACATTTCTTTGAGTAAGGACAAAGAGTTTCGCGCCCGTCTCGTGTGTTGGTTGTCGCCAGCTCAACATGGACGCGACAAATGGCGACGGATAATCGGAAGCCCTACCAAACGGATCGGCCAAGCCCAGGTCCTGCGCACGATTGGGATCCGCGCAGCCCGCAGGTCCAGCAAAACCAGATCCGCGCCTACGACCAAATGCGCGAAGAATGTCCGGTCGCCCACAGCGACTATCTGGGATGGTCTCTCTTCCGTCACCAGGACGTCCTGCAGGTACTTGGCGATCATGAGACCTTCAGCAATGTCGTTTCGCGCCATCCATCGGTCCCAAACGGGATGGACCCGCCGGAGCACACGCTCTATCGCGCGATGATAGAACCCTACTTCGCTCCCGAGCGCATCGACGCGTTCGAGTCCGTCTTCCGCCAAATTGCGCGCGAGCTTGTGGACCATCTCGGCACAAACCCGTCATGCGACGTCATTGGGGATTTCGCTGAGCCGTACGCCGTGCGTATCCAGTGCGGCTTTCTCGGTTGGCCCCAAAGTCTGCATGCGCCCTTGCTGCGATGGATCCACAGGAATCGCGCGGCGACACTCGCCCGCGATACCGACGCCATGGCGACCGTCGCCCTTGAATTCGACGGCCATATTCGCTCGCAGCTGGAGTTGCGCGAGCGCGCCGGCACTGCCGCCAGCGACGATCTAACCACCTGCCTGCTTCGTCAGACCGTCAAGGGGCGAAGGCTCAACCATTCTGAGATCGTCAGCATCCTACGTAACTGGACAGTGGGTGAACTTGGGACCATTGCCGCCTGCGTCGGCATAATCCTCCATTTCCTCGCCGGGCGTCTTGATACCCAGACTCTGCTTCGCCGCGATCGGAACCAGATCCCGCAGGTGATCGACGAGATCTTGCGGCTTCACGGGCCACTGATCTCCAACCGGCGCGTCGCCACCAGGCAGGTGACGGTAGGGGGAAGAACACTCGGTGCAGGAGAGCGAATAACCGTGATGTGGGCAGCAGCCAACCGCGATGGCGAAATTTTTGCCGAGGCAGATCAGTTCCGTCCAGAACGCGACCAGTCGCACAACCTGCTGTATGGCGCGGGCATCCATATCTGTCCGGGAGCGCAATTGGCGAGGATGCAGTTGAACGTCGTTCTTGACGAATTGCTCAGTGGTCTCGGCCCTTTTGCACTGCATCCCGGCGCCGATCCGGTCCACGCCATCTACCCCGCAAGCGGATTTTCCTCACTCTTTCTAGCGCCTGCGTGACGTCCTCGCCTTCGAGGCGCAGGGACCCATGCAACGCGGCGCTCCTTAAGGTTGAACGTGATAATAGCCATCGTTACCATTTCGGATCGCGCCAGCCGCGGCGAGTACGAGGACTTGAGCGGCCCTGCCGTCGAACAATGGTTGCGGGAGACGATCGTGACGCCGTTCGAGGTCGTCAGGCGGATCATTCCCGACGGGATTGCCCCGGTGTGTGACACGCTTGTTTCACTATGCGATGAACTGCATGCCGATCTGATTCTGACGACGGGCGGGACGGGACCTGCCCCGCGCGACGAGACGCCGGAGGCTATGCGCGCAGTCGTCAGCAGGGAATTGCCGGGCTTCGGCGAGCAGCTTCGGCGCGCCAGCCTCGAACAAACGCCGACAGCGATTCTTTCCCGGCAGCTGGCCGGGACGCGAGGCAAGACGCTGATTATCAATCTGCCTGGGAAACCGAGTGCGATCCGCTTCAGTCTTGATGCAGTCTTTGCGGCAGTACCCTACTGCCTCGACCTGATCGGGGCGGGCTGGATGGACACCGATCCCGCCCGCGTAAGGGCTTTTCGGCCGAGGTCGTCGTCGTCAAGTTGAGCGTCCTTGACGTCATCGAGAGGGCATCGCTCTTGGAGAGTGCACGCGCAGGACGTTCACTGTTGATTTTCCATCCGGCGGGTGCGTTCTTTGCGCTTGCCGCGGTCATGGCCGCCGTGCTCCCGTGGGTGTGGCTCTTACCGCTTAACGACCCGCGGCTGGCCCATGTCAGGCTGGGTTTGTTCGGCTTTGGCGGAATGGCGATCTGCGGCTACATCATGACGGCCCAATTGGCGTGGACGGGACGCCCAATTTCGGCGCCGGTCCTTCCTGTTGCTGTGCTCGCCCTCGGTGGACGATTGGCCTGCCTGGTCTTTTCGGAAGATCTCTGGCCGTTCTACCTGTCGTCGCTGCCGGTCGGCTTTGTGGTTCTGTGGCCCGTATTGCGGGCAAGGCGATGGGATAAGGTGCCCCTGGCAATGGTTCCGCTGACGCTAGTCGTGGCGGAAACTATGCTCTTTGCCCGATCGGATCTCGCTGGGGTTTTCCCCCTGGCCATTGCGGCGCTTGTCTTCCTTGTGGGCGGACGGCTTGTGCGCGCTTTCGCCGCCGAGGCGCGCCGCCGGCGTGGCCTTGGTGTTCAGCCTAGGCCGCCGCTTTGGGTGGGAACAGTGCTTTTGGGGGTAGGTCTTCTTCACGAAGGGGAAATGGGAGCCTTCGCGCTTTTTGCTGCAATCTTCTGGGTCGCTGTCGGCTGTCTCGACGGATTCCGGCTTGGACAAGCGAACCGGATGCTGTGCCTCGGCTATGCCGGTCTTGTTCCGGGACTGCTCGCCACCCTGGCTGCGAGGTCCGGGCTGGTGTCGCAGATGGTGCAGGTGCATGTCCTGACCATGGCGACCATGGGGCCGATGATCCTTGCGATTGTCGCCCGTGTGACGATGCGGCGTTCGACGGGCGCAGAGCTGGTGCCCCGCCGACGACACTGGTGTGCGCTGGCGCTTGTGTTCTGTGCCGCCGTTGCGCGATGTCTGGCCATATGGCCGGGGCCAGAGACGATCTGGCTGAGCGTAGCGGGGCTCGGTTGGTCGACCGCCTGGATACTGGTCTTTTCGGTGCAGATGAAGGCATTGTTAAAGCCCGCACCCTTTCCCCTTCTGAGTGCTGAGCGGGCTCCCCGGACGAAGCATCCGCGTACTCCGCAAGAATTCTCCTAGTTCACCGACATTTTGGCAGGCGCAAAGCCCGGCGTGCCGCCTGATCTCCGCCTGCTCTCATGAAGCGCGGCGGTCACTTGTTCATGATCAACACCACCCGTGAATGCAGCCAGTCATCGTGCGCAGTAATCTGTCTTGCGCGAGGCGGCGCCGTCATACGGAGCAGAAAGCGATGAGAGGTGCGTCTTCGAAATTGATCACCCGAGATATCCTTTGCCTTGGCTGGACGTTACCCGCGCCTCCCAGGTCGCTGGACGCGAAAACGTTACGACGTTTGATACGCGCAGTTTCGCGCCACCTTCAAATTCAGGTGATCAGCCAGTCGCATTGCGAGCGCAAGGATCATCAATGTGGGATTGGCGTGACCGCTGGTCGGAAACACCGAGCCGCCAGCAACATACAAGTTCTCCACGCCGTGAACTCTGCAGTCAGGGTCGACGACCGCCTTCTTCGGGTCGGACGCCATGCGCGTCGTGCCAAGCGTGTGCGCCATGTCGATGATGACGAGATCTTGGGGCCGCTGTTTGTCTGCCCAGGATGCAAGGGTCGGGGTGGGCAGCTCGGCTCGAGCGAGGGCCGAGTGCGACAACTCGGCAATTTTGAGCAATGTCTTGCGTTCGAGATCGCCAATGCGCCAATCGATCTTGGCCAGTGGCACGCCGAAACGGTCCGTTCTCTCGCTGAGAGTTACCCTGCTTGAGGGATCCGGCGCCTGTTCGCAGATCGCTTCTATTCTCAAGCCGGACAACTTGTGTGGCAGCCCACGAGACTGGAACTCTTCGGCAACGAGATTGGGTGAAATCAGGATCGCGCCGTTCACGATGAGATCCTTGATGATCTTGGGTGTTCGGGTGTCCGATAGGATTTTCATGCCGATCCCTCTGGCAATGAAGCCGGACCCGGAAACAACTGAGAGCAAATCCCGTCCGACATTCGAGCTGCGCGAGTTCAAAAGCTTCTTCAAGGCAACCCATGGATCGTCAGGGGCACGTTCAGTTGAGAAGAAGACAGCGGCATTTAAGATCTGGTCGCGCTCTTGCACCTCTGGAGTAAGAGCCAGGCCGTGCGCGAACATGTGCGCACGATTCTCATGGTGGAGCCCGTAGAAGCCGAAGAGCTTTGTTAGCTCCGCAATTTGATCAGTCTGGAATCTTCCAACACGTGCTGCAACGTGATCCATCAGGTATCGCCCGACGACATCGAAGTGATTGCCTATGCCTTTTGAACAGACATCATTGGACGCTAGCAACAACCGGGCATTCTCAATTCCGCCGGAGGCCAGCACACAGAATGTGGCGTTGATGCGAGCGCATTTGCCACTCACGCTCACAACGTCTATGTGCGAAAACTTGGATCCTTCGCCGTTCAGGCCCACGCATCTCACCGTCGCGTCAAGAAGAACATGCATATTGGCAGGGCGGCGAGCCAGGACCTCTTGGCCGAACCGCATGATGTCAAGGCGATCGATGCGCGAACGAGCAAACTGCCAATAGAATGAATGCAGACCTTCCTTGTCGAAGCGTCCCGGCGGTTGCTTCGGGCTGAGGTTCAAGACATCCATCGCCCGCAGGAGATAGGGCGTGATGTGCCGGTGATCTATCGGCCATCCGGAATGCGGCACCCAGCTTCTCGCCATGAAGTCGAGTTCATCAAACGGAGCCGATTTCCCGGCCCACGCGTGCGTTGACCCCCCAAACGCCCTGCACCGAACGCCGAAAGGCTGCACCTCAGGTGACCAGAACCTGGCTTGCGAGCCATGAAATTCTGTTCTCTTGCGGATCTGTGCCTCGGTTTGAAGCTCGCCGATGTTTTCAACTTCATTGAGCGCCGAATGCTCAGGGGTCTCGAGTTCTTCCCCGCTCTCTACGACCAGCACCTTTCTGCCCGGTCCCGAACACTGTTCAGCGATTGTCAGTCCAGTAGGGCCAGCCCCCACGATAACCATGTCGGCCGTAATGATGGAATTGTCATCCAACTCCGCAAGCCGCGAGATTCTCATTTCAGGCACACATTCTTCAAATATGCGCCGACGATCCCTATGGTCAGTATTGGATCGGTGGACCGGCCACAGATTACGCCAGTCTGAATGACGCCAAGGATAAGCCTTTCCAATTGTGGTTTGAGCGCACTTCCGGCGCTGCGGTCGCCGCTAACCTGAACGCCTTTCTCCATTCGTCCCTCCAGCCCTAACACCTGTAACTTTACAGTCTCTGGCGACAGGCAACGTTGCGCTGGATCAACCCGTCGATTAGCACGACGCCACGCGGGTTTATCGGTCAACGCAGCACGGCGTTACTGCTGGCGGCACTCGTATGTGAGAAAGATTTGGCCAACATCGATTGCCGGATCCATTGCCCCAGACAACCAAACGCGACATGACCTACGGCAGTCTTCACCCCCTCGATCCGGAAAGTTTCATTGTGCGCGCCGAGGTTCATATCCTCGGTATCGAGCCCCAGATCAGCCGACTCTCGAACTGCCAATCACTCTTAATCGTGCCCAACTTCACGAGATCCTGGAGGCCGCCTTCGGCTGGACCGCTAGCCATCTGCATCAGTTCAATTTTGGCGGCTCACCTACGGAGCCCCCAGAGTTCGATGACGAGGGTCTGTTCGACAGCAGGACTTTCGAGTAGACCGGGGTCGGGATATTCGACCTTCACGTACCCCACGGTTCTAGCGAACTCCCTCTCTCGATTCTGACCTGTGCCGGTCGCTTCACCACAGGCGTTTTCGAACCTGCAAACCGTAGTTGAGGAATTCGTTTGCCCCTAAATGTCGCCGCCGATGGGGGCCGTCGGCTACTCCTCCTACGGGTTTGCGCAAGTGAGCGTCGACGACGTTGCTCGGTTGCTCGCCTCGTTCAAAGCCGGGGCTGCAGGGTGCCGGGAGGGTCGCTTCCTGAAACAGCCGTTGCCGGTCGAAAACATCGAGGGCTGCCCGCACAGCCCCTCACTCGCTCCAGCGCGATTGGGGCGCGCTCGCGAGCGGCTGTGCCCGCGCCGAACAACACCACTTCGCTGGACACGAGCTCGCGACGCCGTGAGCCAACTTCAAACAGGTCCGAGCGCTATTGCGGTCAACACGCGTGGCTCATGACGATCAGAGCGCATAGCAATCGGAATTAGGGTCCGGTTCCTATCAGGCTCCAATAGCTCGGTTTGCTTGTGGCCGGCCGCGATAAAAATGCCGGGATGATTTTCATCATCCCGGCCAGGTGGCTCACTGGGAGGAGAGGACTTCTTTGGAAGATCAGGCTTTCTTGCGGTTCTTCTGTCGATAGACGTCGATGACGACGGCGGCGACGATGATCAGACCCTTGACGATTTCCTGATAGTAGGCGTCGACCCTGAGGAAGGTGAAGCCGGAGGTCATGACGCCGAGGATGATCGTGCCGATGACCGTGCCGGTGATGCGGCCGACGCCGCCGGTCAGCGATGTGCCGCCGATGACGGTCGCCGCGATCGCGTCGAGTTCGTACATGACGCCCATACCGGCCTGCGCCGTCTGGGCGCGGGCAGCCGTGACGACGCCCGCAAGGCCTGCCAGCATGCCGGCGATCGCGTAAACCTTGATCAGGTGCGCTTCCACATTGATGCCGGAGACGCGGGCTGCCTGAACGTTGGCGCCGATCGCATAGGTGAACTTGCCGTAGCGGGTGTAGCGCAACGCTATGTGGAAGATGATGGCAACGACCAGGAAGACGATCACGGGCCAGATGCCCGTGCCGATGAAATTGAACTGCTCCGTAAGGCCCGAAACCGGCTGACCCTTGGTGTACCACTTGGAGATGCCGCGTGCGGAAACCATCATACCGAGCGTGGCGATGAAGGGCGGGATTTTCGTTCGCGCGATCAGCTGACCGTTGATGAGGCCGGCAATGAGACCGACGCCGATGCCAAGCCCGATCGGCACGATGGCGGGCAGGTCCGTGAGCGAGGGATAGAGGGCACGCGGCCAGGTGGAGGCCTGCGCCACGCTTGCCGAAAACATCGCGGTCATACCGACGACGGAGCCGGAGGACAGGTCAATGCCCCCGGTGATGATCACCTGGGTCACGCCGACGGCGATGATGCCGATCACGGCGACCTGCAGGATCATGATCGTCAGGCGCTGCGGGTTCAACAGGAAGCTCTGCCCGACGAAGATCCAGCCAAGGATTTCGTAGACGAGCGCGATACCGATCAGCACCAGGAAGATACTGAATTCGGGCGGCATCCGGCGTTTGGCGGCCGGAACGGCCGAGCCTGTGCCTTGTGCGGCGACATTGGTTTCCATTGTTTGTTCCTCCCTTTTGTCCGTCGGTGCGCGCTCAGCTGGCGGCGAGTTCCATGACCCTGATCTGGGTTGCCTCGGCACGGTCGAGGATGCCGGTGACGCGACCTTCATGCATCACCATGATGCGATCGCTCATGCCCAGCACCTCCGGCATTTCCGAGGAAATCATGATGACGGCGACACCGTTGCGCGCGAGTTCGGTGACAAGACGATGAATTTCCGCCTTCGCTCCGACATCGATGCCGCGCGTCGGCTCGTCGAGGATCAGGATGCGCGGGTTGGTGAGCAGCCAGCGGCCGATGAGCACCTTCTGCTGGTTGCCGCCGGACAGGTTCTCGATG
Source organism: Ensifer sp. GW823-FHT05D09 (assembly GCF_058795755.1). Lineage (NCBI taxonomy): Bacteria > Pseudomonadati > Pseudomonadota > Alphaproteobacteria > Hyphomicrobiales > Rhizobiaceae > Ensifer > Ensifer sp. GW823-FHT05D09. Next base: position 234,077 of record NZ_JBXAIA010000004.1, on the reverse strand, counting down.
CGCTCCTGCAGATTGGGCGTCTTAACCCGGAGCTTGCGGCTCATCTCTTCGCAGGCCGCGCTGATGTCCTTCTCCGCGACGAAGCCGCCCTTGACGAAGCGGTCCTGCAGAACGGCGATCTGCATGTTCTCAAGCACGTCGAGGATCAGCAGGCAGCCAGTGTCCTTGCGGTCTTCCGTCAGGAACGCCATGCGGTTGCGAATGGCTGTGTTGGGGCTGTCGATCGTGACCGCCTTGCCGTCGATGGCGATCGTACCCGAGCTTGCAGGTGTCACGCCGAAGAGGGTTTCTGCCACATTCGAGCGGCCGGAGCCGACGAGGCCGGCAATCCCAAGGATCTCGCCGGCGCGCACGTCGAAGGAGACGTCACGGAAGACACCTTCGAGCGTGAGGTTCTTGACCGACAGCACCACGTCGCCGATCGGCACCTCTTCCTTCGGGAACATCTGGGTGATCTCGCGGCCGACCATCATGCGGATAATATCGTCGCGGGTGACGTCGCTCGAGGCATGCGTGCCGATGTACTTGCCGTCTCGGAAGACCGAGAACTCGTCGGCGATCTCGAACAGCTCGTTCATCTTGTGGGTGATGTAGACGATGCCGATGCCCTGTGAGCGCAGGTCGCGGATGATCTCGAACAGATGCGCGACTTCGCGCTCCGTCAGAGCCGAGGTCGGCTCGTCCATGATCAGCACGTCGGATTCGTAGGAGACCGCCTTGGCGATCTCGACCATCTGGCGATTGGCGACCGAGAGGTGGCGCACCTCGATCTCCGGATCGAGCTTGATGTTCAGGCGGTCGAACAGCCGGGCGGTGATGCGGCGCATCTCGCCATGATCGACGAAGCCGAAGCGGTTCTTCGGCTCGCGCCGGATCCAGATGTTCTCGGCGACCGTCATGAACGGCATCAGGTTCAGCTCCTGATGGATCATGGCGATACCGTTTTCGAGCGCGTCGAGCGGTGACTTCAGCCGGATGTCGACACCCTTCAGCTGCACCTCGCCCTTGTCGGGCGTGTAGATCCCGGCAAGGATCTTCATCAGTGTCGATTTGCCGGCGCCGTTCTCGCCCATCAGCGCATGGACGGTGCCGCGCTTCAGCCGGAAGGACACGTCGTCGAGTGCGACGACACCTGGAAATTCCTTGCGAATGCCTTCGACATTGAGAAGGTATTCGGCATTGGGTACGGCGCCGCTGGCGCGCACGGCGGCCATCGTTGTCGGACTGAGCGTCATGGTCATTGCCTCCCCGTCAATTCCGGCTTTCGCGGAAAAGTCCTCGCAGCCGGTGGGTCAACCAGCATTCTCTCCGCAGGCGCTAGTCTACAGGATCAGCGCAGCTGCCGCGGGACTGTTTTTGAATGAGAGCGCGGGGATATCCCGCGCTCTCGATGCAAAACGGATCAGTTCTTGGCCTGATAGCTGGCCATGTTGTCCTTGGTGACGAGCTCGAAGGGGATGTAGACCTTCTTCTCGATCGCTTCGCCCTTGGCGAGCTTGAGGGCGGCGTCGACCGAACCCTTGCCCTGGCCGGCCGCGTTCTGGAACACGGTCACGTCGAGGTCGCCTGCCGCCATTGCAGCAAGCGCGTCCTGGGTTGCGTCGATGCCGCCGATAACGACGCTGTCCATCGAACGGCCAGCGGCTTTGAGCGCCTGGATTGCGCCGATCGCCATTTCGTCGTTGTTGGAGATCACCGCGTCAAATTCCAGACCGGCAGAAAGCCAGTTGGTGACAAGGTCAGAGCCTTGAGTGCGCGACCAGTTGGCGGTCTGCTCTTCGACGATCTCGATGCCCTTGCATGCTTCGGTCGCGAGAACGTCATGGATGTCCTTGGTGCGCATGCGGGCGGCCTGGTTGGAGAGCTCGCCCATCATGACGACGGCCTTGCCCTTGCCACCGAGCATCTTGCAGATTTCCTGGGTCTGCAGCGTGCCGGATTCCTGTTCGTTCGAGGCGACGAAGGCCTGCTTTTCCGGCAGGGTATCGACGTTGACAGGCTCGCGGTTGACGTAGACGAGCGGGATGCCGGCGTCCGCTGCAATCTTGGACATGGCGGCAGTTGCGTCGGTATCGACAGGGTTGACGATGATGGCGGTGACGCCAGCAGCGATGAAGTTCTGGATCTGGCTCTGCTGCTTCGACACGTCGTTCTGGGCGTCTTCGATCTGCAGGTCGACGCCACTGAGCGTCTTTGCGTAGTCGGACATGCCGTTGCGCAGGACCGTCAGGAAGTTGTCGTCGAACTGCGCCATGGAGACGCCGATGGTTTCGGCATGCGCCGCCGTCGACATCATGACAGCCATGGCTGTACCCAGCAGGAACTTTTTCATTGTCTTTCTCCTCCACATTCGGTGCCCGGCCACACCTTCTCCAGCCGGAAACGCTGACCACAACGGGTTGCGTCGATCCCTGATCGGAAGCGGTACTCCCGCTACGCTCCAATCAAAACGGAATAAAAGAACCAGTGATTTGCAATTACGGAATATGTATTCCATTTTATGCGGACGCCGTCAAGAGTGTCTTTCGGCGTCTCGCTTCGTTTTCCAGTGATCGATGGTGCCGCGTGTCAGAGCCCTGCTTCAATGTGAGTCATGCTGGCATTGAGGGCGGTGACGGGGTCGGCAAGTCCGTGGACCTCATCGGCAAAAGGTTCGAACGAGAACGGACCGGCATAGCCCGCCGCCAGCAGGCGCCTGATCTGTCCGACATTGTCGAGGGTGTCATTCTGGTCGACCAGAACGCGATGAGAGTCGCGCAGATCGGCGATCGCCACATTGCGGTCGGTAACCCCGGAAATATGAACGAGGCCGGTCATATCAGGGTGGATTGCCGGCTCGTCAGCGAGATGGTGGTGGAAGGTATCGTGGACAATACGGAATGTGCCTTCGCCGCCAATCGCCCTTATCGCATCAACAGCTTCAGTTTTGGAGCGAAGCGAGCAGATCTCGAAGCCGAGCGGTTCGACAAGTCCGATGACGCCGGCGGCATCGAGCATCGGCTTCAGGGCTGAAAGTGCTTGCTTCAAGTTGGATTGGCGCTCGCCATCGGCTTGGCCGCTGCCGTCATTGACAGGCACGAGAACAAGCGCCTTTGCCCCGCAGTCTTTGGCATAGGAGATCAGGTGGTCGGCTTCGGCCGCACGGGTTTCGTTCCATTCGTTGAAGCGCTGCAGGGCGTTGATGGAGATGATCGTTACGCCATGTCTCCCGGCAAGCGCTGCCACGTCTGCCGCCGGCGCTCCGTCCAGGATGGCGTTGCCGGGTAGGTCGTTGCGGATTTCGACGGACGTCATGCCGAGCGAGCGAGCAAGGGCAAAGTAGGCGTCGAGCGGCAGGGCGGGCGTGGTCATGTGGTTGAGTGCGAAGGGCAGGGCGGCCATGGGAATGTCTCCTCCAGGTTAGGTCTGTTGGTAGCTATAAATGGAACGTTCATTCCATTTATAGCTACTCGCGCAGATCGCCAATGGCTAGGCGGCGGCTGAAAAGTGTCTCGTCAAAGCGCTTGCATTGCTGCAAGATTGTCATCCATCGATGATGGGATTCAATCAATCGGCCAGTCATTCCATCGCGACCTTGGTAACAACTCTTGCGGCGCGCCGGATGCGGGGTGGTCTCGAAAGCTGTGCTCGTGCGACGGTCATCGGGCAAGTTCGGTTTGCATTTGGCGCTGCAAGGTGGTTTTTGGCGCAAAGTGCCGAGGTGGCCGGCAGAGTGAGAATGTGAACGTGTCCGACAATCCTACGCTAGCCGCAATGCAAGCCCGTCCATGGCACCCGAAATGGGGTGCAAGGCTCGGGGCGACGTATTTCGTGCACAAGGCGTTTCCTTGGCTGGGGCGCTATTTCGGCGAGGCGCCGCTTCGTTCGACGCTGGCGCCCGGGCTCGATGGCATCGTGTCATGGGGTGGCCGGCTGCCGGCGAAAACGGCAATGAGAATAGCCCGATTGCGTCAACTTCCGCACTGGCATCTCGAGGATGGTTTCCTGCGCTCCGTCGGTCTCGGCAAGGATGGCAGTATCCCGATCTCGATTATCATCGATGACATGGCTCTCCCGGTCGATGCTGGTCGCGCCTCGCGATTGGAATTGCTGGTCCGCGATGCGGCTGGCGGCGTTGCGCATGATGTCGGTGCGCCGATCCGTGAGGCGCTGGTTGAGCATAAGCTGTCGAAGTACAACAATCTCCCTCACACTGAGCCCCGGCTCGATCGCTCGACACGGCGCAGGCTCCTTCTCGTCGATCAGGTTTTTGGCGATGTTTCCGTCGAAAAGGCGCTCGGTTCGGCTTCCGCCTTTGACAGAATGTTGGATGATGCACTCGCAACCGGCGCGCAGATTGTCGTTCGGACGCATCCAGATGTTATTGCCGGTCACCGCAAGGGCTACATGACCGAGCGGGCATCGAAATTGCCAGGCGTGACGCTTATGGCCGACAAGGTCTCTGCGGCCGCAATCCTCGCCGTCGTCGACGAAGTGTGGACCGTCTCCAGCCAGATGGGATTCGATGCGCTTCTGCGGGGTCTTCCCGTTCGTTGTTATGCGACGCCATTCTATGCAGGTTGGGGACTGACAGAAGACCGCGTGGAAGATCGAGCGCAAGTAGCGCATGCGCGGCGGGCAGCCGCACGCCCCACAGTCGATCAGCTAGCGTTCGCAGCTTTCAGCCTTTATCCCATCTATCGCCATCCAAAGACGTGGCAAGTGCTGGAGCCGCTCCAGGCAATTGATTGCCTGGTCGAAGAAATCGCCACAACGAGGCGGGCTGGCTGACGTTCTTGTCAAGCCGGGAATTCGCCGTCAGATGTTCTCCGGCGTGAAGAGATCAAAGGGCAGGAAGGTCTGCCCGGGTGCACCTGTTGGCCCTTTGTCGATCGCCTGTATCATCAGACTGATCGTCTCACGGGCCAAGGCTGCGGTCGGCGTCGAGATCGCGAGTGTCACTACGTCGTCGGCGAGTGCGGCGCGCGATTCCGGGGTAAACTCATTGACGACGGCGATCAGCTTGCCTTCGAGCTTTTCCTCGCGGATTGCCGAGATCGCACCTTCCATGCCGCCGCCGCAGACGTAGAAGCCGATCAGATCCGGGTGACGTTGCAACAGATTGAGCGTCGCTTCGTGGGTGATTTCGGCCGTATCGAGATTGACCATCGTGTCGAGCACTTCGAAGTCGGGGGCGTGCTCGCGGAAATAGGATCGGAAGCCGATTTCGCGCAGTTCATGGCCGAGAAACCGATGGCTGCCGACGAATGCCGCGACCTTGCCGGGCCGCTTCGCTGCCTTGGCAATCATCCAGGCGGCGGTCCTGCCGACCTTGTGATTGTTCAGGCCGACATAGCCTTCACGCACGCCGGCGGCAAAATCGGAAAGCAGCGAGAAGACTGGGATCCCGCGCTCCTTCAACTCTTCGACGACGGCTGTCACCGCAGGATAATCCGGCGCAACAAGCGCAATCGCTTGATTGCGGGCGGCCATTGCTCGCAATTTCTCGGTGATTCCAGTTGGCGTTGAGTTGGCGACGAATTCCACCTGTGGCATCGCGCGGACGGTTGAAAGCGCAAGGGCTGCGTTCTCCATTTCCTTGGCGACAATCTGATAAAAGGCCTGCTCCGGTTTCTGCAGCAGGAAGCCGAGACGGTACTGCGGCAGATCTTCGAAGACCCGCTGACGCAGCAGGCCGACCGCGTGATAGCCGATGCCCTTGGCGGCGTCATAGACCCGGCGCGCCGTCTCGTCTCGCACCGGATGTCGGCCGTTGAGAACGCGGTCCACGGTGGCGACGCTGACGCCTGCGGCGCGGGCGAGATCGGCGATCGTCGGTCTGTTGCTCATAGGCCGCCCCTGAAATGATTCTATCATTCATGAAATGCAATGCTTGATGGTATTTGAGAGAATATATCATCACTGCATTGAGAACTTGCAAAAGTCAACTATCGTCAGATCCAGGAGACAAGAAATGGCCGGCGGCGTGCGGTCGACTACTGGAGGATGAACGGATGGCGATGGTTCCGACAAAGCGTGATTACAGCCTGCTTGGGCGCGACGCCCAGGCGGCCGTCGCCAATGGGCTGTCTGCGGCCGAGTGGTATCACACCGAGATCCCGCGCAAGCAGATGAAGGAACTGATGAAGCGCGAAGATGGTCCAGCCATTCGTGATACTGCCATCTGGTTCGGCAGCCTCATCCTCTTCGGTGGCCTCGGCGTCTACTTCTGGGGAACATGGTGGGCTGTTCCCTTCTTTCTCGCTTACGGCGTCCTCTACGGTTCGGCATCCGACAGTCGCTGGCACGAATGTGGTCATGGCACGGCGTTCAAGACGATGTGGATGAACGATGTCGTCTACCAGGTCGCCTGCTTCATGATCATGCGCAACCCGGTGACCTGGCGCTGGAGCCATACCCGCCATCATACCGACACGGTCATTGTCGGCCGGGACCCTGAAATTGCCGTCATGCGCCCACCGGATCTGCTTCGGCTGGTGCTGAACTTCTTCGGTATTCTCGATGTCTGGCATGCGGTGGCCGACATGATCCGCAACGCATTCGGCGTCATCAGTGCCGCCGAGAAGACTTTCATTCCGGAAATGGAGCAGCCGAAGGCTATCCGCGTCGCGCGCATCTGGTTTGCGATCTATCTCGCCACGATCGGCCTGTCCTTCTACCTTGGCTCGATCCTGCCCTTGATGCTGATCGGTCTGCCGCGCCTCTATGGCGCATGGCATCACGTGCTGACGGGCCTGCTGCAGCATGGCGGGCTTGCCGACAACGTCACGGACCACCGGCTGAACAGCCGCACCGTCTACATGAACCCGATCAGCCGCTTCATCTACTGGAACATGAACTACCACGTCGAACATCACATGTTCCCGATGGTGCCTTATCATGCGCTGCCGCGGCTTCACGCGATGATCAAGCATGACTTGCCCGAACCGAACCCGTCCATGCTTCACGGCTATCGCGAGATGATCCCGGCGTTCCTGCGTCAACTGAGGAACGAAGACTACTTCCTCAAGCGCGCACTGCCACAGACGGCAAAGCCGTATCGCGAAGAATTTCACAGCGATGGCCTGGTGCATGCCGCCGAATAGGCACGCCAGACAACAATCAACATTGGGAGGAAAACCATGACCGACAACTGGATCGAGGTCTGTGCGGCCAATGAGATCGACGAAGAGGATGTCATCCGCTTCGATCATGAAGGGCGGACCTTCGCAGTCTACCGCAGTCCGGACGACGAATATTTCGCGACCGACGGTCTCTGCACCCACGAGCATATCCACCTCGCCGATGGCTTGGTGATGGACGACATCATCGAATGTCCGAAACACAATGGCCGCTTCAACTACAAGACCGGCCAGGCCAAGGGCGCACCCGTCTGCGTCAACCTGAAGACCTATCCGGTCAAGGTTGAGGCAGGCTGTGTTTTCATAGCGGTGACCTGAACGCAGACCCTTAGCGCTGAACGCGAGCATCGGGAGAGGCATATGAAAAGCATCGTCATCGTCGGCGCCGGCGAGTGTGGCGCACGGGCCGCGTTCGGCCTTCGGGAAAAGGGCTACGAGGGCGAGATCACGCTCATCGGTGCAGAGCCGTATCTTCCCTACGAACGGCCACCGCTCTCGAAGGAAGGTTTGGTCGATGCGCAGGGTCCGAAACATGTCGCCGAGCTCGACCGCTATCAGTCCGCACGGATCACCGTGCTCACCGACGCGCCTGTTGAGGGCATCGATCGGGGCGAAAGGACGGTGCGAGTTGCAGATGGACGTAAGCTTTCCTACGATCGGTTGTTGCTCGCAACCGGTGCAAAGCCGAAGTCGTTCCCAGGGCAGCCCGAAAACACACCGCTCGTCCGCGTGCTCCGAACCCATGCCGATGCCGCTGCCATCCGCATGAAGCTCGCACCTGGCAGCACACTTGCCATCATCGGTGGTGGGTTTATCGGCCTGGAACTGGCGGCGACCGCCCGCAAGCTCGGCGCGGAGGTCGTTGTCCTCGAGGGCCTGCCACGCGTTCTGTCCCGTGGTGTGCCGGAAGAAATCGCTGCCGTCGTCGTCGAAAGACATAGGCTGGAAGGCGTCGATATCCGCTGCAACGCCAGGATCGCTGGCATAGAGATGCGCGAGAAGAGGGCGCTCATTCAGCTAGGCGATGGCGACAGCCTGGTCGCCGACATGGTCGTCGTCGGCATTGGCGCCGTGCCGAATACGGCCTTGGCCGAGGCTGCAGGCCTTGTCGTTGACAATGGCATTGCCGTCGACGAGACGCTTTGCACCTCCGACCCCAACATATTTGCGGCGGGTGATTGCTGCTCCTTTCCGCTTGGACATTATGGCGGCCGGCGCATACGGCTTGAGGCTTGGCGCAACGCGCAGGATCAGGGAACGCTCGCCGCGGCCAATCTTTTGGGTGCAGCGCAGCCGATCGACAGTGTGCCGTGGTTCTGGTCGGATCAATACGACCTCACCCTGCAGATTGCAGGCCTCGCCGAAGGGGCTGTGACCGTGGTGCGGCGCGACCTTGGCGACGGTGCCTTCATTCTCTTCCATCTTGACGCCAGCGGCCGGCTGATCAGCGCCAGCGGCATAGGCAAGGGAAACGCCGTAGCGCGTGACATCCGCCTTGCCGAGATGCTGATTGCTGCCGGCAAGCGGCCAAGTTCGCAGGCGCTTGGCTCGACCGAAACCAAACTCAAGGCGCTGCTCGCCGCCTGAAGCGGGATGCATTTCCCTCATTCATAACAACAACCGATATCCGGAGATCCCGATGCGAAACCGCCGCCCCACCGTTGCCGACCTCCTGTCGATCAAGGGCAAGAGACAGTTGACGATGCTGCGGGTGGAAACGCTTGAGGAGGCCGAGGCGGCCGAAATGGCCGGGATTGATCTTGTCTCCGTGCCGCCAGCCCTGCTTGGGCCGGAGTTTCGCGAAGTCGCGCCCACCTGCTTTGCCTTTCCCGGCCTCGAATACGGCGACCTTGTCACCGCTGACGAGTACATCCGCGCCGCGTTCAAGGCGATGAAGGCGGGAGGGGATGCCGTCTATTGTGCCGCGAGCCTTTCTACTGTCCGCCGCATGCGCGACGAGGGCATTCCGGTCTGCGGCCATGTCGGCCTCATTCCCTCCAAGGCCACCTGGACCGGTGGGTTTCGCGCGGTCGGCAAGACGGCGGCAAGTGCGCTCGAAATCTGGCGGCAGGTCAAGGCACTGGAAGAGGCCGGCGCCTTTGCTGCCGAGATCGAAGTGGTGCCAGGTGAGGTTGCAACGGCAATCAGCGCCAGGACGTCGATGCTGATGCTGTCTATGGGAGCGGGTATAGGCTGCGACGCGCAATATCTCTTCAGTGACGACGTGCTCGGCGCCACCCGTGGCCACGTTCCTCGCCATGCCAAGATCTACCGCAACTTTGCCGCCGAAAATGAGCGGCTGCAACGCGAACGTATTGCCGCTTACTCGGAGTTCGCCGCCGACGTGCGGTCCGGTGCCTATCCAGAGAAGGGCCATCTCGTCGGGATCGACACATCCGAACTGAACGCGTTCTTGGCGGATCTGGAGCGTATGTAGACCGGTGCTTGCCTTGCCTTGCGCGGTCGGGTTGGTGTATTCAGGCTGTCTGTTTATCTCACACCTGCAGCACCGGATCTCCACTTGAACGCGTTCGTCCAGGGTACCCTGACTTTTTTCGCCATTCTCGCAGTTATCTATGCCGCCACGGTGCTCGTCTATTTTGCACTTGGCTATGGCATCACCTGGCTGAACGACCGCAACCCGGAACGTCGTATCCAGAAGGGGCGGCGAGGCGAGAAAAGAAAAGCCGTCGAGATCCGCCAGAGCATGGCGTCCATCCTGGTGACCTGCACATCAGTCGCAATCGGCCTCTTCGTCCAGTATCAGGGATGGACGCTGTTTTCGCCCTGGGACTTCAGCTGGTGGACGGCTGTGCCGCTCTTCCTGCTTTGCATGGTGCTGTTCGACGCGTGGTTCTATTTTGCGCACCGGCTGCTGCACACCAAGCTGTTCTACAAATATCATCTTCTGCATCACCGCAGCGTCGCCCCGACGGTGTGGAGCAATGATTCAATCGGCTTGGTCGATACCGCCCTGTCGCAGGGTTACTACGCCGTCATCACTTTTGTGGTGCCGTTTCCGCCGCTTATCCTGCTGGCGCACCGGCTGTTCGACCAGATCAACGGCACGTTCGGGCATGCGGGCTTTGAATATTTTGCCTCGCCGACGGCGCGCTACCCCTGGCCGCTGCTCTGCACCACCTATCACGACCAGCATCACGCCGAGTTCAAATACAACTACGCCAACTACTTCTCCTTCTGGGATCGTGTGCTCGGCACGATCTCGCCTGTCTACGATCGCCGGGTCGAGGCGTTCGAGGGCGAGGCGCCGGCCATCAGCCTCAAGCGGCCGTCGCAAACGTCTTCCGCGCAGGAAGTAACGACAACCTCCGATCGGTAGATCGCGGCTCCGGCAACAATGGCATTTTCTCTGATATCCGAGATCGTTAGGTGATTTTTCCCGTTCGGGAAACAACCTCAGATCACCGTGCCTCGTCGTCTCCCGTGACGGCCGCTAGGTTTCACTCAACCTGCCGCCTCTATTCCACCGGAGATACCCATGAAGAAACTGCTGATCGCGGGCGCTGCCTTTGTCGCGCTGCTGAGTGGCCCGGCCTTCGCCGACGCGCCGACCACCCTCCTCAATGCGTCCTACGACGTTGCGCGCGAAGTTTTCGCAGCCGAGAATGAAGCCTTCATCAAGGCGCATCCGGGTGTCACCGTCGACCAGTCGCACGCCGGCACCTCGAAGCAGGCGCGCGCCATCGTCGAGGGCCTGGAGGCTGACGTCGTCACCTTCAATCAGGTGACCGATATCGACTTCCTGGCAAAGAACGGTTTTGTCGCCGAGGGATGGCAGAAGGAATTTCCGAACAACGCGTCGCCTTTTTATTCCTTCCCGTCCTTCCTGGTCCGCGCCGGCAACCCGAAGGGCATCAAGGACTGGGGCGATCTCGCCCGTGACGATGTGAAGGTCGTCTTCCCGAACCCGAAGACATCGGGCAATGCGCGCTACACCTATCTGGCAGCGACAGCCTATGCCAAGGAAGCATTCAAGGACGATCCGGCCAAGGTCACCGAATTCGTCAAGAAGATCTTCGACAACGTTCCGGTCTTTGATACCGGCGGTCGCGCTGCAACCACGACCTTTGTCGAGCGCGAAATCGGCGACGTGATCATCACCTTCGAGGCGGAAACCCGGTCGATCGCCAAGCAGTACGGCACCGACAAGTTCGAAAGCGTCGTGCCTTCGGTCAGCCTGCTTGCGGAATTCCCGGTCGCCGTCGTCGACAAGGTTGCGGAAAAACGCGGCTCGCGCGAGTTAGCAAAGTCCTATCTCGATTTCCTCTACACCGAAGAGGGTCAGAAGATCGCCGCCGAATATGGCCACCGCGTCCACAACGAGAAAGTGGCGGCCGAGTTCAAGGATCAGTTTCCGGAGATCCGCCTTGTCAAGGTTGAGGATGTCTTCGGCGGTTGGGGCAAGATCAAGGACGAACACTTCGCCGCCGGTGCCGCGCTCGACCAGATCTACGGCAATCGCTAACAGGCGATAACAGGCCCAACCTTTCGCCCGGCGAGTTCTGCTCGCCGGGTTCTGCCGTGAATGAATGAAATGCCGCCGTGGAGGCGATCACTTGAAACGCAATGTTCTGCCCGGACTTCCTCTGTCGCTGGGCATCACCCTCTTTTATGTCGGGCTGATCGTCGTGCTGCCCTTGGCGGCTCTGGTCTTCAAGGCGGCCAGCCTCGGACCCGCCGAATATTGGGCGATTGTGTCGTCGCCGCGCGCCGTCGCGAGCTATCGCGTCACCGTGCTTTCAGCGCTTGTCGCCACCGCCTTCAATCTCGTCTTCGGCCTGGCGCTTGCCTGGGTGCTCGTTCGCTACCGCTTTCCGGGGCGGCGGATCGTCGATGCAATCGTCGACCTGCCCTTTGCCTTGCCGACTGCCGTTGCCGGCATCGCCTTGACGACGCTCTTTGCGTCGAACGGCTGGTTCGGCGCGCTGCTTGCGCCTCTCGGCATCAAGGTGGCCTACACCCCGCTCGGCATCATGGTGGCCATGTGCTTCACCAGCCTGCCCTTCATCGTCCGCACGGTGCAGCCGGTGCTAGAAGACCTCGATCCTGCACTGGAAGAGGCCGCGCAATCTCTCGGCGGATCGGATCGCGCGATCTTCGTGCGCGTCATCCTGCCCTTGCTGATGCCGGCTTTGCTTGCGGGCCTGTCACTTTCCTTCGCCCGGTCGCTGGGTGAATTCGGTGCCATCATCTTCATCGCCGGCAATCAGCCGATGGAAACCGAAATCACCGCGTTGCTCGCCTTCATCCGGCTTGAGGAATACGACTATCAGGCGGCGGCCGCGATTGCCTCCGTGCTGTTGATCACCGCGTTCCTGATGCTGGCCGCCACCAATCTGCTGCAGGCGCGGGCCTTGCGCTATACCGCGAGGTCCTGACGATGACGCCAAGCAGACGCAAGCCGCCGCGTGTTGGCGACGGACCGATCATCCGTCGCGTACTGATTGGAACCACGCTGTTCTTCGGCGCCATTCTGGTGCTCGCGCCGCTGATCGTGATTGCCGTCGAGGCCTTTGGCCAGGGCTTGAAGGCCTATGGCGCCACCATCGCTCATCCGGACACGCGCCACGCCATTTTCATGACGGTCGCCACCGCCTTGATCGCCATGCCCATCAATACAGCATTTGGCCTTGCCGCAGCCTGGGCGATCACCAAGTTCGATTTCTGGGGACGGCGCGCTCTTCTCGTCGTAATCGAAATCCCGTTCTCGATCTCTCCGATCGTAGCCGGCGTCGCCTATCTCTTTGTCTACGGTCTGCAGGGGCTGTTCGGCCCGATGCTTGAGGCGGCCGACATCAAGATCCTGTTTGCCCTGCCAGGCATCGTCCTTGCCTCGATGTTCGTGACGGCACCGTTTGTCGCCCGCGAGCTCATTCCGCTGATGCAGGCGCAGGGCAGGGACCTGGAAGAGGCGGCGACATCGCTTGGCGCATCCGGCTGGCGCACGTTCTTCTCCGTCACGCTTCCCAACGTGAAATGGGCGCTGCTTTACGGCGTCGTTCTCTGCAATGCGCGTGTCATGGGCGAGTTCGGTGCGGTCTCGGTCGTCTCCGGCAATATTCGCGGCCAGACCAACACGCTGCCACTTCATATCGAGCTGCTTTATCACGACTACCAGGCGGCGGGCGCCTTTGCCGCCGCCTCGATCCTCGCGACGCTTGCCGTCGTCACCATCATTGCCAAGGTCGCGCTTGAGCGCCGCGGTGCCGGCCGCAGGCCGGCGCTTGCTGCCGCTACCAAAGAACAGAATGCAGGAACCCGCCCATGAAAATCCGTCTCGATCAGGTCGTCAAAACCTTCGACACGTTCCGCGCCGTGCACGGCGTCTCACTCGAAATCGAGAGCGGACAGTTGGTAGCGCTGCTTGGTCCTTCCGGCTCCGGCAAGACGACGATCCTGCGCATGGTGGCCGGTCTCGAATATGCCGACGGCGGTCACATCTATTTCGGCGACCAGGACGCGACCGATATCCCCGTTAGAGACCGCGGCGTCGGCTTCGTCTTTCAGCACTACGCGCTGTTCCCGCATATGACGGTGGCCGAAAACATCGCCTTCGGCATGAAGGTCTCCAAGATCAGGCGCAGTAAGGCCGAAATTGCGACGCGCGTCGAAGAACTTCTGCGCCTTGTGAGGCTCGAAGGGCTCGGCGACCGCTTCCCCGGTCAGATCTCCGGCGGCCAGCGTCAGCGCGTGGCGCTGGCCCGCGCGCTTGCCGTCGATCCCAAGGTGTTGTTGCTAGACGAACCGTTCGGCGCGCTCGATGCCAACGTCCGACGCGATCTGCGCCGCTGGCTGCGCGAGATCCACGATGAGCTCGGGATCACGACCCTGTTCGTGACGCACGACCAGGAGGAGGCGCTGGACCTCGCCGACCGGGTGGTCATCCTCGATCAGGGCAGGATCGTGCAGGAGGGAACGCCGACTGAAGTGTGCCGTGAGCCGAATTCGGCGTTTGTGATGCGGTTCTTAGGGGATGCGAACCGCATATCGGCGACCGTTCGGGACGGCCAAGCCTATATCGGCGAGACCGCGGTTGATGCCCCGACTTCATTTGACGGCCCAATCGACATCTACCTCCGGCCGGGCGACGTCGACTGGTGTCCCGAGGGCGATGGCATACCTGCAACTATCGTCCGAGTGCTTGATCGACCCGGCGGCAGACGGGTTCTCGCAAACGTGGAAGGCGGAACGGCGCTGGAGTTCGATGTGGCGCCCGAGACAGATGTCAGGTCCGGCCAAGTCGGAAAGTTGTCGATCAAGCGGTCACGCCTCTATCCTGCCTGATCCACGATCGGAAACGTTACGCCTTCCTTTGTTCCGGTCGCGGACATTTACGAGTTAATTTTCGTTCTAGGCTCTGGCATAAGCGGATATCGAATCCGGTTTCGCTGACTTGCAAGATAGAGAACGATGGCTGACGTTTCGCAGGATAAATTCGAGGTGCCGCTCAAAGCGGCGCCTGAATGTTATGCCGACAGTCCCATCGTTCTCACGGTTCACGACCCGGAGCATCGCTTGGGGGGGCGTCCGCAGATCGCGTTGCATCGAAAGGACTGCGTGCCCGCGACTGTCTTCCGCTCCTTCCTGATCAATCGCCGTGGCCGCGGACGGTTTTACGGCTGGATGCCGGCGCAACTCGAAGGTGCCACTCTTCTCGCCGATAAGGCGACGGCAGAAGCATCAGGGAGAGCGAACCCTGAGATCAGTGTGCGTCGGTTATCGTTGCTCGAGCTCGCGCTGCTTCTCGTGCTGCGGCGACCCGTGTTCGTGCTCCGCATCCTGCGCCTGCTCATGGTGGGCAATGTCAAAGGCGCTAAATTTCGTTTCGTCCGGCAGTGCGACGCCCTGTCGGCACCAGATTACGACGAATGGATAGAGGCTCAGGAGGCGGCGGAGCTGGCGGAGCCACCGGATTCACCGAACAATTGGCCGGTAAGACCCATTGTCCTCGTATCGATCGGGCTAGGTACGGAGAAGGCAGTAGCTGCGACACGCGCCTCACTGGCGAAGCAGACGTGGGGCGATTATGTCGAAGCTTCTGCCGATGAAGTTGCCGCGATGGAAGATGCGGGTTCGGCTCGACCGCAACTCTGGATGCGGCTTCCCGCCGGCATGCGTCTGGCGCCTCGGGCCTTGGAACGGCTGGTCCGACCTTTTGCCTTTTCGGCTGCGGTCGCGGCGGTGTATTGTGACGAAGATCGCATAAATAGCCGTGGTCGGCGAACCCTACCGTTCTTCAAACCCGCCTGGAACCCGCCGCTTGCGCAATCCGGTTGGCTACCGTTGGACGGAGCAATTGTTCGCCTGGCCGATCTGCCTGATGGCCTCGATCTCGAAAACATGCCGTTTGGAGAGTTGATCGCAAAAGCTGCAACGGGGCGGCGAGGCGCGGTTCTTCATGTGCCAAGGGTGCTTTTGCACAGGAACCCGCCCCACCGACGAGCGACGAGAGCTGTCGCGCCTCCGGCTCGGGACGCTGAGACGCCGAAGGTCAGCGTCATCATCCCGACACGCGACCGGGCAGACCTGCTGGAGGCCTGTCTCAACGGACTTTTTGAAGGAACCAAGGGCGTCGAGCTGGATGTAATCGTCATCGACAATGATAGCAGCGATCCCGCCGCGCTTGCCCTCATGAACCGTTATCAGGAGGCAGGGCGTATCCGACGTCTGCCGCTCCCGGGCGCGTTCAATTTTTCGACGGCCTGCAATCGCGGCGTCGAAGCATCGCGCCACGAACTCATCCTGCTGCTCAACAACGACGTTGAACCATTGCAATCGGGTTGGCTCGCCAATCTTGCCGGGGAACTGAATGATCCAGATGTCGGTGCTGCGGGCTGCCTCTTATTTTTCCCTGACGGCTACGTGCAACATGGCGGCGTGACGCTTGGCGCCGGCACCGTTGCCCGCCACAGCTTTCATTTCCTGCACCCTCGATCAGGCGAGGATAATGGCCTGCTACGAGAGCGACGCGAGATCTCCGCGGTCACGGCAGCCTGCCTGTTGACGCGCAAGAGCCTGTGGGCGCGTCTCGGCGGTATGGATGAGCACAATCTCACTGTTGCGTTCAATGATGTGGACTACTGCGTCAAGGTGGTGCGACAAGCGGGCATGAAGATAATCTGGACGCCCGATAGCGCCATGCTGCATAGAGAGTCGGTATCACGAGGTGCAGACAATGCACCGGAAAAGCTGCGCCGCTTCGCGCGCGAGGAAAAGACCGTGTACGAGCGGTGGGGCGCTATCTTGCAGAACGATCCATACCACAACCCGAACCTTTCGCTGATCGCAGAGGATCTCGTTCTGCAGGCTCACCCGCGCGATCTGTCGCCGAGGTCGTCAGGATGATCGATTTCAGAGAACGGCTCGCACTATGGATTGAGCGCAAGCTGCCACGGCCGAAACTGCGACGTGGTGCAACAGGTTGCCCGCGCAAGCCCGTCAAGCACATTATCGTCTTCGGACGTATGCCGAACCCGACGTTTGACTATTATTTGGCCGCTCGGCTCAATGCGCCGGGCATGCCCCCTTCGCAGGCCGTCGATATCAGGCATGGCAATCTTTCGGACCTTGATTCAGAGAGTGCTTTCATCATCATCTGTCGCTATGCGTCGCCTGACGTGCTGACTTGGCTGGATACCAATGCTGATCGGCTGTCAGGTGTGGGACTGTTTCTCGATGATAATATACCGGCCGTGGTGACCGGCCATGATGCGGATTTTCTCTACCGTATACGTCTCTGCTATCGCGCGCTCTGGCCACTACGCCGTCTCAATCGTCACCTCGATATTGTCTGGGCCTCGACGCCGCATTTGGCTTCGACCTTGCGGCTTGAAGAAGCCCAGGTCTTGCCTCCAGCGCCGCCGGAAAGGTTGTGGAAGCGGGTAGGCACAACAGATCTCGCTTCAAAGCGGGCTTCAGACCAGGTTCTGATCGCATACCATGCGACTGGCGTTCATCTCAAAGAACACCGATTTCTCCGTCCGATCATCGCGGACGTCCTTGCGCAGCGCCCACAGGCTCGATTCGAGGTCTTCGCCGATGGTCGAGCGGCATCGATTTGGGCCGGCATGGAACGTGTATCGATCCGAAGGCCGCTACCTTGGGAGGACTATCTTGAGGATGCCAACCATCGCACCATCGATATCATGCTAATACCACTCGATCCTTCACCGGTGAATGATTGCCGTGCGCCGACCAAGCGAATTGATGTTGCGCGGTACGGCGCTGCAGGATTGTTCTCGTCAGGTCCGGCCTATGGCGCGTCTGACGAGTTAGGAGAGTTGCTGCTGTCATATGACCGGAATACTTGGGTGTGCGCCATTCTCGATTTACTGCGTAATAGCGAGGCGCGACATGTTAGCGCTTCGGCCACCGCACATTCGGTTGAATTGATGGCAATCGCGCGTGGAGATCTGGTGCGGACGTTCGCCAATCCTAATAACAAGCCAATCGCCCAAACCACCATCTTTTCGAAGATTTAACGCATAGTGCAATAGATTGGCTTCTCTGATACAAAAACCTCAGCCGATGATCGAATGCTTGCGCACGATCCGAGTCGCTGAACCGCCATGTCCTCAGCAGTGCTTTTTCGCCGCAAGGCCTATTGGTTGGCATCGTGAACCGCAACTCAACCGCGGTTTATGATGCGATGGTCATCCTGGTTCAGCAGCGGATGCTTTTCTCGGAACGATATTTGTTGGGGTTTCAATCAATTTTGTCATAAATTGGCGCTAAAAATCTTCGTACGGCTTATGGGCTGGGTTGATCGAGCCTGTGGCATTCGACTATGGACTGCGAAGCGAACATTAACGTGGATCGAAAAACTTGTTTGACGAGCCACCATAATGTTTGCGTTGACTCTGTGAGACAGCAGGATGCAAGTCGCTTGAACTCCCCGTACCTGTTTGAGCACTTTGTTCGAGGAAAACTGTTGTCAATATGATTGCCCTGTCAAATGTCTTCAAATTTTACCGCACGAGCGGGCGTCCGAAGATCATTCTTGATCATGTGACGACCGAGTTTCGGGCTGGTACCTCTTACGCGATCCTGGGTATCAACGGTGCGGGAAAATCAACGACCATGCGTATGTTGGGTGGTACGGAACTCCCTAATTCGGGCAAAATCACCCGCAAGGCACGTGTCTCCTGGCCCCTCGGTTTCGCTGGCGGGTTACATGGCGCGCTAACAGGGCGAGAGAATGTTCAATTTGTCGCTCGCGTGTACGGTCATGATCCTCGAAAGGTGGTTGATTTTGTCGAAGACTTTGCTGAGATCGGGGCATACATCGACGAGCCGTTTAAGACGTATTCATCTGGGATGATGCAACGGTTGGCATTCGGGCTCTCTATGGCTATAGACTTTGAATGCTACCTTATCGATGAGGTCACGGCCGTTGGCGACGCCCGTTTCCAAGCGCGGTGTTTGGAGGAGTTCGACAAACGTCGAGAGCGTTCGGACATAATCATGGTTTCACACTCAATGGAGACCATTAGAAGTTACTGCAAGCGGGCGATCGTATTGGCGCACGGCGCAATTCATGAGTTCTCCAACATTGATGATGCTATCGAGCTATACAAGAAATTGAATCAGTGAGCACGGAGGCTTGCAATATGGCTTCAGTAGCTGAGAAGACGACTACCGCAATGTCCGAAGGCGCAGCCCAGACTGCAAATGCCATCTCAATAGAACTCAGGCGTGCTGCAAGGAAGGCGCGTACTCCTCGCCCTGTAACAAGTGGGGGGGGCGGATTTCGGGCGCGGCAAAGCGATCGCTACTTTTACGCGCTTATCGCACTCAACTTTGTGCTGTTTTTTGCGCTGCCCGTTTCCTTGGCGACGATTTATTATGGCTTTGTCGCTGCCAATCAGTACGTATCCGAGGCTCGTTTTGCTGTTCGAGCAGGCCAGGATATGTCCATTGCTGGACTGTCTAAAATGTCGGGGATTAGCGCCCTTGTCGATACAGGCCAAGCGCGAGATGGGCTAATTATAGCGGACTATGTCGAAAGCAGAGCCCTTGTTGACGTGCTCTCGCCGCAATTCGACCTTCCCGGTATATTCTCCAAAGCCGGCGCGGATCTGATCGCGAGTTTTGATCCCAGTGATTCCATTGAGGACTTTGTCGATTATTGGAAGGACCAAGTCGATATCTCAGTGGATAGGAACTCAGGTCTCATATCGATTAAGTTGCGCGCGTTTACGGCAGAGGACAGCCTCGCCTTGACTGAAGCTGTCGTCAAGGCCTCCGAGCGTATGGTTAATAAACTGACGAGACGGAATGAAACCGACGCATTGGTCAGGGCGGAAGAGGAGGTGGAAACTAAGAAGGGCCAACTGTCCAAAGCGGTTTCTGAGCTTAGAGATGCACGGAATAAGGCTGGAGTGCTCGATATTGAAACGGCAGCGACGGGCTATTCGGAATTGATAACCGAGCTGCGGCTCGAGCTATCTAAATTGGAGATGGTCATCAGCACGACAGCGACTGACGCTCCGCAACTCGCGTCGCTCACGAGCCGAGCAAGTTCTCTGCGGGCGCAGATCGAATCGTATGAAGGCGCTATTGCTGGCCAAGGCCGGTCGACAAGCGTCAAAGGTTCAAACCTGGCGGAATTGGCGACAGGCATACAGCAAAAGGATACTGAGGTGTCGATTGCGCGGTCGGAGTATGCGTCCGCAGTCGCAGCCTATGAACAGGCTAGGTTGACGTTGGAGAGACAGAGGTCATATTTATTGACGTATATTGAGCCACAGCTAGCTGAGGAAGCGCTGTACCCGAGGAGGTTCCTTATGTGGATATCAGTTTTTGGGGTTAGTCTTCTGATTTCTGCCACAGTCGCGGGCCTATCGATCGTTGTTCGCGACCATATGGCCAGCTAAAGATAATCACGCAGATGTACTTTGCTATTGATTCAGACCAGGGCCACACAATCTCAGGTTGGCTTATCCTCGACAATCCTGCTGACGTTCCGCAGTTCGTAATCCGAATCCCCGGCAAAGCTCCGATAACATTCAACGCGAATGTAATTCGCCCGGATTTGCGCGACCACGGATTGCACAGTACAGGGCTAGTCGGGTTCCAGATCGACGGGCAGCTGATTCCCGATCTGACTCATGTTTCTGAACTGACCTTGGCGGAGGTAGAAAGCGATCTGCCAATTTTCAGGCGTAACGCGAACGCCCGATCCGTGCAAAAGAGGCTTCTCCTTATGGAAGTTGGAGCCATTCCCCAAGTTAAACTGATGCGCCGCGTAATTGATATGTTTGACCTAGCATATCCTGTTGTCGATCGGTTCCCATTGGAAACCGTCAGTTCCATCATCGGCAATTTCACTTCTTCACTGTTTGTCTCAGGTCAACCGAGTTGGCAGCGCCATGGCTCTCTTGCACGCGAGAAAGGGTTTGTGACGGCCGCATTATTGCGCGATCCCTTTGAAGAACTCGCCGAGCGATTGATAGCTCTCGTCCACATGAAGAAATGGTCCGAAAAGGCATTAGGTAATTCTGTTTTCAAGCGCCATACGACGCTCTTGAACATTGTCGATGGACTTGATCTCGGGAGCGAGAAGTCTTTGCTTGGGGGCTTTCGAAAACTTAGCGCGGAGCAATACAACCTTCTCCGGTCTCCTATGACCAGGGCGTTCGGTTGCTCGCCGGAAGAGGAGGTACAACGCCGAAGTGTTAGTATCGCGCTGGACAATCTTGCTCAGTTCGACCTGGTCGGCACACGCGAAAGATTCGCCGAATTCTCAATTCTGTTGGACGCGTTGCTAGGTGCGCCGATATTCGAAGGGGCAGAGTTGCAGACGTTACCAGGTGCGCCAGAGTTGGCTTCGATCTTGGCAAACATCGGTCTCGTTGCAGATTTGATTGATGAAGATATTGCGCTTTACTCGTTCGCAGCCGAAGCGGTGCAGAGTGGACTTGGCGAAAGAGGCGTCCATGCCTAGCAGTACGTTAATCGCCGGAGGCCGTCATGAGCGCTAGAAATCGTATTGCGGATATAGTTCGGCTGAAGCCACTCAACTCTATTCGACAAGGCAAGGGCAACCTGACGGCGGGTTCAGATCAGTCCGTGCAAGCCACAACCAAGGATCTCAAATCCCGTTTTCCCGGGATCCCGTCAATTTCGAAAGCACTAGTTCCGCGTATCAAGGGGCTGCCTCAATCCGACCAGCGTCCACTTGAGCCGCGGACAGCGGTGGGCGGTATCGGTGGAATGCTCCTGAAGAGCTTCTCGCTCGGGGTTCTAGCTCCGTCGGCCATCGCACTTGCGTATTTCGCGTTCTTCGCGTCGGACGTGTTTGTTTCGGAGGCGAAACTAACGGTTCGCGATGCCATCCAGCAATCGAGCGGTAAGGATCCTTCCGCCATCCTGGGTCAATTAGGGTTGTCATCCGCTAGTAACACTACACAAGACTCCATGATTATTCTTGACTACCTCAAAAGTCGCGCAGTTATAAGCGACATTGGGGGGGCGGATAGAATCGCGAGTGTCTATGATCGTGCGGAGATCGACTGGCTATCTAGGTTGGGGTCGCAAAGGGACACAGAAAATATATGGAAATATTGGAAAGACCATGTGACGGCTTCTGTCGACAGCCTTTCCAGTATTCTGACGCTACGTGTGCGTGCTTACAGTCCGGAAGATTCACTTCAGTTAGCAGAAGCAGTAATAACTCAGAGCGAAAACTTAATTAATCGCATTTCCAAGAGAAGCAAGCAAGATGCACTTACGAGGGCGGAGGATGAAGTTAAGCTTGCTGCTCAATCTCTGGCTGAAGCCCGGAGCAATATGTTGAGTTTCCAGACGAAAAGCCAAACTATAGATCCAACAGATACTGCAAAACAGGTCTTGAAGATAATATCATCCTTGACTATACAAAAGGTCGCTATAGAGAATGAGTTGGCGACGACAATGTCACTCGGGATAACAAATAAACCTGGAGTATCCCAACTCAAAGCGCGGCTAGCGGCAGTTTCTAAGCAGATTGCCGATTTGAATGCAAAGCTTGCCGGAACAAGTGACCCTGCGACCATATCAACGCAGTTGCGTGATTTTGAGCTGCTGAAACTCCAGGAGGAATTTTCTGAGTACATCTATAAGCTTGCGAGGAATGGCTTCGAGAATGCCCGTCAGAACCTGGAGCGCCAACAGCTCTATGTTGCAGTCATCGTTCCGCCAACTTTGCCGGAACGAGCTCTCTATCCTAAACCTTTCGTCAACACGGCCCTGATTTTCGCCGGACTGACCATAATCTGGGGCATCTTTTCACTAATGTTCGCCAGTGTTCGGGATAGCATGAGCTGAATTACTGGAGAGAGCTTACTTATACTCTTGATTTTACAAAGGTTGTGCACTCGGGGATGCCCGGGTCACGATCTTCCAAGTATTAGCGTTACGGGTCTAACCGATAGCGGTTGACGGCGTTCATAGGGTTTCGTTCTAGGAAAGCGTTTCAAGATAGGATGACAAAAGGGAAGTCGTTGCGAGATAGAAGATGTGTCGTCCTTGGCGGCGGAGGCTTTATTGGGACGCATCTCAGCCGACGGTTGGCAGGGAAAGTCGGATCGCTTCGAGCCTTTGGGCGAAGTGAAAATCGTCCCCGTGCGCTATCAGGTATCGAATGGTTGGGCGGTGACTTCAATGACCCGCGCAGCATAAGTGGCGCATTGGAAGGTTGCGATGTTGTTTTCCACCTTATCAACGCCAGCACCCCCTCAAGTGCCAACCTCGACAAAATTGGGGACTTGAAATCGAATGTTGTTAGTACAATCCAACTGCTTGATGCATGCGTGGCTGCGGGCGTTCAACGAGTAATCTTCGTTTCCTCCGGGGGCACCGTGTATGGGGTGCCGCAGAGTCTGCCCACGCGGGAAGATGACGCTTGTTGGCCTATAACTTCATATGGCATATCGAAGTTGGCAATCGAACGCTATCTGCATCTCTATGAGTATATCCACGGGTTGGAATACAGAATCTTGCGTGTTTCAAACCCATTCGGGCCACATCAAACGGCTGAAAGAGACCAGGGTGTAATCGGAGCCTTCTTGAGGCGGATCATCAACGAGCAGCCAATCGAGCTTTGGGGCGATGGTAGTGTAAGTCGTGACTATCTTTACGTCGATGACGTCATAGACGCGTTCGAATTGGCTATGTTGCACGAAGGCCGCAGCCGCGTCTTCAATATCGGCAGTGGGGTGTCTAGGACGCTGAACGAAGTAATTGCCGCACTCGAAAACGTCACGGGGAAGAAGATCGAAATCGTCAGAAAGGATGGCCGGTTGGTCGATATACCCGTGAGCGTGCTGGATATTTCCCGTGCGCGCAACGAGCTCGGTTGGGTCCCGAAGACGGAATTTGATGCTGGCTTAAGAAGCACGTTCCAATGGCTGATCGAGACGCAGTAGGTTTGCGAGATTGCACTGATTAAATCCCGCGCTCAAATTGACTGCCCTTTCGACATGAGGCATATGTCGGCGCGCGTTCGTCCAGCGGAGGATCGAGCGCTCTGTGACCTGTCGGGCCTCAAGAGATCTATCGTTTCAGGCTCGCGGATTGGAACTGGATAACGATTTGCCAGCTATCGTGCACCCGAAGTATTCGTATGTGGCCTCAAGTAATACCTGGGTAGTTTCTGAGGGCGAAAGCGCTTTTGATTACTCAGATGGCGATCAATTTGAGACGGGACTGCTTAATTTCTTGTCTGGTCTTGAGGATAGATCCGTAAATTCTCAAGAGGTATTCCAAGGAATATACGATTGGCCATCAAAATACCACCTAAGTCCGCAGCGTTCAAACGTGCTCCGCCCATTGGTTAATACTTTACGGGGGCCGGTGCTGGAGATTGGCGCGGGTTGCGGAGCGATCACACGATATATCGCGGAGCAAGGTCTTGAGGTTGTGGCGCTGGAAGGCAGCAGCCGGAGGGCGCGAATCGCAGCTGAACGTTGTCGTGGCTTTCCAAACGTCAGTGTTGTCTCCGATTCGTTTCAAGAATTCAGCTCAGACACCAAGT
This sequence comes from Ensifer sp. GW823-FHT05D09, assembly GCF_058795755.1. Taxonomy (NCBI): domain Bacteria; kingdom Pseudomonadati; phylum Pseudomonadota; class Alphaproteobacteria; order Hyphomicrobiales; family Rhizobiaceae; genus Ensifer; species Ensifer sp. GW823-FHT05D09. The sequence continues at coordinate 209,921 of NZ_JBXAIA010000004.1, read as the reverse complement.
TCAAGACCATTCTGTTAATTGGCGTCCTGGAGTACGCGCGGGTCTTTTTTGCTGAATACAAAGATCGTGATCCCGTGGATTTGATGCTGGAGCACGTATCTAGATTTCTTGCCGAGGACGGCGTCGTCATTCTGGCTATTGAGAACCAGCTTGGCCTCAAATACTTCGCAGGCTATCCGGAAGACCACATTGGGCGCCCGATGTATGGGCTCGAAGATCAGTACACCAAGAGCAGCGCCGTCACGTTCGGACGACACGAACTTCGTGAGAAATTGCGTGAGGTAGGATTTGCGAAGCAGCGATGGTGGTTCCCATTCCCCGACTACAAGCTTCCAGTTGTCGTCATTTCCGAAGCTGCGCTGGCGGACAACTGTTCGGCCGACTTTAGTTCGTTGATCAGGCTTGCATCTGAGACTGATGCTCAGAAGCCGGCAGTGAGTACCTTTGCATTGTCGCAAGCGTGGGGAGTCGTCGCAAGAAACCGCTTGCATGGTGACTTGGCGAACTCCTTCGTCGTGGTTGCTTCAAGGCGCGAAATTGAGATCGATAACGCATTGGCATTCTATTTCAAGAATACCAAGCCATCGAAGTACAATAAAGTAACAGAGTTCCGTTTGGAAGATACGGCAATAAAGGTTACACGCACGCCACTGACTGGAATTCAGGCTGGCTCAGACGCTTTCTCGGCGCGCGCGCATCTTGAAGACGAGCCATTTGAGCAGGGGGTGTTGTGGAAAGATCGACTGACTCTAATCGTGCTACGCGATGGGTGGTCAGTCGACGAAATCTCGGAATGGGCCAAGGTGTGGTGGAGCGCACTGCTCCTGAAGGTGCAGGAGCGATCCGACGAGAGCTGTCGAGCCATTTCCTGCATGGTCAGCGGCCGCCTGGTTGACGCTATTCCCCGTAACTTGATTGTGGGTGGAGATGGGTCGCCGCGCTTCATCGACCAGGAGTGGGAGATACCGTTCGAAATCGAGCTGGGTTACATTTTTGTTCGCGGTTTGCTGGATGCGCTTTGGGGTGTCGAGCACTGTGGAGAGCCTGCGGTTGGCACATCATTGCAGTTCGGAAAACTGGTCGTTGATGTTGCTTATCGTCTTGGCGTCATGTTGTCGCTTGGTGATGTCAGCCGATATATCGATTTTGAGCGACAGTTCCAAGATAATGTCTCCGACCTTACGGCGGGAAGGAGCGTATTTGAGATAAATGAAAGCATAAATCTCACGCTCGAAAGAAGTATCCCGCGTAGGGGGCGAATCGAAAGCGCTCTTGCTTTGTCGCAAGCACTTGATGCAAAGGAGCTTCAGCTTGGGGAACTTCAATCGGTCCTCTTGAGCGCTGAAGAGAAACTCGGGACGGTCGCATACGAGCTGGAAGCCGCAAATGCGTCAAAGCTGGCGATTGAAGAGGTCGCGAGCAGCAGCGCGGATAAGCTCGCTACAGTTTCAAGGGAGTTGGAGCGTGCGCAGGAAGAGCAAACTGCACTGATGGAGCGTACCTCGCTGGACGCCGAGACTCTTCGCAATGAATTGGTTTCGTTGCAGGAGGAGGTGGAAGCCACCCGGCGCGAGAACGCCAAGATGCAGGTTTTATTCCGAGAGCTTAAGCATTCCTTGCGGCTCGCAAATCTTGAGCGTGATGAACTTCGTCGGTTCGGTTCGAGAGTGGGACGTTTTTTTCGTAGGAAGTAATGAAGCGGTGGCGGGTTTCCCGTTGGCGAATGCTTCAACCGCAATTGTTTAAATTAAACGTTTGGGAATGGGCTGTGAAGAAGATATCGAGAAGGCGGTTTGCGCGCGATTTTGACGCATTGCTTCTATCTGGTTCTCGTCTTTTCCAGGCGGACTGGTACTTGTCGAACAATCCTGATGTGGCAGGCTCCGGCTTTACTGCGGTTGAACACTACCTGCGATTTGGCGGCGCAGAGGGGCGAGCGCCGAGTCCCCTGTTCTATGGTGAGGTGTATTTGGCGCGGCGGCCCGACGTTGCGCGAAGTGGCATAAATCCTCTGGTGCATTTTCTTCGCTATGGCATTAGCGAGATTGGCCCTGAGTATGAAGATTACGGCGTTATGCTCAATAGCGTTAGCAATGATTGGGTATCTGAATTCGGCCAGTTGCATTTCTGGGCCGATGATGCGGAATTACTGAGTTCTTCAGGATACTTTGACGCTGGCTGGTACCTGGCAACGAACGCAGATGTTGCCGGGTCGGGAACTGACGCCCTCTCGCACTATCTAACGTATGGTGCGGCGGAGGGGCGGCATCCTGGACCGAACTTTGATAGTGGTGCCTATTTATCGCAACATCCGGCAGTCGCCGCTAGCGGCATGAACCCCCTCGTACATTTCCTTCGCTATGGTGGCGCAGGGGCTGGGTCGTTTGGCGTCACCGGCCCTTTGGCAATCCGCGATGGACAGGATGACGAAACGGTTGTGAGGGCGTCGAAGTATTTCGATGCGGGATGGTACCTTGGGCAGAATCGTGACGTGGAGGCGGCAGGTTTTGATCCCGTCCTCCACTACATTGCTTTTGGGGCGGAGGAGGGCCGAAATCCCGGACCTTACTTCGACGGCAGCCTGTATCTATTGCGCCGGCCCGATGTCGCCGCAAGCGGGATAAATCCGCTGGTTCATTTTCTCAGGTGGGGTTTTCTCGAAGTTAAAGATGATCTTTCCGCACACGGAATATTGCCGATCCATGAGCCGAAATCTCCGTCAGGCTTGCGAGGTCCGAGTGGCTCGGAAGATGGCCGAAATCTAGAGTTGCTGAGATCCTCTAAATACTTTGATGCCGACTGGTACCTTCAACAAAACGCCGATGTGAAAGATGCAGGGTTGGATGCAGCCAAACACTATCTCGACTTCGGCGCTGCAGAGGGGCGGGAGCCGGGCCCCCTTTTCGACACAAGAAAGTACATGGCACATTTCCCGGAGGTCGGATTGAGAGGAATGAATCCCTTGCTTGATTTCATCCGTCGGGGCATAGGCGAAATTGCTGGTGCGCTTGAGGCACTAGGGTTCCCCGGCCGGCGCGAAATATCGTCAGAGCCTAGCAACCGCCGCAGGAATAGTGGTCGAGTAGCCGTGTTTGTCACCCATGACTTAAACATCGGGGGCGCACCCACACTCCTGGCAACGATCGCGAAATGGTTTCAAGAGCGAACGAACTACGATGTTCGGATCGTGGCTATGACTGGCGGCCCCCTCGCGCCTGTTTTTGAGCAGATAGCTCCGTTACATGTGGTGGGAAAAAGCGACATATCACATCGGGACATAACTCAGTTACAAGCAAAATTGCATGAATTTGTAGGCGAAGAACCTGCATTCACGTTCATAAACTCCGTTGCAGCCGGTGATTACTGCAAGATCGACCCTTATGAGGCACCAGTTTTTGGTTACGTGCATGAAATGCCCGCGATCTTAAATCTGTTCAAGGATCGATTGAAGAGCCTTCTCGCGCATGCCGACCATATATTTTGCGGAGGAAAGAACGTATATGAGTATTTTCTGTCTACGGAAGGTTTGCCGGAAGGCAAGCTAACAAATCGACCCGCATTCATCGAAGCTTTTCAAGAGCAAAATGGTTGGACTGCCGCTGAAAAGCGGGCTCAGCGTGTGGCGCTGGGTTGGTCGCCGGATACAAAAGTTGTTGTCGGTTGCGGAGTCTTGCATTGGAGGAAGCAACCAGCGGTATTTGTCCGAATGGCGGCGAAGCTCGCTCTGGAGTGGAACCGAGACGTTCGCTTTGTTTGGGTCGGCGACGGCGAAGACTTATCGGAGATGCGCAAGCTCTCCCGTGCTCTCAACGTATCTGATCGGATCGAATTTCTCGGCCACAGAGAAGATTTTCGCTCCGTTTTTGCGGCGGCGGATGTTTTTGCGTTGACCTCTCTCGAGGATCCTTTCCCTCTCGTTTGCCTCGAGGCGTCAGTTGTCGGCGCTCCCTCGGTAATTTTTCGCGAGGCGACAGGGATGACAGCTCTTGTCGAACCTGATTGCGAGCCGCCGGCAGGACTGGCGGTTCCATTGAACGATGAGGAGGCATATTTCGCGGCTGTAGATCGACTTCTGGGTGACGATGTATTGCGGGAGAATATGGCCCGATCGGCACGCGAAAGGGTGATGTCGCGGTACACCGCGGAAGGGGCGTGTGCCGAGATACTTAAGGTTATTCGGGACGTTGCCGGAATTGCCCCCTTGGTGTCGGTGGTAGTGCCTAGCTACAACTGCGGAGAATACCTCGGGCAACGGCTGCAGAGCATCGCCGGCCAATCGTTTAAGGACATAGAGATACTCCTTTTGGATGATGTGTCGCAGGACAATAGTCGGGAGATACTCGAGCAGTTTGCGGCTGAGAATATTTGCGCAAAGTTACATTTCGCATCTGAAAATAGTGGGTCAGTTTTCAAGGCTTGGAAGCGAGGAATCGAGGTCGCGACCGGCGAGCTAATTTGGCTAGCGGAGGCGGACGATTGGTGTGAGCCAACCTTTCTTGAAAAGGCGATCGCGGCGTTCGATGTTTCGGGAGTTCGGCTTGTTCACGGCAGATCCATCCCTGTGAGGGCGGATGGCGAGGTTGCCGGCGACTGGAACGACCTCTATCTCGATCGGATTTCCATCGGGCGTTGGCGAGAATCCTTCGTTGCTCCCTCATTCAGAGAAGTCAATGAAACACTAGGTCGTGCGAACACGATCCCAAACGCGAGCGCTGTTGTTGTTAGGCGTCAATCAGCACTCCGTGCCATCCGTGTGGCAACAAACTTTAAGCTCGCAGGCGATTGGGCGTTTTATCTTGTGGCCATTGCAGGGGGCCGAATCGCTTACTGCCACGATGCTATCAACTATCACCGGCGGCACGATACTAGTGTGACTGCCAAAGTTGAGGGCGGCTTTGAATATTTTCAAGAACTGCAAGATGTGTACGCGATTGTGGAAGCATTGTACGGCGTCAATGCTTCGCGAAAAGAGCTCTTTGACAACCACGTTGCACAAGAAGTCAAGCGATTTGGGTTTGATCAGGCCTTGCCTGCGGCGCGGGTTCCCACGGAAATTAACGACGTCAGGCAGCCCGCCGTTCTTTTTGGTGTGGGAGATCTATCTGGCGGCGGCGCCCAAATGTTCGCAGTTCGCTTTGTAAATTCCTGGGTTAGTTCTGCGGCCTCCGCCGTTCTATTCGTTGCAGGGCACGAACCTGACAATCCCGGAACCGCAAGGCGCCTGTCACCGGAGGTCGCAGTAGTCAATCATCGGGATATACAGGAAGCAGGCGGCTTGTCGCGGTTCATGGCAGATTGGGGCCTTGAGATTGTAGTGACTGGGCATTGGTGGGGCGATCGGGCGCTCGGTAAACTAATCGCGGGTGCCGATGCGCACATCCCTTGGATAATAGTTATGCATGGGTGCTACGAAAACGTCTTAAGCAACGCCAAAGCGTTCCCTACCATGCTCGAAGACATGAAGACGGCAGAACTCTATTGTGACCACTGGGTTTGGACGGCCGAGAAAAATAAAGAAGTATTCGAAGCGGGATACATTGAGCCGAAACGCATATCAAACATCGTGAATGGGTTTCAACCCGTATCAGGCTTTGATCTAACTCGTTCTGATGTTGGTCTGCCCGATGGGGCTCTTGTCTTTACTCTGGCAAGTCGCGCCATTGCGGCCAAAGGTTGGAACGTTGCGGTCGAAGCATTCAAAGAGCTGCGGCAGCGCTTCGCTCAGGCGGTTGATGTTCGGCTTCTTTTGATTGGGGATGGCCCCGCGGCGGATACGCTAAGATCTGCCGGAGAGGTGGATGGGCTTCACCTTATTCGGCACACAACCCGGCTCGCCGAATACATCAACTTAAGTGACGTATGTCTACTCCCGAGTTGGTTTGCAGGAGAGTCGCTACCTCTGGTGTTGCTGGAGTTTCTTGCCCAGGGCAAGCCGGCGATTGTATCAGATATCGGCCAGTGCGCTTGGGCTATTCAGGCAGGAGAAACCACTGCTGGCTTGGTGGTCCCACTTGATACTATCTCAGGCGAGGTGAGGCGCGACGTGCTTTCGGGGGCGATGGAGACATTCATCGTTGAGAAGTCGCGAGCGCAGATGCTCGAGAAGTGCGCCCTTCAGGCATTCGAGAAGTTTGACATGAATCGTATGGTTGGCGAGTATAGGGCGCTAACCATCGCCGTTCTCAATGAGGCGTCGCTGCGGTGACCTTATCTATTGTAACGGTTGAATTTCGCCTTGCGGCGACTTGGGCGTCTTTGGAAAAACTGCTTGAGCAGCGTGGTGGATAGTTCCCGTCATCAGTTGTCGGCAATAGTTGGAGAAAAGTAGTCGTGACTAACGCATTTGAAGATTTTCTTTTTGATGACGGCGTCAATAAAAATTGGCATATGCAGTTGAGTGAGCGGGTTGCGCTCATGCATGTGTTGGGGCGAGTAAAATCTGAAGTGAGCCTTGAGATTGGTACCTTTCAATGCGGTAGTTTGAGACCCATTGCTGCTGCAAGCAAGCGCGTGATCACTTTCGATATTGATGAGAACCAGCATCGCATTAGCCCTCTGTTTCCCAACGTAAAGTTCGTTACTGGCGATTCTGCTCAAACCCTGCCTCCCATTATTGAAGTGCTTAATTCTGGAGATGAGGAAGTTAATTTTATACTGGTGGATGGGAGTCACGAAGAAGAGGGCGTTAGGCGAGATCTCGTTGAGTGTATAAAATATGTACCGAAGCGACGGCCAACCGTGATACTCGCGCACGATAGTGCGAATCCGGCCGTCAGAGCTGGAATTACATCGGTTCCCTGGGCGGAATGCCCATATGTACATGCGATAAATTTGGATTTTGTGCCGGGTATGCTTTATGACCGAGCGGATATAAACGGTCAGATATGGGGAGGATTGGCGGCGATCTTGATGTTGCCTGAGCCTCGGAAGGCAGGGATTGATATTTCTGCTACCTTTGAGCCATCCCGAAGAGCGCTTCTCGAAAAGTCTGTGTACAAATAGCTAGGTCAAAATGCTGGTCGTGTAGTCGCGCTGCAGCGGCCGCCATTGAAGTAAGATTTTGTGCGCAGGTTTGCGGCGGCGCGGCTGCACTGTCTGCGTAGGCTATAATGTGGAACGGGGAGCTGAACATGTCATCGGTTGCGTTGCTGCAGCCCAAGCGCTTTGGTGATGCGCGTGGATGGTTTGCCGAGGTGTATAGCGAGACGACGTTTCAAGGCTATGGCATCACAGAGAGGTTCGTCCAGGACAATCACTCACTTTCTAGCGTCCAATATACACTTCGGGGGTTGCACTTCCAGACCGAGCCTTTTGCCCAGGCAAAATTGGTGCGGTGCATTCGTGGTAGCATATTCGACGTTGCGGTCGATCTGCGTTCGAAGTCGCCAACTTTTGGACAGTGGGTAGGTGCCGAACTCTCTGCGGAAAATGGCAACCAGTTGTATATACCGGTTGGTTTTGCACATGGATTTTTGACACTCGAACCGATGACTGAAGTCGTCTACAAAGTTTCGAATGTCTACTCGCCTTCCTGTGATTATGGAGTGAAGTGGGACGACCCTGCTGTTGGTGTCATTTGGCCTCTTCCAAGGGGAGCGTCACCAATTTTAAGTGACAAGGATCAGCGGCAGCCACCACTGTCAGAGATCGGAGATGTGTTCGAATATGATGGCACTCCGATGAGCCTTGTTCAGATCTGAGTTTGAAACGGAGCATTTATGCGCGTACTTGTTACTGGGGGATCGGGTTTTATCGGGTCTGCTTTGGTCCGTCACCTAATTGAGCACACGACTCATGAGGTGCTGAATTTCGACAAGATGACCTATGCGGCAACGTCAGGGTCGACCGCCAAGGTCTCCGGGTCTTGCCGGTACAAATTCGTCAAAGCGGACATTTGCGACGAATTGGCGGTAGCGGAGGCGATCTCGAATTTTCAGCCTGACGTCATCACGCACCTTGCCGCAGAATCGCACGTAGATCGATCAATCGATGGCCCCGCGGCGTTCGTGCAGACGAATTTGCTGGGGACATATACGGTACTTGCGAAGGCGCTCGAATATTGGAAAGGGCTCGATGAAGGCCGTAGCAATTCGTTTCGGTTCCACCATATCTCGACCGACGAAGTATTTGGGTCACTTGGTGACACGGGATACTTCACTGAAGCGACAGCCTACGATCCGCGATCGCCTTATTCTGCAACAAAGGCTGGGTCGGACCATTTGGTATCAGCTTGGGGGCACACTTTCGGGTTGCCTGTGTTGATTACTAACTGTTCGAATAATTATGGTCCTTATCACTTTCCTGAAAAGCTCATTCCGTTGGTGATCGTTAAGGCATTGGCTGGTGAAAGCCTTCCTGTCTACGGTACCGGAACCAACGTCCGGGATTGGCTTTTTGTCGAGGATCACGTGCGCGCGTTGCAGACGGTCTTCGAGCAAGGGATACCCGGTCAGACCTATAATATTGGCGGCAACAGCGAGCGACGGAACATCGAGGTTGTCGAGGCAATCTGCGCAACGCTTGACAGGTTGCGGCCACGTGCAGACGGTAAGTTGTATAGAGAGCAAATCAGTTTCGTTGCCGATCGGCCAGGGCATGATCAAAGGTACGCAATTGATGCAACCAAAATTCGCGACGAGCTTGGCTGGGCACCGCTGGAAACCTTTGAAAGTGGTGTGGAGAAAACAGTCTCTTGGTACTTGCAGGAACAGGCTTGGTGGCGTGAGATACTTGCGCGACAGAAGGCAGATGACCGCCGCGGTTTGGGCAACTAGTCCTCATGAAGATTCTCGTTACCGGTGGTGGAGGGCAGGTTGGAACAGAGTTTCAGCGTCTTCCGTGGAGCCAAAGCGTTGATGTCTGTGCGCCGCATCGGTCGGAGCTTGATCTCACTGATCCGGAGCGTTTGCAGGATTTTGTTCTACAGGGTCAGTTCGATGCGGTGATCAACCTAGCTGCCTACACGGCGGTGGATAATGCCGAACACGATATCGTCAACGCATGGCGGGTGAACGCTTTAGCGGTCGCTGCACTTGCCGAAGCTACGAAGCGTGCAGAGGTGCCACTGGTTCACGTTTCCACGGATTACGTGTTCAATGGTTCGAACTGCACACCGTACAAAGAGGATGACAGCCTGAAGCCACTAGGGGTCTACGGTGCCTCGAAGGCGGGCGGCGAGCAGGCGCTACGCACCGCGAATGCTCGCCACGTTATACTGCGGACTGCTTGGCTGTTTAGCCCGTTTGGCGGCAATTTCGTGAAGACGATGCTGCGGCTGGCCGCAGAGAGACCCGTACTGCGGGTCGTCGACGATCAAATAGGATGCCCGACTTCGGCGAAGGATGTTGCGGCGGCTCTGGCGATCATCACTCGTCGGTTGATTGAGGACAAGGGAGCTCCGACCGGGACCTATCATTTCGTCAATTCTGGAGAAGCGAGTTGGTGCGCGTTCGCGCGTGAGATTTTTCGACAGTCCGCAGATGCAGGGTTCAGGGTTCCTACGGTCGAGGCGATAAGCACTCAAGACTACCCTACACCTGCCGTACGTCCTGCATATTCTTGTCTGTCGACCGAGAAGATTACTCGTGACTTCGGCATTGTGCCTAGAGCCTGGCAAGAAGCTCTCACGGAAACGATTGCCCAACTACATGCCAATGCGCGAACGCGAATTGAAGGGATACGGAAAACATGAAGGGTATTATTCTGGCGGGTGGTTCGGGGACGCGTCTTCATCCCGCTACTCTGGCTGTAAACAAACAGCTCATCCCGGTATATGATAAGCCGATGATTTATTATCCGCTGTCAGTACTGATGATGGCCGACATTCGTGAAATCCTAATTATCTCTTCCCCGGAGCATATAGATAGTTACAAGCGGCTTTTTGGGAATGGGTCGAAATGGGGGCTGACTTTGTCGTATGCAGAGCAGCCAAGTCCTGATGGGCTTGCTCAGGCCTTCATTATCGGCGAGGAATTTGTGGGTGAGGAGAACGTCGCCCTGGTGCTTGGAGACAACATTTTCTTCGGGGCCGGATTGAGTGAGCTCCTGTTGAGGGCACGGCAACGGAAGCACGGCGCAACAGTTTTCGCGTACGAGGTAGACGACCCGGAACGGTATGGTGTCGTTGAACTGGCTAGTGATGGACAGGCGATAAGCCTTGAAGAGAAGCCAACAAATCCCAAATCAAGATTCGCGGTAACCGGGCTCTATTTCTATGACAACAATGTCGTAGACTATGCGAAAGAATTGAAGCCCTCCGCTCGAGGGGAGTATGAGATTACGGACTTAAATCGAATCTATATGGAAAAGGGCGGGCTCTTCGTCGAGAAGATGTCGCGGGGATATGCTTGGCTAGACACCGGCACTCACGATAGCCTTCTGGAGGCCTCAGAGTTTGTCCGAGTAATTCAGCATCGGCAGGGCAATAACATCGCTTGCATCGAGGAAATAGCATATCTAAATGGCTACATCTCGAAAGAAACGCTCTACGAATATGCGAGCGCCTACTCGAAAACTGCCTACGGCCGTTACTTGCTTAAAGTCGCGGACAGTTGATTGCATTTCAAACGACTGAGGTCTGGTTAGTAACCGCTCCAATCATCGCAAGACAACGTGTTAATTTGTCAGTTTTCGAGCGAATGCACAGATTCGAGGATTTGACCCGCCATGGAACTTTTATCCAGCTGGGACTAGAGCCCCGGCGGCCTTGAATGCGCCAGGGGCGCGGCAGGAGGAACCGGCGCAAACGCGAAGCCTTCATCTTGCGCAGCGTTGACGTCGGTTGCAGCGATGGTCCCGGCTAGTCTGCCGGGGTCTGATATCCGAGCGATGAGTGTGGCCGGAAATGGTTATCGTCGCTGCCCGTTCGGCGATGGCGCGACGGACATGGTCGAGACCGAAGAACATGCTCTCGTTGAGCAGTTCGTCGCGCGTCCGGACGTTGAAGGACTCAACATAACCGTTCTGAATCGGCTTTCCCGGAGCGATGTAGTGCCACTCGACCTTGTGATCCTTCGACCGCAAGGATCGCATTCGACGTGAGTTTGGTGCCACTGTCGAAGACGATCGTGCCGGGTTTGCCACGCCGCTCGATCAGCGTCGTCAGCTCTCGGGCTACACGCCGACCGGAGAGAGACTTGTCCGGGAACGCCAGGCATTCTCACAAAGTGCGGCACATCGAGCACCTGTTCGGCCATCAGGTTCTACGGCCTCGTGTTCTCGTCCTCAAGCGCCTTCAGCAGCTTCGCTTCGGAGACTTAAATGCCGCTGTGTTTGGCTTTCCAATCTTAAAACGTCGCTTCTGAAATTCCGTGCTTGCGGCAGTGGTCAGCAGCCTTCGCGCCAGCCTCCTGCTCCTTCAGCGCCGCAATAGTCTGCGCTTCGGTAAATCTCTGCTTCTTCATTCGTCCGCTCTCAATCAGTCGGACCCCAATCCAATCCGGCGGAGGTTACCCGTGACAGGTCACAAATGCCATCGGCAACGAAAAAAAGCCGCCCCTTAGCTGGAGCGGCCCGTTTCTTGGAATATCGTTGGTTGTTTATCGCTTTGTGCAGAACGACGTCTATTAGGCTGGCTTGCGGATTACCCACTCGTCCTGAATGCCGAACCAGTCCTTAGCTGCGAACGAAACGAGCTTGGCATCCGGCAGGGTAGCAATCATCTTCACCACGTACTCGGGCAAGGCGATCGTAGTACCATACTCGCTGCTCTCGATATCGGGCTGGTCGGAATCGCCGCGGTAGGCATAGCCGGGCTGCTCGAACTTGAAGGCACCGAAATGCTCCGGGTAAGTCTCGATGGCGCATTCGCCGTGCGTGGTGAACATGAGAAAACCGCCAGGTGCCAGTGCGTCATAGAGCGCCTTGAGCCAGCCTGCAAAAGATTTGTGCGGCAGGTGCGAGAAGAGGGACAGCACGAAAATGAGGTTGAAGTCAGAACCGACGTCCAATTTCCTGGGATCCAGAGCGGACGGACGAGCAACGACGCCAAGTTCGTTCTGCTTGAAGTCTCGGGCTTCAAGGTGGATATCGGAGGCGACGAGGTTGGTTCGCGGGGAAAGGGCTTTCAGGTGGCGGGTAACGCGGCCGAAACCGGCGGCAAATTCCAGAACCTTGGCCGGCTTGTTGCTGAGGCCTAGTTTCTCCAGTAGGCGCGTAACCTTCGATGCGTCGTTGAAGCCGCCATCGATGTACGCTTGGACAGCCGCGACTTCGCTCATCTTCGCTTGGTGAACGAAGTATCCTAGCAGCTGGTCACATTCATGCAGGGCAGGGCTGACGCCATAGTGTGCGGCCTGCGTCGTGGCAGCGGACTTCATGTCCTCGGAAATATCAATGGCTTTCTTCGCAGCGATACTCACGGAAAATTCCTCAAAGTTATTTCAATCTAGTTCCTCAGGTGGTTCGATCCTTATTACAATTCACAGACGCAAGTCCAGAGCGGCGCTGTGAAGATGGTAGGGTGTCTCGCCAAGCTCGCGTCTAGATGATAGATCGCAGATCGATATGGCGGACGTGCAGGCGAAAATCTCATGATGAAGGAAGCTATCAACGCTCGACTGGCGGTCATTCATGCCCTCATGCTGCGGGACATGAGGACGCGGTTTGGCCGATCGTATCTCGGCTACCTCATAGCCATAGCGTGGCCGCTGACGCACTTGGTAGCTATCGTTGTGTTGACGACATATGCCAATCGGATCATGCCCCTGGGCGGTGACCCCGCCGTCTTCATCTCAACCGGGGTGATGCCCTACGTTCTATGCCTCTATCCGTCGCGAATGATGGGCTACGCGATCGAGTTGAATAAGCCGCTGTTCTTGTTTCCAGCCGTGAAGCCGCTCGACTTGATCGTTTCTCGCGGGATCATAGAGTTTCTGACAGCATTCGTGGTCGTTTTCCTGTTTTTTTGCGGCGCTGCGGTTGCCGGTGTCGATCTGATGCCAATCGATATAGAAACTGGTGCAACAGCGATCCTGGCGACCGTATTCTTTGCCATATCCGTTGGCGTTCTGAATACGATCATCTCGGCGCTGTTCAAGTTCTGGCACATCATATTCATTATTGTGATGCTGATCCTATACATGACGGCCGGTGTGTTTCTGTTGCCGACCGCCATGCCGCAGCGTGTCCAGGATGTGATCTGGTACAATCCATTGTTTCAATGCGTGGAGTGGTTACGGTCGGCGTACTATGAAGGCTACGGTGATGCGATGCTCTCCAAGGGCTATCTGTTGTCTTTCGCTGTAACTTGCCTGTTTCTTGGCCTGCTCGGTGAGCGGTTCATCAGAGGCAAGTTGCTCTCGTCACTTTAGAGAATTGCTGCAATTGGGATCATAGGGCTTCGAATGTCCCGTTCACGACTATCTCGTCTTTCGAGCCAATAGGGAAGGCGCCAGCATAATCGAGAATTTGGAGGTTAGTACTGTTCGCCGCGGCAAGACCTTGGAGCATTTTTCGGGACACGAATGAGCTTCCGGCGAACACCTGTGCGGCCTTGGCGGCTGCGGGTAGGCTAACGGATATTTGTTCCGAACAACTAGCCAGGTCATCGATACGTATTTGAAGCCGAACGTGAATTGTCTTGCCAAAGCCCTTAAAGGCGCCGATCGTATCAGCCTTTCCAATCATTCCAGCGCCACAGGTGATCAAGGGTGTGTACGAGGCCCACGCTGGATCGGACGGAAGCCCAAGGGCGCCTGCTTCCGAGATTTCAAGGAGAGTGGCGCTATCATCGGCATTACGGATCTGAAGGACGCCGCCATTATTTCGGATTGTTTTGGGAGCCGATGATCCGATAACCACGTCGCCAGGTTGCTGACCTCTTTCTAGAGCAGCCGTCCCGCGCACTCGGAAATAGGCGTTACCGGTTGTCCTGTCAGCAGTCGCCAGAAACGCATTCTTCCAGCCGGTCGAGGCGTCAGACTGGAGATATGCGCCAGCGGTAAAAGCGGCGAAATTGGTGCCATAAAAGCTCTCAACATAGGAGCCATAACCGCCTCCTCCGGACATATCGGTTGTCGGCGCCATGTAGGGCCCGTAGGAGTGGACAGCATTGAGCACCGATCCGGAGGGATCAACGAAGGCGGCCCGAAACTCATAGCCTAGAGCTCCTCCAGTATCTTCCGATGTTCCGGTCTTTACCTTGCTGGTGGATGCCAGAACGGTAGCGGCATCGCCCTTTCGTCCTTGCTCGTTGACCAGAAACTGCGTCAAAACTTCGCCTTCAATGTTGGATGTGAGGTAATGTTCCTTTCTTACCGAGAACAAAGTGGTCACATCGGCATTTGCCGGGCCGAATACATGGCTTCCTGGTGCGGTCATGGTTTTGGCGAACCCGACGTATGCACCACCTCCGCGAGGACCTGAAATGGTATCGCGGTGTTCACGAGCCCGGAAGCTCCCGAAGGAGATAGCGTTCCTGCCGTCTGGACCGATCAAGGCACCTTTAGCTCGCGGTGGGGGAACCTCCTGCCCCATGGCCGAGTTGAACACGAGGGCGAAGACCACGGTTACTGCAATTTTCTTCATTGGTTCTCTCCACGGCTGTTCGGACGGTGAGTCCAGCCACCATTCTCGAAGCAAGTCCATATTGCCGGGTGAGGCTAGCGCCCGGTGACCCGATCTCAACACCAAGGCTGAACAAAATTGCTCGGGAAGCTTTTGCCGCCTTGAATTCGGGACTAAGGCCCCTTCACAAGGCAAGAATATTGGAAGCGGGGTATAGGCTTCGCGTCTGTGAATGCGAACGCTTAGTACGGTCCTCTTCGCCTATTCGTAAGGAAAGGGGTCTTTTGCTTCTTATCGCGCCCTTGTCACGACCTGCACTGCCATTGCGGCCTGTCGACCCGCCAAGGGCACAGCGCTTCCGGACCACGACACCTTCAGCCGGCGCCAACTGCGGCCATTGCAATCACAGCGCATCGAAGGCTCCATCATTGAAAGAACCGCGGTCCGGAGAACTGGATTGCGGCTCTGAGTCGCCGGCGGGGGCAAGGGGCTGCGGCAGCTATCGAGAGTATGCCGCTTACCCGTTAAGTGAACACTGCGAGCTGCGTATACTTCTTCGCCACCAAAGATCTTCTGCCGGTCAGCGAGCCATTCGCGGGCTTACGCCCGCCGTAATCGGCCTTAGTCGCGCTCGAGACCCTCGCTGAGTGCGTTGTATTTCTTGAGCATTTGGGGTCTGGTGTCATCTGCTGGTGCAACTCGTCGTGGCTCGACACCATAATATCGCAAGCGTCGATCAAATCATCGATGGTCTGGAGGTTCGCGTCGGAAATCTGTTTCCGATGCGCCGGCAACCGCATCATCAAGTGATCGCGACCGACATTTTGGAAATCCACAGCCTACGATTCAGCCCGACGGTTGAAAGGATTGGCCCACGAAAACAAAAGTAGCGACATGAACATGAGCCGACGCATTGACGTGGCGAGCCTTGCGCTCGTCAAACAATGGGCGGCCTGAAGACGATGGCATATCGGAATGTCAGTCGAATCTGGACTGTCGCCCGTGGCCACACCAGCACCGCTGGTGTTCCGGTCGTGCTACCGAGCATGGCAATCACCGAAGTGGAGGCCGAACAGATCCTGCCGGTCCTCTCGCCAAGTCTGGAGGAGCGGGACTCGCGCATGGTCAAGGTGCCGCCGACCGGCAATCAGTTCGCCGTGCTCGCGTCCTACTAATTCAACACCGGCAAGCTGGACAAGTCGATGCTCCTGAAACGGCTGAACACTGGCGACTATGAAGCGGTACCGGCCGGCCTGATGAGATGGGTCGATGCCGGCGGCAAGCGCTTCAAGGGACTTGTCAACCGATGCTCGGCCGAAGCAGCCCTTTGGGCCAAGGGTGAGTTTGTATCGATCAACGTTGTGCCGGCCGCACCGAAGCCGCCTATGGATACCGGATGAATTCTCCGCAGAAGTGCCGTTCTGGGCTCTTCCCCATCGCGCTCGAAGGGAATGCCAAAAGATGTTGTTTCGTTCCCCGACCGATAATATGACATCCTCGTCGCAGTTCGGTGGAGAATATGGAATGGCAACCCTTGTACTTGGTCCTTCAAACGTTGGTAAATCAACCTTCATGGATGCCCATACCAAAGAGGGAGAGCCACAAGCATTCGGATCCCAAATTGCCACACACATCGATGTGCCCGAGCGGGGATATCTGCACTACAATTTGCTGCACCGGTGCTTAGCGCTTAGGGACGCCGGGATTGAGTTCCGCGAGTGGGACCTCCTCTCGGAGCCGTTGCTTGAAACGATAGTTTCGTCAGGCAGAATCGAAAAGGCTGTTGTGATTGTGGCGCCGATCGAGGAACTTATCGAACGCGCCTCTAGCCGCAAGCATTTTGAGAAAGCGCTCGCGCAATCAACGGGTTACAATTCCGCCCTGTGGGTTGAGATTCTACAAGCCGTAGATTTTTTCGCCCTTTACGAGAAAACTTTTGAGATGCTTGAGGCAAAGGGCATCGACTTCGAGGTGCTTTATTCCTCAAATGAATTCACTCAAAAAGGCTCGCCGGTATTTCTACCGTCTGATCGCACTCTTGCCCACCACAACCTTCGCGGCGTCTTCATTTCCGCGCCAAGCCGGGCGGCCATCCAAGCTGTTATTGATTTGCCCGGACGCGACTATCAAAGGGTGATGCTGCCCAGAAACATGTCGACTGACACGACGAATTTCGATCACGTATCCGAAGGACGTGCGCGAACCTTCAATACATTCCGTGATCGCTCGTTTGTCGGTCGAAGCGTACTAGACATTGGGTGCGCCTTGGGGGATTTTCTGCTGCGTTACGAACGACATGGCGCAACAAAATTATGTGGCGTGGAGCTGAAGCCCAGTCGTTGGGAGGCGGCTGCCGCAATCGCGTCCCTGATGCACAGCAAGGCACTCATACACTGTGGCAACTTCCTGGAAATTCAACTCCACGAACAGTTCGATGACGTTCTCATCCTCAACGTCCTGCATCATGTGCCGGACTTTAAGCGCTTTCTTGCAAAGGCAGTCGAATTCACGCGAGAGCGCTTGATTATCGAGTACCCAACGCTCGACGATAACAAGTTTCAAGCACTCTCCACGGTCGAAGGTGATTTCGAGCATCTTCCAATAATCGGTGTAAGCAACGCAACGGCCGACCAGACGTTCGTCTATACGCAGGCTGCCCTCGTGCGCTTGATCGCTGATCTGGGCCACTTCTCGGTATCGAGCCATCCGTCCCCGATCAAGGAAAGAAGAATCTTGGTCTTTGAACGGTTGCCAGGCTGAGTGGCGCGCGTCCCAATCGACCATGCCGGGCCTTTGGCCGCCCAAGGTCGAATGCGCAGCCATTGGGACCCGACTGGTGCGATCGCATCCGGGCACGGGCGATTGGGGTTCTATTGTTGTTCGATAAATCCCTAGAGCGGCGGAGGTCCAATTGAAATCTCACCCTGCGGCAACTTCCGCATTCAGGCAACAACGTGGCGCGAAAGTCGCCGATGGTTTCCACGGGGCGTTGACTTTCCTGACAGCCCGGCTCGTAGAGATCCTCTAAGCTTGGCGAAGGCCGCTTCGAAGGGATGGGGATCGGACTGTAAGGTGGCAGTAAGGGCAGACAGGCGCCTTAGCCCGGATCATCGGCTCGAGAAGAGAAATTGTCGATAATGACGGCGTCGCTATCTCGCAGTGTGGGGCAAGCAGCGTTTCGACAAAAGTCTCGAAGTGGGCCGATTCATCTTCCAGTCGGCAACGAAATGCTGTCAATCAGTCGCTACGCATATCGGCGGTAGAGGTCTGCATTTCCCAATGATTGAGTAGCACTTTGCTGTTCAGGCGATCGCCCTTGCTGCTTCGGCATCTCACTCTGGTGCCCTTGACCGTCAGTCAGGCGCTGAGTTCCTGCATAGTGATGTCGGCTTCTCATCGATCTCGCGCAGCAGAAGGGTATGATGCAGGTCGAGCTTGAAATGCTGCGGTCCGCCTTCGCGCTTCGGATCAGGTCTACCGGACCACTACCAGATTTTCATCAGCACGACGTAGGAACCCTATACGCTCCAATGACCGGCGGCGGCGTGACAGGAATAGCCGGCATCAAGTAACGGAAGACGCGCTCCTGAAGACCACGCGAATGGGCGTCGGCATCGCAAGCGGTGGCGGGCCGAAAGAGAGTTAAGGAAACCACCACTGCAGAATTCCTACTGATTGAAACTAAAAATCCGCCGCACTAATTTGTCTGGCAAACCTATCCCGTCATGTAAGGTCGACTCTAGGTTTAACTATCCCGGAGGCAGATCCAACAATTCTTAAGACCGGATCTTCCACCGAACACTAAGGATCTGACGGGTTCAGAGACAACACATCAGGCGGAGGTGCTTCCTGAAGCTGGACTCTACC
This sequence comes from Ensifer sp. GW823-FHT05D09, assembly GCF_058795755.1. Taxonomy (NCBI): domain Bacteria; kingdom Pseudomonadati; phylum Pseudomonadota; class Alphaproteobacteria; order Hyphomicrobiales; family Rhizobiaceae; genus Ensifer; species Ensifer sp. GW823-FHT05D09. The sequence goes on along the minus strand of NZ_JBXAIA010000004.1, from coordinate 191,549 downwards.
GCATAAAAACCAGCACATCGCACGAAGGGATGGACTCCCGGCGTCTACTCCATTTCGTCGGTCTCATGTTGTTGACAGCCGTCTAAATCTCTCTCATACACTGGGCATATTCCGAGGGGAGCACTTCACAGTGCTGAGATGGCGGTGAGCCGGACCCTTGAACCTGATCCGGGTCATGCCGGCGTAGGAACGGGAAAAGAGCCGCTTTCGGCACACTAATCGCGTCTTCGCTTTCACCTGGGTCTCCGTGATGTTTGTCTGGAGATCGTTCGATGCTGTCTTTTGCCAAGTTGCCGCCGAACGGCGGGGGTGCATTTCGTCCGGGTTGGCGCGTCGGCTGACCGGCGATGCGACTGGTGTTACCATTTGCTCGCAGCCTCGTTGTGCTGGTCATTCTCTGGCAGGTGGCGGTGGTTGTGTTCGCGCCGCCGCGCTACCTGCTGCCGACGCCGCGTGAGGTGCTGGCCGTGTTTGCGCGACAGCCTGCATTTCTGCTTGAGCAGAGCCTGGTGACAATCGCGGAGATGCTGGCCGGTCTCGCGGTCGGGACGGCCTTCGGCGTTGCCACGGCAATCGGCATTGCAGCTTTTCCGAGGCTCGGAAAGCTCGTCTGGCCGCTCGTGCTAGTGCTGCAAGCCTTTCCCGTCTTCGTCATCGCGCCATTGCTGGTTCTGTGGTTCGGATTCGGCATGGTGTCGAAGATCGTGATGGCGACGATCGTCACCTTCTTTCCTGTCGTTTCCGCCTTCTCTGATGGCCTGCGCCGCACCGATACGCAGATTCTCGATGCCGTCGCGCTGACCAAGGCAAGTCACTGGCAGGCGCTCAGGCTTGTGCGGGTGCCGTTGGCCCTGCCGGGGCTGGCGTCTGGTCTGCGCGTTGCGGCGCCCCTGGCGCCGCTCGGTGCCGTCGTCGGCGAATGGGTTGGCGCCGCGGCCGGCCTTGGCTTCGTGATCGTCCAGGCCAATGCGCGCATGCAGACCGATGTCGTCTTCGCAGCCATGGCCATCCTTGCTGTCCTCGCTGTCGGCCTCAGGCTTCTCGTCGATGAGGCAACCCGTCCACTCGCGCACTGGGAGCGAGAAACCTGAATTCCGGAAATCAATTGGGAGTGTTCATCTAGTCATGATCCGCAAAATTCTGCTCTCTGCCAGCCTAGCTGTCGGTGTCGTCTTTTCAGCCGGCTCGGCGGCTGCCGCCGAAAAGCTGACCGTGATGCTCGAGTGGTTCGTCAATCCGGACCACGCGCCGATCGTTGTCGCAAAACAGCTCGGCCTGTTCGAAAAGGCAGGGCTCGACGTCGAGTTGGTCCCGCCGGCCGATCCTTCCAGCGTGCCGCGGCTCGTGGCGGCGGGGCAGGCAGATATCGGCGTGCATTATCAGCCGAACCTCTATCTCGATCATGCCGCCGGTTTGCCGCTCGTTCGCATCGGCACCCTGGTCGAAACACCGCTCAACACCGTCACCGTCCTCGATGACGGGCCGATCCGCAGTTTGGCTGACCTTAAAGGCAAGAAGATTGGCTTCTCGGTTTCCGGATTCGAGGATGCGATGCTCGGTCGGATGCTCGCCTCTGCGGGCCTAAAGAAGGAAGACGTCGAACTAATCAACGTCAACTTTGCGCTCTCTCCGTCGCTGATCGCCGGCAAGGTCGATGCAACGATCGGCGGCTTCAGGAATTTCGAGCTGACGCAGATGCGTCTCGAGGGCCATGAGGGCCGATCCTTTTTTCCCGAGGAACATGGCGTACCAGTCTATGACGAGCTCGTCTTCGTCACCGACAAGGCAAAGATTGCGGACAAGCGTCTGCGGCCTTTCCTCGCGGCGGTGGAACAGGGGGCAATCTTCCTCACCAATCATCCATACGAAGCCTGGAAGCTGTTCATCAAGGCCTATCCAAATCTCGATGACGAGCTCAATCGCAGTGCATTCACGGACACGCTGCCGCGCTTCGCCAAAAGGCCGGCCGCGCTCGATCGCGTTCGCTATGAGCGGTTTGGCGCTTTTCTCGCCGAAAGCGGGCTAATCGGCAAGGCGCCCGATATTGGCGATATCGCGGTGGAAATCCGATGACGGGCGATACAGGTTTCATTGAAAATGCTGCTGCATCGCTGGCTCTTGTCCGGCGGCGACGGCCGCGTTTGCATTGCCTGATGAATACAGTGGTGCAGAAGTTCGTGGCCGATGGGCTCGCGGCGCTTGGCGCGATCCCTTCCATGACTTCATCAACAGAAGAGGTCGAGGCCTTCGCCAGACGCGCGGATGCACTCGTCGTCAATCTGGGGACGCTGAGCGAGGAGCGCCGCACCGCGATCCGCCTGGCGACCGCCGTTGCGCACGACGCCCGCAAGCCGTGGATCGTCGATCCCGTGCATTGCGACTATTCGCCATCACGGCTCGCCTTTGCCAGGGAGCTCCTGGCATCCGGGCCTTCCGTTGTTCGCGGTAACGCAAGCGAGATGGATATCATCGGTGAGGCCAACGGCGTCTTGAAAATCAAGACAGGACCCGTCGACGAACTCACGCTGGGTCGACTTGCGACCCGGGTTGAGAACGGCCACCCACTCATGGCGCAAGTCACGGGCACCGGGTGCCTCTCGGGTGCCTTGATCGCGGCCTTCATGGCCGTCGAGCCGGATCGCCTGAAGGCGGCCACGGGTGCGCTTTTGACCAGCGGCGTCGCTGCTGAGATCGCCGCACGGAGATCGAGTGGCCCCGGGACCTTCGAGGTCGCATTCCGCGATGCGCTCGCATCGCTCCGCCCTGAGGATATTATCGCCAACGCCAGGATCTCCCATGCCCAAGGTTGATTACCGCCTGAATGCCATCGTCGACGCGCGCCTTGCCGACACGGCGAACTTGGCTGATCTGGCGCGCATTGCTGCGCGCAATGGCGCTACGCTGATCCAGTATCGTGACAAGACGAACGCCACCCGTGCGATGATCGAACAGGCGCGGGCAATCGGCGCAGCGCTTGCCGGCACCGGCGTGCCTTTCGTCGTCAATGATCGTGTCGATGTGGCGTTGGCGGCGGGCGCGGATGGTGTGCACCTCGGCCGGGACGATATGGATGCGGTGGCGGCTCGCTCGATCCTGGGTGAGGCCGCGATCATCGGCCTGACGGTCAAGAACGATGCGGATGCGCAGGTCGCGATTGCCTCGCCGATCGGCTATGCCTGCATCGGCGGCGTCTACGCGACGCTGTCGAAGCACAACCCCGACCGGCCGGTCGGGGTTGAAGGTTTCGCCAGACTTCGCGCGATGCTTCTCGCCGCCAAGCCGCAGCTCCCAGTCGGGGCTATCGCCGGCATCGATGCGCAGCGCGCAAGCGAGGTCGTTGGCGCAGGAGCTGACGGCGTTGCGGTCATTTCCGCAATTTTCTCCGAGGCGGACCCGGCAGCAGCCACACGCGAATTGCGTGCCTGCGTTGATCGGGCATTGAAGGAGGCCGCACGATGACCGCCATCGCTGTTACCATTGCAGGCTCGGATTCCGGCGGCGGGGCAGGTATCCAGGCCGACCTGAAGGCCTTCTCCGCCCTGGGTGTCTATGGCGCAAGCGTCATCACAGCGATCACGGCGCAGAACACCCGCGGCGTGACCGCCGTCGAGGATATCTCGCCGGTGATGGTTCAGGGGCAGATCGATGCAGTGTTTTCGGATCTCGCTGTCGGCGCCGTGAAGATCGGCATGGTGTCCCGAGAGGAAACGATTGCAATCATCGCCGACGGGCTTCGCCGTTACGGCAAGATGGCGGTGCTCGACCCCGTTATGGTCGCCACATCCGGCGATGCTTTGCTTCGTCCGGACGCCATTGCCACGCTGAGAGAAGAGCTTCTGCCACTGGCGCTGGTTGCCACTCCCAATCTACCGGAGGCGGCCTTGCTCACCGGCCGTGCGATCGCGACGGATGAGGCAGAGATGGCCCGTCAGGCGGACCTCCTTCTGAAAGCCGGTGCGCATTCTGTTTTGATGAAGGGCGGCCATGGGCACGGGGCCGAGGCAACCGACATCTTCTACGACGGCGGAGAGCCCATCCGATTGACGGCGCCGCGCATCGAAACCACGAATGATCATGGCACCGGATGCACGCTGTCTGCAGCGATCGCCGCGGGTCTCGCGCGCGGCCTCACACTGGTCGATGCAGTTGCTGCCGCGAAGGACTATCTGCACCGCGCCATCGTCGCCGCCGGCAATCTGAAGGTCGGGCAGGGCCGGGGACCGGTCCATCACTTCCATCGCTGGTGGCAGCCTGATGCTCGCTAGCGTGGCGCAATCGTTGTCGCGGTGGTTGGAGCGCACGCTGGAGCTTGCAGGCGCACTGGTGCTTGCTGCTCTGCTCGCGACAGTGACGCTTTCGGTTGCTCTTCGATATCTGGCGGCAAGTGGCTTCACCGGCATCGAAGAAGCGGCGAGTTGGCTGTTGGTCGGGCTTGTTTCGATCGGGCTGCCACTAGCCTCGACCGCTGGGGCATTGCGGATCGATTTGTTCGAGAGGCGATCGGCACCTGGTGATGGCTATGATCACGGACCAACCGCGCGCGGCTTGCCCGAGATCGTTGCGGAAAGCAAAGACCAAACGTTGCCTGGAACCGGATGGCTTGCCGCCTGCGACCTGCGCAGATTGTTCTCGGGCGCCATTACCCTGCTTGCCTGCATCGTGCTGATATCCGGCAGCGGCCACGCGGCGCTGGATCTTGGCGGTGTTTCGCCATCGCTCGGTCTGTCTGAAGGGTTACGGCCTGCCATGTTGAGTGCCGGCGCGGTCGTGGCGATTGTGGCGATTGTGCTTAGCCACCTGGCAGAAAAGCGCATTGCCGCGTTTGGTTTGATGCTGGCCATTGCGATCGGATTGCATTGGGCTGTTGGCGCAGCGCAGGTCTTAAACTTGGTGTCACCCAGCCTCATGCTCTGCTGTCTTGCGCTTGCGGCCATTTTGGCTGGAACGCCGCTTCCCCATGCCTTCATCGCTGCGGCCTATGTCGTCGTGGCCTTCGGTGCGCCAATGCCGGAGGAGGCGATGGCTGCGGCCACATTGTCCGGCCTGTCGCGTTATCTACTGACTGCCATCCCATTCTTCCTGCTCGCAGGTGCGCTTTTGACAGCCTCCGGCATCGCCGGTGACCTGGTTCGCTTTGCCGCAGCGCTCGTTGGCCACCGTCGCGCCGGGCTCGGACAAACGGTGCTTTTGACCGGCGTGCTCTTTTCCGGAGCCTCGGGGTCGTCAATCGCCAATGCGGCGTTCGGTACCGCCGCTTTCATGCCGCAGTTGACGGCGCGCGGGACACCTCCCGAGCGGGCCGGTGCGTTGATTGCCGCCGTCTCCGTGCTCGACAATATCATCCCACCATCGATTGCCTTTCTGATCCTTGCTGCAGCCGCGGACCTTTCGACCGGCAAGCTCCTCGCCGGTGGATTTGTCGCAGGCCTGGTGATGGCCGCAACGCTTGCAGTTGCAATCCATCTGACGGGCGCGACGGCAGCGGGCGCAGACAGGGCATCGGTGGGAGAGTGCCGCAGATCCGGCGTGAGAGCTCTGCCCGCCTTCGGCCTCGGTATCATTGTCGTCGCCGGCATTCGCGCCGGCATGGTGTCCCCGACGGAGGCTGCTGCCCTTGCGGCGGCCTATACCTTGATTGCAGCCGTCTTTAAGCGGACGACTGCCCAAGAGGTTGGCACCGCCTTCCGGCATTCGGCGCGTGAAACCGCGGCGATCCTGCTGTTGATTGGTTCGGCAGCACCCTTCGCATTCCTCATCGCGGTCGATGGCCTGGCGGCCCAGGCCTCGTCTGCGGCAAGTTGGCTCGGGTCCAATCCGTTCCTCGTGATCGCTGCGCTCAACCTGTTGCTGCTTGGCGTCGGTCTTTTCCTCGATATTGGTGCGGCAATCCTGTTGTTTGCGCCGTTGACGCTGCCAGTCGCCGTCTCGGCCGGTATCGACCCCATACATTTTGGCGTGATCCTGGTCGTCAACTTGATGATCGGCGGTTTGACGCCACCCGTCGGCATCCTCGTGCAAACGGTCGGCAACGCGTCCGGCGTTCCCGTTGTGGCGTTGTTTGCCGCTTCGCGGCCCTATCTGCTCGCGCTCTTGTCGGCACTGGCACTTCTCAGTTTTTCCGCCGCACTCGTTGCCTGCTTTTGAACCCTTAGGGAGGGAATGGAAATGCTTCGCCTCAATCGCCGCGCATTCAATCTGAGCCTGCTTGCCACCGGCACGACAGCCCTTGCCGCTCCGGCTTTGACGGGCCGGGCCGTGGCCGCCCGCCCAGTACTCATCGCCTCGCTGCTGGGTGAGAACAAGCCGGAGACGAAGGTCTGGCTGAAGATCCGCGATCTCGTCGCGGCCGCGCTCCCCGGGCGATTTGCCTTCAACATCGTCCCCAATGCAGCACTTGGCAGCGAGAAAGACGTCAACGAAGGTCTGAGGCTTGGCGCAATTCAGGGGAGCCTCTCCACCCTTTCGGCCCTGTCTGCCTGGGCGCCGGAGAGCCAGCTCTTCGACATGCCTTTTCTTTTCCGCGATGCCGAGCATGTCCGCGCCACGGTCGCGTCCAAAACAGGTGAGGGCTTGAAGGCGAAACTGGAAGAGGAAGGGTTCATCGTTGGAGACTATGTCAACTACGGTGCCCGCCACCTGCTCGCCAAGGAGCCACTGACACGTCCAGCGGATGTCGCCGGCAAAAGGCTGCGTGTCATTCAGAGCCCGCTTCATGCGACGCTATGGCAGAGCTTTGGCGCCGTCCCTGTCGGTCTGCCGATCACGGAGACCTATAATGCGCTGGCGACCGGCGTCGTCGATGCCATGGACCTGACGAAATCCGCCTATGCCGGTTTCAAGCTCTACGAGGTCGTGCCCGAGGTGATCGAGACAGGCCACATCTGGGCATCGGGTGCGCTCGTTTTCGCCAAGGGCTTTTGGAAGGGCCTCTCCGCGGAGGAGCAGGATGTGTTTCGAAATGCGGCTATCGAGGGCGCGCGGTATTTCAACGAGTTGATCGTTGCCGATGAGGTTGCGTCGATGGCTGCCGCGAAAGCAGCGGGTGCGCGCTTCAACGCCGCCGAGGACCGCGACCAGTGGATCGCGGGCGCACGAAATGTGTGGGTGGCCTACGCGGATAAAGTGGGTGGCATGGAGGCGGTCGAAGCCGTGCAGGCAATGGGCTAAGATAGATTGGCCGGTGAGGCGCTAAACCTGAATTCCTCCTGCTGTTTTGCTAGGTTGATCCCGAACGCATAGAGGTGCCGTTGTCACTGCCCCGCCGCTTATGGGACATTGCCTGGCTCTGACAGGATGTTGAATGGGCTCCTGACAGCAGGACGAGGACGTCGGGTAGCATTGCAGGCACGCAATACCGCTGCCGCCTGCATTCGCGCCATGGGACGCGCCTAAGAGTCTGAGTTGTTGGCGGTGAGCGCTGAACGAGCGCGCATGTCCATCGCCGAACGCACAAGCTTAGCGCCGATGTTGTCCGCTGCAGCCAAACACAATGCCAACGATTGCTAGCTAGCGACGCGCAACGCGGCTCGTCGCCGGCTCCAGCCCCTTGCCGCGATAGGCGACCGGGATACCGAGAGTTTCATGCGCGGTTGCCAAAGCCTCGAGCCAGGTCGCCAGTTCTGCCGGCACCTTTTCGTCGCCCGTTTCCATCGCCTCGATCCACGCCAGATTGCAATGGAGAGCGCTCGCGAGATTGATCGGTGTCCAGCGAAGGGCAAGCAGGCATTGGGTAAATCGTGCGGGGGTCATTTTTTGCTCAGGATTGCGAGTGCGTCTGTTCAATGAGGCTTTACACGCGGAAATGAGTCAAGGTGATGACGTGTCGCACCACGATCACGTGATCACGCGTCCGATCCACAGCGATTGTCGGGACGGTGCAACACTTGCCAGCATTGGCGCCGCGTGATGTCGAACTTGCGTTTGTCGACGCTGCCCGGTAATGCCGATGATGATGGCAGGTGACAGCGACTCGCGCAGCGCGAGCGGGCATGGGGACAGCCAAGACCGAGGCGATTGACCGTTGAACGCGACCATTTACCAGTCCGCCATCAACATTGCCGCAAAGGTCGGGCTCTATCTTTCGCTCACCATGCTCATCCCCGCGCTGGTTGATCTGTATTTCGGCCATCCCGACTGGAAGGTCTTCGCTCTCTCGGCGTGCCTGATGGGTAGCCTTTCGCTGGTCACCGTTGCGGCAACGCAAGGCGGACCGCCGCCCTTCAACCGAAAGATGGGCTTTCTGCTCGTCAACCTGCTGTGGCTCGTCGTCTCCATTGTCGGTGCCGTTCCCTTCTGGCTGTCCTCGGTCAATCTCGATTTTGCCGAGGCGCTGTTCGAATCGGTGTCCGGGATTACCACCACGGGTTCAACTGTGATTGCCGGCCTGGACAACGCGCCACCGGGCATCCTCGTCTGGCGTTCGCTGCTTCACTGGCTCGGCGGCATCGGGATCGTGGCACTCGGCCTGTTCGTCATGCCGTATCTGCGCGTGGGGGGCCTATCCTTCTTCAAGATGGAATCGTCGGATACCACCGAGAAGCCGTTTGCACGCATCGTCACCTATACCCGGGCCTTCGTGCTGATCTATATCGTCATGACGGTGACTTGCGCGGTCATTTACGGCTATCTCGGGATGAACCGTTTCGATGCGATCAATCACGCGATGTCGACGATTGCGACAGGCGGTTTTTCCACCCATGACGCCTCGCTTGGCTACTTCAACAGCCTGCCGATCCTGTGGGTGGCGACCTTCTTCATGACGCTGAGCAGCCTGCCGTTTTCGGTCTTGATCCTCTTCATCGTCCGCGGTCGACTGGATACGCTGAAGGATCCGCAGATCATCGTGTTCCTGTCCTATCTGACCGTGCTTGCGATCGCTGCCAGCCTGTTTCAGCGGCTGGAAAATGGCGTAGCCTTTCACGAGGCTTTGGCGCACGGCTTCTTCACTGTTTCGTCGATCCTGTCGACAACGGGCTTTGCCAGCGACGACTACATGCTGTGGGGAGATTTCATCGTTGCGCTTGCGTTTGCGGCGACCTTCATGGGCGGATGTTCCGGTTCGACGGCCGGGGGCATGAAAGCCTATCGCTTCATCATCATCTTCAATTCCATCCGGGCCGGGCTCTACAAGCTCATCTATCCGAACGGGATCCATACGGTTCGCTATGGCAAGGCGCTGGTCGATATTGATGTCCAGCGCACCGTCTTCCTGTTCTTCACCGCCTACATGATGATCTGGGCCTTCGGCAGCCTTGCCATGGGGGCCTTCGGTTACGATCTTCTGACATCGGCGTCGGCGATCGCCACGGCTCTTTCAAACGTCGGTGCCGGGCTCGGCCCGATCATCGGGCCAGCCGGAAACTTCTCCACCTTGCACGATCCGGCGCTCTATCTCCTGTCGATCATGATGCTGCTCGGACGTCTTGAGATCCTGACCGTTCTGGTCGTTCTGACACCGCTGTTCTGGAAGGAGTAATGTCGGAGAGCCCAAGTCAATTGGGCTCCCGTGGTTCAGACCGGTTCTGCTTCGCGCCGGGTTGCGGCATTGTCGACGTAGTATTTTTCGAAGCGGTGGCGATACTGTTCGGCGGCGCCGAAATCGCTGTATTTAGCCAGTTCGCGCATATCCGTCTTGTTGAGGATCACGCCGAGGATTTTGGCGTTGATCTCAGGTTCGGCGTGAAGCAGATCGCGCACGAGCCTTGACGGCGTGCGGCCCCATTCGGCGACGAAGAGGAAGCCGTCGGCAAGTGGCGAAAACGCCTTGGCGTCGACGACAGGTGCGAGTGCTGCAAGGTCGACGATCACATAGTCGAAGGACTTGCGCGCATTCGTGATCAGCTCCGCCATGGCCGGCGAGGCGAGCAGCTCGTGGCTGTCATGCGGGTAGTGGTCGGTGGCCTCACCTCCGACCGGGAAGATCGCAAGCTTCGTCTGATGGTCGATCTTGATGCCGGCCGGCCAGGACGTCTCTCCCGTCAGCGCTTCGACAAGCCCGGTCTTCGGCGCAGGCGTGATCATCTTGCTCAGGCCCGGCTTGCGGATATCCGCGTCGATCAGCAGCGTCCGCTTGCCGCTGGCGGCGAGAAGGGCCGCATAATTGGCGGCGACGATCGATTTTCCTTCGTCCGGAACTGCCGAGACGATGCCGACGACCCGGCAGGCGTTGCCATGCAGCATCTGGTCGCAGGCGAGCTTTGCGTTGCGGAAGGTCTCGGTAAAGGACGAGCGCGGCGCGTCGAGTACGATGCGACTGACGCGTTCGAAGGGAATCGGTTCCGGTGTCGGTTGGGTTGGTCCCTTGTCCTTCATCAGTCGAGCACGCATCTGGTCCGCTGCCGTTGGCGGCCGCGGGCCGATCAGGGGCACATAACCAAGCGACCGGTGCCCGAGGATCGAGCGGACATCGCCTTCGAGACGGAAAGTCCGCTCGCGGAATTCCTGAAATGCGGCAAAGGCGCCGCCGGCCATCATGCCGAGTACGGCCGAGAGCGCCAGGATCATCGTCTTCTTCGGGCTGGACGGTGAAACAGGGACACCGGCTTCGGAAATCACCCGTGCCTTGGCGATCGGGAAGGAGCGCTGCTGTGCGGCCTGCTCGTAGCGGCCGAGATAGGACTCGTAGAGTGTCTTCAGTGCGGCAGACTTCTGTTCAAGTTCGCGCAGGTGCACGAGCGATCGGTTGGCGTCGGAGTTTCGGCCGGTGGTGCCCTCGATGTTTTCGCGCAGCGAGGCTTCGCGCGAGCGGGCGACTTCGTATTCGTTGCGGTAGCTCGACGTCAGCTGCTGCAGTTCCTGATAGATCTGGCGGCCGATGTCGTTCTTCTCTGCCCGCAGCGAAACCGCCTGCGGATGATCGGCGCCAAAACTCTGGGTGACCTCCTGCTCGCGCTTGCCGACGGAGAGATAGCGGGTCCTGAGGTCACGGATCACCGAATTGTCGCCGTCCTTCGAAGAGATCGTCGCGTTGTCGACTGCCTTCTCCGGGCCCTGTTCGACGATCGCCTGAAACTGCTTGTAGCGGGCAGAAGCGGTGGCGGTGTCGGCCTGGGCAATGATGAGCTGGCTGTTGAGGTCGGAGAGCTGCTGCTCGGACATCAGTTCGCCGCGCGCCGAGGTCAGGCCGTTGTCGGTGCGGTATTGTTCGACCTCAAGCGAAGCGACCTGCGAGCGCTGCCGGAGGTCGGCAAGGCGCTCCTGCAGCCATACTGATGCCCGTTCGGTCGCCTCGAAATTGGCGTTCAACTGGTCGGTCAGATACGCGTCCGCATAGGCGCGCACCACTTGGGCTGCCAGCTGCGGATCGCTCGAACGGTAGGAAAGGGCAACGACAGAGCTGCGCGACACGCGCTCGACCGCAAGGCCCTGCTGGATGAGGGCAGCCGCCTTCTGCCGCCGTCCACTGCGTGCTGCCTCTTCCGATACCGTGGGCCCGCCGCCAAAGACGCCGGTGATCGCCTTCGTCCAATCCTTGACGACGCCAAAGGGGGACCGCGGCGGATTGAGGATCGTGTCGTTGTCGGCAAGGTTGATCTTGTCGACGACACGCAGAGCCAGTTCGCCCGATTTCAGGATCTCCACGGCACTGGCAATCTGGGTATCGAGCAATTGGCTGTTTTGCGGTGACGCCTCTTCCTCGGCGTATTTGGAGAGGTTCTCGTCGAGCAGGATCTGCGTCATCGACGTATAGTTCGGCGTGGCAAACAGCAGGTAGACGCCACCGAGGACGACGAACAGGGCAACGAAAAGCCCGACGGTCCTGCCGCGGCGAAGCACCACCGAGAAGAGCCGGTCGAGGTCGATGAAACCATCCGATTCCTCGGCTTGTCGGGGCAAGACGCTGCTGAACGGTAGACTTCTTTGTTTCATTGGGTCGCTCTGTCCGTTTCCATACAGTCGATCGGCCGGCGCCCTTGTTCGGGCGCCGGAGCCGGGTTTATGCCGCGCGGATGCGGCCTTCGTGAGACAAAACCATGTCCCTGACGGATTCGTAGACCTGCTCGCCGATATCCTGACGGGCAAGGGCGAAGGCGACATTCGCCTCGATGAACCCATGCTTGGAGCCGCAATCGAAAGTCCGGCCATCATAGGGATGGGCGTGGAACGACTGGTCTTTCGAGAGTTTCAGCATGCCGTCCGTCAGCTGGATCTCGTTGCCGGCGCCGCGCTGCTGGCGGGCGAGAATGCCGAAGATTTCGGGCTGAAGCACGTAGCGGCCGTTGAGGTAGAAGTTCGACGGTGCTTCGCCAGCGCGCGGCTTTTCGACCATTTCGGTGACGGTGAAACCATGCGGTACGGCCGATCCCTTGCCGACTATGCCATACTTCGAGGCATCCTCGGGCGCGCACTGCTCGACGCCGACGACGTTGCCGCCGGTTTGACGATAGAGATCCATCAAACCGGCCATGCAGCCGCGCGCACCATAGGAAAGCATGTCGGGCAGGAGCAGCGCGAAAGGCTCGTCGCCGATCAGGTCGCGCGCACACCAGACGGCGTGGCCGAGGCCAAGCGGCGCCTGTTGCCGGGTGAAGCTGACGGAGCCAGCTTTCGGCAGCATGCTTTCGAGCTCGGAAATCTGGGCGTTCTTGCCCGAACGTGTCAGTGACGAAATCAGCTCGGGTGTATCGTCGAAGTGGTCTTCGATCGCCTGCTTGTTTCGGCTGGTGACGAAGACGATGTGTTCGATGCCGGCCTGGCGGGCTTCATCGACGGCATATTGGACGACCGGGCGATCGACGATCGTCAGCATCTCTTTCGGCACGGCCTTGGTGGCGGGAAGGAAACGCGTGCCGTTGCCGGCAACCGGAATAACTGCTTTTCTGACAGTTCTGATACGGTCCATGGCATTATCCTTTTTTCGTGTGGGGGCATTTGCCCGAGGTGGATCGTTCAGCCGCCACTGTCATCGTGGCGGGCTTCAAGCGCGACAGCGGCGCAACGAAGCGGCGCAGTCGCGCGGCGATCGGCATCCGGAGATGCCGGAGCGCGCGGGGGCTGGAGAGTGCCGTCTTGATGGCGCTGCCCAGCGATCTGGATTTCAGGTGTTCAACGAGTGACAGGAAGGCGCGCGCCTCTTGAAGGCTGCGGCTGCGCTTGCGCTGCATTGCCATTGCACCTGCGTTGACCATGTGGGTGTTGAGGAATGCCGCGTCGGCGGCGATCATCGCATCGACGTGGTGCAGTTCCAACACGCGCGAAATAGAGCCTTCACGGATGTGATAGCGGTAGCCGGCCGACGGATCGACGACGCATCGTCCGCCCTCGGCAAGGGCCGAGGCCAGCAGGATATAGTCTTCGCCGATGCGGATATCTTGCCTGAAGCGCAGTCGCTTCTGTTCGAGAAACCGTCGCGCGAAGATTGGCTTCATGTAGCCGAAATTGTAGGTCGAACGGAAAAGCACGTTGGAGCCGATGAAGGCCGCAAGGGTGAGGATCGGCGTCTTCTCTAGCGTAGCGTCGGCAAACATCCGCTCGCGTCGGCCATCGAGATTCAGGACCTCCAGATTGTCGACGGCGATATCGGCGGTTTCGCTGCGTGCTCGCGCGATCATTCGGGCCAATCGTCCCGGCCGAACGGTATCGTCGGCATCGAGAATGGCGACCCAGTCGCCGCGCGCCGCGTCGAGGCCGGCATTGCGCGCGCCACCGGGGCCCTGATTGGCCGGGAGCCGGATTAGCCGGATGCGCGGATCGGTCATCGCTTCGACGACGGCCGCAGTTTCATCCGGCGAAGCGTCGTCGACGACGATCACCTCGATCTCGACATCTTCCTGGGCAAGCGCACTGTCGATGGCCCGCGCGATCGTATCCGCCGCCCTGAATGCGGCGATGACAAAGCTGACATCGGGATTGCTCTTCATCATCGCGCTGCCACTTCCGAGGCGCCGTATTGCTCAAGCTCGCGAATGCCGAAGAGGCCGCTTACGACGCCGGCATGCATGATGGCGCGCAGCGCATAGCGCGAGCGGACGACAGGCGAGGCGACGAAAAGCAGGCTTGCGGTCGCGCAATACCCGGACTTGGCAGTGGCGCGAACGACCTCCGCTGCCTTGCGGCCACCCACTGCGGCTTGCGTCAACAGGCGCCCATGGGTCTGGCCGGAACGAAAACGTCGTCTTGCCAGCCATTCGAAACTGGCGCGTTTTTCCGGCACGATCTCGTAGACCAGGGCATCCGGCGCATAGGCGAGGCGGCCACCATCCCCATGCATATGGGTGAAGAACTCAGTGTCCTCACCGCCGGTCTTGCCAAGCGCCAGGTTGAAACGCCGGCCGGCGAGTGCTGGTCTTTTGCGATCGAGCAGGACATTGCAGGTGTAGCCCGTAACAATCTGGCCGCCGACCCAGACCGGTCGTGTCGAATGAAAATCACCGCGCCGCATCCAGGAGGGAGCATCAAGGTCGTACCCTGCTCGAACCGGACCGAGAACGGCCTCGGCCCCTGTGACAGCGGCCGTTTCCAGCAGGCGCATGAGCCAGTCGAGCGAGACGGTTTCGTCATCGTCGACGAAGGCAAGGTAGTCGCCCGTGGCGTTGTCGAGGCAGGCGTTGCGCGCGATGGAGATGTTGCCTGCCGGGCAGTGCACATAGTCGATCTCGAAGGGAACCTCCGAGCGCAAGGCGTCGACAAGCCCGGCAGCGCTTGGCTCGACGTCGTTGTCGGCGACGATGATCCGGATCGCCGTTCCCTCAGGCACCGTGATGGAGGCCAGAGAGCGCAGGGTTTCGGCAAGCTCGGGCCGGCGAAAGGTGCAGACCGCGATATCGACCCTGATATCCACGGGCATTTGGGTAGCGGCCTCAATCATGGTGCGACCCGCCTGTTGCGAAGGTCGAGTAATTCGCGCCAGAACCCGGCCGACCAGGCGAAGTGCATCACCATGGCCGAGATAGCAGCAAGCGGCCCGTAGGGGTTTTTCTGGCCGAGTGCCATCCAGGCACCGTAGCCGATGCAGGCTGCGGCCCAGAGCACGACCGGGACGACGGCAACCCAGTTGATCACGGCCAGCAAAGCGCCGATTGCCACCGGTGCGACCGCAAGCGGCAGCAATTGCCTGAGGCTAGGCACCACACGGTGCTTCAACACATTGCGGGCGCGCCCTCGGCCGTAGCTGAAGTACTGCCGGAACAGCGGGCCGACCTTGGCACGGGGGTAATAGACCATGCTCGTCCGGTCGGTCATCCAGATGCGGTAGCCGGCCTGGCGGAAGCGATAGTCGAACTCGGCGTCTTCGTTGTGGCTGAAGCTTTCGTCGTAACCGCCGATTGCCTTGAAGGCTTGAATGCGCATCAGGGCGTGATGGCCGTGGTCGGCCCAATGGCTTGTGGCTCCGAGCCGATGCTTGGCACCGCCATTTCCGAGCTTGGAATTCTGGGCGTAGGCGGTCGCCTTCTGGAAGGGCGTGAAGCCGACAGTCTCCATGGCAACGACGACGGAGTCGGCGCCGGTGGAGATCACCTCGTCGACCAGTCTCTGGCAGTAATCGTCAGGATAGGTGCCGTGCGCATCGATTCGGATCAGAAAATCGAACGAGCCGCCAAATTCAGTGACCGCCAGATTGATTGCGGCACTCTGGATGCGCCTGGGATTGTCGAGCATCAGGACGGCCGGATCGCCTTCAGCGAGCCGCGCTGCGATTTCGCGTGTGCCATCGGTGCTGCCGCCATCGGCAATCAGGATGACCGCGTTGAGCGGGCGGAGCGATGGGCGAAGCTTGTCCACCAGGATTTCGATATGGTCTGCCTCGTTGAGGCAGGGGATGACGATCAGACTGCGCGTCGACGTCAGATCTGTTGTGTTCATGACAAACCACCTTCGTTTTGACGGACGGGGGAAAGGGGTGCTGCAGGCTCGGGAGCCGTCGACGTGATTGCCGAAAGGCGCCTGACGAGGTTCTCGCAATCGTTGCGACCAAAGACCCATGTGTCGGAATTGCAGGCGCGCACGCGATCAGACGCATCGGCGTAGCGGCCCGCGTCGACGTCGCCGAGAAGTGAAACCAGATTGTCCGGCTCGGCTTCATCGAGCAGAAAGCCGAGGCCGCGGACTGCGAGAAAGCGTGCGGTCTCCGTCCCGCGCATGGCGATCGGCACCCGACCAAATCGGCATCCCTCGTAGAGCCGGTTCGGAAGCAGCCATCTGGAATTCTGGCCTTCCTCGAAAAAATCGATCGCCCAGGTGAAGTCGACCTCGTCGTAGATGGCGCCGAGGTCCTCCGGGCTGCGATAAGGGCCGTGGAAGGTCATGTGCGGTTCATCGCGCACAAAGCCGTCGAAATCGTCGAATTCGGAATAGGCCGGCCGGCCGCGAAGGACGATCTTGAAGCGGCCGTCCATACGCCGGGAAAATGCGGAAAGCAGTGCGAGTGATTTGCGGCAGCGCAGCGCGCCGAACCAGCCGATCCGCCAGGGTTCGTCCGGTCGCGATGTGGTGACTGTTGCAAGTGGCGGATCGCCGCGCTCGCCGAGTTCAAGCACCTTGTTCTCAAGCAGCATGACCGGCGTTTCCAGCCCGGAGAGCGGGCGGAAATAATGCTCGACGAAGGCGGGCGAGCTGGTGATCAAAAGCCGCGCATTGCGCCCGAGGTAGGCTTCGCTGGCACGCACCGCACGCCCGGCCACATCGTCGCGCAGAAGCAGGCGGTGAATGTCGAGGCATTCATAGACGACAGGAACAAAGCCGCCGAACATGCCGACTGCCTTGTTGGCGACGGCGAGCATGTCGAGGTTGCGTGCGATGATCACGTCGGGCCGGTCGACTGCACGCAACTTCGCCGGCAGGGACAGGCATGCCTTGGCGACCGCTGCGATCCGCTGGCCGAAGCGGCCATCGCGGGTCGTGCCGAGCTCGATCGGGTCGATGCCCTCGATGGCCGCCAGCGCGTTTGCGCCCCGGCGAAAGCCTGCGAGTGTTACGCGTGCACCCCCCGCTTTCAGCATCAGGACACGACGGCGCACCGCGGGGTCAGCCAGATCCTGTGCCAGATAGAGTACCTTCAGCATGAAAACGTCCGTCTTCCTGCTCAGCCCGAGCCAAGCGTCATTCAAGAAATCGTGCAACGCGCCAGTGGTGGCGCGATGCACGGATGCGGCGGTGCGGTGGTGTCCTCAGTCCAGTTTGCAGGCGACGGATTCGGCGAACTGGCACTTGTCACCGGGCGCAGTGAAGGCGATCCGGTCGACCTGCAGCGCCGTCGGTCCCTTGTAATTGAAGGTGCCCATCCAATCGCTGAGCGTGTCAGTGCCCCACAGGCTGAAGAAGATCTTCTGGGCGTTGGTCGGGATCTTGGCGGGATCGGTCACTTCGTGAACCAGTTCGCCATTGACGTAGTAGCGGATCCGCTCCTTCTCCCAGACGAAGGCGTAGTCGTTGAAGCCCTGATTGGCGCCGCCCGGTACGTCTGCGAGCTTCTCGTTGCCGCCCTTGGCCGAGACATATTGGTTGAGCTGCACCTTGGCCGGGTTCTTGCCGAGCACCTCGAAGTCGATCTCGTCATGCGGCTTCTTGTCGGCGGGACCGATGTAAGTGAAGAAAGCCGAGTTCAGCCCGGATCCGTCGGCTGCCTTGATGCGGGCTTCGTAGGTGCCGTAGCCGAAGCGCTTGCGGGTCTGGACTTCACCGCAGGCATAGTTGCGCTCGCCCTTTTTGCCTTCCTCGAACTTGAGCTCAAGGACGCCGTCGACGACCATCGCCTGATCCTTCGACCATGTGCAGTTCTGGTGTGGGCCGTTGTTCCAGCCATCGGAGACATACCAGTGGCCGGTGTCGAGCGCGTCGAAATTGTCGAGGAACGAGGTGCCGGTGGCGCCTTGCTGAGCTGATGCAGAGCCGGCAATCCCGGCAAGGAGTATCGTGAGCAGGGCGAGGCGGTGAGGTCTGATCGATCTCATGGTCAGGTCCTTTGCTGAGGGGAGTAGTCGGTGCGACGTCCGGTGTCCGGGCGCGCATCGGCTCGGGAGGCGTCGGTGCGGCTGCCGGTCAGGACGGCGGTGAAACCCGGTGCGAGGCGCTTGGCGTAAGCATGCGCGGCAACGAGAAGGGCAATCGTGATGAAGGGGATCACGAAGTAGAACAGACGGTAGTCGGTGAACCCGGTGCGGTTCCACACCATCCAGAAAAGGATGAGCAGGGGGTAGTGGGCGCAGAAGATCCAGAAGCTGAGGCCGCCGGAGCGCGCCAGCCGTTCGCCGAGCCTGGTGCGCATGAGAAGCGCGGATACGGCCCAGGAACCGACGATGCCGGAAAGGGCCGTCAGGCTGCGCAGCATATCGACCCAGGCGGGGAACTCGGGGCCTGTCTGGTAGAGAACGATCGACAGCGCGACGGCAGCGGCGAGGAAGAGGGCGGTGATCGATCGCGCATAGGGATCGAGCCGCTTAACGTCGATGCGGTGCAGGCTCAGATAGATACCGGTTGAGAAGCCGAACAGGATCGATTTCTTCAGGAAGATACCGTTCGGCAGCGGAAGCACCGCGTAGGCAAGCAGCAGGCCAAGCGCCTGCAGCGGATAGCGCTTGATCAGCCAGGCGAGCGCTGGCGAGAGCAGGATGCAAAGCAACAGATCGCGCAGGAAATAGAGCGGCACGTTGACCGGCAGTCCCTCGAGCGCAAACGCGAGACTCAGCCATTCGCGCGGGCTGGCATTCACCACATCCGGGAGGTAGCCGAAACCGATGTTTTTGAGCTGCGCGGCATAGACCAGCGCCAGAAAGGCAAGGTTCCACAGGAGGAAGGGAAGCAATACCGTGCGCGCTTTGGTCCGAAGCGTCTTGCCGTAGTCGAACGTCTCCAGGCCGCGGCGGAACAGGAGATAGCCGGAGATCGCGCTGAGGCAGGGAACGCCGACGCGAAAGAGGCTGTCGCCCAGAAACACGCGCAGCCAGTCCCAGAACCCATAGGTGCCGAGGAAGGGGCTCGTCTGCGGATCATGCGGCACATGTACGAAGACGATGCCTGAGATCAGCACGATGCGCATCAGATTGATCCGCGAGGAAATATTCGCGTCCATAGCCACGATATCCGTCACTCCTATCTGCCAGCGCCATTTTCGGCGCCGTTTCAACAGAGCAGACTAGAGCCCGCATCACTTAAGCTAGGGCAGGGGCGTGGCTGAAAATATGGCGCTGCAGCAAAAGAATCGGCCATGATTTGCTGCGGTGCAGCATTCGCCACATTTCGAATTCACCGCAAATTGAAAGCGAATTGACCGCTGCAATCGTCAAAAGCTCACCGCTTGTCGCATGTTGCGCAACATGCTCATATTCTAATGAAGTGTATCCTTGGGTTGAGTTTACGTCGGATAATTGCCAGCAAAAATGGCAGACTTTTTTTCGTTGATCATTGTCAATTCAAGGTTTTTTGCCTCCCGCGGTGAGAATTGCGGCGAGTGTGAGGCACATCGCAGTTCGCTAACCCATATCATTCCGCAGGTTCTGGAGCCGGTGCCGCTGCGCCGCGCTGACGGATCATTTGCTGAAGCTTCACCAGCAGTTTGCGCTCCGTCAGAACCATCAGAATGAGGTAGATGCCACCGCCGATGGCGGCGCCGACGAGCACCTGCATGATGGCATTGGGAACGTGCGAACCGAAGCGCTCAAGGAGGAGGCGCACCGTAAGCGCCATGGCAAAGGCTGCAAACATTGGTCTGGTCGAGACGAAGAAACCTCTGAAGAACGGCATGCCGTCAGCCCGGAAGACCACCCAGGAATATCCGACGAGCGTCAGGACGTTGACGATGCAAAGGGCGATCATCGCCTCGATCAGCGAGCCGTTGATAGCGCCATAGGCGACTGCGCCGGTGGTGACGATCGCCCGGATCACTGCCCACCAGAACAGAACCGCCCCCTGGCCGATGCCCTTGAGGTATGGCACGTAAGTGCTGCACGGCGTGAGGATGCCCTTGGACAGGGCCAGAAGGCCGAGAACCGGCCATGCCGCCGCCCATTGGCTGCCGAAGAGCACGAGCATCGCTGGCTCGGCGAGTGCCCACAGCCCGAACATCATCGGTGCAAGCAGCACCGTGGTCACCTGCGTGCTCAGCATGAGCGCCTGGGAGCGGCGCTGGCGATCCTCGCCCATGTGGCTGAAGGCTGGGAAAAGCACACCCATGACGGCTGAAAGCACGATCTGGTTGGGAATGCTGGAAAAGCGGTTGGCGGCGGAATAGGCGCCCGCATCGGAAAGACCGAGATAGCGGGAAATCACCACCATCGGCGACTGGAAGGTGATGAAGTTGGCGAATTCCGAGCCCATCATGCCGAGGCTGAATCGGCTTAATGTCCATACGCGCCGGAACGAAAAGACCAGCTTCGGAATGTAGCCGGAAACGGCATAGAGCCCCGCAAGGCGGATCAATGCCGATACGAAGAGCTGTCCCAAGAGCGACCAGATACCGAAGCCCGCAAGCGCCATGATAACGGCGACGAGTGCGCCAACCGTTTCCGAAATCATGCTCCAGGCCGCATCCTTGCTGAAATTCATGCGCCGGGCGAGAAGCGCATAGGCGACATCCCCGCCAAGCTGAAGCGGGATAAGCAGACTCATGATCTGCAGAAGGTAGGTGGCGTCAGGCGCGCCGAGCAGCGTTGCGAGTGGGGCGGCAAAGACGAAAAGGCCAAGCGCCATGGCCACGGAAATCGCCAGATTCGCCCAGAAGGCCGAGTGGACAAGTTCCATTTCCTCCTCGCGTTGAATGATCAGCGCGGAGGCGAGACCGGCACCGCCGATCATCGCCAGAAACTGCACGACAGTGAGCGCGACCGCGACCGTTCCGAACTCTTCAGGCGTCAGGATGCGCGCCAGAATAGGCACGGTGACAAATTTCAGCCCGAATGTGCCTGTCTTTGAGAGCACGCTCCAGCCGACGTTACGGGTGACGGATTTGGCATTGACGGTGGAGGGCATGGCGAACATCCCGTGAGTCCTTTGAAAGAATAAGAGGCAAAGGACAGGCGATAGACATACGGCCGCGACCCGGTGGGAGGTGACCACGCAAGACTCTTTGTAGAGAAACCGCAGGGGCGAAAAGATGGCAAAGCTTACGATTATTATCCCTTACTACCAGAAGGAGCCGGGCATTCTTCGGCGGGCGCTCAAGTCCGTGTTCGCCCAGACATTCCAGGACTTTCACGTCTTGGTTGTCGACGATCAGTCGCCCTATTCGGTCGATGAGGAACTGGCTCCGCTTGGTGAAGACCTGCGCGCGCGCATCACCATTATACGCCAGCCCAACCAGGGGCCGGGCGGTGCACGCAACACCGGGCTCGACCATGTTCCTCACGATGCGGAATACGTGGCGTTCCTCGATTCCGACGACATCTGGACGCCGGATCACCTGAAGAATGCCTATCAAAGCCTGACGCGCTACGATGCCGATTGCTACTGGGCATCGATCTCGGGCGGCGATGCATTCTACTATCATTTCGGCGTTGCCGATCTCCTGAAGAGCGACACCTGCATTCGCCTGCAGCAGACCCCGCTGGTGGTGGAAATTCCCGATCTTTCACAGGTGATGCTGAGAAACTGGAGCTTCCTGCATCTGTCCTGCATGGTGATCGGGCGCGCGCTGTTCGAAAATATCCGCTTCGATGCAGCCTTGCGGCTGGCCGCCGAAGATGTGCTGTTCTTCTGCGACTGCGTGCTTGCGGCCAGGCGCGTTGTGCTTTGCGATGCGGCCGGTGCCGAGCGCGGCGAAGGCATCAACATCTTCCATTCGATCGACAACGATTCGCCGGAATTCTTGCAGCAGCAGTTCAACACCTTCGTGGCGCTTGAAACGCTCGAGGGCCGGTTTTCGCGCCGCCCACAGGAAATCGCTTCGATCCGCTCCTACCAGCACACGGCCCGCCGACAGGCGCTGTGGAGCCAGGCGCGGCGGCTGCGCCGCAAGCAATCGCCGCAGTTCAGGCTCCTGGCGCGCTGGGTGTGGCGCGATCCGAAATTGCTGCAAAGCGCCCTCCAACTGGCCGTCGGCAAACTATCACCGCAACGCTGATCACGAAGACAGCATCCCTCAGGAGGGAACAGAGACGCCGCTTGCGGTGCCGGACACATTTTCATTTGAGAGAAGGGACCGCTCATGAAGCCCTATTATTGGGAATCACATCACGGCAATTTCGGAGACGACCTCAATCTTTGGCTCTGGGATTTCCTCTTGCCTGGTTTCCGCGACAGCCATGACGACATCCTGCTCGTCGGCGTCGGTACGGTGCTCAACCGAGCGTTACTGCCCGACGGTATGCGAAAACTCGTGCTCGGCAGTGGCTTCGGCTATGGCACGCTTCCGGATATGCGCGACAAGGCGGAGTGGGACGTCCGCTGTGTACGCGGGCCGCTAACCGCCGAGAAGGTCGGAGTCTCGCCCGAACTTGGCATCATCGATCCGGCCGTGATGGTTGCCGAGATGCCGGAATTCCGGAACCTGCCGAAGATCCACAAGCGCAGTTTCGTTCCCCATTGGGAAAGCGCGATCGCCGGCATGTGGCCGACGACCTGCGGCACGGTTGGCCTGCACTATATCGACCCGCGCGGCGAGGCAGGAGCCGTCATCCGGGAGATCGCCCAATCCGAGCTGATCGTGGCGGAATCGATGCACGGTGCAATCCTTGCGGATGCCTTTCGGGTTCCGTGGGTGGCGGTTTCGACATCCGACAGCATCAACAGCTTCAAGTGGAACGACTGGGCGCAGACGGTCGGCGTCACCTATCGCCCGCGCCATGTCCCGGTTTCAAGCCGCGCTGAAGCGATGATCAAGGGCACTAGGTTTTGGGGCATGGGATTCGATATCGCTGAAACCGACGGTGAAGACCCGAACCGGCGCCAGATCGACGGCGACCTCGTCGTCGGCACGCCGCCGCCGAGGCAGACCTTCCTGCGTGGAGCCGCCAAGCAGTTTCTGGCTGCTCCCTCGACGTTGGCCCTGTGGCAGGCGAGCAGGGCCGAGCCGCAACTGAGCGAAGACCGCGTCCTTGCCGAGCGCAAGGCGCGCTTCCGCGGCGTTCTCGAAACCGTTCGTCGCGATTATCTCTAGGAGAAATTCAACGGCGCCCGCGACGGGCGCCGTTGAAGGCGATCAACTCAATTCGGCCGAGGCCGGCAACAGATAGCGCAACCGGTTCGAGTTGCCGCGTTCGGCAAGCGCCTCGGTCGGTCGTATGCGTTCGGTCTTGTCGGCAAAGATGCCACCGGCAACCGCAGGAATTGCCCCCGGCTTGCCGAGCAGATAGGTGATGGCGGCGATCGGGCCGCCTTCGCGTTTCAGATCGAGGAAACGCCGGTGCTCGTAGCGCCCGCGAATATGGCGTTCGTGCCGGCGAATGACGGCGGCCGCCTCGGGGCTCAATCGGTTGTCGGCGAGAATGCCCCGGTCGGCCTCGTAAAGCCTCTTCAGATCCTCGGTGCGATGGCTGCCGCTGAGCGAATTGCCACGCACGATCGCCGCGTAGCCACAGCTGTGGATGATTTTGTAACGCGCGCCTTTGGCAAGCGCTCGCAGGTAGAGGTCGTAGTCTTCGCCGAGACGAAGGGCCTCGTTGTAGGCGAGCTGATGCGTCGATAGAAAATCACGCCGCATCAGCGGTTTCAGAAAGCCGATCTCGCCACGCCTCACGCCGCGGTGCGAGATATTGCCCTCGACGAAGCCGTTGAGGTCGAGAAGGCGTGGTTCCGGCTGGAACCGGCCGACGTCGGCCGCGGCGCTGGCGGCGGCCGTCTCGTCCATGAAGGCGATGTTGTCGGCAACGAAATCCCAGTCGGGCACATCGAGAAGCCGGGTGAGCCTGCCGGGCAGAAAGAAATCGTCGGCATCGAGGATGGCGAGGATCGGCGAGCGGCTGATTGAGATCGCGTGGTTTCGTGCAGCAGCCGGGCCGCGATTGTTCTCGAAGCGAACGACGTTCAGACGTCCTGTGTCATCGGCAGCCGACAAGGCAGACGATGCGGTCGTGTCTGTCGAACCATCGTCGATCACGATTACCTCGGCGGTTTCGGGCTCGGCAAGCGCCGAAGCGACGGCCCTTGCAATCGTTTCGGCGGCATTTTTTGCGGCGATGATGACACAGACGTCCATCGTTGCAGCTGCGGTCATTGTGGCCTCCAGCGTTACGTCGGGCATGGTCGGCATCGCTGTTGCTTTGCCGACGCGCCGCAAGATGCAACGGGATCGTGTCGCAACCGCGTCAAAACGTTGACTTTTTTGTCGACGGTATCATCGGCGGCAAATGGAAGCCGCCTTTTGCGCGTCAGGGATTGAAGTGGCCGGGCCTGTTCAATCGCCCGGTTGAAACCTTGCCAGTCTGTTTTTCGTCCGTCGCTGTGCGGGCGTTCTCGGCTGCCTGCCGGTCGCGTTCGCGCGCCTTCTTCCAAACGAGGAAAACGACAGCCAGGAAATAGCCGACCTGCATCAGCACGGCGCAGATCAGGGTCTGGATCAGGGTCGAGGTCAGTGAGCCGTTCAGCAGGTAGGTGACGATGGCAAAGACCGTCAAGGCGCCAATCATGCTGGCAAAAACGCGGGGTGCGAACATCGCGCTACCTAGCTTTCGGATCTGTTGTTGGTGTCTCCATTGGAGCCAAAGCCCTTCCCACCACAGAGTTTCAATATATTGGCGGTTACGCCCCGGTTCAACCGACAATAGCCGCAGATGCAATATAAGCCGCTATAGCCCCGAAAATGTTTATGTCGCCTTTAGAACAGGCCGGTGCCAATCAAATTCCGTTGATTTGGCTTTTGATTTGGCTTTCGGGAGAGGCAGAGGGAATCGATTTTCACCGGCCGAATTGGGGTTGGCAACGACCGGGCCGAATCTCCCGTTTCCACCCACTGTGGGTTTCGCCTTGTTTCGTTCGTCTCGAGGTTGGCCTTCGATCCGCTTTCACTATCAACTTTTGTTACAAGCTTCGCATTGGTGACGGCTATGTGCGTGCAGTGCAAAATATTGCTGCATCGCAAGATGCGTCGACCAAATTGACGGATTTCAATTTACCGAGAGGGCAAAATTTCCGATACAAGATGAAAGCAAACATCCTGATATCAAGGTACGGTCGATTATTTCATGAGTAATGTCGATACATCCGGAAATTACATCGGCATCTTCAGGAATACACTTGGTCATCCATGAATAGATGATCTTCGTTCACGAGGAAATATTACATATTCGCGATTGATGATATACGTCTGCGGGAGGTGCGTACGCTGCCGGTCATCTTTTCGCCTTTAAAAAGCAAATCCTAACCATACACTCATTCTTGGATACGAGTGCGCCCCAAGGGGACCGACCAATCGCCAACGTAAATGGAGTCTTCTCTATGAAGTCTGCGACTCGATCGGCCAATTCGCCGTTTTTCAGTACCGCAGAGTCAGGAGCATATCGTCCGGTGGGAGGAATTTCGAAGCGCGGCTTCGACGTCTTCACCGCTTCACTCGCTCTTGTCTTTCTCAGTCCGCTCTTCCTGCTCTTGATGACGCTCGTCAAGTTTTCGGATGGCGGATCCGTTTTCTACGGCCACCGCCGTATCGGCCACAACGGCCGCTCATTCCGCTGCCTGAAGTTCCGCACGATGCGGGCAGACGGCGATCGGCTTTTGCAGGATCATCTTCGCAACAATCCGGCCGCCTACGAGGAATGGCGAGCGACACGCAAACTACAGGACGATCCACGGGTGACCGTCGTCGGCAGCGTGCTGCGCAAGCTCAGCCTCGATGAACTGCCGCAGTTGATCAACATCATCCGCGGTGAAATGAGCATCGTCGGCCCGCGACCTGTCGTGGAAGACGAACTCGAACTCTACGACGCCGCAGCCGTCTTCTATCTGCAGTCTCGGCCGGGCCTGACCGGCCTCTGGCAGATCAGCGGCAGGAATGACGTTTCCTATGCAACACGCGTCGCCTTCGACACGCACTATGTGCAGAACTGGTCGCTGATCCGCGACGTCTCCATCGTCTTCAAGACGATCCCCGCAGTCTGCTTTTCTCGCGGCAGCTACTGACCAACGCTGCGCCACGGAGCCTGACGACCTCGGTCGTTGGACGCCGGAGCGCGCGACCAGCAACCGGGAAACCGCAATGACACATCAAATTGCCAACGGGAGATCCCTGATCTCCCTGCGAAAGCCATATTCTCTCAAGGCCGCCATGCTTGCGGCCATAACCGTGTTCGGCACGCTGCCGGCTCATGCCGACGAATACCATCTCGGCGTCATGGACAAGCTGAAGATCCGCGTTGCCGAATGGCAAACCGCCGAAGGCGCGGTGCGCGACTGGTCCGTGGTCAGCGGCGACTATACCGTCGGTGCATCCGGCATGGTCTCCATCCCCTTCATTGGCGACTTGCCGGCAGCAGGCAAGACGACTGCCGAGATGAGCGAGGCGATCGGCGTCAAGATGCAGACGCTGTTCGGTCTGCGCGACCGGCCATCGGCCTCGGTCGAACTTGCCCAGTATCGCCCGGTCTATCTGTCAGGCGAGATTCAGAAGCCCGGTGAGTACCCCTATGCGCCGAACCTGACGGTGTTGAAGGCCGTCAGCCTCGGTGGCGGCTTGAGACGTTCCGAAAGCGGCCAGCGTTTCGCCCGCGACTACATCAATGCCCGCGGAGATTCGAGCGTGCAGGTCTCCGAGCGCAACCGGCTCCTGATCCGGCGCGCGCGCCTGCAGGCGGAGATCGCCGGCAAGGACAAGATCGAACTGCCGAAGGAATTAAAGGACGCCGCCGACGTCGCCGGCCTGCTCGAAAGCGAGACGGCACTGATGGTATCGCGCGACAAGAGGCAGAAGCGTCAGCTGGCATCGCTGGCCGATCTCAAATCCCTGCTCGAAAACGAGATCGAGGCGCTGGCGAAAAAGTCCGAGACCCAGAACCGCCAATTGGACCTGGTGATCGAGGACAGGGACAAGATCGAAGGCCTTGCCGAAAAGGGACTGGCACTGGCTGCGCGAAAGCTCGCTCTTGAGCAGCGCGTCGCCGAGTTGCAAGGGGCCGTCCTCGATATCGACACCGCGTCTCTGAAGGCGAAACAGGACGTCAGCAAGGCGACGCAGGATGACACCAACCTGCGCAACGACTGGGACGCCCAGCTCGCCCAGGACCTGCAGAACACCGATGCCGAACTCGACACCTTGGCGATCAAGCTCGGGACCAGCCGTGACCTGATGACCGAGGCGCTGCTGCAATCGGCCGAGGCGGCGCAGACCAAGGACAACGGGTCGGAGGCTGTGATCAGCTATTCGATCGTCCGCGAGAAGGAAGGCAAGGCTGTCGAGATTGCGGCCGATGAGAAGACGCCGGTTCAGCCGGGCGACGTGATCAAGATCGAAGCCAACGTCGCGATGCGTTAGCGCGCTTCGGGGAGAAGTGCGGAGCGCGGGACCATCAGGAAGCGCTTGAGAACAAAATAGAGCGTTTCTCGGATGCCTATTAATCGAGAAATGCTTTGAAGGATCACGATGAAAATTTCCAAGGCAAGCCTCGTTTCTCCGGGTGAAAACCAGGCCTACGGTACGTTTGCGCTGGCAATATCGTTCTTCGTCTTCGCCTATTCCGCGCGGTTCGGGCAGGCGTCAATCCTGGTCTATTACGCGCTGTGGCTGCCACTGGTCCTCGTCGATTATCGAAGGGTGCTCGGCAATTACGGCAGATGTATCTGGATCCTCGCCTTTGCGGTCTTTGCCTGCCTGTCGGTGTTCTGGTCGGCAGCGCCGGGGATGACGGCAAGGACGGGGGTGCAGTACCTCTCCCATGTCGTCTGCGCCCTGATCGTCATGCGCACGATCGACATCCGCACGCTCGTGCGCGGCGCGCTGGCGGGGGTCGGTATCGTGCTCGTCTATTCGTTGCTGTTTGGCGTCTACCACTTGGATCCGCTTGACGGCACCTATAGTTTCGTCGGTGCCTTTGCTTCGAAGAACCAGCTCGGGTTCTATGCGTCTCTCGGGATCTACTTTGCCTTCATCGCGCCTGTTGCGCTTGGGGAGCGCGGGTTTTGGCTCGGAGCCGCAGGAGCCGTCGGGCTGATATCGGCCTATTCGCTGTTTGCCTCGCAATCGGCGACATCGGTTCTGACGGCCGTCGCTATCGTCTGTTGCTGGCTCGGCATGCGCGCCGTGGGCATGCTGTCGCCCAGCCATCGCAAGGGGCTGTTTCTCGCCGCCATCGTCGTGGGCGGGGTCACTGCCATTGCCGCGGTCTACGGTGGCGGCGTCGACCTCATTCTCGGCCTCTTCGGCAAGGACTCCACGCTGACCGGGCGAACCTATCTCTGGCGGCAGGGCATTGAGGCTGCGCTCTCTTCACCTGTCGTCGGTGTGGGTTACCAGGCCTATTGGGTCCAGGGTTTTTCCGAACCGGAGCGGTTGTGGGAAGAATTCTTCATCGCGACCCGCTCGGGCTTCCACTTCCACAACACCTTCATCGAGGCGATGGTGGAGACCGGCGCGATCGGGCTCGTGCTGCTTTGCACCGTGCTCCTGGTGACCGTCTTCGGCCATATCAAGCGGCTGCTCACCTATGACCACCACGTGGAATCCTCCGTTCTGTTCGGCGTGGTGATGCTGCTGCTCGTGCGGGCCTTCGTCGAAATCGACATCATGAATCCCTACCACGTCGGCTCTTTCCTGCTCTACTTTGCAGCCGGAAAGCTGACGATCAGGCAGGGCCGGCAGGTCGTCAGCGAGCGTCGGCTCGCCGAGGCCAGGGTGCTGGCAAGCAACCACCCGCAGCTGAGGCTCTGATGACCGCTACGCCGATGAAAACGATCCACGGCATACAATATCTGCGCGCGCTTGCCGCGCTCGGTGTCGTGCTCTTTCACGCGGCCGAGCGGACGGGCCACCACTTCGCGATCGGGGCTGCCGGCGTCGATGTCTTCTTCGTCATCAGTGGCTTCATCATGTGGGTGATCAGCGATCGTCGTCCGACAAGACCACTTGCTTTCCTTAAGGAACGACTTCGTCGGATCGCGCCGATTTATTGGCTTGCGACGATGGTGATGATCGGGGGCGGTATTGCCGGCCTTTTCCCGAACCTCGTCTTGTCGGTCGAACACGTTGTCGCGTCCCTGCTGTTCATCCCGACACGCTCGCCGAGCAGCGGCGAAATCTGGCCGGTGCTCGTGCAGGGCTGGACGCTGAATTTCGAGATGTTCTTCTATGTCGTCTTCGCCGCCTCCCTGATGCTACCCAGGCATCGTCGGCTGCCGGCGATGGCGGTGGTGTTCGTTTCGCTGGTCCTGCTTGGGCTTGCCATCGATACGGAGAACGCGCTGTTTTTGACCTATACGCGCCCCGTCATCCTCGAGTTCGTGGCTGGCATGATTGTCGCCGAGTTTTGGCTGCGGGGCCGGATTGCCGGCCCACGTGTCGGCATCGTGCTTGTCGTCGGTTCATTCCTGGGGCTCGCGGGCCTTGCCGTCCTGCGCCTGCCGTTTGACGAAAGGATATTGGGCCCGCTGGCAGTCATGCTGGTCACCGGCACCCTTGCGCTTGAATCCGACGGTTGGTTCCGAAAATGGACATTGCCGACCTTGCTCGGAGATGCCTCCTATTCGATCTACCTGTGGCACACCTTCGCGATATCGGTCGTCGTCAAGACCGCGGCGATGGTCGGCTTGAACTCAGCGCTGACACTGCTTGTCGCGCTCGTGACCGGCACGCTGGCCGGCATTGCCGCGTATTTCATCATCGAGCGTCCGCTCACGCGACGTACCCGCTCCAGATTGCCCCTGAACCGGGTACGTCCGGCATCCTAGCTGTCTAGGCCAGGATGCGGTTCGTCGAGGTGCCTGATCTCAGGCGCCTTGGTTGCGGCGGGAATGCCAGTTCCAGGCCGTGCGCGTGATCGCCGCCAGGTCATACTGCGGCTCCCAGCCGAGCACTTCGCGGGCCTTGTCGTTGTTGGCGACGAGCGTGGTCGAATCGCCTTCCCGACGATCGACATAGTCGATGCCGAAGGTGCGGCCGGAGACCTCGGTAATGGCGTTCAGCAGTTCCTTGACCGTCGTGCCGGTGCCGGTGCCAAGATTGAGCTCGACGCTGTCGCCGCCCTCAAGCAGGTATTCCACGGCGCGCACATGGGCGTCGGCAAGGTCGAGCACGTGGATGTAGTCGCGCACGCAGGTCCCGTCGCGGGTGTCGTAGTCGGTGCCGAAGACCTTGAAGCCATCGCGGCGACCGAGGGCGGCATCAATCGCGAGCGGGATCGCGTGGGTCTCAGGCTCGTGCCACTCGCCGATCCGCCCTTCGGGGTCGGCACCAGCGGCATTGAAGTAACGCAGGATGACCGAGCGCAGTCCCTTGTACTGCCCGTAGTCCTTCAATGCCTGCTCGCAAACCCATTTGGTGCGGCCATAGGGGTTGATCGGGGCCTGGCGGTGCTGCTCGTCGATCGGCACGCTTTCCGGCAGGCCATAGGTGGCGCAGGTGGACGAAAACACGAAAGCCTCGATGCCAGCCGAAAGTGCGGCCGACAGCAGGGTCAAGGTCCCGATGACATTGTTGTCGTAGAAGGAGACCGGATCCTTGACGGATTCGCCGACTTCGATCATCGCGGCGAAGTGCAGGATCGCCCGCGGCTTGTGCCGCGCAAGCACCTCGTCAAGCCGTTGGCGGTCGCGGATGTCGCCCTTTTCCAGAACGCCCCATTTGACGAACTCCTCATGGCCGTTCGACAGGTTGTCGTAGACCACGGGTTCAAAACCCTTGGAGGCCAGCTGAAGGCAGGTGTGCGAGCCGATATAGCCGGCGCCGCCGACGACAAGAACCTTGTTATTTGTCATGAATATCTCAATCTCGGGCTTGGAAGGAATTGGCAAAGTTTTCAATGAATAGGGGCCGAATTGTCAATGGCACGTGAAGCGTTTCGCCCACGATAACAGACGGTCTTTCAACGCCCTGATCCGCATGTCGCTTGAGACCAGCAAAAGAAGGCAGTGAGACGGCCTCGGGAGAAATATCTCCATCGGCTCGGAGACGGAGATGCTTCTTTCCATTCGCTCGGAACATATAGCATATTAATTCACTAGATTTAGTTGATGATCCGACACTTCCTCGTACGATAGCCTTCAGACATTTGAAGGAAGGCTCCCATGACGACGAAACTGAAACGGCTTGCGCTGACGCTGGCGGCAATCTCCGCCTCCGGCCTTTTCCTGCCTGGCGCTTTTGCTAGCGACCCGGTCAAGGGCGGAACGCTGATCTATCTCGAGCAGCAGGCCCATACCAATCTCTATCCGCCGGCCGGCGGCTTTTATCCGAACGGTGGCATCCTCAATCAGATCACCGACAAGCTCACCTATCAGAATCCGAAGACGCTCGAAATCGAGCCCTGGATTGCGGAATCCTGGACGGTCAACGCTGACGCGACCGAGTACACGTTCAAGATCCGCCCGGGCGTCACCTTCTCCGACGGCACGCCACTCGATGCGGCAGCCGTCGCCAAGAATTACGATGTCTTCGGGCTCGGCAACAAGGCGCTGAAACAGCCGGTGTCGGAGGTGATCAACAACTACGAGCGCAGCGAGGTCGTCGATCCCCAGACGGTCAAGTTCTACTTCAAGAAGCCGTCACCGGGCTTCCTGCAGGGCACCTCGGTCATAGGCTCCGGCCTTGTCGCCGCAAGCACGCTGGCGCTTCCTTTCGAACAGCTGGGCGACGCCACCAAGATCATCGGCTCAGGTCCGTTTGTCGTCGACAGCGAAACGATCGGCAAGGAGCTGAACCTGAAGGCGCGTGAAGAATACGCCTGGGGTCCGGCAAAGCTGGAGCATCAGGGCAGGGCCTATCTCGATGGCATCAAGTACATCATCACCGGCGAAGACAGCGTGCGCATCGGCGCGCTGCTTGCCGGTCAGGCCGATTTCATCCGCCAGGTGCAGGCCTATGACGAAAAGCAGGTCGAGGCCCAGGATTACCAGATCTACGCGCCCTCGACGCGCGGCGTGAACAACAGCGTGGTCTTCCGTCCCGACAATCCACTGGTCGCAGACGTCAGGGTCCGCAAGGCGCTGTTGCACGCGACCGACGCCAAGGAAATCGTCACGACGCTGTTTTCCGCCAATTACCCGCAGGCGACATCGATCATCGCCTCGACGGCGCTCGGTTACCGCGACATTTCTGCCAAACTCGCCTTCGATCCGGAAAAGGCAAAGGCACTTCTCGAAGAGGCCGGCTGGACGGTCGGCGCCAATGGCCTGCGGCAGAAAGACGGCAAGGAATTGGTGCTGACGGCGTACGAATCTCTGCCACAGCCGCAGAACAAGGAAACCTTGCAGCTCGTTGCACAGCAATGGGGCAAGCTCGGCGTCAAGCTGACAGTACTTGCGGGCGACAGCGGCAGCCGGGTCGTCGACGATCTCGATCCGCTCAAGACACCGGTTTCTCCGGCGATGGTTGGCCGCGCCGATCCTGACGTGATCAAGAGCCAGTACTACCCGAAGAACCGAGACGTGCTGCGCCAGAAGGGCGGGCAGAGCGATAAGGTCCAGAGTTTTGCCGACGACAAGCTGAACGGCCTGCTCGAGGCGCTCACCGCAGAACCCGATCGTGAGAAGCGGTTTGCAATTGCCGGCGAGGTTCAGGACTACGTCATTGACCAAGCCTATGCGATCCCGATCTTCGAGGAGCCGCAGGCCTTCGCCGGTGCGCCTTACGTCCAGGGCATCGCCTTCGAGGCGGTCGGCCGCCCGAGCTTCTACAGCACCTGGCTAGCTGAACATTGATGCCGTTCAACCGGCCACGCGCATTGCCGTGGCCGGTCTTCGCAATGACACCAAGCAGAGGAACGGCATATGTCCGGATATTTGCTCAATCGCCTGGGGCAGGCGTTGTTCGTCCTATGGGCGGCCTTCACCATTTCCTTCGTGCTGCTGCAGGCGATGCCGGGGGATGCCATCCTCATCAAATTCCAAAACCCGGAACTTGGGCTCAACCCGCAGCAGATCGCCGACATCCGCGCGTCCTATGCAGCCGATAGCGCCATCTGGGTGCAGTACATCCAGACGATTGGGCGGTTTCTGACCGGCAATTTCGGCTATTCCGTTCAGGTGGGCGTGCCCGTCAGCACGATGCTTGCCGCTCATCTGCCGGCGACACTGAAACTTGCATCGCTCGGCTTCCTGCTGGCCGCGGTCTTTGCCGTCGTCATCGCCTTCGTGTCGAGCCTCACGCCTTTCGCATGGCTGCGCGGCGCGATCCAGTCCGTGCCGTCGCTCTTCATCTCGATCCCGACCTTCTGGTTAGGCATCATGCTGATCCAGATCTTCTCGTTCCGGCTGAAGCTCGTGCCGGTCATCAATCCTGCTCCGTGGCAGGAACTGATTCTGCCGGTCATCACGCTTGCCGTGCCGATCTCCGCCCCGCTTGCCCAGGTCCTGGTGCGCAACATCGATGACGTGCTGACACGGCCCTTCGTCGCTGTTGCCCGCGCCAAGGGGGCGACCCGCCAGTGGGTGCTGTGGCGGCACGTGGCGAAGAACGCGCTGCTGCCGACGCTGACGATCGCCGGCGTGCTCTTCGGCGAACTCATCGCCGGGGCGGTCGTTACCGAAACGGTCTTCGGCCTCAATGGCATCGGCGGCCTCACGGGAAGGGCCGTCGGCAGTCAGGATGCCGCCGTGCTTCAGGCAATCGTTGTGTTCTCGGCACTCGCCTTCGTCACCATCAATCTCATCGTGGATCTGCTCTTTCCTGTGCTCGATCCCCGCCTTCGTACAAAAGCAGGAGCCACCGCATGACCACGTTCGATACGATCCAGGACGACGCCATCGCGTCTAGGCATGGACAGCGGGCGGGCGGGCGCTTCTCGCTCCCCCATTTCGTCCGACGGTTGCCAGTGGGCCTCGCATTGTCCTGGCTGGTTCTTGCCATCGCCTTCCTTTGGGCCGTCGCTCCGTGGCTTTTCACCAGCTACAATCCGCTCGAAGGGGTCGGTGGCGAACAGTTGCGCCGGCCCGATGCCAGCCATCTGCTTGGTACCGATGCGCTCGGGCGCGATCTTTACGCCCGCATTGTCTACGGCGCGGTGCATTCGCTGACCGGTGCTTTTGTCGCTGTGGCGCTCGGTCTTGTCGTCGGCACCACCATTGGGGTCATAGCAGGATCGGTCCGGCGCCGGGTTGACGATGCGATCATGCGTCTCGTCGATGTCTTGCTGTCGATACCGCCGCTCATGCTTTCGCTCAGCATCATCATCCTGCTCGGCTTCGGTACGGTCAATGCGGCCATTGCCGTTGGCGTGACCTCGGTTGCGCGCTTTGCCCGTCTGTCGCGTTCGGAGGTCGTTCGCGTCCGGCGCAGCGACTATGTCGAGGCAGCTTTTGGCAGCGGCGGCACATTCGCTGCGGTCCTCTGGCGGCACGTGCTGCCGAACTCCCTGACCTCGGTTCTGGCTATTGCGGCATTGCAGTTCGGGTCGGCCGTGCTGCAGATCTCGACGCTCGGGTTCCTGGGCTATGGCGCTCCGCCACCGACGCCGGAGTGGGGCTTGCTGATTGCCGAAGGCCGCAACTACATCTCGACGGCCTGGTGGCTGACCACGGCACCCGGGGTCATCGTCGTTCTGGTGGTTCTGGCTGCAAACCGCGTCAGCCAATCCTTCGGCAAGGTGGCAGCATGAGCGGCTCCAACGTTCCCCACCCGCCGGTGCTCGAGGTCGAGAACCTGTCGATCGGCTATCATGACGGCGTTGCGCATCGCCGCGTCGTGCACGACGTCTCGTTCCGGATCGATCCCGGTGAGGTCGTAGCGCTGGTCGGCGAGTCCGGCTCCGGCAAGACAACGACGGCGCAGTCGATCATCGGCTTGCTCCATACCAATGGTCGCATCGATGGCGGCAGCATCAGGCTCAACGGCACGGACATCTCGCGCTGGTCGGATCGCCAACTCGATGCGGTGCGTGGGGCAAAGATCAGTCTGGTGCCGCAGGATCCGGCAAGCTCGCTCAATCCCGTCAAGACGATCGGCGCGCAGGTCGGTGAAATCCTCCGAATCCATGGTGTCGCAAGCGGTCGGGACCTGGAGGCTCAGGTGATTTTGCTTCTGGAGCGCGTCGGGTTGAGCGAGCCCGCACTCCGGGCGCGACAATATCCGCACGAGCTTTCGGGTGGTATGCGCCAGCGCGTGCTGATTGCGATCGCCGTTGCGTTGAAGCCGCAGCTCATCATCGCCGATGAACCGACAAGCGCGCTCGACGTCACGGTTCAGAAGCGCATCCTCGACCTGATCGACGAATTGCGTACCGAATTCGGCACGTCGGTCCTGCTCGTAACCCATGATCTCGGCGTGGCCGCTGATCGCGCCGACCGGCTCGTCGTCCTGCAAGACGGGCGTGTTCAGGAAGCGGGAGCGACCAAGGTGGTGCTTGCCGCACCGCGGTCTGCCTACACCCGACAGCTGTTGGCCGATGCGCCGTCGTTCTCGGCCGTTGCGCGCAAAGCGCCGGCGACCGCGCGCGAAAAGCCTCAGGCATCCGGCGATGACGTCATCATTGTCGATGGCCTTGTGCAGGACTTCGTGCGGACGGATGGTAACGGCAAATCGTTTCGTGCCGTCGATGACTTAAGCTTCCGGGTCCGTCGAGGCACAACCCATGCCATCGTCGGCGAATCCGGCTCCGGCAAGACCACCACCATCCGGGCGATTGTCGGGTTTCAGAAGCCGACCGCGGGTCGCATCGAGATCGATGGCACCGATCTCTCGACGCTTCGCGGGGAGACGCTGCGCCAGTTCCGACGCAAGATCCAGCTGGTCTATCAAAATCCGTATGGCTCGCTCGATCCGCGTCAGACGGTGTTCGACATCGTTGCCGAACCGCTTCTGAATTTTGCCAAGCTGGCCCGGCCAGCGCGCGAGGAAAAGGTAAGGGCGATCCTCAGACGCGTCGGTCTGCCTGAAACCGCGCTTGACCGGCGCCCGCATGCGCTTTCGGGCGGCCAGCGACAACGCGTGGCGATCGCCCGAGCGCTGGTGCTCGATCCTGACGTCGTGGTTCTCGACGAAGCGGTCTCCGCCCTCGATGTGACGGTGCAGGCCCGCATCCTCGATCTTCTCGATGAACTCCAGCGCGATCTCGGGCTGACCTACCTGTTCGTGTCCCACGACCTCGCAGTCGTGCGGCAGATCTCGGACACGGTGTCCGTGCTGAAGGACGGCCGGCTGGTCGATGGCGGAACGGTCGAGGACGTCTTCGAGCGCCCGGGCAGCGACTACACCCGCGAACTCATCAACGCTATCCCCGGACAAAAAAGAGCAGCCCTCGTCTGACGACGCGGGAATGAATGACAGGACAAAAAATGACAAAGACGACGCCACGCAAGCGCCTCGGGTTCTTTACACGTCTCCTCGACGACGTCCCCGCCGGCGCGCGCTATCACTATGCGGCAGAGCAGATCGCCACCGCCGAGCGTTTCGGCTTCGATACCGCCTGGGTGGCCCAGCATCACTTCCATGCCGACGAGGGTGGCCTGCCGGCGCCGCTCGTCTTCCTGGCGCATGTCGCCGCGCAGACCTCGCGTATCCGGCTCGGCACCGGCGTCATCACCCTGCCACTCGAAAACCCGATCCGGGTTGCCGAGGACGCGGCGGTCCTCGACCTTCTCTCTTGCGGGCGTGTCGAGATCGGCTTCGGCACCGGCGGCACACCGTCGTCCTTCACGGCGTTCGGCCTTGAGAGTGCAGAGCGCGGCGATATTTTCAGCCGGCACCTGCGCGTCGTTCTCGACGCGTGGGCCGGGCGCAGCCTTGCGGGCGGCGACCAGCTTTATCCGACTGCACCGCAACTGCTTGACCGGATCTGGCAGGCGACGTTCTCTGTCGCGGGCGGCGAGCGGGCAGGGCGCGCCGGCGACGGCTTGATGTTGTCGCGCACCCAGCCTCGGTCCGCCGACCGCCCGACTGCCTCGCTCGGCGAACTGCAGAACCCGATCATAGATGCCTATCTCGCGGCGTTGCCGGCAGGTCGCACCCCGAAAATTCTGGGATCCCGCAGCCTCTTCGTGGCTGACAGCCGCGACGAGGCGTTGCGCCTGGCCGAGATTGGTTTGCGCCGTGGCGCGGAGCGCTTGATTGCATCAGGTCACAAGCCGACGGGCAGCTCGCTCGCCGATCTGATCGCGGCCTTCGACGTCCATGTGGGCACACCCGATGACGTGATCGAAAGCCTGCGTGCGGATACGACACTCGATCGGGTCACAGACCTCGTCTTCCAGGTTCACTCCATCGATCCGCCACACCCGCTGATCCTGCGCTCCATAGAGCTGATCGCGAGCAAGGTCGCGCCGGCGCTCGGGTGGGCACCGGAAGAGAAATTTGCCCCCCGACGGCTCGGAGCCGTCGGCTGACAGTTTGGACGCCAGCGGCGCCGCTCAATTCAAGGAAGGAGACTTCACGTGACCACATCGACACCCGATATCATTGACCTGCTCGCCGGCATCAAGCCGGGCTCATCGCTCGATCGTATTCGCACCCAGCGGCCGGAGACGCGCGAGCAGGCGCAGAAGAGCTATCTCGCTCTTTTCGAGCCCGCCACTCTCGGCGATGTTTCGCTGGTCGAGCGCCAGGCCATCGCCAGCTTCGTTGCTGGACTACACCGGCAACCGGACATCTTCGAATTTTATGTCAGTCCGTTGGAGGAGAGCGAAAAGAACCGTTGGTTGGTAGAGGTGTTGAAGGCCGAGATCGGCGCAGCCCAGGCCGTCGGGCCATACGGGCGATACCCGGCCGGTCCGTTGAGCATTGAGGACGCATCCGGTCCCATCTACCGCGTCTCAGACGCCGGCCGAGACGCGCTTGGCGAAAAGCTCGCCGCAGCGCTCGAACATACCCATCTGCTCGTCTTCCACCTGCGCGACGCAAGCCCCAAGGCTCTGCAGGCGCTCCTCGATGCGGGCTGGACGACTGACGGCATCGTGACGCTGTCGCAGCTCGTTTCATTCGTCGCGTTCCAGATCCGCGTGATCGCCGGCCTCGGTCTGCTTGCCGCATCTGCCCGGCGCGCAGCCGCCTGAGCCTCATAAGGAGTTTGTCATGACCGACCACATCATCACGCCCGCGATCGAAAGTCGCCCGGTGGCATTCACACAGGCCGAGATCGGCTGGACACCTTGGCTTGAACCGCTTGCGGAAGACGATCTGACGGAGGCGCATCTTGCCGGCCTCGTGGAGGCGTCGCGCGCCAAGTCACCCTATTTCCGCCTGCTCGTTCGGGATCCTGCGGTTCTCGAAGCCCGCACGAAGACGGACAAGGATATCTTTTACAACACCCGCACTGGCCTGCCACGCGCCGAGCGCGAGCTTGCGGCAACGGCCGCATCACGGTCGAATGGCTGCATCTTCTGTGCGTCCGTGCACTCGCGCTTCGCTTCGCATCATTCCAAGCGGGGTGACGACGTGCAGAAATTGCTGGATGAAGGTGTTGAAACCGATCTCGGCGAACGTTGGAACGCGATCGTTGCTGCCTCGGTGGCGCTGACGGCGACGCCACCCACCTTTGGCGACGATCATATCGAGCGCCTATCTGCCGCCGGCCTTGACGAACTTGAGATCGCCGACGTCATCCACGGCGCCGCATTCTTCAACTGGGCGAACCGCCTGATGCTTTCGCTCGGCGAACCGACACCGGCTGTGCAGTGATTTGCGATTGAGGGGCGGGGCGGAAGGGTGCGCGGCACCTTCGGATGCCGCCAAAGCCGTTTCGTGGTGAAGATCCACTGCCGCGAAATCGGGTCATAGCCTGAAAGGGCCAAGCGGCATTGCACAGCCTGATTGGGGGCAAGTGAAACATGGCGTGAGCATTGCCCGCGCCATGTCGGTATTCAGCCCGGCCAGGAGGCTGACGAATTGGAACCGAATGCCCGGCAGTACGCCTACTGCGTTGGCGCCAGCGGCGGCTCGACCTGTCTGCGCACGAGCTTTCCTTCCTCCGCCTTGTAGAAGAACTGGCTTGAGACCAGCCAGCCTTTCAATGGTCGAAGCGGCGGAATGCAGGTCAGTAACATGAACGGTCCGGTCACCAGAAGGTGCATCCAGAGAGGTGCGCTGTATTGCACCTCCAGCCAGACGCCGAGCAGCACGCTCGGCACGCAACCGAAGCAGATGACGAAGAAGGCGGGGCCGTCGGCAGGGTCCGCGAAGCTGTAATCGAGATCGCAGACCTCGCACTTCTTGCGCATCTTCAGGAAGCCTTCGAACAGATGTCCCTGGCCGCAACGCGGACAACGGCCACGCAAGCCTGTCTGCATGGGAGGAATGGGAGGCCAGTCGTGATCCGAAGACATGTGCGTTCCTTTCAGGCGTCCGCGGCGCAGCGCTTTGCCGGTGCGCCGGCCGATTTGCCCGGGTGCGGCTGCCAAATGGTCCGTGCCGCCTCAGGCCTGCGTGCATTAAGGCGCCTGAAACCCGCATTTGTCAATTTATTGTATGCATACATTGCTGCGACAATTTCGCCGATTGCTTGCGATACCTTCAAACGACGAGGCTTGATGCGGCCGGTGATTGCTGCAGCAGATCGGCGATCGCCAGCAGACTGCGGTGCAGCTCCTCGTGCGTTCGTGCCGCGCCGAGGCCGAGGCGCACAGCCTCCGGCGCCAAGCCGATTGCAAACGCATCGCTGGTAACGACGCTGATGCCCGATGCCCTGAGGCGGTTGGCAAAGTCGCCGCGTGTCCACGGAGGCGGCAGATGCAGCCACAAATGGAAGCCCTCGGGGTCCGTCTGCACGATGTCCCGCGGCAGCAGGCGCGACACCATTTCCTGCCGGATCGTCACCTCGCGGCGAATGGCGGCAAGGACCTCGGCGGCCGTGCCATCCTCGATCCAGCGCGTCGCAACGGCGCCATTGAAGGGCGGCGCCATGCCGCTCGTTGCGCGGATCGCACCTTCGAGGCGGATGCCGCTCTGGCGATCCGGCACGACGAGATAGGCAATCCTGAGCGCGGGCGACAGGCACTTGGCAAGGCCCGCGATGTGATAGACGATATCAGGCGCAAGCGATGCCAATGGTGGTGGACCGGCGACCGGTATAGCTCCATAGGCGTCATCCTCGATGATCGCGACGCCATGGTTGCGTGCAATGGCGACGATTGCCTTGCGCCGCGCCGCCGGCAATGTTGCCGTGGTCGGATTATGGAGAGTTGGATTGCAGTAGAGCGCTGTTAATTTACTGGATTCGCAGATTGTCTCAAGCTCTTCCGGTATCATGCCATTTTCGTCGATTGGGATACCGACGACTTTGATCCCAAG
Organism: Ensifer sp. GW823-FHT05D09; assembly: GCF_058795755.1. Classification (NCBI taxonomy): domain Bacteria; kingdom Pseudomonadati; phylum Pseudomonadota; class Alphaproteobacteria; order Hyphomicrobiales; family Rhizobiaceae; genus Ensifer; species Ensifer sp. GW823-FHT05D09. The sequence goes on along the minus strand of NZ_JBXAIA010000004.1, from coordinate 151,327 downwards.
GTGAGCGGCGAGCGCCCGTAGTCCGGGATAGGCGATGGCCTCGGCCGCGATCGTGTCGCCGGGCTTGGCAAGGCTGCTGATGGTGGCAACCAGAGCGCTCTGCGCGCCCGCGCAGATCAGCACTCGCTCGGCCGGGATGTTTCCAAGGCGCGGCCGCAGCCAGGTAGCGCCAACGGCCCGGTTGTGCAGCGCGCCCCCTGCAGCCTGATAGCGCATCAAGAGATCGAGCCCGTGTTCGCGTTGCAGGCTGGCGATGTCGCTCCACAGTCGCATCGTCAGTGCGGCATCGTCGAACAACGGCGGCAGGTTCATGCTCATGTCGACCAGGCCGTCGGCTGCCGGCTGCAAGCCCTTCATCCGTCGCGCTTTGACATAAGTGCCTTGGCCGACGCGGCCCTCGACCAATCCACGGTGACGCGCCTCGTTGTAGGCCCGGCTAACCGTGGTGAAGTCGATGCCAAGTGCGCCGGCGAGCGCGCGCTGGGGCGGCAATCGTGTACCCTCCGGCAGGCGCCCCTCGGCAATGTCGGCGGCGATCGCGTCGGCGATGGCGATATAGAGCGGTCCATTAGCCTTCCGGATCGCCGGCAGCCACGTCGTCTCCGTTGCACCCACAGTCATGGCATCACCTCAAAACAGATTGTATGGATATTGCATGTATATCAACGGTAAGGCAAGCTCTGATCCTGTTCTGCATGGCATATCGTCGCTGGCCGCCGACATCCGCTGGCAGCAGGTGCTTGACGATCAATCGTTCATTGTTGGCTTTTGACGCAAAGTCCATGCTGTCCACCGTCTGGCGTATCTCATCGATGAACGCGACACCTTCATGGAGGCATTCTGCAAATGATGTTCGCTGTGGCTGGCCTGCTCGCCCTTGTTACAGGCCTGGTCCACTCCATCCTCGGAGAAGTGATGATCTTTCGCCCTCTGCGCAACGGCAGCTTCGTTTCGGCGACATCACCAGCGCCGCTTGCGAAGCGGACTATCGGGATACTCTGGGCAACGTGGCGTCTGGCAACAGTGTTTGGCTGGGCTTTCGCCGGCATATTGCTGCAGCTCGCCTTTGCGCCCCAGGCTGCTTCAACAACTGTGCTTGTCGTCACGGCCATTGTCTTTGCCAACGTCGGCGGTGGCTTGCTCGTTCTCGTCGGCACCAAGGGACGGCATCCCGGTTGGATTGCACTCTTGGCTGTGGCAGCGTTTGCCTGGTTTGGCGTAAACGCTGCCTGAGGCGCTGCCTTCACGATCGAGCAACCGCGGCCAACCAAGTGGTGACTTCGACGCAAAGGTTGCTGCGACGGCATCGAATGTATCAGATCTTGTTTGCCACATCGCGCGGCTGTCATTTGCGCGAAGGGCAACAATGTCATACGCTTAAGCTGTGATGCCCTCCTGCAGCGGTTGTTTTCGCCGCCGAGGTGCGTAAACGAGAAATGCAACAGAACCGGTCCAGCCGAAGGACCGCGGAGCAGCGCCATGCATATCCCCCAATCAGAGCCCAATCGTTCATTCGTCGCAACCGCAGAGGGTGAGAGGGGCGGCACGGCCGGGCTCAAGCGCGCTGTTCGCGCTTATGGCAAGCGATCGATCCTCGGACTGTCTGCATTGCTTTTCACGCTCGGTCTGGCTGATCTCGCTTATGCGGCCAATTGCAAAGGACCGTCTGCGCCGGGGGCCGACTGGAGCGACTGCAACAAGAAGCAGCTGATGCTCGGCGGCATCGATCTCGAAGGCGGCAACCTGGCCAACACCGACTTCACGCTTACGGATCTGAGGGGCGCCAATCTCACGGCAGCAAACCTGGAGAAGGCGACGCTGGTCCGCTCGTCCCTGGCCGGAGCCAGGGCTGACAAGGCGAATTTTGCCAAGGTCGAAGCCTACCGCAGCAGTTTTGCCGGAATCTCGGCGGAGGGCGCCTCCTTCAACAGTTCCGAACTGCAGCGAACCAATTTCAGCGGCGCCAAGTTGACCGGAGCCGACTTCGAGAAGGCCGAGCTCGGGCGCGCCAATTTCGACAAAGCAGTGATCACGGGCACGCGCTTCCCGATGGCCAATCTGTCGCGTGCCACTTTCAGCGGTTCTACCTTTGAAGGCCCGCTCGATTTCACCGATGCCTTCATGTTCCTGACGCGGATCGAAGGCGTGGATCTGTCGGCCGCGACCGGGCTTGAGCAGGAACAGATCAACCTGACATGCGGCGACAGCGCGACCAAGTTGCCGCAAGGGCTGACAATGCCCAGCAATTGGCCTTGCCCGGTCGATTGACGGAAGTGATCGCCTAAGCGAGGTGTTGCTTGGCGGCAATCGCCAGGCATTCCTTGAAGGCCTCAAGGTCTGTCAGACGGTCGGCTTCCGCCACTTCGCGCTTCACGAAGGTTCCGCCGCGCGCCAGGATGCCGCCATCGAGCATCAGATTGTCGGCCATGTCGAAATCCTCGATGCTGACCCCGTCCGGCCCGGCCATGCGGCCATCCGCCCGCGCGGCGGCCTTGCCGCCGTAGTGGCCGTGCAGGATACGGTCGTAATAGCTGCGCGCGGTGTTGGTATAGGCATAGACGTGCCGGCCGCGGCCGCACATGAAGCCAAGCTCGAAAACGGTGCCGACATCGGCGCTGATGCCGCGAAATGGCGTCAGGTTGGCGATGATCATGTCGCTGGCCAGCATCATGCCTTCGTCGACACCGTAGATCGCGCGGCCGCGGGCATGCTTGGTCTCGGCCGGCGGGATTTCCAGGTCGCCCGGTACCAGCGGCGTAAAGCCGGCCGCGCGTGCCAGCGCTGCTTTCTCGGCCTGGATTTCCACGGCATTGCTCAGGAACACTTCAGGGCCCGCCAAATAGACTTTCACGATCACGCCTCCTTACAAATTTGGTCGGCAGCCTAGGGACGTCACGGGCAAGCGCCTAGTGGGCGTGCTCCGCCGCTCCCCGCTTACCCACCGATATTTCGAAACGCATCTGTGCCCGCGGCAAATGCGTCGATCGCGGCGCCGATGGACAGGCGGCTTCGTCATCCGCTATCTCTCGGGCGAATCTTCACGCATATCCTTCCGCGAGGTCCAGCATGTCGAGCCAGCCTTTGACCACCTATGTCGGCGTTGCCCATCCGTGGATGTGTGACACGATGGGGCACATGAACGTGCGCCATTATGCGGCGATGTTCGATGATGCCAGCTTCCAGTTGCTCGGTCATATCGCTGGGCTGGAAGTTGAAGGCGAGAAGGCCAGGGGGTGGGCCGATGTCCGGTCGGAAACGGAATACAAGCACGAAACCAAAGCCGGCACGCTGATCACCATCCGCTCGCGGGTCGTCAAGCTCGGCCGCTCCTCGGTAACCTTCGAGCAGATCATGTCAGGGACGCTCGACGATGTCGTTCATGCCGTCAACCGAACCGTGACGGTTCGCTTCGATCTTTCGGCGCGCACCGCCATGACGCTGGAGCCGGCGGCCCGCGCCCGCGCGGAGGCGCTGCTTCCAGCGTGATCTGTCGCGATCCCGCGCGCCCTTAGTCCGCATAGATCCGTTCTTCGACCGGGGTTTCGGTGATGAGCGTCTGTAGGCCGGCAAGAAGCGCCTTTTCCGCGCGGTTCAACGCCTTGTCGGGGTTTGTCAGCAGGAAGATGTCGATGGCAGGGGGCGCCTCGTAAGGAGGCAGCCGCCAGAGCGCACCATCGGCGACATCGCGACGCGCCACGTGCAGCGGCAAGGGGCCAACGCCAAGGCCGGCGATGATCATCCGGCGGACCTCTTCGAGACTGGAGGAGACGCCGACGACGTTGGCATTCAGTTTGGCCTCGCTGCGCAGAAGTGCCACCGGCCGCAAGGCGTCGGCGATGTGATCGGTGTGGAACGACACCGAGGTCTCGCCCTTGAGGTCGGCGAGTTTCAGCCCCTGTTTGCCGAACAGCCGGTGGTGCGGACCGCAGAAGAAGCCGAAGAACTCACGGAAGACCAGCAGATAGTCCAGCGCCGGGTCGCGCACGCTGACGAGGCAGAGGCCGAAGGATGCGCGCTTCTCCCGCACCTGGCGGGTGACTTCGCCGCTTGCGGCCACCGAGATGTTGAGCGTCGCACGCGGATAGTCGCGGTGAAACTCCATCAGCGCCCGATCGAAGATCGGCGAGATCACGTGGCTGGCGACGGCGATCGTCACGTGCCCGGTCACGTCGTCGCTGACGCCGCGCACCAGTTGCGGCAGCTGCGATATGGTGCCGAAGACCTCGACCGCCTGCTCGTAGAGAAGTTGTCCGACTTCCGTGAGGTCGAATCGGGTCGCATCGCGCTCCACGAGCCTGCGCCCAACCCGGTCCTCCAGCCGCTTCAACGCATTGCTGACGCTCGGTTGTTTCAGGTTCAGACGCTCCGCCGCACGCGTGATGCTTTTGACCTCCGCGATCACCACGAAGGTGCGCAAAAGGTTCCAGTCGAGCTCCCAGACGAGCCGTTCGGATCGTGGTGTTACCATTCCTGAAATCTATGCCTTCTATTCCCATTATCTATTTGCGCAATGCTGATGCAAAGGCAATCATGAAATTCGGAAGGCGCCTCGATGCCCGTCCCAAGCGCACGAGAAGGCGCATTCGTCCAGAGGAGCAAGGAACATTTCATGAAGACCATTTTCTCCGGCCTTTTGGCCGCTACGCTGACCATTGCCGCAACCTTCTCGGCCGTTTCGGCGCGCGCCGATGATCTTGAAGCCGTGAAGTCGGCAGGCGAACTCAAGATCGCGATGAGCGGACAGTACCCGCCCTTCAACTTCGTCAACGAACAGAACGAGGTCGTTGGCTTCGATGCTTCGATCGGCAAGGCGATTGCCGAACGTGTCGGCGTCAAGGGCACGCTGGTGACGACGGCATGGGACGGCATCATTGCCGGCCTTCTTGCCAACAAATACGACACGGTCGTCGGCTCAATGACCATCACGCCGGAGCGCGAGAAGGTCGTCGATTTCGTCGGCCCATATTATCACGCCGGCCGCGCCGTCTTCGTTTCGGAAGACTCTGCTGTTGATAAGCTTGAAGACCTCAAGGGCAAGACGCTCGGCGTCACCCTCGGCGAAACCCACGAAAAATGGGCCCGCGAACAGGGCGGCTGGGACGTGCGCACCTACAAGGGCCTGCCCGAGCTGATGATGGAACTCAAAAGCGGCCGGGTCGATGCGATTGTCGTCGACAACATTCCCGTCATGGTCGCCGTCAAGGAAACCGGCGAAAAGGTCCGTCGTCTCGAAACCCCTGATATCGAAGGCGGCAGCGTCGCCATCGGCATTGCCATCCGCAAGAACAATCCGGAACTGAAGGCTGCCATGCAGAAGGCGCTCGAAGGTATGCTGGCGGACGGCTCCTACGAGAAGATCGCCATGGAATGGGTCGGCAGCGACATTCGCTGATCCTAGCCTAGCCTCGTTTCCGGCCGCCCGCTGACGGTCGCGGCCGGAGACCGTCGCATCCTCCCCCCGGAGTTTCCTCATGGACTTTTCGCTGGTGCAGCGCGTCTTCCCGTTCTTCGTGGAAGCGGCGTGGATCACGATCGAGATATCGGCGCTTTCGCTGGCCCTCGGGCTCATCGTCGCCTTTCTCGTGGCGGCGGCAAAGATGTCGCGCTCTTTGCCTTTGCGCATCTTTGGTTCTGCCTATGTCAGCCTGTTTCGCGGCACGCCGTGCCTGATCCAGCTGTTCGTCCTCTATTTCGGTGGACCGCAGATCGGCATCAATCTCGAGCCGTTTGCCGCAGGCGTGATCGGTCTCGGGCTCAACATCGGCGCCTATATGGCGGAAGCCATCCGCGGCGCGATCCTGTCTGTTGACCGCGGTCAGACCGAGGCTGCCCGCTCGATCGGCTTCAGCCGGTTCCAGACGATGCGCAAGGTCGTGTTGCCGCAGGCGGCACGATTGATGATCCGGCCTCTCGGCGTCAATGCGGTCGCTCTGGTCAAGGGTTCGGCGCTGGTCTCGACGATCTCGGTCGTCGAGCTCACCTACACGGCACAGCGCTACATCGGCTCGACCTACAAGCCGTTCGAGATCTTCGGCGTCGCCGCCGTGCTCTACATGCTCATCGTCTATGTCGTCGCGCGGATCGTCGATCTCATCGACCGTCGCTACGCCATAGCTTGAGGGGGAGAAACGCATGCAAGGTCTCGATTTCAGCGTCGTTCCGCCCTATGCCGAAATCCTCTGGATGGGGGTCTGGTGGACCGTCGTCCTCACCGTCACGGCCGCCGTGATCAGCTTTGTCTTCGGGGTGGTTTTCGCCCTGGTTGTCCTCTATGCACCCAAGACGATCGCATTGCCGGTGCGCGCATTCATGTGGCTGTTCATGGGCACGCCCCTGCTTTTGCAGCTGTTCCTGATCTATTACGGGCTGGGGCAGCTCGGTTTCAAGATCCCGGCGCTCGTCGCCGGCATCATCGGCCTCGGCCTGCACTTCGCGGTCTATAACGCTGACATCCTGCGCGCCGGCATCGTCGCGGTGGATGTCGGCCAGACGGAAGGCGCGCGCAGTCTCGGCTTCGGCCGCTTTCAGACGCTGCGCTATTTCATCGTGCCGCAGGCCGTGCGCAACACGATTCCGGCGATGGGCAACAACCTGATCGTGCTCTTGAAGGAATCTTCGCTGGTGTCGATCATCGGTATTGCCGAGCTGGTGCATGCCGCGCAGCTCGCCATTAGCGAGACCTTCCGACCGTTCGAATTCTACATCACGGTCGCCGCCCTCTATTACATGCTAAACCTCGTGCTCGAAGCGGGTCTGCGCCGGGTCGAACAGAACGTGGAGGTATCACGATGACCGCCCAGCGACCCATGGTCGAAGTCAAGGGGGCCCGCAAGGCCTATGGTGAACTCCAGGTGCTGAAGGGCATCGATCTGTCGGTCGCCCGCGGCCAGATCGTTGCCATCATCGGCCCCAGCGGCTCCGGCAAGAGCACGCTTCTGCGTTCGATCAATCACCTCGAAACCTTGAACGGCGGCGAGATCTGGCTTGACGGCGTAAAGGTCAACCAGGATCTGCGCGGCCAGGCCTTCGAGCGGCACATCAACGCGGTGCGCCAGCAGATGGGCATGGTGTTCCAGCACTTCAACCTGTTCCCCCATCTGACAGTGATCGAGAACGTCACGATGGGACCCATCATCCTGAAGGGCATGACGAAGGCGGCGGCCCGCGAACTGGCGGTGGAACTTCTGTCGAAGGTCGGGTTGGCGGAGAAGGTCGATGCCTATCCGTCGCGGCTTTCCGGCGGCCAGAAGCAACGTGTCGCCATCGCCCGAGCGCTCGCGATGCAGCCGAAGGTCATGCTCTTCGACGAGGCGACCTCGGCGCTTGATCCCGAGCTGGTCGATGAGGTCAACGCGGTGATGAAGCAACTCGCCGCCGAGCACATGACGATGCTGATCGTGACGCATGAGATGCGCTTTGCCGGCGAGGTCGCCGACCGTGTGCTGTTCATGGATGGCGGTGTCGTCGTTGAACAGGGACCCCCGAGCGAAATCTTCCGCGAGCCGAAACAGGAGCGCACGCGAACCTTCCTGAAAAAGTATCTTGCGGCGTGATGGATGCGATGAAGACAAGCAGCAACCAATTCCCCGATTTCGGGCTGACGCCGGAGCAGCGCCGCGAAGCGGTGCTCGGCCACTACTACGAATACCCCGGGATGGACGGCGAGCGCGGCGAGATCTGGTGCTACACCGACGCCTACGCCTACCCGCCGGGTGCAACCGTCCGGCTTCAGGTGAGCTCGACCGCGCCCCAGTTCGCGCTGGAGATCGTGCGCGACGGCGCCGTCGAAACGGCCGTCATGAAACGGCTGGGCATCGCCGCCCGCTGGCAGGATACGCCGGATCAATGTTCCGTCGTCGGCTGCGGCTGGGAGACGACACTTGAATTCCAGGTGGACGAGAGCTGGCCCTCTGGCGCCTACCGCATCACCCTGACGGCCGAAGGTCGTGACGGGGCGTCCATTCGCTGCCAGCACCTCTTCATCGTCCGCCCCGAGGCCGGTCGCAAGCCGGGCCGCGTGCTGCAGGTGGCGGCGACCGGATCCTGGACCTCCTACAACACCTGGGGCGGATCCAACCACTACCAGGGTATCACCGGTCCGAACCGCGACCAGTACGCGACCACCGTCAGCATCGAGCGGCCGTTCTGCCGCGGCTTTGTGCAACTGCCGGCCGATGCACCGCGGGTGCCGCTTGAGATCTATTCGCCGATGGCGGTCGCCCCGCGTTACCCGCATATGGAATGGGCCTATGCCAACGGCTATTCCAAGAAATATGCTTCCTCCGGCTGGGCGAGCTATGACAGCCACTTCTTCCGCTGGGCCGAGCGCGAGGGTTATGCCGTCGATCTCGCCAGCCAGCACGAGCTGCATTTCAATCCGGAAATCCTCGACGGCTACGACTGCGTCGTCTTCGTCGGTCACGACGAATACTGGACCTGGGAGATGCGCGACGCAGTCGACAGTTATGTCGAGCGCGGCGGTCACGCAGCCCGCTTTGCCGGCAACTTCATGTGGCAGACGCGCCTGGAGGACGGCGGCAAGAGGCAGGTGTGCTACAAGTATCGTGCGCGCGCTGAGGACCCGGCCTGTCGATCTGACGATCCAACGCGCATGACCGGCTCCTGGGAGGACAGAAAAATCGGTCGTCCCGGTTCTTCGACCTTCGGGCTGATTGCCACACGCGGGCTTTATGTCGGCTGGGGCGGTTGCGCCCCCCGCGGCGCCCGAGGCTTTCCGGTCTATCGGCCGGAGCATTGGGCTTTTGCCGGAACCGGTATTTACTACGGCGACATCCTCGGCGCGGAGGGCCATGCCTTCGGCTATGAGGTCGATGGCCTCGACTACATCATCCGCGGCGGCTTGCCGGAACCGACGGAAGACAGCGGCGCCCCCGATGGGCTGGAAATCCTGGCGCTCGGCATGTCGTCGCTGAAGGAAGAAAGCGCCGACATACCCGCCGACGATCAGTTCCTCTCTGACGCCGACGCCAAGTTCGTCGCGGAAACGCTGATCGGCGATGCCGGCGAGGCGGCCGTCGACAAGGTCAAGCGCGGCTGCGGCATGATCGTCAATTTCCCACGCGGCAAGGGCGAGGTGTTCCACGCCGGCAGCTGCGAATGGGTGGCAGCCCTGAAACGCGGCGACGAGATGGTCGAACGCGTCACCGCCAATGTTCTCAACCGTTACCTCAAACGCTGACAGAGACCGCACATGCTCAAGACGACAGCTTCCAACGAACGGCCCGCTTCACACCTGTTCTACCAGTCGCGTCTGCGTCGGCCGTTGGTCGACCGGGCAGAGGGGATCTATCTCTGGGACCAGGATGGCCGCCGGGTGATCGACGGCTCCAGCGGTGCGATGGTGGTCAATATCGGCCATGGCAATCGCAATGTACTCGAGGCGATGAAGCGGCAGATGGATCGCGTCACCTTCGCCTATCGCCTTCACTTCGAAAACGAACCGGCCGAAGAGTTGGCACGCCGCGCCGCCGAAAAGCTGCCCGAAGGCATGGACAAGATCTTCTTCGTCTCCGGCGGGTCGGAGGCGGTCGAATCCTGCTTGAAACTCGCCCGCCAATGGGCGGTCGCCACCGGCCAGAAGGATCGCTGGAAGGTGATTTCGCGCTTTCCGTCCTACCACGGTGGCACGCTCGGCGCGCTGGCGGTCACCGGCTATGCGGCGCTCTCCGATCCGTTTTCCCCGATGATGCGCGAAATGCCGAAGGTCCCGGCACCGACCGCCTATCTCGATCGTGACAACCTGACGATGGAACAGCGCGGGATCAAATATGCCGACATGCTGGAAGACAGTATCCAGTCCGAAGGCCCTGACAGCGTGCTTGCCTTCATCATGGAGCCGATCGGCGGCGCCTCGACCGGTGCGCTGGTGGCGCCCGACAGCTACTATCGGCGCATCCGCGAAATCTGTGACAAGTACGGCATCCTCCTGATCCATGACGAGGTCATGAGTGGGGCCGGCCGCACCGGTAAATTCCTCGGCGGCGACCATTGGGACTGCAAGCCTGACCTGATCGCGCTGTCGAAGGGCTTTGCCTCCGGCTACTGCCCGCTCGGCGCCATGGCAGCACCCTCGAGGCTGGTCCAGCCGGTGCTTGACGCCGGTGGATTCCAGCATGGCTTCACCTATGCCGGCAATCCGCTTGCCTGCGCTGCCGGTCTTGCTGTGCTGGACGAAATCGACCGCCTCGGGCTCGTCGACAATGCGGCTGTCATGGGCGACGCCCTCAAGGCCGAACTCGTTGCGCTTTCCGAGCGCTTCCCGTTCATCGGTGACGTCAGGGGCAAGGGGCTGCTGCTTGCCGCGGAGTTCGTCTCGGACCGTGAGACGATGAAGCCTTTGCCTAGGGAATTGAACGCGCATCAACGGGTCGTCGATCTCGCCTACGAGCGCGGGCTGATCATCTATTCACGCCGCACCCGCGGCGGCGTCGAGGGCGACCATTTCCTGGTCTGCCCGCCCATGATCATCACGCGGGAGCAGATCGGCGAGATCGTCGCCATCCTCGGCGACGTGCTCGAACAGCTCGCCGCCGAGCTTAACCTTCCCGTCAACCGCTGAGATCGACACCATGACGAAAACCAAGACGTCGCGCAGGAAGGTCATCATCACCTGCGCGGTGACGGGCTCGGTGCATACGCCGACCATGTCGCCCCATCTACCTGTTACCCCGGACCAGATCGCCTCGGAGGCGATAGCGGCGGCCGAGGCCGGCGCCTCGATCCTGCATCTTCACGCAAGAAACCCGGTGGACGGTCGTCCGTCGGCAGACCCTTCGCTGTTCATGCAGTTCCTGCCACGCATCAAACAATCGACCGACGCCGTCATTAACATCTCCACCGGCGGCTCGTCGCTGATGGCACTGGAGGATCGCCTGGCGGCGTCCTTGCGCGCCGAGCCGGAGATGTGTTCGCTGAACATGGGCTCAATGAACTTCGCCCTGTTCCCGGCGCTGGACAAGCCTACGGAATGGAAGCACGCCTGGGAGCCGGAACTGCTGGAGGCGACGCGAAGCTCGATCTTCAAGAACACCTTCGCCGACATGGAGTTCATCCTCACCCGGCTTGGTCATAGATGCGGGACGCGCTTCGAGTTCGAATGCTACGATGTCGGTCACCTCTACTCGCTGGCACATTTCCGTGATCGTGGGCTGGTTTCCGGCCATCTGTTCATCCAGTTCGTCTTCGGAATCCTGGGCGGTATCGGCGCCGATCCGGAGAACCTGACGCATATGAAGCGCATCGCCGACAAGCTCTTCGGCGACGACTACTCCTTCTCGGTGCTGGCCGCTGGCCGACACCAGATGCCGATGATCACCATGGCAGCGGCGATGGGCGGTAATGTCCGGGTGGGGCTGGAAGACAGCCTCTACAATGGCCGCGGGCAGCTTGCGACCAGCAATGCCGAACAGGTTCACCGTATTCGCACCGTGCTCGACGCCTTGTCGCTGGAGGTTGCCACCCCTAAGGAAGCACGTGAACTTCTCGACCTCAAGGGTGGAGATCAGGTGGCATTCTGACGCCGAGGCGCGGGCAAGCTCGCCTACGGCCTTTGGCCGTCAGCATCTAAGGGGAAGACTGTGACGACAACCCAGAGCTTGACTGCGGATATCCGGATTCGCATCGGTGAAATCGGCGACGCGGACACGATACATCGCGCGATCCTGGCCATGGGCCGCGGGCTCGACATGGCGGGCAAGGTGACCTGCACGGCTGACGACTATCGCCATTTCGGCTTCGGCCCAGACGCCGCCTTTGGCAGTCTGATTGCCGAGGTGGATGGAGGTTTTGCCGGCCTTTGCCTGTTCTTTCCGATCTTCTCGACCTGGCGCGGGAGGCCGGGGGTCTTCGTGCAGGATCTCTATGTCGACGATCGTTTTCGCGGCCTCGGGATCGGCGAGCGCTTGCTGCGGGATGTTGCGGCCTGGTCGAAGGCGAGGGGCGGGGACTATCTGCGGCTGGAAGTCGACGTTGAGAACATGGCCGCGCAGCGCCTTTACGAGCGGCTCGGCATCACCTGGCAGACGAAAGATCGCGCGCACGCTGCCTATGGCGAGGCCTTCGCAGCACTCGCCGGAAAATGAAAGCCTGAAGACGCAGGAAATGGAGAGAGCATGAAAGCCTTCTACGCACAGGAACAGAAGCGACACGATCCGAAGGCTTTCCTTTCGAGCGGCGCACCGCAGCCGAACCCGGAGCAGCCCGAACGGGTCGAGCGATTGCTCACAGGCGCCCGCGATGCCGGGTGCACCATCCTTCGGCCCGGCGATCACGGTCTCGGTCCGATCGCTGCCGTGCACACGCCGGAATATCTCGACTTCCTGGAGCATATCTACGCCCGCTGGCAGAAGATCGCCGAGGCCTCGGACGAGGTGATCCCGAACATCCATCCGCTCGCCCGCAATGGCCGGTACCCGGCGTCGGCCGTAGGGCAGGCCGGCTATCACATGGCCGACACCGCGTGCCCGATCTCGGGAGAAACCTGGGATAGCGTGCGCTGGAGCGCCTGGAGCGCGGTCGATGCGGCAGACGCGGTCATGTCGGGTGACCGCGCCGCCTATGCACTCTGCCGGCCCCCCGGTCATCATGCCTTTGCCGATGTTGCCGGCGGCTTCTGCTTCCTCAACAATTCCGCCGTCGCCGCGCAACGCTTCCTCTCAAACGCGGCCCGCGTCGTGGTCCTCGACATCGACCTGCACCACGGCAACGGTACGCAGGGCATCTTCTACCAGCGATCCGATGTGCTGACGGTGTCGATCCACGCGGATCCCGTGCGGTTCTATCCGTTCTTCTGGGGGCATGCCGACGAGCGCGGCGAGGGGCCGGGCCTCGGTTACAATCTCAACCTCCCGCTCGAGCGCAAGTCCGGCGACGCCGAGTTCCTGGCAGCTCTCGATGTCGCCTTCCGCCGCATCCGTGCCTACGCGCCGGACGCGCTCGTCGTCGCGCTCGGCCTCGATGCCTTCGAGGGCGACCCCTTCGGCGGCCTGTCCGTGTCGACGCCAGGCTTTGCAAGGATTGGTGAGGCGGTCGCCGGCCTGGGTCTGCCGACGGCCATCATTCAGGAAGGTGGCTACCTCTGCGATGCGCTGTCCGACAATCTGACATCCTTCCTGACAGGCTTCGGCACTGCCGCGAAGCTCTGAGGCTGACGTTACGTTAGGGGTTCGGTGTCGGCTAACCTATTGCGTTAGCAATGATGCCGATGCATTTGTTTTACCCATGGTTTTCCCGCGATGCGCCGGCAGATGGAACGTCTCTCCGGCGTCGGGCAGCAGTCGGCTAGCCTCGTCGATGAAACCGCGGATCAGCGGCAGATGGCGACGCTCGGCGAGGCAGATCGCGTATTCGTCGATGACCTCTTTGGCGTCGTCGATCGGTACGAAGGAAAGCCTGGCATCGTGGCCGAACTCGAGGTCGGCGACCACCCCGAAGCCAACACCATTGGCGATGGCCTCGCGCACGCCTTCGCGCGAGGAGATCTCGACCAGCTGATGGATTGAGATGCCGTGGTCGCCAAGGTTCTTCTCGAAGATTTCGCGGGTGCGCGAGCCGCGCTCGCGCATGACGAAGGAGAGGCCTTCGAGGTCCTTCATCGTGACGCCGTCGCGCGCTGCCAACGGATGGGATGACGGCACGCACAGGCCGAGCCGCATGCTCAGGAAGTGCACGCCGTGCAGACGCGGATCATTGGGGATCTGCGCGGTGATCGCCACGTCTGCGCGATAGTCGATGATCTGGTCGATGACGCGGGCGGAGTTGTCGACAGCAAGCGAAAAGGTCAGTTTCGGCCGATCGTTCTTCAACCGCGAGAGGATCGGCAGCGCCAGGATGGGGCCGTCGGCCGCAACGCGCAGATGCCCGCCATTCAGACCGGCTTCTCCCCGCAGAAAAGCATTCGCCTCCTTTTCCGCCTGGAACAGCCGCGAGGTGATCTCGAAGAGGCGCTCGCCATGCGCGCTGAGGCTGACGCCGCGGGCCTTTCGATCGAGCAGGTTCTGGCCGCAATCCGCCTCCAATTCCCGCACGTGCTGCGACAGGGTCGACTGGCTGATCGCCATGTCGCGGGCGGCTTGGGAGAAGCCGCCGGACAGGGCGACGATGTGAAACGCTTTCAATTGGGTAATCGACATTGCTTCCGGTTCTGTTGTCACGCGGGAGCCTGTTGGATCCGCGCCGGCATCATTGTCGGAAAAGCTGACAGGCACATGACACTTCGCCTCGCCAGTCTGCCAGGCCATCCGGCGACGGACGAAACCGATGGCAGCCATCGGAAAACGCTATGGCCGTTTTACGTTTTGTTAAGCAACTGTCATCTGCGCGGTAAGCGTGGCGGCTAACGGTGACGCACGGCCAAGAGCCGATCCCGTTCACCTTTAGAGAGAAAGCCGACATGACTTCCTCCCCCAATTCGATTGCGACGCCGATCCAATCTTCCTCCGATTGGCTCCTTAATATTCCCCGCGTGCAGGCCCAGCAGGGCATTCTCGTATCGCCCGGCGGCACAGGTAATGTTTCGTCCTATAGCCTCGTTTACGACGTCTATTTCCCGTCCGCCGGCTCCAGCGGCTGGATCCCGTTCCTGCAGACGGATGTCACCAACACGTCTGACGGCGATATCTTCGGCAAGGTCGGCGGCGAAAGCTTCGGCCTCGGCATCAACAGCGACTATCGCGGCTCTGCCAAGCTCGATGCCTGGAACCGCATTGGTCTCACGATCGACAAGGACGCCAGCGGCGGCGTCTCGATGAAGAAATATATCAACGGTGACTTTGTCGCCGAACAGAAGATGACGGGTTCGCTTGCCGCCCGCTTCACCATCGACAAGGCCAAGGGCTTCCTGATCTTCGCGGACGAAGACGGTGAAACCTCCTCCGGCTACCTCAGCAATTTCCTCTTCATCGAAAAGGTTCTGACCGGTTCGGAGCTCTCGGCGCTCGGCAATGCCAAGCCGGAAGGCATCGTTCCCGATGCACTGAAGGGCGATGCGCTGTCGTCCAACGGCACTGAGTTTCGTTTCGGCGAGGGCTCGACCACGCCGGCATTCGGTCAGGGTTCCCTCAGCGGCCAAGGCACGACCGTGTCGACGACGACGCCGGGATCGGCGGGTATTCCGGCCGTTGGCCAGGACACGACGAACCCCAATCCAGGCTCCGTCGTCAAGACCTTGGCCATCAAGGATATGATGGTCACGCCGGATGCGGCCAATGTGACGATTGACCTGTCGCAGCATTTCTCGGGCGAAAACCTGACCTTCACAGTGCAGAACAGCAAGGGCGAAGTACTCAATGCCGTTCTGACCAATGGCAACAAGTTGGTGCTGGATTTTGCTGCCCTCGGCCATTCCGACATCCGCGTCACGGCAATCGACACTGCCGGTCACGTTGTCACCGACGATTTCCGCGTCCGCGTCGCCGGTGCGAACGCCTATACGATCGCCGTGTTCCCGGACACGCAGGACTACACCTCCAACGATGGAATCAAGCATTTCTTCGGCGACATGACGCAGTGGCTGGTCGACAATCGCCAGAGCCACAACATCGTCTTCATGACCCATGTCGGCGACATCACCCAGAACAACCTTTCCGGCCAGTGGGACATCGCTGAAGCGGCCCTTCGCAAGCTCGACGGCAAGATCCCCTACGCGCTTCTGCCGGGCAACCATGACCAGGCGAACGGCGGCAATGCCGCAGACCACTCGTCGATCCATCTCGATCAGCGCTTCTCGCCGGACAAACAGACGGCGACCAATCCGGGCACCTTCGGCGGCGCCTATGATCAGGAACTGATGAGCGCCCGCAACACCTACAGCACGTTCACCGCGCCCGATGGCACCAAGTGGCTGTCGATCTCGCTCGAATTCGGTCCCCGCGACGACGTGATCCGTTGGGCAGGTGACGTCATCGAGGCCCATCCCGATTATCGCGTCATGCTCGCCACCCACTCGCTGACGAGCTATGCCGGCCGGCAGGACAATCTGGCCCTTCCGCTCTATGACGAAGGTGCCGGCTACGACTACGGCATGCGCACCGACCAGCGCGGCGCCAATGACGGCGAATATGTTTCGCGCGAACTGCTCGCCCGCTACCCCAACATCGTCATGACTTTCTCCGGTCACATCTTCGGCGATGGCGCCGAGACCGACATCACCTACAACCAGTACGGCGAGCCGGTGTTCCAGTTCCTGGTCAACTACCAGAATGGCGTGTCGCGCGAGATCACCGGCAACGGCAACGAGGCCAAGGGCAACAATGGCGGCAACGGCGCCATCCGGCTGATCACCATCGACCCCGACAACAACCGCATTTCCACCGAAACCTATTTCACCGGCTTTGACGACTACCTCGACGGCTTCCGCACCAAGCCGGAACTCGATCGTGATGGCCTGACCGGCTATTACCGCGGCCACCAGGAAGTTTTTGAGAACATCGACGTCAGCGGCGGCAAGGCCCGTGCCATGGCCGAAGCCGGCGACGACATCATCGCCGATGCCTTGGCCGGCGCCTCGTCCGCCAATGTCGCGCTTTCAGGCGCCAAGTCGCTGCTGCCGGCCAGCGTCAAGAGCTGGGTCTGGACCAACGAAAACGGCGATGTGGTGGCTGAAGGCAAGGACGCCAGGGCCGAACTCGAACTTGGCAAGCACAAGCTGACGCTGACCACGACCGACTTCAACGGCGTCAAGACGAGCGACACGGTAGACGTCATCGTCCGCGGCGACCGCACGCTGCTGGTCGAGACCTTCAATGACGGCAACGCCAATGGCTGGGCGACCGATATCGGGGCTGCCAACGGCAACACCGGCAACTTCCTGCTCAAGGGAACGGTCTTCTCACGCCCGACCGGAGCAACCGGCCTTGCGGCACCTGAAGCAGCACTCTTCGATCAGAGCGATGCCGCCCGCAACAAGCTGGTCTTCGTCGGCGAAGGCTCGTCCACCTGGACGGATTACGTCTTCGAGGCATCGCTGACGCAGCTCGACAACGACACGATCGGCGTTCTCTTCTACTACAAGGATGCCAACAACCACTACCGCTTCACGCTCGATGGCGAGACCAATCGTCGTCAATTGGTCAAGGTTGCCAATGGCGTAGAGACCATCCTTGCATCGGTGAATGAAGGTTCGCCCTACAACATGGAAATTCCGCTGACGGTTGCGGTCACCGGCGGCGTCATCAACATCTTCCTCGGTGACAAGAATGTCTTTGCCGGACCGGTCACCGATGCCAATGCACCGCTGACCGGCGGCACCGTCGGCCTCTATTCCAGCGGTCAGCGCGCTTCGGTCTTCGACGACATCGTCGTCACCAGGGCGGACACGACGGCAAAAGCCGGCATCGACCAGCGAACCTACGACATCGACGGCGACGGTAAGGTTTTGGTCAAGCTCGATGCCTCCGGCTCGTTCGGCCCGAAGCAGCTGGTCGACTATGTCTGGACCGACCTTGCCGGCAACGTCATCGCCAATGGCAAGACCGCCAACGTCAATCTCGACACCGGCGTCAACAAGTTGCTGCTCAAGGTGACGGCGGTGGACGGCTCGGTTTCGACCGACCGTGTCGACATCACCGTCGTCGACCGCAGCAAGATTCTGGTTGCAGAAGACTTCTCGTCGCCGCAGTCCCTGTCGCGCTTCAACATCGTCGATGAGGGCGAGCTTGGCGGGATCGGACCGGATGGAAAGGCCTCCGAATGGCTGCTTGCCGACGGCAAGCTGGTGCAGACGACCGGGCTTGCGAGCCGCGAGCTGACATGGAGCGGCGCAACGGCATCGGATCTGTGGAAGCGCGGATGGAGCCCGCTTGGCGACGGTGTCAACGTGCTTCGTCTCGGCACCTACGCCCTGTTCAAGGATCCGGCAGCCCTTGCCTGGACCGACTATGCCGTCGAGGCGACGATCCAGACGCCGGATAAGGACGGCCTCGGCTTCCTGTTCCGCTACAAGGACAACAAGAACTACTACAAGCTCGAGCTCGATGCCGATGGCATCCTCGATCGCAGCCCCGGCAATGGCGCCGGCAGCATCTTCAACCTCGTGCGCATGAAGAACGGGGTCGAGGAAATCCTTGCGCAGGTTCCGGGCAAGTATGAGCCGGGCCAGGCGATGAAGCTGCGCGTCGAAGTCGTCGGCGACAAGATCACCGCCTTCCTCAACGATGAGGCGCTGTTCGCCTATCCGGTCGGCGACCGTGGTCTCGATGCCGGTACCTTCGGTCTCTATTCCTGGGGCAATGCCGGGCTGTCCTTCGACGATCTGACGGTCGTCGATTTGAAGTCGGGCCTCGAAGGCGGCCAGGTGATCAACGGCACCAATGCCCGTGACATGCTGGTCGGTGGTGAAGTCGGCGAGACGATCTATGGCCTTGGCGGCAACGACACGCTCATCGGCAACGGCGGCGACGATCGCCTCGATGGCGGCGACGGCGACGATACGCTGTTGGGCGGCGCCGGACGTGACGCGCTTGCCGGTGGCAAGGGCAACGACGTGCTGATGGGCGGCGAGGGAGCCGACATCATCGCCGGCGGTCTCGGTGACGACGTGATCGAAGGTGGCGCCGGCAACGACGTGCTGATCGGCGGCGACGGTTCCGATACCTACGTCTACGGGCGTGGCGAAGGCTCCGACGAGATCGTCGAAACGGCTACGGCGTCGGGCGACAGCGACGTTCTCGTCCTGCACGACATCGCCCGCGGCGAGGCGGTCCTGCACAAATACGGCGAAGCCGTTGAGGTCGAGTTCGCCAATGGCGAAAAGCTGACCCTGAAGGGCCAGCTGGCAGGCGGCGGCGTCGAACTCCTCACCTTTGCCGACGGCACGGTCATGAACCGGACAGCCATCGCCAATGGCCTCGTCAACCGTGGCCCGGTTGCCGTTGGCGACACGCTCGCCGCGATCGATGAAGACGCACCGTCCTTCGTCATCCCGTTTGCGAGCCTGCTCGCCAACGACAGCGATGCCGATCTCGATCAGCTGAAGGTGACCAGCGTCACCTCGGTCGTCGGTGGTGCAGCCACCGTCGAGGAGGGCGGCATCCGCTTCACGCCTTCCGCCAACTTCAACGGCGAAGCCTCCTTCCGCTATCAGATTTCCGATGGTCGCGGCGGGTCCAGCGAGGCAAGCGCCACCTTCACCGTCAAGCCGGTCAACGATGCACCCGTTGCGTCGCCCGTTGCCGTCGAGACGAACGAAGACACGTCGGTCAGCGGCACGGTCACGGCGACGGATGTCGATGGCGACACACTTGCCTACGCCGTCAAGACGGGGGCGGGGTCGGCCAATGGCAGCGTTACAGTCGACGGCAGGTCCGGCGCCTGGACCTATACGCCGAACGCCAATGTCAACGGAACGGACAGCTTCACCGTCGTCGTGTCCGACGGCAAGGGAGGAAGCAGCGAAAGCACCGTCAGCGTCACGATCAAGCCGGTGAACGATGCACCGGTGACGGTCGCCGACACAGGAACTGTTGCCGAGAACGAGACCGCTACATTCGACCTCGTTGGCAACGATACGGATGTCGAGGGCGACCGGCTGACGCTCGTCGGCTTCGCGGTCACGGCCGTCACTGGCTTGGCGCTGACGAATGCTCAGGCTGCTGCCGCCTTCTCGATCATCGATGGCAAGCTCGTCGCCGATCCGTCCTCCGCCTTCCAGGCGCTGGAAGACGAGCAGGCTGCCACGGTTACCGTCACCTACACGGTGCGTGACGCCCAGGGTGGGGAATCGACCGGCACGGCCACGATCAAGATCGACGGCTACACGGAGTACAACGTCGTCGAAGGCACCGACGGCAACGACACGCTGGTCGCCACCGACGGCAAGGACATGATCGAAGCCGGCAGCGGCAACGACACGGTGCTCGCAGGCGATGGCAACGACATGGTCGATGCCGGTGCAGGTAATGACCGGGTGGTCGCCGGCGACGGCAACGACGTGGTCGAAGGCGGGGCCGGCAACGATGTCCTGATGGGCGGGGCCGGCAATGACGTGCTCAGCGGTGGCTCCGGCAACGATCAGCTGAACGGGGGTGCGGGCAACGACACGCTGAACGGCGGTACGGGCAATGACGTGCTGACGGGTGGTGCGGGTGCCGACACCTTCTTGTTTGCGGCCGGCGACGGTCGCGACGTGGTGCTGGACTTCCAGGCCGGCGCTGAAGGGCAGGATGTGGTCGTGCTGTCGAAGGATGTGTTTGCCGACTACCAGGCGCTCCTGTCTTCTGGCGCATTCACCGACGGTGACGCTGGTGCCCAGATCGCGTTCGATGACGGCTCCTCCATCACCTTCAATGGTGTGAAAACGGAAAACTTCGTCATCGACGACTTCCGCTTCGCCTAACCAAAGCGAGGGGCGCACCTTCCGGTGCGCCCTTTTTTTTGCGCGGCATCGGCTTCAGCCATCTCAAGCATGTCATCGCTTTGTGATGCCTGCCTGTTACCGCCGCGATCTCAACGGATCAGGGACCATGCGCGACAGTTCATCCAATAGAAATTCCAGCCAGTTCAAGGGCGTATTCGCCGGTTGCGCCAGCGCCTTCGTCGGCATCGGCCTGATGAGTGCCGTCGTCAATGTGCTCTACCTCACCGGATCGCTCTTCATGATGGAAGTGTACGATCGTGTGCTCCCGAGCCGGAGCCTGCCGACGCTGGTCGCCCTTCTCGCCATCGTCGTCGTGCTCTACGCTTTTCAAGGGTTGTTCGACGCGCTACGGGGCAGGCTGCTGGTACGCATCGCCGATCGGCTCGACCAGGCCCTTTCGCCAAGGATCTACGATGCGATCGTCGGGCTGCAGATGCAGGCACCGATCAGCGCTCGCTATGCTCAGCCGCTGCGCGATCTCGATACCATCCGGGCCTTTCTGTCCGGCAGCGGGCCGACAGCGCTCTTCGATCTGCCTTGGCTGCCCTTCTATATTGCCATCTGCTTCGCCTTCCATTTCTGGCTGGGTGTCACCGCGCTCGCCGGCGCCATCATCCTGGCCGCCATCACCTTGCTGACGGAACTCGTTTCACAACGGCCGGTCGAAGAGGCTGCCCGCCATTCCTCCAAGCGCAATCGCATGGCCGAGAGCGGCCGCCGTAACGCCGACGTGATCTCGGTCATGGGCATGGGGCCGCATCTGAGGAGCCGCTGGCAGGAGGAGAACCGTGCTTTCACCCGCGAGCAGCGCCGGGCAAGCGATGTCTCCTCGGGCTTCGGCGTGTTGAGCAAGGTGCTGCGCATGATGCTGCAGTCCGGCATTCTTGCGGTCGGCGCCTGGCTCGTCATCAACGAGCAGGCGACGCCCGGGATCATCATCGCCGGCTCGATCCTGTCTGCCCGGGCGCTGGCGCCGGTGGATCTGGCGATCGCCAACTGGAAGGGTTTCATTGGCGCGCGCCAAAGCCGACGCCGGCTGCAGAAGACGCTGCCGCTTTTGCCGGATGCAGCCGATCGCATGGATCTGCCTGCGCCCCGTCACGCTCTTTCCGTCGACCGCGTCAGCGCCCTTCCACCGGAAACAACCGAGGCTGTCTTGCAGGACGTCACCTTCACGCTGGAGGCAGGCACTGGGCTCGGCGTCATCGGCGCCAGCGGCTCCGGCAAGAGCTCGCTTGCGCGACTGCTCGTCGGCATCTGGCGGCCGGCGCGCGGTGCAATCCGCCTCGATGGCGCGACGCCCGACCAATGGCCGGCGGCGGCGCTTGCCCGCCATATCGGTTACATGCCGCAGTCGATCGAATTGCTCGACGGCACCATCGCCGAGAATATCGCTTCGTTCGATCCGGATGCTGAGCCCGACGCCATCATCGCGGCCGCCCGCGCAGCCCGAGTGCACGATCTGATCGTCAGTCTGCCCGAGGGCTATTCCACCGAAGTCGGTGAAAATGGCCGCCCGCTTTCCGCCGGTCAAAAGCAACGCATCGCGCTTGCGCGTGCGCTCTACCGCGACCCGTTCGTCGTCATTCTCGACGAGCCGAATTCGAACCTCGATTCCGAAGGTGAGGAGGCGCTGACGTCGGCGATCCTCGGTATCCGCGAGCGCGGCGGCATCGTCGTCGTCATCGCTCACCGCCCGAGTGCGCTGCTTGCGGTCGACAAGGTGTTGATGCTTGCCGCCGGCCGCCAGCAGGCCTTTGGACCGAAGGACGAAGTTCTCTCGAAGGTCCTGAGGCAGGCATCCGCCAATCCGGGTGCGCTCAAGGTGGTGCAATCCGCAGAAGCAGCAAAGGCATGAACATGGACGATTGGCAGACACTCAGACGTTCGATCCGCACCCATCTGATTGTGGGCGCCCTCGGATTTGCCATATTGGTTGGGCTCTTCGGCGGTTGGGCGATCGGCACGGAAATCGTCGGAGCGGTTATCGCTCAAGGCTCAGTCGTGGTCGAGAGCAGCCTGAAGAAGGTTCAGCACCCGGTTGGCGGCGTCGTCAGCGAGCTGATGGTGCGCGACGGCGACCGGGTCAAGGCGGGGGATGTCGTCATGCGTATCGACGCGACGATGACCAGGGCCAATCTGGCGATCATCCTCAAGAGCCTCGACCAGTTCGCAGCTCGAAAGGCGCGGCTTGAAAGCGAGCGCGACCATTCGGAGAATGTTGCCTTCCCAGAGACATTGCTGTCGCGCGCCGGAGATCCCGAAGTGGCGGCGATGATGCATGCCGAACAGCGGCTCTATGAAAGCCGCCGGGATGTGCGCGAGAGCAAGAAGCGGCAACTGGAGCGGCGCGTCCAGCAGTTGAACGAGGAGATCCGCGGAATGGAGGCCGAGCGCACTGCCAGCAGCCGCGAGCGGGTTCTCATCAACGAGGAACTCGGTCGCTACACGTTTCTGCACGACAAGGGGTTGATGGAAAAGAGCCGGCTCAGCACGCTCGAGCGCCAGGCAACCGATATCGACGGCGAGATGGGCAGGCTGCTCGCGGGGGTGGCTGGCGTGCACGAGAAGATCGCCGAGACATCGCTGCAGATCATCCAGGTCGACGAGCAATGGGCCGAAGAGGTCGGAACGGATTTGCGGGAAATGGACGCCCGGATCGGCGAGTATGTCGAGCGCAAGGTGGCGGCGGAAGATCAGCTGAAGCGGGTCGATATCGTCGCGCCGCAGAACGGCATCGTTCACCAGCTCGCCGTTCATACCGTTGGCGGTGTGGTCGCTCCCGGCGAGCCGATCATGATGATCGTGCCGGATATCGACAAGCTCGTCGTCGAGGCCAGGGTTGCGCCGCAGGACATCGACCAGATCTATTCCGGGCAGAAGGCGATCCTGCGTTTCTCCGCCTTCAGCCAGAAGACGACGCCGGAGATCTCCGGTGCTATCGAACGGGTGTCGGCTGACGTGTCGGTCGACCAGCGAACCGGTGCGAGCTTCTACGTCGCGCGCATCGCGATCACGCCTGAAGAGATAGAGAGGCTTGGCAACGTCGCGCTGATGCCGGGCATGCCGGTCGAAACGTTCATTACCACCGGCGAGCGCAGTGTTGCGTCGTACTTCATCAAGCCGCTGATGGACCAGGTCAGCCGGGCATTCCGCGAGAGCTGATCCGCCTCGTTTCGCGATAGATCCCTTGCTGCCAGCGAAAATGCAGCCCGTCCCATCCGGTCTTTCGACCGTGGCGGGGCGGGCTGTTTTGGTGTGCGAGGAGCAATGTTGCAGCCGAAGCCCAACGGACTTCGGCCCGCATACGGTTCGTCTTGAACCCGCTGAAATCGGTTGATCGTGTCTCCCAAGGCATGGATCTGCTTCAGTAACTGAGCAATCGTCCGGCTGCTCACGCCAGGATTGCAAGCTGGCGGCGGTTCAAAGCCACTGATTTCGTGTGGTTTTCCCCCTGAAAATTAAGTTTGCCAATTCTTGCCAACATAATTGTCGACAAAATAGTTGACATTAGCGCCAACAACTTCAAATCTAGCGTCGTCAGCCTCCAGCGATCGAAGGATCGTGGACCGACCGGATCGGCACGGCGACGAATGGGAAAAACAGAGGGAACCACATGAAACTGAGAAAGCATCTCCTCGCGGGGTTGGCATTCGCCTTTCTCGCCTCCACGGCACAGGCCGAAACGCTGCGCTGGGGCAGCCCGCGGGATATCTTCTCGCTTGATCCGTATTCCTACGGCAGCACGTCGAACCTCGCCTTCCTCAATCACGTCTATGAAGGCCTGACCCGCTACACGCCCGAGTTCGTCGTCGAGCCGGCACTTGCCACCAAGTGGGAACTGGTCTCCGAAAAGGTCTGGCGCTTCCATCTGCGCAAGGGCGTAAAATTCCAGAACGGCGCCGATTTCACCGCCGATGACGTCGTCGCCTCGATGGCCCGTGTCAGTCACCCGACATCGCCGCTGCGCGGCAACATTCCGGCCTATGTCTCCACCACGAAGGTGGACGACTACACGGTCGACATCGAAGTGAACTCCCCGAGCCCGCTGTTCCTCAACGACATGACCAACATCTTCATGTTCGACAAGGACTGGCTGGTCGAGAACAAGTCCGAACTGCCGACCGATGTCGGCGGCAAGGTCGAAGGCTACACCACCTATCACACCAACGGCACTGGCCCTTTCATCGTCGAATCGCGCGTGCCCGACAGCAAGACAGTGCTGGTCAAGAACAACGGCTGGTGGGATACGCCGAAGCACAATCTCGACCGCATCGAATTCACCCCGATCACCTCGGCTGCGACCCGCGTCGCTGCACTCCTGTCTGGCGAGATTGACCTCACCGACGGCGCACCTGTCCAGGACCTAGACCGGCTGAAGAGTGACCCGAACATCAAGGTTGTCGAGCGCTCCGACCTGCGCACGATCCACCTCGTCTTCAACCGCAAGGAGAAGCTCAACGACGGCCGTGACAACTTCTTCAACGACATCAAGGTCCGCCAGGCGATCGATCATGCGATCGACCGTCAGTTGATCTTCAAGCGCGTCATGCGCGGCAAGTCGCACATCGCCGGCACCATGGTCGCGCCGGAGATCCCGGGCTACAGCGCCGAGCTCGATGTGCCGACCGCCTACGATCCTGAACTGTCGAAGAAGCTTCTCGAAGAAGCCGGCGCCGTCGGAACCGAGTTCACGCTCGTCTGCATGAACGACGAGAGCGTCAACGAGGAAGACGTCTGCAGCGCGCTCGTGTCCATGCTGTCGCGCGTTGGCCTGAAGCCGACGCTCGATATCGGTCCGCGCGCCGTTCAGGCTCCCAAGCGCGCCGGCGGCAAGTCCGACGCCTACATGATCGGCTGGGCCAACGAGCCGACGCTCGATGCCTACTCGCTGCTGATCCAGGTGCTTTCGTCCCGCGAGGGTGCGGCCGGCGTCGCCAACTACGGCGGCTGGTCCTATCCCGAACTCGACGCCATGGTGAAGAAGGCCGCCGTTGAAATGGATCGCGACAAGCGCCTAGCCATCGAGACCGAAGCGCTGAAGTTTGCCAAGGATCAGGTCATCATGATCCCGTTGCATCAGCAGCCGATGGCCTGGGCGATGTCCAAGGAAGTGACCGACGTCACCATCCGCGCCGACAACAAGCCGCGCCACTGGCTGACCCGTATCGGCGATTGAGCCCACATTGCCCCGGCAGAGCTTGCTCTGTCGGGGTTTCTCACTGAGCGGGAAACCCAATGATTGTCTTTCTGATCAAGCGGCTGGCCAATGCCGTGCTGGTCATGCTTGCCGTCGCGCTGATGGCCTTCATGATCTTTCGTTTCGCCGGCGACCCGGTCGAACTGATGGCCAACGAACAGATGTCGCAGGCCGATCGTCTCGAACTGCGTGAAAAGCTCGGCCTGAACGATCCATTCGTCACCCAGTATGTGCGCTTCGTCGTCAATGCGGCACAGGGTGATTTCGGCATCAGCTATCGAAACGGCCAGGACGTGATGACGCTGATCGCCGAACGGTTCCCGGCGACCATCGAGCTCGCACTGGTGGCCACGGCCCTGTCGCTCCTGATCGGCATTCCGCTCGGTGTTCTCACGGCAATCCATCGCGGCCGCTGGTATTCGGAGGGCCTGCAATTCGTCAGCATCATCGGCGTCTCGCTTCCAAGCTTCGTCGTCGGCATCCTGCTGATCCTCGTCTTTGCCGTCTCGCTTGGTCTGGTGCCGGCCTTCGGCCGCGGCGACGTCGTGCAGATCGGCTGGTGGAGCACGGGCTTGCTGACCGCATCGGGACGCGCTTCCCTGCTGCTGCCGTCCTTTGCACTGGCTCTCTACCAGATCACCCTCGTCATGCGGCTCGTTCGGGCCGAGATGATGGAAGTGCTGCGTTCGGACTTCGTCAAATTCGCCCGCGCCCGTGGCGTGCCGCGGTGGCGGATCTATTTCCGCCACGCGCTTCGCAACTGTCTGATGCCGGTCGTCACCATGACGGCAATGAATGTCGGCTCGCTGATCGCCTTCGCACTGATCACCGAAACCGTGTTTCAGTGGCCGGGCATGGGCATGCTGTTCATCCAGGCGGTGACCTTCCTCGATATTCCGGTGATGGCAGGTTACCTGTGCATCGTCTCCTTCATCTTCGTCACGCTGAACACGCTGGTCGATATCGCCTATGCGGTCATCGATCCCCGTCTTCGCGATGCCACACGCTGAGGCCGCCCCCATGACTGACCAGGCTCAGGAAACACCCCCGACAGCCAAGATCGGCCGGCTCGCACGCTGGCGCCAGAGCGATCTCTGGTGGTCCTTTACCCGCAGCCCGTCGGCAATCGCCGGCGCGCTGATCCTCACGATCCTCATTCTCGCGGCGCTTGCCGCACCGTTGATCTCGCCGCAGAACCCGTTCGATCCGGCACAGCTTGACCTGTGGAACTCGGAACTGCCGCCGATCTGGCAGGCTGATGGCCAGTGGCCGTTCATCCTCGGCACCGACACCCAGGGCCGCGACATGCTGTCGGCCATCCTCTACGGTTCGCGCATCTCGATCCTGATCGGGGTCTGTTCGGTGATCCTGTCGCTGACCGTCGGTCTCAGCCTCGGTCTCGTCGCCGGTTATTTCGGCGGCATCGTCGACAACATCCTGATGCGTATCGGCGACGTGCTGCTGTCGATCCCGACGATCCTGATCGCCATTCTCGTCAGTGCAGTTGCTCGCCAGATGCTGCCGCCCGAACTGCGCGACGTCGGCTCGGCAGCGGTTCTCGTGCTGGCGATCACGCTCAGCGCCTGGGTGCAGTATGCCCGCACGGTGCGCGCCCAGACCATCGTCGAGCGCGGCAAGGAGTATGTGCAGGCGGCCCGCCTCCTGAAGACGCCGGCGCGGCGCATCATGCTCAACCATATCCTGCCGAACACGCTGACGCCGATCATGGTCGCCGCCACGTTGAACTTCGGCATGGCGATCCTGACGGAAGCGACACTCTCCTTCCTCGGCATCGGCATGCCGCCGAGCCAGCCGAGCCTTGGAACGCTGATCCGGCTGGGCAACCAGTTCCTGTTCTCCGGCGTCTGGTGGGTCGTTCTGTTCCCGGTCCTGCAGCTTTGCCTTCTCGTCGTCTCGGTCAACCTTCTGGGTGACTGGCTGCGCGACGCTCTCAATCCGAAACTGAGGTGAATGATGTCCAATCTTCTGATCCGTAACGTCCGTCCGAGCGGCGGCACACCGACGGATATCCTGATCCGCGACGGCAAGATTGAAGCGATCGGCCAAAACCTTCAGGCCGAGGGCGTGGCGGTCGAGGATGGCCTTGGCCACATCGCCATTCCCGGCCTGGTCGAAGCCCATACCCATCTCGATAAGTCCGTCTGGGGCATGCCCTGGCACGAAAACGCCAAGGTGGCGACTCTGCGCGAGCGCATCGATTTCGAGCGCGAGAAGCGATTGGAGATCGGTATCGATCCGCATCGCCAGTCGATGCGCCAGGCGATCCAGCTCGCGGCAAACGGCGCCAGCCATATCCGCAGCCATGTGGATATCGATACCACCCACGGCTTGGCGCTGATGGAAGGCATCATCGAAACGCGCGAGGCGCTCGACGGCGTCATCGACATCGAGATCGTCGCCTTCCCGCAATCGGGTCTGGTGACGCGCCCCGGTACTGTGGAGCTTCTCGACAAGGCTCTGAGCAATGGCGCGGAAGTCCTTGGTGGTATTGACCCTTGTGGCATCGACCGTGACCCGAAGGGGCATCTTGATGCGGTCTTCGGTCTGGCGGAAAAACACGGAAAACCGATCGATATCCACCTGCACGAAGCCGGCGAACTCGGCGCCTTCAGCATGGAGATGATGTTCGAGCGTATTCGCGCGCTCGGCATGCAGGGCAAGGTGGCGATCAGCCACGCCTTTGCACTCGGCGCTCCGGACTATCTGCGTGTCGCTGGCCTGATCGAACAGATCGCCGAGCTCGACGTGCGCATTGTCACGACCGGTTCGCCGTCCTCGACGGTCCCGTCGATCATGCGCCTCAAGGACGCTGGCGTGAAGGTCGCGGCCGGTTGCGATGGCATTCGCGACACCTGGGGCCCGTGGGGCCAGCCCGACATGATGGACCGCGCACGCATTCTCGGCATGAAGAACGGCCTGCGGCGCGACGTCGATCTGGAGCATGCGCTTTACGTCTGCTCGACCGGCGGTGCCGATGTCATGGACATCGCCGGCTACGGCCTCGACGTCGGTTGCGACGCCGACTTCACCCTGCTTGCCGGCGAAACGCTCGCCCATGCCGTTGTCGAAGTTGCGCCGCGTCCGCTTGTGGTCAAGCGCGGCCGCGTCATCGCCCGCAATGGCGTCGCGGAGGTCGCCATCCCATGATCGATCTCAAGGATTTGAAACTCGGCGCGCGCGCCGACGGCCGCACGCTTCTGACGGCGCAATGGGTACTCGGTCATCGTGACGGCAGCCATCGCCTGATCCCGAACGGCGAGGTCGTTATCGAAGGCGGAGGCCTCACCTATGTCGGCCCGCGGTTCGAAGGCGAAGTCGCCCGCCGGATCGATTTTGGGGCTGCGATGATCAGCCCCGGCCTGATCGATCTCGATGCCCTGTCCGACCTCGACACGACGATCCTGGCTGTCGACCATCAGCCCGGTTGGGCCAAGGGCCGCGTGTGGCCGCGCTCCTATGTCGAGCGTGGTCCCTATGAGATGTACAGCCAGGAGGAGCTGGCGTTCCAGAAGCGCTTCTCCTTCGCCCAGCTGCTGCTGAACGGCATCACGACGGCCGCACCGATCGCATCGCTGTTCTACCGCGAATGGGGCGAGACGGTGGAAGAGTTCGCCGCCGCCTCGGACGCCGCCGGCGATCTCGGCCTTCGCGTCTATCTGAGCCCGGCCTACCGCTCGGGCGGCATGGTTCTGGAGGCGCCTGGACAGCTCGAGGCCGTCTTCGATGAGGCGAGGGGACTGCAAGGCCTCAACGACGCCATCGGGTTTATCCGTGATCACGATGGCCGTCATGGCGGCCTGGTGCGAGGGCTTCTGGCTCCTGACAGGGTCGAGACCTGCACCGATACGCTGCTGAGGAGAACAGCCGACGCTGCGCGCGATCTCGACTGCTCGATCCGGCTTCACGCCGCGCAAGGCACGATGGAGGTCGATACCGTCCGCCGCCTTCATGGCAAGACGGCGCCGGAGTGGATGGCGAGCCTCGGCTTCCTGAGTTCGCGGCTGATCGCGCCGCATGCCACGCAGGCAACGGCCACCGATCTCACGCTCTATGCCGACAATGGCGTCAGCATCGTGCATTGCCCGATGGTGTCGGCCCGCGGCGGCAGCACGCTCAACTCTTTCCGCTCGGTCAAGGAGCGCGGCATCAACATCGCCATGGGCACCGATACGACGCCACCGGATATGCTGATGAACCTGCTGATCGGGCTCATCACCTGCCGTGTCGTCGAGGGTGATACCGCGGCCGTCAGCTGTGCCGATCTCTTCGACGCCGCCACCCTCGGCGGCGCGAAGGCCCTGGGACGCAGCGATCTCGGGCGCCTCGAAGCGGGTGCCCGCGCCGATATCGCCGTCTTCGATCTGATGGATCATCATATGGCGCCAGCGATCGACCCGATCACGACACTGGTCGTCGGTGGATCCGGGCGTGTCACCAAGACGGTCTTCGTCGACGGCCGCCTCTCGATGCACGAAGGCAAGGTAGCCGGCTTCGACATGGATGCGGCCCGCCACCAGGCACAGCAGCAATTTGACAGGCTGATTGCGAAATACCCGGAGCGCAGCTGGGCGCACCCACCCATCAGCGAAATCTTCCCACCCAGCTATCCCTTGGAGGATCTCCGGCATGAGTGAACCTGTTACATCGCCGGTCCTCGACGTACGCGGACTGTGCGTCGAGTTTCCCGGACGGCATGGTACCGTTGCGGCACTGTCTGACGTTTCGCTCAGCATTCGCCCAGGTGAGATCCTGGGCGTGGTTGGCGAATCCGGTGCGGGCAAGTCGATGACCGGTCTTGCGGTCCAAGGCCTGCTCGAACCGCCGGGGCGGATTTCCGGCGGTGAGGTCTGGCTTTCGGGCCGCCGCATCGACCAGCTTTCCGACAAAGACATGCAGAGCGTGCGCGGCCGTCAGATCGGCGCGATCTTCCAGGATCCGCTGACGTCGCTGAACCCGCTCTTTACCGTCGGCGCACAATTGGTCGAGACGATCCGTCTTCACCTGAAGCTGTCGAAGCAGGGGGCGAAGGATCGCGCTATCCACCTGTTGAAGGAGGTCGGCATCCCGGCTCCGGAGGCCCGCTTCGATCACTATCCGCACCAGTTTTCGGGCGGGATGCGCCAGCGCGTGGTCATTGCTCTTGCACTCGCGGCCGAGCCGAAGCTGATCATCGCCGATGAGCCGACCACGGCGCTCGACGTCTCGATCCAGGCGCAGATCACCTCCTTGCTCCGTCGCCTCTGCGATGATCACGGCACGTCGGTCATGCTCGTGACCCACGACATGGGCGTCATTGCCGAGACCGCCGACCGTGTTGCGGTGATGTATGCGGGCCGCTTGGTCGAGATCGGCCCGGTGGAGGAAGTGCTGCGCAATGCGCGCCATCCCTATACCCGCGGGCTGATGGGATCGATCCCGGCGCTCGGCCGGCGCGTCGAGCGGCTGAACCAGATCGACGGCTCAATGCCACGTCTCAACGCCATCCCGCGCGGATGTGCCTTCAATCCGCGTTGTCCCGAAGCGGGGCGGCGCTGCCGTGAAGATCGTCCGGAGCCGACCCCGGTCGGCCACGGCGTCAGTGCTTGCTGGCTCAATGCAGGAGGAGTTCTATGAGTGACGCCCTGACCGTCAATGATCTGACGTGCAATTTCGATGTGTCAGCCCCGTGGCTGAACCGGGTACTGGAGCGCAAGCCGCGCCAGTTCGTACGGGCGGTGGACGACATCAGCTTCACCGTGCCGATGGGCGGTTGCCTGAGTCTCGTCGGAGAATCCGGCTGCGGCAAGTCGACGGTGGCTCGTCTTGTCACCGGCCTCTACCGCGCTTCCGAGGGCGAGGTTCGTTTTGCGCCAGGCCGCTCGGGTGAACCACTCTCGGCCCAGATGATCTTCCAGGATCCCTTCGCCAGCCTCAATCCGCGCTGGCGGGTGAAGAACATCATCGCCGAGCCGCTTCGCGAACTGAAGCTGCGCAATTCGGACGCCGAGGTGATGGAACGCGTTGGCGAGCTGCTGCGGATCGTCGGCCTTGCGCCTTCGGATGGTTCGAAGTTTCCGCATGAGTTTTCCGGCGGCCAGCGCCAGCGCATCTCGATTGCACGCGCGCTTGCCGGAGAACCGGAGTTCCTCGTCTGCGACGAGCCGACTTCGGCGCTCGACGTCTCGGTGCAGGCGCAGATCCTCAACCTGATGCGCAAGCTGCAGGACGAGATGGGGCTCACCTACCTTTTCATCAGCCACGACATGAGTGTGGTCCGTCATATGTCGGACCGGATCGCGGTGATGTATCTCGGCCGTATCGTCGAGGAGGCGGACACCGAGACGCTGTTTGCCAATCCGCGGCATCCCTACACGCGGCTGCTGCTGGAAACGATCCCTGACATCGCTGAGCCGAAGCGCCGGCGCAGCATTACGGCAAGCGAAGTGCCGAGCCCGCTCAACCCGCCGTCGGGCTGCACCTTCCATCCGCGTTGTCCGCTCGCCGACGCCCGCTGCAAGAGCGAGCGCCCGGCGATGCGAAGCTTTGCCGACGGCTCGCGCGCAGCATGCCACCGCGTCGAGGAAGCTGCTGCTGCAACGACAAAGGCGACGCAGGCCGCTTAAGCCGACCGCCATAGACAGAACGAGAAAAGCTCCGGAGGGATTTTCCTCCGGAGCTTTTTGTTTTCAGAGGTTTGCTGCCGTTTGTTAAGCGACAGCATCCACAGGGCGGGCGACTACGGCTGACTTGACCCGTGGGTAATCATAGGCGCCGACCTTCGAGGTGGAATAGCCGGCCCCAACCAGGGCTTCGGCGAGCTTGACGGCAGCGGTGACGCCATCGATCACCGGCATGCCGGTTCTCGCCTTCAGCCGGTCGCACAGTTCGGACATGCCGGCGCAGCCGAGAATGATCGCCTCGGCGCCATCCTCCTGCTTGGCGCGCAGGATTTCGCGCACCAGCATCTCTTCCGTGTGGGCCAGATCTTCCTCCAGCGCCAGCACCGGCATATCGACCGAACGCACCTTGCGGCACCGATGGCCGGCGCCATAGGCGTCGACCAGATCCTCGATGATCGGCACGGAGCGCGGCAGGGTGGTGATGATGGAAAAGCGTGTGGCGATGTTCATTGCCACCTGGATGGCGGCCTGGCAGATGCCGATGACCGGTCCGCGGGCGATTTCACGCGCAGCGCCAAGGCCGGGATCGTCGAAGCAGGCAATCACATAGGCATCGACCCCGCGCGCCTCGCCAGCGCGGATCTCGGCGAGCATCGCCGGCACCGCCATGGCCTCGTCCGCATGGCCTTCGATACTGGCTGGGCTCGTGGTCGGATTGACGGACTCGACCCGGGTGGTGGCGGCTACCACGCGCTCGGCACTGCGGTGCGCCTGTTCGGTCATCGAGGCGGTGGAGTTCGGATTGACGAGAAGGATGCGCATGGATCAGGCCGTTTTCGCTTTGAGGGCGGTAAAGGAAGCGATGTCGGGTGCCCGCATCTCGAACTGTCGGTCGGAGGTGATGTAGTTGTTGGCGTGAAGCCGCGCGATCGGCTGGTAGCTCGACGGATCGACGTAGTGGCCCTTGTCATCGAGGCAGTCCTTGCGCACGTGCATATGCACGACTTCGCCCAGCACGATGACCCGGCGGTCGTATTCGATCAGCCGTTCGACGCGGCATTCCATCGAGCAGGGCGATTCGACGATGCGGCGGGCGCCGACCTTGACGCCGTCGGCCGCGGTCAGCCCTGCCATCTCCACTTCGTCGACGTCCGGTTCGAAGGGGAGGCCGCAGACGAGCATCTGGTCGGAGATTGCCATGTCCACCATGTTGACGACGAACTCGTTGGTGCGGCGGATGTTGCTGACTGTATCCTTCTCCACGCCATCGGGGCGTGTCTGGATGCCGAGGATCACGATCGGCGGATCGTGCGAGAAGACGTTGAAGAAGCTCATCGGCGCGGCATTGTCCTGACCGTTCGGCGAGAGCGTCGAGACGAGGGCGATCGGCCGCGGACCGATGAAATTCGTCAGCAGCCGGTAGCGGTCCTGGGCGGGCAGTTGGGTGAAGTCGAAGTCCATGAGTGAGCTCTCGGGGTCAGGCGCGGTCGGTTGTCAAACCGGTCGATGGCCGTTGTTTAAGTGGTTGCCACAGCATATCAAGTTACGGTACACAATATTGTCTACAATTTTGTAGTCAATATCAAACTGCAGTGAGTGGAATTGACTTTGAACGCTGGCCGGCCAGAGTACGCGAACGGCTAAGGGAGATTTCATGTACAATGCGGACGAAACCGCCGGAGCGCCGACGGCTATCATTTGTGAGAAGATCTGGCTCGCCATCGCCGAGCGGCGGTTGCGCCCCGGCACGCGGCTCAAGGAGGAGCAGCTTGCCGAGATTTTCTCTGTCAGTCGAGCCCGTATCCGCCAGGCGCTGACCGCGCTCGAACGCGATGGCCTGGTGACGATCATGCCCAACCGGGGCGCTTTCGTGTCGGAGCCTTCGGTGGACGAGGCACGCGACGTCTTTGTTACCAGACGGGCGATCGAGCAGCGCGTGGTCGAGCGTCTTTGCGAGCGTGCCTCGGTTGAGGACATCGAGCGCATGCGCTCGCATATCGATGAAGAGCGGGTTGCGGGCAGGGCAGGCGATCTCTCTGCAATCGTTCGCCTTTCCGGGGGATTTCACCTGCTTTTGGCAGAACTTTCCGGCTCGGCCTTCCTGTTCGGTATCTTGCGCGACCTTGTTTCGCGCACGTCGCTGATCACTGCGATGTACCGCTCGAACCACCTGCACAATTGCGGGCCGGACGAGCATATGGCGGTCGTCGACCGCATCGCGGCGCGGGATGTGGATGCCGCGATCCGCGAGATGGCCGAACATCTGCACCACGTCGAGGCGGAACTGGATCTCGATGAGGAGAAGGATCAGCCGCGCGATCTGCGCGCAGCCCTGCTTTGACAAACCACTGGCAATGAACCCAACCGCGCCGCTCTTGTGAGGAGGCGGTGCCCGCTTGAGAACTGAAGGACGGAAATGACTGGTCGTAACTACTATGCGCCCCATGGCGGCGCTCCGGCACAAACGCAGCTCCTGACCGACCGTGCGGTCTTCACCGAAGCCTATGCGGTGATTCCAAAGGGGACGATGATGGACATCGTCACCAGCTATCTGCCGTTCTGGGACAAGACCCGCCTGTGGATATTGTCGCGTCCGTTGTCCGGTTTTGCTGAAACATTTTCGCAATACATCATGGAAATCGCTCCTGGCGGCGGCAGCGACCGGCCGGAACTCGACGAGGGCGCCGAGGGCGCGCTGTTCGTCGTCGAGGGCGAACTGACCGTTACGCTCGACGGCAAGGAACACCGCATGCTGCCGGGCGGCTTCGCCTTCATCCCGCCGGCCAGCAACTGGGCGGCGCATAACAGAAGTGAAGCGCCCGTTCGCTTCCATTGGGTCCGCAAGGCCTACGAATATGTCGATGGCCTTCCTGCTCCCGAAGCCTTCTTCACCAACGAGGCCGATATCACGCCCAATCCCATGCCCGGCACCGAAGGCAAATGGGCGACGACGCGCTTCGTCGATCCGACGGATCTTCGCCATGACATGCACATGACGATCGTCACCTTCGAGCCAGGCGCGATTATTCCCTTTGCCGAAACCCACGTCATGGAGCATGGCCTCTACGTGCTTGAAGGCAAAGCGGTCTATCGCCTCAATCAGGACTGGGTGGAAGTCGAGGCTGGTGACTACATGTGGCTTCGCGCCTTTTGCCCGCAGGCCTGCTACGCCGGCGGCCCCGGCAAGTTCCGCTACCTGCTCTACAAGGACGTCAATCGTCACATGAAGCTGCGCGCGCGCTAAGATCCGCGACGAAGTGCATACGGAAACAGCGCCTCGCAAGCAGGCGCTGTTTCTTTTTAATCAATGGGATGCGCTCCTAAGTTGACAGGCGGCATTAAGAGCAGCGAAGTCAATCGACCAATTGCGGGTTGGTAGGGCGCAGGCTCTTTGGCCTGATCAGGCGCAGCGAACCACCGGCGGCGTCCTTCTCCAGTTCCAGTACGCGCGTGAAGAAGCCGTTTGCACGCTCCTTGCGGCCGATATTGACGATTGCCGCCTTGCCGATTTCCTGGTCGAGGAAGGTCATGACCTTGCGATAGCTGTCGTCCTCCAGCGTATCCAGGGCCTCGTCGATAATCAGCCATCGTGGCTTGTGCAGTCCCAGGCGCGCGATCGCCAGCAGGCGCATTTCCACTTCGCTCAGATTGAGCTTCTTGCGCATGTCCTGATCGAGGCGGTCGGCAAGGCGGCCAAGACCGACCTTGGAGAGCACGCCGCTAAGTTCGCCGTTCCTGAAGCTGTCGGGCGTCTTGGGATAGGCGAGCACCTCTTCAAGCGTGCCTGGGGCAAAATAGGGCGAGCGTGGAACGAAGACCAGGCCGTCATCGATCGGCAGCGCGATGCGTCCGTGCCCAAAGGGCCATAGGCCGGCAATGGCGCGGAAGAACGGCGCCTTTTCCACTTCCGGCGCGCCGGTGACGAGAACCCGCTCGCCGGGATTGATCGTGACGTTCGGCTCGGAAAGCTTGATGCAGCCGGCAGCCGAGACGATTTCGATGTGGTCGAACGTCATCTGCGGACCGTCTGAGGTGACGAACTCGATGCGCTTGTCGCCTTCATGCCGGTCGTCGACGACGAGCAGCGCTGAGCGGAAGGCGGCGACGCGCATCAACGTAGCGCGCCAGTCGGCAATGGCGCCGATGTTGTCGACAAACCAGCGCAGCGACGCGTGCACCTGGTTGAAGGCGCCCACGGCCATCATCAGGCCGCCGAAGCTGAGGTCGCCGGCAAAATAGACGGGCGAGGCGATGACGATTGGTGCGACAACGGTGATCCAGCCATAGCCGGCCGTCACCCAGGTCAATCGCGTGACGGCAAGCAGCAGGCTTTGGCTGATCTCGAGAACCGAAGCCAGATCCGCCTGCAACCGGCGTTTTTCGTTTGCCTCGCCCGATGAAAGCGAGACGGCCTCGATATGTTCGTTGATGCGCATCAACGAGAAGCGCAGCGACGCCTCGCGGGCGTAGTGTTCGCCGTTAAGCTTCACCAATGGACGCCCGACAAGCCAGCTCAGCCACGATGCCGTACCGGCGTAGAGAATGGCTGCCCAGACCATGTAGCCGGGGATGTTGATGGCCATGCCCGAGATATGAAAGACGAACCCGTCCGACAACGACCAGAGCACGCCAATGAAGCCGGCGAGCAGGATGCCGGATTGGATCAGCCCGATCGTCAGCCCTGCCGAGAGGTCAGAGAGGTGGCGGGCATCCTCGTGGATGCGCTGGTCGGGGTTGATGCCGATGGCACCGGCATTGGCCAAGCGAAACGCACGCGCCGGCTTCATCCATTCGTTGATGAGGTCGAGTGTAAGGCCTTCCCGTAGCTTCAGCCGGACAAGCTGGCCAAGCCAGGTCTGCAGAACATTGAGGACGAGCAGTGCCCCGGCGATCTGGGCGAAAATCACGAGCTGGTGCAGGAAAGCCTGCAGGTCACGCCGTTCCAGCGTGTCGTAGAAGGGCTTGTACCAGCGATTGAGGATGATCTGGCCGAAGGCGGTGGTGACGATGACGGCCAGGATGCCAAGGGCGAGCCAGATGATCCTGTTTCGGAGTGGCGAAGCCATGAAGGCTGCATGCATCATCCGCAACTGGGCGCTAAGGGGTTGTTCGTCGTTGGCCTCTACCCGACCATTGTTCTTGTCATTCTTAGGCTTCGGCATCGATGCGAATCTCTCCGTCACGATCTCCACGGGGCAAATATAGCCTGCCGAGCCCGGTCTCCCTAGCGCCGATTGTCGTTATGCAAATCAGCAGAAGGTAATTTATGGGGACCCTGTTGCCAAGATAACAGCATTCGAACTGCGAATCCCGGTTCGATAGGGGGCCGGACGTCGGCGCAGAGGGCGCACCAAAAGGCGCGAAATTGATTGTATCCTGATCCAGAGAGTTCATAGTTCCGATGGACGAGACAGGGAGCGCATCCACGGGAGGAACGTGCATGTCCAGCAATCTCGACCAGATCCGTGAGCAGCAGAAAGATATCTGGGACCGGTTCTCGACCGGTTGGAAGAAGTGGGATGCGTTGGTTCTGAGCTGGCTCGCTCCGTTCGGCGACGCAATGATCCACAAGGCCAAGCTTCGGGATGGTGACCATGTCCTTGATGTCGCGGCCGGAACAGGTGAACCCGGGCTAACCGCTGCCGCCCTGATCCCGAATGGACGCGTCACGGTAACGGACCTTTCCGAGCGCATGCTCGACGTGGCTGCCGGGAATGCCCGACATCGCGGCCTTAGCAATTTCACGACCGAGATATGCGACGCCAGTGCCCTGCCGTTTGCTGACAATTCTTTCGACGCCGTATTGTGCCGGTTCGGGTTCATGTTCTTCCCGGATGTCGGGGCGGCGGCACGCCAGTTCGCCCGGGTGGCGAAGCCCGGCGCGCGCGTTTGTACGGCCGTTTGGAGCGCGCCTGAAAAGAACCCCTGGGCGACAACAATCATGGCGACGATTGCGCGGCACGTGACACTGCCGGCGCCGATGCCGGGAGCCCCCGGTCTTTTTCGCTGTGCCGCCGGAGGCATGATGGCGGCGGCCTTCGCCGATGCCGGTCTGCTGGATGTCGACGAACAGGAAATCTCGACGACGATGGTGCACGAGACGCCGGAACGCTACTGGACCTTCATGACCGAAATTGCAGCGCCCGTGGTCGCTGGGCTGGCTCAAGCCGACGCCGCGACGCGTGAGACGATCAAAAATGAGGTTCTTGATCTGGCCCGGCGGTCCATGCGCGCCAACAAGGTCGAGCTACGTTCTACCGCAACGATTGTCACAGGAACACGGAGCTAAGGCGCGCCCCGCCGTTCCCGGAATGAAGATCCGCAGCGTGGGAGGACCGAATGGCTGCAGCTCCGACAGAACACGAACTCTTCGAAGAAGACACGCTTGATCCACAAGATTGGGGTGAACTGCGGGCATTGTCACATCGGATCGTCGATGACGCCATCGATTATGTCAGCGGCGTTCGCGACCGTCGTGTCTGGCAGGAAATGCCGGAAGAGGTGCGCGCATCGTTTGCCACAGCGCTGCCACTGGCGCCGACGCCGACCGAAGACGTCTACCGCGAGGTGGCCACGAACGTCCTTGGCTATCCCATGGGCAATATCCATCCGCGTTTCTGGTCCTGGTACATGGGATCGAGCAATTTCACCGGCGCGCTCGGTGACTTCCTTGCAGCCATTCAAGGCTCCAACCTCGGCGGCGGCAACCATGCGGCCGCGCTCGTGGACCAGCAGGTCGTCGATTGGTGCAAGCAGATGATGGGTTTTCCAGCCTCGGCGAGCGGCACGCTGGTCAGCGGCGGATCGGTCGCCAACATCATTGGCCTTGCTGTCGCCCGCAATGCCAAAGCCGGCGTCGATGTCCGGGAGTTGGGAGTCGCGGCAATCCAGCAGCCATTGCGGTATTACGGTTCCGACCAGATGCACAGCTGTCATCGCAAGGGGGTGGAGACGCTTGGCCTCGGAAACCAGGCTCTCCGGCGCATTCCGACCGATGCCGAACTGCGTATCGATGTGGATGCGCTCAGGCGTGCGATACGAGAGGATCGCGCGGCCGGGTTCAAGCCTGCCTGCGTGATTGCGACAGCCGGCACGGTCAACACCGGCGCGATCGACGATTTGCAGGCACTCGCCTCCGTCGCGGCAGCGGAGGACCTCTGGCTGCATGTCGATGGCTGCATCGGCGCTCTGATCGCCATTGCGCCTGAAAACCGTTATCGCGTCGCCGGGATCGAGAAGGCCAATTCGGTGGCGCTCGATCCACACAAGTGGCTGCACGCGCCATTCGAGGCTGGCTGCGTGCTGGTGCAGGATGCCGGAGCCCATCGCGGGACCTTCGCGGTGACGCCGGAATATCTGGTCGCAACCGCGCGCGGTCTGGCATCAGCGCCTTGGCTCTATGACTATGGCCTGCAGACGACACGCGGCTTCAGGGCTTTGAAAATCTGGATGGCGGTGAAGGAGCACGGCATTGGCAAGTTCGGCCGGCTCGTCGACCAGAACATAGCCCAGGGACGGTATCTTAGCGACTTGATCGAGGTGGAGCCTTCACTGGAACTGGTCGCGCCGACCAACATCAACATCGTCTGCTTCCGTTACCGTTGCGAGGGCAAACACGCCGACGAACTGAAGGCGATCAATACCGAGATCATGTTGCGCCTGCAGGACGAGGGGACGGCAGTTCTCTCCGACACCACGGTGCACGGCGAGCATTGTCTGCGGGTCGCGATCAACAATCACCGCACCAAACGTCGTGACTTGAAACTGCTCGTAGAAGATGTCGTCAGGCTCGGTCGGGAAATCGTGCGGACGGATGCGGCGGCCTGATCGGCTGCGCAAAAGGCGAGTATGATGCCCGTCATCACGGTGTTAGCGGCGGTCCACCTGGCATGACGATGCGGTCCGAGTTGCCGTCGGCAAGAAGGCGAAGCATTTCCGAGACCGCGGCTTCCCGTTGCGGATCGCGGCCGGCGGCATAGGCAAGCGGTAGGTCGACAGGAATGTCCGGAGTTATCCCGTTTCCTTCGAGGCGGACATTGTCGTCGATCACTGCATCCGAAACGGCAATTTCCAGCAGGCTGTCAT
The DNA here is from genome assembly GCF_058795755.1 of Ensifer sp. GW823-FHT05D09. NCBI lineage: Bacteria > Pseudomonadati > Pseudomonadota > Alphaproteobacteria > Hyphomicrobiales > Rhizobiaceae > Ensifer > Ensifer sp. GW823-FHT05D09. The sequence continues at coordinate 111,051 of NZ_JBXAIA010000004.1, read as the reverse complement.
CGGGCAGAATGTAGGCGCGGCCCGCCAACAGGGCGCCGGCGGTGCGCTGGCCCACAAGCGGAATGCTATTGATCCGCAAGGCATAGGCAAAAAGCTCAAGGCCGCTGCGCGTTCCCTCGTCGATCAACGCGACCACCGGACCGCGCCAGCGAACATTCGCGAGCGTGGCCCGCCCATGCCGCGGGATCAACCGGAACGATGGCGTGTCGCCGACGAAGAGTTCGGCCGCATCCGCAGCACCGCCGCCCCAGCGCCCGCGAAGATCCACGACCACGCCGTCGACACCACTCAGGCGGCCGTCGGAAAGCTCGCTGGCGACGATGTCCAGCCCGTCACGCGTCGACAAGGTCCAGAAACGGACATAGCCGATCTTTCTCCCGCCGTGTTCGCGCACGGCGATACTGTTCTCAATCGCTTTTTCGAACGTCGGCAGCGGCCGCAGCCGTTCGACAGCGACTTTGACATTTGTCGGCGCCACATCGGCCTTGCGGCGCAGGCGAATATCGACCGACTGCCCGACCTTTCCCTGAAAAGAGCCGATCTCACGATAAGGCAAGCCATCGACGGAAAGGATCTCATCGCCCATCATCACTCCAGCCTTTGCGGCCGGTGAACCGTCATAGACATCGCTCACGAACCGCTTGTCGCCTATCATGCGCGTTACCAGGCCGATGCCGGGATAACTGACCTCTCCTTCGGGCGGAAACAACCGCGACAGGTCGTTGCGGATCGCGAAGCGAAAGATGTCGCTTAACTCGAAATAGGCGATCGTGTCCGGTTTGAAGCGGCCGTTGTGTGAGGCCTGCAGGCTCGCAAGTGCTCCGTCGATGGCTGCATCCACGCGTGCGGTCGAGGCGTGTGGAGGCAGTGCCTGCCCCACGTCTTCGATCTCTTTCTTAGCCGTTTCGTTGAAGCGGTCCAGCGCGCTTTCGTCGTGAAACTCGGAGTTCACCAGCGCGATGACGCGGTCGAACACCAGGTTGCCCGATCGTGGTAGCTCGGCCGCTGGTACGCCTGCAGGCATGAGCACCAGCAGCAGCGCAGTTTGCAATAGCCTCAACATCGCGCCATGCATCGCCGATCTTTCGGTTGGTTTCTGCTCATTATCGACCGAAGCACGGCGCAGGCGAGGCGCTGCGACGCAAAATTGCGTGATCGACAGATGTCGGGCGCGCGACAGGCAATCTCGTGGCTCACCCGCGACGGGTTGTGCTTAGCCGGTGGCTGGGAACGCGCGCGTCGTTAGGCGGGCAAATACGGTTAGAACCCTGCTTGCCGAAGCTCGCTTGCGAGAAAATCGGTGAAGAGCTTCACTTTGGGCAGAAGCAGGCGGTTGGTGGGGTAGACAGCGAAGATGCTACGCCGGGCCAGCTTGTGCTGTGGCAAGATCCGCAGGAGCTTGCCGTTCCCGAGAAACGGGTTGGCGATAAAGGATGGCAGGACGCCAATGCCGATGCCGGACTGGATCATCTCGCACAGCATCAGGCTATTGTCGGCCACGAAGCGTGCGGGCACGTCTATGCTCGTGGCGCCATCGGGACCTTCCAGCACCCAGCTGCCGGGTTGGTCGGCGAGGCGGTACGCCAGGCAATGGTGGTTCTTGAGATCGCCGACAACTGTCGGTGTGCCGCTCGCCGAGAGATAGGCGGGGGCTGCGCAGATGAATTGTTCGACGTCTCCCAGCCGCTTGGCGATCAGCGATGAATCCGTGAGCGCTGCGCGCACGCGAATTGAGACGTCGAACCCCTCTGAGACGACGTCAAGGAGGTGATCATCAAGCGTCATGTCAACCTTCAGCTTCGGATGATGCATCATGAAGCGGGCGAGCATCGGCGCCAGAACGGTCAGTCCGAAGGACAATGGTGCATTGATACGAAGCCGGCCATTGATTTCGCCGGCCTCCCCAGACGTCGTGCGCTCCAGGTGGTCTAGCTCATCGAGCAGCCGGCAACATTCCGCGAAGTAGCTGCGCCCGTTTTCCGAGAGGCTCATGCGACGTGTCGTGCGAACGATCAGTACCGTGCCCAGACGGGTCTCCAGCTGTCGGATCTGCTTGCTGATCGACGCATTCGATTGTCCCTGCTCTTCAGCAGCTTTGCTGAAGCTCTGCAACTCGACGACGCGACGGAACGAGCGCATGGCTGCCAGCAGATCCATATTTTCTCCATTGTAAATTATGTTTTCAGATTATGGCAGATTATTCGCTTCGAAGCTACCAATAGGGTGAACTCAGCTTCCCGATACCTGGGCAAGCGAGAATAAGGAGTTCATCATGTTCGACACCAGAATTATCAACCGCGCTTTGGCCGCCTCCCTCATCGCCGGTCTCCTCGGCAGCGCGGCCATCGCGCAGGAAGTTGGCAAGAGCCCATGGGGCCCGAAGGATGAAATCGGGCGCCTCAACCTGATCACACCGGAATCCCGTGCCGCCATCCTGGCGCGCGTCGACGGCGGCAGGTCCTACGATCTCGCTGTCGAGTATTTCATCGGCATGCCAAGCTGGGAGGCGGCGGGCGACCCGCCTTACCAGATGTGGATGACCCACACGCCGCATGGCACCGCGGTTTCCGATCCGATGAAAGTCGGCAAGGAAATGAATGACTACGTCAGCTACACCGGCTCGGCCGTGTCGATGTATGCCCATATGGGAACCCATATCGATGCGCTCAACCACTTCGGTCTGAACGGCAAGATCTGGAACGGCTATGCAGCAATCGATCATCTGGGCGACCAGGGCTGGACCGTCACAGGCGCTGAAAAGCTGCCGCCGATCATCGCGCGTGGCGTCATGATCGATGTCGCGGCAGCCAAGGGTATGCAGATGCTGCCGGATAATTACCGGGTGACACGCCAGGACCTGCAGGAGGCGCTCGACAGTCAAGGTGTGAAGCTGCAACAGGGTGACGTGGTTTTGATCCGCACCGGCCGCATGCAATTCTACGAGAACGCCTCCACCTATATGAGCAATCCTCCGGGGCTGAGCATCGACGCGGCCAGGTTCCTGGTTGAAGTCGGTGGTGCGATGGTGGTGGGCGCCGACAATCTCAGCTTCGAGGCGTTTCCTGCCGAAACGGCGAACAACTACGTTCCTGTGCACACCTATCTGCTCGCACAACAGGGTGCGCCGATCATCGAACTCGTCAACCTGGAAGGGCTGTCGAAAGATCGCGTCTACGAATTCGCCTTTGTCGGCGCCTCGTTGAAGTTCCGCGGGGCCGACGCGGCGCCGATCCGCCCGGTGGCCTTGCCGCTGCGATAGGACCGAATAGCCGGCCACCGGGAGCAATCAATCGAGCAGCCGTGCGGACAGCGTGCGGCGCTCTCTTCGCTTTTCAAGCCGCACGTCGAAGATCTTGATCCTTATGCCGTCCGGCGGGCAGTGCCTCACTGAGGTGCCCGCCTGAGCGACGCCGATAGAAGGCCGGCAGGGCTACCCTTGCCCATTTGACGTACCCTTCCAGTGCAGCCGCAAATGCCGCCATGACAACCAGAAGTAGCAATTCGGGCTTGGCAGGTTTTCGGGCCGAAAGCGGCTGGTGTCAGTTACCGGCGCCTGCCGTGAGAAATCTCTACGATCTTGACGCCGATGGCGGTCTTGGATTCGTTGAAAACGATCTCGCCCCGGCCAATGACCGTGCCGTTGACCTTGAGGTCCACCGGGTCTCCGAAATTGGCGTCGAGATCGATGTGATCGTCGCGATGCAGTTTGGAAAGCTGCGCCACGGTCAATCTCGAACGGCCGAGGACGGCCTCGATGACGAGGGGTATGCCCTGGACGGCATACTCGCCGATCGGCGCGCTCTCTTGCGGGATAGGGGCATGCTCGATTTCCGGCAAGCCATTGTACAACGTTTCGTTCATCATCATGCACCACCCAAAAACACTGGTTTACAAGTCCTTAACGAAAGGGTTGCGCCAGTTCGCCATGACAGGCAATGGCACCGGGGAGGGCAGGACCCGTGCGTCTTATGCGAGCGTTAACGTTCCGTTAACATCCACAGAGCCCGCACCTGAAACGCCTCCTACAGTGTCATTGCGGACCAACTTCCTTCCTGCTTTTCGAACCCTATCGCGCGACGGCCATCCGGCAGCTTGTCACCGAGTCGCACGACATAGACATAACCGCCATAGACCATCAGCCCGCGATCACCGTCGCTGTATACAATCTCGAACTTCGGCGGGCTTGCGGCAACCGTGCCTTTTGAAGGGTCGGCCTCAGACGTGAATTCCACGGCGGGTTCACTCCACGGCAAATTCAGGGGAGGTCCCAGGTAGAATATCGCTGCCATGGCTGAAAGCGCGCAAATGGAAAGTGCTGCCATTTGTGGATTGAATCCAACGGACCCTGTAGTATTCGGCTGAAACGTCGCGGTGGCCAATATAAATTCCTCCTGTAACTTATGTGGTGACTGTCCAGATCTGGGCACGTGATATTGTTGCGAGGTTGGCGCCTCTCAATTCACGGCAAGACAACAGATTGACCTCGGAAATTCGCTTCATCGCGCGAATCGGAGCTTTTGGCGCTTGCTGCGAAACATTCCATTCCGACTTTCGAAGAACAATGCGATGGCGGCGCTTTCCACATCTTTCGATTGCTCGCTTGATGCGATCACACTCAATGGCTTGCGCTGGCCATCGCATTAGACGGACAATCACGCGCGCAAAACGATCGGGTGAAAATGCCGGGCGTGGTGCATGCCCGTAGGGCGCTTGTGGCAAGCTCAGGCTCGGTTCCGACTTGCAACATCACGGCGCGATGCCAGGCAGGTTGAGATTGCTTCGCCGGGTTTACCCGTACCGCCGGAACCATCCACAGCACGGACCGAATGCATCTTAATAAATGAAATAGCATTTTCGTTAATTAACGTGCTCGCTTAATTAACTATTGGGCAGCGACTGGTTCGTATCCCATCAAGGCGCTCAATTGGCCTCTATCAGGCTGCTTAGAGCCTACTGACGTTCCCCGGTTTGACCGTCGACAAACCGGGGAACGTGATTGCTTCGCGTCAGTCTATGCCGCTTCGAGCTTCTTCTCGCAGCGAAGCAGCATGCCGTAGAGGTCACGCGGTTCGTCGGGATCAGCGAGGAGGTCGAGTTCTGTGAACATACCGTGTTCGACAATCTGGTCCCGCACGTAGCGGAGGGCGGAGAAGTCCTCGATCGCAAGCTTGAGCGAAACGCAGGCCTCAGGTGTATCATCAGATGATCAGCGCCGGGGAGCGACGTCCGCCGGATAGTTTGAACCAGTTGCGACAGGATTGTGCAATACGGAATTCAGACACTGTCAGGCACGGTATGACGATCCGGTGCCGGGTTTGTTTCCGGTTTGTACGTCTGGGATCGCATAATGTATCGACTGTAATGATACCCGCCTTGGCGCGGCTTGGTTGGATGATGCCGGTTGGCCCAGTTGCACTCGGCATCGAATATGCAATTATCCTAAAGTGGAGGGGTGGAGCCAGTTGCCAGCTCGATGCGCGCCTGACCTACCGGCCGCTTTCCGTGGGGCTAATCGCGGAGAGGGCTTGAGACCCTCGCACACCGATTAAGGAGTGTGATCATGCGTAAGATACTCTCGTATCTAACAATCGCTTCGTTCTTCTCTTCCTCTGCGTTTGCGGATCCCGCGATCCTCACGGCAAACGTGAATTTCAGGGTTGGTCCGGGCACCGGATTTCAATCGATGCGCGTTCTTCCTCAGGGCGATGAGGTCGATATCAAGGAGTGCGATGCGGAAGCCTCCTGGTGCGCCGTCGGCTATTCTGGCACCAACGGTTTTGTTGCGGGGAAGTATCTCAATCAGTCCGACTCCACGGCCCCAGCGTGGCCGCGGGTCTTTACCACCGACACGGGTGCGACGATCACGCTGTTTCAGCCGCAGATAACCTCGTGGAAAGGTTTCCGGGAGCTCGAGGCGCTGCTCGCGACCGAACTGAAATCCTCCGCCGACGCGAAGCCGGTCTACGGGGTCATCGGGCTTTCAGCCAAGACCGTGGCTGACGATGCGAATGAAAACGTCACGCTGACAGATATGAAAGCGACACGGCTCGAATTCTCCGCACTGGACCGCAAGCAACTTGCAGATCTCGCACTCGATGTCGGAAAGCTTATTCCGACCGAGCCAATCGTGGTGTCGCAGCAGCGCCTGGCAGCGAGCCTTGGCGATTTCGAGCGGCTCGCAGACGTGCCGGATATCAAGTCCGACCCGCCGCCAATCTTTATCAGTGAGACACCGGCGATCCTGTTGCAGACTGACGGTGCGGTCGTCCTGGCTCCCGTCAAGGGTGTTGACGGCCTATCGTTCGTGGTCAATACGAACTGGGATCTCTTCAAGGTGGATCAGTCGGGCGACTACTTTTTGCGAAGCGACAAGAACTGGCTCACCTCAAAGACATTGGAGGCAGATTGGGTTGCGACGGAAACGGTTCCGGATGTGTTTTCCAAACTTCCCGAGAGCGAAAACTGGAAAGAGGTAAAGACCTCGCTCCCACCAACACGCTTCAACGAGGACGGGATCCCGAAGGTTTTCTATTCCCAGAAACCCGCGGAGCTTTTGCTATTTGAAGGAAAGCCTGTGCTCGAACCGGTGGCGGGTACCGGACTTGACTGGGTCTCCAATACCACCAGTTCGGTCTTCTTCCATCGTAGCAGCAAGAACTGGTACACCCTTATCTCTGGCAGATGGTTTTCATCGGCATCGCTCAAAGGACCCTGGACCTTTGCTACTCCAGACCTGCCGGACGATTTCCGGAACATACCGGACGACGCGTCCTATTCGGCAGTGCGCGCCTCGATACCTGGCACGTCCGAGAGCGCGATGGCGCGCCTGAGGGCAAGCATTCCGAAGCTCGCGCGCGTTTCCACCGATGGGTCATTGAAGGTCAATGTACGCTATAATGGCGAGCCGAAATTCGAAGCGATTGAAGGCACGTCCTTGTTTTATGCCGTCAATGCGAATGAGCAGGTCATCAAGGTTGCGGACAAATACTTCGTCCTCAAGGATGGCATCTGGTTCGTCGGTGACACACCGACCGGTCCGTTTGCCGTTGCGCGCTCCGTTGCGGACGAGATCTATACGATCCCATCATCGTCTCCGTTCTATAACGCGACCTATGTCCGGGTCTATGACACCGAGCCCGACGCCATCTGGTACGGGTACACTCTCGGCTATCTCTATACTTATCTCGCCTGGGACACGGTCGTTTGGGGGTCGGGATGGTATTATCCGCCCTATTGGGACTACTACGACGACGATTGGCCCTATTACCCGCCTCCGATAAGCTACGGCTTCGGCGCTTCCTACAATCCGGCTTACGGAACGTTTGGACGCTACGGTTACGCCTACGGCCCCGAAAGAGGTTTGGCGTTTGGTGCGGCTTATAATCCAGTGACTGGAACCCGGTTCCGTGCCGGCGCGGTGGCAGGACCTGGTGGCGAACGAGGCTTTATCTCCGCCTACAATCCAAGCACCGGCAACGCCATGGTCGCGCGTGGCGGACAGAATGTCTACGGTTCGTGGGGCAGTGTGTCCGTCAAGCACGGCGGCGAATTCGCGCGCATAAGCGGAGGAACGACCGGGAGTGCTGGCGGTCTGCGCTGGCGCAACACCGAAGGCGAAAAAGGCTTCATCGTCGGTAGCAAGGGTGGTGACGTCTATGCCGGCCGCGACGGCAACGTCTATCGCCGCCAGGACGGGCAATGGCAGAAGCACTCACCGGACGGTTGGCAGCCCGTTCAGCGGCCTGACGCAGAAAGCGTTCGCAACGCCGCTCAGCGCGCAGCATCCAACCGGCCGCAAGCGGCGCAACGCATCCAGAACCGGGCTGAGACGAGGCCCGCGCCACGCCGCAATCAGCAGGTTCGGCAACGGGCACCGGATCATCTTTCATTTGATCGGGCCGGACGACAATTTGGCAACCAGAACGAGCTGAGCCGCAACTATGGCCGGCTCTATCAGCAGCCTGGCGGCAACTTCCAGAACTTTGACCGCGGCAGCTATCGCGGCGGCGGTTTTCAGGGCGGCAACCGCGGAGGTTTCCAAGGGGGCGGCGGTCGCGGAGGCGGACCAGCCTTCAGTGGTGGCGGTGGTGGGCGTGGTGGTGGGGCAGCCTTCCGGGGTGGCGGCGGCGGGCGTGGCGGAGGCGGTCGGGGCCGCTAAGAAACCGGGTCAAGTCAGGTAAGAGCCGGCCGATCCATCGGTCTCGGTAACTGCTGTCGGCCGCTCCGTCGATAGTCGGCGCGGTTGGCGTATGCGCAGTAGCTGCCCCTTGCTGGGACTGCCGGTGGTCACAAGCGGATGGCTTTCCAAGCCCACTGACCGTCCTCGTGGCATTCCAGCACGGCGTCGTAGAGGTTGCGTTTATTGGATCGTTCACCGTTGTTGACGCACGTGATCGACTTTGCGGAAAAGAGATGCAGCACCCTGTCGAACTGGTCTTGCCGCAGCATTGACTCGACGCGATCCATAAAGACGAACTGTGGTTTCGACAGGAGGACCTTGGCGATGGCCAGGAGCTGTTGGTCGCCCAGCGAGATTTCTCTATTTTGTTCTTTGCCCAGCCCTTCGACATCGCCGGCGAGTTCCTCCAAGCCAAGTTCTCGCAGGACCTGCCGGAGCCGGGCATCGGAGGTCGCGCTGACTTCCCCCGGAGGAAGCAGAATTTGTCGCAGCGAGCCAGGCGTCAGGTAGGGTCGCTGCGGGAGAAACATGAGGTCTTCCGGGCCCGGTCGAATGATCCGACCGGCTCCCGCCACCGGGATCCCCGCAGCCGCCCTGAACAAGGCTACCCCGACGGCCGGGCTGGCTCCCGTAACCAGCACCCGGCTACCAGCAGGTATGCTTATCGAAAGGTCATTCAGAAGAGGCGATCCATCCGGCAACCGCAGTGTCACCCGCTCAAATGCGAATTGTCCCTTCTGTTCTTCGAGTTCAATGCGCGATTCATCGCTTGTATGGGTTCGTTCAATCGCTTCCAGCAATGAACTCAGACGAGAAACGACTGCGGCAAAATTCGAGATCGAGTTGAACTGGCGAATGATCAATGAAAATGCGCCGACGAGCATCGCAAAGGCTGCGCCCGCCTGGGTGATGACGCCAAACTCGATTTCGCCTCGCATGAAGGCCGGGGCTATGATGAGGTCCGGAATAATCTGGATCATCCAGTTGTAGCCGTTGGTGAAGAAGCCCAGGTTCCGGTTGACGGCGATGATACTGCGAATGTTGGCGACCAGATCGTCAATGCGGTGCAGCAAGCGGGTTCTCTGCCGATCCTCGCCGCGCGTCACAAGAACGGATTCGGCGTTTTCACGAACGTGAATGAGGCTGGAGCGGAAGTTGGCCTCCTTGTCGAGCCGGTCGTAGTTCAGATCAATGAGCGGTCGACCCAGGACGATCGTCATGTAGGAACCGGATGCCGCGTAGAGGACGGCCACGCCAAACAGCAAGGGACTTATGGACCAGAGCACGCCGGAGAAGCTCACCACCGTCAAAGCGCTGCTGAACAGCATGATGACGTAGGAAAGCGTCGTGACGGTGAAGGCGCGGATATCCTCGGCAATGCGCTGGTCCGGATGAGCGAGTTGCCCGGATATGTCGAGGCGATAATACGTCCCCTCTTCAAGATAGAGGTTCACGGCGCGGCGCGTGAGGAATTCACGCCAAAGCAAGGCCAGTCGCTCTTCGGTGAAGCGGGCGATGACTCCGACAATGGTAAGGATAGCGAAAACGCAGATATAATAGACCGCCTGTCGGACGAACTCATCGGTCTGGCGCTCCGCGATGGCGGTCATGAAGTTTCGGCCGACATAGTTGTTGACGACATTGAGACCGTTCAAGCCGAACAACAATGCCACGAGCCCGGCGAACATCAGCTTCGCCCTCCCACCTACCTCGGAGCGCAATAGAATTCGCACGGATCGCAAGAAGCGAGCCGCCGTCACTTTGAGTGACGCTTGCTGGGTCTCCATGCCGTTTTCCTTCGCGAAAACGCCAGCTGCGAGGATGGGGCCCTAGAAAGCGGGCACCAAACCTCCAATCAGGGCCATTGCCCGTCAACCTTTTGCGGATCGCACGGCGCGCCGTGCGATGGCGGCTGCCTACCCATATCTCCTGCTATTGTTAACCTGTTTACCAACGATCTCCCTGATGATCGTCAGGGTTTCCCTGGCAGCGTCTCGCGGGTGCAGCGCGGTGTCAGCTACATTGCTCACAAGTCTCGTGGCATCGTGGTCGATACCCTTCTGCGACCATCGCTTGCCCTTGGCGACCGTGATGTAGACCGAGTATGCGTGGTGCGTTGTGCCCGGTCGCTCACCGATAATATGGAGAATCCCCCTCAGACTGTCTGGGTCCGACTTCTCAAAGAGCGTTTCGCCGATGCGATATCCGGCCCGCACTCTTCCACTGGTCACGAGGATGTTGTCTTCGCTCATGGTGACACCGGCGTCCGAAAGCAGCTTGCGCACTTCCTCCAGGTAAGGTGCAAGATGCCCGTCGTCCATGATGGCCTTGGCGTTAAGGCCGTCGGAGATGACGATCTGGCCCTTGGGCATATCGTTTCCCCAGGAGGCCCTTATCCGTTCAATCTCCCCAATCGACTCCGGGCTCAGCGTCTCACCGGTGGTCGGGTGCGCGATGTAGTCGTTCCGATCCTTGGAAAGGGTGCGAACGGGAACGACGTTGGGGACGGCCGCGATAAACCCCGGTGTAAGTTCGGCCCAAAGAGAGACTTTGGCGTCGTCATAAAGGCCCCTGACTTTAGCGGCGAGAGCCGGATTGAGGTCCCAGATCTTCTCCCCATGCCCCATGGCCAGGTCGACGCCCCTCGCTTCGACTTCCCGGACCTTCTCACGACCTTCATCGTAGATCGCGTCCTGGGGCCTGCCATCACCCTTGGCGAGGCGATATTGGTAATAGACCCACAGAGGATCTCCGTAATACCTGGTGAAACGCCCGTCCTCGCCAACGACCCCGATGCGCTTGTAGAAATCCCACATCGCGTCGTTGACCTTGAAGCCAAATTTGTCCCTCACGCGCACATGATCCTGGAATGCAGTCGTGAGATAGCTCAGCATGGGGTCGTTCTTGGTCGGCAAAGCAATCAGATAGGCGGGGTTGGCGGGCATGATCTGGTCCTGGCACCAATCGAGATCGTCCAGGCTCACCGTCATGTGCAGCGTGGTGCAAACATCGAGGCCGATGGTCAGCCCATGGAGCTTACCCATGACCATGTCCTCCAGACAGCACCGCACGAGTTGTTCGCGGCTCTTGAAGACCTCCGGTCCAATAAAGCCGGCAACATCATTGACATGGAGCCAGGCACCTTCGGGTTGGACCTTTGCGAGTTCGATGCCGACCGCTCGGCTGAAACCATACTTCCGAGACTCAAGCACCACCATGTCGACACCGTTGGCGACACTGTTGGTGAATTCCGAACCTTGCCCTGTTTCAAAATAAAGACCGTAACGCTCTCCGGCCTTCGCCTGTGCGTATTTGAGGATCTTCTCATTGGTAATATCGAAGATCTTGTTGCAGTCATCCGTTCCGGCGAGGCTCTGGAACATCGTGGAAACCGTTCCCGGGAACCTTTCGCTCACCTCGCTCTGGACGTCGATGTGAGCAAGCACGCACCACGGGATGACATCGCCCAGTTTAAAGGTGTCCACGATGTCCTTGAGCGCACGCTCCACCGTGACGACGCTGTCAACAGTGCTGTCCACCGGGTTGGTGCCGATGACGATGTCGCCCGTTGCATAGGAAAATGCGTCGAAGACCTGCCACATAATGTCGTCTGGGTGGTCGGTTGGCGAATTCGGCTGGATACGCGCACCCATGTAGCCCTTGGCCCCCAGCTTGGTGCCCGGCATGACGTTGAAAATCTTCTGACTGACGGTGATCAGTTCTTCGTTGCTCATCAGTTTCGGCACGCATCCGATCGCGTCGCTGGTGAGGCCGTTCATGATGGCTTTGATGCTTTCCTCCGGCTCTTTGAGGAGAAATTCCTTCAGGTCACCCAAAGTCCACTCTTTGATCTGCTCGAACTGGGCCTTGTCGGTCGTCTCCCAAATCAAACGCTGCAGATCGTCCTCGAACAATGGGTGCTGATGGAGATTGCTGATTGTCGTCCTTGTCAGAAGGCTGCGCGCATAGCGCCGTGTCGCGTCGTCTTCGGCGCCAACTCCAATTGTCTGGTCGCCTTCCTTGAATTCGTTCGCAGCGCCGATGACCTGCTGATAGGTCTTCTGATCGAAGCTGCCCTTGGTCCTGCTGACATAGGCAAAGACGTCCTCGTCCGGCTTGATCTCCACGATCCTGACGGCATGTTCGCTCGCCGCCGCTTGCGCTGCATGACTGGAACTGGACAGCGCAGCAGCGGCAGTTCCGGCAATAATCAGGAGATCCCGTCTGTACAATCCGGCACTTTGATTGGAGAACAAGCCCTTCCTCATGGCGATTTCCTTTCATCAGAAGGCCGCTCCCGGCCCTGGATTGAACGACGCGGAGCGCTTACAGCCAACCGCCGGAAAAGCCGGCGCGGCGCAGCCCCCTCACCAGGGGCTCTGATCGGCGCATGATATTCCACAACAGCCCGGTCCTGTAGTTTTCGATCATCAGCACCACGGGCCCCTGGTCGATGCCGAAGTGGTGGGGGCTGACCCACCATCCCGCCTCGGCACCTTCCACGGCATAGCTCCGGTTGAACGACGGTTTGAATCCGTAGAGGCGCGTCATGCCGAGATTCATGCGGGCAAAGTTCCAAACCGTTGGAATGACGATCTCCGGAGCAAACGGTAACGATGCGACGACGGCCCATGGAGACACCGTTCCGTCGTCCGGTCCGAAGGGTGCACCGCGGGCAAGGTAGTCGAAGAATTCCCTTTCGACGCCGTCGACGGTGCGCTTGACCCATCCTGGTCCGTCGCTAGCCGTGAAGCCCCAGCAGAATTCGCCGTATCCGGCGAAGTTCAGCGGGTTGTGGATGGCATATTGCTGTTGGACGTAGGTCGCGTGCCGGCTGTTTTGGAAATAGTCGCTGTCACGTTCGCGCATGAATTCGTCACGGATGCCGCGGAAGTCGATCCACATATGCGAAAGCTGGTGGGTGAACAGCGGTCCCGAATAGAGTAGTTCCCGCCCATAGAGGTTCCGCCAGTCGTAGCTCTCGGTATAGGCGGAGTAGGATTCCGGTGGCAGCGGATGAGTGGGCGATCCAAGGCCTAGGATGTAGAGCAACAGGCCTTCGTCATACCCGCGCCAGCGATAGGGAATAAAGCCGTTTTCCGGTCGCCAGCCATGGGTCAGCGTGAGTCCGTGATCGCGGGCCCAATTCCAGTCGGCGCGTTCATAAAGTTCGTTTCCCAGCCGACGAATTTCCGCCTCTTCCGGCGCATCGGCGTCGAAGTAGGCGGCCACCGTCAGTGCCCCTGCGAAAAGAAACGCTGAGTCGATCGTCGACAGTTCGCATTCCCAAACGCGCCGGCCAGTATCGATATCGAGGAAATGATAGAAGAAACCCTTGTAGCCGGTGGCGTCAGGCTCCGGCCCCTGCGGACATTCCAGGAGAAATTGCAGTCGCCTGCGGGCAATTTTTGCCGCGAATTTGCGGATGACAATGCCCCGCTCGACAAGCACGGGGATTGTGGCAAGCGCCATGCCGATAGCGGCAATGCTTGCGGGTGCGTCTTCTTCCGTCTTGTCGCGAACGAGCCCGTTGTCGGGGTTGGTGCAGTGCAGATAATAGAGCAGTGTCGTGAATTGCAGCCGGGCGAGATCCTGCTCGGTCGGTATCCGGCTCAGTTCTTCATCTGTCGACTGCGCTTGCGACATGGTCAGCCAACCACGAGATGTATGTTGTGATCTCGTCCGTCGTCCACGAGTGGAACACTCAGATCACCGACACTCTTGCCGTCGAGGGTCAGCGCATAGGAGCCCTGTCCTGATTTGGCATCATTGCGTACCTTGATCCGGTAAATCGACCTCCCGTGTCGGAAGTCGACTTCGTATGTCGACCATTCCGTCGGTATGCACGGTTTCACGAAAAGCCGATTCCCCTGACGGCGAATGCCGAGAATAGCTTCCAGCCCTACACGATACATCCAGGCGGCCGATCCGGTGTACCACGTCCAGCCGCCACGGCCGGTATGAGGCGGTGCACCGTACACGTCGGCGCTGACAACATAGGGTTCGACCATGTAGCGCTCGGCGTCTTCAGGTGAAAGGGAATGGTTGATGGGATTGAGCATGCTCCAGAGCTGAAACGCGCGATCGCCGTCCCCAAGCAACGCGGTTGCAAGGGCCACCCAAGTGGCTGCGTGGGTATATTGGCCGCCATTCTCCCGAATGCCGGGCACATAACCTTTTATGTATCCAGGCTGCAGCGAGCCCTTGTCAAACGGCGGATCGAAAAGCTGAATTAGCTTGCTCTCGGTGCGAACGAGCCTTTCCCAAACCGCTCGCATTGCCGTAGAGGCGCGTTCAGTATCGGCGGCGCCCGAGATGACCGCCCACGCCTGAGGTATGGCGTCAATCTGGCATTCGTCGTTGAGGGATGAACCAAGGGGAGTGCCGTCGTCGAAGTAGGCACGGCGGTACCAGGATCCGTCCCAGGCATGGCGCTCCAACGACACGCGCAATGCCTCGGCTGCGCCAGTACACCAGGCGACCCGATCTTTGTCTCCCATGACTTTCGCGATCGCGGCAAATGATCCGAGCACGGTCAGGAAGAACCACCCGTTCCACACACTCTCACCTTTGCCCTCGGCGCCGACCCGGTTCATGCCGTCGTTCCAGTCGCCCGTTCCCATGAGTGGAAGCCCGTGGCGGCCCAGTCTCAAACCTTGATCGAGCGCCCGGCAGCAGTGATCATAGACGGTGCCGCGCTCTTGGCTGACCCCGGGGACCTCGAAGCGTTCCTCCTCCTGGTTATTAAGGGTTGGGGATACGATGAAAGGAACCAGCTCGTTCAGGAGCTTGTAATCGCCAGAGATCGTCACGTAACGATGGACGACGTATGGCAGAAAATACAGATCGTCGGTCATGCGGGTGCGCACGCCCGCGCCCGATGGTGGATGCCACCAATGCTGAACGTCTCCTTCGGTGAACTGGCGGGCGGCCGCGCGAAGGATGTGAGCGCGCGTTTCTTCAGGCGCGCTATGGACGAGGGCGGCGACATCCTGGAGTTGGTCGCGAAATCCGTAGGCGCCGCCGGACTGGTAGAACCCTGTTCGAGCCCAGATGCGGCAAGACAGCACCTGATAGAGCAGCCAGCGGTTCATCATGAGGTCAAAGGCCTTGTCGGGCGTACGAACCGTGACGGAGTTCAGCAACTGGTCCCATTGGCGGGAAGCCTCTGCCAGCGAACGCTTTGCACTCCCCGGTTCGGCGTGTTCTCGGACGAGCCTGCGGATCTCTTCGTGATCTTTTGCCTGTCCCAGCACGAAGACCAGTTCGACGGTTGATGCCGGTGAGATTGAAACGTCGACCATGAGGGCGGCGCACGGGTCGAGCGGGGATCCGAGGCGCCCGTCGAGCTCCAGGCCTACCAATCCCGCCGGCTGAGAAATTGACCCCTCTCTGCCAAGAAACCCGAGCCGGTCGCATGTGAAGGATCGCACCGGCGCACTCGATGCCACAAATGCCAGGTCTCCGGAAAATTCTCCCGCCCCGCGGCGCGCAGCGACGATGGCACTGCTTTCGATGTCGAATTCACATTCGATCAGAGCGTGCCCGTCTTCCCGCAAGATGCCGAGCACCCATTCAACGAAATAGGTGGCGGTGAGATTGCGTGCATATCTTCCATCGTTGCGCAAGGAGAGGCGGACGATCTTGACCGTGGCTGCAACCGGCACATGGACGGTCAGTTCATGATGAAGGAGCCCCAGATCGCTCTCGTATCGCGTGTAACCCTGCCCATGCCGCACTGTCGTCGCTGAGGCCTGCCCGAGAGGCAAAGTCGTCGGCGTCCACAACGTCGCTGTCGACTCGTCGCGCAAGTAGACAATTTCGCCGGGCTGATCTGAAACCGGATCGTTTGACCAGGGCGTCAGTCTGTTCAACTGACTGTTGCCTGCCCAGGTGTAGCCAAGACCGCTGTCGCTCGTCATGCAGCCGAATGCGGGATTGGCAATGACGTTGCACCACGGCATCGGTGTCGCGCGATCGCCGCCTGTCGCGATTACGTATTCGCGCCCGTCTTTCGAGAAACCTCCGCGACCATTCCAAAAGTGCAGGCCGTCTGGCCCCGCTCGACGTTTTGCACCCACGCCGGCAAGGGGCGTTTTCGTCGGTTTCCAGATCGGCAAAGCGATCGCGGGCGCTGGAGCGAGTTGCTCAGCAAGCGACCCGCGACCACAACATAGTACCGCACGAGCCCTGGCCGCGATGGCATCCCCCACGTTGTTGGTGTCCAGCACATGGATACCTCCGGCTTTGCCCAGCGTCGCTTTCATATGGACAGATGCCTTCGTGCTCAGTGGCAATATTGCACTCGCCCCCGTCTCGTCGAGGATGGCAAGATCGAAGGGAAATCCGCGACCGGTGATGAACGCGTGGGCGTTGACGGCGGTATCTAGCAGGGAGGATTCACCCTGTTTGTCCATGCGCAGGAGCAGAATAGGGAAGTGTCCCGAGATGCCCGATAACTGGAAGCTGCTGTCATCGGTATGCACCTGAGCGGTCATGTCATGAGGGCCCGAGTGCGAAAACAACAATTGCCCCGCCAGCCGATTGTAGAGGGTTGCCTCTTCGGGGGAGGGGGATGGAAGGCCGCCGTCATCGGCGCGGCTGGCAGTGGCGTCAGACAAGGCGCGACGAGCGGCACCGATGTCGGCGAACCGCTTTGCTATCGTTGCTGCCGTTTCCTCATCCTCCGCAGCCCCAGTTGTAAACGCAACCTGTTGCATTTCGGCCGGAGCGAGAACGACCACTCGGCGCAAGCTGAAAATAGGGTCGAGTACGGGGCCAGTCGTACCTGATAGGTGTTTTCCCGGCACCAGGGCGTCTGGATTTGTCGGTGCCCTCTGCCGGCCGAGAAATCTGTATCGATCGCTGTCGTACTCCACCCTGCGATGGGTTTCGTCGCTTGAAGCCGATACGTGCACCGCCCAGATCGGCTTCTCCGCCCCACTGCGCGGTCGGCGCCGCGCGAACAATGCTGTTTTCTCAGTGTCGAAGCGGGTTTCAATGAAAAGCTTGGCAAATGCCGGGTGTGCGCTGTCGGCGCGTCGGCTGTTGAGGCATATTTCGGAGTAGCTTGTCAGCTCGATCCTTTTCGTTTTGCTTCCGGTGTTGCGCAGGAAGAGCACGCGAACCTCCGCATCGCAATCGGGCGCGACGCAAACCTCCCACCGGATGTCTATGTCCCCGTAATGACAGTGGTATTCGGCGCGATCGACGTGAAAAGAATGTTGGTAGGCAGCCGCTGGATGACGGATCGGTTGTCGCCCGATTGTCCAGACTTCGTTGCTGTCAAGGTCTCGGATGTAGCAAAACTGGCCCCAACAGTCGCGCGTACCGTCTTCTCGCCAACGGGTGATGTCGAGGCCGCGCCAGGATCCATATCCAGAGCCGGCCTCCGTAAGAAGGACGCTGTATCGACCGTTCGACAGGAGGGAGACATTCGGCAGCGCACCTGCCTCGCGGCTTGCGCTGACACCACTCTTGCCAACCGGATGAACCATCAAACCGACCCTTCAATCAAAACTAGACATTGTCACCTTCCGTCGACGTCGATGCCTTTGTTTGTCCCGAAGCTTTGACGCCCCATTTCCAGCCGGTGATCGACGGCATGTCGTCGCCATGTTTCTCGATGTAGTCGCGGTGCTCGAACAGCTTGGCCTGAATGGCCTGCTTGAAATAGGCGGCGCGGGCGCCGAGTTGCGGCAGGCGGTCGATGACATCGCTGACCAGGTGGAAACGATCGAGCTCGTTGAGGACGACCATGTCGAACGGCGTCGTTGTCGTGCCTTCCTCCTTGTAGCCGCGCACATGCAGGTTGCCGTGGTTGGTCCTGCGATAGGTGAGGCGATGGATCAGCCATGGGTAACCATGGAAGGCAAAGATGATCGGCTTGTTCCGGGTGAAGATGCCATCGAAATCCCGGTCTGAAAGGCCATGGGGGTGCTCTTCGGCAGGCTGTAGCTTCATCAGGTTGACGACATTGACGACACGCACCTTCACTTCCGGCAGGTGCTCGCGCAGTAATTGCACCGCCGCCAAGGTCTCGAGCGTCGGGACGTCGCCGCAGCAGGCCATGACGACATCCGGCTCGCTGCCTTCGTCGTTGCTCGCCCAATCCCAGATGCTGACGCCCATGGCGCAATGGCGCACAGCCTGTTCCATCGTCAGCCATTGCGGCCCTGGTTGCTTGCCCGCCACGACGACGTTGATGTAATTGCGGCTGCGCAGGCAATGATCCGTGACGGAAAGCAGCGTATTGGCATCCGGCGGCAGATAGACACGCACGACTTCTGCCTTCTTGTTGACGACGTGATCGATGAAGCCGGGGTCCTGATGGCTGAAGCCGTTGTGATCCTGACGCCACACATGTGAGCTCAGGAAATAGTTCAGCGACGCCACCGGCCGGCGCCACGGGATCTCGTTGCAGACCTTCAGCCACTTGGCATGCTGGTTGAACATCGAATCGATGATGTGGATGAAGGCCTCGTAGCAGGAGAAGAACCCGTGGCGCCCGGTGAGCAGGTAGCCTTCGAGCCAGCCCTGGCACTGGTGCTCGCTGAGCACCTCCATGATACGGCCATCCGGAGAGAGATGATCATCCTCGGGGTAGATCTCGGCCATGTAGCACCGGTTGGTGACCTCGAGCACGTCCTGCCAGCGGTTGGAATTGTTTTCGTCGGGACTGAACAGGCGGAAGTTGCGGCTGTCCATGTTGGCCTTCATCACGTCTCTTAGGAACGTGCCCATGACGCGGGCGGCCTCCACCGTGGTCGCGCCGGGTTGCGGGACATCGACGCCATAGTCGCGGAAGGCCGGCATCTTCAGATCGCGCAGCAGCAAGCCACCGTTGGCATGCGGGTTGTCGCTCATCCGGCGGTGTCCCGAGGGTGCAAGCGCGGCAAGTTCCGGCCTCAGTCGCCCTTCGTCGGTGAAGAGTTCGTCCGGGCGATAGCTTTTCATCCATTGTTCCAGGATTCGAATGTGTTCCGGCTTGCTCATCTCGCCCATCGGAACCTGATGCGATCGCCAGTAGCCCTCGCATTTCTTGCCGTCGATTTCTTCCGGGCAGGTCCACCCCTTCGGTGTGCGGAAGACGATCATCGGCCAGGCAGGTCGTTTCACATTCCCTCTTTTTCGAGCGTCATCCCAGATCAGCCGGATCTCGGCCATGGCCGTGTCGAGCACGCCTGCCAGCTGCTGGTGAACGCTCGCCGGGTCATCGCCTTCGACGAAATATGGCTTGTAGCCCATGCCTTCGAAGAATTTGCGGAGCTCGTCATGCGGGATGCGGGCGAGGAAGCACGGGTTGGCGATCTTGTAGCCATTCAGATGCAGGATCGGCAGGACGCAGCCGTCGCGAGCGGGGTTCAGGAACTTGTTGCTTTGCCATCCCGTCGCCAGTGGACCGGTCTCGGCCTCGCCGTCACCGACGACACAGGCAACGATGAGGTCGGGATTGTCGAAAGCTGCGCCATAGGCATGGCTGAGCGCGTAGCCGAGCTCGCCGCCCTCATGGAGGCTGCCCGGCGTTTCCGGCGCCACATGGCTCGGAATGCCGCCGGGAAAGCTGAACTGCTTGAAGAGCCGCTGCAGGCCTTCGCTATCCTGGCTGACGTTGGGATAGAACTCGCTGTAAGTCCCCTCCAGATAGGCATGGGCCACAAGTGACGGCCCGCCATGTCCCGGACCGATCACGTAGATCATGTTGAGATCGTCGCGCTTGATGATCCGGTTGAGATGCACGTAGAGCATGTTGAGGCCGGGCGAAGTCCCCCAGTGGCCGAGCAGGCGTGGTTTTATGTCTTCTCGCTTCAGGGGCTTCCTCAGGAGCGGATTGTCGAGCAGATAGATCTGGCCGACCGAAAGATAGTTCGAGGCCCGCCAATAGGCATCCATCAGGCGAAGTTCGTCTGCCGTTAGTGGCTTTGCCGGTTTTGCGGATGCTGCCTCGTTCATCGATGCTGTGTCTGGCGTGACCATCTGACCCTCCTGATCGACAAGACTTTGCTTGGACTTTCGGCTGACTGTGACGCGTTAGTGCAGTCGCAGAACGATGCGACCGTCGATCTTGCCTGCTTCCATCCGATGGAAGATGTCGTTGATGTTCTCGAGGCTCTCCCAGGAAAAATGAGGTTTCACCTTTCCTTCCGCCGCAAAAAGCAGGGATTCCTCCAGGTCCTGGCGGGTGCCGACGATCGATCCACGCACGGTGATGCGCTTGAGCACCGTCTCGAACACAGGCAGAGACATCATTCCCGGAGGCAGGCCGACAAGTGCCATTGTTCCCTTCGACCGCAGGAAGCCGAAGGCCTGTTCCATGGCGATGGGAGACACCGCGGTCACAAGGACCCCATGAACGCCGCCATTCGTGGCGCGCGTTACCTGCTCGATGGCATCCTCCGCCTTGCCGTTGACGGTGATGTCAGCGCCAAGCTGCTTGGCCAGGGCCAGTTTCTCTTCAAAAATATCGGCGGCGACAACGTTCATGCCCATGGCCTTGGCATACTGCACTGCCATGTGGCCAAGCCCTCCGATGCCTGAGACGGCCACCCATTCGCCCGGGCGAACTTCCGTCTCTTTCAGCCCCTTGTAGACGGTCACCCCCGCGCAGAGGACGGGCGCGGCAGCGCCGAATTCCAGGCTCCTAGGAAGGCTGCCGACAAAATCAGGGTCGGCCAATCCAAACTCTGCAAACGTACCGTTGACGGAGTATCCGGTGTTGGTCTGCGAGCCACAAAGGGTCTCCCAGCCGGTTCTGCAATAGGGACAATAGCCACACGCGGAGTGCAGCCAGGGGACGCCGACCCTGTCACCCTCCTTGACCCTCTTCACGCCGGTGCCTGTGGCCGCGACGAAGCCGACACCTTCGTGCCCGGGTACGAAGGGTGGCGACGGCTTTACCGGCCAGTCGCCGTTTGCCGCATGCAGATCCGTATGGCACACGCCCGTCGCTTCGTACTTGACCAGTATCTGCCCCGGTGCGGGCGTTGGAACTGTCATCTCCTCGATAACGAGCGGAGCGCGAAACTGCCGTACGACAGCCGCTTTCATCGTCTTTGCCATTTCCATGTTCCTCCAGCTTGGTAGACCCCGAAGATGCATTGAGGATAGGAAGGGAAGGTACAGTGCTAGTGCGGATACGGTTCCGGGAAGTGCTCGACCACGCCTCTGACGCCGCGAATGTTTTCTGCGAGTATGCGTGCGGCCCTTCGGCATTCGGGTGCTTCGACGTTGCCCCACAGGTGCACGACGCCATCGCTGACCGCGACTGTGACATCCAGCCCTTCAAGGCCCGTGTTCTCTCCGAGTCGCACCAGAATGCTGCGGCGGATCGCATCGTCGCCCAATGCGGTCTCGTCATGTCTTGCTGACAGGATTGCCTGCAACAGATCGGCGCGGCTGATGATGCCGACAAGAACGTCGTTTCGAAGGACGGGAATGCGCTTGATGCCGCGTTCCTGCATCAGCGCCGCCACCCGCGAAACGGACGCGTCTTCATTGACCGTTACGGGATCAGCGGTCATCGCGTCGCCAACCCTCCACGACGACCGCCGCAGATAGGCGTTAGCCCTGACTTCGGTCGTTAGGGAGGCATCTATAACAGGCACACCGCCGCCAAGCTCAATCCGGCGGATCAGGTCGCCTTCCGTGATCAGGCCCACCAAATGCCCGTCATCGTCAACGACCGGGAGACCGCTAACGTGATTGTCGAGCATGATCTGTGCTGCTTGCCTGACACTGTTGTCTGGTGAAAGCTTGACGACAACTGTCGTCATCACATCCTGGGCGAGCATGTCGATCCAACCCCCGATAGGACTTGTTGGCACCGTCATCAGGACGGGTAAGGTAAACCCATCCCGGTCGTTCGACAACCTGTTCGCTTAGGACCGGTTATTCCTTGTTGACCGGAGCAGGCGATGCAGAATGCATCTTTCACGAGAATGTCACATTCTCCGAGGTGTACGCGCGTGCTGACGACATCATTCTTTAGCCCGAACTCCTTGGTTTCAGTCCCATCATTTCAGTTATAAGATGGGGGACATCGCCCAAAGGGGATTCAAGGCCAATGCCCCCAGAGCAGAAGGACCGTTCGCCTGTTGCGCTGGAACAGCGCGACGTAAGCGCCGACCAGCGCATGTTCTCACCTTCCGCTGCGCGGAATTCGGCGCCGATCCTAGCGGTCCTGAAACGTATCCTTCCTGCAGGTGGCGCCGTGCTGGAGATTGGATGCGGGACCGGCGAGCACGCCGTGTGTTTTGCGGAAGCAATGCCCAACCTCACCTGGCAGCCGAGCGATCCGGATGCCGACGCCCGCACCAGCACGTCTAGCTGGATCAGATACGCAGGGCTGAAGAATGTGCTGGCACCGCGGGATATTGATGTGTGCTCAGGACAATGGGGCGTCGAACAAGCGGGGCATTTTGACGCCATCGTGTCGATCAATATGATCCATATCGCGCCATGGGCGGCAAGCTTAGGATTGTTCGCAGGAGCTGGCCGTTTGCTTCACGCTGGTGGGCTTCTTCTTCTCTACGGCCCATTCATGTGCAAGGGGGCACACAACGCCCCCTCGAACGCTGCTTTCGATGCGGCTCTAAAGGAGCGCAACCCATCTTGGGGTGTGCGTGATATCGCTGATCTTGAACAAGTTGGTGAGGCCGTTGGACTTACTCTCCGCGAGACGATCGAGATGCCTACCAACAATAGGTTGCTGGTCTTCGCCAGCGGTAGTGCTTGAACGACAAGTGGGCGCAAAAGAGACGTGGGCCTATAGCAGCATTCGCGCCCTTTGGTTCCGTTCGAGGTCGATCCGAGGACCGCGCGGTATGTGCTAGAGTGCGGCCGAAGGCGGAACGCGAGACGCACTACGAGGGGCGGTGTCATCGAACCGGAATTCGCGCGAGCGAGTGCCGCGTTGTGTGTGCTCTTGGAAGGGGAGACCAGGACTATGTCGACACAAGAGCAACCCAGTCTGATCGTTCGACAGAAATCCCCACAGAACACCGAGTTTCCGTTTGCATCGCTCTCCGATTGGCTGATCCCAACGGGGCT
Organism: Ensifer sp. GW823-FHT05D09; assembly: GCF_058795755.1. Lineage (NCBI taxonomy): Bacteria > Pseudomonadati > Pseudomonadota > Alphaproteobacteria > Hyphomicrobiales > Rhizobiaceae > Ensifer > Ensifer sp. GW823-FHT05D09. The sequence goes on along the minus strand of NZ_JBXAIA010000004.1, from coordinate 87,824 downwards.
GTTCTTCGTGCGAAACCATTTCCCCGCGCCGGACCTCGATGCGCGAGACTGGAGATTACACGTTGGCGGGGCGGTGGAGCGGCCGATCGAACTTGACCTCGACAGCATCAAGGCGATGCGGAGCACGACTTCTACCGCCGTCGTCGAGTGCGCAGGGAACGGCCGCGTCTACTATGTGCCCCCGAAGGAGGGGTTGCAGTGGCAGAACGGTGCCGTCGGCAACGCCACGTGGACAGGCGTTTTTCTGCGCGAGATTTTGGAAATGGCGGGCGTTAAGCGAACCGCACGTGAGGTTCTGCTCGTGGGCGCAGACAGCGGCGTCGTCGACACGAACAGGAAGACGGCTTCTCCCGGCCCCATCGCTTTTGCCCGCAGTTTACCGCTTGAGAAGGCCATCGCGGACAGCACGATCCTTGCCTATTCGATGAACGAGGAGCCGCTTACGCGCGATCACGGCTACCCGCTACGCGCGGTCGTGGGTGGCTGGTACGGCATGGCTTGGGTCAAGTGGATCACGCATATCACGGTTCTGGAACAACCGTTCCTTGGCTACTGGCAGGCGCGGGACTACTTCCGTTGGGAGCGCAACCTCGGGGAACCCAGGCTGGTCCCTCTCGCGGAGATGGAGGTCAAAGCGCAGATCGCGCGACCCGTGCAGGGGGCGCGTCTCATCGCCGGCCAACCGTATCGGATTTTCGGAGCCGCCTGGAGCGGCGAGGCTGCTATCCGGCAGGTGGAGGTCTGCACCGGAGATGGTAGGGGTTGGCGCGAGGGAAAGCTTCTCGAAACAGAGCGTCCCTTTGCATGGCGCTTGTGGGAGTACACGTGGACCCCTGAAGAAGTGGGGCCATATAAACTGCGATGTCGCGCGATCGATGGGGCGGGGTGCGTGCAGCCCGACCTGCAGCGTTCCGACTGCGAGAGCTACGCGGCCAATTGGATCGTTCCGGTGGAGGTTACGGTCGTTCCGGAGCCACAGACGTATGAGGAGGAATTCGTGATCTAATCACTCGCACGGGGCGGAATGGCGGCTTGGCGCAACTGCGAACCGCGTTGCCACAACGGCGGCCGGCGGCGCGACGACCATTATAAGGGCGCGAAGCGGAAACAATGTCCGCTTTCAGCCCTGGCGGGAACGGGGCCGACCGCGCCGGAGCACCAGGCACGGACGCTTCCTAGTCCCCGACTTCGATTCATCGCAGCCACTAGACTGATGCGGTTGGCTGGGACGTGTCAGGCCCGCCCAACCTTTACTTACGAGATTGAGAACCTGCGAAGAGGTGTCCCAAGGCCCGGCCGCTCGCGCGGCCGGGCAGGTAGGGAACGTAAAGAAGCGAATTCCCGAGGTGTAGGATACGATGTTCAGGCTGACCGAACGTTTTCGGCCTTCGATTTTCCGGTCTTGCGGTCCTGGCCAAGCTCGTAGCTGACCTTTTGGCCGTCGCGCAGTGAGGTTGCGCCATCAAGCGCCGAGACATGGACAAAAACGTCCTGTCCACCGTTATCGGGCGTGATGAAACCAAAACCCTTGTCCTGGTTGAAGAATTTAACAGTACCGGTTGCCATAGTCATCCTTGTCAGCTTGAGTGTTCTGCGTTTTACCGCAGAACCTTATCCAGCGACGGCCCTGGCGGCAATCACGCATGCGCCAGCACTGAGAATTTCGGACTCGAGGGGGCGGCGAGCGGAAGCGGCTCGGGATGGGTAGGCATGGGCTCGGCTCGGTCCGGTGGTTGATGCGAAACCGCGCGAATGGGCGTTTCGTGGCAAAAAATGCGAGCGCTCATAACAGGCCGGCCGGCGCCGTTCAGCATCTTCGTAAAGCAGGCGGCGGATGGCCTGAGCTCCCAATCTCGTGTGGGCGGCAGGGCACAATCGGAAATGCTAGGGCTGTTCATCGGGCAGGGGCGCGGACTGAAGAAGGACACCTGCCCGCAACGGGCGCATTACCCAGCAAGGAGGGGTCGGCGAGCAAGGCATCAAAGCCAGCTTCGCTACCTCAGCTCACTTCGCTTGCGATGATGCTGATGCGCTCCCGGTCGGCGCAGAGGACGTTGACTGAAGAACGAAAAGGTGTCGGGAGGAGCTCTATTCCCTCTGTTCCCGTGCAACCGTTTTCAATCGGCTGAGGTCTTCAAGGTGCTGTGCCATGAAGCGGGAAGCCTCCTCATTTCTTCCGGCGAGAATAAGGTCGAGCAAGTGCAAATGCTCGCGGCTGCGCTCGCGGGCGCTCTTTCGCTCCAGCATCTGCCGATAATCGATAAGGCGACGCAGGCGGTCGAGACGACGCAATGAGTCAATGAAGAAGCTGTTCTGACAGCATTCGATGATCGCCTCATGCATGCCACTGTTCAGCTCGAACAGCTTCGCATCGGATACCGTCCAGATTCCGCCGTCGACCAGCCACTGCTGCTCATCCCGGCAGCGAAGGAGGGCCGGTCGGTTGAGTTTAAAGGTTGGCTCCAGAAGGGCCGCCGGCTCGATCAGCAATCGAAAGCGATAGCTGTCTTCATAGGCCTGAAGCGACGTCAGCACAGGCAGGAAAGCCCAGCCGTTGCCCGGAAGCCGTTCGATCCATCCTTCGTTGGCCATTCGCAGCAGGATCTTGGAGAGACGACCTTTGGTCAGGCCATAGCGTCGGAGAAACTCGCTTTCCGTGATCCTTTCCGGGAGCCTTCCGTGCAGGCGGTCGTCGGCAATCGTGAGATAGATATGCTCATCGTCTTCCGCGGCCGCCGATTCCAGAGAGTGTTTCTCGGCCGCCAGAACATCGGCAATGATGTAGCCGCCGCCCTCGCTTTGCTTCAACACGCCGATGTCGTGCAGCAATTTCATGGCGTTTCTGACCGGCGACCGCGAGACGCGGAACTGTTCGGCGAGCTTCCGTTCGATAAGGCGATCACCTTCAGCGAGCCCGTCTGTGCGGATATGGGCGACGATCTGGTCTGCGAGATTGGCAATCAACGGCGTGGTCTGCACGGCTAAACTCCCGATTTCATTCACCTATGCCACAGGCCAACGATTTCGCCAAGAGAATCTGGTTTTTTTGGCTTGCAAAATACCATGGGCTTCGGTACTTGGTATTTATGAGGAGAAAAAGACCAGGATTGGTCTGGAGGGCTCCAACTTGATCGCTGCTTTCCAACGTTGGTGCACCGGCCGGCGAACGATCTCATGTGCCCTCAATTGCCTCCTGAACGGGTGAGGAAAAAATGATGCTCAAGCTACTCGTGCTGCCGGGCGATGGGATCGGACCAGAGATCACTGCTGCGACTTTGAACGTGCTCAAGACCACCGGCGAGGTGCTTGGGCTGAACTTCGACTTCAAGGCGTTCGACATCGGACTGAAGTCCCTGGCAGAGGTGGGCACAACGCTGCCCGAAGCTGTGCTCGCCGAAGTGCCGAAGGCCGACGGCGTCATTCTCGGTCCGGTTTCGCACTACGAGTATCCAGCGCGTGACAAGGGCGGCATCAATCCGTCGGGCGAACTCAGGACGAAGTTCGAGTTGTTTGCCAATGTGCGCCCTTGCCGCTCGAGGGAAGGGTTGACCATCCTGCGCAAACCGATGGATCTCGTCATCGTTCGCGAGAACACCGAGGGCTTTTATTCCGACCGGAACATGTTTGCCGGCTCGGGCGAGTTCATGCCCGACCCTGACATGGCGTTTTCCATCCGCAAGGTAACCGCCAAGGCGTCGTCGCGCGTGGCAAAGGCCGCATTCGAGATCGCACGGGGCCGCCGCAAGAAAGTGACGGCCGTGCACAAGGCCAATGTCGTCAAGCTCTCGGATGGCCTGTTTCTGCGGGAAGTGCGGAAAGTCGCCGAGGCCTACCCCGATGTTACTCTGGACGAGCTCATCGTCGACGCTGCCGCTGCCCATCTCATTCGCTCCCCGGACAGGTTCGACGTGATCGTCACGACAAACATGTTCGGCGATATCCTGTCCGACGAGGCTTCCGAACTTTCCGGTAGCCTGGGGCTCGGCGGTTCGATCAATGCCGGCGAGAACATTTGCGTGGCCCAGGCCCAACACGGTTCGGCCCCCGATATCGCCGGCAAGAACATCGCCAACCCGACGTCGCTCATCTTGTCGGCGGCCATGATGTTGGAATGGCTTGGCCGGCGGAGGAACGACCCCACGCTTCTGCGCGCATCTGCGGTCATCGAAAACGCGGTGGAGGCGGTCCTGAGTCGCCCCGTCATGCGCACCCGCGACGTCGGCGGAACGCTCGATACCGATGCATTCACAATGAAGGTCGTCGAGGCGATCCGGGCTGGAGCGACCGCCAGCACCGCGGCCTAGCGGCTGCGCATCAATTCCCGAAAGGGGCTGGCCGGCATGTGCTCCGGTGATCCTGGAGGAGGGGGCTGATCGGCAGTCCCTGGGATCGAATAGTACAAACCATGGATTGGAGGATCTTCCATGACGACTGTGACCAGACGCGTTTTCTCGACCTTGCTCGCTGCGGCGGCAACGGCAATGCTTGTCCACCAAACGACCGTTCCGGCCTTGGCCGCAGACCAGCTCAAGTCTCTCCATATCATGGCGCCGAGCAGCCCCGGCAGCGGCTACGACCAACTTGCCCGCACAATCCAGGGCATTCTTCAGGGCCAGAAACTGACCGGCCCGGTCGAGGTGCAGAACGTCGCGGGCGGTGGCGGTACTGTCGGCCTGGCGCAGTTCGTCACGTCCAAGCCCCGCCATCCGAGCGCGATGGTGATCGGCTTCGCGCTCGTCGGTGGCGTTCTGACGACAAAGTCGGCCGTCACACTCGACCAGACGGTTCCGGTTGCCCGATTGATGGGAGAGGCGGACGCTATCGTCGTACCCGCAAGTTCCGACATCAAGACCTTGGACGATCTTGTCGCCCGCCTGAAGGCGGACCCCGGCAAGGTGTCCTGGGCCGGCGGTTCGATCGGCGGCATCGACCACGTAGCGGCAGGCCTGATCGCCAAGGCCGTCGGGGTCGATCCCAAGAAGATCAACTACGTCGTGCACGCCGGTGGCGGCGAAGTGCTGGCGTCCACGCTCGGCGGGCATGCGACGGTCGGCATCAGCGGCTACGAGGAGTTTCGTGCCCAGGTCGAGGCTGGGGAGCTTCGCGCGCTTGCGGTGACCGGCGACACCAGGATCCCGGGCGTCGATGTGCCGACGTTGAAGGAAGCGGGCGTCGACCTTGCCGTCATGAACTGGCGCGGGATCATGGCGCATCCCAAGCTTTCCGACGCGGACCGCCTGGGCCTGGACGAGGCGATTGCAGCTCTCGTGAAGACGGACGAGTGGAAGGCCGCCCTCCAGAAGCGCGGGTGGATCGATACCTACCTGCCCGCCAAGGAGTTCGGTGCGTTTCTGGCCGAAGAGCAGAAGCGCGTCGAAAGCGCTCTGAAGGAAGTCGGACTGCTCTAGAGACCAGTGCATTGGGAGGCATCATCATGTTGAAATCGGCCAGTTTCCGTATCGGCGAAACGATCCTCGGGCTTGCTTCGTTAGGCCTCGGGCTGTTCCTCGCGATTGAAACCTGGATGACGCCTCCCATTGCGGCTCAAGCGGTGATCGGGCCGGGACTTTTCCCGGCATTGATTGCGGGCGGCCTTACCCTCGTCGGATCCCAGTTGCTTTATGAGGCCGTCATCCATCGCTTCGACATCGAGGAGTTTCCGGAACTCGACTGGAAGGCCGTCATCATCGTTGCCGCCGCCTTCGCGGCGCAATTGGTGATCCTGGAGCGCTTCGGCTGGATCATTTCCGGCACGTTTCTCTTTGCCGTATCAGCCATGGCGTTCGGCAGCCGGACCCATGTCTGGAACGTCGTGATCGGCATCATGCTGAGTTCGATCACCTACGTGGTTTTCGATTACGGGCTCGATCTCGATCTGCCGATCGGCAGCTACATCGAGGATCTCATCATCGCTTTGGGCGGGACGGTGTGACGGCCGCGGTTTGATCCCGGCGGAACCACATCAACGCGACCCCATGCCCGAAGGGCGGACTGATCATGGATACAATAGCAGCACTCTTTCATGGCTTTGCCGTCGCGGTAACGCCTTACAATCTGTTCTGGTCGCTCGTCGGCGTGACCCTCGGCACGGCCATCGGTGTCCTGCCGGGTATCGGACCGGCCCTGACGGTGGCCCTGTTGCTGCCCGTCACCTACGGGCTTGAGCCGACCAGCGCATTCATCATGTTCGCCGGCATTTACTACGGTGCGATGTACGGCGGCTCCACCACCTCGATCCTCCTCAACACGCCGGGTGAATCCGCTTCGATCGTGACGGCGCTAGACGGTCATGCGATGGCTAGAAAAGGGCGAGGCGCGCAGGCCCTGGCGACGGCGGCGATCGGCTCGTTCGTGGCAGGAACGATCGCCACCATCGCGCTGACCTTCGTTGCACCGCTGATGGTCAAGATGGCGCTGCTGTTCGGGCCGACCGAATATTTCGCGCTGATGGTGCTGGCCCTTACCACGGTAACAGCGGTGCTTGGCAACTCGCTCTCGCGCGGCCTTGCCAGCCTTCTCTTCGGTCTGGCGCTCGGGCTCGTCGGCATCGACCTGCAGACCGGGCAGGCACGCTTCACGCTGGGCATCTCCGAACTTCTGGATGGCATCGACGTCGTCGTGGTCGCTGTTGGGCTGTTTGCCGTCGGCGAGACGCTCTACACCGTTGCGCGCCACTGTTTCGAGACCGAGGAGATCTACCAGCTTAAAGGTTCCAAGTGGATGAGCCGCGAAGACTGGCGGCGTTCCTGGAAACCGTGGCTGCGCGGGACCGCGCTCGGCTTTCCGATTGGCGCGCTTCCGGCGGGCGGCAGCGAAATACCGACCTTTCTGTCCTATCTGACGGAAAAGCGCCTTTCCAAGAACCCGGAGGAGTTTGGGCACGGCGCCATCGAAGCTGTGGCCGGGCCGGAGGCTGCCAACAACGCTTCGGCAGCCGGCGTTCTCGCGCCGCTGCTAGCACTGGGGCTGCCGACCTCGGCGACGGCTGCGATCATGCTGGCCGCTTTTCAGCAATACGGCATCCAGCCCGGACCGCTCTTGTTCGACAACAATCCTGATCTCGTCTGGGGTCTTATCGCCAGCCTCTACATCGGCAACGTCATGCTGCTGATGCTCAATCTTCCGCTCGCCGGCGTCTGGGTGAAGCTCTTGAACATCCCCCGTCCGTGGCTCTACTCCGGCATTCTGCTGTTTGCGACGATGGGGGCCTACACGCTCAACAACAATATCGTCGATGTCGCGATCCTCTGGATCATCGGGGTCATCGGCTTCGGCATGCGGGTCCTCGACGTGCCGGTTGCGCCGTGCATCGTCGGCCTGATCCTCGGACCGCTTGCCGAACAGCAGTTCCGCCGTGCGCTGACGATCAGCCAAGGCGACGCAAGCGTCTTCTTCACCCACCCGATATCGCTGGCGCTGCTGGTCATTGCCGCAACCCTCGTGGTCATCCCGACCGTCCTTCGCTGGCGTGCAGCGCGCCACGAACGCGAAATCGTCCCCCACGCCTGAGCAAACATCGCCAGTCAACATTCAGGAAGCTTGCCATGTCGACAGTCAAATATTTCCAAGCGGACGAACTCGCAGCCTTCGCGACAAAGATCTTCGCCAGCACAGGCATGACCGATGCTGACGCGGCCATCATTGCTGCGGATCTCGTGAAGGCGAACCTGCGCGGCATCGATTCCCACGGGGTCTCGCGTATCCCGATGTATGTCGAGCGACTGCAGCGCGGTCTCGTCAATCCGCGGCCGAACGTGACGGTTGCGAAGGTTGCCGGCGCTGTGTCTATCGTCGACGGCGACAATGGCATGGGCTTCATCGCTTCGCACCGGGCAATGGATGAGGCGGTCTCGCTCGCCAGCCGGAATGGCATCGGCCTCGTCGGCGTTCACCGCAGCACCCACTTCGGCATGGGCGCGCTCTACGCGCTTCAGGCCATCGAAGCCGGCTATATCTCGATGATCTTCACCAATTCGTCGCCCGCCATCCCGATGTGGGGCGGCCGCACCACGTTTCTCGGTGCGAGCCCGATTGCGGCAGGCATCCCGGGCGGCAGGCATGCGCCTTACGTCATGGACATGGCGATGACCGTTATCGCCCGTGGCAAGATCCGCCTGGCGGCCATGAAGGGAGAGGCCATTCCCGAGGGCCTCGCGCTCGATGTCGAAGGCAATCCGACCACCGACGCGGCCAAGGCCTTCGAAGGCGTCTGCCTTCCCTTCGGGGGCGTGAAGGGTTCTGTGCTCGCCACGCTGATGGACTTGATGTCAGGCGTCCTGACCGGCGCGAACTTCGGCGGCGACGTCAAGAGCCTCTACTTCGATCACAGCGAGCCGCAGAATGTCGGCCATCTGTTTTTTGCGATCAAGCCAGACCTGTTCCTGTCACTCGATGATTTCGAGGCGCGCATGGACGAGTTCTACGAGCGTATCAAGACGCTTCCCAAGGCCGCTGGCGTCAACGAGATCATGATGCCGGGCGAGCCGGAACAGAGGCGGGAGGAGGAGCGTCTGAAGACCGGCGTTCCGATCACCGCCAACGTCATCTCCGACCTCGTGAAGGAAGGCGAGCGGGTCGGAGCCGTATTCCCTGGTGCGCGGTCAGAAGGCGAGGCGGCGTGATGGTGGCAAACCGATGGTCCGCTCATATCGGCTACCTGTTTACCGAGTTGCCGCTGTTCGAACGGATTGCAGCTGCCGCGGCTGCCGGGTTCACCGCGATCGAGCATCCACAGCCGTTTGCGATACCGGCGGCAGAGATGCGGGCGGAACTTGCGCGCCGTGGCCTCGTCATTTCGCAGATTGCAGCGGCCATCGGTGACGCGGCCAAGGGCGAGAAGGGGCTTGCGGCCATGCCCGGGCGCGAGCCGGACTTTCGCGAAGAATTCAACCGGGCGCTCGACTATGCCGTCGCAGTCGGATGCCCTTTTTTGCACCCGATGGCGGGTGTTCCCTCGACGTCTGACAAAGCTGCCGTCGCCGACACCTACCATGGCAACCTTGATTACGCGGTGGAGCGCTCGGCAGGCACATCGGTCAAGGTGTTGATCGAGGCGATCAGCGTGGCTGCGGTTCCTGGCTATGCCATGTCGACGCTCGCGCAGGCCGCGACCATTCAGGACATGTTCGGGCCGGGGAACATCGCGCTTTTGGTCGATACCTACCACGCTCAGGCGACCGGCATCGGGCTTGAGGCCTGGATCGCGACAAACAGCCACCGCATCGGCCACGTTCATATCGCCGATCATCCCGGCAGGCATGAGCCGGGAACCGGCGGCATCGACTTCAGATCCGTCCTCGACGCGCTTGTGGACCACGCCTACGAAGGCGCGATCGGCTTCGAGTACATCCCATCGATAACCACGATCGACAGCGTCGGTTTCCTGGGTCGCTGGAAAGAACACATGGCGGCTAGCGCCAATCCCATATGGCAAGACAGGAGACCTGCATGATTACGGCGATCAATCCGACGAACGGAAGCGAGCTCGCGCGCTACGAACCGCATGACGACGCCTTTGTCGATGCTGCTCTTTCCGCCGCCGCAACGGCGCAGAAAGCCTGGCGGAAGGTCTCTGTCCAGGACCGTGTCGGGCTGCTGCATGGAATGGCGAAGGCCCTTCGCGCCAACAAGTCCCGTTATGCCGAAATGATCACGCTTGAAATGGGCAAGCCGATCGTCGAGGCGGAGGCCGAAATCGAGAAATGCGCCTATAATTGCGACTTCTATGCCGAGCACGCTCCGCGCTACCTGGCCGACGAACATTTGCAGTCCAATGCATCCGAAAGCGTCGTCGCCTTCGATCCGCTCGGTGTCGTGCTCGCCATCATGCCGTGGAACTATCCGTTCTGGCAGTTCTTCCGGTTCGCGGCGCCCGCCTTTGCGGCCGGCAACGGTGCAATCCTGAAGCACGCAAACAATGTTCCTCGATGCGCGCTGGCGATCGAGGAGGTGATGATGGAGGCCGGGTGCCCTGACGGCCTGTTTCGGACGCTGCTGATCGAGCCGCAGAAGGTTGCAAGCCTGATCGGAGATGACCGCATCGCCGCCGTGACGCTGACGGGGTCGACAGAAGTCGGCGCAATCGTCGCCGCGCAGGCTGGCAAGGCCTTGAAGAAGCAGGTGCTGGAACTTGGAGGGTCCGACCCGTTCATCGTTCTTGCCGATGCCGACCTCGAGGAGGCGGCAGCCGTTGCGGTCAAGGCGCGGTACATCAACGTCGGTCAGTCCTGCGTCAATGCCAAGCGGTTCATCGTCGAAGACGGTATCGCCGACCGCTTCGTCGAACTGTTCTGCGCCGGTGTTGCCAAGCTCAAGATCGGCGATCCGATGGAGCGGGACACCAATATCGGTCCGATGGCGCGGGCCAATCTGATGAGCGGGCTCCATGCCCAGGTGGAAAAGACCATTGCGGCCGGCGCGACCTTGAGGATGGGAGGGGCGCCGATCGACGGCGACGGCTTCTACTATCCGCCGACCGTTCTCGACCATGTGACGCCGAAGATGACTGCCTTCCGGGAGGAGACCTTCGGACCGGTCGCCGCCATCATCCGCGTGAAAAATGCCGAAGAAGCGATCCGTCTCGCCAACCAGACGGAATTCGGGCTCGGTTCGGCAATCTGGAGCAAGGACGTCGCGCGTGCCCGGGCGCTTGCGCGCGATCTTGATGCGGGCGCCGTCTTCATCAACGGCATGGTGGCGTCCGATCCGCGCTATCCCTTTGGCGGTATCAAGCGGTCGGGATATGGCCGCGAACTCGGCGTCTACGGCATCCGTGAATTCGTAAACATCAAGACCATCTGGATCGGTCCGGCGATCGCCGCAAAATAAGGAATGAAACCGATGTCCTCACCTGCACAGCCTGCGATCCTGCGCCCGCGCGACCTGAAAACCAACGACCGTGGCGGCGGTGCGCGTACCACGCCGCTTGTTACACGCAAATGCGGATCGACCAGCATGATCAACGGGATCACGGCGTTCGATCCGGGCGCCGCGATTGGTCTGCACAAGCACAATTGCGAAGAGAGCGTCATGGTGCTGGACGGCAATGCCATTGCCGAGATCGACGGTGTCAGGCACGAACTGGGACCGAATGATACGACCTGGATCCCCGCCAATGTTCCGCACCGCTTCATCAACGCCTCTTCGAGCGAGCCCATGCGCATCTTCTGGATTTATGCTTCCATCGATGCGACGCGCACGATGATCGAGACCGGCGAGGAGAGGGCGATCGACGCCGAGCACGGGCATCAGGCGGGAGGAAAAAAATGATCCTCGAAGTTGCCGAAATCACGGTCAAGCCGGGCACAGAGCCGGCGTTTGAAGAGGGCGTCGGCAGGGCCGCGCCCCTGTTCCTTCGTGCCAAGGGTTGCCACGGTCTCTCGCTACATCGGGTCATCGAAACTCCGGCGGTCTACCGGTTCGTGGTGAAGTGGGAGACGGTCGAGAACCACATGGTCGATTTCCGTAACTCCGATGATTTTCAGGCGTGGCGGGCGCTTGTCGGCGCCTTCTTCGACGGCGCGCCGCGCGTCACCCATTCGGAGTGCATCGCAAGTCATGGCTGACCATGCGTAGAAAGCGTGCGGCCGCCCTCCGTTTTGCTCTGACACTATCGATTGCGGCCGCCGGCGGCTGGGTGATGTGGCATTTCCATATGCCGCTCGCCTGGCTGCTGGGCGCGATGATTGCCACGGGTCTTGGCGCGCTTTTGCGCCTGCCACTGTCGATGCCGGCCTTTGCCAGGCCGCCGATGACGGCATTGATCGGTGCGATGCTCGGAACGTCGTTCTCGCCCGCTGTGTTCGAGCATCTCGGCCTGTGGCTTGTTTCGCTCAGCGGACTTGCCGTCTTCATCACGGCAGCAGGCGCGATGGTGTATGTCTACTTTCGCAAGGTAGCCGGGCTCGATCACCCCACGGCATTTTTCTCGGCAATGCCCGGTGGCTTGGTGGAGATGGTGACCTTGGGGTCTGAGCGCGGCGGCGACGAAAAGACGATCGCCCTTATCCACGCGTCACGGATCTTCCTGGTGGTCCTCACTTTGCCGTTTCTGATCCAGACCTTCACCGGGTCGCCGATCAGCCGCAGCGGGGCGAGTTATGTGCCGCTGTCAAACCTCGCCTTCGCCGATCTTGCATGGGTTGCGGCAGCCGCGGTTATCGGCGTCGCGATCGGCATCCGCCTGCGCTTTCCCGCCCGCTACCTGATGGGACCGATGGTGGTCAGTGCGCTCCTGCATTTTTCAGGCGTGACGACCTTCCAGATGCCGAGCGCTGCGCTGGCGGCAGCGCAGATCGTGATCGGAGCGACGGTCGGCTGCCGCTTCGCCATGGCGTCGCCGAAAGAGATCGTGAAGGTCATCAGCCTGTCGATCGGCTCAACGCTCTTGCTGCTTTGCGTTTCGCTGGCGTTTGCAGGCATTCTTGCCTACTTCACCGAGGTCCGCTTCATCGCTCTGGTGCTGGCTTACTCACCTGGCGGCGTCGCGGAGATGAGCATCATCGCTCTGTCGCTGGGCATTGAAGTGCCTTTCGTCGTCCTGCATCATATCGTTCGCGTCTTCCTCGTCGTGGCGGGATCGGCGGCGGTGTTTCGGGTAGTAAGGCATAGCCAGCAGGGATGAGAGTAGCAGGCCACCGCGCTCCTTCTCGCTCGGGGCCACTTTGATCGCATAATGTATCGACGGGAACGACTGCGGAGTTCTCGTGGCTTAGGACGAATCGACATTCACCTCAGCCAAAGCATAGCGGCGAGGAGATAGAGGAAACCTTCGAAGTGGATTGTTCTGCGGTCGTATCGGGTGCCAAAGCGGCGGAAGTGCTTCATTCGGTTGAGGCACCGCTCGATGCGGTTGCGATGTGTATAGGCGGCTTCGTCTTGGGGGATGATGATCTTGCGCGAGCGGTTTGACGGGATGACCGCTTCGGCTCCGATGCTGGCAATGATTTGCCGCAAAGCGTTGCTGTCATAGGCTTTGTCGGCCAGCACAGCATCACCGCTCTGTCCCTCCAGAAGTGCCCGTGCTTGGGTGATGTCGCCGACCTGGCCAGCGGTAACGATAAAACGCAGCGGCCTGCCCAAGGCATCGGCCAGCATGTGGATTTTGGTGGTCAGCCCGCCTCGGGAACGCCCCAGCGCCTTATCTTTGGCCCCCCTTTTCCTGATGCTGCCTGCTGATGAGCACGCACGATTGTGCTGTCGATCATCAGATATTGATTGTCCCGATCGGCCGTCAGCGTCTCGAACACCTGCTCCCAGATGCCGGCATGGCACCAGCGGCTGAATGTCGATCGACCCTAGGGAACCCAGACGATGACGCCGTCCAGACAATCCGGTGTCGACGCGCAACCTATATTGCGAAAATGTCGGGCGTACCGCGCTGGCGGACTTTGGTCCTATCTATCATCCGACTTCAGTCCGCTTTGACAGCAACCCGCTTCTTACGCACGCTGAGTACACTGCTGGGCTGGTGTCGCGAACATGTCGATCAAGAAATCACTGCGCCAATTTCTTTGTCTGCCGGTTCGACAAGCGCCAGCAAGCAAAATCCATGATTTGGAGTCCTTTCTCGACGTATGGCAAGCCTATAGCGTGGCAGTGATGGAACTGCACAGACTGCATGCCGAAAAACCGCCGCGGCAAGAAACGATCCGCGAGTTTGAAATCCTCTGCCGCCTTATTGAAGAACGGTTGATGTCAGCCCTCGACATGAAGGATCGGGCCGGAAGCACGGATGGATCGGGGCAACTGCCTGCTGGATTGCATTGGTCGGGGGAGCCTTGAAACGTCGTGCCTTCATTGCCCTGGTTTATCGAGGCGGGTATTTGGGACGGGCATATTCGGGGGTTGGTCAGATAGCGGAGATCGCACAATCGCGACAACCTGTCGAAGGCCGGGTGAAATTCTGATCTGAGGAAGTGCCATGTCTACGCGTCGGAAGTTACTTGCCGCAGCCTGTTCGACGGCTGTTTGTCTGTCTACCCTTGCGTTTCCTTATAAGCTCCAGCCCGCTGGTTCGCTTCTTCAGCTTGTTCCCCAGGAGGCCTTCGCCAAGAGCGGGGACAACAACGGCAACGGCGGTGGCAACGGTAACGGTGGGGGCAACGGTGGTGGAAACGGTGGAGGCAATAGCGGAGGAAATGGCGGAGGTAACGGAGGGGGCAGATCCGGAAATGAAAAATCGAGCGGGGGCAATGCTCGTGGCAGTTCGGCGGGCGCCAAGGGTGGGGGAGCCGCTCTCGGCGGCGGTGCTGCCAGGATCGGCGTGCGTCATGCCGATGGCATGAGCGAGGAGATCAGTGACGGCCGCTACATCATGAAGGATGCACGTGGGCGCATGATCATCAACCGAAGGGCGACGCTGGCCGACATGAAACGAATTAAGTCCCTCACTCCGTGAGAGGACGCCAATCGGCCGCGTCGCGCAGTAGCATGGCGGCCTCAGTCCGGTTTGTGACACCGAGTTTGGCCATGATCTGCGTCATATGGTGCTTTACTGTTTTTTCCTGAAGGTCGAGCTTCCGGGCGACGTGCTTGTTGCTCATGCCTGCGGCGACAAACTGCAGCACTTCGTGTTCGCGCGGGGTCAGGCTGGCGACCAGGGCCGTCAGGTTTGTTGTCGCGCGTGCCCGGTTGGAAAGGAGTTTGGCCGAGAGTGCGGGAGTGACGTAGCTTTCGCCCGTCGCGACGCCGCGAATGATTTCCGCAAGCGCTCGACCGCCGACCCCCTTAAGGACATATCCGAGCGCGCCTCGGTCAAGGGCCGCGGTAACATCGTCGCTGGTCTCGGAAACGGTCAGCATTATAATTTTCTGTGATGGCGACAACTCGAGGATCGGGAGGATTGCGTTCAAACCGCCCCCGGGCATCGAGATGTCCAGTAGCAAGACGTCCGGACGCAGGTTCTCGGCAATAAGCAGGGCTTCGTCCCTGGAACTCCCCTCAGCAACGATCTCGAAGCCACCGATCTCCAGCAGACTCCTTGTCACACCCTCTCGAAACAAGGGATGGTCGTCGACCACGGCCACGCGTATCGCTGTCGTCATGCCGCTTTTGTCTCCTCGGTGCTGATTGTCATACGAACGAGAGTGCCGGAGGTAGAGACCATAATCTCGAAGGTTCCGCCCAAACTCTCGATGCGCTCTCTCAATCCCTCAAGACCAAGTCCGGTTGGCTCGACGCGATCGGGGTCGAAGCCGGGTCCATTGTCGCCGACTTCGATCGTCACGTAGTCACCCGTCACCGATTGTAAGACGCGTTGTCCGGCGCCTCTGGCATGACGATAGGCGTTGTTGAGGGCTTCCTGTACGAACCGGTATATGCAGATCTTTGCCGAAAGCGAGATATCAGCCGGTGGGTCGACAATCGACAGCTGCACCATCGTCCCCGTTCGCTGTTGATGAGCGTGAACCACCCGCTTCAAGATCTCGGGCAGGGTCGCGGTCTCAATCTGCGGCAGGACGAGGCCGCTGCAGATCGTCCGGATCTCCTGCATCGCCTCGTCCAGACTTTCCTTGATTTCGCCTATGACGCGCTCGCGTGCGGCGCGTGCCGATTTCGGGTTGGTGAAAGCACCGCTGTCGAGCCGCAGGGAAGCGAAGGCCAGCAACTGAGCCGGCCCATCGTGCAGATCAGCGCCGATGCGACGCAGATGGCTTTCGTTGAGCGCAGTCGTGCGTTGCGAGGCGCGCTGAAGTCTCGCGCGCAACCCTTCGTTCTGCTCAAGAAGCGTCGAAAGCTCCGCGATCCGCTCCTTGAGCGCGTGGCGCTGGCTTTCGATCGTCCGGCTGCCTCGCAGCACGATCGCGGAAAGGACCACGAAAAAGGCGAGGGTAAATGCCGCGACCGCCAGCCAGGTATAGAACCGCGCTTGCTTCAGGCCGTGTTGAAAGTCGTAGGAGACTTCATGAAACTCCGAGACGGCGACGACGGCTCCCGACCACGGTTGCAGCACCGGATTATAGATCTCAAGGACCGGCATGTCGGCTGGGCGTCTGTCGGGCTGCTCCCCTGATTGATCGAACAGCGCCACCATGCTGCCCGAAAACGCCGTTCGAAGCTCGTCGCTGAGTTCGAGCCTTTTTCCAACTTGAGCCTCGTCGCTGGAATAGAGGACCGTCCCGTCTGCCCGCCACAGCCGGAAGGACAAAAGGCGGTCCCCCAGTGCTCCTTGGCCAAGCGTTTCGTCGAGTGCGCGCGCAACTGCACCGTCAAGCACCTGTGTCCGTTGCATATCGGGCAATAGCGGTGCGATCACACTGTCCACATAAAGAGCCGTGGTTGCGGCGGAGTTCCGCGTGACCGCCTCCTCGATAATGCGTGAAACAAACGCACCGACCAGCACCATTGCAGAGATTGCAACGAGGCCACCTATCAGCAGGAACTGACTCGCCAGCGATCGGGAGTTCCAATTTTTGATGAGTTGGTTGGCGCGCAAGAGACTTCCCGGGATCGACCGCTGGGTTGCCAGCGTCGTTGTAGGACAACAAACCCACGATAGCCTAACCGCTTGGACAGGCCGGTCAATGCTGTGGATCGGTTCTCAATGCTTGTCAGACCTTTGGCTGTCTGCCGGATAGGACCAAGGTCCGATCGGCTGCAGCAATGGTCCGGGGGGCATATCCGCTCACTTTTGCCCAAGATAAGTTCGGACCGTCTACAAGCCCGGCCTTTGTCAACCCCCTGTGCCGCGGCGATCCTAGGAGGAATTCTAATGGTTTTCAACAAAGCAATCGCTCGTGGCGTCGTGGCGCTGAGTTTGGCCGTAACTCTTCCGGTGGGCGGGATGGTCGGCGCGCCGGGCACTGCCCTTGCCAAGGACGGCCATGGCAATTCCGGTGGCGGTGGAGGTGGTGGGAGCGGCAACGGAAATGGCGGCAGCCACGGCGGGGGCTCAGGTTCCAGCCATGGGAAATCGGAAGCCGCGCGCGCAAACAAGGACGCCCGGTCCAGCAAAGCCAGCGACAAGTCGACGTTGAAGTCGTTCTTCACACGCGACAAATCACCCGAGACAACAAGAAAACCTGCCAAAGCGGACAAGCTGGCCAAGGCGGAACCGGTCGGTGCCGGCGTCGGCACTCCGGGGCTACGCTCGCTGAACCGCAACTATCACGCCTATATCAACTCGAACGATCCGCGTATGGCTGCGGTTTCTGCGTACGCGATGGCCTACGCCGAGTTCGAAGCGGAGAACGGCGTCGACGCCATCCCAAGTGACCCGGCTCTCAGCGACGAGGCATTGCGCGATGCGCTGGCCAGCTTCACGAAGGATGGCATCGTTACCGATGAGGTGCTTGACGAAGCCAAGGATATTCTTGGAGTTGGACCCGAGGTTGGCAAGATAGACCAGATCCGCGACACGCTTCCTCCCCCGACCGTGGATTAACAGGCCGGTTGGCCAACCAGGTAGACCTTAGCCGATATTCGCCGAGCCCCAGTTGTCGTGGTGGACAACTGGGGCTCGGCGTTCTGGCATTGCTCCGGTTTGCCCCCCGTCGCCCTGGCGCACAGCATTTTAGACCGGCGAACTGGAACGATTTCGCATTTGGATGCTTTCTCCCCTGCATACAATCAAGGGAGAACGTTTATGAAATCGCTGGCTGATATTTTCGAACACACGCTGCAGGACGTCTATTTTGCCGAGAACGCCATCACCAAGGCGCTTCCAAAGGTCGCCAAGGCCGCAAACAGCGCCGAACTGAAGAAGGCAGCCGAGGACCACCTTTCGGAAACGAAAGAGCAGATTAAGAAGTTGGAGCAGGTCTTCAAGTCAATCGGCAAGACGGCATCCGGCGAAAAATGCGATGCCATCGAAGGTCTGATCAAGGAGGCCGACGGCTTGATGAAAGAGGCTGAAGGGACGGCACTTGACGCCGGTCTTCTGGCTGCTTGCCAAGCTGTCGAACACTATGAGATCGCCCGCTATGGTTCGCTTCGCGAATGGGCAAAGGACCTCGGCCATGATGAGGCGCACAAACTTTTGAGCGAGATCCTCGACCAGGAGAAGGCGACCAACAACAAGCTCACCAATTTGGCCGTCACATCGATTAACAGGACCTCGGCGCGCTCCAAAGCCGCATAGTAATAACAAGGGCGGCAATGTCCGCCCTTTTCCATTTCATATTTCGCGGCGGGCTGCTGCTTGCTCACGTCAGCGTTTCATAGCGCGGGCTCGCGCAGGAGCAGATTTTTTGCGTCTACGTGCGCGAAAACAGCGCCTTTCATTTCAACTCTCTCAGGCCCATGTGTCAGTCTTGTTCGTCACGCAAGGGTGGTTTGTTCAAGCGTTCGCCAATGCTACGACGACAATCGGCTAGTGGTGGTTGTGTATCTTGAGAGATGCGAAGTGCCGCAGCACAGGCAGCAGGCACCACAAAGCTGGCAAGTGAGCGATCAAGTGATTGTTGTGATCAGCCAGACTATCCGGCGACGCGGACACGAGATGCGCGCACTCTGCGAGTTCCGCGGGACCGCTCACATTTCATGATGGAGTTCAGGCGAGGCGTCCGACATCTTTCAGAATTTCGTAGAGTTCCGCCGCCGCCTCGTTTTCTCCGCCGGCATCGAGCCAGATTGGTCCGATCGCAAGCTCGATTTCTTCGCGATACTTCTCGCCCAGTACCATACTGACGGTGTGCACCCCCACGGCCTCAGACGTTGTCAGATTGACGGCAATGTGAAAGGAGCCATTCGCAATATCGTGCGGCATGTCGTAGATCCGCGTGATAAAGCCCTGAAAGTCATTCGTATCGCCTCGTTGCTCGAGCGCTGTAAGCAACGAAGGATGAAGGATCTCTATCGCGACGCTTTGTGGCACAAGCCAGCGGGTGCCAGGCTCAATGACGTCCTCGACGTTACTTTGATCAACTGTTTCATTGAGCATACTTGTTCCCCCCTTCACGGAAGGTATTGCAGTGTGCGGATGCGTCAAGTGTTGGCGATGTTGTTGTTCGGATCGACCGACAAATAGAGCTGGAAGTGGAAGGGTGTCGCAGGCGGATTTGGCTGATCTCGCGATAGATCGCGAAGCGGTGGGGCCGGAACTCGTCCTTAGGGACTCGCGGGTGACATGCTTGGAGGGGGACGCGTAAAGTGAGGGAGGGTCACCGGATGGAATTGCGCGCGGGCCGAGCAAATCTCAGAACATCGCAAAATGTATCTGCATAACAGGACCCATTTACGACGTCTCGCCTCGGTTTCAACCGGAGCAACCTGGTGAGCTCCACATCTGATTGCCGACACCGTTCTGCCGAGCACCCAAGCCTAGTTGCAGCATTGGGTGCCAGCGCACTCTTGGCGATCACTCGATCAAGGTTGATCTGATGGTAGAGGCAGCCGTTGCTGCGCTTAGCGTAGTCCCGAAGTGGCAGTAGCAAATGATTTCATGTGACTGCGAATGCGCGCCCACAGCGACCCGTTGAGCACTGACTTCGCAACAGCGCGCGAGTATCCTTCGATGGTGCCTGACAGAGTCCAGCCCGATGCCAGCGATTTGCCGCTCAGATGCGACGCTTTATGTCTGACCTTCAACTTTAACGCCAATGGCCTGCCCGGCTCGGCGGGCCTTGGCGTTCGGCTCGCGCCCGTTTGGACGCTCGAACAGCAGAACCGCAATTTCCAGGGCAGGAAGGTGAGGGGTGTCGATGTCAGGATCGGGTCTGGGTTGCGTAGAGCGTATTTGGTACAGAATGGGTCCAGGCCAAGTGGCAACCTGGCCGTTACCTCTCACACAGCCGTCGCTCTCCCCGATAGGGTTGGTAGGTGCAATCGGAAGCCCGAAACGATCGATAACTCCGGGCGCAAGCTCTGATGTTGCAGGATGCCGCAGGCGTTCTTTGGCTTGTCATGAGCCCGGTCTCCGGATCAATCGGCTGTGCCGGTTGCGACATAGCCGCATGCATGAAGTCCCGCCAGATGCGTGCCGGAAGCGCTCCACCGGTCACGCCCTTCATTGGTGTATCGTCATCGTTGCCGACCCAGACGCCCGCAACGAGATCCTCCGTAAAACCTACAAACCAGGCATCGCGGTTGTTCTGGCTGGTGCCCGTCTTTCCGGCAGCAAATGCGCCCGGCGAAGCGTCTTGGCCAGTGCCGCGCTCGACCACGAGCTGCAGTAGGCTCACCAAGTCCTGTTGGTAGGAGGCGAGATCGATAGTTGCCGGAACCAGCGGCCCGACGCGGAAGGCCCTGGTTTGGCCGGACGCCTGAAAGTCGATGACGCCCCAAGGTTCGACAGGAGATTTGCCAAGACGGATCGAGGCATAGGCGCCCGTCAGATCAAGCAAATTGACTTCGGATGATCCAAGCGCCAATGCCGGCACCGGATTAAGTGGAGCGTCGATACCAAGGTCCCTCGCGGCGGCGATAACATTCTCGACGCCCACGTCCTGCGCCAGCGCGACGGTCGCGCCATTCAAGGATCGGGCGAAGGCTTCGGCAAGTGTCACCCAACCGCGGTAGCGGCCGGTCGAGTTTTGCGGCGACCAACCGTCGATTTCAATCGGACCATCGAAGACCCTATCACCCAGGGTAAGCCCGTTCTTGAGGGCTGCATAAAAGACGAATAGCTTGAATGTTGAGCCGGGCTGCCGCTTGGCGGAGACGGCGCGATTGAACTGGCTGATCTTGTAGTCTCGTCCACCGACCATGGCGACCACCGCTCCATCCGGCGTCATCGCCACAAGCGCTGCCTGCGACGCACCTACCGCTTTCCCGTCCTTGTCAAGATTGCGGGCCACCACCTCCTCGGCGAGCTGTTGAAGGTGGGGTACCAGCGTCGTGCGCACTGTTGTCAAACCTGGAGAGGCTCCCGCAATTTCGCCGGCCTGGGGTGAGATCCAGTCTGCGAACCAGCTGCCCAGGCGCGGGGTCGGGCTGGTTGGGTGCAACTCAGCAAATTCTGCTTTCGCGGCGATCGCGTCCTCTGACCCCAACTTTCCGTTTGTCACCATCGCGTCCAGGACCGTTGCCGTCCGTTCACGTGCGGCGTCAAAATTGTCGATCGGATTCAATTGGCTCGGCGCCTTCAGGAGACCGGCAAGCATGGCGGCCTCCTGCACGCTGAGTGCGGCGATATCCTTGTTGAAGTAGATCCGCGCCGCCGCCGGCATTCCCGTCGCGCCTGCCCCAAGGTAAACGGAATTCAGGTACCGCGTCAGGATCTCGCGCTTGCCCAGCTTCCACTCGAGCCAGAATGCGACGACCAACTCCTGCAGTTTGCGCTTCAGCGTACGATCGCTTTCAAGATACTGCAGTTTGATGAGCTGCTGGGTAATGGTGCTGCCGCCCTGGACGACCGTGCCGGCCTGGAAGTTTCTGAGTATCGCCCGCATGATCCCTCTAGCGTCGACGCCGTAGTGATCCATGAACCGGCGATCTTCGGTTGAAAGCACTGCATCGAGCAAATGTACGGGGAATTCCTCGTATCGGGCGTAGCGACCCTGGAAGGGGCCTTGCCTTACGATCGGATTGCCGTCAGCGGCTTCAAGGACCACAATCGGCTTCAGAGAGCCATCGGCGATTTCTCTCCAGGGCACGTCCTTCAGTGCCCACGTCATCGTTCCGATCGCCAAGATCAAGACGCTCAGCAGCACCGTCGCAATACCGACCTTCCATGACCGTAGCGGAGCTCGCAGGGAACGAAACCATACCGGCGTGGTGATGGCGCCTATCGCACCGGGTATGCCTCTGGTCACGGAAGACAGCGTGGTCGCCGCCTTCAACTTCATACCGTGCGGCATTCGTGCGCCCAGAGCGCTCGCTGCCGATTTGATCGTGTTGATCAGCGCGGATGAAACTGTCTCGAAATGTCGTCCGATCGTGCCGAGATCACGTCGAAATGCAGATGCGAGATGGCGAAGCGCGAGCTTGCTTTCCGTGAACGCCAAAGGATGCGGCGCCGTGATATCCGCACCTCGTTGCGGAGAAGACCCGTTTTCTGTTCTGTCGTCATTGGAGCTGAGACCTGCCTCAACGGACACTCCAAGGTGTTCTGGTTCGGCGCCGGAGGCGGCATTTTGCTCATCGGTCCGATTTGAGTTGTCTGAGGAATTGTTCATTTCCTGCCGGCGCTGTTGTTGCATCTAGGATTTAGCGCGGGAAAAGGCGGAAGAAAGGCGTTGACCGGAGCGGCTGCTCACGCGGTCGACGAGATTTGCGTTCCCAGTCTTTGCGACGGGGAACGAAGCGCCAGAGATATCGGGAACCTTACCGGTCCTTCATCGTTCAGTTCTCAATGGTCAATTGAACTTTACTGAGGAGGCGGACATGCGAAAGTCCCTTCACAATTTTCTGGCAGCGGGCCTGCTGGCAGTGGGCGCCCTTTCTCCTTTCATCGACGTCATCGGCGCAATCATTGGATCTCTATATCGGTCCGGATGGGCGATCGGACATGCAGTTCCGCGATCAAGACCGAGACCGCCGATACTACGACGAGGAATATGAGCGGCCGGGTTGTAGCGAACGGCAGGCGCTTCGTCGCGCATCGCGACTTGGTGTACGAGATCCTGAAATCCAGGCGGTAACACGCCGACAGATCGTTGTTGACGGTGAGCGACGTGGGCGGTTCGTGACCGTGGCATTTGCCAATAGGCCTGGTTGCCCGCGCCTCGGCTGAGCGCAACGCCGAGCTCGGATGCTGTACTGACTTCTGAGGCAGCGTCTGCGCGCCATTTCACGACTGGCCCGATGAGGCATTACCCGCGAATGGGGGCTTCGAAGGAGCCGGGCTATTGGTTGCTTCAACCCGCATCGCCGCTATCATCGCTCCGATCGCGAGGATGTTCCTGCAGGACAAGCTATTTCGCTGCCACGCTTCATCTCATACGCGTGTTGGAGCTGCAACCAATCTCTTCTCCGAGGGAGACAAGTTCTGCATGGAGGCCACCTTTCATTCGGCTGGCAGCAATCGCACGCGAGAACACTTTTGCGGCCGAACCTTGATCGCCTGTCCAACGATCGTCAGCAACGGCTCGCCACGCACGAAGCTCTCTTCGACGAGATGAGACTGCTCCAGTCGGCCGACGACTTTTTCTGACAGGCGTTTGTCACCAACCAGCCAGTCGCTACCCTCTGGCCGTTCCATGGCCAGACTTCAGTCGCATGGGGGGGCGACCCTAGTCTGCGGGCCTTTCAGACGATGGTCTGGCGAAGCTTCGTTTAACTCCAAAGTTCAGTGGCGGCTCACCGCGGATACGCTTGCAGCCCGGCCGCCGAGCGGCGCCTGCAACAACCGCTGCCGACATCGACGAGCACCGCCGCCTCGCCGTCAGGGATCATCGTCGATGGGCCGAGTGCCTCTACCGGGGGAACTATGTGTCCAGTCAGGGCCACCACGGGTCAGCTTGTGCAGGCTCGACGGGTCGACATGCACCGCCAGGATCGCTCCCTCGTCAGGGCTGGAGATTGGCTCCACGTTGTGCGCCGAAGTCACCAAGTGGCGCAACGTCCTCAAATAGAGAATTGGATGGTTTCCTATCACTAAAGTTATAGTACTTCTGATTGAGGGAGCGCAGATTTGCATATAGTTCCCGATACTATGTAACGGCACCGAGCACTTCACGAAGCGAGCGCGAATACATGTACGAGAAACCCACGAAGTGAGGACAATCCCGTCGCGACGTTGTCGATATGCGGGCGTAGGCTCCGCACTGAAATCTCCGGATCCCGCCCGAATTCGGCGCAACCAAGCGAGATCGCCTCCACCCTCGTAGAGCCGACCGGCTCGAGCGGCATATAGGACCTTTGCGGGGCGGCCATAGGACTGAGGTCCTATGGCACGCGATATTCTTGGCGCTAAGTGATTGGGTAAGCGGCTTCGCTCTGTTCACCATCGGAAGTCAGCCTGAATTCCACGCGCAGCCCGTTAGTGGCGCGTACTAATCACAGACATCTCTTAGCAGGAAGCTTTTGGGTGAAGTCATGAAAACAATAGGTACAATATTCGTAGCAGCCGCTACGGCATTGTCGGCGGTCTCGGCTCAGGCCGTGCCTATGTCTCCTGTTACGGGCGGCAAGTCTCTCTCTCAGTCCGTCGAGTTTGTCCACCACAAGCCAGGTCACTACGGTGGCCCGCCGCGCTCACGGGGGTACAATGGCTATCGTTACGATGTGGGCCCGCGATACGGCTATTACAATGGCCACCAGGGTTACCGTTACCGTCGGGACGGGTATCGTCGACACAGTGACGGGTGGTGGTACCCTCTCGCTGCTTTCGGAGTTGGAGTGGTTATCGGTGGTGCGATCGCCTCACCTCCCCGCAGGGTCTATTCCAACGCGCCATCAGCGCATGTCGAATGGTGCTTTGACCGGTATCGGTCATACAGAGCCTACGACAACACCTTCCAGCCCTATTATGGACCACGCCAGGAATGTGTGTCGCCGTATTAGTGATCAGGACGCCTCTCGCTCCGGGAATGAGCCGTGGGGGTTTGCCGGTAGTACCTTTGCCTCTCTACTAAGGTAGTTAATAAGGCGACACCTCCTGGACACCCGCCTTTCAGAGTGTGTCCCGTTCTGTGCGAAGATTTGAGACCACGCGCCGATTCTGCACCTTGCAGGAACGCTCCGCGCAGTCGCGCACCTCGCGGTCGTTGCCATAGCCCTTGGCCCACATGCGGCTGGGGTCAACGCCCTTCGAGGCAAGATAGGCCATCGCGACATCGGCGCGCTGCTGCGATAGATCCGCCATCTTCGAGGCGGAGCCGCTGTCGTCGGAGAAGCCCTGCAGCTTGACCAGCCAGCGCGGATTGCTGTTGAGCCAGGTCGCCTGCTTGTCCAGAGTTGCCTTGGCGACGGGGTCGAGCGCGGCCGAATCCTGCGTGAAATAGGTTCGGCGGCCGACATTGAGGATGAAATCCTCCTCGCTGCCGGCCGAGACAGTCTCGAAGCCGGGAGCCGGATCGTCGGTTCTTCCGGTCATCGGCACCGCGGCTGGTTCTTCGACCGCAGCAATCTCGGTGGTGTTGCAGGCGGTCAGCGTCAGGAGAATGGCCGCAGCAGAAAGCAGCCTCATATAGCCAGGCATAGCGGGCATCAGGGCGGTGTTCCTCATTCGACGGGGGTTGCGACCGGAGTTGCTTGACTGACCTCGGGGGCCTTGTCGGCAATGTGTGGCAGGACCTGAACGGCGGTGCCGATCGGGCAGCGCTGATAAAGATCAATCGCATCTTCGTTGAACATGCGAATGCAGCCGCTGGAGGCATCCTTGCCGATACTACCCGGCTCCAACGTCCCGTGGAAGCGATAGCCGGTGTCGATACCATCACGAAGCAGGTACATGGCGCGCGGGCCAAGCGGGTTCTTCGGCGAGCCCCCGTCAACGAACTCAGGCAGTTCGGGGTGACGTTCGCGCATTTCCGGCGGCGGTGTCCAGCGCGGCCAGAGCGATTTGCGGTCGATCGTAGCGCGGCCATACCATTTGAAGCCCTCGCGCCCGACGCCGACGCCATAACGGATGGCAGTCTTGTTCTCCATGATCAGATAGAGAAAATGGTGCCTTGTATCGACAACGACCGTGCCGATCGGCTCGGTGCTGAAATATTTGACGACCTGACGCTGCCATTTCCTGTCG
This sequence comes from Ensifer sp. GW823-FHT05D09, assembly GCF_058795755.1. Classification (NCBI taxonomy): domain Bacteria; kingdom Pseudomonadati; phylum Pseudomonadota; class Alphaproteobacteria; order Hyphomicrobiales; family Rhizobiaceae; genus Ensifer; species Ensifer sp. GW823-FHT05D09. The sequence continues at coordinate 62,257 of NZ_JBXAIA010000004.1, read as the reverse complement.
ATCTTGGCGAAATTCGTGCTTCGGTAGGTCACGCCATTGTCGACTGCAGAGCCGGAAAAATAGGACGTCGCCGCAGCGAAGACCGGTTTTTGGATTGCGCCGGCGCTTAGCAGGGCTAGACCACCAAGCATAATATCCCTGCGGGTGCATTCCATCGGCAATATCCCCCGAAAAGCCAAGCAGCGAGCCGCAGTAAAACAGATTGGTAATTTTCTACAATATAAAATTCCCCGGCATCTCCAGAGAGGTGATTGCACCTATTCCTGCGTGCCGACCACTGGGGATCGTAACGTCGGGGTGTCCATCATGATCAATAGACAGGGCCGCGGCCGCGCTTTGCCCCGCGCTCGGCGAGGTGGGCGTTCTCAAACGGCGTTGACATGTCACTGTCTTCATCAATGGTGCGTGTGCCTACGACCCGTTCTAGGCCTCGTCCACCAGCATAGCCAAGGGAAGTACGGGTTCTTCCTTGACCGTCTTGGTAACGATGTAGGTGAAATAGCGAGCGATGCCGAGCTCGCGGTCAAGCAGCGCATCGATCATGCGCTGATAGGCGTCGATGTCGGCGGCGACGATTTTCAGGATGTAGTCGACGCCGCCGCCAACCGACCAGCAGCAGACGATTTCTGGAACGTCGCGGACGGCTCGTTCAAACCGGTCGAAGTCAGCCTGGCGGTGGTTGGCGAGCGTCAGCTCCACCAATAAGCTTGCAACCGGGGCCAGCCGCCGCAATGCCACATGCGCATGATAGCCGCTGATAATGCCAGCCTTTTCGAACTTGCGCAGCCGCATCCAGCAGGCCGTGGGAGACAGGCCCGCCTTATCGGCGAGCGCAAGTTTGGTGATGCGGCCGTCTCGCTGGATGGCATCGAGAATGCGCAGGTCGGTCGCATCAAGCCTCATCATAAACTCCCACGCAACTTGCCTGTCAGCTCACTTCAGACCTTGGCGCGCAGCGCGGCCTTTTCGGCATCCATTTCGGCGATGTCCTGGAAGCGGTCGGCAATGCGGGCATGGGCGCGGCCGCTGTCTGAGGCACCGATTGCAACGATGATCTCATCGGGACCCGGCGCGTCGGCGATCTGGAAATTGGCCGTCAGGAAATGCGATCGTTTGCCGCTCTCGCTCTTGTGCATCATCGGCAGGCAAAGCAGCGCGCCCGCTGCGTTGCGGGTGTTCGCGAATTCTAGATAGTTCGTACCGCCGATCGCCTCGCGGAAGGGATTGCCGAAGCGCAGCGTATGGATCATCGCCGAGGCGTGCTCGATTTCACCGTTAACGCCGACTGCAGCTGCCTTGCCGCAAGCCTCGATCCGCTCGGGCTCCATTTGCCGAAGCAGCCGGCTCGTCATTTCGTGGCTGAGCTCACTGGCAATGCGAATGATTTCTGGCCTGAGGTCTTCGACAAATCCGCGGCCGGCCCAGGGGTTGTGGATCACCGCCGCGACCACGACGATATTGACGGGACGGGGCGCTGCCTTGCCGCCTTCCACCAATGTTTCTTCCAGGAAAGTGTAGAATTTTCGAATGCCGATCGTCATGGGATGTGCCGTTGCTGTTTGTTGGGATTGTCTCGCACCCTAGCGGGATCGCCGAATGACGCTTCCTACGTTTCGTCGGATGATGTGCGCAGCGGCTTCAACGAAGCAGAGTAGACTTTGGCCTTCGGCACGCGCATGGTTGCTTGATGAATGTCAAGAGGCGAGACGACTTGGATCAGAAGTCCCGGATACTGGCGCTCCGCGACGTCGCCAGTCAGATCAACAGTGGCGGCGATCTTCAGACAGTGCTGCAGCAGCTCATTGCGGCCGCCTGTCGCCATGCGAACTGGTCTCTGGGGTCGATCATGGGCATCGATGCCGCTCATGGTTATGCGCATGTCATCGTGCGCTACGATCCGACGTTGATCCAGCGGGCGCTGCCCGACAAATGGGAACTGGCGACAAGTCCGTCCCTGATCGCGCTGCAACGAAACGAACCCGTCTACATCCGCGACGCGCGCGAAACCGCCGAGTTTCCAGGCTACCGCAAGGAAGCCTTCGAGCGCGACTACCGCACCGTTCTCGTCATGCCGATGAACTGCAGCGATGCGGAAGGCCGGCCGATGGTCCTGAGCGTCATCGCAAGGCAGGTGACGGATGTTACCGAGGACGATCTCGCTTTTCTCGGCACGATTATTCACCTGGGCGCCGTCGCCGTCGAGCGCGAACATCAGCTGGAAGCGCAGAAGGTCTCGGCCCAGCGTTTGGAGCGCGCACTGAAGGCGCATACGTCGCTTCTGGAACATGTGCTGACCGACGGTTCGGTTTCGTCGCTCTCGGCCATGGTTGGAACGATGCTTCCCAATCCGACGGTCGTCGTCGATTTCACCGCGAACCAGGTCATGGCGGGCAAGTCGCCGAATGTGACCTTGTTCGACGATGCTGGTTGGCAGGAAGCGGCCTCGACCGTCCTTGCCCGGCCGCTGATGAAAGCAGCGCGTGACGCTGTCGAGAAGGGGACGACCGAGGGAACGAGCCTGTTTCTGGATGACGGCAAGCAGCGTTTCCGGATCAGCGCGCGTATCGAGGGGCTGATGGTCGATATGCAGCTCGTCGGGGCGCTGATCATCTTTCCGACATTGCGGGAGTTCAGCGAACTCGACCTCCTGATGCTCGACAGCGCCAAGTTTGCGCTGAGCGTGCAGATGATGCGCAGCTTTATTCGCTTCCGTTTCGAGACACGGACGCAGACCGAGCTCTTCTTCGAGGTGGTCGAAGGGCGTTGGCGCAACGCGAACGACATATCCCAGCGTGCGCAGCGTCTGGGGTTCAGTTTCGCCGCCCCGCAGCAGATGATCGTCGTCGATTTCCCGGAAAAGACCAAGGCGTTCGGCGGCGCGTCCGTCGATGTCGAGCACACGCTATCACGCATCCTGCAGCAGGCGTCGATGCAAGCGAACCTTGTTGCCATCGACGGCGGAGTGGTTTGCCTGGTTCCGCCGGAAACCGGCAAGCGACAGGAGCGTATGGCGAAGCTCACGCGCCGCATTGCCGAAGAACTCGGTCGTTACTTCGACGAGGAACCGATCGTAGTGGTCGGCAATCGTTGCTCCACGCTTGGTGACTATCCTGCCGCCTGGGAGCGTTGCACGCGCATGATCGGGATCGGTCGCTCCTTCGGCTTGAACGGGGCGATATCGGCCCAGGATTTCGGTCCCCTTCCGATGCTGGTAGCAGCCTGCGACGCGGGCGATGTGCGCGGCTTCGTCCAAGAAAGCATCGGCGCGATCGCCGACCACGATCGCGAAAACGGAACGCCCTATCTCGAGACCTTGTCGATCTATCTGCAGGAGGGGTGCCGTAGCCAGGCCTGCGCAGATACGATGGGTCTGCACGTCACCACGCTGCGCTACCGCCTGACGCGGATTCAGGAACTCTTCGGCATCGATATCGAGACGCCGGAAAAGCGATTTGCCGTCGAACTCGCCCTTCGCCTGCACGGTGTCATCGACAACCGTTCCTCGGCACGCGCCTGATATTTCTCATCCCGCTGAAGTACCCCTTGCGATAGGGTCGCCATGCTGTTTTTTGGCTTCCGTTGCCCTGCTAGGGATCGGTGAAGAAGTTCTCGATCTCTTCCTATGAAGTCACGGAAGAACAGCCGTGATCGCCACGATAGCCTCCTCTCAATGTGATCGAGAGGAGGTACGAACGCATGGTGATCGAAGATGCATCGACGGACACGCCGATAGATCCCATTGCGCTGCGCCGCGCCTTCGGGACTTTCGTGACCGGTGTCACTGTTATCACGACCCGCGACGAGGATGGCATGCCTCGCGGCATGACGGCGAACTCCTTTACCTCCGTCTCACTCGATCCGCCGTTGCTTCTGGTCTGCGTCGCGAAGTCTGCATCGAGCTACCAGGCCTTCACCAGAGCGGGATGTTTTGCAGTCAACATACTGCACGAGGGACAGGTCGACGTCTCCGGTACCTTTGCCTCCAAGGCGCAAGACAAATTCCAGTCGGTGACGCACGACAACATTCACACAGGCGCGCCGGTGCTGACCGATAGCCTGACCTGGTTCGACTGCACCACCTTCAGCACGGTCGATGCCGGCGACCATGCGGTTCTGATCGGCCAGGTGCGTGCTTTCGGGACGAGCCCGACCGCGCCGCTCGGTTTCTGTCGCGGCCGCTATGCGAGCGTCAAGGATCCGCTGCCGAACGGCTGGCTTGCTTCTCATGGAATGATCATCGGCTACCTGATCGAAGCGGGTGATCGCCTGTTGCTGCGCGCGGACGGCAAGGGGGGATGGGTGTTGCCCTCGGCGCGGCGTCGCAAGGCGGATAGCCAGCTCGTCGTCGATGGTGGCGATGCGCTTAGTCTCGTGCCGGAGGAGACCTTCCTCTACTCCGTCTTCGACGTCGCCGACAGCGATCCTGGCTATCTCGTCTACCGCGCGCGGCTCGCCGGTGAGGGGACAAATGTGCCCGGTGATCTCCGGTTCTTTTCTCTCGACGATCTGCCTTACGACGCGATCGGCACCCACGAACTGCGATCCATGCTGCGGCGCTATGTGCGTGAGCGGCAGGCGGGACGCTTTGGCATCTACATGGATAGCAATGACGGCGGCCGCGTCGCGATGATCGACGGTGAAGCCCGTGCCTGGCTTCAGGCCTCCCAAGACCAAGGACAATGACATGAAAACGACAGTCAGTTCCATTGAAGGCTCGCGCCAGCCCCTGTTTATCGGCGGGCAGTTCGTGGCGCCGAAGAACGGCAAGTACATACCTAGCTTCGATCCGACGACGGGTGAGCCCTGGTATCACTTTGCCGCGGCGGATGCTGATGATGTCGAGGCCGCCGTGGCCGCCGCCAACGCCGCCTTTCGCAACCCGGACTGGCGGCGCATGACACAGACCGATCGCGGCGCGCTGATGCGCCGGCTTGCCGAACTCGTCCGCGCCAACGCCGATACGCTCGCTGAAATCGAGACGCGCGACAATGGCAAGCTGCTCAAGGAAACCCGGGCGCAGATGCGCGCCATGCCCGACAGCTACTACTACTTCGCCGGAATGGCCGACAAGCTGCAGGGCGAAACGATCCCGATCAACCGGCTCGATACGTTGAACTTCAATCTTCGCGAGCCCTTGGGCGTCGTCGGCATGATCACGCCGTGGAACTCGCCGCTGATGCTCTTGACCGGCACGCTGGCGCCTAGCCTTGCGATCGGCAACACCGTCGTCATCAAGCCCTCGGAACACGCAACGGTCTCGACGCTGGCGCTTGCTGAATTGATCCACGATGCGGGCTTCCCGGCCGGTGTCGTCAATATCGTGACGGGTACGGGAAAAAGCGCCGGCGAGGCGCTGACCCGTCATCCCGGTGTCGCTAAGTATGTCTTTACGGGCAGCACGGCCACTGGCCGGCGCATCGCTGGAAATGCGGCCGAGAACCTTGTTCCCTGCTCGATGGAGCTCGGCGGCAAGTCTCCCAATGTGGTCTTCGGTGACGTTGACATCGAGCACGCTGTGAACGGCGTCGTCTCTGGTGTCTTTGCCGCGGCCGGTCAGACCTGCGTGGCCGGTTCACGATGCTTCGTCGAGGCGCGCGTCTACGGCAAGTTCATCGATGCGCTCGTTGCCAGGACCGAACGCATCCGCGTCGGCCTGCCGACGGTCGACGACACGGATATCGGTCCGCTGGCGCTCGCCGACCAGCTCTCGAAGGTGGAGGGATACGTCGTGTCCGGCGTCAAGGAAGGGGCGAAGATCGCAACCGGCGGCCGTCGCCCTGAGAGGGAAGGGCTTGCCGAGGGAGGCTGGTACTTCGAGCCGACCGTCATGATCGATGCGCAAAACGACATGACCTTCATGCGTGACGAACTGTTCGGCCCGGTGGTCGGTGTCATGCCGTTCCGTGACGAGGAGGAGATGATCGAGCTTGCCAACGACACGCGTTATGGCCTGGCCTCCGGCATCTGGACCAAGGACATCGATCGGGCGCTGCGTTTCGCCAACCGGATCGACGCCGGCACGGTCTGGATCAACACCTATCGCTCCGCCTCGTTCATGTCCGCCAACGGCGGCTTCAAGGAAAGTGGCTACGGCCGGCGCGGCGGCTTCGAGGTCATGCACGAGTTCTCGCGGCTGAAGAACGTCATCGTCGACTACTCCGGCGCCATGCAGGACCCCTTCATCATTCGCCTGAAATAACAGCAGAAGCACGGGCACAGGAAAGGCAGAAACCATGAAGTTCGCAGTCTCCCTCACGATGGAACGCTTCTCACCGGACGTGCCGATGGAGCGGGTGAAAAGCAACCTGCTTCAGCTCGCGCGAATTGCCGACGAAGGTGGTTTCGAGGCCCTCTGGACGGCTGAACACCATACGCTTGAATGCACGATCTCGCCGAACCCGTTCCAGACGCTGGTCTGGCTTGCCCAGCACACCGATCGCATCCGGTTGGGCACATCCACGCTGGTGGCACCCTACTGGAACCCGATCCGGCTCGCAGGCGAGTCGGCGCTTTGCGACCACCTGACCAATGGTCGCCTGGAGTTCGGTATCGCGCGCGGTTCCTACCAATACGAGTTCGACCGCATGGCAGGAGGCATGCCGCAGCAGGAAGGCGTCGCCTACATGAAGGAGATCGTGCCGGCGGTTAAAAAGCTCTGGTCCGGCGACTATGCGCATGAGGGGCAATACTGGAATTTTCCGGTCACTGCGGCGGTGCCAAAGCCCCTGCAGCAACCCCATCCGCCAATCTGGGTGGCGGCGCGCGATCCTGGAACCTTCGACTGGGCGGTCGCCAACGGCGCCAGCATCCTGTCAACGCCGCTCTCTGCGCCAGCCGCAGAAATTCAGGTACTGTCCGACAAGTTCCGCAAGGCGGTCGCTGACCACCCGGAAGTGCCGCGGCCGCGCTTCATGATGCAGCGCCGGACCTGCGTCTACGACAGGCCGGATGGTTGGGAACTCGCCGTCAAGCACAGCATGGACTACGGCCGCGCCTTCGAAAACCTGATGCAGAACATTGGCGCGGTACACGACGGGTTCCCCGAAGCCGTGCCTTACGAAGCGGTCAAGGGCAAGGATAACTACAATCCGGAAAATATCCGCAAGAACCTGATGTTCGGGACTCCGGACGAGGCGATCGAGAAGCTGCTCGCCTACGAGGCCGCCGGCGTCGATCAATATTGCCTTGGCCTGACCTTCAACCTGCCCTTCGAATTGCAGAAGCGCACGCTTGAGCTGTTCATCACCGAAATCATGCCCTTCTTCGCAGCCCGCGAAAATGAGCAGAAGCGCGTCGCGGTGGGACGCTGATGATGGCAGGGATGCAGCGTCACACGATCGGCGAGGTAACGCTCAACTACCGCATCGACGGGGACGGCGAGCCGCTTGTCTGCATTCACGGCGTCGGATCCTATCTGGAGGCGTGGTCGGGCGTGGTCGAGCGGCTGAAGGATCGGTTCACGATCCTGACCTTCGATCTGCGCGGCCACGGCCAATCAAGCCGGGTGACCGGGCGATACGAGATCGACGACTTCGTCAACGAGACGTTGACGCTTGCCGACCGGGCGGGCTTTCCCACCTTCAATCTCGCCGGCTTCTCGCTGGGTGGCCTGATTGCCCAGCGCCTGGCTCTGACCCACCTTCAGCGACTGCGCCGCCTGGTTCTTCTGTCGACCGTCGCCGGTCGCACGCCGTTCGAGCGCGAGCGCGTTCTTGAGCGCCTTGCAGCGCTCAGAGCCGGGACCCCTGCGGATCACCACAATGCATCGCTGTCGCGCTGGCTGACGGAGGGCTTCCAGGAGCGAAACCCCGAGGTCATCGCTAGGCTCAGGTCGCGCGACGCCCAAAACGATCCGGATTGCTATGCCTCTGCTTACCGGGTGCTGGCAGAGACGGATTTCGGCGGATTTCTCGACCAGATCCGGTGCCCGACGCTGATCGCCACCGGCGAGGACGATGCCGGCTCCAATCCGCGCATGGCCCGTTACATGCACGAGCGCATTCCCAGGTCCGAGCTTCGGATCCTGCCAGGCTTGCGCCATTCGATCCTGATCGAAGCGCCCCACGTCATAGCGGATCTGATGGGTGAATTTCTGAGCCAGGGAGTGACGGTCAATGGATGAGGCGCTGCAGAGAAGGGGAGAAACCATCCGGCGCAAGGTGCTCGGTGACGACTACGTCGATCGGGCGATCAAAAACAGCGATGTTTTCTCGCGCCCCTTCCAAGATCTGCTGAACGAGTATTGCTGGGGCACCGCTTGGACGGACGAGAGGCTCGATCTGAAGAGCCGAAGCCTGCTCAACCTTGGAATGCTCGCCGCGCTCAACCGCATGCATGAATTCGGCATCCATTTCCGCGGGGCGATCCGCAACGGCCTGACCGACGAAGAGCTTCGCGCGGCGCTCGTCCAGATCGCGATCTATTGCGGCATTCCCGCGGGCGTCGAGGCCTTCAGGGTCGCACGCAGTGTCCGTGACGAGATGGACCAGAAAGGCGAGTGCTGACTTCCACTGTTTCTAGGAAGGGGCGGCTCCGCGCTGCCTCATATCGCCGGAAGACGGAGGGGCCTTGAGAACTCAAGATCAACCCGATGGCAGGAAGAGGACCCTGCCGGAAACCCAGAACGACAAAAGAGGGAACGACAGCATGAACACTTTCACTAAACTGACTGCGGCGGCGGCCTCGCTTGCCATTTCGCTCGCGGCTCTTCCGGCCCATGCAGGTGCCGTACTCGACCGCGTGCTCGACGCAAAAAACCTGAAGGTTGCGACCGACGCCAGCTGGGCGCCGCAGTCCTTCATGAACGACAAGAACGAGATGGACGGCTTCGACGTCGATGTCGCCAAGGAAGTCGCAAAGCGACTGGGTGTCGGCGTCGAGTTCGTCACCCCGGGCTGGGACATCATCACAGCCGGCAACTGGCAGGGCCGTTGGGACATGCACATTGGCTCGATGACGCCAACCAAGGAACGGGCCAAGATCTTCGACTTCCCCGCCGTCTACTATTACACGCCGGCTGCGGTCGCGGTTCACAAGGATAGCGTTGCAGTGACGCTGATCGATCTGGACGGCAAGGTCGTCGGAACGACAGCGACGTCCACCTTCGAGGCCTACGCCAAGCAAGAGCTGACGCTCGATGCCGCCGGTGCGCCGGCTTTCGAATACGTGTTCAAGCCGACGGAAGTGAAATCCTACGCCAACTCGTCAACAGCCTTCGACGACCTGCGCCTTGGTGACGGCGTTCGCCTCGACGCGGTGGTGTCGTCTCTGCCGAGCATCCGCGACGCCATCAAGGCAGGCTATCCGATCAAGCAGATCGGCGATCCCGTCTTCTATGAGCCGCTCGCCGTTGCCATCGAGCACGGCGACAAGGAACTGAACGACAAGATCGCCGAAGCGATCAAGGCGATGCAGAGCGACGGCACGCTGAGCAAATTGTCCGAGAAGTGGTACGGCGTAGACTACACCGTCGCGAAGTAACCCTTCCCACATCTGGCGCACCGGTCGTCCGGAGCGCCTTTTTGTCCAGAGGGACTAAGATGCTTTATCCGGATACAGTCGAGTCCGAAGTACTCGTCCACAACCCGCGGTTCGTAGCGACGGTGTTCGCCGCCGCCCTGATCGTCTTCACCGCCTTCAATCTGACCGGGACGACAATGGGAGAACTCATGCGCCCGGTGATAGGCGAACCTTTGCAGAGCGGTTTCTACGGCCGTTTCGCCATCGCCCTCGTGATCGCAGCGCTCTTCTGCCTCAACATCGTTCTGATCGGCTTTGTCAGCCTCAGGGTCCAGATCGCCATTGTATGGCTCGAGCTTCTCGCGCTGTTCCTCGCCTTCTTCCAGACCTTTCACCTCAGCCTGCCGTTCATCGAACAGAAGCTGCCTTTTCTGATCGCCCAGGGTCTCGTGACGACCGTCTATGTGTCGGCGATCTCGATCGCTATCGCCTCGCTCATCGCAATCCTTGGCGCGGTGGCCAAGTTGTCGACCAACGGTTTTGCCTATGCGATCGCAAGCTTCTACACATCGTTCTTTCGAGGACTGCCGCTCCTGATGCAGGTCTATCTGATCTATCTGGGTCTGCCTCAGCTCGGCATCATCATCGATGCCGTTCCGGCCGGTATCCTGGCGCTTTCGCTCTGCTACGGCGCTTACATGACAGAGATCTTCCGCTCAGGCATACAGAGCATCGACCGCGGCCAGTGGGAGGCCTCAAGGTCGATCGGCTTCGGCTTCGGGCTGACCATGCGCAAGATCATCCTTCCGCAGGCGTTGCCGGTCATTATTCCCCCAACCGGAAACCAGTTCATCTCGATGCTGAAAGACAGCTCGCTCGTCTCGGTGATTGGCGTCTGGGAACTGATGTTTCTTGCCCGCACGCTTGGCCAGAAAACCTTCCAGCACATGGAAATGCTGATCTCAGCCGCCATGCTCTACTGGATCATGTCCATCTGCCTTGAGCTCATTCAGTCCCGCATCGAACGCCACTATGCCAGGAGCAAGGTCAGATGAGTGTTGAAACCATCATCGAAGTCAGGAACGTTTCCAAATGGTACGGTGCCTTTCAAGTGCTGACCGATATCAACCTGACGGTCCGCAAGGGCGAGCGCATCGTGATTTGCGGCCCGTCCGGATCCGGAAAATCGACGTTGATCCGCTGCTTCAATAGGCTGGAGGCGCATCAGCAAGGCGATATCGTCGTCGACGGTATCCACCTGCATGCCAAGATGCGCAATATCTCGCACGTGCGGCGCAATGTCGGCATGGTGTTCCAGCATTTCAATCTGTTTCCGCACATGACAGTGCTGATGAACTGCATGGTTGGGCCGATGTGGATCAGTGGCGTGCCGGAGGCAGAGGCGCGGGCACGGGCACTGAAGTACCTTGACCGGGTTCGTATTCCTGAACAGGCAAACAAGTTCCCGGTCCAGCTCTCGGGCGGTCAGCAGCAACGCGTGGCGATTGCTCGCTCACTCTGCATGCAGCCGGCAGTGATGTTGTTCGACGAGCCCACCTCGGCCCTTGACCCTGAAATGGTGTCGGAAGTGCTCGAAACCATGACCGGTCTCGCCAAGGACGGGATGACCATGGTCTGCGTCACCCACGAGATGGGGTTCGCACGGGCGGTCGCTGATCGTGTGATATTCATGAACGCCGGGCAGATTGTTGAAGAAGCAAAGCCGGACGAGTTTTTCTCCAATCCCAGGCACGAGCGGACGAAGCTTTTCCTCGGTCAAATCTTGAAGCACTGAAGACCCCAGCCGGCGCGAGATTGTAGGCTTGGGGTGTGTGGGACGATCATCGACATGATCCTCGAGAAGACCGAGCAGAAGGGCGCCGGCAAATACTGGGCGATCGAGGGAGAACGTGAGCGATGACAGGCAAGAAAGTCTTTATGCGGGCTGGTCGCATCGTTCGGCTCGGTGAGCCAACGGCCAAGCCAAACTCCGATGGAGCCGGGGTTGAAGGTCCGCGCGATGCCGTGCACCAACCTTGAGCCCGGCTGCTACGAGTTCACATAACGGGTCGACTGGGACGATTGTGACCTTCCCATAGGTCTGACGTCCGGATCAGGCCCTCCGCAAAAAGTGCCCCATGTGTGTTCGCAGGTCGCAGATGAGAGCAAGACCGGCATCGCCTCGCTGAGGTGTTTCAAGACGTACAATGTTGGAGGTGGTCACCCGCTTCATCCCGCGACACGATTAGCCCTCAGCGGTGTTAAGCGGGGGGCGGGGTGGGGCTGCTGCCCAAAGGGAGCCTAGACGAACTTCGTTTAATGGGAGGTGGCTATCCCCCCGCAAACTATGCGTTCAGCGGATCGCTGAAGCACCCAAACGCACTCATTTGTATTTATGCTGTTGCCTCTCTAGTCTCTTGGATCGACGCCAATCCCGGCGATGCGCGACCTGAGCATCTCCCGCTCAAATGCATCGGATGGAAACCTGCGCCGCAGCTTGTAGCGCCCGCCGGCTACGGCGATGACGAACACCGTGGGCTGGGCACGGCGCGCGCAAAAGCGTGCGCGCAGCCGTCGTCAGGCAAGCGCGATGGGTGGTTTTCGCCGATGCATAAATTCTCAACTCCAATCGGTTTTGGAGTACAATTATGAGGGTATCGAAAGGGCTGCAGTGTTTCTAGCGTGCCGAGTTCGACTTGCAGCGCTACAGAGGAAAGGTGAAGACAATGCAAAGGTTTGCAATCGTTGCTCTGTCGCTTGTCACTGGGCTGACATGCGCTGCGCCAGCCAGGGCATTTCCCGTTCTTTCTGCGCCGAAGATTGAAGCGCCGCAAGCTCAACCGGTTCAATACCGCCGATATGGCGGTTATCACGGTGGCTACTACAATGGTCATCATCACGGTGGCGACGACTGGGCCTGGGCGTTAGGGGGGCTTGCCGCTGGCGCCGTTATCGGCGGCCTGTTGGCGCAACCCCGGTATTACGGCCCGAGCTACTACGAACCCGACTACTACGGGCGGACCTATTATCGGCCGCGCTATTATGCGCCACGCTATTCCCGTCAAGTCTATTATGGCGGCGGCACACACACGCGCTGGTGCTACGCACGATATCGCTCCTACAGGGCCTTCGACAACACGTTCCAGCCCTATCACGGCCCCCGACAAGCATGCATCTCGCCGTACTATTGACAGCGGGGTGAGAGGCGCGAGGGCGTCCGGCGCCGGCGTCATCGACCAGGACCGAAGTGCGCGTAAGAACGACACCACGATCCTCCAGTTTCTCCGGTGTCAGGTCGAGTGTTTAGGTTTCAGGCATTACTCTCGTCCTGGGCACCGGCTGGACCGAACAGACGGCGTTTGACTGCCTCGCGCAGCGTCTGTGCGAGAATATAAAGCAGCGGGATGATCACCAATCCGAGGACAGTGCCCACGAGCAGACCGCCGAGCACGGTTGCGCCGATCGCCTGTCGACTGCCCGCGCCCGCCCCCGTGGCGAGGACGAGCGGTACAACGCCCAGAACGGACGCCATCGCGGTCATCAGCACCGGCCGAAAACGCTGCGACGTTCCCTCGGTAGCCGCATCGATAATGCTCATTCCCTCCTCCCGGCGATCCTTGGCGAACTCCACGATCAGGATGGCATTCTTGGCCGCAAGGCCTATGAGCAAGAGAAGGCCGATTTGAGCGTAGATGTTGAGATCGATACCGCCTACCAAGAGTGCTCCCAAGGCCCCAAGAACGGCCACTGTGACAGACATCATCACGGCTATCGGAATGCTCCAGCTCTCATACTGGCCAACGAGAAAGAGATAGGTGAAGACGATGCCCATAATAAGGATCATTACCGTCTGGTTGCCCGATTGTTTTTCCTGCAGTGCCAGCCCGGTCCACTCAAATCCAAAGCCGGTTGGCAGTGTGCTTGCCGCAAGCGCCTCCATGGTGCTCAGCGCCTCACCGGTGCTGGTGCCCGGTCCGGCCTGGCCGTTGATCGAGGCGGAGGGGAAGAGGTTGTAGCGGTTCACCGAATTCGGACCGTAGTGGGTGGAGATCGAAAGCAAGCCCTGCAGCGGAACGAGGTCGCCCGTATCGCTGCGCACCCTCAGTCGCTGGATATCCTCTATCCGGCTGCGGAAGGCCGGCTCGTTCTGAATGCGGATCTGGAAGACCCGGGAAAGGATGTTGAAATCGTCCACGTACGACGACCCGAGATGGGACTGCAGCGTACTGAAGATCGTGGCGGGGGACACGCTGTATAGCTCCGCCCGCTCCCGGTCGATGTCGAGGTAGACCTGCGGTACGTCGGCTGAGAATGTGCTGAACACTGAGGCAAGGCCGGGCGTCTGGTTCGCGCGCATGATCAGACTGCGCATGACCTCGGCAAGCTCTTCCTGGCTCTGCCCGGCGCGCGCCTGAAGGCGGAAGTCGAAGCCGCCCGTTGTGCCAAGCCCCGGAATAGCCGGTGGATTGAAGGGCACGACGGATGCGGTCGAGATCGTTGCAAGTTCGGCCCGTAAACGGCCCATCAGTGCGAAGACGCTTTGCTCCGGCCCCCGCTCGCTCCACGGCTTTAGCGCCGAGATGATCATGCCAGAGTTCGAACCACCACCGCCGATCATGCTCGCACCCGCGATGCCAATCGTATTGGCGATACCGGGCGTGCGCTGCAGGAGCGCGCTGACCTCGGCCATTGTCCGTTCCGTGCGCTCCAGGGAAGCTGCGTTTGGTAACTGCACGTTCATGAACAGGTAGCCTTGGTCCTCGGCGGGCACGAAACCATTCGGAATGATGCGGTAGAGGCCGTAGATTCCCCCTGCGACCGCGACCAGGACCAGCGTCGCCAGGGCGAGCCGTCGGGCGAAAGCGAGCAGCAGGTTCAGGTAAAAACGCCGGGAAGCGTCGAGGCCTGCGTTCAGCTTCTCGAACAGTCCAAGTCGCCGTCTCGGCGTTGGACGAAGCATGAGCACGCACAAGGCCGGGCTGAGGGTCAGCGCATTGACCGTCGAGAAGACGATGGTGATCAGGATCGTGACGGCGAACTGGCGGTAAAGCTCGCCGGTGATGCCGGCCAGGAAGGCCACCGGCACGAAGAGTGCGGCAAGTACCAGCGTCGTCGCGACGATCGGTCCCGTTACCTGTTCCATGGTGCGTAGGGTGGCATCCCGTACGTTGGCCCCGGTCTGGTCCATGATACGCTGGACATTTTCAACGACGATGATGGCGTCATCGACCACAAGGCTGATGGCGAGGATGACCGCGAAAAGGGTGATCGTGTTGGCCGAGTAACCGAGAACATAGAGGACGGCGAAGCCCCCAATGAGTGAAACGGGTATGGTCAGGGTAGGGATGACCGTTGCGCGCCAGTCCTGAAGGAAGGCAAATACCACGGCGACGACGAGGGCAAAGGTAATCGCGAGCGTTATGAAGATCTCGCGGATGGTTTCCTTGACGAAGGCAGTCGTATCGAAAACGACCGTATAGGCGATGTCGTCTGGAAACTGCCGCGACAAAGCTTCAAGCTCGCTCACGACCGCCTCGGAGACAGAAAGTGCGTTGGCGTCGGCGGACTGGTAGACGACGAGCGTGGCGCTGGGAAGGCCGTTGAGCGTCGACGTGGTGTCATAGGATTGTGCGCCGAGTTCGACGCGCGCGACATCGCGGAGGCGCACGATCGCGCCGTCGCGGTTCGTGCGCACGATCACGTTGCCAAACGCATTCGCGTCGGCAAGACGCCCCAGCGCCGTTACTGTCAGCTCCAGCTGCTGGCCCGACGCCGTGGGAGGTGAGCCTATCTGGCCGGCGGAGGCCTGTGCATTCTGCGCCCGTATCGCAGTGGCGAGATCCGACGCCGTGATGCCCAGAGCCTGCATGCGGTCAGGATTCATCCAGACCCGCATGCTGTAGGTTGGGCCGAACACGCCTGCCTCCCCGACACCTGGCACGCGGGCGATGGCATCGCGGATATTGACTGTCGCGTAATTGCTGATGAAGACGTTGTCACGCGTGCCCTTCGGCGAATAGATCGCTAGCCCCATAAGCATACTGGACGAACGGCTTCTCACGGAAACGCCCGTCTGGGTGACAGCGGCAGGCAGCCGCGGCGTCGCTATCGCGACCCGGTTCTGCACGTTGACCTGCGCGATCGCCGGGTCGGTTCCTGGCGCGAACGTCACCGTCAGACTGTAGGTACCATTGTTGGTGCTGGAGGAAGACATGTAGAGCATATCTTCGACGCCGTTCACCTGATCCTCGATCGGCGCACCCACGCTATCCGTCATGACGCTGGCATTTGCGCCCGGATAGCTCGCCGTCACCTGCACTTCGGGCGGAGTGATCTGCGGAAACTGTGCGACAGGTATCTGCAGGAGGGCGACAGCACCGGCGATTAGCATGATCACCGCAATGACCATTGCAAGCCGCGGCCGGCCGATAAACGGGGCGGAAATATTCATTGTGAGGCACCCGATTGGGAAGCGGACCTATCGGCGCTATCGTCAGACACGGGAAGTACTTTGATGGCCGATCCGTCGGCAATGTTTGCCAGCCCTTCAACGATCAGCATCTCCTCGCCTTCAAGACCGCTGTCGACGATCCAGTTGCCGCCCGCCTGTTCGGAGACCATGATGCGACGCAGGACAGCCTTCCCGTCGTCGCCGACAAGGAGGACATATTTGCCTTCACGGTCCTGATGCACCGCGCCGAGGGGAACGACCGGGCGCATCTTCCTCTCGTCCCCGGCGATCACCACCGTCACGAACTGACCCGGTACGAGCAGAAGGTCGGGGTTGGCGAACTGTGCACGCACGGCAAGCGTACCAGTCCGCTCGTCGACTTCATTGCCGAAGAACTCAATCTTCCCCCCTTGCTTGTATTGCTGCCCGTTCGAAAGGCGCAGCGAAAGCTGGAAGCGTTGGGCAAGTTCCTCCTTGCTGATCTTTCCTGCCGCTACGCGCAAGTCCAACACCGTCCGATCGCTAACGGAAAAAACAACCCGCACCGGGTCCATCTGGACGATCCTGGCCAGCGCCGGGGAACTGGCGTTTACGAAGCTGCCTGCGGATAGCGATGCCGCACTGATGCGGCCCTTCATGGGGGAAGATATCTTGCTGTAGCTGAGATTGAGTTTCGCCTGGCTCACCCTGGCCTCGGCGGACAGAACGGCCGCGTCAGCCGTATCGAGGGCCGTCTCGCTTTCCTCCAGCGTCGCGCGTGACACCGTTTGGTTCAAGGCGCGGTTGCGTTGGAAGCGACGTGCGGCATCTGTCTGGGTGGCTTTCGCGCTGGCCAGTTGGGCCTGCGTGACGGTCAACGCGATTTCCAGATCGCGTGGGTCTATGAGGAAGAGGGGTTGGCCAGCCTCAACGACGGTACCTTCGTCGAACAACCGTTTGTCGATAAACCCATCGATGCGGGAGCGAACATCAACAGCCTCCATGGCTTCGACCCGACCGACGAACTCGTACCTCGGAGAGACGTCGTCTACGCGAACCTTCGCTGCACCGACAGTGGCCACCGTTTGCGCCGCCAGTTCAGCAGGCACGAGGCTGGAGACACCGAGAAGGATTGCGCAGCAGACGCGGGTGATACAAGCTGTACGGTTCATGGGGAACTCCAGCAAAAAGTGGGTACGCCGGCACGGCTGACCGGACCCGGCCTGCCGAAGTAAATACTGAGGAATGCGCTCTGCGGATCGGCCGTCAACCTGAACATGCACGACAAAAAATTGGGGTGCTCGACAATGATCGCGCGTTCCAGCAAACGGGTCGTGTTCACCAAGTTGTCAGCGGGGGCAGGTGCCTATTTTGCCCCGTCCACGCTGTCCAGCGACGTTTCCGATGACCGCACCTCGTTCCGTGGGGCTGCATCCCGGCAGGACCGTTGCATCAAGCAGATAAGAATGGGAGCATGTTTCATGGTGCTGCCCTAATCCCGTGTGATCTGCTTTCGCAACGTAACATTGCGTACGCTCTAGTCCATCCCTGTTGGCTGTCGCCCTTGAAATAGTTTTATTCGTGCTCGACGAGATATCGTGGCGCGTGCCGGATGCCTTGCTAGAAAAGTGTACCGGCATGTCGAGATGCTCTGTCGCAGGTGCAATTTATGTGGCAACGACCTCCGCGGACTGTGCAGCCGCAGTTTCGCGACCGATTGCTAAGGTCAGTGACAGCCGCGTGAGCGCATGCCGCGGTACGACCGCGAGGCCACGTATGTAGGATCGGCTGCGGCCCTTCAGACCCGTGCGCGGTGTCGATCTGAAGATCGGGCTTGGGGTAGCCTGGAATATGGAGGACCCAACCGCATCACGGGACGACATCATCGACATTGCCCGGTCGCTACCGCCGGGAAGGTGAGGTGATGAGACCACCCTTCATAGCGACCTGGACCCTCGAAGGAGCGGAGCGGCTTGCCGGGGACTCGGCTCGATTCCTGACTTTTGGCCGACAGGAGCCGACATGCGTCACGGATGCTATCCGATAAAACCCGGGTACTGCACCTCTTCTCGATTCACGCCCTTGGAATCCAACCGAACCGGAGTGAGCTCCGGGACGTCGGCCATGCGCCGATGCGCAACAAGCCAGTCACGCAAGATCGTCTCAATCGCGGCGGCTCGGCCGGCGGGCGGCGGTGAAAGGCCCGGATCGGTCATGTATGCCGCAAGCCCGGCTTTATATCGTATTCGCCTCACGAAAAACCTGACAGCTGTCAGGGTTCCGTTACCCCATCAAGAGGTTGAAAACGGCTCGTACGTGATAGTCTCCCTCAGCAGAAGCAGATGGGGCGCCTGCTAGACGACAGGTTATTGGGAACGCCGATTTACGCGAGGGATGCAAATAGCCCTTCCGCGCTGAGCGCTATCTAGGCGCCCCATGATTGCAGTCGAGTTGGGTGGCACGTCGCCGATCTAACCAATGAACAATGCCCGCAGTGAAGACCAAAAGCCCATGGGCTTGTCGGACAGCAGGACTCGGACTTGGCGAGCCGCTGCTGCCGCACTCACGGTGGTTCCGAAGCGACAATAGCAGACAACGTCATGTAACTCTTCGTCAGAGATCTCGAAAAACCGTATCGCTTCGCCATAGGTATCGTTCTTCATACCGGCCGAATGGAGAACGGGATCGTGGAGTGCGACAGTTATCGGAGAATAGTCGCAGCGCAGTGCATTTCGCTCCTCGCTGGATTGGAACTCTGTCTCGTGAAGCGTGTCGAGGTGCCTATGCCGTATTTCCTCAAGGAGCTCGGCCCAGCGCTCAAGTCGCTGACGACGCGACATCCCATGCAGGTGGAAGAAGGGCTCTATTTGCGCGATGTTCTGCATCTGCTCTAATGTATGGTGCTTCATTGTCGCCTCCAATCAAATGGTGCTGCGAATGCCAGCTCAATCAGCCTGTTCCTCGTCCCGCGCTCTGTCCAATCACGATGCTGGCGAGCGGAGTTGCAGATCTGAGGTCTAATCGCTTGCTCGGTGGCTGCGCGCTACGACAACACTTCCAGAAAGTCCCTCGGTTCCGTAGTCCGGAGCGCAGGGCGCGAAGCCGAGCCCTGAAATCAGGCCGATGCGGTAGCCGATAAAGACGTTTCCTTTGGGTATGTGCTGCAGGCCTGCCCGGAGTTCCGCGATTACGGCCCGAACGGTGCGGTCGAGAGCTGGCACGATCTTTTGTCTGCCGCCGTCGTGGTTCGATCGATGCTCGGGGTCAGTCCGAGCGCCTATGAGGAGGCCTGCGGAATCCTTGGGGCCGAGAATGCGGCCGCCGTCATGGCGTGTATCCTCGAAAGGGCAGGGCACATCAATTCTGCCGGAGGCTATCTGAGCGATTTTACGCGAAAGGCCGAGCGCGGGCTCTTGCCAACCTTTGGGTACGAAGCATTGAAAACCGCGGTACCTCGAGATTTGTTCGCGGTATCAGTGTGTTGATATTAGCCTGACCAGCCGCTTAAATCTTCATAGACGCCGAAGCCACATCGGCCTTCCGGAAATCGGAGCGATATTTATGACCCGCCAACTTTCTCTCCCACGCGACCGAATTTCCGTGCTTCTGCTGGAAGGCATTAGCCAGACCGCCGTGGACTACTTTTCTTCGTCCGGCTACACCAACCTCATTCATTTACCGAAGGCGCTCGACGACAGGGATCTTAGGAGCCACATCGCCGACGCTCATATCATCGGCATTCGTTCCCGCACGCAGCTGACGGACGAGATTCTCAAATCCGCAAAGAAATTGATCGCCGTTGGCTGTTTCTCCGTCGGTACGAACCAAGTCGATCTGGATGCAGCGCGGCGGCGCGGCATTCCGGTGTTCAATGCACCTTATTCAAACACGCGATCGGTGGCCGAGCTTGTGATCGGCGAGATTATCATGCTGACACGGCAGATCTTTCCGCGCTCGGCTTCCGCGCATCGAGGTGGGTGGGAGAAGTCCGCTGTCGGCAGCCGGGAGGTCCGCGGCAAAACGCTCGGTATTGTCGGCTACGGCAATATCGGATCGCAGCTCAGCGCGCTCGCCGAAAGCATGGGCATGGTCGTGCGCTACTTCGATCTTTCCGATCGGCTGCGCCGGGGCAATTCGGAGTCGATGGCTTCGCTCGGTGACCTTCTCGAAATCTCTGACTATGTGACAATGCACGTTCCCGAAACACCCTCGACGCATAACATGATCACCGAAACAGAATTGCGCCGCATGAAGAAGGGCGCCATCTTCATCAACAATTCTCGCGGCACGGTGGTCGATCTCGATGCGCTTGCGAAAGTCCTGAACGACGGGCATCTGGCGGGTGCTGCCGTAGACGTGTTCCCCAAGGAGCCGGCATCGAACAACGAGCGTTTTGAGACGCCGTTGCAAGGCTTGAGCAATGTCATTCTGACGCCGCATATCGGCGGCTCCACTGAGGAAGCCCAAGAGCGCATCGGCGGGGAGGTTTCAAGGAAGCTGGTCGAGTATTCCGACATCGGCTCAACGATGGGCGCCGTCAACTTTCCGCAAGTACAACTGCCCGAGCGCCCGAACGGCACGCGTTTCATTCACGTGCATGAAAACCGCCCCGGAATGCTCATCCAGCTCAACGAGATCTTCTCGTCGCGCGGGCTGAACATCGTCGCTGAGTTCCTTCAGACGCATGGCGACACGGGCTATGTGGTGGTCGAGGCCGAAGGAATTTCCGCAGATGCCGACGAGATTCTTCAGGCCCTACGCGAAATTCCTGGAACGATACGAACGCGATTAGTCTACTGAGAACCTAGCTCTCGAATAGAGCAGGGGGCGAAGCCGAGCCTTGAATCAGGCCGATGCGGGAGCCGATAGAGACGCTTCCTTTGGGTATGGTGCTGCAGGCCTGCCGTGGATTTTATCGGGCGCGATCGCTAGCAATGTTGCAGCGCTCGCCCCGAGTTCCTCCTAGACGATCAGTCGCGCCGCTCGTCCATTCTTGCGTTCCGCGTTGTTGTAATAGCTCGCCGCCTGGGTCACCGATTTGTGCAACGACTGCTGCATCGCCTCGGGTAAGGGGATGCCGCGATTGGCTGCCTCGGTCAGGTAGCCGGACCGCAATCCATGCGCCGAGAAC
This sequence comes from Ensifer sp. GW823-FHT05D09, assembly GCF_058795755.1. Taxonomy (NCBI): domain Bacteria; kingdom Pseudomonadati; phylum Pseudomonadota; class Alphaproteobacteria; order Hyphomicrobiales; family Rhizobiaceae; genus Ensifer; species Ensifer sp. GW823-FHT05D09. The sequence goes on along the minus strand of NZ_JBXAIA010000004.1, from coordinate 41,237 downwards.
AATGTCGGATCCAGCCCAGCCTGTTTGCAGCGGGTTTTTAGGATTAGATTGACCGACTGCGGTGTCATCGCGCGCCGATCGACATTCCCCCACTGGTCAATGCGCCGGAATATTGGTCCTTCGCCGATACCTGCCTCATTAAGCCAGCCCTTCAACGCCATAACCGGCCGGCCGACAAGCAGCACATGTTCGTCGTCGTCACTCGCCGTCGTCTTCGTGCGACCAAGGCGGATCGAGAGGCAGGGGAGGGGAGGGGAGTCCGGGTTCACCGGGTCCGTCCGGACCGGGTCTTCCTCGAGGAGATCTTCGACTCGTAACCCTGCTATCTCCGATCGGCGTCGCCCGCCGGAGGCGAACGCCACGAGAAGCAGCGCCCGGTCGCGCAGATCGACCAGCCGTTCGCCGGCACAGGCGTGCAACAGCTTCGCCAGGACATCGCCGGTCACCGCTTGCCTGCTCTTGCGTTGGCGTGGGCGGGCACTGGCGCGGACAGCAAGTCGCAGTGCCGATTTGAGGGAAGGGCCGTCGAACGAGCCGGTGAGGCCGCGCCAGCGGGTGAGGATCGACCAGCTCGTCAGCCGGCGCCGAACCGTCCCCGGGGCGTGGGGCCCGTCGACGCGCAGGGCGCGAAGGGAACGAAGGCCGATTTCCACCTCTGCCGGCATGCCATAGCTCGGATCCTCGGAGCGCTTGACCGGGTCCCACAGGTGGTGCGCAAGGAACTTTAGCAGCAGGCTTTCGGGCGCCGGCCAGGGGAGGGGATCTTCAGTTGCAAGCTGGCACCAGGCCTCGAGGTAGCCGAGATCGGAGGCAAGCGCCCGAAGCGTGTTGTCGCCCATGCCTTCGCTGGCCAGATGCTTGAGCGTCGCGACGTCGTCGTCGGTGAGGAGCGCAGCGAGTTGGTCACGCCGGTCAAAGGGCAGGATGGAATCGAGCGCGTCGAGTGCCACCGCGCGCCGCTCTGTATCATGATCAATGCTCATTCTCGAATGGTCCCAACACCTGAATCCTCTCAGTGCGTGCCGCCCCGGCGAGTTTGCGGTCGAGGGTGGCGAGCGGCAGGGACTGGCGGACCGCAAGGTCGAGGTAGGCGGCATCGTAGGCGCTTAGCCCGTGCACACTCGCGAGCTCGAGCACCGAGCCGTCCTGACCGGCACCCATGTCCTCAAGGGGCAATCGGCGCAGCCGGGCCATCGCGTTATGGGCCTGGCCGGCGGCAATCCGTTGCCGCCGCTCGGCGCTGATCAAAATGCTGCGCGTCTCGTGCCAGAACAGGTCGGGCACCGGGCAGGGGCCTGAGATCCTGGCGATAAGCTGCTCGGCTGCTTCACTGTATTCTTCTGGCAATAGCCAGGCAGCGGCGATCGACGCATCAAGGATAAATTTGCTCAAAACCGCTGACCCTCACGTTTCCAGTCGAGGATCTCGTCGTTGGACACCGGTTTTGCCCGCATTCTCGCCGCCCGCACCTCGGCGATCAGCGCTGAGAGCTCGTTGTCCTTCTTCACGCGCGAGAGCCGGGCGACCGGATCGTTGCCGCGGGAAATGATAACCTCCTCGCCGGCTTCGACGCGGGCCAGCAGTTCTGAAAGATGGGCTTTGGCCTCCGCGACTTTGACAGTGACGCTCATGGGAAACTCCGTTGAACAATGTCTCTCGTCGCGCAGATTGCGGACGATCGCGAATTGGACGTTCTACGCCAAAATAGGACGCGTTTATGAGTTGGTCAACTAGTGGACCACATCACTATCGATACTTGAAACCTAACGATAGTGAATGCCGTTGAAAATTGGCGTGTGCCGGGTTCCCGTATTCTCGAAAGCAACACATTCGTCTCCTGGCTGCGGGTTCGATGCCACTCAAGGCGATGGATAGGGGCGAGCGTCTTAATTGGGGCCGTCACCGGACAGTCAGCTTTTGGTCTCGGCGCTTATCAAGCGGACGTTCAAGGCTCGCCGCGAGTCGCGGGCTGCAAAACGCAGTAACAGGTCTTGTCCCATCAAGGCCTCGCCACAGATGCCCGCCGGCGAGAGGTCGTCATTTTTTTCGGTGTCGTACCCGCGGCTGCAAGGCTTGGATCGAGCGTGAACAATTCTTTGGCTTTTCCAACGCCTTTCAACGCAAATCGCCCGACGGAAACGAGCTTGTCTCGTTCCTCCCCCAGCAGGAGGTCGGCGAATTCCGAGGAGCAGAGCATGTTTCGCCCTGTGGAATGGCACATATCGCTGATGCGGCTTACTTCGTTGACTGCCTGGCCAACCACAGTGAAATCGAGCCGGTCGGGTGTGCCGATGTTGCCGTAGAACACATCGCCCGCATGTAGACCGAGATGGATGTCGGCGACAGGCAGGCCCTCTGTTTTGCGGCGGCGTGCAAGCTGGCCGAGCCGCAGCCGTAGATCGTGCTCTGCGTCAATGGCCGCTCGGCACGCATATTCCGGCCGGGAACTCGTAAACATCGCCAGCACGCCGTCTCCGATCAGCTTCAGGACATCACCGCCGGCCGACTTGACCGCCCCAATCACCGCCTCTGCATAGTCGTTGATCAGAGGGATCAACTGATCGGCCTGCACGGACTCGGAGAGATGGGTGTAGCCGGTGATGTCCGAATACCAGAGCACGGCCCGGATACGCCTCACAGCATCATGTCGAATCGCGCCGCTGAGCACACGCCGACCGGCATCGCGGCCGAGATAGGCTTCGGCGAGCGTCTTCGTCAGCCGGGTTTGCGCAGCGGACCTGATGGCGAGGCCGAGGTGCGGCGTAAGTTGCGCCAGGCAAGCCACATCAACGTCGCTGAATCCCCCCGGCCGAGCCGTGGTGAAACGCGCATAGAATGCATCGACATCTTCGACGCGGACTGCCTGCCGCGTACGGTAGACGAAAGCCAGATAGTCAGTTTGACCAGCGTCGCACAATTCCTGGATCGCTGAATAGCCGTGGGTTTCGCCGCGCTCCAGCCGGCAGCGCAGCGAGGTCTCGCGTCGGCGCAGCATCTGCAGGAAGGGGCTACGCGACCACTGCGCCGTACCTTCCGGATCGCGACTGCCGACATACTCTTCTTCGCGGAAAGGGTTTTCGGGCCCCTCGTCCCAAAAATAAGCGCGCGCCTCATACATCGGATGTAGCGTGTCGATCATCACGAAGACTTTGCCGAGCGGCAGTCCAGCCTCGACGCATCGTTCGCAGAATGCCTGCGTCAACGAGGCCTCGTCTCGAATCCCCAGCAGGCCGGCCTCAGCCAACCACGCGGCGATCTTGTTGCAATCACGGGTATCCATGACCCGATCATAGCTGCATCGCCCGCAGGTAAGAAGCCGAATTGCGCTGCTGGGCCGAGGCCAAATTATCTCTACCGAGATGGGGCGCAAAGTTGTCGTTTGCAGACCTAAGCGTCGACGCGTTTACGAGCCGGACAGAACTGTGCTTCCTAGAGCCCTGCAAGCTTTGTTGCTGTGATGTTCACTTTTCGAGCCAAAATAATCGCATAAGGTATCCACTGAAACCGGTCGCTAGCGCGAGCGCGAGGACTGAAAAGCCTCATCAGACTGTCCCATGCGCGTAGACTGGCCGCTTTTGCGGCGGGGGCCGATACGTTAGCCTTTCGTCACATCATTGCGGACAGTGGCAAGGCCGCCGCTCTCGGATCACTGCTGAGACTCACGTTCTTTTCGCGAACGCGCCGCTCCTTGGAGCTGCGAGAGTGGCGCGTTCCACCAGGCGGACGCCGAGGTTAACCCGGCGCACATTGATTTCCGGATCGTTGATCCGCTCCAAGAGCAGCTGGATACCGGCGCGGCCGAGTTCGGCGCGGTCGATCCGCATGGTCGTCAAAGGTGGGCGGCTATGCTGGGCGATGGCGATGTCATCGACACCGATGATCGAGAAGTCGTCCGGAACCGAGTGGCCATGCCCTTCGAGCGCCTGCATCACATTGATCGCGATCAGATCCGTGCTGCAGAAAAATGCCGTCGTGTCCGCAAAACGCCCCTGTTGCAACGCCTGGCGTATCGCCGGCGTCGTGTCCGGTTCCTGCAGGCCAAAGCCGGCAAGGTCGAAAAGGTGCCGGTTTTCGTCAAACCTGATTCCGGCTTCTTCCAGCGCAACGCGGAAGCCTTCGAGACGCCGGCGCAGCGACAGCCGGTGCGGGATCGTCACGTGGACGATTTCGCGGTGGCCGGCTGCAAGCAGCCTTTGTGCGGCGAGCCAGCCGGCAGACCAGTTGTCGGGCAGCACGCAGGAGAGCCGCATGGTCCGGTCCATGCCGTTGATGATGACCGCCGGGATGCCGCTGACGACGATCCTGTCGATCATTGCGGGATGATCCATGCCGAGCAGAACGAGGGCGCCCGGGCGGATGTCACGCAGAATATCGGTGATTTCCCCGATTGCGATCTCCGCATCGAGGGAGACGAGCCTGACATCGATCCTGAGCGAGCTTGTACCTGCCTCGGAGAGAACGCCCTGAATGACGTCCTCGTAGAAGGCCGAACTCGCATAGAACTGCGCCGGCATCACCAGCACCGTGCTCTCGACGCCGGCGCGGATCAGCGAGCGGGCGGCCCGAACCTGGTAGCCCAGCCGCTCCGCATGATCGAGAATCTTGCGCCGGCTTTCGTCGCCGACGCCGCCGCGATTGTTGAGCACCTTCGATACGGACGCGACCGAAACGCCCGCGGCGTCGGCGATGTCCTTGAGTGTCGGGGCGTTCGATTCGTCATCCATATCGACGAAGGTCCTATCTGGCCGGAGTGGGCGAGATTGATTGCGGCTGCATGGTCATGATCGTCCACTACCAGAAGAAGCGCGTGTGCCCAAGCGAGCGCATCAATGCCTCCATGAAATAATAGTCGCCATAGGGCAGCATGGCGTCGGAGTATCCGGCGCTCGCATGGGCCGCTCCATGGGCGAGCAGGCCCTCGGCCTTGGGGTCGTCGGTCAGGTCGCAGCTGTCGAGTAGGCCGCCGATCAGGCGATCGCCGAAAGCGTACCAGCGCGAGGCCTCTTTCGGTTCGCAGAGCCCGGCGAGAATGAAGACACCCGCGGCCATGATCGCGCCCGCAGAACTGTCGCGCGGCGCCGTCTTGGCGTTGGGGACGGAATAGTCCCAGACAGGAACGTCGTCATTGCCCATCAGAACTTCTGCCTTTGCCGCCAGTCGCCTGGCCGCGTCGAGGAAAGCTGGGTCCCCTGTCGTCGCTGCACATTGCGCGTAGCCATGAATCAGCCAGGCCTGGCCACGCGACCAGCAGGAATCGTCCGCATAGCCCTGGTGGGTCTCGCCGCGCAGCGGCTTGCCGCTCGCCGGGTCGAACAGGAACGTATGGAAGCTCGTATCGTCAGCACGAACCAGGTGCTTCAAGGTTGTTGCGGCGTGGCCGTTGGCGGCCTCGGCAAAATCGTAGCGACCGGTCTCGCGATGCGCCCAGTGCAGCAGTGCGAGGTTTTGCATCGTATCGACGATGACGCGCCCGTTGACGAATTCGGAGCGAATGCCGCCGTGGATCGAGCGGGCATTCCAGGCCTGGATGTATTGTCCATCCGGCCGATAACGCTCAAGCAGCCTGCCTGCTGCCTCAAGAGCGAGATCGCGTGCTTCCTGGTCGCCCGTCATCAGCCATTCGGCGACGCAGCTCAGCGAAAACTGGAAGCCGAGATCGTGGTCTTGGGCATCGCGAAGGTGCAAGATGTCGCGAAACACGGAACGGCGAGCGCGGGCGGCGTTCAGGAATCGAGCGTCGCCGGTCAGCTGCAGTGCAAGCCAGAGCTGGCCGGCTTGAAAGCTCACGACCCAGTCATAGGGCCCGCAGAAGCTCCAAGTCTGATCCGCCAGCCCGATCTTCGGATTGCGCAGCCCAATGATAGGCATGGTCTGGAGCAGTTTGGCAGCGCAGCGCTCGAGAGCCTGCTGATGGCGCTCGCGATTGGGGCGTTGGCCGACCATCTCGACCGCGCTGAAGTAGCTGTTTCGTTCTATGCGCATTGATAAGCCTCACGTTGGTTTCGTGAAGTTTTCGCATGATTACGATAATTTCGTCAACCACGAAACTTTTTGTTGACGAGAAAAGTTTCTGGCGATAGGTGTTGGATGCTCGGGAGGAGCCGGGCATGGTTGGAGTAAGTGCAATGTCCACACTGGGGACAACGGAGAGGACGGCTGCGGCCGGCCGATTCACATTCGGAGACAGTCTAGCGGGTTACGGCTTTTTGGCGCCGTGGCTTGTTGGCTTTTTTCTGCTGACGCTCGGCCCCGCGGTCGCCTCGTTCTATTTGTCTCTCACCGACTACAGCGGCCTTGGCGCCGCCAACTGGGTCGGCGCGGAAAACTATGTGCGCATCGCCACAGACGATCCGCGCTTCTGGACCGCGATGAACGTGACCTTCACGTTCGTGCTTCTGTCGGTGCCTCTGAAGCTCATCTTTGCGCTCGCTGTAGCGGTGGCCCTGAACAGGGGGCTTGGGGGCCTGTCGTTCTTCCGTGCTATCTTTTACCTGCCGTCCCTGGTCGGCGGCAGCGTTGCCGTGGCGGTACTCTGGCGGCAGGTCTTTGCCGGCGACGGCCTGCTCAATCAGGCGCTCAACATGCTTTTCGGTTTCGAGGGGCCGAGCTGGATTTCGAACCCTTCGACATCGCTCTACACGCTCGTTCTTCTGGCGGTCTGGCAGTTCGGCTCGTCGATGATCATCTTCCTCGCCGGCCTGCGTCAGATCCCGCAGGACATGTACGAGGCGGCGAGCATCGATGGCGCGGGTAAAACCCGGCAGTTCTTCAAGATCACCCTGCCGCTGCTGACGCCGGTGATCTTCTTCAATGCCGTGATCCTGACGATCGACGCCTTCAAGGCCTTCACATCGGCCTTCGTCATCAGCGACGGAACCGGCGGGCCGATCGACTCCACGCTGTTCTACACGCTCTACCTCTACCAGGAGGCCTTCACCAACTTCCGCTTCGGCTATGCCTCGGCGCTGGCCTGGGTCCTGGTGCTCATCATCGCATTCTTCACCGCCATGTCATTCCTGACGGCCAGGTACTGGGTACACTACGATGACTGATGCCGCCCTTTCGACGACCAACATCGCAGCACGCGCCGACGCCGCCGAGCCCAGCGTATCGCCGTGGAAGCGGGCTTTGCTCTACGCGCTGCTGGTCGCAGTCAGCTTCCTCATGCTCTATCCGCTGCTCTGGATGGTCGCGAGTTCCTTCAAGCCGGACAGCGAGATCTTCACCTCGACAGGGCTGATTCCGATCGAGCCCACTGTTGATGCCTATCATCGCGGCTGGAGCGGCCTCAGCGTCAGTTTTGGCTGGATGTTCTTCAATTCGCTGGTGATCTCGCTGCTGGTGGTCGTCGGCAATCTCTTTTCCTGCTCGATGGCGGCCTATGCCTTCACCCGCCTGCGCTTCAAGGGACGCTCGTTCTGGTTCACGCTCATGCTCGGGACGTTGATGATGCCGCAGCATGCGGTGCTGATCCCGCAATATGTCCTGTTCCTCAAGCTCGGCTGGGTGAACTCCATCCTGCCGCTGGTGGTGCCGAAGTTCCTGGCGATCGACGCCTTCTTCATCTTCCTGATGGTGCAGTTCTTCCGCGGCATTCCGCGGGAACTCGACGAGGCGGCGATCATGGACGGATGCGGGCCGCTGCGCATCTTCCTGAAGGTGATCCTGCCGCTCTCCACGCCGGTGCTCGCGACGGCGGCAGTCTTTTCGTTCATCTGGACCTGGGACGATTTCTTCGCGCCGCTGATCTATCTGAACGACATCGAGAAATACACCGCCCAGCTCGGCCTTCGCACCTTCGTGGACTCCACCGGCACGTCGGATTGGGGCTCGCTCTTCGCGATGTCGACACTGACGGTGCTGCCAATCTTCATTCTCTTCATCCTGTTCCAGCGACTGCTGATCGAAGGCATCGCGACAACCGGCATGAAGCGCTGACACACGGAAATTGAGAGATAGGGACGAAAACGATGACGACGCTGGCTTTGAACAAGATCAAGAAGAGCTTTGGCAATCTCGACATCATCCGTGGCGTCGACCTGGCGATCGGTTCCGGAGAATTCGTGGTGTTCGTCGGCCCTTCCGGCTGCGGCAAGTCGACCCTCTTGCGCATGATCGCAGGGCTTGAGCCGATCAGCGGCGGCGAACTTGCGATCGGTGGTGAACGCATGAACGAAAGGGCGGCGAGCGAGCGGGGCATCGCCATGGTCTTTCAGTCTTACGCGCTCTACCCGCATATGAGCGTCTACAAGAACATGTCCTTCGGCCTCGAAACGGCAAAGATGCCGAAGCCCGAGATCGACAAGCGCGTGCGCAAGGCAGCCGACATCCTGCAGATCACCCATCTGCTCGAGCGCAAGCCGAAGCAGCTCTCCGGTGGTCAGCGGCAGCGCGTGGCGATCGGCCGGGCGATCGTGCGTGACCCAAAGATCTTCCTGTTCGACGAGCCGCTCTCCAACCTTGATGCGGAACTCAGGGTCCAGACGCGCGTCGAGATTGCCAAGCTGCACAGGGACATCGGGGCGACGATGATCTACGTCACCCATGACCAGGTGGAGGCGATGACGCTCGCCGACCGCATCGTCGTCCTGCGCGCCGGTGTCATCGAGCAGCACGGCACGCCGCTCGAGATCTACAACCGGCCCGCCAACCGCTTCGTTGCCGGCTTCATCGGCTCGCCCAAGATGAATTTTCTCGATGTCGTCGCCAGCGATGTCCGTGACGGCGGCGTTTCGATCGACATCGCTGGCCAACAAGTGCGGCTTCCGGTCGAGGGGCGTATCGCTGATGGCGCAAAGCTTAGCCTGGGCCTGCGTCCGGAACATCTCGCAACTGATGGAACCGGTGGGCTCGAACTCGGCGCGCTGACGGTCGTCCATGTCGAGCATCTCGGCGGCCAGACCATCGTCTATGGACGGCTTTCCGACGGGCAGTCGCTGACGGTCGCTCTCGATGGCCAACGCCCGATCAAAGCCGGCTCGACGCTGGAAGTCAGGATTGCGACGGAAAACTGCCACCTGTTCGACGAGGCCGGCGATCGCATCGGCCACTGATCTCGAAACGGGATCTCAAAACACATCATGGAGGAGGAGAACATGATCAACAGACGCCATTTCTTGCGCAACGCCGCGCTGTTCGGTGCCGGCGCCACGATTGCGACGATGCCAGCCTTCCGCGCCTTCGCGGACGATTCCATGCGCCTCTACTGGTGGGGCACACCCAGCCGTGCCGAACGCACGCTGGGTGCGGCCAAGCTTTTTGAAGCCGCGCACTCCGGCGTGAAGATCGTCGGCGAGGTGGGGGGCAGCGACTACTGGGCGAAGCTCACGACGATGATCGCCGGCGGCAATGCGCCGGATATATTCCAGCTCGAGCCGAGCCGCTTTGCCGACTATAGCCGCCGGTCCACCAACCTGCCGCTCAACGATTATCTCGGAAAGGTGATCCGCACCGAAAAGCTAGTGCCGGGCGTGCTTGATCTCGGGACGGTCGACGGCAAGGTCACCGGCATGCCGCTGTCACTGAACGCCTTCGCGATGATCTATGACGCGGACGCCATGGCGAAGGCCGGGCTTGCGCCGCCTTCTGCAAAGACCACCTGGGACGACTTCGCCAAGCTTGCGATCGACCTAACCAAGGCGATGGGCAAGAAAAATGTCTGGGCGGTCGGAAACGCGTCGCGCTACACCTATGCTTTCGAGGCGTTTCTGCATCAGCGCGGCAAGAAGCTCTACACCGAGGCCGGAAAGCTTGGCTACGAGGCCACTGATGCGGCCGATTGGTTCGGCTATTGGGAGAGCCTCACGAAGAATGGCGGCTGCGTGTCCGCCGAGATCCAGGCGCTCGACAAGGTCCTGGTCGACAGCAATCCGTTGGCAACCGGCAACGCCGTCATCGCCATTGCCTTCTCCAACCAGTTGCCGGCCTTCCAGAAGATCTCCAAGAGCACGCTCGACATCACGTCGCTGCCTGTCAGTTCTGCCGGCGGGCCTTCCGGTCTCTTCTACCGTCCCGGCCTGCACTGGTCGATCGCCAGCACGGCGAAGAACCCGGAGCTTGCAGCGCAGTTCATCGACTTCTTCGTCAATGATCTGGAGGCCGGCAAGATCCTTCAGGTCGAGCGAGGCGTGCCCGTCAACACCGACGTGCAGGCTGCCGTTCTCCCCTCGATCGATGCGACCGCGAAGAAGACGGTCGACTATGTCAACAGCATCGCTGACCGTGTCGGGGCCTATCCGCCGGCCGTGCCGCTTGGTGCTGGCGAGCTCGACGAGCGCGTTTTCCGCCCGCTCGCCGACAAGGTCGCCTTTGGCCAGCTGACGCCGGCAGAAGCCGGTAGCGAACTCGTTTCGTCGGCCGACCGAATTCTCAAGGCCTGAGCATTCGCTCCACTTTGCAGAGCTGCGTGGGAAAGTCACCGTTCCCGCGCGGCAACCTCCGAACGGAAGCCTTTTCGCATGACCGACACGATCTTTCCCGAGAGCCTGTTCAAGCCCTGGGCAGGCAATCCGCTGAAAAGCCGCGCCGACGTCGAAACCGCGCTCAAGGTGCTGGTCGAGCCGGTGGAGAAATATCGCTCTCCTGGCGGCGCTCGGATACGGCTGGATGCGCACGCCGCGCATTTCGACCAGGAATCCGCCGACATGGAGGGCTACTCCCGCCTGCTCTGGGGGCTGGCGCCGGCTGAGGTCGGCGGTGCGACGTGGATCGACTGGGCGCCGATCGCCCGCGGCCTCGCCAACGGCTGCGATCCGGCGCATCCGGAATATTGGGGCGACTGCTTCGATCGCAGCCAGCGTCTGGTGGAGCTGGCGGCGATCGGCTTCGCGCTAAGGCTGGTGCCGGACAAGCTCTGGGCACCCCTGTCTGAAGTCGAACGCCGCAATGTCGCTGCCTACCTGCTGAAAGGCCATGCCTGCGAATACAGCGACAACAACTGGAAGTTCTTCCGGCTGCTCGTCGGCATGGGGCTCAGCCATGTCGGTGTCGACTACGACCGGCGGCTTGACGAAAAATACCGGCGCGAACTTGACGGCTTCTATCTCGGCGACGGCTGGTATCACGATGGCGATGTGCGGCGCGCCGACCACTACATTCCCTTTGCCTTCCACTTCTACGGCCTGATCCTGGCCGCCCTCAATGGTGCCGATTGGACGAACAGATATCGTGAGCGGGCCACGTTGATTGCCGGCGATTTGGCGAGGTGGTTCGCCGATGACGGGCCAGCTCTCTGCTTCGGCCGCTCGATGACCTATCGCTTTGCCATCGCAGGCCTCTTCGGCGCCATGGCGCTCGTCGGCGATGAGACGATCCCTTTCGGCGAGCAGAAGGGATACTTCCTGCGGCATCTGCGGTGGTGGGCAAAGCAACCCTTTGCCGCGCGCGACGGCGTGATGCCCGTCGGCTACGCCTATCCCAACCTGATCATGTCGGAACCCTACAATTCTGCGCAATCGCCCTACTGGGCGCTGAAGGCCTTCCTTCCGCTGATGCTGCCGGAGGACCATCCGTTCTGGGCGAGCGACGAGACCGTCTGCCCAGCGCGACCGGCGGTCTCCGCCCAGTGCCATATCGGTTTCCTGATTGCCAATCCGCCGGGGGATGCGATTGCGCTCTCCTGTGGTCAGCACACCAGCGCCGAGAACACCTTCATCCGCTTCGCGCCGGAGAAATATGCCAAGTTCGCCTATTCGGCGCGCTACGGTTTCAGCGTCGAGAACGATCTCTGGCGGTTCGACAATTCCGTGCTCGAATCGATGATCGGCTTCAGCGACGATGGCGTGCATTTCCGCGTGCGCGAGACCAACGAGCAAGCGCTGATCGCCGACAACGTTCTTTACGCGCGCTGGCGGCCCTATGCCGACGTCTCGGTTGAAACCTGGCTCTACTGGGACGGTGATTTTCAGGTCCGGCTCCATCGCGTTGAGACGCCGCGATCGCTCGCTACCATCGAAGGCGGCTTTGCCCTAGGGCGGGACCCTGCCGAGGTCCTTGAACAGGATGCCGGTCGCGCCGTCGTCACCACCGGGACGGACCTTTCGGGTGTGATCGATATCGGCTCGTCGATTGCGCGAAAGGGGCGCTGCCACATCGCGGCGCCGAATACCAATCTGGTTTCGGCAAAGACGGTCATTCCTCAATTGCTCGGCACTGTTCCTGCCGGCATCAGCACGCTCGCCGTCGCCGTCCTCGCGCAGGGCGACGCGGCAGATGGAGAGAGGAAACTGTCCCGCTTGCCCGCAGCGCCGGATGTCGAGGCGCTTCGAAGGCTCCTCTCGGAGCGGGGAACCACCGTAACGCTGATGCGTGGCGTACCGCTCTGACATCAACCGATTCTCCCGCAACGACCGAAAGACCTGACATGACGCTCTCCAATTTCTCGTCCCGCCACGCCATCGATCCACTCGCCGCAGCCGCGATGGGGACGGAGGAACTGCGCCACAACTTTCATATCGCCGGCCTCTTCGAGAGCGATCGCGTCAACTTCACCTACACCCATTACGACCGCATGGTGGTCGGCGGTGCCATGCCGGTTGAGGCAGAATTGACGCTTGAAGCCATCAAGCCGATGGGGACGAAGACGTTTCTCGAACGTCGCGAGCTGATTGCCGTCAACATCGGTGGACCAGGGCGTATCGTCGTCTCCGGCAAGAGCCATTCTCTCGGCAAACGTGACATGATCTATGTCGGTATGGGTCAGGATGTGGTTCTCGTCTCCGACGACCGCGCGAACCCGGCAAAGTTCTATTTGCTGTCGGCGCCGGCGCACCGCGCCTTGCCGACGGCGCTCCTGACGATCGCTGGCGCGAAGCGCCTGGACCTCGGCAGTCTGGAGACGTCGAACGAACGATCGATCTTTCAGTTCACCAACGGGATCGAGACCTGCCAGTTGGTCGTCGGCATGACGGAACTGAAGAAAGGCTCGGTGTGGAACACCATGCCCGCCCATATCCATGACCGGCGCATGGAAGTGTATCTCTATTTCGATCTTCCGGAGCCGGCGCGCGTCTTCCATTTCCTCGGCGAGCCCTCCGAGACGCGCCATATCGTGATGGCCAATGAGGAGGCTGTGCTGTCGCCGGTGTGGTCGATCCATTCCGGTTGCGGCACCTCCAACTACGCCTTCATCTGGGCGATGGCGGGCGACAATGTCGACTACACTGACGCCGACCCGGTCCCGATGGAGACGTTGCGATGAGCGATCTTTCTGCCTTCAGCCTCAAAGGGAAGCGCGTGCTCGTCACCGGTGCCAACACCGGGATCGGTCAGGGCATAGCGGTCTCGATCGGCCGGGCGGGCGGCGAAGTGGTCGCTGTCGGGCGCTCTTCGATGACGGAGACGGTTGAAAAGGTCGAGGTCGCGGGCGGCAGGGCCTTGCCGTTCGCCTGCGATCTCTCAGATGGTGACTCGGTCAAGCACTTGATCGACCGCGTCTCAGAGGAATGCGGCCCACTCGACGGATTGGTCAACAATGCCGGGATCATTCGCCGGGCCGCCTCTGTCGAACTTTCGGAGGTGGACTGGGACGATGTGATCGACCTCAATCTGAAGGCGACCTTTCTTCTGAGCCAGGCCTATGGCCGCAGGCTCCTCCCCGAAAAGCGCGCCGGACGGATCGTCAATATCGCCTCGCTGCTGTCCTTCCAGGGCGGCATTCGTGTTGCCTCCTATACGGCGTCAAAGCATGGAGTGCTCGGCATCACCCGCATCCTTGCCAACGAATGGGCAAGTCAGGGTATCAACGTCAACGCCATCGCGCCCGGATACATCGTCTCGAACAATACTGAGGCCTTGCGCGCGGACATCGATCGCAGTGCAGCGATCGTCGACCGCATCCCTGCCGGGCGTTGGGGCACGCCCGAGGATATCGGCGACGCTGCGGTGTTCCTGCTGGCGCCGGCATCACGCTACATGCATGGTGCGGTTATCCCGGTTGATGGGGGTTGGTTGGCGCGTTGAGCTGAGGCGTGAAATACAGACACACGCTCATTGAGCGAGCATAAGCTCATAGCGTCCTCGCTTTGTTGATGAAGCGGCGCTTGGATCGCGGGTTCGAGTCCTTTCAAGGCGAAGGATAGGGGCGAACGTCTTTGGGCCGATGGCCGACGGTCAGCTGCCAGTAAACCTACCACCGAAAGCGGACATCGGAGTTCTTGCCAGCCGTCTGGAATTGGGCCCAAACCGGATATTCGCTTATTTGACCAACACCGCCACCGCGGCCGAAGAGGAGTTACTTTTCCAAATCGAAATCCGGCAGCTTCCAGGTACGGTCAAAGTAGGGGCTGCCATCCAATTATCGCGGGTCCTGCGGCGCTGGCGAAGATACGCCGACGCGTATCGCCATTGAGAAGTTCGGCGATAATCCGTCGGCCCGAGCGCGCTGGTCGATGTGAGCGACAGTTCTGAGTTCAGCGAGCGGCACTGACGTATCCAATGCGCCATGATCGTAGGCATACTCTGGGAGATAGCCGTTGACGATGAGACGCCAGTCGAAAGGAACCTTGCCTCCAACAACGCGCATCATCTTGACGACCGTCGTCGTGCAGTTGCTTGTGAGCGAGTTGTAGAACAGCGGCGTCGTGGCCAGTGCATTGGCGTCCGCAACATACTCGCGCAGGAGCGCACCGGCCTGTTCCGGGGATACGTTCAGGCGGTAGATCTGGACATCTTCGCCACGGAAGTTCGAACGGACGCCCACCACATCCCGTTCGTCTGCTGCAATGATGACAAGAGGATTGCTCTTGAATAGATCGGCGAGCGGCGAGAACGCACCTCCGACGCGGCGACGGACTTCCACCGACCACGGAAGCTGCTCTCCGCCTTCAAAACCGAAGCTGAAAATCACGTGGGCAATCTCCGGCCCCGCCCAATAGGACATGAACAGGTCGACCGTCCGGAGCTTACTCATATCGTAAGTGCGCGTCGTCCATCGTTCGATGAAGTCGGTGCTGCTATGCCAGTCGAAGTCCCTTACATTGGTTAGTGTCAGCAGGTCGCCGTTGAACTCGCCTGTGACCTGTCGTGCGACATCTGGTGCCCACGATGCGTCCTCGACGGGCTTGATCGTGATCCACCAGACCAGGATAAATGCGAACCCCGCTGTGAACGTGAGGATGGCTTTGTAACGCCAGGGGCCAAACAGTGCGGCGATCGTAAATATCCCGAAAAGGGCGAATAGCCCGGCGGCAAAGCCTCTGGCGAATTCCGAAGCGGGAAGGCGATACCACAAAGCAAGTGAGGCCCATGCAACGGCCAAGGCTACGAGGATTGCGAGTTGAACTACCAAAACAGCCGAAGCTAAGCGATGCAATCTAGTCTCCATCTGTCTGTGTCAGTACGTTTGAGCAGGAAATCTGGAGGCCCCTGCGTCACGCTAGCCGCCGAAATTAATAAAAGCCACAAAGAGCGCTTTTTCGCCGCCAGTTCAGATCTTGCAGAATGATACGGGTGACCGAGTCTTCACCTGAAACTGCAGCGACACCGCGCGAGACGTTGCATCGCTCGGCAGCGAGGTCGTCCACTTCGGTGCAATTGTTCACGGCGATGGTCGCTATTGGCGCAAAGCTGCAAACACCGAGATGCTATCTTTATGTCACGGATTTTGAGGTCGGAGCCGTTTCATCAAAGGGACCGAGATATGCACCAAGATGATGGTGAAGCCGCCGATCAATATGGCCAACATAGTCTGGCCTGCGGATGTCGTAGTCCAGTGGAGAACGCTCGCTCCGACCATCAGGAGAGGGGTGATCGCCCATGGCGCGAAATAGCCTAGAAAAATACAGGCCGGCAGAAGAAGGAGAAGCTTGTTCTTCAAAGAACCGAGCGCGATCTTGGCGATGATTGGCAGTTCCCGCGCTGGCGACAGGCCGACCACGTCTCTCTGTGTCACGGCAGCATCATCGGTTACGACGCCCGCGGCTTTCGCACCGGCTTTCGCTGTCTGAGCGGCGACATCATCCAGGGAGGCGGTCGCAAGTTTCGCAATTGCGGCGACGTCGTCGAGAGCGCGAGAAGTCCAGTTGCCATAGGATTCTATCCATTCGCCGAGACCACGACGCTGGCCACTTCGTCGTCATTGCCGTAGTGGCCGATCGCCATGCCGGGACTGACAATCTTCGAGACGGGGCCGGCATTCGGATTCATGACCGTGTCAGTCGGGCCGGATTGCAGGGTATTCACGATGATGCCCATGCGGCCGCCGCGAGGCAACTTTGCCGACGGATGGCACCTCATGCTACCGCCATTTCGCGATTGGGACGTCCGCTGCCGGGGCCTGCTCTTCGACATCGTGCTCTTCTCGGACTACGAAGCGAGCGACCGTTTATAGCTCTCTGGCACAGTCGCGTTGGTAGTGTATGTTCCGCGCCAACCAGCAACCTATCGTGAGGCCGCAAACTAAACCGGCGGCATCACGTTGCACCTGGACGGTCCAATCGCCAGGAGGAGCGGCGTCCATTGAGCGTCTCGTCGTGACAATCCAGATGTCCTCCGCCAGGGCATACATGCGTTCCATGGGCCCAGTGCCGAGCATCCCCTTGAACAACGCGTATGTGGCCCCGTCGCGGACCTCGATATCAAGATGCGCCTCCAGCTCTTCCGACCAGTAGCGACCGGCGATAGCGGCACCATCGGCCCATTCGATCGGAGTAAGCGGACGGCCTATCACCTGGAGGTTCTCGCTTTCACGCAGCATCACGAGCGTCGCGCCATCCTTTTTCAAGGTGAGCGCGTGACCGCGGGCGACGCCGTCGGCAGAAACGGCAAGCCTGGCCGGCGATGGAGCGTAGTATAGCTTTATGCCAGAGATGTCCTGAACGGTCCTGACGACGAGGCCCTGTTCCTCATCGAGCCAAAGGCCGTCCCAATTTTCGGGGCGAATGCAGGCTGTATCGACTTGGAGGCCAAGCGCGGCGTTCAGAACTGTGGTGGCAGCTGTGAAGGTGCTGGTGTCGTGATTGAACATGACCACTACGGAAAGTCGTTCTTCCGCCGCGTGGAGCCGAAACGAGCTGAAGCCCCGCAAACCCCCGCCATGCCCGGTGACCTTGATGCCGCTGATGATATCCCGACGCAGTCCATAGCCATAGCTTGCTGGCGATCCATCGGCATAAGTGACCGGCGCAGAGATGCGGTTGTAGAGGCTCCCGGGGTCATTGCGGGTCGCGTCGATATACATTTCCCAAGCCAGCAAATCGTCAAGAGACGCGGCAATACCGGCGTCTCCGAACCAATAGACGCCGTTTTGAGCTGGCAGAAAACCGACGTCGTCGTTACCTTCATAGCCGACCACGCCATCGAGCGGAAAGCGAGTGTCAGCAGCGAGTTCGGCGGTCTTCATGCCGGCTGGCGAAAAAATCCGCTTAGCCAGAAGATCACCGAGGGCACGTTCCGTTCCCCGCTCGATGAGTTCCCCGAGAATTCGAAAGTTGGCATTGTTGTAGGAATAGAGTGTACCCGCCGGGAAATGGCCAGTCTTCGATCGCGCAATGAGTGGCAGCGCCACCTCGCGTGCAAACGTGGCTTCCGGCTCTGCGCCCTGAAGGACCGTCAGCGCCCAGTAGTCGCGCAAGCCCGACTGGTTGTGGCAGAGCTGTTCCACCGTTGGCTGGCTATCGCGGTAGTCGGGAATGAAATCCCTCACTAATGCGTCCAGCTTGCTCAGATCGTCGAACTGGTCCAGCAACAGGGCACATGTAAACTGCTTAGAGAGCGAGCAGATTGGCAAGCGGGCGGCCGCCGTCATCGGTAGGCGCTGGTACATGTCGGCATAGCCCCATGCGCGGCGAGCTATGACCTGCCCGTCCTTCACAACTCCGGCCACGCCACCGGGCCCCTTGTACCGGCTGGGCAAGAGGTCGAGCACACGCTCGAGCGCGACGGTGTCGATAGCGGTCATGATTGGGATGCCTGAATTGTCGCCCGGCGTGCAGTTCAGGCGGGAACGACGGAGAGGGGAAAATGTGGCGACGCGCCTTCGACGGTGACGACGCACGCGGCTTGCGTCAGGTTGCGCCGGAAAACACGAGGTGGGTCGAGCGTTCGGCCAGCGCTAGGAAGGCCAGCAGATCCTCCCGCGAAAGTGCGGCGCATCCCGCTGTGGGTGTGTAGTTTGGCCGGGCTATATGCAGGAAAACGGCACTGCCCGCGCTGGCGACCGGTGGGTCATCATTGTGCCCCAAAACTACGACGATGTCGTAGATGTCGTCGTCCATCCAGAGCTCTTCGTGGCTTGCGGCGAAGGGCAGCTTTACCTGGCGATTGTAGTCCGGATGCGAAGGGGCGTCGCACCAGCCATCCAAGCGGTCGATGGCACGTGTGCGAAATGGCGATTCCGGCTTAGCCATCCGATCGGCACGGTAGAAGACCTGGCGGATTGGCCAACGCCCGATGGGACTGGCGCCATCTCCCTCGACCTTTTCGCTTGCAGGACGCAGTTCGCCGCGGCCAATGGCACAGCGCCAGCGCTTGTCTCCGTAGGCTGCCTGCCAAGCGTCGCCCATTCGAGATACGATCAGATCCAAGACTAAAATCCTTCCTTGTCGTCAATTACCCCGATCACCGATCCAGGGGGAAATGGCATGCGACAGCGCGGTCGTCGTGGTCAGACAGCGACGGCTCCTCGCTCCGGCAAATTGCTTGAGCGTAAGGGCAGCGCGTGTGAAAGCGACACCCGGACGGCAGATTCATCGGACTGGGGATGTCGCCGACCAGCATCGGCCTTTCGCGGTTTCTCTGATGCGGATCCGGCCGTGGGACCGCCGAGATCAGAAACATCGTGTATGGATGGCGGGGGTTGGAGAAAATCTCCTCTGTGGTTCCGACTTCCACCATCCGTCCAAGGAACATCACCCCGACGCGATCGGCGAACTGGCGCACAACGCTCAAATCGTGAGTGATGAACAGATAGGTCAGCTTCAGCTGCTCCTGAAGGTCTCGTAAGAGGTTGAGCACTTGCGCCTGGATCGAGACGTCGAGTGCGGAGACGGCCTCGTCGCAAACGACGAACTCAGGGCTGTTGGCAAGTGCGCGGGCAATGCCGATGCGCTGCCGCTGTCCGCCGCTGAACTGGTGGGGATAGCGGCGCAACAGTTGGCGGCGCAGGCCGACCATGTCGAGCAGTTCGCCGCAGCGTTCCTCGATCTCAGCCTCGGTTCCGAAGCCGTGGGCGCGCAGCGGTTCCGCCAGGATGTCCTTGACCCGCATGCGCGGATTGAGCGAGGCGTAAGGATCCTGGAAGACGATCTGCAGCTTCTTGCGCATCGCCCGCATCGCGGAATCGTCGAGCGCGTGAAGATCCTGGCCGCGATACCGCACGGTGCCGTTGGTCCGCTCGATGAGACGCAGCATCACCCGGCCGAGCGTGGTCTTGCCGCAACCCGACTCGCCGACCAGCGCGAAGGTCTCCCGCTCGCGAATTTCGAGATCGATGCCGTCCACGGCGCGAACCACCCGACGCTGCGAGCGGAAGAACCCTGAGCTGATGGGGTAGTGCTTGCTCAGCCCCTCGGTGGAAATGAGGACTTCGCTCACGCTTTTCCTCCCTGTTTGTCGTGCAGCCAACAACGGGCCTTGTGCCCATTGCTGAGATCGGTCAGTTCAGGCTGTTTCAGCTTGCAGATCGGCATCGCGTCGGCACAGCGCGGATGGAAACGACAGCCGTTAGGAAGGTTCGCAAGGTTGGGCACCACTCCCGGAATGCTATTCAGGCGCGCGGTTGTGCGCATTTCTGTCGCCTTCGGGATCGATGCGAGAAGCCCCCTGGTGTAGGGATGGGAAGGCCGATCGAATAGGTCGAAGACATTGGCCTGTTCGACGATCTGGCCGGCATACATGACGTTCACCTCGTCGCACATCTCCGCGATGATGCCGAGGTCGTGGGTGATCATGACGATCGCGGTGCCGACCTTGTCACGCAGTGCCATCATCAGCCGCAGGATCTGCGCCTGGGTCGTCACGTCGAGCGCCGTCGTCGGTTCGTCGGCGATCAGGAGTTGCGGTTCGCAGATCAGCCCCATGGCGATCATCGCTCGCTGTCTGAGACCGCCCGACAGCTGGTGCGGATAGACGTCGAGGCGTGCCGCCGGCTCAGGAATGCCGACGGTTTCGAACATGCGTAGAACCTTTTCACGGATGGCGCGTTTGCCCAGATTGGTGTGGATGGCAAGCGGCTCGCCAACCTGCTGGACCATGGTTTTGACCGGGTTCAGCGACGTCATGGGCTCCTGAAACACCATCGCGACCTCTCGGCCGCGCCGGCACCGCATCTCGTCGCTGTTCAGCCGTGCCAGGTCGGTTCCGTTGAGCTGGATGCTGTCCGCGTTCACCCTTCCCGGCGGAGAGGGCACGAGCCCCATCAGCGACAGCGCCGTCATGCTTTTGCCCGAGCCGGACTCGCCGACCAGGCCGACGATCCTGCCGCGGCCAACGTCAAACGAAACGCCGTCGACGACCCGCACAGGCCCGTTCTGTGTTTTGAATTCCGTGCGAAGGTTGCGCACGCTCAGCAATGTGGTCTGATCTGTCATCGTCGCTCCTCAGTCCTTCATATAGGGATCGAGTGCGTCGCGCAGACCGTCGCCGACGAAATTGAATGCCAGCACGGTTATCAGGATCGCCACCCCCGGCATGATGGCAACCAGCGGCGCCGAGAAGATGTACTCCTTGCCCTTCGCCACCAGCAGCCCCCAGCTTGCTTCCGGCGGTTGGACGCCCACCCCGAGAAAACTGAGGCTCGATTCCCACATGATCGCCTCGGGAATGCTGAGTGAAAACAGCACGATCAACGTCGGGACGACATTGGGGAAGATGTGGCCGATCATGATAGCGGTCTTCTTCGTGCCATTGGCGCGGGCGGCCTCGATGAACTCCTTCTCCTTAACGGCAAGTGTCTGAGCACGCACGACGCGTGCTACTCCGGCCCAGCCGACAAGGCTCAGGGCGATGAAAATGTTGAAGAGGTTCGCACCCAACGTATACATCACCACCATCGCCAGCAGCAACGACGGGAAGGCAATCATCATATCGGCGAGCCGCATGATGATGAAGTCGATTCTACCGCCGAAATACCCGCTGATGATGCCCATCACGGCTCCGATCATCAATGAGATGAAGCTCGGGACGATGCCGACGATCAACGAGATCCGCGCCCCGTAGAGGATGCGGGTCAGAAGGTCGCGACCAAAGTTGTCTGTTCCCAGCCAAAAGGTGGCGGAGGGCGGCAGGAATTGTTCATCCATTGCCACGCGATAAGGATCGTGAGGGCTTAGGAATGGAATGAAAAGCGCTACGAAGACCAAAAGGCTGACCACGACCAGCCCAACCATTGCCATACGGTTCTTCGCGAAAATCCTGATGCCGTCGCGTAGAAAACCTTCATTGCCGGATTCGTCGATGAAGTCTTCGGTGGCTCCGCTGAGCTGCGTCATTTCGAGCCTCCCTTCATCTCATTGCGAATGCGGGGGTCGAGGACGGAATAAAGAATATCGGCAACGAGATTGCCCAGAATGACAAGTACTGTTGCAAAGAGTACCGAGCCCTGCAGAAGCGGCATGTCGCGCGCCTGTATGGCATTGACTGAGATGCGGCCTACACCTGGGATACCGAAAATCGCCTCGGTGATGACTGCACCAGAAAGCAATCCGGCGACCTGGATCGCCATGATGGTGACGACAGGGATGAGCGCGTTTTTAAGCGCATGCCTCCGAATGACCAAAAGCTCGCGAAGGCCCTTGGCGCGGGCGGTGCGGATGTAGTCATGGCGCATCACTTCCAAAAGGCTGGAACGTGTCAGACGGGCGATGACACCGGCGGAGCTCCAGCCGAGAACAATAGCTGGCATGATCACGTACTGGTAGCCGTAGAACCCTGACACGGGCAGCCACTTCAGCTTCAGGGCGAAGACGTACTGCATCAGCAGGGCCGACCAGAATATCGGCATGGACACGCCCACCAGCGAAAAGCCCATGAAGAGATGGTCGACTAGCGAGTCGCGTCGCACCGCCGACAGCACGCCGACGGGGATGCCAATTACCCAGGAAACGAGCGCCGCGCAGATGGTGAGGATAAGTGTGTTGGGGAAGGCGTTGAGGATCAGCGTCGTCACGTCTCGATTGAGCTTGATCGAAACACCGAGATCACCCTGAAGGGCGGCAAAGAGAAACCTGAAATACCGTGTGATGAGCGGATCATCGAGGTGCATCTGGGAACGGACGCGTTCGATAACGTCTGCGCTCGCATGTTCCTTCATCAGCAGCGCGATAGGGTCGCCGGGAATCACGTTGAGCATGATGAAAAGCAGCGCCGTGATGCCGATCAAAACAGGGATCGAAATCACGATACGCTTTATCACGAAAGTCAGCATCGAAAGTAATCTTTCACTCAGCCTCGCGGCAATGAAAGCGCGGGGTGGTTGATCCTACAAGAGAAGGGACGGGCGTGCGGGCGCTGGGAAGCCAGCGCCCGCCAAACAGAAACGTCCTATTCGACTTCCATCTTGTAGTAGCTCATGTCGCTCCACCCGTTCCACGGCACCACGAAGTTTTTGACCCGCGGCTGCACCACATAGGCGTGGTCGAGGCTGAACATCGGTACCCAGGCTGCGTCTTCCTGCACGATCCGATCCGTCATCTTCTGATAGAGCGCGCAGCGCTCCTCGGCATTGGTCATCGAGCGGGCCTTGTCGAGTGCTGCGAAGACTTCCTCGTCGTTGTTGTTGTAACCGCGAACCGCCGTGCCGCTCTTGCTGAAGAACGTGTAGAAGAAGTTATCCGGATCGTTGAAGTCAGCGGACCAGTTTTGCGTGTAGTTGTCGACAGTGCCGGCCTTGCGGCTGGCGAAGTAGGCCGACTCATCCATGGTCTTGATCTGGGCGTTGAAACCGGCTTCCTTGATCTGGGCCTGGATGATCTGGTTCATGTCGGACCATTTCGAGGACCAGCTGCTGACCTGCGTGAGGTTGATGTCCACGCCGTCGGGGTAACCCGCCTCTGCAAGAAGCGCTTTCGCCTTTGCCGGGTTGTATTCGATTGGCGTGGCAGCGGTGTAGCAACTGATGCCGCGCGGGATTACGCCATTCTCGATCGCACCCTTCCCATAGAAATTCTTCTGGAGAATTTCATCACGATTGATCGCCATCTGGAACGCCTTGCGGACGCGAACGTCATCGAAGGGCTTCAGTGCCTGGTTGATATGGTAGTAGTACATGCCGACGCGGGGGCCAGACCGAACCTGGTCCTTCCACTGATCGCTACCGATGAAGTAGGGGAGCTGGGTAGGTGCATAGTCGATGTCGAAAACATCCAACTCACCAGATTCGAAGAGAAGCCTGAGCGTTTCGGAGTCCGCAACCACGCGGATGATGATCTCGTCGAGCTTCGGGCGGCCCTTGAAATACTTTTCATTGGCTGCGAGGATCTGGTTGTCGTTGAGGTTGTATTCCTTCAGGACAAACGGGCCAGTGCCATTGGTCGTCTCAGGCGTCAGACCGTACTGGTCGCCGAGCGGTTCGGTAAATTTCCGATTGTAGATCGAGGCACCCGGGCTGGCGAGCAGCGCGACAAAGGCAGCGTAGGGCTCCTTAAGGACGACTTTGACCGTATATTTGTCTACGGCCTGCAAGCCGGGAACCGAGGTCGTGGTTCCTTCCAGACGTTCGGTAGCTCCATCGACGAAATTGAGGATGTCGGTGCTGAGCGCCTTGGTCTTGGGATCAAGCATGCGGTCGAATGTGTAGACCACGTCGTCTGCCGTCAGTTCCTCGCCATTGTGGAAGAGAACACCCTGGCGCAGATGGAAGGTGTAAGACTTGCCATCGTCGGAAACGTCCCAGCGCTCGGCGAGGCCGGGCACCAGCTGGGTCTGACCAGGACCGCTTGTTTCCGCTTCCACGAGGCGATCATAGACGTTCAGCGGCAGCGTATAGAAGTCCTGCGTCATCTGCACGTCGACTGTCTTTGGATCCTCCTGGTAGGCGATCCGAAGCACGTGGTCGGCCGCAAGGCTGTTGGAGGCCAGGGCAATCGTTACAAGCCCCGTCGCCATTAGGAATTTGACCTTATTGAGCATTTTTCTTCCCTTCTTTTTTAGTTCCCCATCCGGGTCGGCGGGCGCGACAATCGCGACGCGCTTTCCCGGCTGTTTTCTTGCCGGACTGGTGTCCAGTTCAACTTGATCCGAGTGCGATCACAGGCTCCAGTGCCCGCTCCGACGGGGCAGGAACCTGCCATTCCCCTGCCTGCTCCAGCTTCAGCATCTCGGCGATATCTTGTCTACGGCGGACGGTTCTGAAGCGGTCACCTTGCACAAGCACCTCCGCGACGAGATCGCGGGAGTTGTATGTCGATGCCATCGATGCACCATACGCCCCGCCGCAATCAAAGGCGAGCAGATCACCCGCGTTGAGTTTGCCAAGCCCTTCGTAGGATCCGAACTTGTCGGAGCTCTCGCAAATCGGGCCGACTAGGTTATAGGTCGGTGCCGTCTCGCTCGAAGCCGGCTCGCGAAGGGGAAGAACAGGGTGGTGTGCGTCATATAGTGCCGGACGCATAAGATCGTTCATCCCGGCATCAACAATTCCCATGGGGCCGTTAGTCATGTCTTTCAGATAAAGCAGCTCAGTGACGAGCAATCCCGCCCTGCCGACCAGCCACCGACCCGGCTCGACAGTTACCTGACAGCCAAGATGGCCGACGGTCTCATGGATGATGTTGGCATACGCGTCGATGTCTGGACCAGCGTTGCCGTCGTCAGCAATGCCGATGCCGCCACCGAGATCGAGGCGCGGGACGACAAGGCCCCGGGCGCGCATGGACGTCACCAGGTCGGCCATCGCCGTGAACGCACGGCGGAACGGCGCCATGTCCTGGATTTGCGATCCGATGTGAACGGCGACGCCCAGCGCCTCCAGTTCAGGCAGCGCAGCGGCCTCAGCGTAGATGTCGGCCACGTCGCCGATCGCGATCCCGAACTTGCTTTCCTTCGTCGCCGTGGTGATCTTCGCGTGCGTGTTCGCATCGACATCGGGATTGGCGCGGATTGCGATGGGCGCGCGCTTGCCAATGGCGCGGGCTACCTCGGCCACGGCGGCGATCTCCGCCGCTGACTCGACGTTGATCTGGTGGATGCCCGCCTTAAGGGCGCGAGCGATTTCGGCGCGGGTCTTTCCGACGCCGGAGAAGATGATTTTCGATGCTGGAACACCTGCAGCAAGCGCGCGCTCCAGTTCCCCTCCCGAAACGATGTCCATGCCGCAACCGAGCTCGCTGAGTAGCCTGAGCACGGAGATGTTGCTATTCGCCTTTACAGCGAAACAGATGGAAACACCGATCTTACCGACCGCTGCAGACAGCTCCATATAGGAAGCGCGGATCGCGTTGGCTGAATAGCAGTAAAAGGGAGTGGGCATGGCCTCTGCTACCTTGCTCAAGGACACATCCTCGACATGGAGATCGCCTGCTCGATACGAGAGCCAGCCTCGGCCCTTTTTTCCCTGCGTCTCCATGGATTCTAACTTGCCCCTCACAATGGCGACCCGGCGCTGTTGAACGGGTGTATAATTTCAGATGCCTCAGTCATTGGGAAATAATTGCTTCGTCGGTCTTATGCAGATTTGATATGCTGAGGCTTTCGTTTCAGACACTTCTGTCGGTGGAAAAATAAGGCTGACCCATGCGCCTCAATCAACGGCAACTGGAAATTTTCAACGCCATCATGATCAACAAGAGCATGACCGCGGCGGCGGCAGCGTTGGGGACGTCGCAGCCGACGATCAGCCGCGAGCTGCGCGACATGGAGCAGCGGATCGGTTTCGAGCTCTTCCTGCGTTTCGGCAAACGCCTGACGCCGACCAATCAGGCACTACTCCTGCACGAGGTCGTGCGCCGCGCTTTCGTGGGGATGGAGGAAATCAGCCGCGCGGCGTCTGCAATCCGGACGCACAATGCCGCGAACTGTCGGGTCGCAACCATACCCGCCTATGCCGAGGCTATCATCCCGCGCGTGGCGCAACGGCTGTTGAAGCAGCGCCCAGCCATTCATCTTTCTTTGCATTCCTTGGAAGAATTGTCGCTGCAACACGAAATAGCGACAACGGTATTCGATGTGGGGGTCACCGAGGGGCGGTTCGAAAATCAGGGGGTTATCTCCCAGCGCATTGAAGTCGGCGATCTCGTTTGCGTCCTGCCAGTCGGGCACTCGCTTTCCGTCAAGAAAGTCCTCGAGCCGGCCGACTTTGAAGATGTGCCATTTGTCTATTTCTCGCAGGACGATCCTTACCGGAGAAAGCTGGACGACATTTTCTTCGCCGCCGGCGTGTCGCGCAGCTATGCGGTCGAGACGACGACGGCGGCAAGCGTGTGTTCGATGGTTTCAGCGGGGGTGGGTGTGTCGATCATCAATCCGCTGACCGCTGCGAATTACGTGGGCAAAGGCGTTGTTCTGAGAAGGTTCAGCGTCGGCGTACCCTACGCGCTTGCCGTGTGGTGGCCGACCCGGAAGGCGGGCTCGACGGTCGCGGAAAAGTTCACTTCAGTTTTGAAAGAAGTGGCCGTCGAGATGCGTGCGACGCTTCAAGCTGCAATGGAGGAAGCCTCGCCTTAGCTGTTGATACGGCAGGGCTTTCCTCCAGATGGGGCATCACTTCCGTTTGGCCGCCCGAAATAGGGCGTAAAGAGCATTCTAGCTCTGTGCGCCCAATACGAGAAACGAAAAGGCGCGTCATATCGCCGTGGGGCTGGAGCATGGGGCCTCTTTCCGGAAGAGCGCTGTGAAGGGGTGCTACACGGTAACCTACACTGTGACGCCAAGCGACGCTTTCTGGTCGATCATGCTTTGTCGCTCGGACGGGTTCATGAAGAGCGACAAGGCCGTCGTCGATGACCGCGACGTCGAACTCAACGGCGATGGCACATTCACGGGTCTTGACTCGGTCGAAGCGTGCGGTGACAAGCCCCACCGCGTCGACATCTCTGATGGCTGGAACTTCATGATGTGCCTCTATCCTTCTGGAAAAGCCATCCTGAAGCGGGAATGTAAGTTGCCGGACGGTTGCGCTGGTGCGGTAGCGAAATTCGAGCCAAATGGCTTCTTCTTGGCGCGTTGCCGCCCGTATAGCGCGAGCGCGCGAGTGGGGATGTCCGCTTCCGGGCGAAGGAAAAGTTTCCCGCTATGGCCGGTTTGGCGGCGCAATGCTGCCGTTCACAGACTTATAAGCGTGGACGTCGCCTTTGGACGTGAAAGTGAAAGCCGGAATTCCAACGTGACTCTGCATATTCTCCGCAAAGCGGAGCCACTGCAGGATGCCGACCCTTGGTCGTCGCATCTTCAGTCGGCGTGCAGCCTCAGGCTCCTCTCCTTCGCCAGTGTCAGACGAGATGACATTGGGGGCCGTGGACTGCCCCACTGGCGTTAGCGGCGCTCTGACGTAACGACGGAAGCAGCCGTCAACCACCGTGCAAATCCGACAGCGAGCAAACTGCCCAGACATTGGGAAACAACGAAGGGCAGGACGTCTACGGGGCGAATACCCGCAAGGCTGTCTGTGAATGCCCTGGCTATCGTGGTCGCCGGGTTCGCGAAGGAGCTCGACGCAAAAAGCGTAACTGACAGGACGTAGACACCGACGAAGGCGGATACAGAGTTGGGGCGAAACCTGAGCCCAAGGAAGATCGTGAATATGAGGCCAAACGTAGACGCTGCCTCGGCGATCCAGACGGGAAATCCGGTTCGTACGTGAACGCCGACAGAGAGCAGCGGTAAACCGAAAGTGACATGGACGAAGACGACGCCGAGCACACCGCCGACCGTCTGCATGGACACATAGGCGACCGCCTCGTTCCGCAGTATCTGGCCCTGAAAGAGCATTGCCAGACTCACCGCCGGATTGAGGTGGCCGCCGGAGATCGGCCCGAGAAGCTCGAGAAGGACGTATAGCGTCGCGCTGCAGGATATAGCGACACAAAGCACAACCAACACCGGAACATCCGTCATCGCACCGGCCATTGACGCGCTTCCAACAGCGGATACCGCGAGCAGGCCCGTCCCGAAGGCCTCGGCAACAAGGCGTCTTGAAAGCGAATGGTTCACGGCGGTGATCTCTGTATTTGGTCTGTGATGGTGTTAGACAGATGGCGACTGTGTGCCCATCGCTATCGGTGAAAGTGATGGGCACACAAGGTGGCTATTTCCCCAACAGTTTCTTGAGAACCACCGCTATTCGCCCGAAGACACCCGAGTTTTCAGGTCGCTCTGGCTTTTTCCCCTTGGGTGCGCGCTTAACTGAAGGATAGATTTGCGCCGGAATGGACGCTGGACCTGCCCAATCGCAATTTCGAGCTTCGGAAGGTGAGGGGTGTCGGCTTCCGCATCGGGCTCGGTGTCGCCTGGTCCAAGGTCGATCCGACGGCCGCTCGCGACGATATCATCGATATCGCACGCTCACTGGTGAGGGCAGGAAGGTGAGGGGCATCGTGCCAGGATTAGCTTCGCTGCAAAGCCTCCATCAGCAGAGCGCTTGCCGGGGTAGTAGGTCCCGGGTCCTGCCCCTTGGCCGGCGCTATGCTGAACCTCCTGCGGCGAACCTTTTAACCGGTCAGGCCGCGCCACCAAGATCGCACAAGTTAACGAACGCTAATGAACGTAGGCGCCTCCTGATACACTTATGATCAGTTGGTTGAAGCCCAGTCGAGCCTGGGCCTCATCTTGCTTAAGCTAGTTCTTGGCGGCGACGACCACGACTTCGATGAGCCTCTTCGGATCGCCAAGATCGGCGACGCCGATGGTTGCGCGCGACGGTAGGTCGTCATCGTCGAGCCATTCGAGCCAGGCTTCGTTCATCTCTTCCTTCTTCGACATATCGCTGATGTAGATCCGGGCGGATACAAGCTGGGTCTTGTCGGAGCCGCATTCGGCCAGCAAGCCGTCCAACTTGGCGCAGACCTGCTGCGTCTGTTCCTTCATGCCGACGGAAATGTCTGTGGCTGCGTGGCCTCCGACGAAGATCAAGCCGTTGTGTTCGACAGCCGCATGCATGATCCGATGTTTCCGGTAACGCGTTACCATGATTGTTCCTTTTCCATTTGTGTTGAGTTCAATGCCGGCCGGCGATTTAAGCCGGGGCGTAGGGCGTGAGATCCACGTCGAGCGGAGCGCCCGTCAGCAGTTCCGCGAGTTGCTTTCCGGCGAAGGGACCGATGGTGAGGCCGGCTGCGCCGAGGCCGTTGCCGACCGTCAAACCCGAGATACCGGAAACTCTGCCCAGAATGGGCTTCATGTTGCTTGACGCCGGGCGAAAGCCGATGCGGGTTTCTATGTGTGTCGCGGTCGCAAGCCCTGGGGCGATCGCCAGTCCCGCGTTCAGGACTTCGGCTTCGCCACCCGCGGTCACGCGATAGTCGAAACCGGAATTGTCCTCGCGGGTTGCGCCGATCACGACGCGGGAATCGTCGAAGGCCAGCAGGTAGTGGCTGCCCATCGGCAGGAGCACGGGCCAGTTCGATGTCTGCAGGCCTGGCAGACGAAGATGGATGATCTGGCCCTTCTGGGGCGCGACCGAATGCGGAATGCCCAGCGGGTTGAGAATCTGCGACGCCCATGCACCGGCCGTGACGACGACTTCGTCCGCTTGAAGCGCTGTACCATCGCTGGCCGTGCAGACGGGGCGTCCATCCTCCAAGGCCAATGAAACGCGATCCTGTCTGACCCTCGCTCCGAGGGAGCTTGCGGCGCGCAGCATTGCGGCCGCGAGCAAACGCGCATCGACCCGCGCGGCCCCGGGGATGAAGATCGCTTCCATCCCTTCGCGCAGCGGCGGGAATTTCTCGCGGGCCGCAGCCGGGCTCAGATGTTCGACCGTGCCGGCTTCTGGAACATTGGCAACGCGTCGCGCCACGCGCTCGGCGGCCGCCTCGAACTCCTGCCTGTCCTCGGCCACGACCAGCGCGCCGACCTTGCCATATCCGAGATCTACCTCGCCGAACGACTTCAGGCCGTCGACCAAGGAGGCATAATAGGCCGCGCCGGCCGCGTACATGTCATAGAAGTCGCCGTCTTCGAGCTTGGTTGCCCACGGGCAGACGATGCCGGCGCCGGCAAGGGTTGCTTTTCCCTCGTGCTGGGCGTCGACGACTTCCACATCGACTCCCTTTTTCGCGAGGTGATAGGCGGTGCTGGCGCCAAGAATGCCGGCGCCAATGATTAGCACTTTCATGTTTGCTCCAATGCAAATAGGTGGCTGGCCCGCGCGACCCGCCTAGTCGACGGTCACGCCCGAATAGCGGCTTGTTCCGAAAATGGCGGGCTGGAAGCCGTGCACGGTTTTGCTGACGGCAGTCAGCGTGTCAGCTCCGCCAAGAATGACGGCGGGAGCCTCTTCATGAAAGCGGGCCTGCGCTTTCTTATAGAGTTCGATACGTTTCTCGTTGTCCTCGATACGCCCAGCTTCGTTCATCAGGCTGATGAACTCGCTGTCGCACCAGGCACCTACGTTGGAGGGGCTTGGCTTGCCGTCGGAGTCGCAGATGAAGTAGTTGTTCGGGATCTGGCTCGGGTCCGGAAAATCATAGATGCCACCGAACATGGCGACCGGAGCCTCTCCCGCTCGGGCGCGTTGGATGTACTCGCCCCATTCGAAGCTAACGACCTCGGCTTTTACCCCGATCTTCGCCCAGTCGGCCTGGATCATCTCGGCAGCGCGACGCCCGTTCGGCATGTATGGGCGATAGACCGGAATCGCCCATATCTCCGTCGAAAAGCCGTCCGGATACCCGGCTTCCTTGAGAAGCGCCTTTGCATTCTCGGGATCATAGGGGTGCGGCTGGAGTTCGCTGTCATGTCCCCAGAGGACCGGAGGAATAAGTGCGCCCGTGGCGATGCCCACGCCGTTGTAGACCGTATCGACGAGTGCCGGCACGTTGATGGCTTCGGCCAATGCGGTTCTTACCCGCTTGTCCCGGAACTTCTCGTCGCGGAAGTTGAAATCGATGAACCCGGTCGACGCCACCGGCGTTTGCACAAGTTGGAGCGTGTCGCTGTTCTCGATCTGGGCGCGGTCGGCAAGGTTGGGGTAAAGCGCAATCTGGCACTCGCCGGCGAGTGCGCGCTGGAGCCGCACTGGAGCATCCGCACTGATGGCCATAACCACCGCGTCGACCATGGGTGTCCGGCTCTTGTCGCCGATGGCAGCACCCCAGGTTTCTTTGAACGGTATGAGGCGAACTACCGCATCTTGCTGATAGGCCTGCAGTGCGAAAGGTCCAGTTCCGATCGGGATCCGGTCGAACGTCTCGGGCGTCCCCGCTTTCATCAAGCCATCGGCATACTCCGCCGATGTAATCGCAAGGGACTGGTGTGCCATGATGCCGATAAAGGGTGCCAGCGGCTCCTTCAACGTAAAAGCAACGGTGTAATCATCGATCTTGGCGACAGCTTCAAGGTTATCGGCGAGCTTGGTATTGAAGGTGATGTACGTACCGTTGCTGATCTTCGCGTAAGGGTGGTCCAACTTCAGCATCCGGTCGAAGGTGAACACCACGTCATCGGCGTTAAAGTCCCGCGTCGGCGCGAACTGATCGTTGGACTGCCACTTCACGCCCTTGCGCAGCTTGAAAGTATATGTGCGTCCGTCATCCGATATCGTCCAGCTTTCGGCCAGTGCGGGTTCGATGTCGGAACTGTTCGCCTTCACGGACACGAGGTTATCGTAGATGTTGGCCAGCACATTCGATGTTGTTCCGCTGCTGCTGAGCTGCGGATTGAAAATTTCCGGCGATCCCTCCACACATACCGACAAGACGCCCGCATGTGCCGATGTTGAAAGCGCCAAAGTCAGCAGGGCCGTTCCCAAGGCTGTTCTCATTCTCGTTCCCTTTTTGAAGCAGATCGAACGCCCGATCCGTCGTGTTTGGTTAGTGTGAGAGAAGCGAGACGGTGGTATGATTGTCAAATATCAAATTATCCGCTCATTATAACCGAAACTCATGTTGCTCGATTCAAGGCAAAGGCATACCCATGAACATCCGCCAGTTGGAGGCGTTCCACAATACCGTCGAGACCGGATCCGTCACGCTTGCCGCTGAGCGCATGCGGATCTCTCAGCCGGCGGTCAGCAAGCTCCTGCGCAGCTTTTCGGATGCCTGCGGTTTCCGGCTTTTCGTTCGCGCCGGCGGCCGGCTCACGCCAACACTCGAAGGTCGCATGCTTGCGGTCGAGGTCGCTAAGATGTTCTCGGGGACCGCGCGCGTGGCACGGCTCGCCGACGCCGTCCGCAATCAGGAATGGGGAGAGATCACGCTTGTCGCCCCGCCGGCGCTGACCACGCGTTTTCTCGCCCAAGCGCTTTCGCCCCTGCTTGCCGAACAGCCCGATATTCACTTCACGATGCGAAGCCTGCCTTCGCCGCGCATTATCGATCTCGTCGCGGCACAACAGGTGGATATCGGCCTCAGCGTGCTGCCGTTCGAGCATCCCAACGTCGATGCCGAGCGTCTTATGCGTTTCGAAATGGTCTGCGTTCTTCCCGCCCACCATCCGCTGGCGGAAAAATCCGTTATCGATCTCGAAGATCTCGGCGGCGATCCCTTCGTTTCGCTGGCGCGTGACGATTGCTCGCTGATGACGATTGACCGCGCCTTCCAGATCAAGGGCGTGCAGAAGAGAAACCGGATCGAGGTTCCGCTCTCGGAGACGGCCTGTTGTTTCGTTGCCAATGGCGTCGGCGTTTCCATCGTGCCTTCGTTCGTCGGGCTCGATTTTGGCAGCGACGTTCTCGTGCGGCGCAGTATCGTTCCGGAAACGACGATCGATCTGTGGCTGCTTACACCGAGGAACCATCCACGATCGCTCGCAGCCAGCAAGCTCATAGATTTTCTGCGACAGGCGGTCGCCCCGTTCGACAAGCTTCAGTCCCGACCGAGCGCCTGAATGACTGCGCCGGATCATGCGAGACTGGGTCGTCTCGCATGATCCGGTCAGCGACGGCTACATGTAGGCCGAGACGACCACTTCGATCAGCGTGTCACCACCGAGATCGGCAACGCCCACGGTCGCGCGGGTCGGCAGCTCTTCCGGGCCAACCCAGGCCTTCCAAACGGCATCCATGTCCGGCTTCTTGGCGAGGTCGGTCACGAAGATCGTGGCCGTCAGGAGCCTCGTCTTGTCGGTGCCAACTTCTGCCAGATAGCGATCGATCTTCGCCAGGATTTCCCGGGTCTGGCCGGCCATGTCGAGGCTTTCGTCGTCGCAGGTCGTGCCGCCGACATAGACGATGCCGTTGTGTTCAACGACGCGGTG
The DNA here is from genome assembly GCF_058795755.1 of Ensifer sp. GW823-FHT05D09. Taxonomy (NCBI): domain Bacteria; kingdom Pseudomonadati; phylum Pseudomonadota; class Alphaproteobacteria; order Hyphomicrobiales; family Rhizobiaceae; genus Ensifer; species Ensifer sp. GW823-FHT05D09. Next base: position 7,955 of record NZ_JBXAIA010000004.1, on the reverse strand, counting down.
CATGATGGGTGTGCGGAGATGACGTTCTGCCATTTTGTTTCCTTTGTTGAGGGGTCAGCTTCTGTCGGAGTCGTCACCGGTAACGGCCTGAACGGCATCCGGCGTGAGGGGGAGCGAGGCGAACTCGCGCAAGGGGACGGGCTTTATCGGTGTGCGAAGCCTGTAGGTGCCGATATCGGCGGGGGACCGCTGTTGCACGTCAGCCAGAATTTCGGTGATGGTCGCCGTGCACATGCGCCCCTGGCACGGCCCCATGCCACAACGCAGCATCGTCTTGAGCTGGTTGGGGCCGACCACGTTGCGCGCGGCGGCATCACGGATGGCACCGACCGTCACTTCTTCGCAGCGGCATGCGATCGTCTCCAGATCGGTCGGCGCGCGAAACGCCACGGCGGGCTGATAGAGCGTGTCGATGAAGGTGCGCCCGCGCGACAAGGCCCTGCGCCGCTTTTCGTGCTTCGCAAGCAGCGGTCCGATCCGGCGCGCCTTCTCCGGGAAGAGATCGAGACAGGCGGCCAGCGCCGCTATCCGCCCGTCTATCCCCGCAACAAGCGCGCCGCCTATGCCGCCGCCGTCACCGGCGACGTAGATCGCCGGCAGCGAGGATCGACCGCATGTGTCAAGTTCTGGCTGAAAACACTTCTGACGGTCGTTCCAGGCAAGAAGACACCCGGTCGCGTTGGCAAGGCTGTTGTTCGGGACGACGCCCTGATGCAGGAAGGCGCTGTCGATGTCGATTTCCTCCGCCCGGCCCTTGGCCTGGAAGCGGATTGAGGTGGCCCGGTCCTGACCGATGATCTCGATCGTCCCGACGCCGGTGAAAACCGGTGCCGAGCTCCGAACCTTGGCCAACAGCGCCAGGCCTTTCAGCAGATAGGGCGAAACCAGAAACGGGGGCAGGAAAGGCAGCGCCTTCGTCCAGTTCGAACGCGGCGTAGTGTCGAGTACCGCGACAAGGTTGCCACCGGCCTGCAGCAATTGGTCGGCAAAGAGATAAAGCAGGGGGCCGCTGCCTGCCAAAACAACGCGGCCGTCGGGCACCAGCCCTGAAGATTTGAGTGCGATTTGGGCCGCACCAATCGTCATGACGCCCGGAAGCGTCCACCCCCTTACGGGCATCGGCCGTTCCATCGCGCCGGTGGCGAAGACGACCCGCCGCGCATGGACGATGCTGCTTTTGCCACCGGCCGAAACGCGCAGTTCGACAGATGCCTTTCCATCGGTCTCGCCTTGCTCGACACTCCAGACAAGTGCTTGGGATAGGTAGGCGGCGTCGCACTGAAGAAACGACTTAAGGACGCCCTTTCCCTTCCAGTAGTCGTTGCCGAGGAAGGCGCGCCTTGCTGGCGAATTCCTTTCGATCGACCGGTAGATCTGGCCGCCGGGGGCAGGGTTTTCATCAAGGAGGATCGTTCGCGCGCCAGCGGCGGCCGCCTCCGCCGCTGCGGCCATCCCCGCCGGCCCTGCACCGATGATCGCGAGATCGTATTCGCGGTCGAGAAGGTGAAGATCGTCGATTTTCCGGAGCGCCATCGTCAGCACCCTTCGTCCAGAGAGCGGGCACCGCTTTGCGATGAGATCGCCATCCCGTCACGCACGACGATCATGCAAGCCTGCCGGTTTTGAATGCCGTCGATGGTGACCAGGCATTCGAAGCAGACACCCATCAGGCAATAGGGCGCACGTGGGCGATCACCGACGACGCTCCTGCGCAACGTGCTGATGCCTTGGCTAAGGAGTGCTGCGGCCACCGTCTGTTCGGTGTCGACGCGCATCGGGATACCGTCGAACGTGATGGCGACGGTATCTGCTGCTTTATCAATTCTGCGAAACATGAAATCTCCTGCCGGGGAATGTGTTGCCGGCAAGTACGGCCTGCTGGGTGGCGATCTCACCAGCGACGACGAGCGCATGGATTGCGGCAAGCGTCACGCCGGAATGGCACATCGCCACATAGGCGCCGGGATGGGCGGTCGACTGCTCGTAAATGGGAAAACCGTCGGGCGTCTTGACGCGGAAGCCGGTCCAGGTGCGAAGGACGTTGACGCCACTCAGGCAGGGAAATGTCCGGATGGCGCGATCGGCCAGAACCGCGCTGATGTCCTGGTTGGTCGCAATCGAGTCCGTGTGGGTTTCCTGGCTGTCGCCGATCATCACGCCGCCTTCGTCGGCTTGCCTGAGCGTGGCCGAGGTGTAGGGGAAAAATGGACGGCATTTTTCGGTGACGAGGATCTGCCCCTTACTGCGCACGGAGGGCGCGTGAATGCCAACCATCGCGGCAAGCCGGCTGTTGCCGACGCCAGCCGTCAGGACGATGCGTTTGGCGAAAACCTCGCCCCAGGAGCCCTTCAATTGGAACCCGCCCGTTCGGGGGGTGATTTCGTCGATCTCACAATGCGGCTCGTAAGCAGCGCCTAGATTTATCATGCCGGTATGAAGCGCCCGGAGCAGGCGGAGCGAGTTCACGTCGCCATCCATTGGAGAATAGACGGAGCCGACGACATCCCGACCGATCGCCGGCACCAGTTTCGCCGTCTCTGCGTGGTCGAGCAGGGTATGTTCGGTGGCATCATCGCCAAGTTCTCGTGCAACAGTCACGACGTCTTCATGCGTGCGTTCCAGCTCGGCTTCGCTCAGCGCAAAGGTGAAGCCCCCATTTTGCTTCAGGGCAACATCGACGCCGGAAGTCTCTTTTAATGCGGCCGCGAATTCCGGCCAAAGGCGGGCCGAGCGCATTGTCCAGCGTGCATAATGGGGAGCGCCGAGCCCCTTGCCCTGAACCCAGATCAACGCAAAGTTGGCGCGAGATGCGCGCAGCGACAGATCGTCTCCGTCCAGAAGCAGCGGCCGCTCACCCGCGCGCGCAAGGCCCCAGGCGAGGGCGGCGCCCACAAGGCCTGCTCCAATGATGACGATGTCTTGATCTGGTAGTCTGCGCATGCTTTTCGGTCCGTGTGCCGGTGGCGTGGCCCGCCCGAAACTCGGACGGGCCGGTTGTCGAGGTTTATTCCTGCGGGCTCACGTCCACCTTGAACCACTTCTCGGAGAGCTTCTTCACCGTGCCGTCGGCGACGGCAGCCTTGATGACGTCATCGAAACGCGCCTTCAGTGCGGTGTCCTCCTTGCGGAGGCCGACGCCGATCATGCCGAACACCTTGCCCGAGAAGAGCGGGCCGGTGAGTTTCGCACCCTTCATGTCGTCCTTCTCGAGTGCTGCTGCGAGAACGGTCGCATTGGCCACGACTGCGTCGAGGCGGGCGCTCGCCAGATCGAAGTTGTGCTCTTCGGTGGTCTTGTATTCGCGAACGTCGGCGCCACCTTGAAAGTACTGTTCCATGAACGCGGAAGCCGTGGTGGAGCCCTGTACGCCGACAGCCTTGCCCTGGATTTTCTTGGCGATCTCTTCCAGCACCGGTTTGGCGGCTTCAGAATCGACCGAGAGCGGCTTGCCGGTTTCCGGCAGGTTGGCAAGATCGCTGTCTTCCATTGCCGCAAAGGAATTGATCGCTGCGGCGTAGGGGGCGGAGAAGGCCATTACTTCCTCACGCTTTGGCGTGATGCTCATGGCCGCCATGATGGCGTCGTATTTGCCCGCGGTCAGTGAAGGGATGATGCCGTCCCAGTTCTGGGCGACGATTTCGCACTTGGCTTTCATGCGCTCGCACAGGTCGTTTGCCAGGTCGATTTCGAAGCCTTCCAGCACGTTGTTGGGGCCGGAAAAGTTCCACGGCGCATAAGCGCCTTCCGTGGCAATGCGGATCACGTCCTCCGCTTGCGCGACATGGGCTGTTGCCAGCAGGCCGATGGCAGACAAGATAATCTTCAGTTTCATGCGTTCTCCTCTCTTCGTTTTTTCAAAGTTAGTTTCAGGCGTTGTGCTTGGAAATAAACTGGCGGAAGCGCTCGCTCTTCGGGTTCGAGAAGACCTGTTCCGGGCGGCCGTCCTCTTCGATCAGCCCCTTGTGCAGGAACAGAACGCGGCTCGAGACGTCGCGGGCAAAGTCCATCTCATGGGTAACGACGAGCATGGTGCGGCCCTCGGCTGCGAGATCGCGCATGACCTTCAGCACTTCGGCGACCAGCTCCGGATCGAGCGCCGAAGTCGGCTCATCGAACAGCATGATCTTGGGCCGCATGGCGAGTGCCCGGGCAATCGCGGCACGTTGCTGCTGGCCGCCGGAAAGATGCGCCGGATAGAAGTTGCGCTTGTCGGCAATGCCCACCCGCTCGAGGAGGGCTTCAGCCTCCGCGACACATTCGGCGCGGTTGCGCTTTTGCACATGGACCGGCGCTTCGATCAGATTTTCCAGGATCGTCCGGTGTGACCAGAGATTGAAGGACTGGAACACCATCGTCGCCTGGGAACGAAGCCGCAGCAGTTGCTTCGGATCGGCGGCGCGCGGGGCAAAGCCCGAACGCTGCGTAAGCCTGTAGCTCTCACCGTGAATGGAGATTTCGCCCGCATCCGGCACTTCCAGCATGTTGATGCAGCGAAGCAGCGTGGACTTGCCGGATCCCGAGGCCCCGAGGATCGAGACGACTTCACCCTTGTTGGCACTGAACGAGATGGAGTGCAGCACCTTGTAGGCACCGTAGCTCTTCTCGAGCCCGGTGATCTTCACGGCCGGTGCGAGGGCTGCGTTCATCATGCATTTTCTCCTGCGGCTCGTCGGTAGATGGGTTGGCGCTGCGCGGCTGAGAGCCGGTACTCGAACAGCTTGAACAGCCGGCTGACGATGAAATTGAGCAGCAGATAAATCGCGCCGGCGGCGATGAAGATCTCCACGGGGCGGTAGGTCGCCGAGATGAGTTTTGCCGCCAGCCCTGTGACTTCCATCATGGTTATGGTCGAGGCCAGCGCCGTCGATTTCACCATCAGGATCACTTCGTTGGAGTAGCCAGGCAGCATCTGCCGCAGCGCCTGTGGCGCGATGATGCGGCGAATGAGAGTAAGGCCACTCATCCCATAGGCACGCGCGGCTTCGATCTGCCCGGCAGGCACTGAGAGCACGCCGCCGCGGATGATTTCGGCACTGTAGGCTGCTGTGTTGAGCGCGAGCGCGAGCGCTGCGCACCAATAGGCCTCCCGCAGGAACGGCCATAGGAAGGTCTTGCGCAGTTCGGGAAACTGGCTGAGGCCGTAGTAGATGAGATAGAGCTGCACCAGAAGCGGCGTGCCGCGAAAGATGAAGATGTAAATCCGCGCCAGGAGGTCGAGCGGTGGCCAGGACGACAGTCTCATCGCTGCAAGAGCAATTGCCAGAACGGCGCCGGATGCGACGGACACCGCCATCAGTTGCAGCGTCAGCGGGATGCCGCTGCAAAGCTGCACGAAGGCGTCGTAGATGAAGGGAAGATCGATCATAGTGCCCGCCTGATCCCGCGCATGGCGCGCTTCTCTGCAATCCGGAACAGGACGCCCGACACGAAGCTGATCAGCAGGTAAAGCACCGCAGCCGTCAGGAAGAACGTGAAGGGTTTGCGGGTCGAGCCCGCGCCGATCTGGGCCTGTCGCATCAGTTCGATCAGCCCTACCACCGAGATGAGCGCTGATTCCTTCAGCACCAGTTGCCAGACATTGCCGACACCTGGGATTGCGAACCGCGTCGCTTGGGGCAGGATGATGCGGCGAAACAGAAGGTGGTTCGGCATGCCATAGGCTCTTGCCGCTTCAATTTCGCCCTTGGAGAGCGCGAGCACCGCACCGCGATAGACCTCAGCCTGATAGGCGCCTGAAACCACCCCGATCGCCAGAGCGCCGGTCAGGAAGACGGGCGCGCTGATGAAGCCCTCGGAGCCGAACAGAGCACCGAGTCGGCTTAAAACCGCGCTGCTGCCGAAATAGAAGAGATAGATGACGAGCAGGTCGGGAATACCGCGCAGGATGGTGGTGTAACCATCGGCTAACGCCCTCAGAGCACGCAGCGACGAGAACGACGCCGCCGCGGAGAGACAGCCAAAAACCGCCCCGGCGGCAAAGCCGCTGAGGGCAACGCAAAGGGTAACGCCTGTCGCCTTGAGCATATCCATGCCCCAGGCTCCCTCGGCGAACCCCATCAGATCGAGATACGCGCTCAAAGCACCCACCAGTTTGTTCCCTTGTGCGGCGCCGGTTCGAGCCAGACGCCACGGTTTGTTTCCAGTGGGTTTGACAGCTTGCTTCAATACCGTCAAATTCGTAATCTGGCCGCGAGCATAACCAAATATTATGGTGATCCATGAACCTGCGTCAGGTGGAAGCGTTCCGTACCGTCATGTTGACCGGAAAAATGACGGCGGCGGCGGAGCTGATGTCCATCACTCAACCGGCGGTGAGCCGGCTGATCCGTGACTTTGAAATCGATACGAAGCTGAAGCTGTTTGACCGCAGGGGAAACCAGCTAACGCCCACTCGGGAGGCCCTGACGTTGCTCCAGGAGGTGGAGCGGGCCTATGTCGGCCTATCGCGCATCAAGGCGTTTGCCGAAGAGATCAGCAGGCAGAATGCCGGGATGCTCCGCATTGCCGCCATGCCAGCACTGGCAAACGGGATCATGCCGCGTTTTCTTGCGTGGTTCCTGCGCGACCGTCCAAACGTTCATGCGTCGCTGAACGGTATTCCGTCGTCTCTGGTGATCGAGGCGGTCGCATCGGGGCAGGTGGACCTTGGTTTTGCCGATGGTCCGCTCGACCGTCCCGGGTTTCTGATCGAGACCCGTCCGATACCTGCGGTCGTCGCGGTTCCCACTGGTCACAGGCTTGCCGACCGGGAAGACATCATGCCGGCCGATCTCGCCAATGAGCGCATGATCACACTGGAGCCTGGCACGCTGTTTGCCATGCGCGTGGAAGTGGCGCTGGCCGGCATTCCTCGGTCATCGACGTTGGAAACGCGCCTTTCCCATACCGCGCTGACGCTGGTCTCCGAAGGGGCGGGCATTGCGATTATCGACCCATCGTCCGCGACCGAATTCCGTGGGCGCGGCGTTGTCGTCAGGCCTTTCGCCATCTTCGTCGATGCAGGCTTCCTCGCGATCCGGCGCAGCCAAGGTTCCGACAGCGTGCTTGCCGAACGGTTTGTGAGCGAGTTCTGGAGCTACCATGAAGCGCTGCTTGCGGGAGATTCGACTTCGACAACGACTATCGGGGCCACTGTGATCGCATAACGTGTCGACGGGAACGGACCATGCGGGTTGGGTCGGGTGTGATGCCACTGCTCCGATCATCAGGACAAGTCGCTGAAGGCCTTCGCTTTCAACACCTGGAGTGCGACAACGATGCGGTCTTGGAATTGCTATTCGACCGAACGATCCGCGGGTAGCTCAGGTCTGAGACTGGCGTAGAAAACGTTACGTCGCAGCACGTTCTACTACGAAACGACTTCTTAGGTGCGGACAACGCCTCGATGCCGACGACGGCCCCGCTGGCTGTGGTCACAACCGACGCTTCTGGGCACCGCCTCGGAGCGTCGGTCGCTCGATCGACCCGCTTATAGGGTCTGACTTTTGCCGCCGGACCACGGGCCATCTCTTCCGTTCAGGCAAGCCCGGTTTCGACAGATGCGTTGAGTTCCCGCGGGTCGTAGGGATAGGCGTAGCAAGTGTACCAGATGCTCCCTTGACCGAGCAAAACAAGCACTTGTTCGAGAAGCGTCATCCGGTATTCGCTTTTGCGCGTCGGTACAGTCGTAGGCATGTTCTGGCATCCTCCCAATGCTTATGAGATGAGGTTGGACGCGAGGCTCCCATTCTCCTAGGGCCGCGACGAACTACTCAACCAAGATCGATCCTATGCTGGATCAGGCGCAAAAATCACGCACTGAATGCCGAAGAGAGCTTTCAGGATTTTCGATGAAACAAAGCCGCCGAAATCCTAAATGCTAACGGCAGCACCGTGCGTCGCCCTGTCACGGGTGGGCCGGAGGTGTGTTTCGGAAGCTCCAGGAGATCGTCGGAGGAACAATGCTCTCTCACTTA
>NZ_JBXAIA010000003.1:0-798355 GCF_058795755.1 Ensifer sp. GW823-FHT05D09 | reverse complement strand
GGCGTTCTGGGACAGCGACAAAGCCAGCAAAAGGGCCCCGAAACAAAATCCAGAAAACACCGGCGGTGCGCAGAATAGGACATGTGCCTGCTTGCAGCGAGGCGTGCGACGGGATAGTGATCAGCCGCCCATGCAGGCCACCAAACCCCGCGCGGGCGCAACTCTACCGCCTGAAATTCCCCGGATCACAAAGTGCTGCGCAACCGGCTCCATCAACCCCGCTGGGTCCGTCGGACTGAAATGGTCAACCGAAACCGTCCAGTGCCTAGGGGCGCGGAGCAGAGCCAGTTTGCCAAATGTTTCGCCGGGGCCAGGCGCGTATCGCCAGATCGAGTTGCAAATTCAGGGTCGCGTGATCGACGCGCCTTGCATCACTGTCTCGATGAACAACGCGGATTTCACTACTCAAGATATGTTACAACAGTCAGCCTTGCGAAATGCACTCAAAAAATATGTTTGATTTCAATGCCATGTTGCCGTTGGTCCAATAGGATTAATCCTGATTTTCTCATGACATGATGCATCTCCGGGCCTAGTATGCATCCCTTAGAGGTTGCAAACATCCTGGGGGTCGACCTGTGTCCATCAGTTCAGGAGCGGTGCGCCGCAAAGCGCGCAATGCACCGACCGGCATCGTCATCGAACCGCACACGCTTGCCCGCACTGCCATCGTCACGCTGCTTGAGCGCGAACTTGCGGGGTGGACCTTCATCGATATGATCTCGACTGCAAGTCTGGACAAGGCTCTCGGAATGGACGTGCGTTTGATTACGCTCGATCTGGCGGGGAGGGGCGTCAGAAGCAGCAGCTTGCTCGACGATCTGGCGGCCGTTGCCGCGCGCTTTCCCAAAGCACCGATCGCCTTGCTGTCGGATACGGACGATGTTTCCGTCGCGACGCAGGCCCTGCAGATGGGGATCCGCGGCTTCTTCACCACCGCGCTGCCAATCGAGATTGCGCTTGCCGGTTTGAGGCTTGTGCTTGCCGGCGGCGTGTTCTGCCCGCATCCGCTGGGTGCGTTCGGCGACGACGCGGCGCTGCATCTGGTGCCAGCGGAGGAGCAGCCCGAACCCAAACGGTTGCGCCACGACGATCCTATGCTGGCCGATTTCACGCCACGCGAGGCTGATGTGCTGGCCGAATTGCAGTGCGGTTCCTCGAACAAAGTCATCGCCGGCAAGCTGAACCTGTCGGGCCATACCGTGAAGATGCATCTCCAGCACATCATGCGCAAGCTGCAGGTGCAGAACCGCACGGAGGTGGTCGCACGGCTCGGCGGCAGATCGTCGCCCGGCGATGGCGCGGCGGTCACCTAGAGCATTTCCAGGAAAAGTGCGAAGCGGTTTTCCGTCAGGAAATGCCTAAAAACAAGATGCTAGAGCGTTTCTGCGACTCTGTCTAAACCGGAAACGCTCTAGCCGCCGTCATCTCGAGGTCTTCTCCAGCATCTCGCTCAGGGTCGCGGCCGTCAGCATGGCTTCGGCCAAGAGCTTCTTCAGCTTTTGGTTTTCCTGTTCCAGTGCCCTTATGCGTTTGACGTCGAAGCCAACGGTTCGAAGCTGCGAGGATTGCCAGCGGTAGAAAGTCGGTTCGCTGACGCCGTAGCGCTGGCAGACATCAGCCACTGTCGCGCCGGCCTGATGCTCCCGGAGGATGTCCATGATCTCGTCGTCATCGAATTTTCGCTTGCCCATCATGGTGTCCTTTGGTGGAACCAAGCCAGGGATGCAAGGGGCATGGGGCGGCAACGGAGCACGTACCTCCATTCGCGTCGCGCACAGAGCAGCCGGCTACAGCATGTTTCAGTCCTCACGAAATGCCCGGTTGAAACTGTCGAGCAGCGGCCTCAGCGCATAGAGGGCGACGCTGTTCGTGCCCGTTTCGATCAGCGTTTGGGCTGGCATGCCGGGCACCAGCTCGACTTCGCTCATCTTGGCCAAGCGCTCATCAGCCACATGGATCGTCGCGGCGTAGTAGGATTGCCCGGTTTGCTTGTCGACCAGGCGATCCGCCGATACATATTCGACCTTTCCCTTCAGAAGCGGCACCCGGCGTTGATTGTAAGGCAGCAGATGGACCTGTGCCTCGAGACCCGGATGCACCAGATTGATGTCTTCAGGTCGTACTCTGGCCGAAACGATCAGGCGTCCCTTGCGCGGGACGAGGTCGACAAGCGGTTCGCCGGCGCCGATGACGCCACCGCTGGTATGGATGCGCAAATCCATGATTACACCGTCTTCCGGCGCCCGGATCGCGGTTCTGGCCAGCTGGTCGTCGATCGCCCGCAACCTTTCGCTCAGTTGCAGGATCTGGGTTTCAGTTTCGCGCGTGGTCTGGGCGACTTCGTTCAGCCGGTCGCTTCGAAGTTTCACAAGATAGGCCTGGGCCTCGCTGATCACCTGGTAGGCACGGGATATCTGCGCCGAAATTTCACCCAGTCGTCCGCTGATATCCGCCTTTTCCCGTTGCAGGTTGAGAACGCGGCTTTTCTTTTCCAATCCCTTGGCCGTCAGCGTCGTGACGCTCTCAAGCTCCTGCCTGGAGATTTCGACCCGTTCGCTCAACGCTGCCTTCTGGGCGGCGAGGCCGGCGACTTCCTGCTGCACCTGCTTCATTCTTTCCTGTGTGATCGCGATCTCCGACTGCAACACCTGGCGACGGGTCTCGAAGATCCGCTGCTGGCCGGTGACGATCGCCCGGATGGCGGCGTTGTCGGCCATCACGGCCAGCATTTCTGGCGGATAGGTTATGCTGTCTGCGTCATCCTGTTCGGCAAGCAGCCGCGCGCGCCTGGCATCCGCGTCCCACAGCTGTCCTTGGAGGCTGTCGCGTTCGGAGCGGAATTTGGTATCGTCCAGTTCGATCAGCACCTGGCCGGAGGTGACCGCATCGCCGTTCTTGACGCGGATCTGCCGGATGATGCCGCCTTCGAGATGCTGGATGGTCTTGCGGCTGGTTTCCGGTTCGACGACGCCTGAGGCGATGGCCGCGCTGCTGAGCGGCGCCAGTGCCGACCAAGTGCCGAGGCCGATGACAAAGAAGCCGATCAGCAGATTGCCGGTCCAGGCGACGGAACGCAGCCGTGACATCGGCGATGCGGCCGCAAGCTCGATCGGGTTGATGCCGTCCTGCGGCGAATAGGTCAGCAGTTTTCCGATTGGGCCCTGCGGCTTTATCGGGCGGTGGGCCACGTTTGCCGCGCCAATGATCCGTGCTGGAGGCGGTTCGATCTGAACGAGATGCATCGTGTCGTCCTCCTCCTACGTTCCGGTTCGCGCCGGAGGCTGAAGATGTGCCTCGAAGATCTGTTCGCTGTCGCCGAAGGCATCGACCGTGCCGTTGCGCAGAATGGCGATCTTGTTGGTGACGGGCAGGATACCCATGCGATGGGTGATGATGACGACGATCATGCCACGCGATCTCATCCGCGATATGGCCGTGAACAGCTTGCGTTCGCCGTCGTAGTCGAGGCTCGAGTTTGGATCATCAAGCACCACCAGCGATGGATTGCCGTAGGCAGCGCGCGCCAGCCCAAGCTGCTGGCGCTGCGCCCTCAGGAGCAGCCCGCCGCCTTCGCCGATGTCGGTGTCGTAGCCCTTGGGCAGCCGCATGATCGTCTCATGCAGGCCGACGAGCTTCGCCGCCTCGATCGCCTTGCCCGGATCGGCTCCATCCAGCCGGCCGATCACGTCCTTGACCGCGCCGCCGAAGAGTTCGATGTCCTGCGGCAGGTAGCCGACATGGCGTGTCCCCGCGCACAGGCGCAGGGCGGCGATGTCGACGCCGCCAAGAAGGGCACAGCCACTGGTCGCCGGCTCGACGCCGGCAATGATCCGTCCGAGCGTTGATTTCCCCGACCCCGATGGCCCGATCAGGGCCACACAATCGCCCGGCGCCAGCCGCAGGGTGACGCCCTGCAAGATCTGCCTGTCCGGATAGGGCAGGGTGTAGCCAACGCTGTCGAGGATGAGGCCGCTTTGCTCGGGCACGGGAACCATGCGCGCGTCGCTATCGGCTGCGACCGCAATCAGCATCTGATTGAGCCGATTGAAGGCATTGCGGGCAAAGGCGACCGAGCGCCATGCGCCGATCGCCCCTTCGACCGGCGCCAGCCCGCGGCCGAGCAGAAGGCTGGCGACGAAGATGATGCCGGGGCTGCTGTTTTCCTCGAGCACCAGCCAGGTGGCAGCGCCCATCATCAGGATTTGCGTCAGCGTTCTCACGGATTTCGACAGGCCGAGAATGACCTCGGTGCGCTGCATAGCGGCATCCTGGGCCTTCCTTGCCGCTTCGGCGTCGCGATAGACGATCTGGGCTGCGCCGTCCTGCATGCCCATCGCGCGGATGACCTGAATGTATTTGAGGGCGGTCGCAAAGCGCAGGTAGCTGCGCGCAAGCGCACGATTGGCGTGGGCAAGGGGACGTCGGGTCGACAATTCGGTGAGGATTGCCAACAGCAGCAGGGAGGCGGCGCTCAGCAGGCCGATGACGCCGAGCAGCGGGTGGACGAGAAACAAAAGCAGCAGGAAAACCGGCGCCCAGGGCACGTCGAAGAGCAGCGAACTTGCGGGTGAATCCAGAAACTGCCTGAGCGTCGACAGGTCCTTGTAGCAATCCGTCGCGGCCGCGGAGCTGGTGCGCGCGCCATATTCGAAGGAGGCGGTGAGAACCACCGGGCGCAGCCGATGGTCCAGCCAGCTGCCGATGCGCGAAAGGGCGGCCCGACGCACGATGTCAAGCAGCGACCCGACCACCACGGCGACGGAGATAATCAGCGTCAGCATCACCAGCGTGTCGGCGCTGCGGCTCGACAGCACGCGATCGTAGATTTGCAGCAGATAGATGGATGGGGCGAGCAGAAACAGGTTGTAGCCGCAGCTGTAAAGGAAGACCAAGCCGAAGGCTCCGGCTGAAGCCCTCAGGGCCATGACCAGATGCGTCGGTTCGCGCGGCGAGGGTTGCGAGTTGGTTGTCATTATCAGATCTCGGTGCAATCGACTCTGACAAGGCAGGGCTTTGGCACGGCACAGACAAGGATGAGGATCGTTGGCCGAAGCCGACGATCCTCATTGCCAATTCACGAACCGAGATCGCTAAGGTCGATCGATCCGAACGCGTTGATGAAATTGTCGAGCGCATTCGAGACCGTTGTGGTTTCGGTCGATGTGTCTGTAGACGTGTTGGTTTCGGTCGAGGTGTTGGTTTCCGTGAACGGATTGGTATGAACCAGGGCCGAAGAAATGTCGCCGCCCAATGCCTGGTTGCCATTGCCGCCATTGCCGCCAACGCCGGCGAGAATGGTTGCATGCTGGTCGGCAAGGAACTGCGTGTTCTGTGTTGCCGTGGTGTCCGCAGCGACCGCTGCCACGTTGCCACCACTGGTGTTGCCTTGATCGCCACTGGAGGTGGCGTCGCCGCCGGCTCCACCGGAGCCACTGTTGGTCAGCGAGGCAAGGAAGCCGTCACGAGCCTGGGCAAGTCCGCCTTCGCCGCCGTCACCGGTTCCCCATCCAGCGTCCTGCCAGACGTGATCCCCGTTGTAGAGCTTGGTGTAGGCACCTTCTACCGTCTGCGAATTGGCGACATAGGCGACCGGATTATAGTGAATATCACCATAGTTGAAGCCATCACCGCCGTTGCCGGCATTCGCGTCGCCAGCATTGGAGTTGCTGAGATTGATCGTGTCAGATGCTTGCGGAATAGGCATAGCGTTGCTCCTCTACGTATCTTGACCCCCGTGTTCTCTCAGCGGTTCGGTGCCAGCGATACCGTGTGGCAGACGGGGTAACCGCGAATGAATGGTGCGCGTTCTTGCGCGTGCGAGCTAGCTGGACAATCGGTGACGTCCCTTTGGGCGGGGTATGGGCCACGTGGCGGATATGGGGCAGGCAATAGAGTGGGGGCGACAGACAAACGCACCCGGTTGCGGGTGCGCTTTGATACCTGTCTTCTTGATGCCGTCGCAGCGCGGCGGCAGGTCTCGACAAAATTCAGCTGCCGTCCACAAGGCTGAGGATATCGTCGACGAGCGCCGAATGGGCGTCGGACAGATTGCCCTCTCCGCCAAGTCCGCCGATGCCTGCCATCTGCAGTGCGTGCTGATCGTAGAGCACGTGGTCGAGCTGCTGCGCATCGGCCGTGCCGCCGGCCGGAACGGCGATATTGATGGGGTGGAAATACCCGATGCTGACATCGACCATGCTGCCGTTCGAAAAGCCGGAACCGCCGCCGCCGGCCATCTGATCACCAGTGAAGATCGTGTCGGAGGACAGGTTGAAACCGCCACCGGCGCCGCCGATGCCAGCGATCTGTACGCCGCCCTGATCGAAGATGGCGTTGTTGGTCTGGTGGGCCTGGGCGTCGCCGCCGGCCGCCCCGATGGCGATGTTGATCGGCGAAAACACCGCGACGTTGACGTCGATCATGCTGCCGATGAAGGTGCCGTCGCCGCCGTGTCCGGCGAAGTTATCGCCCGTGAAGGTGATGGATGTGCCGTGGTTGGCGGACGATCCGCCGCCGGCAATGTTGTGGTCGCCACCCGAGCCGCCGATGCCGCCGATCTGGGTGGCGCCTTGCAGCATCGCGGCGTTGTTGACCTGGTTGGCGGTCGCCGTCGAGCCGGGGCCTGCGGCGACCGCTGTGTTCACCGGGGCAAACACGCCCACGTCGGTGCTCACCAGGCTGCCAATGAAGGTGCCATGCCCGCCACCGCCGGCATTGCCGCCACCGCTGCCCGCGGAATTGCCGTTGCCGCCGTCGCCGCCCATGCCGGCCATCTCGGTGACATGCTGATTGATGAGGGCGTCATTTCCCTGCTGCGCGTCCGCAGCCGAATGGGGGCCGGTTATGGCGGCGTTCGAAGGCATGAAGACGGCGAGCGTGTTGCTGTCGAGCGTGCCGATGCTCGTTCCATTGCCGCCGCTGCCGGCCGAATTGTGGTCTGGATCGGGAACGAGTTCGAGGGGAAGCCAGGTGGGAACCAGCGCGAGGTGCCCGGCGGCAGCGCTTGCGACCGTGATCTGATTGGTGTTCGCGTTCGGCGCCGTTTCCGACAAGGGACGAGTTTCCGTCATCGCCGTCTCTCCAATCCACCGTTCAGCGCAGCCCCTGCAATTTCGCGCAGGACAATTTCGCGCAGGACATGGGTCCGAATTGAACCGCTATTCTGTAGCCAGTTGCAGGAAAAGAAGAGCCTGCAATTCGTCTACGCCCATTTGGGCAGGGTCTAGCCGTTTGGCGGTACTGCGCAGTCCCGTCGTCTCAACCTGGTACAACCCCAAACAGGTGCCAGCGTGCGGACATCATTTGTGCATTGAAAAAGCAACGGCTTATGCACTACTATGCCCCTACGGTTGCACCAGAGGCGCCGCCGGCATCTAAGATCAGCAGACAGGCAGAAGAGATCCACGCACCAGCAGACTATTACAGGTGACGCCACAGCGCGTCCGATCGGGAGGGGAAATGGCAGTTAAGCGTGTCATCCGTTTGCATCGATCGATCTGTTTTCTAGCGACTGCGTGTTTGCTGATCCCTGAACCCTATTCCTATAATTTTCGCGCTTATGCGCAGGAACAGCCAGCTGCCGCCCCATCCGGGCAGGCGGCTGCGCCGGAACAGCCGGAACCGCTCAGCGAGGACGAGCTGGAAGTTCTGGTCGCCCGGATCGCGCTATATCCAGATGAGCTGATCGCGCTCATAGCGTCGGCCTCGCTGTTCCCGCTGCAGATCGTCGAGGCGGAGCGCTTCCTCGAAAATCTGAAGAAGAACAAGGATCTGAAGCCGAAGGACAGCTGGGACGGCAGCGTCATATCGCTCCTGAACTATCCCGATCTCGTCAAGATGATGAGCGAGGACCTCGACTGGACGCAGTCGCTCTCCGATGCCATGGCCTACCAGCAGAAGGACGTGCTGGTCGCCATTCAGCAGCTTCGCGACAAGGCAGTCGCCTCAGGCGTGCTCAAAACCGACGACAAGATGAAGGTCGTCCAGGAAAACGAAAACGTCATCATTCAGGCGGCCAATCCGGAAAAGATCTACGTGCCGCAGTACGAGCCGGAGATGCTCTACGTGCCGGACTATGCAGTGGAGCCGCTGTCCTATTACCCCGAACCGTACCCGAACTACTACTATCCGGCGGCGACGTTCTTTGCTGGCGCTGTGACCGGGGCCGTGTTCGGCGCGATGGTCGACTGGGACGACTGGGGCGTGTGGGGCGGCCGGTTCGATGGTGACATCGACGTCGACTGCAACAATTGCTTCAACAACATCAACGGCAAGGTCAAGTTCAACGATATCGATTGGAAGAACGTTGACCGCAGCAAGATCAATATCGACAAGAGCCAGTTCGCCAAGCTCGACCGAACGAACATGAAGAACAAGCTTGAGGCGAACGGCCACAACAATATCCGCGACAAGGCCAAGATCACGCGGAGCAATGCCAGTGCAAATCTGCGGCAGAAGGTCGATACCGGGTCCTTCAAGGACCTGAAGGACGTTCGCGCCAACAAGGTCGATGGCCTGAAGAACCGGCCGGGCAACGCAAAGCCGAACATCGGGGCAGGTAACAGACCTGCGGCCGGCAACATCGCGGCAAAGCGGCCGGACAATGTTTCGCGGCCCAAGGCCGGCTCCGGGGGCAAGATAAACCGCCCGGCCGGCAAGCCACGTCCGGCGGCCAAGGCCGACAACCGTCCGCGCAAGCCGTCGGGCCTGGGTGAAGTACGCTCGGGCAAGGCCACGCAGATCCAGTCGCGGCGCGGTGGGAAGGCCATGGGGGGTGGCGCCCGTAGTGGCGGTAGACCGCACCGGTCGGTCGGTCAGGGCGGGGGCGGCGGCGGGCGATCCATGGCCCGGCACGGTGGTGGCGGCGGTGCCCGTCATGGTGGTGGTGGTGGCCGTGGTGGCGGTGGACGTCGTCGTTGAGCGCGTGAAACGGGAGGGTATGGTCATGACCAAGTATCATCGTCAGAGCATGATTTTCCGTTCGGGTGTCGGGCTCGCATTGCTCGGCCTGTCGGTCTACGCGGGTGTGTCCCTGGCGGCCGAGAGCGAGCCGGCGCAACTCGAAGATTACATTTCGCCGACTGATCCTCCCACCTTCGACGACCCGGAAAAAGCGGTGGCAGCGTTCAAGGAAACCCTGGGCGCGGCCGACCTGAGCAAACTTGCCGCCTTGCTCGGCCTTGATGCCGAAAAGCTGAAAAAGAGCGAAGGCGTCATGGACACTTTCGAGAAGATCAAGGCCGGTGCTGCCAAGAAGGTCGTTCTGACCGACGAGGACGACCATAAGATTATCGAGATCGGCGACGAACTCTGGCCCCTGCCGTTCCCGATCACCAAGGACGACGGTGGCAAATGGGCTTTCGACACCTATGCCGGCATCGAGGAGATCATCAACCGTCGCGTTGGGGAGAATGAGCTTGAGGCCATCGCGACCGTGCGGTCCTATATCGATGCGCAGGAAGAGTATGCCGAGGAAGACCATGACGGCGACGGCGTGCTCGAATATGCCCAGAAGCTGATTTCGAGCGAAGGCAAGACGGATGGCCTCTATTGGCCGGCAGAGCAGGGGGATGGTGATAGCCCTGCTGGCGACCTTTCGCAGGCCGAGCTCGACAAGGCCAAGGCGAACGAAGGCTATTACGGCTATCGCTTCAAGATCCTGACTCGCCAGGGTGGAAACATCGCCGGCGGCTCCTACGACTATGTCATCAACGGCAATATGATTGCGGGCTTCGGGCTCGTCGCGTGGCCGGTAAAATATGGCGAAACGGGCGTCAATACTTTCGTCGTCAATCGCAACGGTATCGTCTATCAGGCCGATCTCGGAGAGGGCACGGATGCGATGGCGCGCGATATCAAGCAGTTCAATCCCAACGACAACTGGACCATTACCGAGGATTGAGCGCTCTTGGGGATCAAGAACAAGGAGCAAGCGGGGAAGGGACAAGCGGCGCGGCGTCCTGATCCTGCCGCTAGCGAGTATCTGGCGGCCCATGGCGGGCCGTTTTTCGAGTTGCAACGACGATTTGGGCTGCTTCACGAGCGCTCGCTGAAGACTGGCAGGCGAGCCTTGTTGTTCGTCGGGTTGGCCTGGTTCGTGCCGCTCTTGCTCGGGCTACCACGCAGCTTTCTCGCGGCTGACACGCCGGGCTCCTATCTCGGCGATCTCGGCGTCTGGGCCCGTTTTGTGGTGGCGATCGGCGCCTTCGTGCTCGACGAACAGCAGGTCGAGCGCGGGTTGCGCATCAAGCTCGGGCAATTTCTGAAGGCACCGTTGATCGCACCCGGTTCTGTTGCGCCTTTCGCCCAGGCCGTGACGACCGCGCTGGAAAGACGTGACTCGCGGGTCGCAGAAGCGGTCTGCCTTGTCCTTGCGATTGTCGCTGCGGTGGTGGCTTTCGCCAACACCCACGCGGCGACTGTGTCGTCCTGGGCGGTTGAGGTTTCGCCCGACGGCAACCGCCTCACCTTGACCGCCTGGTGGATGGTGTTCGTCAGCCAGCCGCTGTTCGTGTTCCTGCTTTTGCGCGGGCTCTGGCGACATTTCGTCTGGGCGCAGCTGTTGCGCCGGATCGCCCGACTGGAGCTCCGGCTGGTGGCAACCCACCCTGATGGCAATGGCGGGTTGGCTTTTCTCGCCAGCTATCCCAACGCCTATGTCCTCTTCATCTTCGGCGTCAGCGCGGCGATCGGCGCTGCAGTTGCCAAGCATCTGCTGCAGGAAAGCCTGACGAGCACCACATTCAGCATCATTGCCGGCGGTTGGCTGGTGGTCGTGCTCGCGCTCTTTGCCTATCCGTTGTCGGCCTTCTCCAAGCCGCTTGCGGAATTGAAGGAGAAGAGCCTGCTGATGCTGGGCACGCAGGCCACACGCTATCAGCGTTTGAACGAGCGCAAAATCCTGGGAACGAACGTTGTGGCGGAAAGTGCCGACGAGGCCCAGCAGCAGGCCGACGACATCGCCGATCCGACCAAACAGTTCGAGACCACGCGCAAGCTGTCGGCGATGCTGTTGAACCGGTCGGCCATCGTGCCTGTTGCAGCGGCTGCCCTTCTGCCGATCGCCGCTGCCGGCGCTACCATTCTTCCCTACAAGGAAGTCTTCTCGGTTCTCAAGAAACTGCTGCTGCTCTGACCGGCGACGTCTCGCTCAGGGCGCAGCGCCAAAGAAGGTGAGACGGCTGAAGAGCACGTAGTGCGATTCCGACACCATCAGCGCGACGAAAACCAGCACCAGGAGCGGCGGCAGCAGAATGGCGTAGATCAGCGCCAGGCGCTCCCACGCCATGTGCATGAAGACGGCAACGATAAGCCCCGCCTTCAACATCATGAAGAGCAGGATCAGAGACCATCTGAGATAGCCCTGCAGGCCGACATAATCGACCATGTAGGAAAAGGCGCTGAGCACGAAAAGCAGGCCCCAGACCAGCAGATAAAGGCCGATTGGGTGCTGCTGATGCTCTTTGACTGCAATATGTGCCGGTGCGTCAGTCATGGCCGTTCCTCACCAGAGATAGAAGAATGCGAAGATGAAGACCCAGACGAGGTCGACGAAGTGCCAGTAGAGGCCGGTGATTTCGACGATTTCGTACTGCCCCTTGCGGCTGGTGAAAAAGCCGCGCTTTCCCGTTTCGAAATCGCCGCGCCAGACCTTGCGCGCGATGATCAGGAGGAAGATGACGCCGATCGTCACGTGCGTTCCGTGGAAGCCGGTGATCATGAAGAAGGTGGAGCCGAACTGCGGCGCACCCCACGGGTTGCCCCAGGGGCGCACGCCTTCGGAGATCAGCTTCGTCCATTCGAACGCCTGCATGCCGACGAAGGTGGCGCCGAAGAGCGCGGTCAGCACCATCAGTGCCGCCGTCTTGCGACGGTCGCGGCGATAGCCGAAGTTGACCGCCATCGCCATGGTGCCGCTCGAGGAAATCAGCACGAAAGTCATGATGGCGATCAGGATCAGCGGCACGTCGGAGCCGCCGATGTGCAGCGCGAAGACCTCGCTCGGGTTCGGCCAGGGCACGACGGTCGACATGCGCGCCGACATGTAGGCAACAAGGAAACAGCCGAAGACGAAGGTGTCGCTCAAGAGAAAGATCCACATCATGGCCTTTCCCCAGGAGACATTCTTGAAGGTGCGCTGATCCGATGCCCAGTCGGCGGCAAAGCCAGCCAGCCCTGACGGCCGGGGTAGGGGCTCTGTGACAGGAGAATGTGTCGGCGCGGACATGGGGCAGCTCCTAGGTCAAGATTTGCCGGCAGAGGTCGATGAAGTCGTTTGCCCAGCCGGAGAACAGCGCAAACAGCACGATCCAGACAGCGAGCATGAAATGCCAGTAGGTGGCGCAGAGCGTGATCGACAGTGTCCCCTTAGAGTCGATCGGTCCCTTGCGCGTTGTCAGAATGGTGCGGGCAAGCGCGACCAGGCCGCCGACGATGTGCAGGCCATGCATGGCCGTGATCATGTAGAAGAAGCTGTTGGCCGCGTTGCCGGTGAGCAGATAGCCGGCATCGGTGAGTTCGCGCCAGGCGAAGACCTGGCCGACGAGGAAGGCGAGGCCCAAGGCAAGGGCGGCGATCAGCGCCGTGCGGCTGGCATCGTCGCGGTGGCGTTCAGCCGACACCTTGGCGGCACGGAGCATCAGGCTTCCTGACGCGAGCACCGCCGTGTTCAGCCAGAGAAGCTTCGGCATCGGCGTCGACCACCAGTCGGTCGATGCCATGCGCATGAAATAGGCGCTGATGAAGAGGGTGAACAGCGCGCCGACCACGGCGAGAAAGACGCCGAGGCCGATCTTGGCCGGCTCGATCGGGCGCCGGCCCTGCGGACGCGTGTCGTGGTGTTGGCCGACCTCCAGCCAGGGCTTCGAGAACATCCGCTGCTGCGACAGCCACCAGCCGGCGATCGCGGCGATGACGGCAAGGAAGATCAGCGTGACACTCATGTCGCCGTCTCCCGCGTCAGGTTGTCGGGACCGGGCTGGTTCTGCGGGATGAAATCCTCCGGAGCGCCCGGCACGCTGTAGTCATAGGCCCAGCGATAGACCACCGGCAGGTCTTTCCAGTTGCCGTGGCGCGGCGGCGTTTCCGGCGTCTGCCATTCGAGCGTCGTTGCCCGCCAGGGGTTGCCGCCGGCCTCGCGCCCGTGGCGGATGCTCCAGACCAGATTGAACAGGAAGACGATCTGGGCCGCGCCGACGATGAGGGCAACGATGGTGATGAACTCGTTGAGCGTATGGGCCGAGGCCGGCACGAAGGCGGTTTCGCCCATTTCGTAGTAGCGCCGGGGAACGCCGATCAGGCCGAGATAGTGCATCGGGAAGAAGATCAGGTAGGCGCCGACGAAGGTGACCCAGAAGTGAAGCTGGCCCATCGCCTCGTTGAGCATGCGGCCGGTGACTTTCGGATACCAGTGATAGATGGCGCCGAAGATGACGAGGATCGGGGCGACACCCATGACCATATGGAAATGGGCAACGACGAACATCGTATCGGACAGCGGCACGTCGACGACGACATTGCCGAGGAAGAGGCCGGTGAGCCCGCCATTGACGAAGGTGACGATGAAGGCCAGTGCAAACAGCATCGGCAGGTTGAGGTGGATATCGCCGCGCCAGAGCGTCAGCACCCAGTTGTAAACCTTGAGCGCCGTCGGCACGGCAATGATCAGCGTCGTCGTGGCGAAGAAGAAGCCGAAATAGGGGTTCATGCCGCTGACATACATGTGGTGCGCCCAGACGACGAAGGAGAGCGCGCCGATCACGACGATCGCCCAGACCATCATGCGGTAGCCGAAAATGTTCTTGCGGGCATGGGTGCTGATGAGATCGGAGACGATACCGAAGGCGGGCAGCGCAACGATGTAGACTTCCGGGTGGCCGAAGAACCAGAAGAGATGCTGGAACAGGATCGGGCTGCCGCCGCCGTGTTGCAGCTGTTCACCCATCTCGACGATTGCCGGCATGAAGAAGCTGGTCCCGAGAATACGGTCGAACAGCATCATGACGCAGGCGACGAAGAGGGCGGGGAAGGCGAGCAGTGCCATGACCGTCGCGGTGAAGATGCCCCAGATCGTCAGCGGCATGCGCATCAGCGTCATGCCGCGCGCACGGCCCTGGAGCACGGTCACCACGTAGTTGAGCCCGCCCATGGTGAAGCCGATGATGAAGAGGATGAGTGAGGAAAGCATCAGCACGATGCCCCAGTCCTTGCCGCCGGGCGTGCCTGACAGCACGGCCTGCGGCGGATAGAGGGTCCAGCCGGCGCCGGTCGGCCCGCCGGGCGCAAAGAAGCTCGAGACCAGCACTAGCACGGCGAGAAGATAGAGCCAGTAACTCAGCATGTTGGCATAGGGAAACACCATGTCGCGCGCGCCGAGCATCAGCGGGATCAGGTAGTTGCCGAAGCCGCCGAGAAACAGGGCGGTCAGCAGATAGATCACCATGATCATGCCGTGCATGGTGATGAACTGATAATAGCGCTCGGCGTCGATGAAGGCGAAGGCGCCGGGAAAGCCGAGCTGCAGGCGCATCAGCCAGGAGAGAACCAGAGCGACCATGCCGATGGCAATGGCGGTAGACGCATATTGAACGGCGATGATCTTAGCATCCTGGCTGAACACATAGCGCGTCCACCAACTATGCGGATGGTAGAGCTCGACATCCTCCACCTCGGCGGGTCCGAGCGCCCTATCTGTGCCTGACCGGATATCGACCATCTAAACTCTCCCAACAATGGCCGTCGGGGCGCCTCCTACCGCGCCGGGGCGGCATTTCCTGCCTGTGCCGTTTCCTTTGTCTGTGCTGCTGCCATCAACTGCGAAAAGGTCTGCTGGCTCGTGAGCCAGGTCTGGTAATCCTCCGCGCTGTCGACGACGACGGTGCCGCGCATCTGCGGATGGCCGACGCCGCACAGTTCGGCGCAAAGAACCTCAAAAGTGCCGGTGCGCGTGGGCGTGAGCCAGTAAAAGGTGACCATACCGGGCACCATGTCCATTTTGGCGCGGAACTCCGGCACGTAGAAATTATGAAGCACGTCGACCGAGCGCAGGAGCATCTTGACCGGTTTGCCGATCTCAAGGTGCAGTTCGCCACCTTCGATGATGATGTCGTCGAGGGCGGCCGCGTCGTTTCGGTTGAGGCCGAGCGAATTTTCCGGCGAGATGTCGCGCGTCTCCGACGTGCCGAGCCTGCCGTCGGCGCCAGGCAGGCGGAAGCTCCACAGCCATTGCTGCCCGACCACTTCGACCTGCCTTGCCCCGTCCGGCACGGTGATAAACTGATGCCAGACGAATAGACCCGGCGTCAGCATTGCCGCGACGCCCAGCGTCGTGCCGGCGGCAAGCCAGCTTTCGAGCTTCTTGTTTTCGGGTTCATAGGCCGCCCGGTTTCCCGGGCGGTGCCGAAAACGGAAGACGCAGTAAGCCATGAACAGGACGACGGCGACGAAGACGGCGCCGGTGATCCAGAAGGTGATGATGAGTGTATTGTCTATGTAGTTCCAGTTGGACGCGATCGGCGTCCACCACCACGGGCTCAACAAATGGAACAACACCGATCCGGCGGCCAGCAAAACCAGAATAACCACCACGGCCATTTCTTGTCCCTCCTCGCCGCTTGCGGCTGTGGGCATGAATACGCAATCCGTAGAGTTTCAAATACAAGTATTGCACGAACGGAAAATACTCGCAATTGACCGTTCGGTGGAGTGCCCGTCGGCGGTTCCAACCGTTGCGTCTATTGCGAATATTGCTTGAGATAGGCGAGCAGGTTGGAAATATCCCCTTCATCCTTCAGTCCGGGAAAGACCATCTTGGTGCCTTTCACCTTCGCCTTCGGATTGTGGAGATAGTCGCGCAACGCCGCCTCGTCCCAGACAAGCCCGCCCTTGCCGGCATCGATCATCGCCGGCGAGTACTTGAAGTCGGGGTGGGTGCCGGCGGTGCGGCCGAGCACGTGGTTGAGCGACGGGCCGACCTTGTTGGTATCGCTGTCGACGATATGACAGATCGCGCATTTCTTGAATACGGTCGCGCCCGCCTCCGCATCGCCCTCTTGCGCAAGGGCGGCGATGGGACAGAGCAGCGTTGTCGAAAAGGCAAGGGCAACAACAGAGTTTCGCATGACACTTCCTCAAAATCGCCGGGCGCGTGGCAAGGAAGGCTATCGTCAATTCGTCGTCTTGGCGGTACTTGCTTCTCTCAATTGGGCGCCACGGGCGGTTGATACTTGCGACGGGATGACGGTACGCCTCGGTCCGAAGATGTCAATCTCCGGTCTTGGGCGATACCGTCAGGCACCTGTCAGGGCGTGCAATTCCGCCCGCGACCCGGCGATCAGACGCGATTGCCGTCGGCGTCGAAGAAGTGCAGGCGCTCCGGCGGCAACCGTACCGGGATTTCCCCCGATGCCTTGAGGAAGGCGCGGTCGTTGGTGAAGGCCTTGAAGATCGCCTTGCCGAAGGACAGATGCAGGATGATGCCAAAGCCGGTCGGTTCGACAAGATCGACCGTCGCCTTCAATGCATCCGGTGCCGTGGTGCCAATCTCGACATGTTCCGGCCGGATGCCAAGCGTCGCGCTGGCGCCGTCTGCCAGTTCCGCATGCACTTGCGCCGGGATGGTGACGCCACCTTTTGTCTCGAAGCGAGGCGATTGGCCGTTGCGATAGGTGCCTTCGAAGAAGTTCATGCCGGGCGAGCCGATGAAGCCGGCAACGAACAGGTTGGCCGGACGGTCATAGAGATCGAGCGGGCTGCCGACCTGCTGGACGAAGCCGCCGTTCATGGCGACGATCCGGTCGGCCAGCGTCATCGCTTCGATCTGGTCGTGGGTGACGTAGATCGAGGTGGCGCCCAGATCCTTATGCAGCTTCTTGATCTCGGCGCGCATCTGTTCGCGCAGGCGTGCGTCGAGGTTTGACAGCGGTTCGTCGAAGAGAAAGGCCTTGGGTTCGCGCACGATGGCGCGGCCCATGGCGACGCGCTGGCGCTGGCCGCCGGAAAGGGCACGCGGGCGGCGCTCCAGCAGCGGATCGAGACCGAGCTTGGACGCAGCGCCCGAGACGACACTGGCGATCTTTTCCTTGGCTGTCTTCCTCAGCCTCAGGCTGTAGCTCATGTTGTTGGCGACCGACATATGCGGATAGAGCGCATAGGACTGGAACACCATGGCGATGTCGCGGTCCTTCGGCGCCAGTTCGTTGACGCGTTTGCCGGCGATGCGGATTTCGCCCGAAGTGACGCTTTCAAGGCCGGCGATCATGCGCAGCAGGGTGGACTTGCCGCAGCCGGACGGGCCGACCAGCACGACGAATTCGCCGTCGCCGATCTTGAGGTCCACATCGTGCAGGACCGGGTGGATGCCGTAGGATTTACGGATATTGGCGATATCGATGGAAGCCATGGTGGATCCTCAGCCTTTGACCGCGCCGGCCGTCAGGCCCTGGACGAGATAGCGTTGAATGAGCAGGAAGAAGAGGCAGGCCGGGATCAGCGCCAGCACGCCCGCGGCCATCATCTGGCCGAAGTCGACCGAGAATTTCGACACGAAGGACAAAAGCCCGACCGGAAAAGTCGCCTGGTCGTTGCCCGAGATCAGCATCAGCGAAAACAGAAGCTCGCTCCAGGCAGCGGTGAAGACAAAGCCGAGCGTGGCGGCGATGCCGGGGAGCGTCAGCGGCAGGATGATCTGACGGAAGGCGACGAACTGGGTTGCGCCGTCGATCATCGCCGCCTCTTCGAGATCCTTCGGAATGCCGTCGAAGAAGGACTGCATCAGGAAGGTGGCAAAGGGCACGTTGAAGGCGGTGTAGACGATGATGAGACCGGTCAGGCTGTTGGTGAGGCCGAGCGGCGACAGGATCTTGAAGATCGGCGCGACCAGCATGACGAGCGGGAACATCTGCGTCAGCAGCATCAGCGCCACCAGCCAGTACTTTCCGCGGAAGTTGAAGCGCGACAGCGCGTAGCCGGAGAGCGAGGCGAGGACGGTGACGATGACGGCGGTCGAGCCCGAGACGATCAGGCTGTTCTTGAAGAACACCGGGAAGGCACTGTGGCGCAGCACGAAATCGAAATGCTCGAGGCTGGCACGCGAAGGCCACATTCGAATGCCTTCGGAGTAGAGCAAGTCGTTCGGCGTGACTGCGACCTTCAGCAGCCAGTAGAGCGGGAAGAGCGCGAAGGCGATATAGGCGAGGATCGCCAATCGATGCGCGGCTACGAGAAGAATGGGTTTGGCGCGCATTGGTCTCAATCCTTGCTCAGCAGCCATTGGCGCAGGATGACGATCAGCATGGAATAGGCGAGCAGCAGTGCCAGAAGCACCAGCGCGATTGCCGAGGCATAGCCGAAGTCCAGTCGCTTGAAGGCCTGGGTGAAGATGTAGCTGGCGACGATCTGGGTGCGATCGGCCGGCCCGCCATTGGTCATGACGATGATCAGGTCGGCGAAGTTCGAGATCCAGACGGTGCGCAAGAGAATGGTGATGGCGATCGTCGGCGCCAGGAAGGGCAGGGTGATCGACAGGAACCGCTGCACCGGGCCGGCTCCGTCGATGCTGGCAGCTTCATAGAGATCGCGCGGGATAGCCTGCAGCGCCGCGAGCAGGGTGATGGCGAAGAACGGGATACCCCACCAGACATTGGCGATGATCGGCCCCCACATTGCCAGCTGCGGGTCGGAGAGAATGTTTGTGGGTTCGCTCATGATGCCGATCGCATAAAACCAGTGCGGCAGCGGTCCGACGACAGGATTGAACAGCCAGGACCAGTTGAGGCCGGCAAGGAAACTCGGCACCGCCCAAGGCAGGAAGACGAGCGCCTGCGCGAGTCCGCGGCCGTAGAACGGCTTGTCGAGCAGCAGCGCCAAGATAAGACCCAGCAGGAACTGCAGAAAGACCGAGGCTCCGGTCCACCAGAGCGTGTTGCGCAGCGCCCGATAGAAGGCCTGGTCCTGCGACAGTGCCCGGAAGTGATCGAGGCCGATGAAGGCACCGGAGAACGGATTGAGCAGCTGGATATCGCGGAAGGCATAGGAAACGCCGAGTGCCAGCGGCACCAGCATGACGGTGACGATCAGGATCAGCGCCGGAGCGCTGTAGAGATAGGGTGCGGCGCCATCGGCGATGCGCTTCATCAGCGGCGTCCTGCTTGCGGGCAGGCCGTCTTGGCGGGCGACATAGGCCATCGATCGAAATTTCCCCTGTGCGGCCGCCGGTTTTTTTGGCGTGCCTTGTTTTCACGACATCGGGTGACCGGCGGCGCCTCAGAGCGCCGCCGGCCGAAGGCTCATTTCTTGGCGAGGTGCTTCTGCTGCGCCTTGGTGAGGTAATCGGCCCACTGGTTGGCGAGCTCCGCTGGCGTGATATCGCCAAGCAAGGCTTCCTGGGTGGTCTTGATCGCGAGCGAATCCTTGAAGAAGGCGAATTCCTCGAGGTAGGTCGGCATCACGGTCAAAACGACGTCCTTGTCGGCAAGCTCGTCGAACCAGCCCTTGAACTGCGGGCTCGCATAGAAGGGATCCTTCTCGGCGGCCTTGTGCACCGGCAGCGCGCCGGTGCGCTTGTTCCACTCGATGTTGCCTTCCGGCCCTTCGAGCGTCTCGATCAGCTTCCAGGAGAGGTCCTTGTTCTGGCTTGCCGACAGCATCGACCAGCCGGCAAAGCCGATGGTGGTGAACGCCTTGCCGCTCGGGCCCTTCGGCATGGTGGTGACGCCGAAGTCTTCCGATTTCATCCGCTCGGCAATGGCGATCAATGCATCCGGGTCCTGGTCAAGGAAGGCGCAGGTGCCGCTATAGAAGCCGGCGACGATCTCGTTGAAGCCCCAGTTGACGCTGTCCTTCGGAGCCAGCCCCTTCTTGTAGAGGTCGATTACCCAGGTGAGGCCATTGACCCAGCCTTCGCTGTTCATGGTCGAGGTGCCGTCGTCATTGAAGAATTTGTTGCTGCCGGCCATGGTTGCGCCGAACATCACCCAGCCGTTGAGGCCGCCCGGACCGCCGCGCAAGCAGTAGCCGGATTTGCCCGGCAGTTTGGAGACGGCTTCCGATGCCTTGACGAAATCGTCCATGGTCTTCGGCGGCTCGTTGACGCCGGCTTCCGACAAGAGCTTCTTGTTGTAGAACATGGCGCGCAGATAGAAGCCGTAGGGCAGCATATAGGCGGTGTTCTTGATGTCGCGGCCGAGTTCGAGCGTGCGCTCGGTCAGGCCCGGCGTGTGCTCCCACTTTTCGAGATAGGGCTCCAGGCTTTCGAGCATGCCGTTGTTTGCATAGAGCGAAAGCCAGGTGTCGGGCATTTCCATCACGTCGGGCAGCTCGCCGGCCGAAACCATGGTGGCGAACTTCTGGAAGGCTTCGCCCCAGGGCAGCGAGATGATCTCGACCGTGGTGCCAGGATTCGCCGCTTCAAACTTGGCAACGATCGACTTCAGCGTCTCGGTGCGCTCGGGGCTGGTGATGACCTCGACGAGCTTCAGCTTGGTATCGGCCAGTGCACTTCCTGCCATCAGGGTGGCAAGCAGAGTGGCGGTAATCAGATTCCTCATTTTTGTTCCCTTTGTTTTTTGATGGTTGATCCACATGCAATGAGCGGGATGCGGCATCCCGCTCCTGTCAGCCTGACGAAGCGGCAGACATCGCCGCTTCAAGATCGCTCCAGAGGGCCTCCGTTCCCTCCAGGCCGACATGGAGCCGTACGGACCGCGGCGAGATGCCGAAGGCGGCCGCGGAATTGGGCTGGGCTTTCTGCGACAGCACGACTTCGCCCGGAACGATCAGGCTTTCGTGTCCGCCCCAGGAAACGCCGAGCTTGAACAGGTCGAGGTGATCGGCGAAGTGCCTGACATCGACGCCGTCGCGGAAGATGAAAGAGAAGAGACCCGATGTGCCGGACAGACCCGGCGGCAAGGTGTTGCCAAGGCCGGGATGGCAGACGGTCTCGACCAGCGGATGGGCCTGCAGGCGCTGAGCCACCGTCAGCGCCGAGCGCTCATGCGCTTTCATGCGGATCGGCAGGGTGCGAAGACCACGGATCAGGAGCCAGGCATCGAAGGGCGAGAGCTTGCCGCCGAGATAGGGGTAGGCTTCCGAACGGATGCGGCCGATCAGTTCCTTCGAACCGGCGACGACACCTGCGACCACGTCCGAGTGCCCGCCGAGATATTTCGAGGCCGAATGGATGACGAGATCGACGCCGAGCGCAATCGGCTGCTGGAAGATCGGGCTCGCCCAGCTGTTGTCGATGGCGGTGATGATGCCCTGGTCCTTGGCAAGCCGGGCAAGCGAGGCGACATCATGGGTGTCCATCACCCAGCTCGTCGGGCTTTCCATGTAAAAAAGTTTGGCGCCGGGCAGGGCTTTCGCAACCGCTTCCTCGTCGCGACCGTCGACATAAGTCACTTCGATTTTCATGCGCTTCAGGTGCGTGCCGAAGAGGCGGAAGGCGTCGGGATAGACATGGTTGACGGCAACGATGCGGTCACCGGGCTCGACGAAGGACAGCACGGTGGACGAGATCGCCGACATGCCGCTGGCAAAGCCGATTGCGTCCTCTGCTCCTTCGAGCTTCGCCAGCATCTCCTCGAACATGCGCACCGTTGGGTTGAGGCCTCGGGTGTAAATCGGCCGCACGCGCTCTCCCTTGTAGGACGCGACCATGTCGTCATAGTCCTTGAAGGTGAAAAGCGAGGTCTGAACGATCGGCGGAACCACCGCGTCGAAGGCATTGCCTTCGTCATGCGCGACGATCAGCGAGGCGTGGTCGAACGGATCGAGGCCGTTGTTCATTTGGACATTTCCTTGATGTCTTCCTCGACGATCGCGAGGATTTTCAATGTTTCTTCGCGCGCGGTGTCAGGGTCCTTTGCCGCGATCGCGTTGAAGAGGGTGCGGTGGAACGGGAAGGAGCGGCGGGCGAAATCCGTGCGATCGAAAGGATGGTCCCAGAAGCGCTCGAAGGCCTCGCGCATCTGCTCGAGCAACTGCCGGAACAAGGGATTGTGGGTCGCATCATAGATCGCCAGGTGAAAGGCGAGGTCCTCCGGACCTGATGTGCCCTTGGCGATGTGCACCCGCTCCATCTCGTTGAGTTTTACTTCGATGATCTCGAGGTCTTTGTCGGTGCGTCGGCGTGCGGCGACCATATTGGCCTCGACCTCGATGCCGCGTCGAACCTCGAGCGTCATCAACAGCACGTCACGCAGGTGTCCGGCATCGAGCGTCAGCGGCATATGGAGGGTCGAGGCCGAAATGGCGCGCAGCAGATAGGTGCCGCTGCCCTTGCGCGCTTCGACGACGCCGAGTGCCTGGAAATGGCGGATGACCTCGCGCACGGTCGAGCGCCCGACGGCGAGCGCC
The DNA here is from genome assembly GCF_058795755.1 of Ensifer sp. GW823-FHT05D09. Taxonomy (NCBI): domain Bacteria; kingdom Pseudomonadati; phylum Pseudomonadota; class Alphaproteobacteria; order Hyphomicrobiales; family Rhizobiaceae; genus Ensifer; species Ensifer sp. GW823-FHT05D09. The sequence continues at coordinate 775,999 of NZ_JBXAIA010000003.1, read as the reverse complement.
GTCATCAGTTCGCGTTCCGCCGGCAGACGGTCGCCGGGTTTCAGGCCGGACTGCTGGACGTAATCGGCGAGCGCGGCAATGACCTGCTGCGCCCGGTCGGCGGGCGGCAATGGCAGAAGTGCGGCTCTGGCTTGTTCAGTCATTCAGCCTCCCCCTCGGCGCAAAATTGGTCTGACATCTGATCAATATGTCGAAGGTGTCGGAGGCCGTCAAGCAGGAACTTATTAAGCTCGACATCAGTTGACCTCGCCGCCGGCAGGCGTAGACAAGGGGCAAGGAGCTTGAAGATGTTGAAATCGAGATATGTTCTGTTCGCCACGGCAATCATCAGCGCGGCGACGCTCGCCGGCGATGCACAGGCACAGATGCGGACCAGGAAGGGGGAATATTACGAGGGCATCCAGCGCAAGCCCTACGGCCACACTTTCTGGATCTGGCCGCCGGCCGAACAGCGCGAGCTGGTCTATGCGCCGCGTCGCGGCAAGGATGCGGACGGCAGTCAATCGCTAAAGGGGCGCAAACCGCCGACCCGGTAGGTGCTCAGTCCTTCCTTCAGCCAAGGCGGGTTGGAGCGGGTAGAACAGTGGCGCCCGAAGGCGCCACCAATGTCATGTCAGACTTGTGCGACGTGAACGTCGCGCGGCAGCGACGACAGCACTTCCGGTCCGTCCGCGCGCAGGATGACGATATCCTCGAGCCGGATACCGAAGCGGCCGGGCAGGTAGATGCCGGGTTCGATCGAAAACACCATGCCTTCCTCCAGAACCGTTTCCGACGTCGCCGTGATGTAAGGCGGCTCGTGGCCGTCGATGCCCATGCCGTGGCCGGTGCGGTGGACGAAGTATTCGCCATAGCCGGCGTCTGCGATCACCTTGCGGGCCGCATCGTCGACTTCCTTGGCGAGGACGCCGGGACGAGCGGCTTTTAGCGCCGCCTGGACGGCCCGCTCGACGATCGCGTGGATCTGGCCGTAGCCTTCCGGCGCGCGGCCGACAATCGCCATCCGGGTGATGTCGCTCGGGAAGCCCTGCTTGCGGCCGCCGATGTCGATGACGACGGCGTCGCCTTCGGCAATCACCCGCTCGCTGGCGGAGTGGTGCGGGAAAGCACCGTTGCCGCCGGCACCCACAATCCAGAAGGCCGGTGCCGCGCCCTCGGAGGCAAAGTGCGCCCGGATTTCAGCGGCCAGTTCCTTCTCGGTCATGCCCGGACGGATTTTCGAGAAGGCCGCCTGCATGGCGCGGTCGGCGATGCCGGCGTTCATCTTCAGGAGGTCGTATTCGATTCTGTCCTTGCGCATGCGCAGGGCGCCGAGCGTTTCCGGCGTGAAGGCGCGGGCGGTATCAGCGGGCAGATTGTCGAGGAGCAGCAGCGCGAAATCGGCACGCATGGTCTCGTCCAGCACGACGCGGCCAGGTGCAGTAGCGCCGACGTCGGCAAGGGCTGCGGTCAGGGCATCGGCTGGGCCGACATCATCGGCCCAGTTGTGGAAGGCAATGTCGGTGTGCTCGCGCGTGCCTTCGGCATTGAGCGCCGGCATCAGGAATGCCTCCTTCTCGGGGCCGATCAGCAGCAGGCAGGGGCGTTCGTCGGGATGCGGATGATAGCCGATCAGCCAATCCATGTGCGATCCGGGTGCAAGTGCCACCAGCCCGCTGCCGGTGTCGTTCATCTTGGCGCGAAGGGCCGCGAAGCGTGCTTTCGTCAATTCAGTCATGGCGTTTCCAGTTCTGGTTCTGGCAGGGTTGGGTCAGGTGAGGGGCCGCGCGCCGGTCTCGTGTTCGGGCGTCGATCGACGCGCGGCGGTCGCCGGGCTAAGGCGCCCGGACGAAAGGTTGGGGAGCTGAGGAGCGCAGTCGCCGAAGCGCTTGCGCGGCCGGATCGGGCGGGACTATCCGGTGCCCTTGTCCGGGCTTGCGGCGGCACTGCGCCGATCATCGGCGCGTGTTACAGCAAAGGCGCCTTCCGGCGTTTCCACCGACTGCGCGTCGCCGAAGACATCCATGGTGCAGGTGTGCAGGATGACGGTTGGTTCGCCGGTGTGGTTCCAGGTGAGGTGGGTGAGGCCGGAGAGGAAATGTGCGGAATCTCCCGCTTCCAGCACAGTCTCCTCGCCATCGATCTCGATCGTCAGGGCGCCTTGAAGGATGAAGAATATCTCCTCGCCCTCATGGGTCATCGCCTCGCTGCGGTGACCCGGCGGCGTGTGCACCACGGTACTGCGCAGGACGCTGCCCGGAAAGGAAGCGGACAGGCGCTCATAGGAGACATTGCTGTCGACGGAGCCTGCCAGTGCGTAGGCGCGGCGCTGGTCATGGCGGGTAAAGGGCGTTGCGAGTTTGGGGGAATTGAGGAACGTGCCGACCTCGACCTTCAGCACGCGGCAGACCGCAACGAGCGAGGTCAGCGACGGTACGGTGATGCCGCGCTCGATTTGTGAGATGAAACCAACGGAAAAATCCGCCTGATCCGCGACGTCCTTGAGCGTCAGCTTCAACGCCTTGCGACGCTGGCGCAGGCGATCGCCGAGCGGCGGAAGCTCAGATACGGGGCTGTCTGGCCGAGACTGCGAATCCACTGCGAAATCCCCTCTCATCCCACGTCCTCGTTTCGGGGAGGATCTCCTGCGTGGGCGCGCCATCCGTGCCCGGAAATCGCTAGGGATTTCAGGGTGATGCGCTCGTATTTTACGGACTTTGGGGCGGCGTTCACGCCTTGTCAACGAAAATTTTAGCTACACTAAAATTTCATCGATCCAGGCCTGCTTTGCCGTCAGGCTGCAAGCTTCAACAGGCGTGCGATGGCCTGCTGGTCGAAGCCGCCGATGCCTTCGCGAATGTCAGCTGCGATGGCGTCGGCAACGGCGCCCTCGTCGCGGCGGCGCAGGGCGTCGATCGCCTCGCGATGGCGGTCGACGACATAGAGTTCGCTCACATGCTCCATGGCGATGCCGAGGATCGGGCCCAGCTGCAGCCAGACGCTTTCGATCAACGGCATGACAATCTGGTCGGGATTGGCAGTGTAGATCGTCCGGTGGAAAGCCTGGTTGGCGATGAGCGCGGCGGCCTGGTCGCCGCGGCGAATTTCGTCCTCGATGCTGTCGTCGATCGCCGAGATCCGCTCGATCTGTCGTTCTGTGAGATGGGCGACGGCGCGGCGGGCGGCGTGGCTTTCGAGCGCGATACGCAGCGATATCAGCTCCTCGAAACGGGCGGGCGTGATGTGCGGTACGACGATGCGGCGGTTTTCGAGGACCTGCAGCGCGCCGATGGAGGTCAGCTGCCGCAAGGCCTCGCGCACCGGCGTCGGGCTGCTTTCCAGCGCCTCGGCAAGTCCGCGGATCGTCACCGAAGTGCCGGGTCGGAAACTGCCGACCATGATCGCCTGGCGAAGCCTGGCGAAGGCGTAGTCATGGGTGGTCATGCCTTCCGGGCGGTCGAAGAGCGGCAGCGTCGGGGTCTTCAAATCAGCGGGTTCCTTCTGCCACACGGGGAATGGTCGCGGGCTGATAACATCCGTCGAGGTTGACTCCAACTTCTGAATTATGTCAACTTTGCGAAAATGTGATCACAAAATGAGATTTGCGATATGACCCTCGACGCGGAAGACCCGAGCGCCTTCAAGGCCTGGCTGGAGCAGAACGGCCCTATCGAAAGCATCCAGGCCGTGGTCTGCGACCTCAACGGCATCATGCGCGGCAAGCGCGTGCCGGTCGAGCAGGCGGCGAAAGTGCTTGGCGGCGGCATCCGCATGCCGCTGTCGATCGTCGGCGTCGATGTGTGGGGCGAGGACATCATCAACAGCGAGCAGGTGTTTGCGAGCGGTGACCGCGACGGCATCTGCGGCGTCACCGGGCGCGGCGCGCTGCCGGTCAACTGGACCTCGCGGCCGAGCGCGCTCGTTCCGCTCTGGCTCCTGCTTGAGGACGGCAAGCCGTTCCTGGCCGATCCGCGTCAGGCGCTGGCGGCGATCGTGCGCGAATACGAGGAGCTGGGTTTGCGGCCGGTGGTCGCGACCGAAATGGAATTTTATCTGATCGACCCGGAGCCCGACAGCGCGGTGCCGCCGATCTCGCCCTATACTGGCAAGCGGCTCGATTCCGACGCGATCCTGTCGATCGACGAACTCGACGATTTCGGCGAGTTCTTCTCCGACGTCTACAAGGAGTGCGCCCGTCAGAACGTGCCGGCGGATGCGGCGATCGCCGAGAACGGCATCGGCCAGTTCGAGATCAATCTGCTGCACACCGACGACCCCTTGAAGGCGGCGGATGACGCGATTTTCTTCAAGCGCATCGTCAAGGGGGTCGCCCGCAAGCATGGGCTGGCGGCAACCTTCATGGCCAAGCCCTACGGAACGCGCTCGGGCAACGGCATGCACATTCACTTCAGCCTGCTCGATGCCGATGGCAACAACGTCTTCAACGACGGCACCGACGAAGGCTCGGCAGTCCTCAAGAACGCCGTCGCGGGCCTGCTGCGCGGCATGCCGGAAACGACTCTGCTGTTTGCGCCGCATTTCAACTCCTATCGCCGGCTGCGGCCGGATACGCATGCGCCGACGGCGGTGTGCTGGGGCTATGAGAACCGCACCTCGGCGATCCGCATTCCCGGCGGCAATCCGGCAGCGCGCCGCATCGAGCACCGGGTGGCCGGTGCCGACGCCAATCCCTACCTCGTCATCGCCGCGATCCTCGGCGCGGCACTGGTCGGCATCCGCAACAAGTGGAAACCCTCGGCGCCGGTGACGGGCCGGGCCTATGCGGCGGAGAAATTGCCCAAAATTCCCGCTGATTGGGGGCAGGCGGTCGATGCCTTCGAGGCAGGACCGATTGCCGCCGAAATCTTCGATCCCGTGCTTCGCTCGATGCTGATCGCCTGCAAGCGGCAGGAGATCGCCGGTTTTGCCGAGCAGGTCACGGATTATGAATTCAGTGCCTATCTGGAAATCGTATGATGACGAGACACCAAAAATCCTATGCCGGTGACGGCAGCTATCCCACCAGCTACTACGCCGCCTCCCGCAATATCATCCGCACGCCGGTTTCGCTCAAAGGTCGCGTCGAGACGGATGTCTGCGTCGTCGGCGCCGGCTATTCCGGTCTGTCGACGGCCATCCACCTCGCCGAGAAAGGCTACAAGGTCGTCGTCATCGAGGGCGCGCAGGTCGGCTGGGGCGCCTCGGGGCGCAATGGCGGCCAGGTGGTCAACGGTCTCAACGCCAGCCTTGCCACCATCCAGCGCCGCTACGGCGAGGACGCGGCAAGCTTCGTCGGCGGGCTGGTGCAGGAAGGCGGCAAGATTATCCGACGGCTGGTCAGCCAGTATCAGATCGATTGCGACCTGAAGCCCGGCAACATCTATGCAGCCTATACGCCGGCGCACATGAAGGAACTGGAAGCCAAGCAGGCGCTCTGGCGCAAGTATGGCATGGACGACCACCAACTGCTCGACCGCGACGCGCTCAGCAAGCTGGTGAAGTCCGACGCCTACTGCGGCGGCATGCTTGATACGACGGGCGGCCACATGCATCCGCTCAACCTGGTGCTTGGCGAAGCGCGTGCGCTCGAAAGCCTTGGTGGTACGATCTACGAACAGTCGCCGGTCACGCGGGTCGACCATGAGGCGGTGAGGCCGACGGTCTACACCGCGGAAGGCGAAGTGTCTGCGCGCATCGTCGTCCTCTGCGGCAATGCCTATCTCGGCGATGCGGTGCCGAAGCTCGTGTCACGCGTCATGCCGGTCTCGACCCAGATGATCACCACGGCGCCGCTCGGCGAGGAACTTGCCCATTCGCTGATCCCGAGCGACATGTGCGTCGAGGACGTGCGCTACATCCTCGATTATTTCAGGCTGTCGGCCGACAAGCGCATGATCTTCGGCGGCGGTACAGTCTATGGTGGGACCGACCCGGCCGATGTCGTGGCCAAGCTCAAGCCCAATCTGGAGAAGGTCTTCCCGAGGCTTAAAGGCGTGAAGATCGACTATGCCTGGAGCGGCAATTTCGCGCTCTCGTTTACCCGCGTGCCCCAGATGGGCCGTATCGGGACGAACACCTATTTCGCCCACGGCTATAGCGGCCACGGCGTGACCGGATCTCACCTGTTCGGGCGCACGCTCGCCGAGGCGATCGACGGCGACGCGACGCGCTTCGACATGTTCGAGAAGCTGCCCTGGTATCCGTTCCCGGGTGGGCGGATGTTCCGTGCGCAGTATTCGACCATCGGCTCCTGGTGGTATTCGTTCAAGGATGCGGTCGGCTGGTAACGCCGGTTTAGATTATTTTCATTTGCCTGGAACAAAAAGGCGGCAGGGATCGTTTCCTGTCGCCCGAATGCATGTCCGCATCGTTCGGGCTTCCCTTCTTGTGCAGAACGGCATGTCGCGATTGAAAACAGGGGGAACCCTGCTGGACAATGGTGCGTTGTACCGTTGAAGTTTAACAGGCATAAGCCGGAAACCTTGGGAGACGGTTCCGCCAATGTCGTGAAGTGAAGCGTTGGAAAGTTGATATGGCTTGCAGAGTACTGATTGTCGAAGACGAGTTTCTCGTTGCGACCGAAATCGAATACGTGGTCTCGGAACTTGGGCATCGTCCGGTGGGCATCGCTGCCGATCAGGCAACCGCGATCAGCCTTGCTCCGATGGCGGAGGTCGCCCTTGTCGATCTCAACCTGAGGGATGGGCCGACCGGCAAGGACATCGGGCGGATGCTTGCCGCCGAACACGGCATCACCGTCCTCTACATGACAGCCAATCCGGCGCAGCTCGGGGACGGCGTGCCCGGAACCGTCGGCGTCATCAGCAAGCCCGTTGCCGATCATGAGATGAAGCAGGCCGTCAACTATGCCGTCGCGCGCCGCCGCACACTTGACGCGGAGCCACCGGAGCGCCTGACGCTTTTCGCGTGACGCCCGCGGTCCTGAGCGTGCGCCAACTATAGCGACGATCAAAGGCGGCGACTTCGCGCTGCCTTTCACATGGTGTCTCAGTCCTATTGCCCTGAAAGGCGGTTCGTTCGCGTAACTGCCGCGCGCGGCATGGTCACCGTTACGTGAACGCCATCCGGCTCCCAGCGCCTGACGAGCTTGCCGCCGAGCTGGCCCTCGACACTGATTCTCATCAGCCGCGATCCAAAGCCTTCCTGATCGGGTTCGCCGACAGCGCCCGTTCCGCCATGTTCACGCCATTCCAGGATATAGTCGGTTTCATGCTGTCGGCCGCTGATTGCGAGCTTACCCGCATCGCCAGAAAGCGCGCCATACTTTGCCGCGTTCGTCGCCAGTTCGTGCAGCAGTAGTGCCAGCGGCGTGGCGGCGCTGTCGCCAAGCTGGATGTCCTCACCGCTGACGCTGATGCGTTCGTCAGCATTGCCGTAGGGAACCAGCAGTTCCTCGACCAGCCCGAAGATCGACTGTTCTACAGGCACAGGGCGTGACGCCTGGCTGTGCGGGCGCACGAAATCATGCGCCCGGCCCATCGCCTCGATGCGCTTGCGCAATTCCAGGGCAAAGGGCTGGGCATCGGGGTTCGAGCGCGCGGAAAGGCTGATGATGCTGCTGAGCACGGAGAAGATGTTCTTGATGCGGTGGCTGAGCTCGTGGGCCACCACCTCCCGCTCGGCGGCGGCCATTTTGGTGTCGTGAATGTCGGTGCAGGTGCCGTACCAGCGGGTTATCCGTCCGCGATTGTCGCGGATCGCAAGGGCCCTCCCCAGCACCCAGCGGTAGACGCCGCTGTGGTGGCGCAGGCGATACTCGATCTGGTAAGGGTCGCCCGTTTCCAGAGAATGGCGCCAGCTTGCCCAGGCGCGCTCCTGGTCTTCCGCGTGGAACATGCCGTTCCAGCCTTCGCCGTCGGTCGAGTTTTCCGGCACGCCGGTGAATTCGTACCAGCGGGCGTTGTAATAATCGTGATAGCCGTCGGGTCGGGTCGACCAGACCATTTGCGGCATGGCGTTTGCGAGTGTTCGAAAGGCCGCCTCGGATCGGGCGTGCGCCTCGATCGCCTCCTTATGCTCGGTAATATCGACGGCAATGCCGGGGAAGCGGACGCAGATGCCATGCTCGTCGAGCGCCGGCCGGCCTTCGGCAAGCACCCAGCGCACGCCACCTTCCGGCTGAACGATCCGGTATTCCGATGTGAAGCTTTCGCCGGTTTCAATGGCCCGCGTCATCGCCGCTTCAAGGCTCTCGAGATCATCCGGATGGATGGAGGCGAGATAGGCCGATATCGGTGCACCGTCGCGGGCAATGTCCCGTGACACATGGAACAGGTCGGAAAAACGTTCGTCGGCGTAGATCCGGTCTTCCCTGACCCGCCAGTCCCAGATGCCGACGACGCCGGAAGCGCTGAGCGCCAGCGACAGGCGCTCCTGGTTGTCGCGAAGGGCTTTCTCCGCTTTTACCCGCTTCGTCGTTTCTGCGAGGATGGCAAGCACCGCGATTGTGCTGCCATCGTCATCGACAACAGGACTGTAATCCAGATCGAGCCAGACATCTTCGGCAACATCATTGCGATAGAGCGTCAGCGGCGCATCCTCGAAGGATGCGGTTTCGCCGGCAAAGACATCGGCAATGATCTGCCGGTTGAATGCGGCAACCTCCGGCCATGTGATCAAGACCGATTGACCGAAGCAATCGGGGTGACGCTTGCCGGCGATCTCGATATAGGCGTCGTTGTAGATCATCACGCCGTCCCGACCGGCAAGGACAGCCATTGCGACCGGCGACGAGAACATCATTCTCAGGGTCATCGTCAGCGCCGTGGGCCAGTCGTCGACCGCACCGAGCGCTGTTGCGGACCAGTCGAAGGTTTGAAACTGAGCGTACATTTTGCTGGAGCCAAGTTTTCCGGGCGGTCTCGTATCTGCCTTCGGGAACAAAGGGGCGGTCATCGACGGTTCCAAACATTTGATTTGTCGGCATTTCTGCCGCTTTCGCGCCAATATAGGCGAGTTTCGCCAGATGTCATGTGTCCGCGTAGACTTTCCTGCCGGCGACAGTCGTCGAGCCCGGTCTGGTGCACTTCGGTTGGGCGGCACCGGCGAATGCGGTTGTCGCCTGCGGCGTTCGGGCCTAGAATTGGGCTCGGAATGGGCAGGCTCGATCCGGGCTTCTCGTGAGCCTGAGCCATCGATATCTAGACCTTTGTCGAGCCCGCGACCCTTCTTGTTTCAGCGTTTTCTTGTGTGCGTATGCAGCACGGATTTGTCCCGATCTAGAGGGAACAAAGGGGGGCGTGAAACATTCCTGCCGAACGAGGGAGGTTGGAGATGTTCGTACGCTTTGGCTATGAGATCGGCATCCGCTGTCCCCAGCCGACGCCGATGATGACTTACCTTTCCGTGGTTGCCGAAAGGCGACCCGATATCAGGCGCGAGCGCGGCCCCGTGACCTCGCCGATTGTCAAGATGGAGGAGGTTGTCGATCCGCACAAGAACGCCTGCCTGCGCATGATCGCGCCGGAAGGTGATTTCATGCTGACCTATGATGCCGTCATAGAGGACGATGGCCGGCCCGACGCGTCCGATCCACTGGCGCTGGCCGTTCCCGTCGAAAAACTCCCGCCGAACACGCTGCCCTATCTCGCCGCCAGCCGCTATTGCGAGACCGATCGGCTGGGCGCGCTTGCCTGGAGGCTTTTTGGTGATGCGGCGCCAGGTTGGTCGCGCGTGCAGGCAATCTGCGATTATGTGCATGAGCGCCTGGTGTTCAGCTACGGCTATGCCCAGGCGATGCGTAGCGCGCTCGAAGCGCATGAGGATCGCCTCGGCGTCAGCCGCGACTATGCGCATCTCGCCATCGCGCTTTGCCGTTGCATGAACATGCCGGCGCGCTACGTCAACGGCTACATGCCCGACCTCGAAGGCGAGGAGAGGGTTGCGCCGATGGATTTCAATGCCTGGTTCGAGGTGTTTCTCGGTGACCGCTGGTTTACGTTCGACGCCAAGAACAATGTGCGCCGGGCAGGGCGCATCGCCGTTGCCCGTGGCCGCGATGCAGCCGACATCCCGCTGATCCAGACCTTCGGAAAACACGAACTGACCGCGTTCACGGTGTGGACCTGCGTTGAGGCCGACGTCGGTCTTACCCGCTCCCATCGCGAAGCCGATGTGTCGTTGCTGACGCCATGGTTCAGCGAAAGCTGGTCCAGACATGTTCAGGAGCGCGACCGCAATCGGCACTGAAGCGGACGGTCGGCGGATGATTTTTCACTTTCGGGGTGGAATGGAGAAAATAATATCTATAAACTCAATCGAGAATATCGGAGAACATGACTATTGACGGTCCTGTTTCCGACCTGAACGACGGAGAGACGCGATGAACGCTGCGAAACCGACGATCCAGTCCCGATACGCGTTTTACGCGGCGGCCCCACAGCGCCGCTCGCCGATCACACTTTTCCCGCACGCAATCGCCTTCATGGCTGCGTTCTGTTTCATCTCCGCCGTGGTTATCGGCGCTCTCTAGCCGAACGTCTGCACCTCTAGCTGGCGCGCGACAGATGTTCGTGAACCGCAAGCCAAGCGCCGGTTGCATCCCGTTCAAACACGATCGTTTCTCTTTCCTGCGACGTCAGCGCTTCGCCGCCGATTTCAAGTTCGGTCTGAACGCCGTGCGTGAAGACGGCAACGTTGCCGATCACCTGCACATGCCGGTCGCTGGACTGGCAGGCACGAACGCGGAATTTGTCGCGGGTCTCCCACAACGCCCATTCGGCCTCATACTCTGCCCGGCTGCGCAAGGGCCGTTCAAGATTGTGGAAGATGAAGGTCGCGTTCGGCGCGAAGGCTGAGAAATAGGCTTGCGCGTCATGGCGGGCAAAGGCCTCGACGAGCCGATCGGCGGCGTCCAGCACCGTCTTTTCCGTATCCTGCATGGATTTTCTCTTCATTGTCGGGGTTTGATCAAGGCGCTGCGATCAGCGTTGCAAGCGGCCGGTTCTGTCGGGCAACGCGCGCCTTGAGCTCATCAAGCGGCATGGCCTCGTCCTTTGCAAATTCGATGAACATGAGGTTGAGATTGTTGAACAGCATCTCGCCGACGGCGCGAACGTCGGTGCCGGGGACAATAAGCCCTTTGACCTGCAGCTTGTGAATGAGCGTCGAGACCTGATCGCAAAGCCGGCGATCGAGCTCGGTGTAGCGCTTGCTGAAGGGGCTTTCCGGCTGCTGGATCGAGATCGCCATCGCCGTGCGCCACATCTCCTTGGAGAGATAGACGAGCGAGTGATCGTAATACTGATCGATCAGGGCCTGCAGCGCGCCTTCCACGGAGGAGGGCGGATTGTCGACGATGGTGCGCCCGGCGGCGAGCACTTCCTCGACTTCCATCGAGACGGTCGCGACCAGGATGTCGCCCTTGTTTTCATAGTAATTGTAGAAAGTGCCGACCGACACCTCGGCCCGCTCGGCGATGTCCTCGATGCGGGCGCTGTCGTAGCCGACCTCGCGAAACAACAAGGCAGCGGCGTCCAGGATACGTCTGTTCCGGTCGGCTTTCTGCCGTGCGCGCAGCCCTGTCATATGCGTTTTCCTGAATTATGAATGTCCTCAAAATTGAGATTGACTTAAAAAATGAATTCATTCAATCTTTTTTTGAAGACGCCGAAACGAGCGTCAAAACTAGAGGGCAACAGCATGATGCAGTCAGTTCATGACGGCGCGCACCTGCGCCGGTTTTTCTCCTCGGTCGCCGCAGGCGCGATCGTCGCCGCCTCGCTAATCTCGGTTCCGGCACCGGCTTTTGCCACCGAAGAGCTCAATGCGCTCGTCTGGTGCGACCACACGGATCCGGCGCTGGTCGAACCGTTCGAGAAAGCCAACGACGTCAAGGTCAATCTCAAGGTCTATGAGGGAACGGGTGCCGCGCTCTCGATCCTCGATCAATCCCGCCCGGGCGATTGGGACGTGCTCGTCATCGACGGCGTCGACGTCCACCGTGCCATCGATCTCGACCTGCTTGCAGAAATGCCGGCCGACGCGCTGCCGACGGCAGACATCTTCCCCGAGGTGCGGATGGAAGCCAACAACACCAAGGACGGCAAGACCTACGCCGTCACGGAAAAGTTTGGCTACAACACCGTCTCCTACGACAAGTCCAAGGTCGATCCGAAGGACATGCAGGATCTTTCGGTTGTCTTCTCCGACAAGTACAAGGGCCGCATCGCCCTCTATGACTACTACCTGCCGATGATCGGCCTTGCCGGGCTTGGCCTTGGCAAGAAGACCGCTGAGCTTTCCGAGGCCGACATGCCGGCTCTCAAGGAGAAGCTCGCTGAGATGCGGGCGGCTTCCAAGCAGGTCAGTGATGTCGTGTCTTCGCAGACGGCGCTGGCAACTGGCGAAGTCGATATCCTGGTCGGCGGCGGCGAATGGATCACGGCGGTGCTTTCGGCCGACAAGCCAAACCTCGACTGGACCATCCCGGAGCAGGGTGCTGTGCGCTGGGCGCAGTCGATCGGCGTGATGAAGGATTCCGCCAAGCAGGATCTGGCACTGAAATTCGTGCAGTATATTGTCAGCCCTGAGGGCCAGGCGCGGCTTGCTACATCCTCCTGCTACTGGGCGATGCCGGCAAACAGCAAGGCGGGCGAGCATCTGACCGACCCGCAGAAGGCGGCGCTGCGTTTCAACGAACAGGCCGAATACCTGAAGAAGACGCAGCTCTACCCGATCCCGTCGACCGAACTCGATCAGCAGTTCCAGGATGCCTGGACGGAGATGCTGCAGCAATAACGCCTGATACCTGGCGACCGCACGCGGCGGTCGCCGATCCTTCAGCCCGACTGCCGCCCCACCTTTCCGTGGGACGGTGGACTGCGTCCAACACCTTGTCGGGGCGCGCTCAAATCTGGAGCTTTCATGACTGCGACAACCCTTGAGGATGCCGACCGTCGAAAGGCCTGGGGCTTCGCAGCGCCAGCGCTTTTGTGGACACTCGCCTTCTTCGTCGTCCCCTTCCTGTTCATGGCGGCGATGAGCCTCTGGAAGCGTGAGGGGCGGGAGATCGTCCGCGTCTGGAACCTCGACAACTACGCGCGCTTCTTCTCCGAGAACGCCCTGTTGCAGGGCCTGGTCAATTCGCTTGAGATTACTGTCATCGTCACGGTGCTTTCGGTGCTGCTTGCCTATCCGCTCGCCTGGATCATCGCCGAGCGCGTGCCGAAGCGGTTCCAGCGCATGGCGCTGATCCTGGCAATTCTGCCATTCTGGACCTCCTATGTCGTGAGGTCCTATTCCTGGCTGCTGGTGCTGTCGAAGAACGGGGTTATCAACCAGATGCTGACAGGCCTGGGCCTGATAGCCGAACCGCTGGAGATCGCCAGCACGCGCACGGCAACGGTGATCGGCTTCGTACATTTCTTCGTCATGTTGTTGACGCTCACCATCTATTCCAACCTGATCCAGCTCTCGCCGAACTATCGCCGCGCGGCCGCCGACCTTGGTGCCAACGCATTCCAGACCTTTTGGCATGTAGTACTGCCGCTGACCTTGCCCGGCATCATGACCGGTGCGTTTCTAACCTTCGTGCTGTGCATCGGCGACTACGTGACGCCGCAGATCCTCGGCGGCAACAACGAGCTGGTCCTACCGCAGATCATCATGCTGCAGCTCGGCCGGCGCGCCGATTTCCCGATGGCGGCGGCGCTGTCGATCATTCTCATGCTGGCCGTCACCGTCGCCTATGTCCTATGCGCCCGTTGGCTGAAGATCGAGAGGGCGTGATGCTGCGCAGAGTTTTCGTCAGTGGTGTGTCCTGGACCTACCTTGCCCTCGTCTACGCCTTCATCTTCCTGCCGGTCGCCGTGCTGGTGTTGTTCTCCTTCCAGGACGGACGGCTGCCGGTGCCGCCGTTCAACGGCTTTTCCACGCAGTGGTACGAGGCCGTCTTCGCCGACCGCAAGCTGATGGCAGCGCTCGGCAATTCGATGCTGGTCGCCATCTCCTCGTCGGTCGTCTCCTGCGTGCTCGGCTTTCTCGCCGCCTATTCGCTGGCGCGCTACAAGCTGCCGGGCTCGGCCCTGCAAAGGGGCCTGCTGATCGCGCCGATGACGGTCAGCTATCTCATCATCGCGCTCGGGCTTCTGGCGCTGCTCAATGCGCTGCACATGCCGCTGTCGCTCCTGACCGTCGGCATCGGCCATGTGGTGATCAACCTGCCCCTCTGCTTTGCCATCATTTACGCCTCGATGGGGGATCACCAGATCAACATCGAGCGGGCGGCGCGTGACCTTGGTGCCAGCGATTTCAAGGTGATGACGCTGGTGACCGCGCCGATGCTGATGCCGTCGATCCTGGCCGCCTTCTTCCTGTCGGTAACCTTCAGCTGGGACGAATTCATTATCGCCTTCCTGCTGTCGCGCTTCGACGTGACCTTGCCCGTCGAGATCTGGAGCATGCTGCGCTCCGGCCTCAATCCCAAGACCAATGCCATCGGCTCGCTGGTATTTCTCGCCTCGGTGGCGCTGCTGCTGATCCTCGAGTTTTCCCTGTTCGGAAGGACGAAGAAACAATGACCGCTCCCGTCTCGATCGAAAACGTCAGCAAGACCTTCGGCCACTTCACGGCGCTCGACAAGGTTTCGCTCGATATCCGGGCAGGCGAGTTCATCGTGCTGCTCGGCCCGTCGGGCTGCGGCAAGACCACGCTTCTGTCCATTCTCGGCGGGTTCCTGTCGCCAAGTTCCGGCCGCGTCGTGATCGGCGATCGCGACATGACCTTCGTGACGCCGGCCAAGCGCCCAACGACGACGATGTTTCAGGACTATGCGCTGTTTCCGCATATGCGGCTGGTCGACAATGTCGGCTTCGGGCTCCGGATGCGCGGCCTCGGTAAAGCGGAGCGGGACGAAAAGGCGCTCGGCTTTCTCGATCTCGTCGGTCTCAAGGCGTCCGCCGGCAAGCGGCCGCACGAGCTTTCCGGCGGCCAGCGGCAACGCGTGGCCCTTGCCCGGGCGCTTGCCGTCGATCCCGAGGTGCTGCTGCTCGACGAACCGCTCGGCGCGCTGGACCTGAAGCTTCGCCGCCAGATGCAGGACGAGCTGAAGGCGATCCAGAAGCGGGTCGGCACCACCTTCGTGCATGTCACCCACGACCAGGAGGAGGCGATGGCGATCGCCGACCGGATCGTCGTCATGAACCAGGGCCGGATCGAGGATTTCGGACCGCCGTCGCAGATCTACATGCGACCGCGCTCGCTGTTTTCGGCAGGTTTCATGGGTGAGGTCAATTTCGTCCCCGGCCGGGTCAAGGCCGCCAACGCATCTTCGGCCGAGGTCGAAACTTCGCTCGGCTGCCTGGCGCTTCCGGCCGCCAACTTCACCGCTGCCGTGCCGAAGGCCGGTGACGCGATCACGCTGACCATCCGGCCGGAGCATTTTCGCGGCGAAGATAAATCGGACGATCCGATGTTCGCTTTGGGTGATGCCCGGGTTGCCGGCAGCGCCTTCTTCGGCACCCACTACCGTTGCCACCTCCAGCCTTGTGCCACCGACGGCGATGCGCTGGTGGCACATCTGCCGCAATCCTCCGACGTGCGTGACGGCGAGATTGTCCCCCTTGCCGTGCGGGCTGCCGACGTCGTAGCTTTGCCGGCGGCAAGCGGAACCCTGTAGAAAAATGCGGCGAATTGCTCCGAAAGACTGGTATCAGGTGAAGCGTCTCGATGACGATGTCACCTCTATCAGCGAACCCTTCATCCAGGAGTTCTACCGCTGCAACATTTGGCATGTGCGCGGCCGTGACCGTGACATGCTGGTCGACAGCGGCATGGGGGTGGTCTCCCTGCGCGAATGGGTGCCGCTGGTCACCGAACGCTCCCTGACGGCCGTCGCCAGCCATACGCATTTCGACCATATTGGCTGCCATCACGAGTTCGATTGCCGTTGCGTGCATTCAGGCGAAGCGGATCTCATGGCGC
This sequence comes from Ensifer sp. GW823-FHT05D09, assembly GCF_058795755.1. NCBI lineage: Bacteria > Pseudomonadati > Pseudomonadota > Alphaproteobacteria > Hyphomicrobiales > Rhizobiaceae > Ensifer > Ensifer sp. GW823-FHT05D09. The sequence continues at coordinate 760,078 of NZ_JBXAIA010000003.1, read as the reverse complement.
ATCCGACACGCAGGAACACGCTGGCCGAGCCCTATGTTGCCGACGAGATCTTCGATGCGCTGCCGCCCGAGCCCTATGCTTCCGCGACCTATGCGGTGAAGGCAGCGCCGGCGACGCGACTGCTCAATGACGGCGATCATATCGATCTTGGCGACCGGGTGTTCGAGGTGATCCACACGCCCGGCCATTCACCCGGTGGCATCGCGCTCTGGGAGGAAAGCACCGGCGTGCTCTTTTCCGGCGACATCCTCTACGACGGGCCGCTGATCGAGGACACCTACCACGCCAATGCCGACGACTATCTGGCGTCGATGGAACGGTTGCTGCGCATTCCGGCGCGTATCGTCCACGGCGGACATTTTCCGAGCTTTTCCGGCGCGCGGTATCGCACGCTCATCAAGGACTGGCTCGCTGAGAAAGAAAAGACAATCTGACGGGAAGGAGGAGCGCATGCTCGACAAGAGGAAGTTTTACATTGATGGCCAATGGGTCGATCCGATCACGCCCAACGATCTGGAGGTGCTGAACCCGGCGACCGAGAAGCCGGTCGCGGTGATCTCGATGGGCACGGCCGCGGATATCGATCGTGCGGTTGCCGCTGCGAAGAAGGCGTTCGCCACCTATAGCCACACGAGCGTGGACGAGCGGCTGGCGCTGCTCGAAAAGCTGCTTTCGATCTATAAGCGCCGCTACGACGAGATGGTCGCGACCATCACCATGGAACTCGGCGCCCCCAAGACGATGACGCGTGAGCAGCAGGCTGATGTCGGCGTCGGCCATCTGCAGGGCTTTATCGACGCCTTGAAGCGGCTGAAGACCCGCGACACGCTTCCGAACGGCGACGTGATCCTGCGCGAGCCGATCGGTGTGTGTGGCCTGATCACGCCCTGGAACTGGCCGATCAACCAGATCGCGCTCAAAGTCGTTCCGGCACTGGCCACGGGTTCTACCTGCGTCTTGAAGCCGAGCGAGTTTACGCCGCTCAACGCCATGCTGTATGCCGAGATGATCGACGAGGCCGGCTTCCCGGCGGGTGTCTTCAACCTCGTCAACGGCGACGGCATCAACGCTGGTGCCGCCCTGTCGAAGCACCGCGACATCGACATGATGTCGTTCACCGGCTCGACCCGCGCCGGCATCGCCGTCAGCAAGGACGCGGCCGAAACGGTCAAGCGCGTGACGCTCGAGCTCGGCGGCAAGTCGCCCAACATCGTCTTCGCCGATGCCGACCTTGAAGACCGTGTCACCGGAAGCGTGCTCGAATGCTTCAACAATTCCGGCCAGTCCTGCGATGCGCCGACGCGCATGCTGGTCGAACGCAGCGTCTACGACAAGGTGGTCGAGATCGCCGGCCGCGTCGGCCGCGAGGCGGCTGTTGGCGATCCGACCAAGGAAGGCAGCCACATCGGACCGCTGGTGAGCGACGTCCAGTTCGGCCGGGTGCAGGCGCTGATCGAGGCGGGCATTGCCGAAGGCGCGCGTCTTGTCGTCGGCGGTGCCGGCAAGCCCTCGGGCTTCGAGACCGGCTATTTCGTCAAGCCGACCATTTTTGCCGACGTCAACAACACCATGCGCATCGCCCGCGAGGAGGTGTTCGGACCGGTGCTGACGATCATTCCCTTCGATACCGAGGAAGAAGCGATCGCGATTGCCAACGACACCAATTACGGCCTCGCCGCCTATGTGCAGACCGGCGATCCGAAACGGGCCGAGCGGGTGGCATCGCGCCTGCGCGCCGGCATGGTTCACATCAATGGCGGGCCGCATCGCTACGGCAGCCCGTTCGGTGGCTACAAGCAGTCCGGCAACGGGCGTGAAGGCGGCATGTTCGGCCTTGAGGATTTCCTCGAGGTGAAGACCGTGCACATTCCGGACGCAGCCTGACGGAACGAAGCATCGCGTCCGTCAGACGCGATAGATAAACCGGCGGCCGCCCCGTTTGCGCAGGGCGGCCGCCATTGTTCTGGTGGGCGATTTATTGCGACTGTCGCCGATGCCGGTCTTCTGTTAGCTGCCTTGTTGAGGGCTCCATGATTGCCCGCCAGCAGAATAGCGACATTGCCGTGATCCCAGCACCCTCCACCGCCTCCTCCCATAACCGCCTTGCCATGGCCGCTCTTTTGATCGGCGGGGCTGCGATCGGCGGCTCGCCGATCTTCGTGCGGCTGTCAGAGGTCGGGCCGATGGCAACGGCTTTCTGGCGTGTCGCACTGGCGCTGATCCCGCTTCTCGCCTGGTCCTGGTTTCGCGGCGCGCCAGCGGGGGACCGGCAGCCCGAGAAGCTCTCGGAATATGCGCTGCTGGTGTTGCCGGGCGTGTTCCTGGCGATCGACCTTGCCGCCTGGCACTATGCGCTGACCAAGACGACAGTCGCCAATGCCACGCTTCTCGCCAACCTTGCCCCTGTGTTCGTCACGCTCGCGAGCTGGCTGTTGTTCCGCGCCCGCATCAGCGCCGTCTTTGCCATCGGGCTCGTGACGGCGGTCGTCGGCGTCATCACCCTCAAGGGCGGACCGATGGCGCTTGGCGACGGCAACCTGCTCGGCGACGGCGTCGCCGTTGTCGCTGCGATGTTCTATGCCGGCTATATCCTGGCAATTGGCCGGTTGCGCAGCCTGTTCAGCACCATCCGCATCATGGTCTGGAGCACGGCCTCGGCCGCCATCTGCATGCTGCCGATCGTGCTTTTGTCCGAACCGACACTGATGCCGCCGACGCTCTTCGGCTGGTCGATGCTGTTCGGCCTCGCCTTCGTCAGCCATGCGGGCGGGCAGGTGGCGATCACCTATGCGCTCGCCTATCTGCCGCCGGCGTTTTCGTCGCTGACGCTGCTGCTGCAGCCGGTGGTCGCAGCCATCCTTGCCTGGATCCTGCTGTCCGAACCGGTCGGGCTGATGCAGGCAATCGGCGGGGCGATCGTGCTCGTCGGCATCCTGATCGCTCGCCGGGGTTAAGCATCTCCAAAAAGTGTGAAGCGGTTTTCCGCGAGGAAATGCGTAAAAACAAAGAGGTCGAGCGTTTCCACGTCGCCGACGACACTGGAAACGCTCTCGTTCGATTCAGAGACCGGGCAGGTTGAAGCCGGCGAGCCGCTCTTCCAGCTGGCGGATCGTGGCCCCATCGGCATTGGCAAAGGCAAAGCGCAGGTAGTTTTCCTGGCCCTCGCCAAAGTAGTCACCTGGCAGGCAGACGACGCCGGCGAGTTTCGCCAGCTTCTCGGCGACGAACTGCGAATCGATGTCGGGGAAGGGGTGGCGGATATAGGCGAAGTAGGCGCCGATCGCCTGCAGCTTCCATTGCGGCAGCCGGCTCATGACATCACGCAGCGCATCGGCGCGCGCGGCGATCTCGACGCGATTGCCCAGGCGCCACTCAGCAAGCGCCGGAATGGCCCTGGCGACTGCTGCCTGCGCCGAGCGCGGGGCGCAGATCTGCAGGTTGTCCATGATCTTGGTGACCTGATCGACGAGTGCAGGCCCGGCGGTTATCGCGCCGAGCCTATGGCCGGGGATGCAGAAGGATTTGGAGAAGCTGTAGAGGCCGATGAAGCTGTCCTGCCACCCTTCCGTCTGCAGCAGACCGTGCGGTGCAGCACCGGCATCGGGCAGGAAGTCGCGATAGGTTTCGTCGAGGATCAACCAGGTGCCGTTGGCGCGGCAGGCCTCGTGAATGCGCGCCAGAAGCTCAGGCGGATAGATCGCACCGGTCGGGTTGTTTGGCGACACCAGCGCGAGCGCCCGGATGCCTGGCCGCAGCGCAGCGGCGATTGCGTCCACCTCCGGCAGGAAACCGTGACCGGCGTCGCAGGGCACCAGCTCGACATTGATGCCGAGCATCGCCAGCGTCGTTTCCTGGTTGAAGTAGTAGGGGTTGGTCATCAGGATCGTGTCGCCGGCCGAGGCAATTGCCATCGCGGTACAGATGAAAGCCTGGTTGCAGCCCGACGTGATGTGGATGTTGTCGGCCGTGATCGCGGCGCCATAGAGGCTTGCCACATGCGCGCCGTAGGCGTCGCGCAGCACCGCTTCGCCCTCGATCGCGCCATAGCCGGTAAAGGCGGTCGATGCGGCAGCTTCGCCGAGCCAGGCCAGCATGTCCGGGTGCGCCGGATAGCCGGGCACCGCCTGCGACAGGTCGATCAGCGGCCCGCGGGAGCCATCATAGCTTTTCGCCCAAGCGAGCACCGAGGGGACGGGCGGCGGCGAGAGCTTTTCGACGAGCGGATTGAAATGCGGCATGGCGGAGTTCCTATGGCTCAGGCTTTGTTCTTGCGTTTCTGGGGGCGTTCCATGCGTCGGCCACGGGCCGGAGCTGAAACCGGCTGAAAGCCGTCCTGCACCGATTTACGATCTGTCGGCTCGGATTTCGAGGCTCGGCTGCGAATAATCGTGCGCGCCGAGGTCTGCAGCTCCGGCATCGGGTCGTTTTCGAGCGCCGAGAACATCCAGTCGATGAAGATGCGCACGATCGGGGCGGCCAGAACCTCGTTACGGCAGGCGACGTAAAAGGCGTCGTTGGCCGGAACTGTCAGGTCGAACGGCGCGATCAGCTCGCCGCGGGCGATCAGGCTGCCGGCGGTGATGGTGTCGCCAAGGGCGACACCCTGATTGTGAAGGGCGGCCTCGGTCGAAAGCCGCGCGTCGCTCATGAAGTGCTGGCGGCCGCGTTGCAGGTCGCTTGCGTCAGCTGCCGCCAGCCAGGTGTTCCATTCGCGCCCGTCGTCGCCGTGCAGCATCACGTGGTCGCGCAGGTCGCGTACGGAGCGCAGTGGCCGCATGTTGAGCAAAGTCGGGCTGACGACCGGGAAGAGGGCGAGCCGGCTCCAGAGCTTCGACCAGCATCCGGGCCAGTTGCCGTCGCCATAGATCAGGCAGACATCGACATCGGACGCATCGAGATAGGCGGCGTCGTTGGAGGCGATCAGCGTCAGGCGCACATCGGGAAACTGCTCGGTGAACAAATGCAGACGCGGGATCAGCCAGAAGGAGAGGAGCGCAGGCACGCAGGTGATGCGCAGCTCGCCGCTGGTGGTCGGGCGCGTCATGGCGGCGGTCGCCGCCGCGATCTCGGCAAAGGCGTGGGTGACGGCCGGTAGCAGCAAAGCGCCCTGCGGCGTCAGCTTCAGTCGCTTGCCGCCGCGCTCGAACAGCGTGGCGTTGATCGACAGTTCCAGCGCGCGGATCTGATGGCTGATGGCGCCGTGCGTGACGTTGAGCTCGCGGGCGGCAGCAGAGACCGAGCCACGGCGCGCCGTCGCCTCGAAGGCACGCAAGGGGTTCAAAGGCGGCAGGCGGCTGGACAAATCTTGGGGTTCCGGCGGGCTTAAACGATGTGAATTTTTCTCACACGAAACGCTATAACAATGTCAATTGATTTTCCAGCGGATTTGTCACCTAATGCTGTTCAACAAGGGCAAAAAGCCTGGGGAACTTGATAGCGCCGGAGAGAACCGGCCCCATCCGCAGATGTTGATCTGTGGCGCCTTCGTGCGCATTTCCCGGCTGACGTGACGGAGGATTGTGGATGGCCTGGGACGATAAGAAGCTTGGCGAACTCAAGGCGAAATACGGCGAGAGCCATGGCGGCGAGCTGTTCGATCCGACTTTCCGCCGCGTCGCCGACAAGATCTTCACCAAGAGCGGCACGCGCCTTGCGCCCTATTCCGGCATCCCGACCTTCCTGACCGCGCCGCACATGGCCATCGATGCCGACGAGCCCGATTTCGGCAATCTGCAGGTCGCGATTGTCGGCATTCCCATGGATCTCGGCGTCACCAACCGTCCGGGCTCGCGTTTCGGACCGCGGGCGCTGCGTTCGATCGAGCGTATCGGCCCCTATAACCACGTGCTCGGCTGCGCACCGGTTCACGAGCTGCGTGTTGCCGATATCGGCGACGTGCCGTTCCAGAGCCGTTACCGGCTGGAGCTCAGCCATGACGACATCGAAAAGCGCATCAACCAGATCGTCGATGCCGGTGTTCTGCCCTTGTCTGTCGGCGGCGACCATTCGATCACCCATCCGATCCTGAAGGCCGTCGGCAAGAAGAAGCCGGTTGGCATGATCCACATCGATGCCCATTGCGACACCGGCGGTGCCTACGACCTGACCAAGTTCCACCACGGCGGCCCGTTCCGCAACGCGGTGCTTGACGGCGTGCTTGATCCGACCCGCGTCGTGCAGATCGGCATTCGCGGCTCGGCCGAATATCTCTGGGAGTTCTCCTACGAGTCCGGCATGACCGTGATCCATGCAGAGGAAGTGACCGGTCTCGGCATTCCCGCCATCATCGAGAAGGCGAAGAAGATCGTCGGCGACGGTCCGACCTATCTCTCCTTCGACATCGACAGCCTCGACCCGAGCTTTGCGCCGGGCACCGGCACGCCGGAAGTCGGCGGCCTTACCACCCGCGAAGTGCTGGAACTGATCCGCGGCTTCAAGGGCATCAACCTTGTCGGCGGCGATGTCGTCGAGGTCGCGCCGCAATATGATGCGACCACCAACACGGCGCATGCCGGCGCTCAGGTTCTGTTCGAAATCCTCAGCCTCATGGTGTTCAGCCCTGCTGTCACAGGCAAATCGGCTTGACACTTTAGAGAAAGATTCGTCGGCTGCCGGACTGGAAGCGGCAGCCGACCAGAAAATGCCCACAATCAACAATGCTTCCAGACAGGGGAACGACAATGACACTTCAAAAGACAATGAAAGCAGCCTTCGCCGCCGCGCTCATGCTCGGTGCTGCAACCGGTATCGCCCGTGCCGACGCGCTCGCCGACATCAAGTCGGCCGGCGAGATCAAGGTCGGCATCTTCTCCGACTTCCCGCCCTTCTCCTCTGCCAGCGCCGACATGAGCATCAAGGGTTATGACGTCGACGTCGCCCAGCAGATCGCCGACGGCCTCGGCGTCAAGCTGAACCTCGTCAGCGTTACCGGCCAGAACCGCATTCCCTATCTCAACGACAAGCGCGTCGACATCCTGATGAGCGTCGGGTTCTCCAAGGAGCGCGCCGAAGTGATCGACTTCGCAGCCGCCTACGCGCCTTACTACATCGCCGTCATCGGCCCGGCGGACCTCAAGGTCGCCGGCAAGGAAGACCTCGCCGACAAGACCATCGCCGTCAACCGCGGCACGCTGGAAGACACCTCGCTCACCGAGGCGGCCCCGTCGACCGCCGCGATCCAGCGCTTCGACAACTACAATGCCGTGATCCAGGCGTTCATCTCCGGCCAGACCCAGCTGATGGTCGTCGGCAACGACGTCGGCGCGCAGGTGCTGGCCCGCCAGGAGGCGCTGAAGCCGGAGCAGAAGTTCCAGCTCCTGACCTCGCCGTCGCATATCGGCCTCAACAAGAACGAGGAAGCACTGAAGACGGCCGTCAACGACGCCGTTGCCAAGATGCTGGCCGACGGCAAGCTGAACGCCAGCTCCGAGGCCTGGCTGAAGACGCCGCTCAACCCCGAAAACCTCAAGGACTAATCAGCTCTTGACGCCCACGGGGACTTGGCGTCTCCGTGGGCCTTTCGGGGAAAGGTTGCGACGATGGGTTACAGCCTCGATTTCGGGTGGCTTCGGGATGCCGCGGGCGCGATTGCCCATGGCGCCATGATGACGCTCTTCCTGATCGCCTGCACCACGGTGCTCGGCATCGTGATCAGCATTCTCTTTGCCGCCGCCCGTCGCAGCCGCTACGGCATCCTGCGCAAGGCGGTTGCGGTCTATGTCGAGGTGATCCGCAACACGCCGTTTCTGGTGCAGCTGTTCTTCATCTACTTCGGCCTGCCGAGCATCGGCATCAGGCTCGATCCGGTCGTTGCCGCGATCCTGGCGATGACGCTCAACATGGCCGCCTACACCACGGAGATCGTTGGCGCCGGCCTCGACGCCGTGCCGAAAGGCCAAGGCGAGGCGGCCTATGCGCTCGGCCTCAGGCCACGTCAGGTTTTCGTCAAGATCATCCTGCCACAGGCGCTGAAAGTCATCTTCCCGGCGCTGATCAGCCAGGTGATCATCATGATGCTGGAATCGGCCGTCGTGTCGCAGATCGCAGTGCGCGAACTCGCCCATGAGGCTGACCTCTTGCAGGCACGCACCTTCCGGTCCTTCGAGACCTATTTTGTCGTCACGCTGATCTATCTCGCTCTGTCGATGGCCATCCGCCGTCTGTTTGTCGCCGGCGGCAGGCGCATGCTGGGAGCGGGCGTGTCATGATCGAATTCACTTTCTGGGACATCCTGCGCAACCTGGTATTCGCCACCCGCTGGACGGTGCTGCTGTCGGCTGTCGCCTTTGCCGGCGGCGCTGCCGTCGGCCTCTTGATCCTGTTTGCCCGCATCTCGAAACAGAAGTGGCTGCGTCGGTTCGGTTCGGGCTACATCGCCTTGTTTCAGGGCACGCCGCTGTTGATGCAGCTGTTCCTGATGTTCTTCGGCCTGCCGATGCTCGGCTTTCGCATCGAGCCATGGACGGCTGCGGCACTGGGGCTGACCTTTTATGCCAGCGCCTATCTCGCCGAAATCTGGCGCGGCGGCGTCGAAGCGCTGCCGCTCGGCCAGTGGGATGCCGGTGCCAGCCTGGGTCTGCACCGGTTGCAGGAACTGCGCCTGGTGATCCTGCCGCAAGCGTTTGCGATCACCCGGCCGCCGGCCGTCGGCTTTCTCGTCCAGCTCATCAAGAGCACGGCGCTGACGTCGATCATCGGCTTCGAGGAGCTTCTCAGAACCGCGAATGCGATCAATAATGCAACCTTCGAACCTTTCACGGTCTATGGGCTGGTTGCGGTGATCTTCTTCGTGCTGTGCTATCCGCTGACGCAATATGCACGCATGCTGGAGCGCAAAATACCCGCGCACTGAGACCGAAAATGTGCAAGAAATCAACGAGAACAGGGAACAAGGCGGATCACCGCCGAAACAAAGGAGACAGACGATGATTACAACTTCCATCAAGCGCCGCACGCTGCTCGGCGCGGGCCTTGCCGGCGCCTCGATGCTGGCGATGCCCTCGGTGCTGCGCGCCCAGGACAAGTCGCTGAAGGTCGGCGTTTACGGCGGCTATTTCAAAACCTCGTTCGACAAGAACATCTTCCCGGAATTCACCAAGGCGACAGGCATCGCGGTCGAATCGATCGCCGAGCCGACCGGAGAAGCCTGGCTCGTCCAGCTGGAACAGGCAGCCCGCGCCGGCCAGGCGCCTGCCGACGTCTCGATGATGTCGCAGGTCGCGATGCTTAAGGGCCAGTCGACCGAGCTGTGGACGCCGATCGACATGTCGAAGATCAAGAACAGCTCGAACCTGCTCGACCGCTTCATCAACAAGTACCCTGACGGACGCGTTGCCGGCATCGGTGCCGTCTCCTGGTACATCACGCTCGTCACCAACACCGACGTCTACAAGGAAGCGCCGACCTCTTGGGCCGCGTTCTGGGATCCGGCGAATGCCGACAAGCTCGGCCTGCTGGCGCTGGTTTCCAACTCGTTCCTGCTTGAAGTGACCGCCAAGACCTTCTTCGGCGGCACCAATGCGCTCGACACCGAAGAGGGCATCCTCAAGGTCTTCGACAAGCTCGCCGAAGTGAAGCCGAACGTCCGGCTCTGGTACCGCGACGAGGCGCAGTTCGAGCAGTCGCTGAAGTCGGGCGAAATCCCGATGGGCCAGTACTACCACGACGTGACCGGCCTTGCGGCTGCTGACGGCAATCCGGTGCGCTCGACCTTCCCGAAGGAAGGCGGCATCCAGGATTCCGGTTGCTGGGCGCTGTCGCGTGCGTCGCAGAAGTCCGAGGAAGCCCATATCTTCATCGACTACATGTGCCAGCCTTCGATCCAGGCAACGCTGTCGCGCAAGGTCGGCACGTCGCCGACAGTCAAGCGCGAAGTCACCGACCTGACCGACAAGGAGTTCGCAGCCGTTTCGTCGGATATCGAGCCGATCGTGCCGCGTTACGACCTCTACCAGTCCAAGTCCGATTGGCTGAACCAGAAGTGGACCGAGCTGATCGTCGGCTGATTGCGACGACCAACCTCCTCGCCTCGGCGGGGAGGGCCCATGCTGACTGACGGGGAGGGCCCACGGGCTACTCCCCGCCCTTGCCCCTCCCATGATGAGGAGGGGACATTTCCGCGGAGAGACAATGTCCGGACTTGCCCTTCAAAACGTCGTCAAGGAATTCGGGTCCTTCAGAGCCGTCAACAATGTCGAGCTCAACGTGCCTCACGGGACGTTCGTCTGCATGCTCGGGCCTTCCGGCTGCGGCAAGACCACGCTTCTGCGCATGATTGCCGGCCTTGACCTGCCGACCGGCGGGGCGATCCGGCTCGATGGCGAAGACATCACCCATGTGCCGACGCATAAGCGCAATCTCGGCATGGTGTTCCAGTCGCTGGCACTGTTCCCGCATCTGACCGTTGGCGAGAACATCGCCTATCCCTTGCGCATCCGCGGTGCGGCAAAGGAGGACCAGAAGAAGCGGGTCGATGAGCTGCTGTCGATGATCCATCTCACCGGCTATGCCGACAGACCCGTTGCCAAGCTTTCCGGCGGCCAGCGCCAGCGCGTGGCGATTGCCCGGGCACTTGCGATTTCGCCCAAGCTTTTCCTGCTCGATGAGCCGCTTTCGGCACTGGATGCCAAGCTGCGCGAGGCGATGCAGGTGGAATTGCGCCAGCTGCAGCAGAAGCTCGGGATCACCACCATCGTCGTTACCCACGACCAGCGCGAAGCGATGACCATGGCCGACACGGTCGTCGTCATGAACGGCGGCGAAATCCGCCAGGCCGCATCGCCGATCGAGATCTACCGCCGCCCTGCCGATAGCTTTGTCGCCGACTTCATCGGCCAGACCAATCTGCTCGAAGTGCAGGCCGACAGCGCTGGCCGCGTCGAGGTGCTGGGCCAGCCGATTGCCGGCCTCGCCTTGCCGGCGGGTGCATCCAAGGGAACGCTGTCGGTTCGCCCTGAAGACGTGCACCTGACGGCGCCGGGCGCCGGCGCGCTCTCGGGCAAGGTCACCTTCGTGCGCGATCTCGGCGGCACGATCGAAACTTTCGTCGACATTGCCGGCCGTCAGATCGTCGCGGTCTCGACGCCGCGCGCCCGGCCAGACGTCACCGTCGGCCAGGAGGTCGGCATCGCGCTCACGCCTGACGTTTGCGTGGTGCTGAAGAAATGAGACGCGAACCTCCGCAAAAACTCGGCGATTACGCCCCGCTTCTCTTTCCCGCAGCGATGCTGACGATCTTCTTCGTCGTGCCCTTCGGCACGATGATCGCCGTCAGCTTTTTCCAGCGTCTGCAGGGTGGCTTCTACACGCCGGCCTTTGTCTTCGACAATTATGCGCGCTTCCTCTCCGCTTTCTTCGGCGGCGTGCTCGGCTTTTCGCTGTTCCTGGCGATCACCGTCGCGATCTGCTGCGTCGTGCTGGCGCTGCCCTTCACCTACATGCTGACGCGCATGGGCCGGAAGGTGCAGGTGGTCTGGCTTGTGGCGCTGCTGTCGATCCTGTCGCTATCGGAAGTCATCATCGGCTTTGCCTGGTCGACGCTGTTTTCGCGCACCGCAGGGATCACTAACATTCTGGTCGCGCTCGGCATCATGGCGCAAGCCAAGGCGTTGACGCCGAGCTTTGGCGCGGTGCTGACCGGCATGGTCTATCAGGCGTTTCCCTATACGGTTCTGGTGCTTTTCCCGGCGCTCGTGCGGCTCGATCCGACCCTGACGGAGGCGGCCCGCACCCTTGGTGCGTCGCCGCTCAAGGCCTTTTTCACCGTCGTCGTGCCGGCGCTCAGAAACACCATCACCGCCACGCTGATCATGGTGTTCATCTTCGCGCTCGGCTCCTACCTGTTGCCGCAATTGCTCGGCCGGCCGCAGCACTGGACGCTGTCGGTGCTGATCACCGACCAGGCGATCTACCAGTCGAACATGCCTTTCGCTGCGGCGATGGCGGTGTTCCTGGTGCTGGTGACGCTTGGGCTCGTGGCGCTGACCGTGATTGCCGGACGCAAGGGAGAAGCGGCATGACCTCGATCTTCCGCAAGGCCTATTTCTTCCTGATCGGGCTGTTCCTGGCGCTGCCGATCATTGTCGTTGCCGGCGTCTCGGTCAACGCCAAGCAGACGCTGGCCTTCCCGCCACAGGGCTTTTCGCTCTCCTGGTACGGCGAGATCTTTTTCAATCCCGAATGGCGCAGCGCGCTGTTTGCCTCCGTTACGCTGGCGCTCTTGTCAGCGGCGCTCGCGGTTGCCATCGCGCTGCCGCTCGCCTGGTTCCTCTGGCGGCGCATCGCACCCTGGGCCAACATTTTCCAGGTGCTCGGCGTTGCGCCCTTCACGCTTCCGCCCGTCATCACCGCGCTTGGCATGCTCACCTTCTGGGCGACCGTCGGCTTTTACGGCCAGCCATGGACCGCGGTCGTCAGCCACGCGATCTTCTTCGTCACCCTCCCGCTGGTGACCTTGTCGCTCGGCTTTACCTCGATCGACCGGTCGCTGGTCGAGGCAGCCTCGACGATGGGCGCTGACGAGCGCACGATCTTCCGCACGGTCGTCCTGCCGCTGATCCTGCCTTACATAGTCTCCGGCTACGCCTTCGCCTTCGTGCTCTCACTCAACGAATATATCGTTGCCTACATGACGGTCGGTTTCACCATGGAAACATTGCCGATCAAGATCTTCAACGCGCTTCGCTACGGCTACACGCCGACGATGGCGTCGGTGACCGTTCTGTTTGTCACCACCGCCGCCGTGATCTTCGGTCTCGTTGCCCGTTTCGGTGACCTGCCGAAGCTGCTTGGCGCCATGTCATCGGACGGAAAATGATGAAACTCGCCGCTCTCCAGATGCAATCGGCCTGCGGCGACGTTGCCGCCAATCTCGACCGCCTCGAGCGGGCGGCAAGGGAAGCGGCGTCGAAGGGCGCGACGCTTTTGTTGACGCCGGAACTCGGGCTCACCGGCTATGGGGCGGGGGATGCGATCCGCGCTCTCGCCGAACCGATCGATGGACCTATCGTCCGGCGCCTGGTGGAGATATCGCGGGAAACCGGTATCGCGCTGATCGCCGGGTTTGCCGAGCGGGACGGGGACGTCGTCTATAACAGTGCCGTCCATGTTGATGGTGATGCGAAGCCGACGGTCTACCGGAAATCGCATCTCTATGGCGACTACGAGCGCTCGCATTTTGCGCCGGAGAGACCGTCGACGAAGCTCTTCGTCCATCGCGGCGTCACCTGCGGCATGCTGATCTGCTACGACGTCGAGTTTCCGGAGAATGTGCGTCGGCTGGCCCTGGCCGGCGCCGAGGCCGTTCTGGTGCCGACAGCGCTGCCGGCCGGATGGTCGGGGACCTTCATCGCCGATCACATGATCCAGACACGGGCCTTCGAGAACCAGGTCTTCGTGGCCTATATCAACCATTGCGGTTCCGATCCGCTGTTTTCCTTTGCCGGCCTGTCGCGCATCGCCTCTCCGGACGGACAGGTGCTGGCAAAGGGCGACGCGGCCCATGAAACGCTGATGTTTGCCGATATCGAGCCTGCGAGCTTCGCGGTCTCGCGGCTGGAAAATACCTATCTCGGCGATCTGAACCGTGCCTGAGATCGTTCCCCAGGGAAGAACAATCCGTTCTTGATTGTCTCCTTTTGATAGTGCCGTGCCGACCCATATTGTGCTCAACGGAAAAGCCACACATTGGAGGCAATCATGAGCTTGCAACTGACGGGTATTCATCATCTGACGGCGATCACGGCGAATGCGCCGGCGAACCTGCGTTTCTACACCAAGGTTCTCGGGCTGCGGCTGGTCAAGAAGACCGTCAATCAGGATGACACCACTGCCTATCACCTGTTTTACGCCGACGGCAAAGCCACGCCCGGCACCGATTTGACCTTCTTCGACTGGCCGGTCGGCCGCGAAGGCCGCGGCACGCACAGCATTTCGCGCACGGGCTTGCGGGTCGGCAGCGCCGATAGCGTTCGCTGGTGGAAGGGCCGTCTCGACGAGATGAAGGTCACTGCCGGCGATGTCGGCGAGATCGATGGTCGCGTCTCGCTCGATTTCGAGGATGGCGAAGGCCAGCGTTTCAGGCTGATCGACGATGGCGGGCTTTCGCCCTCGCACCCGTGGGAAAAGAGCTCGGTTCCTTCAGAGCACCAGATCAAGGGGCTTGGTCCCATCACTATCAGCGTGCCCGACATCACCAACACCGAGCTGGTTCTGACGCAGGTGATGAACATGACTGAGGCGAGACGCTATCCGTCGCCGGATGGCGAGGGCCAGGTACATGTGTTCTCGATGGGCGAGGGCGGTCCTGCGGCCGAACTGCATGTGGCTGTCCAGCCGGGCCTGCCGATTGCCCGCCAGGGCGCCGGCGCCGTGCATCACGTCGCCTTCCGGGCACCGGATACCGACGCGCTGACGGCGTGGACCGAGCGCCTGCAGGGCTTCCGCCTGCCGTCGAGCGGCGAGGTTGAACGCTACTATTTCCGCTCGCTCTATTTCCGCGAGCCGAACGGCGTGCTCTTCGAGATCGCCACCGACGGGCCTGGTTTTGCCGTCGACGAACCGATGGAGACGCTGGGTGAAAGCCTGTCGCTGCCGCCGTTCCTGGAGCCGAAGCGGGCCCAGATCGAGGCGCGGCTGAAGCCGCTGGAATAATGATGAAAAACAGAAAGTCGGGGCTCGTCCCCGGCTTTTTCGTCTATATCCCACTGATCCCATTGGCTTTCCCGCCGTGCCGACCCATGATGGCGGCAACGCGCAACAAGGGCTCAGATCATGGTGAAAATCCTCGGCATTTCAGGAAGCCTCAGGAAGGCGTCGTTCAACACCGGCCTGATGCAGGCGGCGGCAGTTGACGCGCCCGATGGTGTCGAATTCGAAACCGCGACGCTCCACGGCATTCCGCTCTATGACGGCGATGTCGAGGCAAAGGACGGAATCCCTGAAGCGGTCACCGGCCTGAAGCAAAAGATCATGGCCGCCGATGGCGTGATCCTGTTCACGCCCGAATACAACAACTCGATGCCCGGCGTCTTCAAGAACGCGATCGACTGGCTGAGCCGGCCGTCGGCCGATATCGCCAAGGTGTTTCGCGGCCGGCATTTTGCGCTTGCCGGCACGTCGCCGGGCAATTTCGGCACGATCCTCAGCCAGAATGCCTGGCTGCCGGTCATGCGCACGCTTGGCGCCGAACTCTGGTCGGGCAAACGGCTCATGCTGCCGCGGGCGGAAACCCTGTTTGACGAGAATGGGACGCTGAGCGATGCCGAAGCCGGCGCTAGGCTGCGCGCATTCGTCAAAGCTTTTGCGGACTTTGCGGGGGCGGAGAGCAGTCGCTAGAGCGTTTCCGATTTAGACGGAAACACAGAAACGCTCTATATCTCTGTTTTTACGCATTTCCTGACGGAAAACCGCTCCGCACTTTTCCTGGAAATGCTTTAGGAGCTGCAGTCATAGGGCGGCTTTAGGTGCGGCCACGGCAACAACCCATCTCCTGCTTTTTCGCGAGCCGCTTCGCACTTTCTGCAAGAAATGCTCTCGCGAAAAACCGACGTTTGTCTTCCTCGGGCTTGCCCCGGGGATCCATCATGATTGTTGCGCCTAACCGATCTTCGTGTGGCGCCAGCGTATGGATGCTCGGGTCAAGCCCGAGCATGACGGAGGGTGCGGGTCGGCCGCGACCTTGGCTCCTAAATTCGCCGGCCGACTGCGAACCCTCAGACGCCTTTTTCTTCCAACCACTGCTGGATGGCGGCGATATCAGGAGCGCCGATCTCGTGGCCCATGTCGAGATCAATGGCCGTGAGGCTGGCATCGGTCTTTGCAAGCTCCGCTTTGAGCCGTGGTGCGAACTGGCCGTAGCTGTCGGACTTGCCGGTCAAAAGTAGAATGTTCGTGCCTGCAAGGTCCGGCGTGGGCATATCGTCGAGGACCAGCATCGAGCGCATCAGCACCACGTTCCGGATCAGACCGGGATGCAGCGTCATCAGCGCGACCAGCAGGTTGGCGCCGTTCGAATAGCCGATGAACACGACCTTTGACAAATCGATACCGTAGCCGTCGCGCGCGCCTTCGAGAAAGGCGGCAAAGGCATCGGCTTCGGCGCGCGCGTCCTTCTGGTCGAAGGTGGTCGAGGAATAGCGCCTGAACCAGCGCGGCGAGCCTTCTTCGGTGGAGCGGCCGCGAACGCCGAGCAGCGTGGCTTTATCGTCAACCTGATGGCCGAGGTGCAGCAGTTGCGTCTCGTTGCCGCCGCTGCCGTGCAGAAGCACGAAGGTGCGGCCGTCGGGCGTCTCCGGATGATAGAAGCGGTGAACGAAGGGCAGGTCGCGCTCCGTCAAGCGCGGCTCGCCCGGCAGCGCGAATTGCGGCAGGCTGACCAGCGTTTCCGCAGTGCGATCGGCGAAGTGGGCCGGGATGAACAGCTGCGTGCCGAGCGTTTCCTTCGGTTCATCCAAGGTGAAGCCGGGTTTGTCCGTGGCAAATTCGTAGAGCGAACCGCCGGGTTCGCGGGCGTAGAGCGAATAGAAGTACTTGCGATCATGGGCGTTGACGGTGGCATCGTCGCGCTTCAGGTCGTCGCGAACCTTCAGCACGGTTTCCTTGTCGGGGGCGCGAAAGGCGATGTGATCGATCGTGCCGGTGCCGGGTGCTGCGGTCCAGAAGCCGGTGGCGTCGCGCACGTCGATAATGTCGCCCGATTGCGAGGTAAAGCGACGGATGGTGTCGGTGGCGCCGGTTTCGACATAGCCGAAATGCTCGGCGAGGAAGCGGGCGGAGTCGGCCGGCTGCTCCGTCAGGATCGTCGCGCCGCGCAGGCGCCGGATGGCGTCCGCTTGGGGAATGTCGCGCGTGCTCCAGGGCGAGGCTGCCGAAAGAGTGGCCGTTCCAACAAGCTTGACGATGACACCGTCCGGGTCCTTCAGCCGCAGTACCGGCTCGCCGAATTCCTGGGCCGGACCAGAGATCTTGATGTTGTGCTGCAATGCGCGCGTCAGCCAGAAGCCGATGCTTTCAGGCGCGATGGCAAAGGCGATTTCGCTCGGCTGGCCGTGGCCGACGCGGCCGGGTGCGCCGTCTTCCCACATCAGGAAAGTGACAAGCGAGCCGGGGGACCCTTCGGCGTCGCCGTAGAAGAGATGGAGCTGGGTCGCATCCTCGTAGCCGCCGGTCCGCTTGACGAGGCGCAGGCCGAGAAAGCCGACGTAAAAATCGACGTTCGCCTGCACCTTGCGGGCAATCAGCGTGATGTGGTGGATGCCGCTCGTCATGTGTCGTCTCCCGATATGATGCGCTCACAAACCACATGCAGGTCATCCGCGCCAGAACCCCGGCGGAGAACGCTGTGTTCAACGCGGGCGGAAAATCAGTTCCGGTCCTTGGAGAGGAAGGCCTTGAAGGCATCGGCAAAATCCGGATGCCAGCGCGACAGCGGCGGTCGGTTCTCGACGATGTCGCCGGCCGCCCACAGGATGCGCTTCTCGTCGGTGGACCTCACGACGTCGTTGTCAGGGCAGAGAATATAGAAATCGCCGCGCTCCAGGCTTTCCATCATGAAGTCGACGGTCTGGTCGGACGTCCAGGCGCCCTCGGGTTTTTCCGTGCGGCCATTGGCGGTGAGAGATGTATAGACGAAACCGGGAATGAGCAGATGGGCGTGGACATGTCCTCCGGCGATGTTGCGCAGGTCATGTTCGAGCGCCTCGGTGAACGCCTTCACGCCGGCCTTCGAAACATTGTAGGCGGGATCGCCGGGAGGCGTGGTGATGCCCTGCTTCGAGCCGGTGTTGATGATCACGGCCGGTTGCCCATGGGCAGTCATGTGCGGCGCGAAGACGCGCGAACCATTGATGACGCCCCAGAGATTGACGGCGAGCACCGCCTCCCAGTTTGCCTGCGGACCAAACATGGCGCTGCCCGGCTGAATGCCGGCATTGTTCATCAACACGTGGACGGACCCGAAGCGCTCGCGCACGGCGTGCAGCAGCGCTTCGATATTCTCAAGGCGGGAGACATCGGTGGGAATGGCGACAACGTACGTCGTGCCATGCGGCGAAAGCTCGGAGACCTCGGCTGCGGCTTGCGCCAGGCGTTCACCCTCCAGATCGGCGAGCACGACGCGCATCCCGAGCCGTGCGAAGCGGCGGGCGCTGGCAAGGCCGATGCCGGAGGCGGCACCGGTGACGACGGCAAGGTGATCGGCGGCAAAGGCGGGATGAGACATGGCGGCGGCTCCAGCGGGCAGGATCTGACGCAAGAGATAGGGCACGACCTGATGGCTGTCCATCGTCGCAGGACATGCCTGAAGCAATGAAGCACCTGAAATCTATCCGTTTTTGGCAGGACAAACCTTGCCACCCCGACGGTGCACGCTAGTTCCGATCAGGACCATGGTAGCCGAAGTGGCCTGCCGCAACATGTATCGGATGGATTGATGGCCGGAACGGCAACCCGCAACGACAAACGTATCCCCTGTGAAAGCTGTCCCTTGCGCAAGCTCGATCACTTCAGGGCATTTACCGCGGACGAACTGGCTTTCATTTCGGAATTCAAGACCGGCGAACTCGCGGTCGACAGCGGGGCGACGATCCTGGTGGAAGGCTCGCACAGCGCCCATCTGTTCACCGTGCTGACCGGCTGGGGCTTTCGCTACAAGATGCTCGATGATGGCCGCAGGCAGATCCTCAACTACATCATGCCCGGCGATCTCGTCGGGCTGCAGGGCAGCCTGATGGGGGAAATGCAGCATTCGATCGAGGCGCTCTCCCCCGTCACGCTCTGTGTGTTCGAACGCGGCAAGCTCAATAGGCTCTACAGCAGCTATCCCGACCTCGCCTACGATCTGACGTGGATTGCTGCGCGCGAAGAGCGCATCCTCGACGAGAACCTCTTGAGCATCGGGCGGCGGTCTGCGCTGGAGCGCGCCGCCTATCTCATTGCCTTCCTTTACCAGCGCGCCAAGGCGCTCGACCTCTTCAACGGCAGCCGCGTGGCAATCCCGATCACCCAGCAGCACGTGGCCGATACGCTCGGCCTTTCGATCGTCCACACCAACAAGACGCTGAAGAAGCTGGCCGAGCGCGGCATGATCCGTTGGGCCGACAAGGGCTGCAATGTCCGCGACATCGACGGCCTGCTGGCAATCGCCGGCTGGGAAGGTTTTAGTGAGACCAAGCGGCCGCTGATCTGACACTTTGCCGGGTAGGCGCAAGACGCAAGGAGCCCGCCGGATGGCGGGGCTCGACTTGACGCGTCATCGTTGACGATGTCAGGCGGCGACGATCGCTCGCAGCATCCACAGTGCCTTTTCGTGGAAGGTGAGGCGATCGGTCAGCATGTCCGTCGTCACAAGGTCGTCATTCTCATCGGCTTTCACGCCCGCTTCGCGCATGCGCCGCACGGCTGCCTCGTGGTCGGCAATGAGGTCTGCGACCATATCGGCCGCCGTCGTGTGGTTGACTGACGCGCTCGTCGGAGCGAACTGGTTGGCCTCGCCGAGCTTTGCTGGAGCGAGATGGCCAAGCGCACGGATGCGTTCGGCAATGATGTCGGTCGCCTTGAACAGGGTATTGTAATGCTCTTCAGTCAGCTCATGCAGCGGTTTGAACAGTGGGCCGACGACGTTCCAGTGGTAGATGTGGCTCTTGATGACGAGCTTGTAGGTGTCGGCGAGAATGTCGGAGAGGGCGGCCGCCATCTGCTGGCGATAGGCTTTCTTCAGCCCGATGTCGAATTCCTCGTCCTTGACCTTCGGTTTCAGCACGGAGGCTGCCTGTGCCATGATCTTTCTCCAATCGGTTTCGGAAATTCATCCTGGGTGTCGAGACGCGGCCGCGAGTGCGGCTTTCGGCCGTCGATGCGCCGCGTCCTATTGAACGCCCCGCCGAGCACCTTGTTCCTTCGTTTGCCAGAGTGAGGATGCGGCAAAATCGCTGACCGTTTCCAACATGTCTTTTTTAAATGCCGGGTGGTTTCGCGGGGGGTATAGATCAAGGTTGATTGCGGCGGCTGCTCCTGCGGCCGGCGCATGGTTCTCGCGAAAGGTGGACCGAATGCCAACGATCGAGATTCCACCGTCGATCAGAACTGTGCTCGTTCTGGAAGACAATTTCATCATCGCGATGGATGCGGAGGAAATCCTGACATCCATCGGGATCTCCAACGTGCAGATCGCGACCAACGCCGAGCAGGCGATGCAGCTCATTTCGGCACAGACGTTCGATTTCATCATGCTCGATGTCAATCTCGAGAATGAGACGAGCTTTGCCGTCGCCGACGCGATCATTGCCCGCGGCATATGCTTCGGCTTTACCAGCGGCTACGGCGATGCGGAGATCTTTCCGGCGCATCTGCGCGGCATCCCCAGGATCGACAAACCGTTCAATGAGAGCTCGATCGGTAATCTGATCGCCACGGCCACCAGGCGCGAGGGCGTTTAGCCGCCGCGCCCTGTGTTTCTTCACCGCGTGTGTCGAGCAGCGCCGCCACCATCGGTCGCAGCGCTGTTTGCAGACTGAGGACTTCCAGACACCGGCCAAGTATGCGACTTTGTTGGCATCCTCGCGACGAAGGCGAGGCGCATCTTGTCTGTTGGCGGGCATTCGAAAATGCCTCGATCAATGCTGGAGCCGGGTGGAGCGTATGGCGCAATTCACATGCAGCGTGCGGCACTGTGGTTGGGCAATCGTGCTCGCCTCGACGATCTTGCTGACCTCGTGCGAGAAACAGGAGGCGGAAGCCGCAAGGCCGGAAACAACTGTTCGGATCGTCGAAGCGGCGCTCACCGATTACCAGCAGACCGTCACCCTGACCGGTGAAGTCGTGGCGCATGTGCAGGCGAACCTTGCCTTTCGCGTTAGCGGCCAGGTGACAGAGTGGTTCGCGGATGTCGGCGCCCATGTCGAGGACGGCGAGCTTCTGGCGAAGATCGATCCGCGCGAGCAGGAGGCCGATGTTCAAGCGTCCGAAGCGGCGGTAAAGGCCGCAGAAGCGCAATTGCGGCAGGCCCAGGCGACATTGACCCGGCAGAACACCTTGATGACGCAGGGCTTTACGACGCGCCGTGATCTCGACCAGGCCGAGACTGCCGCGCGCACGGCGGCAAGTGGTTTGGACGCCGCCAATGCGGAACTCGAGAGTGCGCGCACCGCTCTTTCCTACACCGAATTGCGCTCGAGTGCCGCGGGGATCGTTACGGTCCGACATGCCGAGGTGGGACAGGTCGTGCAGGCGGCCCAAACCATGTTCTCCGTTGCCAAGGACGGTCCGCGGGACGCCATCTTCAATGTTCACGAGGGGTTGTTGTTCATGAGGCCGGCGAGCGAGGATGTGACGCTGGCGCTGGTCAGCGACCCCTCGGTCACGGCGATCGCTCGCGTGAGCGAGATCTCCCCGACGATAGACGCCAAGGCCGGCACGGTGCGGGTGAAGCTGGCGATGCAGGAGACGCCGGAGCGCATGACGCTCGGTTCATCGGTGACCGGTGTCGCCCGTTTCGAGCCGGCCAAGGTCATCGCGCTGCCGTGGACGGCGCTCACTGCCGTCGACGGCAAGCCGGCGGTCTGGATCGTCGATCCCAGCGACAGCACGGTCAGCCTCAAGCCGATCGAGGTCAAGTCCTATGAAAGCGGCCGGGTGCTCGTCGCTTCCGGGCTTTCGGTCGGCGAGAAGGTCGTGGCGGAGGGCGGCAAATTCCTGCGCCCGGGCTTGGCGGTGCATGCGGTGGCTGAGGAGCAGGCGAAATGAGCTGGTCGAGAACCCCGCACCTGGTCATACCGATTGCCGCATTGCTGCTGCTGGTCGGATGCCAGAAGAAAGAGGAACAGGCGACCGAGGTCGCTCGTCCTGTTCTGTCCATGATTGTCAGCCAGCGCGTCGACGCGGCTGCGAGCTTTGCCGGAACGGTGCAACCGAAGGTCCAGACGGAGCTTGGCTTCCGGGTTATCGGCCGGCTCGTCGCCCGTGATGTGACCGTCGGCGATGCGGTGATCGCAGGCGCCGAGCTTGCGGCCCTCGATCCGACTGCCTTCGAACTGGCCCTGCGTTCGGCAAAGGCCGACCAGGCAAGCGCCGAGGCAACCCTTGCCAATGCGGCTGCCGCCGAGGAGCGGCTCACCGCTCTCCTGAAGACTGATACTGAATCCCAGGCCACAGTCGACAGTGCCCAGCAAGCGCACGAGGCGGCGCAGGCATCGCTGATAAGGGCGACGGCGGGGCTGGCGAAGTCCGAGGAACAGCTCTCCTATACCAAGCTGAAGTCCGATTTCGACGGCATCGTTACGGCGACCGGAGCTGAGGTCGGCCAGGTGGTGTCGGCCGGCGAGATGGTCGTGACCGTTGCAAGGCCCGGCGAGCGCGACGCGGTCGTCGACGTGCCCGACGGCATCGCGCTGTTTCCGATCGGCACGCCGTTCTCGGTCGCGCTGCAGATCAATCCGGATCTCAAGGTCAATGGCACGGTGCGCGAGATCGCGCCGGCCGCCGACCCGGTCACCCGAACCCGGCGCGTGAAGATCGCGCTCGACAATCCGCCAGTCGGGTTCAGGCTGGGAACGACTATTACCGCAACGCGACAGGGCGCCGAGCATGAACTCATGCTCATTCCGTCGACTGCGGTGTTCGAGCGGGAAGGGAAGAGTTTTGTCTGGATCGTCAATGAAGAGGGCGGTGATGTCACGGTACGGGAAGTTGAAATCGGCGCCGATGCCGGCGGCCTGAGGCCGGTGACCTCAGGGCTCAAGCCGGGAGAGCGCATCGCCACCGCGGGCGTGCACAGCCTTGAGGAAGGCCAGAAGATAAAGATTTCCGACGGAGCGCGTTCATGACGAAGTTCAACCTTTCGGACTGGGCGCTCGATCACAGCTCGATGGTCTGGTACTTCATGATCGTCTTCGTCGTGCTCGGCATCACGTCCTATGTCGAGCTCGGCCGCGAGGAGGATCCGTCCTTTACAATCAAGACGATGACGATCTCGGCCGCCTGGCCGGGTGCGTCGGTCGAGGAAACCACGCTCCAGGTTACCGAGCGCATCGAGCGCAAGCTCGAGGAACTGGAATCGCTCGACTACACCAAGAGCATGACGACGCCGGGCCAGACGCTGGTCTTCGTCAATCTGAAACCGGAGACGAAGGCGCGCAATGTGGCGGCGACCTGGGTCACGGTTCGCAACATGATCAACGACATTCGCGGGGACTTTCCTTCGGGTGTCATCGGGCCTGCCTTCAACGACCGCTTCGGCGACGTTTTCGGCAACATCTATGCCTTCACCGGCGACGGGCTGACGCCGCGGCAGCTGCGCGACTATGTCGAGGATGCGCGCCGCGATATCCTGACGGTACCGAATATTGGCAAGGTCGATCTGATCGGCGCGCAGGACGAGGTGATCTACCTCGAGTTTTCGCCGCGCCAGCTCGCAGCCCTCGGCATCAACCAACAGCAGGTGATCGAGACGCTGCAGGCACAGAATGCGGTCTCACCCTCTGGCGTCATCCAGACCGAAGGCGAGCGCGTCAGCATTCGTGTCGGCGGCCAGTTTTCATCGGAAGAAAGCATCCGTTCGGTCAACCTGCAGGTCAATGACCGATTTTTCCGTCTCAGCGACATTGCCACGATCACCCGCGGCTACGTCGATCCGCCCTCCGCCCTTTTCCGCTTCGAGGGCAAGCCCGCGATCGGGCTGGCGATCGGCATGAAGCAGGGTTCCAATCTGCTCGATTTCGGCAAGGCGGTGGAGCGGAAGATCGAGCGCCTGGAGCAGAGGTTGCCTGTCGGCGTCGACGTTCACCTCGTGTCCGACCAGCCGCTCGTGGTCGAAGAGGCGGTCTCCGGCTTCACGCAGGCGCTGTTCGAAGCTGTGATCATCGTTCTTGCCGTCAGCTTCGTCAGCCTTGGCATGCGCGCCGGCCTGGTCGTGGCGCTTTCCATTCCGCTGACGCTGGCGATCACCTTCGTTTTCATGTCCTATTGGGGCATCTCGCTGCAGCGCGTTTCGCTCGGTGCACTGATCATCGCCCTCGGCCTGCTGGTCGACGATGCGATGATTGCGGTGGAAATGATGGTAGCGCGGCTGGAGGTCGGCGATTCGTTGCGCAAGGCGGCGACCTACGTCTACACTTCGACAGCCTTTCCGATGTTGACGGGCACGCTCGTTACCGTTGCCGGTTTCATCCCGATCGGCCTCAACAACAGCGCGGCCGGCGAATTCACCTTCACCTTGTTCGTCGTCATCGCCATTTCTCTGCTCGTCTCGTGGATCGTTGCGGTGATCTTCGCGCCGCTTCTGGGCGTCACCATCCTGCCGAAGACGATGAAGCAGCATGCCGGAGAAAAAGGCCGGATCGGGCGGCTGTTTTCCAGGCTTCTCGATCTCTGCATGCACTGGCGCTGGACCACGATCATCGCCACCGTCGCCGTCTTCTGCCTTTCGGTCTTCGGCATGGGTTTCGTCCAACAGCAGTTCTTTCCCTCATCCGACCGGCCCGAGATCATCGTCGATTGGTCGCTGCCGCAGAATTCCTCGATCGAGGAAACCAACGCACAGATGGCGAAGTTCGAGAAAGAGAAGCTTGCCGGCAACCCGGATGTGTTGCGCTGGTCGAGCTATGTCGGCGAGGGGGCTGTGCGCTTCGTCCTATCCTTCGACGTTCAGCCGCCGCACCCCTCCTTCGGCCAGATGATCATCGTCACCAAGGGGCTCGACGTCCGCGACAAGGTGCGCGCCGACTTGCAAGCCTATCTCAAGCAGACATTCCCGGGAACGGACGCTTACGTGAAGTTGCTCGACATCGGCCCGCCGGTCGGTCGGCCGATCCAGTATCGCGTCAGTGGGCCCGATATCGAACAGGTGCGCAAGCATGCGCTCGATCTCAGCGCCGTGCTCGGCCGCAACCCGCAACTGGGCGAGATCGTTTTCGACTGGAACGAGCCGGCGCGCATGATCAAGGTCGACGTGCTGCAGGACAAGGCGCGCCAGCTCGGCGTGACCTCGCAGGATATCGCGAATGCCCTCAACGGCATTGTCGGGGGAACGACCGTCACACAGGTGCGCGACGACATCTACCTGATCGACGTGATCGGCCGGGCGCGCGACTCCGAGCGGCAATCGATCGAAACGCTGCGCGATCTCCAGCTTCCCGGCGCCAACGGCAATTCCGTGCCCTTGGCGGCTGTTGCCAACTTCCGCTACGAAATGGAGCAGCCGGTCGTCTGGCGCCGTTCGCGCCTGCCGACGATCACGGTAAAGGCGGCGATCAACGGTACGGCACAGCCCTCGACGGTTTCGGCGCAGCTGGAAAAGGATGTGGCGGCGTTTGGCGCCGGCCTTCCGGACGGCTACAGGATCGAGATCGGCGGCACCATTGAGGAAAGCGCCAAGAGCCAGGCACCGATCGTCGCCGTCGTGCCCCTGATGCTGTTTGTGATGGCGACGATCCTGATGATCCAGCTGCAGAGTTTCTCGCGACTGTTCCTGGTCTTTGCCGTGGCGCCACTGGCGCTGATCGGCGTCGTCGCGGCGCTGCTTCCAAGTGGCGCACCGCTCGGCTTTGTCGCGATCCTTGGCGTGCTGGCGCTGATCGGCATTCTCATCCGCAACTCGGTCATCCTCGTCGTGCAGATCGAGGATCTGCGCAAGGAGGGGGTGGCCGCCTGGGATGCGGTGCGCGAGGCGACCGAGCATCGCATGCGGCCGATCATGCTGACGGCCGCAGCCGCAAGCCTCGGGCTGATCCCGATCGCGCGGGAAATCTTCTGGGGGCCGATGGCCTATGCGATGATGGGCGGCATCATTGTCGGAACGGTGCTGACGCTCCTGTTCCTGCCGGCGCTTTATCTCGCCTGGTTCCGTATCAAGCCACCGGCAGAAGATGGCGGTGCAGATGGAGAGACGACGCGAAGCGATGGCGAGGCGGTGCCGGTCTAGCGTTCCGACCCCGCCATGATGCCCACCGGCGTTGATCTCAGACCTTGCCGCGCGAGACGAACCAGGGGTTGGCGAAATCGCTGTCGTTCTTCTGGTTGCGCTTGCCGTAGGTGAGGGGCGTGCCCTCCATCGTCAGCGTTTCGCCGCCTGCCGCGCGCAGGATGGCATCGCCGGCGGCCGTGTCCCATTCCATCGTGCGGCTGAAGCGCGGGTAGACATCGGCAACCCCTTCGGCCAGCAGGCAGAACTTGAGCGACGAGCCGACGGCCTCGTAGTCGGTGATCCCATGTTCGGCGAGATAGGCGACGGTCTCGGTGCTGTTGTGCGAGCGGCTCGCCAGCGCCACCAGTCGGTCGCCGCGGATTCGACAGCCGATCACGGTTTCCGGCTCGACCAGAAATGTCTCGGAGACCACCGATTTCAGCGCTTTGCCGCCGCTCGCGGCGTAGAGGATGCCGAGCGCTGGCGCGTAGACGACGCCAGCAACCGGCGCGCCGTTTTCGATCAGCGCGATGTTGACGGTGAAGTCGTTGTGGCGACCGATGAATTCCTTGGTGCCGTCGAGTGGATCGACCAGGAAGAACGACTTGCCCGCGATTTCGGGGATCGAACCCGCCGCCACCGATTCCTCGGCGACGACAGGAATATCAGGAAAGGCGGCCGCGAGATCGGCCAGGATGATGCGCTCCGCACATTCGTCGGCATCCGTCACCGGCGAACAGTCGGGCTTGTAAAGCACTTCCGGGCCGGAGTGGTAGATGTCGAGAATAGCGCGCCCGGCGGCGATCGCGGAATTTTTTAGAATGTCGAGCATTGCTTGTCGTCTTTCAGGACTTTCTCGCGCCATAGCACACTCGGCGGCTGAAGTTGCCTATAGTTTTCGACGGTTCGCGCTAAATGTCCTCTCCCAGGCGCGTGTGCGAAAAGTTTTCGGCGGTTGCGGCAAAAGGCCGGCTTGATTTTTGCGACCGCGAGAAGCTTGCATCTTTGCTCCTCGCGCCGGCTGTGCAAATGTGCCGACGCAACTGAACTGGATGCCTTCATGCGTTATTCCGCATTCTCGATCGTCAGGAACGCCCTTTCCGGAAACCTGAACTGGAAGCCGCAATGGCGGCAGCCGCAGCCGAAATCCCATTATGACGTGATCATTGTCGGCGGCGGCGGCCATGGCCTTGCGACCGCCTACTATCTCGCCAAGGAATTCGGCGTGAAGAACGTCGCGGTGCTTGAGAAGGGTTATCTCGGATCGGGCAATGTCGGCCGCAACACCACGATCGTGCGCTCCAACTACATGCTGCCCGGCAACGAGCCGTTCTACGAGTTTTCGATGAAGCTCTGGGAAGGGCTGGAGCATGACCTGAACTACAACGTCATGCTCTCACAGCGCGGCGTGATCATGCTCTACCACAGCGACGGCCAGCGCGACGCCTATGTCAGGCGCGGCAATGCGATGTGGATGGAAGGCGTGTCCGCCGAGCTGATCGAGCGCGAACAGCTGAAGAAGATGATCCCCTTCCTCAATTACGACCATGCGCGCTACCCGATCCTCGGCGGCCTTCTGCAGCGCCGCGCCGGCACGGCCCGCCATGATGCCGTCGCTTGGGGTTATGCCCGCGGCGCCGACCAGCACGGCGTCGATATCATCGAACATTGCGAAGTCACCGGCATTCGCCGCGAGAACGGCGTCGTTACCGGCGTCGAAACGTCGAAGGGTTTCATCGGCTGCGGCAAGCTGGCGCTGGCGGCTGCCGGCAATTCTTCGCGGGTCGGCGAGATGGCGGACCTGAAGCTGCCGCTTGAAAGCCACGTGCTGCAGGCCTTCGTGACCGAGGGGCTGAAGCCCTGCATCGATCACGTCATCGTCTATGGCGGCGGGCATTTCTACATCTCGCAGTCGGACAAGGGCGGGCTGGTCTTCGGCGCCGAGATCGACGGTTACTCCTCCTATGCCCAGCGCGGTAACCTGGCGACCGCCGAACATGTGATGGAGGAGGGGGTATCGATGATCCCTGGCCTGTCGCGTGTCCGGGTGCTGCGCGCCTGGGGCGGCGTCATGGACATGAGCATGGATGGCTCGCCGATCATCGACCGCACCTCGATCGACAACCTCTACCTCAATTGCGGCTGGTGCTATGGCGGCTTCAAGGCGACGCCGGCGTCCGGCTATTGTTTCGCGCATCTGATTGCCAGGAACGACACCCATCCGGTGGCGCGCGCCTTGCGGCTCGACCGTTTCGCGCGCGGCTACGCGGTCGACGAGGCCGGTGCCGGCCCTCAGCCGAACCTTCACTAGAGCGGCGTCTGTCGGGTGGCGACCATCCGGCAGTCCGGGAATATGAGCGAGCCGCGTTGAGGCTCCAGGATACGGAAGACAATGGCAAGCCTGATCACCTGTCCCCATTGCGGGGTCCGCCCGAAGGAAGAGTTCGCAATCCGCGGCGACGCGTCGCTCGTTCGACCGGCGCCCTCGGCATCGGATGAAGCCTGGCATGACTATGTCTATGTCCGCGCCAATCCCCGGGGCCGGACGGTCGAGCATTGGCATCACGTTGCCGGCTGTCGCCGTTTCCTTGTTGTCGAGCGCGATACCGTCACCCACGAGGTCTATTCGGTTGTCGATGGTGCTGCCGCGGCGCGGGAGGCACAGCGATGACCGCCTATCGCCTGTCCTCCGGCGGCCTTGTCGATCGCAGCAAGGTCTTGAGCTTCACCTTCGACGGACGGCCGCTGCGCGGATTTGCCGGCGATACGCTTGCCTCCGCACTCCTTGCCAACGACCAGCTGCTGGTCGGCCGCAGCTTCAAGTACCACCGGCCGCGCGGCATCGTCAGCGCCGGGCCGTCGGAACCGAATGCGCTCGTGACCCTCGGTTCGGGCGCCCGCAGTGATCCGAACACCAAGGCGACGGTCGCCGAGCTTTATGCCGGTCTGACGGCGAAGAGCCAGAACCGCTGGCCCTCGCTCGGTTTCGATGTCGGCGCGGTCAACGGCCTGCTTTCGCCGTTTCTTGGCGCCGGCTTCTACTACAAGACCTTCATGTGGCCGAAGCAGCTCTGGGAAAAGCTTTATGAGCCGGTGATCCGGCGCGCTGCCGGTCTCGGGCGGGCCGTGATCGAACGCGACCCGGAGAGCTACGAAAAGTCCTGGGCCTTTTGCGATCTGCTCGTCGTCGGCGGCGGCCCGGCCGGTCTGATGGCTGCCCTGACCGCCGGCCGCGCCGGTCTTCGCGTCATCCTTGCCGACGAGGATTTTCGTCTGGGCGGATCGCTGTTGTCGGAAACGGAAACGGTTGACGGTTCGCCCGCATCGGCCTTTGCCGAGCGGGTCGTCGCCGAATTGCAGTCTCTCGACAACGTCACGCTCCTGTCGCGAACGACTGTCTTCGGCTGGTATGACGACAATGTCTTCGGTGCCGTCGAGCGGGTGCAGAAACATGTCGCCGACCCCTCGGCCAAGCTGCCCACCGAACGCGTCTGGCGCATTGCGGCCAAACGCGCCTTGCTCGCCACCGGCGCCGAAGAGCGTCCGCTGGTGTTCGGAGGCAACGACCGTCCCGGCGTCATGATGGCCGGCGCCGTTTCGACTTACGCCGAGCGCTATGGCGTTTCCGCCGGCAAATCGGTGGCGATCTTCACCAGCGGCAGCAGCGGTTATCGCACAGCGCGTGGCCTGTCGGCAAAAGGAGTGGCAGTCTCGGCGATCGTCGACAGCCGTGCGGATGCGAGCGACGCGGCGCCCGATGGCGTGCGGGTAATACGTTCCGGCGCGATCGTCGACACCAAAGGCCGGCAGCGGTTGTCCGGCATCGTCGTCGAGCGCTCCGGTTTCGAGGAACTGATTGCCTGCGATGCGCTCGGCATGTCCGGTGGCTGGAGCCCGGTCGTTCACCTCGCTTGCCAGCGCGGTGCCCGGCCGGTGTGGGCGGAGGAGCTGAAGGCATTCTCAGCACCGGATGTCGGCAACGGCCTTCGTATCGTCGGATCCGCCAATGGTGTCTATACGCTTTCCGGCTGCCTGCGCGACGGCGTCGAGAAGGCGACGGCGATTGCCACCGAGTTGGGCTTCAACGCCGCCGCAGCGCCGCTACCGGTGACGGAGACCGAGGGAGAGCCTTCCTTCGCTGCCCTTTGGTATGTGCCCGGCGCCAGGTCGAAAGCCTTCGTCGATTTCCAGAACGATGTGCATGCCAGGGATCTCGGCCTCGCGCTGCGCGAAGGTTTTGGCCATGTGGAGCATGCCAAGCGCTACACAACCAGCGGCATGGCGACCGACCAGGGCAAGCTTTCCAACATCAATGCGGTCGGCATTCTCGCCGGTATGCGCGGTGTGAGCCCGGCCGAGGTCGGCACGACGACGTTCCGGCCGTTCTATACGCCGGTCTCCTTCGGCGCTCTTGCGGGCACATCCCGTGACGGCCATGCGACACCAACCCGCAAATCGCCCCTGCATGAATGGGCGAGGAAGAATGGCGCGACCTTCGTCGATTCCGGCCTGTGGTTCCGCTCGGCCTGGTTCCCGCGCGCCGGCGAAAAGACCTGGCGGGAAAGCGTCGACCGGGAGGTGCTCAATGTGCGCGCCAATGTCGGGCTCTGCGATGTGTCGACGCTCGGCAAGATCGAAGTTTTCGGGGCGGATGCGGCGGAGTTTCTCAACCGGCTCTACTGCAATCCCATGCTCAAGCTGCCGGTTGGCAAGGCCCGCTACGGACTTATGCTGCGCGAGGACGGCTTCGTCTTCGACGACGGCACCGTGAGCCGACTGGCGGAAGACCATTTCTTCGTGACGACGACCACCGCCATGGCCGGCGCCGTCATGTCCCATATGGACTATTGCGCGCAGGTGCTGTGGCCCGATCTCAAGGTCCGGTTCTGCTCGGTGAGCGATCAATGGGCGCAGATGGCGATTGCCGGACCGAAGGCGCGTGACGTGCTGCAGCAACTGATCGACGAGGACATCTCGGAAGCGGTTTTCCCGTTCTTGGCGGCGCGTTCAATGGTGCTTCGCGGCGGCATCAATGCCCGGTTGTTCCGCATCTCGTTTTCCGGCGAACTCGCCTTCGAGCTGGCCGTTCCCGCCGGTTATGGCGAGGCGGTGGCCGAGCAGATCATGGAGGCGGGGCGGGCGCATGATATCTGCGCCTACGGCGTCGAGGCGCTGAACGTTCTTCGGCTCGAAAAAGGACTTCTGACCCATGCGGAATTCGACGGCCGGGTGACGCCCGACGATGCCGGGCTCGGGCGCATGTTTTCCGCGCAGAAACACGATTTCATCGGCAAGCACCTGTCGGCGCGCTACGGCCTGACAGCAGCAGACCGCATGCAGCTTGTCGGTCTGAAGCCTGTCGATAAAGACAAGGACATGCGTGCCGGCGCTCATCTTCTCAAGGAAGGCATGAAGCCGTCGACGCTCAACGATCAGGGCTGGGTCAGCTCCGCCGGCTACTCGCCGGTGCTGGGGCAGCACATCGCGCTTGCCTTCCTCAAGTCCGGGCGCGAGCGCTACGGCGAAAAGATCGTCGTCTGGGACAAATTGCGCGATCACGAGGTCGTCGCCGAGGTCTGCGATCCGGTGTTCGTCGATCCCGAAAACAAGAAGCTGAAAGCCTGAGGAGGCGCTGATGGTTCGCGATTACAACAACCGCCACGCGCTCGACCAGAAGCTGCGCGGTGCACCGAAGCCCGCGCATGCGGATCACCTCGAAGTCGGCCATTGGCAGGCGATTGCTACGGTGCTCGCCCATGTCGGGCTGGACGCGGCGGTGGAGCGGGCGCTTTCGTCGACGCCTGACCTGTCGCTGCGTTATTGCGGGCCGGGCGAGTGGCTGGTGGTGTCCGGCGTCGACACGCCTGTCGGGCTCATGCGCCGTCTCGACATGCTGTGCGGCACGCAGGCGCATGTGGTCGACCACAGCGACGGCCGCGTTCTCATGCGCCTTTCCGGGCCGTCGGCGCGGCAGATCCTTGCCAAGGGCATTGGCGTTGATCTTCACCCTGCGGCCTTCGTGCTCGGCGGCAGCACCAACGTGCTGTGTGGCCATATTGCCATCAACCTGGCGCGCACCGGTGAGGATGTCTTCGAGCTGATCGTTTCGCGCAGCTTTGCCGAATCGTTGTTCGAGGACCTGATGACGATGGGTCGTCCGTTCGATCTTTCGGCTGCTTTCTCCGAATAGCGCCCAGGACCGAAGTTCGATTCGGTTTTCGGTCCTGGGCACCGCGTTTTAGATCTGCGAGCGACCTTTGCACGTCCGGACGGACGTGCGGCGCTCTAAAAACAAATGCGGCATCGTATGCCGCATTTGGGTCGCCGATCCGCCAGCGGATGGCGGAAACGGACAAGCGTCCTTCGCAGCCACGTCTTTATCGCAGCCGTCTTTCTGACTAGGCTTCTGCGTGTTCGCCACTTGCCGTTCCAGTACAGGAGCGGACCTCGGCGGACGGCAGTCGTGCCTGATCCTTTTCCCTTGAAAACTGAGCCGCGTACCACCCGGATGCGCGGGAAAGCGGAGTGCGCGCATGAAAAGCCATGCCAGAGTCGTCGTCATCGGTGGCGGCGTTGTCGGTTGCTCGATCCTCTATCACCTGACGAAGTTCGGCTGGACCGATGTGGTGCTCCTGGAGCGGTCGGAGCTGACCTCCGGCTCGACCTGGCACGCGGCCGGCGGCATGCACACGATCAACGGCGACCCCAACGTCGCCAAGCTGCAGAAATACACCGTCGAGCTCTACAAGGAGATCGAGGACTATTCCGGTCAGGATATCGGGCTGCACATGACCTCGGGCATGATGCTGGCTGCGACCAAGGAGCGTTTCGACTGGATGAAGTCGATCCTCGCCAAGGGCCGTTACATGGGGCTCGAAGCCGAGCTGCTGACGCCGAAGGAAGCGCATGACCTGATGCCGCTGCTCGACCCCGATCAGTTCGTCGGCGCGGTGTTCGACCCGGTCGAGGGCCATCTCGATCCCTATGGCACCACCCATGCCTATGCCAAGTCGGCCAAGAAGAATGGCGCCGAGATCCACCTGCACACCAAGGTCGAGGATCTGGTGCAGCGCGAGGACGGCTCCTGGCGCGTCATCACCAATCAGGGCGAGATCATCGCCGAGCATGTGGTCAATGCCGCCGGTCTCTGGGCGCGCGAGGTCGGGCGCATGGTCGGGCTGGAGCTGCCGGTGCTGGCGATGGAACACATGTACCTCATCACCGAGGACATGCCCGAAGTCATCGAGTTCAACCAGACGCGCGGCAAGGAGCTGATGCACTGCGTCGATTTCGATGGCGAGATCTATCTGCGTCAGGAACGTCAGGGCATGCTGATGGGCACCTATGAGAAAGCCTGCCGCCCGTGGTCGCCGGTAACGACGCCCTGGGATTTCGGCCATGAACTTCTCGCCGAAGATATCGACCGCATTTCGCCGGAGCTTGAAGTCGGTTTCCGGCATTTCCCGGCCTTCAACAAGGCCGGCATCAAGAAGGTCATCAACGGCCCCTTCACCTTTTCGCCGGACGGAAACCCACTGGTCGGGCCGGTTAGGGGCTTGCGCAATTTCTGGTCGGCCTGCGCCGTCATGGCTGGCTTCAGCCAGGGCGGAGGCGTCGGACTGGCGCTTGCCAACTGGATCATCGAAGGCGATCCGGGCTTCGATGTCTTCGCCATGGACGTGGCGCGCTACGGCGATTTCGCCACGCTTGCCTATACCAACGCCAAGGTTCGCGAGAACTATTCGCGGCGTTTCTCGATCCGCTATCCCAACGAGGAATTGCCGGCCGGCAGGCCGCTGTTGACGACGCCGATTTACGACAGGCTGAAGGCGGCCGGTGCCGTGTTCGGCGCGTCCTATGGCCTGGAGACGCCGCTCTGGTTTGCGCCCGCCGGTGTCGAGGATCACTTCTCCTGGCGCCGCTCGACCGATTTCGCCACCGTCGGCGATGAAGCCCGCGCGGTGCGCACCTCAGTCGGGCTGATGGAAACCTCCGGTTTTGCCAAATACGAGATCAAGGGGGTGGGGGCGCAAGCCTGGCTCGACCGGATGCTCGCCTGCCGTATCCCGGCGAAAGGCCGGATGTCGCTGGCGCCGATGCTGAAGGATGACGGCAAGCTGATCGGCGACTTCACGCTTGCCAGGCTTGGCGAGCAGGAGTTCCTCCTTATCGGCTCCGGCATCGCCGAGGATTACCATATGCGCTGGTTCGAGGCGCATCTACCGGACGATGGCTCGGTCTCGATCCGCCCGCTGAAGCTCGAATTGGTCGGTCTGTCGATCGCCGGGCCGAAGGCGCGGGACGTGCTGGCGGCGCTGACCCATCTCGACGTCGGTGATTCGGCCTTTGCCTTTATGGACATTCGCCGGATGGATCTCGGCATGGCGCCTGTTATCGTCGGCCGCGTCAGCTATACTGGCGATCTCGGCTACGAGATCTGGATGAAGCCGGAATATCAGCGCTACCTGTTCGATCTGATTCTGGAAAAGGGGGCTGCATCCGGCATCCGGCTGTTTGGCCTTCGTGCCCTGAACGCGCTTCGGGTCGAAAAATCGTTCGGCAGCTGGTCGCGCGAATATCGGCCGCTCTACGGTCCGCTGGAGGCCGGGCTCGATCGGTTCGTGGCGCTCGGCAAACCCACGGATTTCATCGGAAAGGCGGCGGCAATCGCCGAGAAGGCCGAAGGCGGGCGGCTTCGTTTGCGCACCTTCCTGATTGAGACACGTGATGCCGATGTCATCGGCGACGAACCGATCTACTTCGACGGCGCCGTGCGTGGCTGGGTGACATCGGGCGGCTATGCGCATGCCAGCGGCGTGTCGGTGGCGCTCGGCTACGTGCCCAAGGAGATCGCCGATGAGCAGGGGGGCTGGGCGATCGAACTGCTCGGCGAGATCCTGCCGGCGCGGCTGCAACCCTACCCATTGTTCGACGCAAATGGTCAACGCATGCGTGCCTGAGGAGGTCGGATCGGCAAGCTGGTCTTGTTGCTTGCCGATTCATCCACAGCCGGGACTGCACGAGGTTTTAGACTAAAGTTGACTATTGCGCAGGCGAGACGTGCATTTTTTTTGTTTTTTTTGACTTCAAAAGCGTCAAATCGATTTTATCGGCGAAGATTTTGCCGGTCCCACGTTTTTTAGCTTTTCTTTTCGTTTGAAAGAGGTATGGAATCGATCAAACAGAACGCTCAACAATGAGCTCAAAAAACAAGAGACCGGACCTTATGGATCTGGTCCAGGGGA
This sequence comes from Ensifer sp. GW823-FHT05D09, assembly GCF_058795755.1. NCBI lineage: Bacteria > Pseudomonadati > Pseudomonadota > Alphaproteobacteria > Hyphomicrobiales > Rhizobiaceae > Ensifer > Ensifer sp. GW823-FHT05D09. Next base: position 724,939 of record NZ_JBXAIA010000003.1, on the reverse strand, counting down.
AGATTGATGGAGTATTTCGTCCAGCAGCTCGTCAACGGGCTGACTCTTGGGTCTATTTATGGTATGATCGCAATTGGTTATACCATGGTCTACGGCATCATTGGCATGATCAACTTCGCCCACGGCGATATCTTCATGCTCGGCGGTTTCGCCGCTTTGATTGTCTTTCTGCTTCTCACAACATTCATGGCCGGCATACCGGTTGTACTTGCCCTGCTGCTGATGATGGTCGTCGGCATGCTGACGGCAGCGCTCTGGAACTGGACCATCGAGCGGGTGGCCTACCGGCCGCTGCGCGGATCGTTCCGCCTGGCGCCGCTGATCACGGCAATCGGCATGTCGATCGCACTGTCGAACTTCATCCAGGTGACGCAGGGTCCGCGCAACAAGCCGATCCCGCCGCTGGTGTCCTCGGTCTACGAGGTTCTCGGCATCACGATTTCGCTGAAGCAGATCATCATCATCATCATCACGGCGATCCTCTTGTCCGTGTTTTGGTACATCGTCAACAAGACGCCGCTCGGGCGGGCCCAGCGGGCGACCGAACAGGACCGCAAGATGGCGGCATTGCTCGGCGTCGACGTCGATCGTACCATCTCGGTGACCTTCATCATGGGCGCGGCACTCGCTGCTGTCGCCGGCACCATGTACTTGATGTATTATGGTGTGGTCGTCTTTACCGACGGATTTGTTCCAGGGGTCAAGGCCTTTACTGCGGCAGTTCTTGGCGGCATCGGCTCCTTGCCGGGCGCTGTTCTCGGCGGACTGCTGATCGGCCTCATCGAGTCCCTCTGGTCCGCTTATTTCACCATCGACTACAAGGATGTTGCGACGTTCTCCATTCTCGCAATCGTCCTGATCTTCAAGCCGTCTGGCATACTCGGACGACCGGAAGTCGAGAAGGTATAATTCAATGGCAAACATTGCTTCTACATCTGCAAGCGCCGGCAGTGAGCTGACGGCGCGGGCCCTGCGCGAGGCTGTCTTCGCGGGCCTGATCTCTCTCGGCCTCTTCGTGCTGTTCGTCGGTCTGAAAACCGACCAGAACATTCGCAACGAACTGGTGCTGAACCAGCGCTGGGGACTGCTTGCGATCTTCGTGATCGTCGCGGCCGTCGGCCGGTTCCTGATGGTCGCCTATATCCAGCCCGCCATGGCGCGCCGCAAGGCGGCCAAGGCAGAGGCCGAGGACGTCGTCAAGGAAGAGACCTTCTTCAAGCGGAACTTCTCGAAGATCGCCATTGCAGCGCTCATTCTCTATCCGCCGGTCATCGTTGCACTTGTCGGTGTTCAGGGTTCGCTGAAATGGGTCGATAACTTCGGTGTTCAGATCCTGATCTACGTGATGCTCGCCTGGGGCCTCAACATCGTCGTCGGTCTCGCTGGCCTGCTCGACCTTGGCTATGTCGCTTTCTACGCGGTCGGCGCCTATTCCTACGCGCTGCTGTCCACCTATTTCGGGCTTTCCTTCTGGATCCTGCTGCCGGTCGCCGGTATCCTTGCCGCCTTCTGGGGCATGATCCTCGGCTTCCCGGTCTTGAGGCTGAGGGGTGATTATCTCGCGATCGTCACGCTCGCCTTCGGGGAAATCATCCGGCTTGTGCTCATAAACTGGACCGAGGTGACCAAGGGGACGTTCGGCGTCTCCGGTATCGCCAAGGCAACGCTGTTCGGCATCAAGTTCGACGCATCCAAGGACGGTTTTGCGGCGTTGATGGGGCTTCCCATGTCGTCGGCCTATTACAAGATCTTCCTGTTCTACCTGATCCTGGCGCTCGCGCTTCTGACTGCCTATGTCACCATTCGCCTTCGCCGCATGCCGATCGGTCGCGCCTGGGAGGCGCTGCGCGAAGACGAGATTGCCTGCCGCTCGCTCGGCATCAACACGGTCACAACCAAGCTGACGGCTTTTGCCACGGGCGCCATGTTTGGCGGCATTGCCGGCTCGTTCTTCGCCGTGCGCCAGGGCTTCGTTTCGCCGGAATCCTTCGTCTTCCTCGAATCCGCCGTTATCCTGGCGATCGTGGTTCTCGGCGGCATGGGTTCGCTGACCGGCATCGCCATTGCCGCAGTGGCGATGATCGGCGGCACGGAAATCCTGCGCGAACTTTCCTTCCTGAAGGCGGTCTTCGGGCCGGACTTCACGCCTGAACTCTACCGCATGCTGATCTTCGGTCTGGCGATGGTCGTCGTCATGGTCTGGAAACCGCGGGGCTTCGTCGGCTCGCGTGAACCGACGGCGTTCCTGCGCGAACGCAAGGCGATCTCCGGCAGCTTTACCAAGGAAGGGCATGGCTGATGGCCCTCGAGACAACGACAATGAAAAAAGACCCCATTCTCTCGGTTGAGCACCTGTCGATGCGCTTCGGCGGTCTCATGGCCATCAACGACTTCTCCTTCGAAGCCTATCGCGGTGACATCACCGCGCTGATCGGCCCGAACGGAGCCGGCAAGACCACGGTGTTCAACTGCATCACCGGCTTCTACAAGCCGACGATGGGCATGATCACCATGAAGCAGAAGTCCGGTAAGGAATATTTGCTGGAGCGCCTGCCGGATTTCGAGATCACCAAGCATGCCAAGGTCGCACGCACGTTCCAGAACATCCGGATGTTCTCCGGTCTGACGGTGCTCGAAAACCTGCTGGTTGCGCAGCACAACAAGCTGATGCAGGCATCCGGTTATACCTTCCTCGGGCTGCTCGGCTTTCCCGCCTACAAGCAGGCCTCGAAGGAATCGATCGAGCTTGCGCGCCATTGGCTGGAAAAGGCATCGCTGGTCGATCGCGCCGATGATCCGGCCGGCGATCTGCCCTATGGCGCTCAACGACGGCTCGAAATCGCCCGTGCCATGTGCACCGGGCCTGAGCTTCTGTGCCTCGACGAGCCGGCCGCCGGCCTCAACCCGCGTGAATCCTTGGCGCTCAATGAGCTACTGCGGGGCATTCGCGCCGAAACCGGCACGTCGATCCTGCTGATCGAGCACGACATGTCGGTGGTCATGGAGATTTCCGACCACGTGGTCGTTTTGGAATACGGCCAGAAGATTTCCGACGGCAACCCGGATTTCGTGAAGAACGATCCGCGGGTCATTGCGGCCTATCTGGGTGTCGAGGATGAAGAGGTTGAAGAGGTGATCGAGCAAATCGAGGAAATCGAAGGCGGACAGGGAGGCTCCAAGAAATGAGTGCGCCTCTCCTGCAAGTAAAGGCCGTCGAAACCTACTACGGCAATATCCGGGCGCTGAGCGGCGTCGATGTCGAAGTGCACCGCGGTGAAATCGTCTGCCTGATCGGCGCCAACGGCGCCGGCAAATCGACCTTGATGATGACGATCTGCGGCAGCCCGCAGGCCCGCACCGGCGCGGTCATCTTCGAAGGCGAGGACATTACCCGCATGCCGACGCACGAGATCGCACGTCTGCGCATCGCGCAGTCGCCGGAAGGTCGTCGTATCTTCCCGCGGATGACCGTGTTCGAAAACCTGCAGATGGGCGCAAGCCTCGACAATCTCAAGCACTTCAGCCAGGACGTCGAGAAAGTGTTCACGCTGTTCCCGCGGCTGAAGGAGCGTCAGGCTCAACGCGGCGGCACGCTGTCCGGCGGCGAGCAGCAAATGTTGTCGATCGCCCGCGCGCTGATGGCGCGTCCGAAACTCCTGTTGCTGGACGAACCCTCGCTCGGCCTGGCACCGCTGATCGTCAAGGGCATCTTCGAAGCCATCAAGAAGCTGAACAAGGAAGAGGGGCTCACCGTGTTCCTCGTCGAGCAGAATGCGTTCGGCGCCTTGAAGCTTTCCGACCGCGGTTACGTGATGGTCAACGGCCGCGTGACGATGAGCGGCTCGGGCAAGGAACTGCTCGCCAATCCGGAAGTCCGCGCGGCCTATCTTGAAGGCGGCCGCCACTGATGCGCCGCATCTGGAGTTTGTGACATGCAGGGTATTCTCTACGAAGAAGTGTCGATCTGGCAGTTTCTTTTCATCACCTGTGTTCTGGGCGGCTGGACCGCGTGGAGGACGGGAAAGAGTGTCGCCGAGGGCTGGGAGGAGCTTCCGCGCCTCTTTGTCTACGTGGCGCTTTTGGGGCTTGGTATTCGGTTTGTGCACCACGCCCTCTTCGAAGGCACGATGTTCAGTCTGCATTACTATATCGTAGACACGGTCGTACTTTTGTTGTTTGCTACCGTAGGTTTCCGGTACTACCGGACCAAGCAAATGACCAATAACTACTATTGGCTCTATGAGAAGGCTTCGCCTTTCTCCTGGAAAGCCAAATAAAGGGAACAGCGCGCGCCGGCCGCCGCGGCCGGTGCGAAAGAAATACCGGCGCGAATTACGGTGGGCATTGCGCAGGTTGGTAACGAGACCCGCTCGGATAATTGGGAGTAACAAAATGAAAAAGTCTCTTCTGTCGGCCGTTGCCCTGTCGGCGATGGTCGCTTTCAGCGGCACCGCATGGGCTGATATTCTCGTTGGCGTTGCTGGCCCGCTGACGGGCCCGAACGCTGCCTTCGGCGCACAGCTGCAGAAAGGTGCCGAACAGGCTGCTGCAGACATCAATGCTGCCGGTGGCATCAATGGGGAACAGATCAAGGTTGTGCTCGGCGACGACGTTTCCGACGCCAAGCAGGGCGTGTCGGTCGCCAACAAGTTCGTTGCTGACGGCGTGAAGTTCGTTGTCGGCCACTTCAACTCGGGCGTGTCCATCCCGGCTTCCGAAGTCTATGCCGAAAACGGCATCCTGCAGGTAACGCCGGCTTCCACCAACCCGCAGTTCACCGAACGCGGCCTCTGGAACACCTTCCGCACCTGCGGTCGTGACGACCAGCAGGGTGCCGTTGCCGGCGCCTTCCTTGCTGCCAACCACAAGGACGCCAAGATCGCCGTCATTCACGACAAGACCCCTTATGGTCAGGGCCTTGCCGATGAAACCAAGAAGTCGATGAACGAAGCCGGCCTCAATGAAGCCCTCTATGAAGGCATCAACACCGGCGACAAGGACTTCTCGGCCCTTATCGCCAAGATGAAGGAAGCCGGCGTCTCGATCGTCTACTACGGCGGTCTGCACACCGAAGCCGGCCTGATCATGCGCCAGATGAAGGACCAGGGCCTCAAGGCTACCCTGATGTCGGGCGACGGTATCGTTTCGAACGAACTGGCTTCCATCGCCGGCGACGCCGTTGACGGCACGCTGATGACGTTTGCTCCGGATCCGCGCAAGAACCCGGCTGCCAAGGAACTCGTCGAAAAGTTCCGCGCTGCCGGCTTTGAGCCGGAAGCCTACACGCTCTACGCCTACGCTGCTCTGCAGGTTGTGGCTGAAGCTGCCAAGGCTGGCGGCACCACCGATCCGCAGGCCGTTGCCGAAGCGATCAAGGCCAAGGGCCCGTTCAAGACCGCCATCGGCGAACTCGGCTATGACGAAAAGGGCGACATCACCCGTCCGGACTACGTCATGTACACCTGGAAGAAGGGTGAAGACGGCAAGTACAGCTACTTCGAAAACGAGTAAATCTCGCTTCGAGGTTCGTTGAACCACGTCAGAACTTCGAAAGCCCGGCGAGCGATCGCCGGGCTTTTCGCGTCTGGACGAGTGTCTCGGCGGATGTGGTGACGCTTCGACAACGTGCTCTACGCGAGCAGGGGCTCGCGCAACGCGGCTTTCGCTCCGCAAAATCGCGCCGCGATCTTTCAGATTCGCTTGGCGCGCTTTAAGTTCTTGTTTTTGCGCATGTCGTTATCGCAAAACCGCGGCACACTTTTGCGCGACATGCGCCAGCGCAAGGCTGTCCCTCGCTGCCATTTCGTGCACTATCGCCGAACGATTCTGTTTTCAGAGGTTGCCCCATGAGTTCCAAGCCGCGCATTCTCGTCACCCGCAGATGGCCGCATGCGGTCGAGCGCGCGTTGGCCGAGCGGTTCGATGTCTTGCTGAACGAGAACGATGCACCGATGTCGGCGGATCAGCTGGCGCAGGCGCTACGCGATTTTGATGCCGTGCTGCCGACGGTTTCCGACCGCCTGCCGGCAAGCCTGTTTGACGGTGGCGGCATCAGGGCAGGGATCCTCGGCAACTACGGCGTCGGTTACAACCACATCGACGTCGCCGCCGCCAAGGCCGCCGGTATCGTTGTTACCAACACGCCCGGCGTTCTGACCGATTGCACCGCCGACATCGCCATGACGTTGCTGCTGACCGTTGCGCGACGGGCGGGCGAGGGCGAGCGCCAGATCAGGGCGGGCGAATGGGCCGGCTGGCGGCCGACGCACATGATCGGAGCCAAAGTGACCGGCAAGACGCTCGGCATCATCGGTTTCGGCCGCATCGGCAAGGCGATGGCGAAACGCTGTCATTTTGGCTTCGACATGGAGGTGGTGTTCTACAACCGCTCGCGCGTCGATGCGGCGGAAGCCGCGCGCTACGGCGCGCGCCAGCTCGATACCGTCGACGAGGTGCTTGAGGTCGCCGACTTCGTTTCGCTGCATTGCCCGGGTGGCGGCGAGAACCGGCATCTCATCAATGCTGAGCGTCTGGCGAAGATGAAAAAGGCAGCCTATCTCGTCAACACCGCGCGCGGCGACGTGGTTGATGAGCCGGCACTGATCGAGGCGTTGACGAACGGCGTGATCAGGGGCGCCGGCCTCGACGTCTTCGAGGCCGAACCAAACGTACCGGCCGGGTTAAGGGCGCTCGAGAACGTCGTCCTGCTGCCGCATCTGGGCAGTGCGACCGAGGAAACGCGCGTTGCCATGGGCATGAAGGTGGTCGACAACATCACTGCCTTCTTCGACGGGCGCGAGCCGCCGGACAGGGTCGCCTGAGAGGGTGGCTGTTTGATGAGCACCCGCTGCTCATAAAGCGACCACGCTGCTGATTTTCTTTGCAAAACAACAGCTTGACTTGGCGCCTCAGGATACCGACGATGTCGTACGATGAATATGAGCAATGCGGCAAGCATCGCCCCGCAGCGGGCATTCGGAAAGGGACGGCTGGTCGCGAAAGCGGCCGTCGGGCGCACGCGTATTGCCGAGCTTTACCAGGAGGGCTGCGCCAAGATCCGGCTGCCGAAAACCTTCGACAGTTCCATGGAAGCCGTACTGATCAATTCGTCGGGTGGGCTCACCGGCGGCGACCGCATGGACTGGGAGATCGAAGCCGGTCCCGCGACCGAGCTGACCGTCACCACGCAGGCCTGCGAGAAGATCTATAAGGCAAGTGCCGGCACGGTCGAGGTCGCGACACGCATCAAGGTGGCGGCCGGAGCGCGGGTCGACTGGCTGCCGCAGGAAACGATCCTGTTCGATCGGGCGTCGCTGACGCGCTCGCTCGACGTCGAGCTTGACGGCGACGCGACATTGCTGGCCGTCGAGGCCGTGCTTCTCGGCCGCAAGGCCATGGGTGAGGTGATGCAGGCGGGCCTCTTTCGCGACCGCTGGCGCATTCGCGTCGATGACAGGTTGCTGCACGCGGAAAACCTGACCTTTGCCGACGATATCGCCGCCCTTGTCGCCCGGACTGCCATCCTTCGTGGTCGCGTGGCGTTTGCGACGCTGTTTTACACCGGACCCGATTGCGAGATGCTGCTTCCGCAGCTGCGCACGCTCATCGACACTGAGGCGGGTGGAGGTGTCAGCCACATCCAGATCGCCGGCCGCGACAAGCTGGTCGGGCGCTTTGCGGCAGCCGACGGCTTCTCGCTCAGAAAAACCCTCATTCCGGTCATTTCGCACTTGCGCAAGCAGAAGACAGTGCCGAAAGTCTGGGTCCTCTAATCCGCAATCAAACCGGTGGCGACGCATGAATCTTACCCCGCGCGAAAAGGACAAGCTGTTGATTTCCATGGCCGCGATGGTTGCCCGTCGTCGCCTGGAGCGCGGCGTCAAGCTCAACCATCCAGAAGCGATCGCACTGATCACCGACTTCGTCGTCGAAGGCGCGCGTGACGGCCGATCGGTCGCGGAATTGATGGAGGCGGGCGCCCATGTGATTACCCGGGCGCAGGTGATGGAAGGCATTGCCGAAATGATCCACGACATCCAGGTGGAGGCGACCTTCCCTGACGGCACCAAGCTCGTCACCGTGCACGAACCGATCCGCTGAGGAGGCTGGAAGATGCTGGCACTGCGCCCGAATTGCGAATGCTGCGACAAGGATCTGCCGCCCGACAGCCGCGAAGCGATGATCTGCACCTTCGAGTGCACCTTCTGCGCCGATTGCGTCGAAGGCAAGCTCGGCGGATCCTGCCCGAACTGCGGCGGCGAGTTTACCCGTCGCCCGGTGCGACCCGCCGCGCTGCTTGTGAAATATCCGGCATCGACCGAACGGGTGCTGAAGCCGCAAGGCTGCGCCGACGCCGACGCGGCTTGAGAGGGGAGTGAGCAAGACATGATCCCAGGGGAATTCATTGCCGCAAGCGGCGAAATCGAACTCAACCACGGGCTGGAGACGGTCACCATCGAGGTTTCCAACACCGGCGACCGGCCGGTGCAGGTCGGCAGCCACTACCATTTTGCCGAAACCAATGCCGGGCTCGATTTCGACCGCAGCGCTGCCCGTGGCAAGCGGCTCGACATTCCCGCCGGCACCGCTGTGCGTTTCGAGCCGGGGCAGAAACGGCAGGTCACGCTCATTCCGCTTTCGGGCAAGCGCGAGGTTTTCGGATTCCGCCAGCAGGTCATGGGAAAGCTATAGAGATGAAGATGCGAACGATGCTTGTTGCCGGCGCCTTGCTGCTGGGCGCCATGCCTGCCCTGGCGCAGGAGGATGTCGATTGCGGCAATGCGACGACGCAGGCTGATATGAACATCTGCGCCAACGAGGAGTATGAGGCGGCCGATACCGAACTCAATACCGTCTACAAGCAGACCGTCGCGGCCATGCGCGCCAAGGACGCGGAGCTTGGCGACATCAGCGCCGACTATGTCGGTGCGGAGGAGGCGTTGAAAAAGGCGCAACGCGCCTGGATTGGCTATCGGGACGGCCAGTGCGAGCTTGCAGGCTTCGAGGCGAGGGGCGGATCGATGGAGCCGATGCTGGTGTCCGGCTGCCTGGCCCAACTGACCACGGCGCGCACCGAAGAACTCAAAGCTTTGCTCGAGCCCACGGAAAACTAGCTCACATGGCTCGCCGCACCATCATGATCGTCGGGAACGGAGAGGTGCCGGAGGGGGCTGCCGCCACCATCGATGCGGCCGACGTCGTTATTCGCTTCAACGACTGCCGGTCGGTTGGCGCCGGTGGAACGAAGACCGATATCGTCGCTGTCTGCAATACCGGGAGGCCGGCCCTTGCCATGCTCGGAGGTGGCCGCTGGAAGAACAGCGCCGCAGTGCGCCAATCCCGCGAGATCTGGTGCGTGCGGTCGGCTGAGAAGTTTGCCGGCATGCGCGCGGCATTGGCTGAAACGCATCCGGACCTCGATGATTTCTGCGATGACTATACCGCCGGTTTCGAGAGTTTTGCGGTGTCGACCGGTCGGGCGCATCGGATCATTTCCGTCGGCGCGCATGAGCAACTGGACGGGGATTTGGCGCAGTTTGCGCCCACCCCTTACGTCGTTCCGTCGAGTGGTATGGTTGTGATCGCCGACGTGCTCTCCGGTTTCGCATCGGCCGACGATGATATCGTCCTTGCCGGGTTCGGCCATGCCGGCTGGGCGCTGCACCCCTTCGGCGCCGAGCGTCGCTATGTCGACGCGCTTGTGGCCGAAGGCCGTCTTCGCCGTCTCTCCTCTTCTTCGTCAGACTTGTCCCAAGGAGCCTGAACCCATGCCCTACAAGATGTCGCGCGCGGCCTATGCCAACATGTTCGGCCCGACGGTCGGCGACAAGGTTCGGCTCGCCGATACGGAGCTTTTCATCGAGGTGGAGAAGGACTTCACCACCTATGGCGAGGAAGTGAAATTCGGCGGCGGCAAGGTCATCCGCGACGGCATGGGCCAAAGCCAGGTGACGCGGGCGTCGGGTGCCGTCGACACTGTCATCACCAACGCGCTGATCGTCGACCACTGGGGTATCGTCAAGGCCGATATCGGCTTGAAGGACGGGCGCATCGCGGCAATCGGCAAGGCCGGCAATCCGGACATGCAGTCCGGGGTGACGATCATCGTCGGCCCCGGCACCGAGGTGATCGCGGGTGAGGGCAAGATCGTCACGGCTGGCGGGATGGACAGCCACATCCACTTCATCTGCCCTCAGCAGATCGAGGAAGCGCTGATGAGCGGGCTCACCTGCATGCTCGGCGGCGGCACGGGCCCCGCGCATGGGACGCTTGCAACCACCTGCACGCCCGGCCCCTGGCATCTCGCCCGCATGATCGAGGCGGCGGATGCCTTTCCGATGAACCTTGCCTTTGCCGGCAAGGGCAATGCCTCGCTTCCCGGCGCACTGGTGGAGATGGTGCTGGCGGGTGCCACATCGCTGAAGCTGCATGAGGACTGGGGCTCGACGCCGGCTGCCGTCGATTGCTGCCTCAGCGTTGCCGACGAGTACGACGTGCAGGTGATGATCCACACGGATACGCTGAACGAGAGCGGCTTCGTCGAGGACACGATCGCGGCGATCGGGGGCCGCACCATTCATGCCTTCCACACGGAAGGCGCCGGCGGTGGCCACGCGCCCGACATCATCAAGATCTGCGGCCAACCGAACGTCATTCCCTCGTCGACCAACCCGACCCGGCCCTACACCAGGAACACGCTTGCCGAACACCTGGATATGCTGATGGTCTGCCATCACCTGTCGCCGTCGATCCCGGAAGATATCGCCTTTGCCGAAAGCCGCATCCGCAAGGAGACGATTGCTGCCGAAGACATCCTGCATGATATCGGCGCCTTCTCGATCATCTCGTCCGACAGCCAGGCGATGGGTCGTGTCGGCGAGGTGGCGATCCGCACCTGGCAGACCGCCGACAAGATGAAGCGCCAGCGCGGCGCACTGCCGCAGGAAACCGGCGACAACGACAATTTCCGGGTCAAACGCTACATCGCAAAATACACCATCAACCCGGCGATCGCCCATGGTCTCAGCCATGAGCTCGGTTCACTCGAAGTCGGCAAACGCGCCGACCTCGTCCTCTGGAACCCGGCCTTCTTCGGCGTAAAACCCGATCTGGTGGTGATCGGCGGAACGATCGCGGCAGCACCCATGGGCGATCCCAACGCCTCGATCCCGACACCGCAGCCGGTGCACTACCGGCCGATGTTCGGCGCCTATGGCAAGAGCCGCACGAATTCCTCCGTTACCTTCGTATCGCAGGCGTCGCTCGATGCCGGGCTTGCGGCCAGGCTCGGCGTCGCCAAGCAGCTGGTTGCGGTCAGGAACACGCGCGGCGGCATCGGCAAGGCATCGATGATCCACAACAACCTGACCCCGCATGTCGAGGTCGATCCGGAGACCTATGAGGTGCGTGCCGACGGCGAGCTTCTCACCTGCGAGCCGGCGACCGTGCTGCCGATGGCCCAGCGCTATTTCCTGTTCTGAGCGGCAAACGGCATTGTCTCGAAAAGGCGGTTTTTGGCGGGTCCTCAGATGGACCGCATATGGCGTGTCGGCACTTGTGCTCGCTGTCGTCCTTGGAACCATCGTGCCCCGGCCCCTGCTGCCGACGACGGCGACGGCGGCAGCATCGACGACCATCGGCGAACGCATCCTGATCCTCTCCGGTCCGATCCACACCGATATCGCCATTCCGCTCAATGAGGAGACCCGCGCGCGGTTCGGCTTCGCCGGCGAGGCGGGCGTGCCATTGGATCACCCGGAAGCCCGATGGCTGATCTTCGGTTGGGGCGGCCGTTCCTTCTATCTGGAAACGCCGACATGGTCGGAGCTGAAGCCGATGCCGGTCTTCAGGGCGCTGACGCTTGATCGCTCGGTGATGCACGTGGATATCGCCGGTCCGATCGTCGAGCCGCAGCCGTCGGTCGCAAGCGTGGACTTGGAGCGTGGCGAATTCGAAAATCTGATGACGTTCATCGCCGGCAGCTTTGCCAGGAACGGCAGCGCCGTCATTCCGGTCGAAGGCTTTTCCTATGGCTATGCCGATCGCTTCTTCGAGGCGGAAGGCACATTCAATGCCCTGTTCGGTTGCAACACCTGGACGGCGCGGGCGCTGAGAGAAGCGGGATTGCAGACGGGTTTGTGGAATCCCTTGCCTTCCACCCTCGGCCTGTCTTTGCGGCTTCACAACTGAGACATGGCCGGGTTTGATACGCTCTCTCCAGGCATGCGCTCTCCGCATGCCTGCCATGCACCGGCGGGATTCGCTGCCTTTCGTGCTGCACCGCAGCGGAATTTCCGGTAGGAAGCGGGCTGATATTTTCCTCGACTGCGAATGTTCTCCCAAGGCCGCTCGCGATCGAGTGCCCGCACTGAAGGAGATGACCATGCTCGGCAGAAAAGTACCGTCCGTAACGTTCCGCACCCGCGTCCGCGATGAAGCCGTCGGCGGCTCCAACCCGTTCCGTTGGCAGGACGTTTCCTCCGACGATTACTTCGCCGGCAAGCGCGTCGTTCTGTTTTCGCTGCCGGGCGCCTTCACGCCCACCTGCTCGACCTTCCAGCTGCCTGACTTCGAAAAGCTGACGGCCGAATTCAACGCTGAAGGCGTTGACGAAATCTACTGCATCTCGGTCAACGACGCCTTTGTGATGAACGCCTGGGGCAAGTCGCAGAACCTCGAAAACGTCAAGCTGATCCCCGATGGTTCGGGCGAGTTCACTCGCAAGATGGGCATGCTGGTCGCCAAGGACAATCTCGGCTTCGGCATGCGCTCCTGGCGCTACGCCGCCGTCGTCGACAACGGCGTCGTCGTGCAGTGGTTCGAGGAAGAAGGCTATTCCGACAACTGCGACAGCGACCCCTATGGCGTTTCCTCGCCGCAGAACATTCTCGAAACGCTGAAGTCGCAGAAGCTCGCAGCCTGATCAGGCTGGCGAATGGGCCGATTTTTGAAACCCCGGTGCTAGCGCCGGGGTTTTTTATTGCTACACTGCGATGTGAAAAAGATGTCGAGGGTTCAATGGTTTACATTATCGCTTATCTGACGGCACACCCGGGCAAGGGCGCGGAAGTCCTGCCGCTGGCCGTACCACTGATCGAGGCCACACGTCGCGAAGCGGGCTGCATCAGCTACGAGCTCTATCAAAAGCCTGCCGCCCCCGACACGCTGGTGTTCGTCGAAACCTGGAAGGACAAGGCGGCCGTCGACGCGCATTTCGCCGAACCGCATCTGAAGGCTTTTCAGGCCGCGATGGCGGATCTGCTCATCGAGGCGCGCATCGAACTCGTGCATCCGGAAAAGGTCGAGGTGCTCTGACATGCCCTATCGTTCGACCGAGGTGCTCTCGCCCGGGCCAAAGGACAAGGCGCCGCTGCACAGCATCACGCTTGCGCACGACGCCCGGCATCTGCGCCGCAAGCTGTTGCATCTCGAAAACGACGACGTCGTCATGCTCGACCTCAAGGAAGCGGTGATGTTGGCGGACGGCGACCTCCTGGCGCTCGAAGGCGGCGGCTATATCCGTGTCGTTGCAGCGCCCGAAGCGCTCTACGAGATCCGCCCGCGCGATCCACTACACCTCGTCGAACTCGCCTGGCACTTGGGCAATCGCCACCTTCCGGCACAAATCGAGACCGGCCGTATTCTGATTTCTCGCGATCCGGTCATTCTGACGATGCTTGAGGGGCTGGGAGCCACGGTTGAGGAAATCTCCGAGCCTTTCCATCCGCTGCGTGGCGCTTACCATGCAGCCGGCGGCCACGATCACGGCCATCACCATCACCATGGCTGAACGGATCGACACGCAGGCGCTGCTTCGCCTCGTGGCCTGGCTGTCGCCGGCCTTTCCGGTCGGCGCCTTCTCCTATTCGAACGGATTGGAGCAAGCGGTTCACGATGGTCATGTCGGCGATGCCGAAAGCCTGCGGCGGTGGCTGGAGGCGATGCTTTGCCACGGATCCGGCTGGAATGACGCGGTGTTGCTCGGCGAGGCCTATCGCGCCTTCGACGATCCGCTGCGACTTGCATCCGTCATCGCGCTGGCCGAAGCGATGGCGACGAGCCGCGAGCGGCACATGGAAACCCTGCTGCAGGGCGAGGCCTTTCTTGCTGCCGCGCGGCATTGGCCGCATCCGGTCTTTGAGCGGCTGGGTGAGGGCGTTGCCTATCCGGTCGCCGTCGGTGCCGTTGCCAGCGCCCATGCGACGGGCCTCGAGCCGGCGATTGCCGCCTATCTGCACGCGTCGGTTTCGAACGCCGTATCGGTGGCCATCCGCTGTGGCGTATCCGGCCAGCGTGACGGCGTCGGCCTGATCGCGGCACTGGAGCCGACGATTGCCGAGGTCGCGCGAAAGGCTAGCGCTGCATCGCTGGACGATCTTGGCTCGGCCACGATCACGGCCGATATTTCATCCCTCAGACACGAAACCCTGCATTCGCGGCTTTTTCGCTCCTGAAGCGTGAGCTCGGCCTTGAAAAGGAATGTCACATGGCATCGAAGAATGGTCCTCTGCGCGTCGGCATTGGCGGGCCTGTCGGCTCCGGCAAGACGGCACTGACCGACAAGCTCTGCAAGGCGATGCGGGAGAAATACTCCGTCGCCGTCGTTACCAACGACATCTATACAAAGGAAGATGCCGAGGCGCTGGTGCGCATGCAGGCGCTGCCTTCCGACCGCATCGTCGGCGTGGAGACCGGCGGCTGCCCGCACACGGCGATCCGCGAGGATGCGACGATAAACCTGCAAGCGATCGCCGATCTCAACCGGCGTTTTCCCGATCTTGATGTCGTCTTCATCGAATCCGGCGGCGACAATCTGGCTGCCACTTTCTCCCCTGATCTCGCCGACCTGACGATCTATGTCATCTCCGTCTGCCAGGGCGAGGAAATCCCGCGCAAGGGTGGGCCCGGGATCACCAAGTCGGACCTGCTTGTCATCAACAAGCTGGATCTCGCGCCCTATGTCGGCGCCGACCTCGACGTCATGGATCGCGACGCAACCCGGATGCGGGCGGACAAGCCTTTTGTCTTCACCGACATGAAACGTGGCGACGGAGTCAACCGGATCGTCGATTTCCTGACGTTGCACGGTGGGCTCTAAGGCCCGAGCAAGGTCGGCGGCGAAGCGATCCGCGACAAGGCAATCGCATCGTCGCCATCGCGCAGGACCAGATCCGGATTGAAGCTCGCAGTGCCTGTTATCGCTAGAAGCGCTCCAGCGCCTGGCGGTCATGGATCTCGATCATGCGCCCCTTGACGGTGACGCCAGAGCGACGAAGCGCCGAAAAGGCACGCGAGAGCGCCTCCGGTGCCAGGCCCAGCTTGCCGGCCAGCACATTCTTCTGGAACGGCAGCCGGAACGAGAAGGTGGTCGAGCCATCCGGGCAGTGCCCGAGTATGTAGCTGGCGACACGCTGAGGTGCGGTCAGCAGGCGATCTTCCGCAAGGCAATCCTCGGCCATCTGGCCGTGACGGCAGAGCAGCTCCATCAGGGCCTGGGCGATATCCGGATATTGTTCGGCGAGCTTGCGCAGATTGCGGCTGTCGAGGCGGGCAATGGTCGAGGACCCGATCGCTTGCGCGTTAGCGGTGGCGCGGTTGCCGAGGAACATGGCGTTTTCGCCGAAAAGTTCACCCTTGGGGAAAACGGCGATGTCGGCCTCGCGTCCATCCTTGCCGAGCCGATAGACCCGAACGAGACCGGACAGGACGCAGAAGACGCTGTCGACGGGTTCGTCCTGCTGAAACAGGATGTCGTGTTCCTCGTGGTTGGTTACCACGGCGCCTTCGAGAATGGCATCGGACGCTGCCACTGACAGCTTCTCGAAGAAGCGGGAGCCGAGCAGCACCGCTTTGTCATTCGAGTTCAATCGCAAGGTCTTCATCGCACCGGCCCTAAACAAAAGTCGCATCAGGGTAGCCGGGCTTTTGAAACGTGAATTGACCTCGATCAAACAATTTTCACAAAAAAGCCCGCACCGGTGGGTGCGGGCCCGATTGTCAGGTGATTTGTGCCGGCTATTCGGCGGCAAGCGCCGGATGGTTGATCACCTTGCCCGTGGACTTGCCCTTTGGCTGGCCGTCCTCGATCGTCTTCAGGCGCTCTTCCAGCCCTTCGATCGTCTTGCCCTGGTCGTTGACGCGTTCGGTCAGCGCCTCGCGATCAAGCGGCAGGTTTTCCTCGTCCTTCTTGCCGACGAAGCGGCCGAAGATCCAGGCGAGCAGGCGCGACAGATCGTCCATGATCAGGAAGAAGGACGGGACCACGACGAGGCTGAGCACCGTCGAGACGATGATGCCGCCGATCACCGCGATCGCCATCGGCGCACGGAACGAACCGCCTTCGCCGACGCCGAGCGCCGAGGGCAACATACCTGCCGACATGGCGATCGATGTCATGATGATCGGGCGGGCGCGCTTGCGGCCCGCTTCGATCATCGCCTGCGTGCGTTCCATGCCGTGATGCATCATCTCGATGCCGAAATCGACCAGCAGGATCGCGTTCTTGGTGACGATGCCCATCAACATCAGGATGCCGATCAGAACCGGCATCGACAGCGAGTTCTGTGTCAGGATCAGGCCACCTGCGACGCCGCCCATGGCGAGCGGTAGCGAGAACAGGATGGTGAAAGGCTGGATCACATCCTTGAACAGCAGGATCAGCACCACCAGCACCAGCATCAGGCCGAGCAGCATGGCGTTGACGAAGCTGACCTGCATCTCCTCCTCAACCTCGGCGTCACCGCTCTTGAGGAGTTGCACGGTGCTTGGCATCTCGGCTTCGGCCGCGATCTGCTCGAAGCGAGCCGAGGCGGTATTGAGCGCCACGCCGATCGGCAGGTCCGCGCCGAGCGCAACGACGCGGTTGCGATCGTAACGTTTGATCGAGCTCGGGCCTTCCGAATAGTTGATGTCGGCAACACTCGACAGCGGCACCGTCGCGCCTGAAGCGGTCTGTATCTTCAGATTGCGGATCGCGGCGATATCCGTGCGGAAGTCGCGATTGATCTGCACGCGGATCGGGATGAGCCGGCCGTCGAGGGCAATCTTCGTCAGGGCCGCATCGATGTCGCCGATGGTGGCAACGCGGATCACTTCCGAGATCTGAGCGGTGGTGATGCCAAGGCGCGACATCTGCTCGTCCCGCGGACGGATCTGCAATTCCGGACGGGGCAGGGCGCCGTCAGGGCTGACATTGGCCAGCAGCGGATCGCTGCGCAGCTTGGCTTCGAGAATGGCAACAGCCTGGTCCAGAT
Source organism: Ensifer sp. GW823-FHT05D09 (assembly GCF_058795755.1). Taxonomy (NCBI): domain Bacteria; kingdom Pseudomonadati; phylum Pseudomonadota; class Alphaproteobacteria; order Hyphomicrobiales; family Rhizobiaceae; genus Ensifer; species Ensifer sp. GW823-FHT05D09. The sequence continues at coordinate 707,687 of NZ_JBXAIA010000003.1, read as the reverse complement.
CCTTCTCGTTGTTGGAAAGCAGGTTGAAGGACAGCTCTCGCTCGCCGCGGTCGTTGAGCTTGATCACACGGACATCAGGCAGATCGCGGACGCGGGCAAAGATTTCCTTTTCGATCTGCGCCTGAGGAATGATGCGGCCTTCCGGCTCAAGTTTCGGCAGGTATTGGCCGATGACCGGCAAGCGGCCAAGTACGTCGTTGACGACCTTGTTGAGAAGCGAGTGATCGCGCTTTTCCAAAAGCACCGTCACCGTGGCCCGGCGCAGTTCCAGGTCGCCCTTGGGCGAGGCGCCGCCGAGCACGAAGACGCTTTCGACGCCATCGAGGTCCTTGACCCTTTCGTAGATTTGCGCCGTCGTGCGGTCCGTGTCTTCGAGCATGGCGTCCGGCGCCAGTTCGACGGAGAGGCTGACGCGCGACGTGTCGTCCGGAGGCAGGAACCCGCCCGGCACGAACATGAACAGTGCGACCACGGATGCCACGGTCACGCCGATTGCGACGAGCACTGTCAGATAGCGCATGTACCAGCGCTTCGTCGTCGCATGCACCAGACGCGTATACTTGCGCATCAGGTAGCCGTCTTCGAGCTGATGTGCTTCCAGTTTGGACGGACGCATCATGTAGGCGGCCATGACGGGCGTGATCAGCCGCGCAACCAGCAGCGAGAAGAACACCGAGACGGCCACGGTCAGGCCGAACTGGATGAAATACTGACCGACGATGCCCGGCATGAACGACACCGGTATGAAAACCGCGATGATCGTGAAGGTGGTGGCGATAACCGCAAGGCCGATTTCGTCCGCCGCCTCGATTGCCGCCCGATAGGGCGATTTGCCCATATGGATATGGCGCTCGATGTTCTCGATCTCGACGATCGCGTCGTCGACGAGAATGCCGGTTGCGAGCGTCAAGGCCAGGAAGCTGACGAGGTTGAGCGAGAAGCCGAGCAGTTCCATGACCCAGAAGGTCGGGATTGCCGAGAGCGGCAGGGCGACGGCGCAAATCAGCGTGGCGCGCCAGTTGCGCAGGAACAGCATGACCACGATGACGGCGAGCAAAGCGCCTTCCATCAGCGTGTGCAGCGCGGCTTCATAGTTGCCGTAGGTGAAGTAGACGGAATCGTCGACCATCTCGATGGTGACGTCAGGGTTTGCTGCCTTGATCTTCTCCAGCGACTTGGCGACGGTCTCGGCAACGCTGACTTCGCTGGCGCCCTTGGCGCGGAAGACCGCGAAGGTCACGCCGGGATTGCCGTTGAAGCGCGAGAAGGAGCGGGGCTCCTCATAGGTGTCGGTCACCGTGCCGAGTTCGGAAAGGCGTACGAAACGCCCGCTCGGAACCGAGATCATCGTGTTGGCGAGTTGATCGACATTGCGGGCATCGCCGAGCGTGCGGATTGCCTGCTCGCTGCCGCCCACCTGGCCGCGGCCGGAGCCCAGGTCCATGTTCATGCGACGAAGCTGGGCGTTGACGTCGGCAGCGGTTATGCCGAGTGAGTTCAGCTTGTCCTCGTTGAGCTCGACGCGAACCTCGCGGTCGGCGCCGCCATAGCGGTCGACGCGGCCGATGCCGCTCTTGCCCTGAATTTCGCGCTTGATGACGTCGTCGACGAACCAGGAGAGCTCTTCGAGCGACATGCCGGGTGCCGAGACCGAGAAGGTCTGGATCGCCTGTCCCTCGACGTCGACCTTGGAGACGATCGGTTCCTCGATCGAGGTGGGAAGGTCTCCGCGCACACGGTCGATGGCGTCCTTGACGTCCTGGACGGCCTGCGTCGTCGGCACTTCCATGCGGAAGATCACGGCTGTGGTCGATGTGCCGTCATTGATCGTCGACTGGATATGGTCGACGCCGGTGACGCTGGCGACCGCGTCCTCGATTTCCTTCGTAACCTGGGTCTCGAGTTCGGCCGGCGAGGCGCCGCTCTGCGCCACGCTGATCGATACGATCGGCACGTCGATGTTGGGGAAGCGGGTGATCGGCAGGCTGTTGAACGACTGATAGCCGAGCACGAGCAGCACGAAAAAGGCGAGGATCGGAGCGATCGGATTGCGGATGGACCAGGCTGAGAAGTTCATGGTCACGGTTCCTGTCAGTTGGTCGCTGGTTGCGCTGATTTGACGGGGTTGATGTGGTCGCCGTCGCGCACATAGGCGCCGGCCCTGGCCACGACCTGTTCGCCGGCCTTCAACCCTTCGACCACCTCGACGAACTTGCCGTCGGAGATGCCGGTCTTCACCGGAATGATGTTCACCACGCCGTTCTCGACCTTGCGCACGATGGTCTTGCCGTCCTCGTTGGTAACCGCTGTTTGCGGCAGAACGACAGCGGTCTTTTCTTCAGCGGTGATGATGGCGTTGGCATACATGCCGGAACGTGCCTTGGAAGTGTCCTTGAGGCTGATGAAGACGGTGCCGAGGCGCGAAACGGGATCGACCGTCGGCGCGATCAGGCGAATGGCGCCCTCGACCTTGGTGTTTCCACCGGCAAGCGTGATCGTCGCTGGCTGGCCGACGGCAAGCTTGATGATATCGGCTTCGGCGACATCCGCCTTCATTTCGATCGCGCCATCGCGGATCAACGCAAACAGCGGTTCGCCGCTGCCATTGGCGATCGCGCCGATCTTGGCGTTCTTGGCGGAGATGACGCCGGCGACCGGTGCCTTGACCTCGGTGCGGGTGAGGCGGAGATCGATGTCGTCGATCTGGGCCTGCGCCACCTTGATATCGGCGTTGGAGACGGCAACGGCCTGTTCGGCGGAGCGGACGCGGGCGCGGGTCGCTGCGGCAAGAGCGCGGACACGATCGGCCTCTGCTGTCGAGACGGTGCCGTTCTTGGCAAGCTCCGCGTTGCGATCGCTGACGCGTGTCGCTTCCTCGGAATTTGCCTTGGCTTCACTGAGCTGAGCGTTGAGTTGCGCAAGCCCGGCTTCCGCCTTGGCTAGCGAAGCCTCGAGCTGGCTTTTTTCAAGCCGCAGCGCGTCATCGTTGAGAACGACCAGCACGCTGCCTTCTTCGACCTTGTCACCGATGTCGACATTCAGTGAGCGGATCGACAATCCCTCGACCAGCGGCGCGACATAGACCTGCTCCACCGCCTGTATCGTCCCGGTTGCAACGACCCGATCGCTGATCGACTGATCGACGGCTTCTGTCACGACGATTGATGGCAGGCTGTGCGCCGGCGGAGCCTTGGCTGCGTCCTCGGCAAATGCACTTGAAAATGGGGCAATGATCATCGCAGCGCAAACGCTGAGAGCAGGTATTACTTTGTGAGCCATCGGCTTTACAATCCCGGCAACGGAAACGACATAAAGAGGATCTGCGCCTTTCAAGGCTGGATCCCTGCACAATCAAGCGATTATCAGTTTCGCCGACACCTGTTTTCGCCGACCAGCGAAACAAGGCATAGGCGCACGGCCATTGTATTCATGCGCCGCACACACGGTATCAGACCGTGAGAGCAGGCAGAACTGGGACCTAATCCCGCAGGCAAAACATTCGGAAAATGAGCTCCTCCGTGTTGCTTGCCTCCAACAAACATCCGCGCCTATGTAATCTTGACATCATGTGCTTACAAGTGCGGTGAAGTGATGGTTCCTCAATATTTCTCCCGTTCTGCAGTCTTGGTTGCAATCTCGACACGATCTTGACAATTGAGGCGCATCAACCGCCCGTTGGCCTCGAATTGCCACCCCCACGCCCGGACGTTCGAGGCAACCCTGGCGGGACATGAACGGCCCGTACAGAAACGGAAGAGGGCCGCGCGATTGATATCGCGCGACCCTCTTCTGCTGTTCGGTTCGTTTCTTCTTATTTCAGGGCCGCGTCGGTGATCTCGTGCGTCCAGGCGCCTTGCGGCTCCTTGGAGATAACGGGATCTGAACCGCCCGAAAGCAGAGACTGCACGGTCCGCTTGTAGTCGGCTTCATCGAGCGCGCCGTTCGAGCCGGCGGTCAGCTTGGCAACTTCACCCATCATGCGCTTCTGGTGTTTTTCAGTCTGGGCACCGGTCGAGTCGTTTTCGAGAACGATACCGGCTGCTTCATCCGGGTTTTCCTCGGCGTATTTCCAGCCCTTCATCGAGGCGCGCACGAACTTGACCATCTTCTCCTTGAAGGCCGCATCCTTGAGCTTGTCTTCGAGCACATAAAGGCCGTCTTCGAGCGTCGCCACGCCTTGGTCTTCGTACTGGAAGGTGACGAGGTCATCCGGCTTGATGCCGGCGTCGATCACCTGCCAATACTCGTTGTAGGTCATGGTCGAGATGCAGGCCGCTTGCTTCTGGATCAGGGGATCGACGTTGAAGCCCTGCTTGAGCACGGTCACGCCGTTCGGTCCGCCATCCGTCGGAATCTTCAGGTGCGACATCCAGGACAGGAACGGATACTCGTTGCCGAAGAACCAGACGCCGAGCGTATGGCCCTTGAACTTGTCCGGGCTGGTGACTCCGCTTTCCTTGAGGCAGGTCAGCATCATGCCCGACTTCTTGAAGGGCTGGGCGATGTTGACGAGGGGCACGCCCTTTTCGCGGGTGGCAAGCGCTGACGGCATCCAGTCGACGACGACGTCGGCGCCGCCGCCGGCAATCACCTGGGCAGGCGCGATATCCGGGCCGCCGGGCTTGATGTCGACGTCGAGGCCTTCTTCTTCGTAGAAGCCTTTGTCTTTGGCGACGTAATAACCGGCGAACTGGGCCTGCGTGACCCATTTCAGCTGCAGTGTCACCTTGTCGGCGGCTTGGGCGTGGAACGCTGTAAGCGAAAAGACGCCTGCGGCGAGAAGCGATGCAAGTCTCTTGTTCATGTCAGTTCCCTCTTGTTTTTGCTTCATTTTCTTTGGATCACTGCGTGTTCTCAGGCGCGCCCTCCGCGAATGGAAGGATGCCAGAAGGTGACGGCGCGCTCGATGAGCGCCACCACCCCGTAGAAAGCCGAACCTGCCACCGCCGCGACGGCGATTTCGGCCCAGACCATGTCGACGTTCATGCGGCCCACTTCCGTGGAGATCCGGAACCCCATGCCGACAATGGGTGTCCCGAAGAATTCGGCGACGATGGCACCGATCAGCGCCAGGGTGGAATTGATCTTGAGCGCGTTGAAGATGAACGGCCAGGCGGCCGGTAGCCGCAGCTTGATCAGTGTCTGCCACCAGGAGGCGGCATAGGTGCGCATCAGGTCACGCTCCATGTGGCTGGACGCCGCCAGGCCGGCGATGGTGTTCACCAACATCGGGAAGAACGTCATGATGACGACGACGGCGACCTTGGATTGCCAGTCGAAGCCGAACCACATGACCATGATCGGCGCGACGCCGATGACCGGCAGCGCCGAGACGAAGTTGCCGAGCGGCAGCAGCCCCTTTTGCAGGAACGGCGAGCGATCGATAAGGATGGCAACGATGAAGCCGAGGCCGCAGCCGAGCGCATAACCCGTCAGTACCGCCTTCAGGAACGTCTGGCGGAAGTCGGCCATCAGTGTCGGCACCGAGTTGATCAGGCGCTGCCAGATCATCGACGGTGCCGGCAGCAACACCGAGGGCACGGAAAAACCGCGCACGATGCCTTCCCAGAGCACCAGGAGCGTGATGCCGAAAAGGACCGGCACGGCGAAGTGCGCCGCCCGATTGGCAATTTCGCTTTCAAAACGCTGGCGCACCAGCCATTCGTTGAAAGCCCAGGCGGCAAGCCAGAAGACGATAGCAGCAACGAGGATCGGCACGTTCATGGTTTGGCCCCCATGCGCTTGAGGACGGCGGTATGCGCAAAGCCGACAATCATGACGAGGACCGCGGCGAGCGCTGCCGCCATGAACAGGGCCGACCAGATCTGCACCGTCTGGCCATAATAGGAGCCGGCGAGCAGGCGGGCGCCGAGGCCGGCGACGGCCCCTGTCGGCAACTCGCCGACGATCGCGCCGACGAGCGAGATCGCCACCGCAACCTTCAGCGACGTGAAGAGATAGGGCATCGACGACGGCCAGCGCAGTTTCCAGAAGGTCTGTGCCTGCGAGGCGTTGTAGGTGTGCATCAGATCGAGTTGGATGGCCTCGGGGCTGCGCAGACCCTTCACCATGCCGACGACGACCGGGAAGAACGAGAGGTAGGTCGAGATCAGCGCCTTCGGCAAAAGCCCGGAGATGCCGATCGCGTTGAGGACGACGATGATCATCGGCGCGACGGCAAGGATCGGGATCGTCTGGCTGGCGATTACCCACGGCATCAGCGACCGGTCCATTGCGCGGTTGTGCACGATGCCGATGGCGAGCAGAATGCCGAGTACACCGCCGATACCGAAGCCGAGCAGGGTGGCCGAAAGCGTGATCCAGGCGTGATAGACGAGGCTGCGCTTCGAGGTGATCGGCTTGTTGACGGTCGTGTCCCAGATTTCGGCGATCACCTGGTGCGGCGCTGGCAGCACGGGGCGCTCCTGCGCCATGGTGTTGTGGACGATCTGCGAGAAACTGATTTCGGTGCCGGCGCGGGCAGCCGTGTCGCGCTCGAACGGCGCGTTGAGGTATACGACCGCGACATACCAGATGATGATCAGCACTGCGACGACCGTGCCGACGGGCAGGAGTTTGTCTCGAACAAAGCTTTCCTCGCGCATCGTCACGCCTTTCCGCTTGTCGGCAGCAACATCAGGCCCATGGCGGCGATGCCGAGCATGACGCCGGCCGCCTGGGTGAGGCTCAGCCTTTCGCCGAAGACGGCAAAGGCGATGATGTTGACGAGGACCAGTTGCACGATGGCCGACAGCGAGATCGCAAGCCCAAGGCCGCCATCGCGCATCAGTTTGACCATGATGATGTTGCCGACCATGTAGAGCCCTAGTGCCAGAACCAGCACGCCGATATGGCTGTTGGACACATAGGCGCGCGAAGCCGTCGCGCCGCCGAGAAAGATGGTGGTGGCAAGCAGCAGCCAGAGCACATAGGCAAGGGTCATGGCTGTCCCTCCGCCCCACGCCAATGATAGAGGATGTCGGGCAGGCTTTCCTCGTTTTCGCCATCGGTCCGGCGAACTGCCGAAAAACCCTGTCTTTCATAGAAGCGCTGAGCCTTGTCGTTTGCGACGAAAGTCCAGAGGTTCAATTCCTGTGGCGATAGCGTCTTGGCAGTGCCGAGCAGGTCTCTGCCGACGCCCATGCCGCGATCAGGTGTGTCGATGTAAAGCGCTGTCACATAGTGATCGCTGGAGAGCGCCATGAAACCTGCGATCCGCTCGTCCCGCTCTGCAACGATCACGGTGCGTTCGGGAAAAACCGTCTCGCTGTAATATCGCGCGACGTCGGCATGGTCGTGGATGCGAGGCATCCAGGGCGTCGCATCGATCCAGCGGTTGAGAATGTCGGCGCAGGCGCTCATGTCGCCGTGTGTCGCCGGACGGCAGACGGTCAAAGACGCCGCGCTACTCCTCATAGCTGTGTCCCGCTCTCAGGCCCTCGCGCACGCGGTGGGCGACTTCGAGAAACTCGGGCGTTTCGCGGATGCCGAGCGGGCGCTCGCGCGGCAGGGGCGATTCGATGATGTCGGTGACGCGGCCGGGGCGGGGGCTCATAACCACGATCTTGGTGGAGAGATAGACGGCTTCGGGAATAGAATGGGTGACGAAACAGATCGTCTTGTTCGTCCGCGCCCAGAGCTTCAGAAGCTGCTCGTTCAGATGGTCGCGAACGATCTCGTCGAGCGCGCCGAAGGGCTCGTCCATCAACAGGAGATCGGCGTCGAAGGCCAATGCGCGCGCGATCGAGGCGCGCTGCTGCATGCCGCCGGAAAGCTGCCAGGGATATTTCTTGCCGAAACCTGTCAGGTTGACGAGATCGAGCGTGCGGTCGATGCGCGCTTGTCTCTCCGCCTTGGAATAGCCCATGATTTCCAACGGCAGGGCGATGTTGTTCTCGATGGTGCGCCAGGGATAGAGTGCGGCCGCCTGAAACACATAGCCATAAGCACGTTGCTTCCGGGCTTCCTCGGGCGTCATGCCGTTGACGGTGATGGTACCGGAGGTCGCCTTTTCGAGATCGGCGATGACGCGCAGGAACGTCGTCTTGCCGCAGCCGGACGGGCCGATGAACGACACGAAATCGCCCTTGGCCACATCCAGGTTGACGCCGGTCAGGGCGTTGACCGGGCCGTCGGCAGTCTCGAAGGTCAGGCAGAGGTCCCGGGCCGAAACCACGGATGCGGTATTGGACGTCATCGGCGAATACTCATTCTGGCTTGGCTGTGTCAGACTGCTATCCGGACCGGCAACATGCAATCGCGGATTTGCAAGCGGAGCCGTTTGCTGCTGGTTTTTCAGGGAATTCTGGAGAACAGTCATGTCTCGATCATCCAATCCTGGCTGTCGCGTGGTTCGCCCCGGCAGCGGATATGCCGGAAAGCAGGGGCTCAGCTATTTCGAGGGCATTGCGGCGGAGACCGTCGGCGCGACCGGCATCTGCATGCACCTGTTGACGATCCCGCCCGGCGCGCGTGCCAAGGCGCATCTGCACGAGAGCCACGAGACGGCGATTTATGTGCTGTCGGGCGAGGCGCACACCTGGTTCGGCCAGCGGCTCGAGGAGCATGTGGTCGTTCGCGCCGGCGAAATGTTCTACATTCCGGCCGGCGTGCCGCACCTGCCGGCAAATCTCTCCGACGCACCCTGTTCGGCCGTCATCGCCCGCACCGACCCCAAGGAGCAGGAAAGCGTCGTTCTGCTGCCGGAGCTCGACGCCCTCGTGCCTGGCTGAGGCGATGGGAAACCGAGCCGAAGCGTCCCTCCGGTGTGGCGGGACATGTTCGGTGGGACAGAGTGGTGTGAAGAAGTGCAGGCCGCGAAACACCAAAATTACACCCCGGTCGCCGGGATGCCGCTGCGCTGGACGGCGCGGGGGGCGGTAACTTCCTTCCACGTGGTGAGCGCGGTGCTGACGGCTGGGAACGGATCGCGGCGGACGAATTCGCCGTGGCCTTCGCGCGTCTTGATCGTGCCTTCCTCGATGGCGACGACGCCGCGGGTCAGCGTGTAACGCGGCAGGCCCTTGACCTCCTTGCCCTCGAAGACGTTGTAGTCGATCGCCGACTGCTGGCTCTTGGCCGAGATCGTCTTCGAACGCTTCGGGTCCCAGACGACGAGGTCGGCATCAGCGCCGACGAGCACCGCGCCCTTCTTCGGGTAGACGTTGAGGATCTTGGCGATGTTGGTCGAGGTTACGGCCACGAACTCGTTCATGGTGATACGGCCGGTGTTGACGCCGTGGGTCCAAAGCATCGGCATGCGGTCTTCAAGTCCGCCGGTGCCGTTGGGGATCTTGGTGAAATCGCCGACGCCAGAGCGTTTCTGCTCGGATGTAAAGGCGCAGTGATCGGTTGCCACCACCTGCAGCGAACCGGAAGCAAGGCCGGCCCAGAGACTGTCCTGATGCAGCTTGTTGCGGAACGGCGGCGACATCACGCGACGGGCGGCGTGGTCCCAATCCTTGTTGAAATATTCTGACTCGTCGAGCGTCAGGTGCTGGATCAGTGGCTCGCCGAAGACGCGCATGCCCTTGGCGCGGGCGCGGCGGATCGCTTCATGCGCCTGTTCGCAGGAGGTGTGGACGATATAGACAGGGCTTCCGGCCATGTCGGCGATCATGATCGCGCGGTTGGTGGCCTCGCCCTCGACTTCGGCCGGCCGCGAATAGGCGTGCGCTTCCGGACCGTTGTTGCCTTCCGAAAGCAGCTTTGCCTGCAGTTGCGCGACGACGTCGCCGTTTTCCGCGTGCACGAGCGGCAGGGCGCCGAGTGCCGCGCAGCGCTGGAAGGACGAGAACATCTCGTCGTCGTCGACCATTAATGCGCCCTTATAGGCCATGAAATGCTTGAAGGTGTTGATGCCCTTGTCCTTGACGATGGTCTCCATCTCGTTGAAGACCTGCTCGCCCCACCATGTGATCGCCATGTGGAAGGAATAGTCGCAGTTGGCACGGGTGGACTTGTTGTCCCACATGGTGAGCGCTTCGAGCAGCGACTGGTTGGGCGAGGGCAGGGCGAAGTCCACGACCATGGTCGTGCCGCCGGCAAGCGCCGCCCTTGTGCCGCTTTCGAAATCATCCGAGGAATACGTGCCCATGAACGGCATTTCGAGGTGTGTGTGCGGGTCGATGCCGCCCGGCATGACGAAACAGCCGCTGGCGTCGAGCGTTTCGTCGCCCTGAAGGTTCGGGCCGATCTCGACGATCCTCCCGCCCTCGATCTTGACGTCCGCCTTGTAGGTCAGGTCGGCGGTGACGATGGTTCCACCCTTGATGACAGTGCTCATTGATTTTCATCCTCGCGATTGTGCTTCCGGTGGCCTTTCGGCCGCCACGAAAAAGGGCGGAACTTTCGTCCCGCCCACAAACTCATTCGACGATTTCGGCCGTTTCGACGACGGCGTGGAAGAGAACGTCGGCTCCGGCGCCTGCCCATTCCCTGGAGATGTCCTCCGCCTCGTTGTGGCTGAGGCCACCGACGCAGGGGCACATGACCATGGTCGCCGGTGCGACCTTGGCGGCCCAGCAGGCATCGTGCCCGGCGCCGGAGATGAGGTTCATGTGGCTGTAGCCGAGCCTTTCGGCGGCGTTGCGCACGGCGGTGACGAGCTTCGGATCGAAGGTCACCGGCTCGAAATGGCCGATGGCCTCGACGGAGCAGCCGACGCCGAGTGCATCGGCGATCTCAGGCGCTTCGGCCTCGATCTTGGCGCGCATGCGGTCAAGCTTGGCCTTGTCGGGCGAGCGGATGTCGACGGTGAAGACCACCTTGCCGGGCAGCACGTTGCGCGAGTTGGGCGAAAAGACCACCTGGCCGACGCCGCCGACGGCGCCCGGCTGGTTTTCCATGGCCACGGCCTGGACCATTTCGATGATGCGCGACATCGCAAGTCCGGCATTGACGCGCATGTTCATCGGGGTCGAGCCGGTATGGGCCTCGCGCCCGGTCAGCGTGAACTCCAGCCACCACAGGCCCTGACAGTGTGTGACGACGCCGATATCCTTGTTTTCGGCTTCGAGAATCGGGCCCTGCTCGATGTGGTATTCGAAATAGGCGTGCATCTTGCGGGCGCCGACCTCTTCGCCGCCAACCCAGCCGATGCGTTTCAGTTCGTCGCCGAAGGTCTTGCCTTCCGGGTCCTTGCGGCCATAGGCAAAGTCCTGGCTGTGCACGCCGGCAAAGACGCCGGAGGCGAGCATGGCGGGTGCGAAACGTGCGCCTTCCTCGTTGGTCCAGTTGGTGACGACAATGGGGTGTTTGGTCTTGATGCCGAGATCGTTCATGGAGCGAACGACCTCAAGGCCCGAGAGCACGCCGAGCACGCCGTCGAATTTGCCGCCGGTCGGCTGCGTGTCGAGATGGGAGCCGACATAGACGGGAAGGGCATCGGGGTCGGTGCCGGGGCGGGTGAAGAACATGTTGCCCATGGTGTCGACGCCCATGGTGAGCCCCGCCTGATCGCACCAGGACTGGAAAAGCTTGCGGCCTTCACCGTCCTCGTCGGTCAGCGTCTGGCGGTTGTTGCCGCCCGCGATGCCCGGGCCGATCTTGGCCATGTCCATCAACGTATCCCACAGGCGGTCGGCATTGACGCGCATGTTCTCGCCAGGTGCTGCCACGGCGGTCTCCTCATTCTTTCGGGCCGCACCTTGGGTGGCGCATGCCGCTTATGTTCCCTTGGTCAAATCCAGGCTTGGTTTTTTCTGGTGCCCTTCGATCAGTCGTTGCCTTTGCTGGCGAACTGGCTGATAATTTGACCGGTTGGTAAACATTACAACTTCCGTTGCGGCACTCAAGCCGGAAAAACAAAAAAACGAAGTTGTTGCCCAAAAAGATGGCGGCGCCGAAATTTGGGCAGAGACGACCTGTGCGGATCAGCGCGCAGGCACCGGCAGGGGGCGAGATGGTACTTCCGAGAGCGGCCAGGACCCAGAGGCGTACACGCATCCAGGAGGAGAAGGAAGAGCGCATTCTGGAGGCGGCGCTGGAGGTGTTTTCCGCCCACGGCTTTCGCGGCGCAACCGTCGACCAGATCGCCGATGTCGCCGGCATGTCAAAGCCGAACCTGCTCTATTATTTCCGCACCAAGGACGCGATGCACCGGGCGCTGATCGATCGCGTGCTCGACACCTGGCTCGACCCGTTGCGCGCCTTTGACGCGGAGGGAAACCCGGTCACCGAAATCCGCAGCTACATCAGGCGCAAGCTGGAGATGGCGCGCGATTTCCCGCGCGAAAGCCGGCTCTTCGCCAACGAAGTGCTGCAGGGCGCCCCGCATATCGAGGACGAACTGAAAGGGCCGCTGAAGGAACTCGTCGACGAGAAGGCGGAGGTTATCCGTTCCTGGGCCAAGGCAGGCAAGATTGCCAAATGCGACCCCTACCACCTGATCTTCGCGATCTGGTCGACGACGCAACACTATGCCGACTTCGACGTGCAGGTTCGCGCCGTGCTCGGGCAGGGCAATTCCGGCGAAGGACGGTTCGAGGATGCGGCGCGTTTTCTCGAGCGCCTGTTCGTCGACGGGCTGCAGGTCAGCGAGCAGCCCGCTTCCTAGAGCGTTTCCGATTTAGACGGAAACACAGAAACGCTCTATGTCTCTGTTTTTACGCATTTCCCGACGGAAAACCGCTCCGCACTTTTCCTCGAAATGCTTTAGAGCATGTCGCGCAAAAGTGTGCCGCGGTTTTGCGATGACGACATGCGCAAAAACAATAACTTAAAGCGCGCCAAGCGAATCTGAAAGATCACGACGCGCTTTAAAGCGTTCCGGGATCAATCCGGTAGCAGCGCCATCAGCGCCAGCCCGCAGGCCGTCGTCAAAGCGCCTGCGAGAACCGGCAGGCTTACCCAGCCATGGCCGAGAATGCCTTCAAGCAGAATGATGAAGCTCGGCGTCAGATAGCCGTAGCCAAGGACCTTCGACGAAGGCAGCCGCAGGGATGCGTATTGCAGCAACAGGAAGGTGATCGCTGTGGTGACGACCGCGAGATAGACGACGGCAATCCAGACGATGGCCGGCAGGCTGGCGAAATCGGTTGTGGCAAGGCCGGCAGCGCCGGGCACAAGCAGCCACGGCACGGTGCAGGCGGCGACCCAGAAACCGAAGGCAAAAGGGTTTTCCTTGCGGTCGAACTTGCGGATCAGCGGCACGTAGATCGCGTGACAGATGACGCCGACGAAGAAGATCAGTTCACCCTGGCCGATGTCAAAGGCGAGGATCGCCTGGATATCGGCGCGAAAGATCACCCAGACGGCACCAAGTGCGGCGATGATCAGGCCAGCGAGCACGCCGGGCCGCGTGTGCTGGCCGAGTAGCAGGAACGCGAAGCCCGCGCTCAAGAGCGGCATCAGCGTGAAGACGGCGCCGGTCGAAACAGGATCGGTAAACTCCAGCGCCTTGAACATCGTCAGCATGTAGACGGCGATCAGTCCGCCGAGGATCAGGAAGCGCCACAATTGTTTTGGGATATGAAAAGGCACCCGGGCATAGCCGAAGGTGAGCGCGCCAAGCACGACAACGGTCAAGAGGTAGCGCCAGAGCGTCAGCGGACCTGCGCCCATATGCTGCGCCGCCAGGCCGCCGAAGGAGAAGGAGCCGGCGATCAGCGCCGAAAAGGTCAGCATCGCCAGATGCGCCTTGAGCTTTTCGACGCCCTTGGCGTGGCTCTGGTGCGCCGTTTTCGGCGAGACGTCCTGTTTCATGCTGGCTTCCGGAACTGGAGATGGCGAGGGATGCGTGTGCCCACGCACCTATAGAGCATTTCCGGTGTAAACGGAGTCATAGTAACGCCCTATCGCTTTGTTTCTACGCATTTCCTGACGGAAAACTGCTTCGCACTTTTCCTGGAAATGCTCTAAGCCGGAGCCGGTGACGGTTGCAAGGCCTTGGCGATATCGCCGGCGTCCTCAACGATCCAGGTTTCGAGCGTCGCCTGGCGTCCGCGAAGGCTGATGTCGAGCCGCTTGTGCGCCTCCATCACAACACCGGCGCGGTTGACGAGTTCGGCCGAGACGGCAAGCCCGACGCGGCCATCGGGATAGCGGACGCGAATGCGCCCACCCTTGGGCAGGATGCGCAGGATGAAGGTTCCGCCGATCAGACCGGCAAAGCCGAGGTAGAGGCCGAACCGGATGTCTTCGAGCAGGTTGACGTCGTAGGCCGGTCTGATTTCGGCCCTGTCGCCGTAGCCGCCATGCTCTTCGTAGACACGTTCGAGCGAGCGGGCGCCGCTGAAGAAGCCGAGCAGCGCGAAGATCGGTACGAGGATGGCGACCGTATAGAGCAGGATTTCATAGCGCGGAAACCAGGTGCGCCCGCGCATCCAGAACCAGGCGCCGAGACAGCCGTGGCTCCAGGCGAGCAGCAGGGCAAGCGACTGTCGGGTGGTATTGGTCCAGCTCGACCAGAGCGCGCGCAGCATGCCGGGATAGTCGGCTTCCACGCCGGTCAAAAGCGGCTCGACCCGCGTCGCGGTGACGTGGCCGATGAGCAGGAACGGCAGGCTGAGGCCGAAGACGATCTTCAGCGCCTCGCGCATCGGCATGCGCAGCGTCTGGCGCCGGTAGAGGCTGTCGAGCGCCATGATGAAATGCGCGAGCAGCGCGCCATAGAGCAAGATCGTGCCGGGCACACTATGCCAGACGACGTTGAAGACCTTGCGGCCGGCTTCCATGGCCTCGACGGAGATCAGGCCGAGCGAGTGGTTGAGAAAATGGGCAAGGATAAACGTACCAAGCACTGCCCCGGAGACGAGGTGAATGCGCTTGCGTCTATTGGCGGAAATGATCGTCAAATAGCGAGCCCAGCTCTGCCGGCGAGACGCCGGCTTCGGTTCTTTCCCCCTTTATTATCCAGATCGCATACGCCGACAACTTACCTTTTCTACACAATCTGTTTCGTTATCGTGTCTTGCGCGTCATCGGTCGCCGGCGCTATTCGGCGGGGTTCGGCTGCCAGAGTTCGATCGGGTTGCCCTCGGGGTCGTGGAGCCTGGCGAAGCGGCCGTTCGGATAGGTTTGCGGATCGGTCGTCACCTCGATGCCCGCAGTGCGCAGTTGCTCGACCATCGCGTCGAGATCGTCGACGCGAAAGTTGACCATCCACATTTGTTCTCCACGGCCGAAGTAATCGGTATCGCGCTTGAACGGCGCAAAGACGGTGCTGCCGGCGCGCTGCTGCCAGCAACTGTCGTCGTAGCTCGAAGGCACGGTCTCTATGCCGAGGTGGGCCTGGTACCAGGCCGCGAGCCGGTCCGGATCGTCGCTGCGGAAGAAAAGCCCGCCGATTCCTGCCACTTTCTGCATGTCGATTGCCTCCCTGACCTGAGTCCGCGGCGGCTGCCGTTGCCGTCATTCCATCATCGGCGGGAGGCGTGCGGCAAGCGTATCGATGAGCAGACGCAGCTTAGGCGGCATGTATTGGGTTTTCGGCCAGACGACGTAGGCGCCGTAGGAGAGGGCGGGCGCATCGGCAAGTATCCGCACGAGCGAACCGGAGGCTATGCGGCTGCCCACAAGCCAGCATGGCAGCCAGGCGATACCGAAACCGTCAGCCGCCGCATCGGCGATCGACGTCAGGTCGTCGAGGCGCAGCCGCGCCGGCGGTGTGATGGTTTGGGGCTGACCGGCCTTGGCCGGAAAGGACCAGGCGAGGGGTTGACCGCTGCGCCGGTAAAGGATGGCCTGATGCGCCATCAGGTCTTCAATCGTCTTCGGGGCGCCGTTCGCTTCGATATAGGCCGGAGAGGCGCAGACGATCATGCGCTGGTCGGCGATCTTGCGCGACATCAGTTTGGGATCGCTCCGCAGCGGGCCGGAGCGGATGGCCAGATCGAAGCCATCCTCGATGAGGTCGACGTTGCGGTCGCTGAAGTTAAGGTCGAATTCCAGGCGCGGATGCATCCGCAGCAGTTCGGACAGAAGCGGCATGACGCATTGGCGGCCGAAATGCACCGGCATCGACAGGCGCAGGCGCCCCTGTATCTGCTGCTTGCCGGATTCCAGCAGCGCCTCGCCAGCCCTGATTTCACTGAGCGCCCTCAGGCAGTTCTCGTAGAACAGCTGACCCTCGTCGGTCAGGCTCTGCGTGCGGGTGGTGCGATGAAACAGGCGAACGCCGAGCCTCTGTTCCAGCTTGGCGACTGTCTTGCCGACGGCCGAGCGCGACAGGTTGAGCCTTTCGGCGGCTGCCGAAAAACCACCGGCGTCTGCCGCTTCCACAAACACCGAAACGCCGCTGAGATAGCTCATTTTTGTATCCCTCAGGGAACCAATATGACGAAATCATATCGCAACTGGAGAGTTAATTTCAACGCTATGCTTTCTCCATCAGATCAATCAAATGAAAGGAAAGACCATGGCAAGACTGATGAAGCAGTGGACGATCGATGCGCTGGGCGCTCAGAACCTCAAGCTCGTCGAACGTCCCGTTCCGGAGGCGGGCCCGGGCGAAGTGCTCGTTCGAACCACCGCCATATCGCTCAACTTTCGTGACAAGCTGGTGCTCGAAAACGGCATGGGCATGCCGCTTGCCTTCCCCTTCGTGCCGGGCTCCGACATGGCCGGCGTCGTCGAAGCGGTGGGCAGCGACGTGACGCGCTTTCGAGCCGGCGATCGCGTCATTTCCGTCTTCGATCCCACCTGGATCGACGGGCAAAAGCCGGGGACTGCGCGTCACCCGACCTCGTTTGCGCTCGGTGGTCTCAATCCCGGTGTCGCGTCGGAATATGTCGCCTTCCCTGAGGACTGGTTCGTGCACGCGCCTGAGAGCATCGATGACGGTGAGGCCAGCACCTTGCCCTGCGCCGGTGTGACGGCATGGTATGCTCTGGTCGAAAAGGGACGGCCGAAGGCCGGCGACCGCGTCGTCGTGCAGGGGACGGGCGGCGTTTCGCTGTTCGGGTTGCAGATCGCCAAGGCGCATGGCGCTGAAGTCATCGTCACGTCGGCAAGCCGAGACAAACTTGAGCGTGCGCTTGCTCTTGGCGCCGACCACGGCATCGATCGCTTGAACGAAGATTGGGTCGAGCGTGTGCTTGAGATCACCGGCGATCACGGTGCCGATCATATCCTGGAGCTCGCCGGTGGCGCCAATCTCGGCCGTTCGCTGGAGGCGGTGGCTGTGCAGGGGAGGATCTCGGTTATCGGTGTACTGGAGGGCGCGGAGATCTCGGCGCAGGTGCCGCCGGTGCTGCTGAAATCTCCGATCATTCAGGGCATCGGCGTCGGCCATCGCCGGGCGCTGCAGGATCTGGTGGCTGCTGTCGACCAGACCGGCCTGAAGCCCGTGGTCGATGCGCGCTACCGGTTCGAGGATTTCCGCGACGCGCTGGCACATCTTGATCGCGGTGCCTTCGGCAAGGTGGTCGTCGAGGTGTGAGACGCCTTTGACAACAACGCCGCCGGATTGTTGCTCCGGCGGCGTTTTTCGTGGGCTAAAGCGGTTCCAGGAACCCGCTGCGGTTTCCTGGAACCGCTTTCGCCTGCCTATTCCGCGGCCTGGCGGGCCATCGGATTGTTCGGATGCGTTGTCCAGTTGGCATAGTTCGGATCGACCGGCTTGCCGGTGCGCTGATCCATGCTGCCTGCCGGCAACTCTTCCATGGTAATGCAGTTCTCGACGGGACAGACATTCACGCAGAGATTGCAGCCGACGCACTCGTCTTCCATCACCTCGAAATGGCGTACGCCATTGACGAACTGGGTGATCGCCTGGTGCGAGGTGTCCTCGCAGGCGATGTGACAGCGGCCGCACTTGATGCAGGAATCCTGATCGATCTTGGCCTTGGCGATGTAGTTGAGGTTGAGGTACTGCCAGTCGGTGACATTCTGCACGGCGCGGCCGGTGATGTCGTCGAGGTTGCGGTGTCCCTTGGCATCCATCCAGTCGGAGAGGCCGGAGATCATTTCCTGGACGATCTTGAACCCGTAAGTCATCGCCGCGGTGCAGACCTGCACGTTGCCGGCGCCAAGCACCAGGAACTCGGCCGCATCGCGCCAGGTGGTGATCCCGCCGATGCCCGAAATCGGCAGGCCGTAGGTCTCGGGATCGCGGGCGATCTCGGCGACCATGTTGAGCGCGATCGGCTTGACGGCCGGGCCGCAATAACCGCCATGGGTGCCCTTGCCGCCGACCGTCGGGTTCGGTGCGAAGTTGTCGAGGTCAACGGAGACGATCGAGTTGATCGTGTTGATCAACGACACGGCATCGGTGCCGCCGGCCTTGGCCGCCCGCGCCGGCTTGCGCACGTCGGTAATATTCGGCGTCAGCTTGGTGATGACGGGCATGCGCGTGTACTGCTTGCACCAGCGCACGACCATCTCGATATATTCCGGCACCTGTCCGACCGCGGCACCCATGCCGCGCTCGGACATGCCGTGCGGACAGCCGAAGTTAAGCTCGATGCCATCGGCGCCAGTTTCTTCCACCAGCGGCAGGATTGCCTTCCAGGCCTCTTCCTCGCATGGCACCATGATCGATGCGATCAGAGCCCGGTCCGGCCAATTCATCTTGACCTGCTTCATTTCCCGCAGGTTCACATAGAGGTCACGGTCGGTGATGAGCTCGATGTTGTTGAGGCCGAGCAACCGGCGGTCGGCGCCCCAGATCGCGCCGTAGCGCGGGCCGTTGACGTTGACGACGGGCGGTCCTTCCTCGCCGAGCGTCTTCCAGACGACGCCGCCCCAGCCCGCCTTGAAGGCGCGCTCGACGTTATAGGCCTTGTCCGTCGGCGGCGCGGAGGCCAGCCAGAACGGGTTCGGGGATTTGATGCCGACAAAATTGTTGCGTAGATCAGCCATTGTTCCGTCCTCCCGATCCGTTATGCAACGGCGCTCGCCTGCGGCATGGCCGCGGCGAAAGCCCGGTTGATCGCTTCGGCTGCATCGCGCCCATTGGCGACGGCTGACACTGTCAGGTCTTCGCCACCCACCACGCAGTCGCCACCGGCCCAGACATTGGCAAGCGATGTCTTGCCTTCCGCATCGACAACGATGCGGCCACCTTCGAACGCAAGCGATCCGAGGCCCGATGCCTCGAAGGTCTGACCGATCGCCTTGAAGATCTGGTCTGCGGCTATGATACCCGTTTCGCCGGTCGCGGTCAGCTTTCCATCAACGAGCGTGGTGTATTCGAGCTCGATGCCGGCGACCTTGTCGTCCTTCAGCGCGATGCGCTTGGGCTGGAGCCAGTGACGGATGGTGACGCCCTTGGACGCTGCCAGGTCCTGCTCGAATTCCGACGCGTTCATGTGCTCCTTGCCGCGGCGGTAACAGATCGTCACCTCCTCGGCGCCGAGCAGCTTTGCCTGGACGGCGGCGTCGATGGCGGTCATGCCGCCGCCGAGAACGACAATGCGGCGACCGACGGCAATGTCGGCCTTGGTCTTCGACTGGCGAAGGGCGGCGATGAAGTCGACGGCATCATCGACGCCTTCGGCATTTTCGCCTTCGATGCGCAACGCATTGACGCCAGCAAGGCCGAGGCCGAGGAACACGGCGTCATACTGCTCGCTCAGGTCTGCAAGCGAGAAATCGCGGCCGAGCGCCTGGCCGTGGCGAACTTCGATGCCGCCGATCGACAGGACGTAGTCGACTTCGCTCTGGGCAAAATCGTCGACCGACTTGTAGGCGGCGATGCCATATTCATTGAGGCCGCCGGATTTCTCCCGGGCGTCATAGATGACGACCTCGTGGCCCTTGACCGCAAGGCGGTGGGCGCAGGCAAGCCCTGCCGGGCCGGCGCCGACGACGGCAACCCTTTGACCGGAGGAGGCGGCGCGGGCGTAGAACTGTTTGTTCTCTTTCATCGCGATGTCGGTCGCGTAGCGCTGCAGGCGGCCGATCTCGACCGGGCGCTCCTCGGCCGTGTTGCGCACGCAGGCCTGCTCGCAGAGCGTTTCGGTGGGACAGACGCGGGCGCACATTCCGCCCAGAATATTCTGGTCGAAGATGGTCTTGGCCGAGCCGATGGGGTTGCCCGTCGATATCTGCCGAATGAACAGCGGGATATCGATGGAGGTGGGACAGGCCGTCATGCATGGCGCGTCATGACAGAAATAACAGCGGTCGGATGCGACCAATGCCTCGTGCCTGTCGAGGGCTGGATGGAGGTCGGAGAAATTGGTTTCGTAGTCCGCGAGCGGCAGGCGGCCGCCGAGGATCCCAGATTGCGTCGTTCCCATTTTTGGCTCCCAATGTTTTCTCAGGATGATGGAACGGTAACACGCTTTATTTTTTTATCAAACGGTAAAAGTTTGCCGTTGAAATGACCTGAAAGCCTTGTGCTCCGGCACTTTGCCGTAGACGTGCCAAGTGCTTGTTCTTGAGCGCTGTTTGACAGGGCAGGGCAAATAGTGGCAGCAAATCAGAGCGGGATGAGGAAAAGTGTGTGCGGGTTTCCGCCCGCATCCGGATCTAGCTCAGGGAAGCGATCACGATGTTTTTGGGTGAATCCGACCCCCAAGACGTCGCGATCGCGGGGGAACGGAGAATTGGCATGGCGCGCAGGGCTGAGGCGAACAACAGGCTTGACGATGCTGCCCGCGCGGGCTGGCTCTACTATGTCGCCGGCCGCACACAAGACGAGATCGCCACGGTCATGGGCATCTCGCGCCAATCGGCGCAGCGGCTGGTGTCGCTCGCCATGGCCGAGCGCCTGATCAAGGTCCGGCTCGATCATCCGATTGCCGCATGCCTTGAGGCCGCCGAACGGCTTCGCGAAAGATACGATCTCAGACATGTGGACGTGGTGCCCAGTGATCCTGGCTCGAGTTCGACAACGGTCGGCATCGCTGAAGCCGGAGCTGCCGAGATCGAGCGCTGGCTCAAATTGCCCGAGCCCCAGGTTCTGGCGATCGGCACCGGCCGCACCCTGAAGGCGGCGATCGACCAGCTGCCGGCGATGGAATGTCCGCAACATCGCATCGTGTCACTGACCGGCAACATCGGGCTCGACGGCTCGGCCGCCTATTACAACGTCATCTTCAGCATGGCCGATGCGGTCAAGGCGCGGCATTTTCCAATGCCGTTGCCGGTGCTCGCTTCGTCGGCGGAGGAGCGCGCGGTGCTGCACAGCCAGAGCCTCGTCCAGGTGGCGCTGAAGCTCGGTGCGCAAGCCAATGTCGCCTTTGTCGGCGTCGGCGAGCTCGGCCCCGACGCACCGCTTTGCCAGGATGGGTTTCTGTCCCAGGACGAAATGGGGCAGTTGACGAAATCGGGTGCAGCCGGGGAGATCTGCGGCTGGATGTTCGACCAAGACGGCGCGTTGATGGCCGGCAGCTTCAACGATCGCGTCGCCTCGGTTCCGCTCCCATCCCGTGACAATGCCTCGGTGATCGGTCTCGCCAAGGGACGGCGCAAATACGAGGCGCTGAGGGCGGCTCTCAAGGGCCGGATCATCAACGGCATTATCACCGATGAGGCGACTGCCGCCTACCTGCTCAACGCCTGATCGCACCGATTCCAGTTGACGGAGGCCGGCCATGCACCGGCCTTTTGGCGTTCATATGATCGCTTGCTGATAAAAAATCGACAATCAAAACAGCTTTGTAACCTTTCTGTTTGCAGCGCAGCAACGAAAGCGGATTGACATTCTTTTGCGATAAGTGAGTAATTGCCCATGAGCGAGGCAAATGCTCAATTTCTTCTGGGAGGAAGTCGATGAATTTGAGAACTTTCCTGCTGGGCACATGCTCGGCAGTCGCACTGTCAGGTCTGGCCCAAGCAGAAACGCTGACCATTGCGACCGTGAACAACGGCGACATGATCCGGATGCAGAAGCTGACGGATGATTTCACGTCCAAGAATCCGGACATTACGCTCGAGTGGGTAACGCTCGAGGAAAACGTGCTGCGCCAGCGCGTGACGACGGATATCGCCACCAAGGGCGGCCAGTACGACATCATGACCATCGGCACCTACGAAGTGCCGATCTGGGCCAAGCAGGGCTGGCTGCTGCCGCTCGACAATCTCGGCGCCGACTATGATGTCGACGATCTGTTGCCGGCGATCCGCTCGGGCCTGACCATCGACGGCAAGCTCTATGCCGCACCGTTTTACGGCGAAAGCTCGATGGTGATGTACCGCAAGGACCTGTTCGAGAAGGCTGGGCTGACCATGCCCGACGCGCCGACCTGGGACTTTATCGCTGAGGCAGCCCGCAAGATCACCGACAAGAACAACGAAGTCTACGGCATCTGCCTGCGCGGCAAGGCGGGCTGGGGCGAGAACATGGCGTTCCTGACGGCAACCGCGAACGCCTTCGGCGCGCGCTGGTTCGACGAGAACTGGAAGCCGCAATTCGACCAGCCGGAATGGAAGAACGCGCTCGACTTCTACGTCAAGCTGATGAACGACGCCGGACCGCCCGGCGCATCCTCGAACGGCTTCAATGAAAACCTGTCGCTGTTCCAGACCGGCAAGTGCGGCATGTGGATCGATGCGACGGTTGCGGCCTCGTTCGTCACCAACCCGAAGGAATCGACGGTGGCCGACAAGGTGGGCTTTGCGCTTGCGCCTGACACCGGTCTTGGCAAACGCGGCAACTGGCTCTGGGCCTGGAACCTCGCTATTCCCGCTGGTTCGCAGAAGGTGGCAGCGGCCGAAAAGTTCATCGCCTGGGCAACGGGCAAGGACTATCTGAAGCTGGTTGCCGACAAGGAAGGCTGGGCCAACGTTCCTCCGGGCACGCGCACCTCGCTCTACGCAAACCCTGAGTACCAGAAGGCAGCGCCGTTTGCGAAGATGACGCTCGATTCGATCAATGCCGCCGATCCGAAGAACCCGGCCGTCAAGCCGGTGCCCTATGTCGGCGTGCAGTTCGTGGCGATCCCCGAATTCCAGGGTCTCGGCACGGCGGTCGGCCAGCAGTTCTCGGCGGCCCTTGCCGGTCAGATGAGCGTCGACGACGCGCTTGCCAGCGCCCAGACACTGACCGAACGCGAAATGACCAAGGCCGGTTACATCAAATAGCGCTCCCAAGGGCCCGGGGTGCCGGCCGCAAATGGCTGGCGCCCCGGTAATTTCCCTCAAGTCAGGCCTGCGCGGGATCACGCGCCGGCCCGACCCGATCTCGAAACAGCGTTGAATTCCGTCATTTGGGGGGACGCCATGGCGACCTTGCACACCCGCTCCGCCGCGCGTCTGATGATCGCGCCCTCGGTGCTTCTGCTTCTGGCCTGGATGATCGTTCCGCTGGCCATGACGATCTATTTCTCGTTCCTGCGCTACAATCTCCTGATGCCGGGAATGGAAGAGTTCGCGGGCTTCTCGAACTACAAGTACTTCCTCACCGATCCGGCCTTCTTCCACGCGATCTTCAACACACTCGCCATCGTGCTCGGCGTGCTGTTCATCACCGTCGTCGGCGGCATCGCGCTGGCGCTGCTGCTGGACCAGCCGATGTTCGGGCAGGGGATCGTGCGCATCCTGGTGATCGCGCCGTTCCTGATCATGCCGACCGTCGCGGCACTGGTGTGGAAGAACATGTTCATGAACCCGGTCAACGGGCTGTTCGCCTGGGTGGCCAAGCTCTTCGGACTGCAGCCCTTCGACTTTCTCGCCAACGCACCGTTGATGTCGGTGATCCTCATCGTCGCCTGGCAGTGGCTGCCCTTTGCGACACTGATCCTTTTGACGGCGCTGCAATCGCTCGACGAAGAGCAGAAGGAAGCAGCCCAGATGGACGGCGCCAGCGCCTGGAGCCGCTTCATCTATCTCGTGCTGCCGCATCTCTCCCGCGCCATCACCGTGGTCATCCTGATCCAGACGATCTTCCTGCTCTCGGTCTTTGCGGAAATCCTGGTGACGACCAATGGCGGCCCGGGCACACAGAGCACCAATCTGACCTTCCTCGTCTATGCGCAGGCCTTGCTGCAGTTCGACGTGGGCGGCGCATCCGCCGGCGGCATCATCGCCGTCATCCTCGCCAACATCGTCGCATTCTTCCTGATGCGCATGATCGGCAAGACGCTGGAGGCTTGAGACCCATGGCACGCAACGTCTCCACCCGAAGAAAGATCATCGTTACCGTCGTCGCCTGGACGATCGGCATCCTGATCTTCTTCCCGATCCTCTGGACGTTCCTGACGAGCTTCAAGACCGAGGCAGAGGCGATCGCCTCGCCGCCGTCACTGTTCTTCTTCGACTGGACGACGGAGAACTACCATGAGGTGCAGAGCCGATCGAATTACTTCCTGCACTTCATGAACTCCGTCGTCGTCTCCTTCGGCTCGACGCTGATCGGCCTGATCATCGCCATTCCGTCTGCCTGGGCGATGGCGTTCTCGCCGACCAAGCGCACCAAGGACGTGTTGATGTGGATGCTCTCCACCAAGATGATGCCGTCGGTCGGCGTATTGGTGCCGATGTATCTGTTGTTCCGCAACACCGGCCTGCTCGATACCCGCACCGGCCTCGTCATCGTGCTGACGCTGATCAACCTGCCGATCATCATCTGGATGCTCTACACCTATTTCAAGGAAATCCCCGGCGAGATCCTGGAAGCGGCACGCATGGACGGTGCTTCTCTGTCGAAGGAGATCATCTATGTGCTGACGCCGATGGCGATCCCCGGCATCGCCTCGACACTGCTGCTCAACATCATCCTTGCCTGGAACGAGGCGTTCTGGACGCTCAACCTCAGTGCCGCGAAGGCGGCGCCGCTGACGGCTTTCATCGCCTCATACTCAAGCCCCGAGGGCCTGTTCTACGCCAAGCTTTCGGCGGCCTCGACCATGGCGATCGCCCCCATCCTCATACTCGGCTGGTTCTCGCAGAAACAGCTCGTGCGCGGCCTCACCTTCGGCGCGGTCAAATAAGGGATACGACAATGGGAAACATAACGCTCAGAAACGTCTCGAAGGTCTTCGGCGCCCATGCCGTCATCCCGTCGATCGACCTCAACATCAACGACGGCGAGTTCGTCGTCTTCGTCGGCCCGTCGGGCTGCGGGAAGTCCACGCTCTTGCGGCTGATCGCCGGGCTTGAAGATGTGAGCGATGGCGAGATCGTCATCGACGGCAAGAACGCCACCGAGCTACCACCCGCACAACGCGGCCTGTCGATGGTGTTCCAGTCATACGCGCTCTATCCGCATATGAGCGTGCGCTCGAATATCGGGTTTCCGTTGAAAATGGCGAACGAGGACAAGGCCGTCATCGACAAGAAAGTGGCCGATGCTGCGCGCGTTCTCAATCTCACCGACTACCTCGACCGCAAACCGCGGCAGCTCTCGGGCGGTCAGCGCCAGCGCGTCGCCATCGGCCGGGCGATCGTGCGTCAGCCGAAGGCGTTCCTGTTCGACGAGCCGCTTTCGAACCTCGACGCTGCCTTGCGCGTCAACATGCGGCTGGAAATCAGCCAACTGCACCAGGACCTGAAGACGACGATGGTCTACGTCACCCACGATCAGGTGGAGGCCATGACCATGGCCGACAAGATCGTGGTGCTCAATCGCGGCCGCATCGAACAGGTCGGCTCGCCGCTCGATCTCTATCACAAGCCCGACAATCTCTTCGTCGCCGGCTTTATCGGTTCGCCGCGCATGAACTTCGTCTCCGGTGCGCCGGCCACTGCCTATCAGGCGCACACAATGGGCATCCGGCCGGAGCATCTGGTGCTGTCCAAGGAAAGCGGCACCTGGGGCGGCACGGTCGGGGTTGCCGAGCACCTGGGCTCGGACACGTTCCTGCATGTCAACGTCGACAATATCGGAACGATGACGGCGCGGGTCGGCGGTGATTTCGCTGTCACTCACGGTGATCGCGTGTTCCTGACGCCTGACGCCCAGCGCGTCCACAGGTTCGACGACAAGGGGTTGGCAGTTCGATGAAACGTCTTCACGGGAAAAGCGCGCTGATCACCGGGTCTGCGCGGGGTATCGGTCGCGCTTTTGCCGAAGCCTATGTGCGCGAAGGCGCCCGGGTGGCGATTGCCGACATCAACATGGCGCGGGCGCGTGAGACGGCCGCGGAGATCGGACCGAGCGCCTATGCTGTCGAAATGGACGTGACGCAGCAGGGCTCGATCGACGCGGCGATAGCATCGGTCGTTACCGAGGCCGGCGGTCTCGACATACTCGTCAACAATGCCGCGCTCTTCGATCTCGCACCGATCGTCGAAATCACCCGCGAAAGTTATGACCGGCTGTTTTCGATCAATGTGTCGGGAACGCTGTTTGCGATGCAGGCGGCCGCCAAACAGATGATCGCCCAGGGCAGGGGCGGCAAGATCATCAACATGGCAAGCCAGGCAGGGCGTCGCGGCGAGGCGTTGGTCGCGGTCTATTGCGCGACCAAGGCGGCGGTCATCAGCCTGACCCAGTCGGCCGGGCTCGACCTGATCAAGCATCGCATCAACGTCAACGCCATCGCTCCGGGCGTGGTCGACGGCGAACACTGGGACGGCGTCGACGCGCTGTTTGCCAAATACGAGAACCGCCCACGCGGCGAGAAGAAGCGGCTCGTGGGTGCCGAAGTGCCCTACGGGCGCATGGGAACGGCCGAGGATCTCACGGGCATGGCGATTTTTCTCGCGTCAGCCGAGAGCGACTACGTGGTGTCGCAGACCTACAACGTCGATGGCGGCAACTGGATGAGCTGAGGCCCGTCTCTCAGACGATGCCTTCAAAAGGAACGGGATCATGACGACCAAACTTTCTCTTGCCGCGCTCGATGCGGTCAAGGCCAAGGCCGGTGTGCCGAGCTACGATCGTGCCGATCTCAAAGCCGGCATCGTGCATTTCGGTGTCGGCAACTTTCACCGCGCCCATCAGGCCGTCTATCTCGACGATCTCTTCAACGCCGGACACGACCATGACTGGGCGATCGTCGGGGCCGGTGTCTTGCCGTCCGACGAACAGATGCGGGCAAAGCTTGCGGCGCAGGATTTCCTGACAACGGTGGTCGAGCAGGACAACAACCGCACCGGTGCCCATGTGACCGGCGCGATGATCGATTATCTGAAGCCCGGGGATGTCGCGGGCATCGTCGCCACGCTTGCCGATCCGGCGATCCGCATCGTTTCGCTGACGATCACCGAAGGCGGCTACTTCATCGACCCAGCCTCCGGCGTCTTCAACCCGACCCATCCTGATATTGTCGAAGATGCGCAGAAACCGGCTTCTCCGAAGACGGTCTTCGGCCTTGTCGTCGCCGGCCTGAAGGCCCGCCGGGACAGGCATATCCCGCCGTTCACCGTCATGTCCTGCGACAACATTCCGGGCAATGGCGAAGTAACGCATGCGGCGGTCTCGGGCCTCGCGCGGCTCTTCGACCCTGATTTCGCAGACTGGATCGATGCCAATGTCGCCTTTCCGAACGGCATGGTGGATCGCATCACGCCGGCCACCGGCGCACGCGAAATCGGCATCGTGGCGACCGAGTACGAGATCGAGGACGCCTGGCCGGTGTTCTGCGAAGAGTTCAAGCAATGGGTGCTGGAAGATCATTTTCCGCAGGGGCGTCCGGCACTCGAAAAGGTCGGGGTACAATTCGTGCCTGATGTCGCGCCTTACGAGCACATGAAGATCCGCATCCTCAATGGCGGCCACGCGGCGATCGCTTACCCGGCCGCCTTGCTCGACATTCATTTTGTGCACGAGGCGATGGAGGAGCCGCTGATCCGTGCCTTCCTCGCCAAACTTGAGCGCGACGAGATCATTCCCGTCATTCCGCCGGTGCCGAACACTGATCTCGGCGATTACTACAAGCTGATCGAGACCCGCTTTTCCAATCCGAAGATCGGCGACACGATCCCGCGGCTGGCGCAGGATGGCTCCAACCGGCAACCGAAATTCATCCTGCCCTCGGCGTCCGACCGGTTGGCACGCGGCGAAGACGTCGTCGGTCTGGCGCTTGTCTCGGCACTCTGGTGCCGCTACTTCGCCGGCACCACCGACAGCGGCAAGGCGATCGTCTTCAACGACCAGAACGCCGATCGGCTTCAGGCGGCGGCGCTGGCCGCCAAAGAGGATCCGATGGCTTTTCTGGCATTGTCGGACATCTTCGGCGAAGTCGCGCGAGCCGATCTTTTCCGCAAGCGCTTCCACCAAGCATTGAAAACCCTTTGGGAAAAGGGTACGCGCGCTACGCTCCAGCTTTATCTGGACGGCAAGCTTGGGGAGTAGGGTATCATGGCGGACGGCGCGTCCAGGCTGGTGATCTTCGATTGCGATGGCGTGCTGGTCGACAGCGAACCGATCTCGCTCGAAGTCCTGGTCGATGTGCTCTCGTCCGCTGGCGTATCGATGACGACGGAGGAGGCGACCGAACGGTTTCTCGGCCGCAGCCTCAAGAGCATGTCCGCCATCCTCCACGACGAGTACGGCCTGGCGACCGACGACGCCTTTCTCGATGACATGCGCACGCGGCTCTACCAGCGGTTCCGCTTGGAGCTGCAGCCGATCGCCGGCATCCGCCGTGCGGTCGAAGAGCTTGGCGTTGCCTGTTGCGTCGCCTCGTCCAGCCAGCCGGAACGCATCCGGCTATCGCTGACCGTCACCGGTCTGATCGATCTTTTCGAGCCGAACATCTTCTCTGCGACGATGGTCAAACATGGCAAGCCTGCGCCCGACCTGTTTCTGCTGGCGAGCCGGGAGATGGGCTATGCGCCCGAGGACTGTATCGTCGTCGAGGACAGTCCGGCCGGTATCGAGGCGGCGCATGCCGCCGGCATGCGGGCTTTCGCTTTCGCCGGTGGCGGGCATGCGCGCAACGACCGGCATAGGCAGACGCTGGCCGAGCTCAGCCCGGACGTGCTGTTTGACGACATGGGCGAATTGCTACAGTTTGTCCGCCAGTAACAGGGACGGGGACCTCCATTGATGCGTGAATTCGTCGTTGCGGTCGATGTCGGTACCGGCAGTGCCCGCGCGGGTATCTTCGACCGGGCCGGCAGGCTGCTGGCACGTGCCGACCTGCCGATCGCCATGAACCGGCCGGAGGAAAATCATGCCGAACATGATTCGGACGATATCTGGAGAGCCGTCTGCGGCTCGGTGAGGGCTGCCCGAGACAAGGCCGGCATCGCGGCAGAGGATATCGCTGCCATCGGTTTCGACGCGACGTGCTCGCTCGTCGTTCGCGACCGGGACGGGGCGCCGCTTTCCGTCAACCGGAAAGGCGAGGGCCGCTGGGACACGATCGTCTGGCTCGATCATCGGGCGCTTGAGGAAGCCGATTTCTGCACCGCAACCGGACATCCGGTTCTCGATTTCTCCGGCCGCGTCATGTCGCCGGAGATGGAAATGCCGAAGCTGATGTGGCTCAAGCGAAACTTGCCGGCCCAATGGGAGAAGGCGGGTTACTTCTTCGATCTTGCCGATTATCTCTCCTGGCGGGCGACGGGCAGTGCGGCACGCTCACGCTGCACATTGACGGCGAAATGGAACTATCTCGCCCATGAGAAACGCGGCTGGCAGGCGGACTATCTCGAACGCATCGGCCTTGAGGACCTGCTGACGCGAGGCGGATTGCCGGAGGAAACGCTGCCGGTCGGAAGCTCGGTCGGTGGCCTGTCGGCGGAAGCTGCAGCAGACCTTGGCCTGGATACCGGCTGCCAGGTAGCGCCGGGATTGATCGATGCCTATGCCGGCGCGCTCGGCGTTCTCGGCGGTTTTGTCGGAGAGCCGGAAAAACTCGAGCGGCAGCTGGCGCTGATCGCCGGAACATCGAGCTGCATCGTCGCCTTCTCCAAGGATATGAAGCCCGGCTTCGGCATGTGGGGACCCTATTTCGAGGCCGTGCTGCCCGGAGCCTGGCTGATCGAGGGTGGGCAATCGGCAACCGGCGCGCTGCTCGATCACATCGTGCGCATCCATGGCGGCGGACTGGAGCCGACGACCGAGACCCATGGCCGCATCATTGCGCGCGTCCAGGAACTGCGCGCCCTGCACGGAGCGCAATTTGCCGAGCGGCTGCACGTCCTGCCCGATTTTCACGGCAACCGCTCGCCGCTTGCCGATCCGCACGGCCTCGGTGTCATCAGCGGCCTGCCGTTCGATTCGTCGTTCGATGCGCTTTGCCGGCTTTACTGGCGCACCTGTGTCGCGATCGCGCTCGGCATCCGCCATATCCTGGAAACGATGCGTGAGGTCGGCTATGAGCTCGATACGCTTCACGTCACCGGCGGCCATGTTCGCAACGCCCTTCTGATGGAGCTTTACTGCGACGTCACGGGGTGCCGGGTCGTGGCACCGGATGCACCTGACGCCGTGCTTCTCGGCACGGCGATGGCGGCGGCCGTCGCCGGTCAGGTTCACGCCGATCTCGCGGCATCCGGCGTTGCCATGGCATCGGGCGGGCAGGAGCGATTGCCGAACGCTCAGATGCGCGACATCTACGATCGCGACTACCGCCGCTTCCTTGCGCTCTACCGCCATCGGGACGAACTCGACGCGCTTCAATAAAAATGATCGGCATACGCGAAACGCAGGGAACCTTTGCTTGCGTCACGCATTTTATCTGCAGACCGGACGGTGGCGCGCATCGCCCCCAATGTGGCGCCGGAGGTAATCCGCCGGTTTACAACTCACACTCCCCGTGTGAGTTGAACAATGTCAGCCAGTGCCTTCCCTCGGCACTGGCTGTTTTGTTTTAAGCCCTCGGATCGCCCAGTGGATCGCCAGGTGGGCCGCTTGAACAGGCAGCACGCAGACAAACAAAAGCCGGCGACCGAAGCCGCCGGCGATAAAGCGTTGCGCCGATGGTTAGGCTGCGGCCTTGGTCGACTCGTTGAAGAACAGCGCCTGGCTGATCAGAGCCTTGACCATATCGGGGTTGAACGGCTTGGTGACCAGGAAGGTCGGTTCCGGGCGTTCGCCGGTCAACAGGCGCTCGGGGAAGGCGGTGATGAAGATCACCGGAATCGCGCTGGTCTTGAGGATGTCGTTGACCGCGTCGATGCCCGAGCTGCCGTCGGCAAGCTGGATATCGGCAAGCACCATGCTCGGCCGGGTCTTCTTGTAAAGCGCGATCGCCTCGTCGCGGGTGCGGGCAATGCCGGTGACGCGGTGGCCGAGGCTCTCGACCATGTTCTCGATATCGATGGCGATCAGCGGCTCGTCCTCGATGATCATGATATCGGTCGCGACCTGACGCGAGATTTCCTGCGAGGCGCGGTCGAGAAGCGCGCCGATCTTGTCGTCGCTGACGTCAAGGATTTCGCTGGCTTCTTCGGGGCGGAAACCTTCGACCGATACGAGAAGGAACGCCTGGCGAGCAAGCGGCGACACGTTCGCCAGGTTGACCGATGCGCGTTGCTCCCACGCAAAGGGCGAAATCGGTTCGGGAACCAGCACTGACGAGGAACCGAAGAGCGACGTATAGAGACGGAACAGCGAGACCCGGTCGTTGCTGGCCTCCGGGAAAATGGAGGTGTCGGCAATCAGGGCTTCGAGCACGGCGGCCACATAGGCGTCGCCGGATGTCTGCGAGCCGGTCAATGCGCGCGAGTAGCGGCGCAGATAAGGCAGCAGCGGCGCGATCCGTGTGGACAATGTCATGGGGAACTCCCTCGAGATATTAATTGCGGTGACGTCCGAAAACGTTCCACGCAAAAAAAAGTTCCGAGAGGGAACATTTCATTTTTCAGACGCGTTAAGGCGGTAATGAACACCACAAGGCGACAGATTGACAATGAAGTATAAAACAGGGGCGGGGCGCACTTCCGGTACGACCTCATGGACCGAAGACCCAAACGCACAGATCGCAGCCAAGCTGAAGGCGCTCTATCAGTCCGTTCAGGAAGAAGCGATACCCTCGCGTTTTCTAGATCTTCTGGAGAAACTCGATGCGGCCGAGCAGCAGTCGGTTCTGCAGGGTAGGGAGTGAGCGCCGGAATGTCGTCGGAAAAGAATGATTTCAAGCGAGAGATGCTCGCCGCCCTGCCGAGCCTTCGCGCTTTTGCCATGTCCCTCATCGGTCGCCATGACCGGGCGGATGATCTTGTCCAGGACACGATCATGAAGGCCTGGGCCAAGCAGGACCATTTCCAGATGGGCACGAACATGAAGGCCTGGCTGTTCACCATCCTGCGCAACGAACTCTATAGCCAGATGCGCAAGCGCGGACGAGAAGTCCAGGACAGCGACGGCCATTTCACCGAGTCGCTCGCCCACCATCCGGAACAGTATGGTTCGCTGGACCTGCAGGATTTCCGTCGGGCACTGGAAACACTGCCCCCGGATCAGCGCGAGGCGATCATTCTCGTCGGAGCGTCGGGTTTCTCCTACGAGGAGGCGGCGACGATCTGCGGTTGCGCGCTCGGCACCATCAAGAGCCGGGTCAATCGCGCCCGCCAGCGCCTTCAGGATATCCTCCAGGTTCAGGGCGAAAACGACTACGGTCCGGACGAAACGTCCGCTCCCATCACCTCTCGGGCATTCGTTTCCTGATTCGAAAGCTTTTTTGGCCGCCAGAGCGTTGCAAATCGAGAGCAGCCCTGCTTTCACTGGCGGCCTGAATGCCTCCGCATAGGAGCGCCGTGCGTCGATGGCAATTGGCGCCGTGGCCGAGGCGGCAGTTTGGAGTTGAGGCCGGATGCGCGAAAAACGAGAAGAAAACACCGCCTCACCGGAGACATCGCTGCTCGACGCGCCCGAACGTCTGCGTGTGCTGCACGCGACAGTGCCGGATATGGCCGTCCCCGATACGGATTTCGACGGCATTACCGAAATCGCCGCCCGCCTCTTCGATGCGCCGATCGCGCTCGTCAGCCTGCTTGACCGCGAGTGGCAATGGTTCAAATCCGCTGTCGGCACGTCGGAGCCGCGGGCGTCATCGGAAGATTCGTTCTGCGTACACGCGGCCGCGGATTCCGGAGGCGCCGGCCTCGTCGTTCTCGACGCTTCAGCCGATCTGCGGTTCCGCAGCCGACCGCTTGTCGCCGGTGCGCCGTTCCTGCGCTTTTACGCCGGTGCGCCGATCATCCTCGATGGCCAGCCGGTCGGCACGGTCTGCGTGCTCGACGTTGCCGTGCGCAGCGAGGTTGCGCCGCGTCTGATGGAACAGTTGCGCCGGCTTGCCGGCCTTGCCGCTGCCCTGTTCAAGCTCAAGGATGAAGCGCGTCGTCGTGCCATCAAGGAGGCAGCACTTTCGCGCGAGGAACAGCGTCACGCCATGGCGCTGGAGGCGGCCAACATTGGCAGCTGGCTCTGGGATGTCCGCTCCGGCGTGATCGCCGGCAACAGCGCCTTGATGCGCATGTTCGGATTGCCGACTGATCGTTCGTTCGGCGCAAGAGAAGTGTTCGGTGCCATCCATCCTGACGACCGCGGAGCCACCTTCGCCAAGCTTCGTCAGGCGATGAAGGCGGATGAGGAATATGACGGCATGTTCCGGATCGGCGACACAGGCCGGTGGCTGCTTGGCCGTGGGCGGGTGCATGATCGGGACGCCAAGGGAAACCCGCTGACCTTCATCGGCGTCACGATTGATGTCACCGACCAGCAGGCGTCGGTCCAGCGGACGCGGCTTTTGCTCAAGGAACTCAATCACCGGGTCAAGAATACCCTGGCGATGCTGCAGTCTCTCGCCCGCCAGACGCTGCGCCAGACCAGCGACCCGGCCGAATTCATGACCGCCTTTGCCGGTCGGCTTCAGGCGATCTCCGAGGCGCACGGGCTGTTATCGGATCACGAGTGGGGCACGATCCGGCTTGCGGACCTGATCTCCAAGCAATTGATGCCGCATGTCAGCGTCTATGCGGATCAGATCGAACTGCACAAGGATGAGGTGCTGCTTGGGCCGGATCAGGCGGTCGGCCTCGGGCTTGTGCTGCACGAATTGGCGACCAACGCGGTGAAGTACGGCTCGCTGTCGGTGCCGAATGGCAAGGTGGTGCTGACGGCGCGCAACGTCGTGGAGGAAGGCGAGGCGGTGTTGCACCTGACGTGGACTGAGGTCGGCGGACCGCCGGTGCGCGAACCGAAACGTCGAGGCTTCGGCTCCATACTGATAGAGCGCAGCCTCGACAAGGTTCTCGGCAGTTCGGTGAAGGTGGAATACATGGCGGCCGGCGTGACCGCCCTGATCCGCGTGCCGCTCTAGGAATCCCTGCGTTTCTTGCCGGTGCCGAGCAGGGCGCCGATGGCCAGTGCGGTGCCGACAGCAACGAGCGGATTCTTGCGCAGAATGCTTGTCGCAGCCAGGATCGTCAAATTGGTCTTCACCATCGAACGCCGGCGGCGTTCTTCTGCCAGGCGCCTATCCCGGCCCTCCAGGGCAATCATGACGATGATCACGATAAGAGCCGTGAGAATGAGGGCTGCTGCAATCGACGCGGCGGCGATGACAGGCGAATAGGTGGCGCTGAGATAGAGCGCGACCGCGATCAGTGCGAAGACGTAGGCGGTGACAAGCAGCACGGCGACGACAGCGCAGAGCGCGGCGTTGCGCTTGAAACGGGATGCGGTGGCGCCGATGTCGGCGGCCAGCAAGGCGGACAGGGCAGCCCCAAGTGGACCCATGCGCTTCTACTCCTGAAAGACGTCAAAACGGGTGGGACGCTTGCGGCGTTCCCACCCTGTTGCGTGGTGGCCTCACGCTCGTCT
The DNA here is from genome assembly GCF_058795755.1 of Ensifer sp. GW823-FHT05D09. Lineage (NCBI taxonomy): Bacteria > Pseudomonadati > Pseudomonadota > Alphaproteobacteria > Hyphomicrobiales > Rhizobiaceae > Ensifer > Ensifer sp. GW823-FHT05D09. The sequence goes on along the minus strand of NZ_JBXAIA010000003.1, from coordinate 673,138 downwards.
AGCGCCGCAGGAGGGCGGCTGCGACCAGGCCGATCAGCGCTGCTGTGCCGAGCGTTGCGAAGGGGTGCTCGCGGACCGCATTGCGCAGCTGTTTTTCCGTGCCGGCGTAACGGCTACGCAGGTCACCCAGCAATTCCTCGCCGGTTGCAAGCAGATCCTGAAGGCCGGCTTCGGCCTGTTCGCGCGCATCGTGCGCCTTGCTGCGCGCCTGTTTCGACGCATCGGCGCCGCGATCGGCAAGCAGTGCCGCCAGCGCTGCCATATCGCTTCGCAGTTCGCTGAGCTGATCTTCGATGGAAATGTCCGTAAGCGCACCGTTGCGCTTGCTCGACCGTGAACTGGAACCTGAGAAGAGGCCTGAAGCCATGATTGGTCTCCTTTTCGCTGCAACGCCGGCCAAGGTCGACCGGCGTGATCTGCTCGAACCGGCATGCGCGCTCATCACCGCGGCCGGCCTTTCACGGAGAACAACGCACGAGTGCGCAAATTGTTTCGATAAATCTTGAAGTTGGCGCGATTTGCAGAGGGGCGGTCAGAGCGTCGCCGTCTGCGGCAACACGAAGGGCACTCCGGCGGCCGGCATGGCGCTGACCTGCATGCGGCAACCGAACACCGCCTCCATCGTCTCGTCCGTCAGCACATCGCCTGGCGCACCGCTTGCCCGGATCACGCCGGACTTCATCATGATCATCCGGTCGGCGAACATCGCCGTCAGGTTGAGGTCATGCATGACGGCGATGACACCGCCGCCCTGTTCACAAAACCGGCGCGCCAGCTGCATGATGGTCAGCTGATGGCGGATGTCGAGGCTCGAAACCGGCTCGTCGAGCAGCAGGTAACGGGGCTCACCATCGGCGACCGGGTTGGAAATCTGACAAAGGACGCGCGCCAGCTGCACCCGCTGCTGCTCGCCGCCGGAAAGCTCCTGATAGAAGCGGCCAGCAAAGCCGCCGAGATCGACAGATTCGAGCGCGTCGGCTGCAATGCGGTCATTGGCCTTGGTATCGGCGTTCGCACCCGCGGTCAGGCCCAAACGCACCACTTCGCGGACCGTGAAGGGAAACGAAATCACGGTCGATTGCGGCAGCACGCCGCGTTTCAGCGCCAGCTCCCAGGGTTTCAGGCCCTTGAGATCGCGGCCGTTGATGCTGACCGAACCGCTTTCCGGCGCCAATTCGCCGGAGATCGCCTTCAGCGTCGTCGTCTTGCCGCAGCCGTTCGGCCCGACGATTGCGGTCAACGCCCCCGGTGCGGCCTCAAGCGAAATGCCGTGGATGACTTGGCGACCGCCCAAACGGACAGAAAGGTTCGATACGGTGATCATGGTCTCGTCTCACAGCCCCATGGTCGTGCGACCGCGCAGCAGGATCCACAGGAAGAACGGTGCACCGATGAAGGCGGTGACGATGCCGATCGGCAGCTCGGCGGGTGACGCGATTGTGCGGGCGATCATGTCGGCCAGGATCAGCAAGGTTCCGCCGAGCAGCGCCGATGCCGGGATGAGATAGCGGTGATCCGGGCCGATGACCAGCCGCAGGAGATGCGGCACGACGATGCCGACAAAGCCGATGCCGCCGCTGACGGCGACCGACGCGCCCGTTGCCGCGGCAACGCTGACGATGGCGATGTTCTTCATGCGCTGCACCGGGATGCCCATATGGAAGGCGGCGGCTTCGCCGAGCGTAATCGCGTTGAGGCCGCGTGCCAGGAAGGGCGTGACGGTGAGCGACAGGAGAATGATGGGGGCAGCCGCGGCGATCTTCGTCCAATTGGCGCCGGCAAGCGAGCCGAGACCCCAGAAGGTGACATCGCGCAGTTGCTTGTCATCGGCCATGAAGATCAGCACGCCGGTGAAGGCGCCGGTGAGCGCGCCGAGCGCGATACCGGCGAGAAGCAGCGTCGCAACCGATGTCTGCCCGCCGCGCGTGGCAATCCGGTAGAGCAGGAGCGTGGTCACGAGGCCGCCGACGAAGGCAGCGATCGGCAGGGCGTAAAAACCAAAGAGCGCGAATAGTGGGCCGAACACCGCCGAACCGAGCACGATCAGGAGGACGGCGCCGAGGCTCGCGCCGGAGGAAACGCCGACGAGGCCGGGATCGGCCAGCGGGTTGCGAAACAGCCCTTGCATGACCACGCCGGAGACGGCGAGCGACGCACCGACGAGCATGCCGAGCACGGCGCGCGGCAGCCGGATGTCAAGAATGATGATGCGATCGCGAACGCTCAGGACCTGGTCCGCCTCGTTTGCGCCGAAGAGCCAGCGCACGACATTGGATAGCGACGCATCGGCAGCGCCGGTCATGATCGAGCTGATGAAGGTGGCGGCTGCAAAGAGGACGAGCAGTACGATAACGACCCGCGCCAGTCGCGCACGATTGCCGGACCGCCATTCGGCCCGAATATCGGCAGCAAAGGCGGTCAGGCGCATGCCGCGGTCCAATGCCTCACTGCGAGGCATTGGCCTTCTTCCCGTAGATTGCAGCATTGAGGTCGCGGATGGCGCTTGCCGTGCGCGGGCCGAAGCCGAGCAGATGCAGGCCGTCCATGCGGATCAGCGCCTGTGTCTTGGCGGCGGGCGTCAGGCTCAGCGACGGCAAGGCGAAAAGTTCGGCCGCCTTGGCGCTGTGCTCGCCGCCGCGATCCATCATCAGGATGACGTCGGGCTTGGCCTCGATGATCGCCTCGTCGGTCAGAGCCTTGTAGCCCGGAAACTGGCCGGCAGCATTGATCGCGCCCGAGAGCTCGATGATGCCGTTGGCAGCCGTGCCGGTGCCCGAAGCCATGATCTTGCCGCCCTGGGTGCTGAGTACGAAAAGAACGCGCTTGCGCTCTCCTTCCGGGCGCTTGGCACCATCGGCAATCGCCGCAGCAAGGTCGGTTTCCACCGACTTTGCGAGCGCTTCGGCCTTGTCGGGCACATTGAGGAAGGTGCCGACCGAGCGGATCTTTGCAGGGATGCTGTCCTTGTCGAAGGTTTCCGGCACGCTGGCAAAGGCGATATTGGCCTCCTTCAGGATGGCAAGCGCTTCCGGCGGGCCGCTGCCTTCGACGGCGACGATCGCGGTCGGGTTAACCGCGATGATGCCTTCAGGGGCGAGCTGACGCATGTAGCCGACGTCGGGCAGCTTGGTCGCAGCTTCCGGATAGGTGCTGGTCGAGTCCCGGCCGACGAGGCGACCCTCCTCGCCAAGTGCGTAGATGATCTCGGTGATCGCGCCGCCGACCGAAACGACGCGCGAGACGTCCGGCTTCTCGATGCTTTCCGCCATCGCCGGTCGGATGAACGACGGCGCCCCCGGCGCCACGGCGGGCAGCAGGAAAGGAGCGGAAACCGCGAAGGCGGCCAAAGCCAGCTCCCAGCGGCGAAGGCGGCGGAAGTCGAGACCCTTGATCATCACGCTGTCCTTAAGCTGCGACGGTGGTGTCGAGGCGCGCCAGGCCCTCGGCGATATCGCGCCACTCGGGGCGCTCGGCAAAACCTTCCTTACGCTTGCCGAAGAACTGGATGATCATCTCGCCCTTGGCGTCCAACGCCTCGATCGAGGTGACGTGACCATCGGCAGTCGGTTTGCGCACGGCCCAAAGCTCGGCAATGTGGTCGGTGCGCAGGTGAAGGTGGAAGGTCGGATCCATGACGTTGAGCCAAGGGCCCATCGGGGCAATCTTGGCGATCGGGCCGGAATGGATCTGGATCATGCCGCGGTTGCCGACGAAGCACATGATCGGCAACTCGATCTCGGCGCTGGCGCGCATCATCGTTTCGACACTCGACGGGTCGAGGCGCCAGGCGAAGTCGTCGCCGATGTGCTGCAGGGCCTGGCGGCGGCCGATCTTCAGCTTGCGCAAGAGGCCATGGAACTGATGCGTGTCAGTCATCTTGGCCCAGCGGTCACGCAGTTCGGTAACGTCGACGACGTTTTCCGGCTTGTCGTCGCCAGCCGGCGTGCTGGTGTCGGCAACAAAGGTCTGCGCCTGGTCGTCGAGGCGGAAGTCTTCGACGATCTTGTCGTAGGCGGCGACGTTCGACGCCGGGCGCAGGTGCAGCTTGTGCACGGCATTGCCCCACTTGTCGAAGAACTGCAGGCTCTTGCGCGCTTCGCCGCTGTCGTCGGTCTTGGTCACGGCGAAGGCATGCGCCCAGGCGCTCGGGAAGACGCGCAGGTCGATCTGCTCGCCAAGAACGATGCTCGCCATCTCGCCCGTCGTGATTTTTTCAAAGACGCCGATCTTTTCGTGAACGGCGCTCTCGTTGCGGGTTAGCGCCATGACCTCGCCGAGCTCCTCGGCGCGCAGAAGGAAACGGTTGGCATCCGCGTCGATGCGCACCGCGGTCAAACCACATTCGGCGGCCACGAGCGCTGCTTCCGAAACGCCGAGCTGAGCCGCGATGTCGCGCTCGCGCATTTTCGGGTTCTCGGCGCGGTAGGCGCGGATTTCGGACGGGGTGGGACGGAGGCTCTCGGTCATTGTCATTCGCCTATTTGTTCAGGATCAGTTTGCCTTGGCGGGTGATCTTCATGCGGTAGATCGCGCCGTCGTGGGAAATGAGGATCTCGTTTTCGCCGCGAAACAGGTCGCGGCTTTCGACGACCCGCTGGACACGCTGCGCGGATGCCGCAGGTTGCGAAAGTCGCGCATAATCAGTGTCATCAGCTGTCACGGTTCGGTCGTCTCTAGATGGCGGGCCGCGGCGTTTTTCCCGCATTTCCTGCCGCGCAATTCGTTTACTATCTTGACTTCATTACTCATATTTCTTTATGGACGCAATACCGGATCGCCACACTCAAGTTAGATGCTTCACGCTTGTGGACAGATGGCGACGACTTCAACGCTCCGTGGCCCGGAGCGCCGTTCGCGAGTGGTATTAGAATGATGCACCTTTCCCGTATGATTGCTCCCGTGGCCCTCGCATTTGCGCTTGCAGCAGGTGGCGCTGCAGCACAGGAGGCGGCACTCGCCGGCGCGCTCAATATCGAGCTGAACGAGGTTGCGCCGTCGCAGAAAGGCTGCAAGCTCACTTTCGTCGCCGGAAACGCTTTCGTGCAGGACCTGAGCAAGGTTTCCTTCGAATTCGTGATTTTCGATCAGAAGGGTCTGGTCGAGCGCATGGCGGTGCTCGATTTCCGCGACCTGCCTGCCGGCAAGACCAAGGTTCGCCAGTTCGATCTGCCCGGCACCAATTGCGAGGCGGTCAAGAGCCTGCTGATCAATGACGCACCTGCCTGCGTCGGCGAGGGCGTTCAGGGCGACGCTTGCATGAAGGCACTCAAGACTGGCTCGAAGTCGCCGGTCGAACTCAAGGGCTGATGTCCGGTTTTTACATTGAGTACTGCGTTTGCGTCGCGGTTCGCGGCGGAGGTTAGGCTAAGATGAAGCATACCATCAAATGGATCGGCGCGATCGCCTTCTCGCTCGTAGCGCATGCCAGCGGTGCGATGTATCTCGCCTCGTCGGCGCCGCAAGACGAGCCGGCCTTCGTGATGGGCGGCGTGGCGACCGAAGTCGCCCTTCTCGGCGATGCCTTTGATGAAACGCTGCAGGCCGGCGATCCATCCGAAATCGTCGAGCCGACCGAAGACACGCCCGACGAGCTGAAGCCCGAGGAAATCGAGCCGGTCGAAGAGTTGACGTCGACGACGCCGGAGATCGTCGCCGAGCAGCCGCATGACCTGGTGGCAACGGAAGCCGACGTCATTCTTCCGGCGGAACAGGTTCCCACCTTGCAGGTCGCCGAAGCTGTGGTCACGGCCAGCGTAGCGCCGGTCGAGACCGTCGTGCCGGAGGAAAAGCCAGAGATCGTGGAGCCGAAGAAGGAGAAGGTTGAAAAACCCGAACCGAAGAAGGATCCGGTCAAAAAGAAGAAGGTCACCCGCAAAAAGTCGGGCGACAAGGGCGAGCAGGCACAGAGCCAGGTCAAAGGCAAAGCCGACGGTCTGGAGAATGCCAAGTCCGCCACGGCATCCGGGCAAGGCAAGGTTTCGTCGGCCGAGGGCAATGCCTCCTTTGACAACTACAAGGGCAAGGTGCGCACCAAGGTCAACAGGAAGCATCGCTATCCCTCCCAGGCCAGGCGCCAGGGCATAGCCGGCACTGCAACCGTAAGCTTTGTCGTGTCGGCGGACGGCGGGCTGTCCGGCCTTCGCTTGGCAGGAAGTTCCGGCTCGCCGATTCTCGACCAGGCGGCCCTCGATACGGTACGCCGTGCGGCACCGTTCCCACCGATCCCGGCCGATGCCGGTCGCAGCAGCTGGACCTTCAGTTTGCCGATCGCCTACAATCCGGGCTGAAGCCAGCGATTGACGCCGGGCGAGGTCAGCCGAGATGTCCCGGCGGCCTCTCGAAATATATGATTACAAAACTCATGTTTATACTTTACTCTGAATATCAAGTTTAATAAGTTGCCGCCGTGACGCAACCGAACGGTGTGTGTCGATCCCGATGCGATCGGTTGCCATGAGGGTAGCTGACGCAGCAATGAGGCGGAGAAGATTGCATGCGCGGCAAGCGTCACCACAATGCGGCCAAGAGCGGCAAGGGTCGTTCCGGTTCCGAACGGGTCGAGGCCCGCGAAGAGGTCGCCAAGACGACACTCGAAGGCCGCAGCTTCCTCTATGTCGGCGGGCGCGACTGCCAGGTCGCCCATCTGCGCGAAATCGCCAGCTCTTTCGGTGCGGAGTTGCTGCATCACGATGGCGGCCTGCGCGAGGCAGTATCGCGCATCGACCGCGTCCTTCCTTCCGTCGACTGTGTCTTCTGCCCGATCGATTGCATCAGCCACGATGCGTGTCTTCGCGTGAAGACCGGTTGCAAGAAGTGGGGCAAGGCCTTCGTGCCGCTGCGCAACGGCTCGAAGTCGAGCCTCGAGCGGGCGCTGCACGACCTTACCAACAGCCGCAACGACTAGAACCACCCAAAAACATGACGCGCGGCGATGGCGAGTGGCTGCCCGCGCGCCTGGAGATTTTTCGACATGATTGAAGACCGACAGGACAAGTGCATGATGATCGGCCTGCACAAGTTGGCAGCGCAAAATGGCGATGGGCTCGTGCCCGAACTCTATGAATTGCCGACGCGGCGCTCCCGCATGCTCGAAGAAAACCCGAATGTCACCGAGTTCCCGTCCTGGGAAACGCGCCGGCCGGGCCGGGATCCCTTTGGGCTTGCAGAGCCACAGGAGGCCACTATTGTTGCCTTCCCGAGAGCCGCCAACGAGCCGGCTCGCAAGAAAGACAGCGCATAAGAGGCAGGCCATGTTCTACGCAATGAACCGTTTTCGTATCGCCATCGGCCAGGAAGAGGCTTTCGAAGCCATCTGGAAGGGCCGCGATTCAAGCCTTGCCGAAATGCCGGGCTTCCTCTCGTTTCATCTTCTGAGGGGCGAAAGCGTGCCGGAGGAGGGGTATACGCTCTTCGTGTCGAATTCGACCTGGAAGGACAAGGATGCCTTCTCGGCCTGGACGAAGTCGGAGAATTTCCGGGCCGCCCACAAGAACGCAGGCGACAACCGGTCGATGTATCTAGGGCCCCCGAAGTTCGAGGGTTTTTCCGTCGTCGAAGGCGCCTGATCCCAGCCGCTGCGAATGGCTTTCAAGAGTTACGGCGCCTTCTTTGGAAGGAAGGCGCCGAGCGAAACGGCAAGCCAGCCGGCCATGATCGTCGTACCGCCGAGCGGCGCCGACATCGGAAACAGGCCCTGTCCCGTCATGTGGCGCATGGCGAGGTCGGCTGAAAACAGCGCCGTTCCAAAAGCGATCAGCAAGGCTGCGACGGGTGCGGTGCGAAAGCTCGGCCAGGCCGCGTAAAGCGCGACAAGGGCAGGGGCGTGTGCGAGGCACATGGCCGAGATCCCGGCAAGCAGCCTTGGGTCGGGTCCATGCGATGCGGCGGCGGCGCTGACCACTCCGGCAATCCCCATCAATCCGGCGACAAACAGTGTCGTTGCGCGCAATCCACGTGTCGGCATGGTAAGGTCATTCCTTGTTCTGCATGTGCAAGGCGAGGCGGGTGATCGGATCGAGGATGATCTGCCGCAGCTTCGGGTGCTCCACCGTATCTTCTAGTGCGCGGGTGAAGCAGAGCAGCCATTCGTCCCGCTCCTGCGGCCCGATCTCGGCCACGAAATGCCGGCGCCGCAGCATCGGATGGCCACGTTTTTCCACATAGATCGGCGGCCCGCCGAGCCAGCCGGTCAGATACTCGTAGAATTTTTCCTCGCTGCCCGACAGGTCAGGCGGATGAACCGCGCGACAACGTGCGGCTTCCGGAAGCGTATCCATCAGTTCGTAGAAACGATGGGTCAGCGCACGCACCGTTGGGTCGCCGCCGATCGCGTCATAGAGGGTCGTCGTTTCCTGATCTGCCATCGCCGCTTCCTTCGTGCCTTTGTCCTAGCCCGCCAGGACCTGACGGACAACGGCTTTCCGCCTCTTGTTTTTGCGGCGTTTCGGCGCGGGATTGTCGCGGCGATCTTGACAAACCGTCCAGACGGTATCTTTATATCGTCATGACAGACGCCCATCGCCGCAAGAAGCAACCCGAACAGGTCCGCCAGCAATTGCTGGAGGTCGCCGCGCGCCTGTCGCATGAGCAGGGGGTGGCAGGCATCACGCTGGATGCGGTGTCGCATGCGGCCGGCGTCAGCAAGGGTGGGCTGCTGCATCATTTCCCCAACAAATCGGCGCTGCTTGATGGATTGTTCGACGATCTCGTCGCGCGTTTCGATGCGGCGATCGAAAAGGCGATGGCCGCGGATCCGGCGGCGCAGGGGCGTTTTACCCGCGCCTATGTCGATGTCTGCTCGACGCTCGACCCCGATGCGGACGTGCCCGGCTGGCGGATGCTGACGATCGCGATGATTGCCGAGCCGAACCTGAAGGTCCGCTGGCGCGAATGGGTCAATCGCCGCTCTCAGGAGTTCGCGGAAACCGACGCCTCGCCACACTGCGTGCTCGCCCGGTTTGCGGCAGATGGCCTCTGGCTCGCCGACCTGATGCAGAGCCATGACCTTGATGCCGCGGCACGCCTCGCGCTGGCCGACAATCTCAAAGCGCTTTCGACGCGATAGGTCGGAGGGAGACCAAAATGAACCCCGCCATGCTCTATGCCGTCCTGGTCGTTGCGATCGTCTTCGAGGTGCTCGGCACCTCGGCGATGCAGGCCGCACAGCATTTTACCCGGCTGGTGCCGACGGTGACGATGGTCGTCTGTTACGCCATCGCCTTCTTCTTCCTGTCCTACACGCTGCGCTATATTCCTGTTGGTATCGCCTACGCGGTATGGAGCGGTCTCGGCATCGTCTTGATTTCACTCGTCGGATACTTTGCTTTTGGCCAGAAGCTGGATCTTGCCGCCGTGATCGGGCTCGGGCTCATCATCTGCGGCGTCATCGTGCTCAACGTCTTCTCCAAGTCCACGTTCCACTGAAAATCTCGCTGCCGACATCCGGCCGCTGACATCAGGCAGGGCAAAAAGCGCTTGCAAAGGCGTTGACGCATGACTAGTTCTACAAATTGAAACCGCTTTCAATTTTAACAGCTGCGCATAAACGGGAGTTTGCCGATGCCAATCCGGACAGTCGTGTGGGGCGAAAACATCCATGAGCAGACCAATGAGGTCGTAAGAAGCATCTATCCCAACGGGATGCACAACACGATCGCGGCGGCGCTGAACACCGACGTTTCGATCGAGGCGACGACAGCGACGCTGCAGGAGCCGGAACATGGCCTGACCGAGGCGCGACTCGCTGCGACCGATGTGCTTCTGTGGTGGGGGCACAAGGATCATGGTGCGGTCAGCGACGAGGTGGTCGAGCGCGTCGCCAAGCGCGTCTGGGAAGGCATGGGCCTGATCGTTCTGCATTCCGGTCATTTCTCGAAAATCTTCAAGCGGCTGATGGGCACGCCTTGCGCGCTCAAATGGCGCGAGGCCGGCGAGCGTGAACGCGTCTGGGCGATCAATCCGCGCCACCCGATTGCCGAGGGCATCGGCGAGAATTTTGTCCTCGAAAACGAAGAGATGTATGGCGAGCAGTTTTCCGTGCCGGAGCCGCTTGAGACGGTGTTCATCTCGTGGTTTGCCGGCGGCGAAGTGTTTCGTTCGGGTCTCACCTGGCGCCGCGGTGCCGGCAACATCTTCTATTTCCGTCCGGGCCACGAGACCTACCCGACCTACCATGACGGCAATGTCCAGAAGGTGCTCCGCAACTCGGTCAAGTGGGCCTACAACGCCGACAACCGCTACACCGCGATCCACGAGGCGCCGAACGTGCCGGTGGAAAATGCGCTGGAGCCGATCGTCGAGCGTGGGCCCAAGCTGCATGAGGCCGGCGAAGCCGGCTACAGGTGATCGCTATGCGTCTTCTTGTTGTTGGAACCGGCGGCATGGCCAACAGCCATGCCGAAGCCTTCGCCGGGATCGAAGGCGTAGACATGGTGGGGGCGGTCGACGTCGACCCCAAGCGCGCCAAGGACTTTGCCGAGAGACACGGCATCGCCAACACCTTCACATCGCTCGACGAGGCGATCGCCTGGGGCAAGTTCGATGCGGCGACGAACGTGACGCCGGACAAGGCGCACCACCCGACGACGTTGGCATTGCTTGCTGCCGGCAAGCATGTGCTGTGCGAAAAGCCGCTCGCGGAAAATTACGCCAAGGCCGCGGAAATGGCCGATGCGGCGGAGCGATCTGGCCTCGTCACCATGGTCAACCTGACCTATCGCAATGTCGCGCCGCTGCAGAAGGCGAGGGCGATGGTGCTGGCCGGCGATGTTGGCAGGCTGCGCCACCTCGAAGCTTCCTATCTGCAGAGCTGGCTCGTCTCCAAGGCCTGGGGCGACTGGGCGACGGAATCGCAGTGGCTCTGGCGGCTGTCGACCAAACACGGTTCGAACGGTGTTCTGGGCGATGTCGGCATCCATATCCTCGATTTTGCCGGTTATGGCGCCGGCACCGACGCCGAGCGGATTTTTGCGCGGCTGAAGACCTTCGACAAGGCGCCGGAAAACCGCATCGGCGAGTATGATCTCGACGCCAATGACAGCTTTGTCATGACCGCCGAGTTCGGCAACGGTGCCATGGGCGTGATCCATGCCAGCCGCTGGGCGACCGGCCACCTCAACGAGTTGCGGCTTCGGCTGCACGGGGACAAGGGCGCTCTCGAAGTGGTGCATACGCCGGATGGCTCGACGCTTCGTGCCTGCCTCGGTACGGATGTCGAAACGGCGACCTGGCGCGATGTCGATGCCGGCACGGTGCCGACCAACTACGAGCGCTTTGCCGCCGCGGTTAAGGACGCCAAGACGGTTGAGCCGGGCTTCCGCCATGCCGCGAACCTGCAGAAGGTGCTGGACCTGGCGCTGGAGACTGAAGCCGAAAGGCGCGAACTCTCGGTTTGACAGCGCTTCAGTTCGGAGGCGGTGCGGTGGAACTGCGCATGACCAGCTCCACCGGCCAGACCTGGCACAGATCGGCCGCTGGCGTGCCCTGAAGAAGGTCCAGAGCCATCTCGGCGATCCGCGTTCCCGCAGCGCGGATCGATGAGCGCGTGGTGGTGAGCGTCGGGATCAGGTTCTCGGGGCTCAGATACGGAAAGACGTCATCGTGGGCGATCAGGGAGATGTGTTCGCCGACAGTCATTCCGGCGCTGCGGATGGCCCGCATCGCGCCGAGCGCCGACATCATCGAGCCGGCCAAGACGGCCGTCGGCCGGTTTTCCTGTGCCAAGAACCCCTGCATCAGGCGAAAACCCATCTCGTCGGTGAAGTCGCCATTGCCGAGCAGGTTGGGATCGATATCGATGCCGCGCGCGCCGAGGGCTGCCGCATAACCGTCCTGTCGATGCTCGGTGAAGGTATAGCCGCGATGGCCGTTGACCAGCGCGATGCGGCGGTGGCCGAGAGCGGTCAAAAGATCGGTCGCCTGGCGGATCGCGCCGAAATTGTCGATGTCGAGAAAGGCGAAATTGCCTGCGGTCCCGGTTCGCCCATGCAGGACGAAAGGCAGCCGCAGCTCGGTCAGCAGGGCGATGCGCGGATCGTCGACCGCGGGTGAATGCAGGATGACCGCATCGACGCGCTTGCTGGCGGCAAGCCGGCGGTAGGTTGCAAGCTCCGCTTCCCGTGTGTCGACGGTGGAAAGCAGGATATCGACATCAGCCTGCTGCAGCCGGCTGCCGAGTCCGCCCATGAACTCGCTGGTGTGCGGGCCGAAATCGCCGCCGCCGCGAAAGACGATGCCGATGGTGCCGACGCGTCCGGTCGCAAGCCCGAGCGCGCTGGTGTTCGGCCGATAGCCGAGTTCGGCTGCCGCCTTCAGCACCCGTTCGCGCGTCGTCTTCTTGACTTCCGGATAACCGCTGAGCGCACGGCTGACCGTCGTTTGCGACAGCCCCAGCTGGCCTGCGAACTCCTTGAGATTCATTTCATTTTCCCGTTGCCCGATAAAGCATAGCCTACCGGGCCTTGACCACGCAACAAGGAGCGATCTCAGGGGGCAACAGTCGAGCCGACGGTGTTTTCCACCGATTGGCCAAGGCGGCGGACCTGATTGCCGTAGTTGGCGCGGGTGCGCGGGTCGAAGATCATGATCGGAGTGGACACAGCGACGCTGGCGGCGCTGCCGACGGTCTGGGCGGTGCCGAGCGTCACGGCGCCGATGCGCTCCCCGAGGCCGACATCGGAATCGGTGACCGTCTGGCCGGCGATCAATCGGTTGCCGAGCAGTTGCACGACTTCAGGGCTTTCGGCGAATTTTCCGTGGTTCAACTTGTCGCCGCCTTTCAGCGCCGTCAGGTCGAGAACGGTGATGCCAGCGGTTTCCAGCTGTGTGCGATAGGGCTCGACCGTAGGGTCGATTTGACCGAGACGGTCGATATTGCCGGAAATCCGGCGGGAGAGGTTGAGCGCACGGTCGTCGCGCGACACGAACAGCGTGAACTTCGGCCGTGCCTTGCCCATCGCCTGGATCTGCTTGCCGAACACGTCGACGTCGAGATCCGGCGAGGCGAGGATGACGTCTGTGATCTTCGGCGCGATGCGGCCATCACGGATCGCCATTTGTCGGAGCGCCTCGACCGTGACCCACGATCCCATCGAGTGGGCCATGACGGTGATTTCGCCGACCTTCGGGTCGCGCGCCGCGCGGTGCAGCAGGTCTTCGAGCGCGTCGCGCGAATAGTTGGTGCTTTCCTTGTCGTAGTTGTAGTCGAAGACGCTTGCGCGCGACGGCCAGGTGAAGATCACCGGCGCGACATCCGTTCCCGAATCGTGGACGATCTGGGCGTAGCGATAGACCGCGTCCTCATAACGGTTGTTGAAGCCGTGGACGAAGATCAGCACGCGCCGGCTTTTCGGCAGGTTGCCCTTCAGCCAGGACTGCGCGTCGTCCTTGCCCTTCAACGGCGTCACACTGACGGTCGAAAACTCGCGTTCGGGATTGGCCGGCAGTTTCTTCGGCCACTGAACCTGACCAACCGTGCGGCTCTTTTCGGGTGGGATCGAGACGACAATTTCGGTAAGCGACAGTTCATCTGAGCGCTCGCCGCTGAAAAGCACGCCGGGCTCGGTCGAGGGCGCGCGGGTGGTGGCGACCAGCAGATCGACTTCCGAGGCGCCGCCGGCCGTTCCCGATGGAACGAGCACGCCGACCGGTCGGCTGGCACAGGCTGCCAGAACGGACGCCAGGAGCAGAACGGTGGCGACGCGGCCCACTTGGCCCGGTCGGCCAGCCCAAGAAAACAAACGCAGCAACAAAACCCCCAATACCGCATCATGCGGCGCGCCGATCCATAACCCCGGATCCGGCCAGTCTCATGCCCTAGAAATGGCAGAATTTCTGCCCTCGGCATAGCTTTTCGGCCTGTTCACGCCCTCTCTGATGGTGCACGTGCGGCAAACATGCAACATTTCGCGACAGCGGGCGTTGGGTAAAACCCCTTGATATCAATTGAAAACGCGCCGGCGTTTCAATAGCATCCGATCTTTCCTCCTTCGGTGCGGCATTGTATGCCTCATCCGATCTCCCTGAAAACATAAGGAAATCCGGAATGCAGGCGGTTTTCGATGGCCATAATGACGTGCTTCTGCGGCTATGGCAGAACGCGCGCAAGGGAAGCGACCCGGTTGGCGAGTTCGTCGGCGGTACCGACAAGGGACATATCGATGCGCCGCGTGCGAAAACAGGCGGCCTGATCGGCGGTCTGTGCGCGATCTACGTTCCCTCGGGCGATCTGGTGCTGGCGGGTCCGGACGCGAATGGCCACTATGCCACACCGCTCTCCGCGCCGCTCGAGCATCTGCCGTCGCTGGGCGTCGCCATCGAGATGGCCGATATCGCCGTCCGTCTCGATCGGGCCGGCGCCTGGAAGCTTTGCCGTTCGACCGCCGAAATCCGCGATGCGGCCGGGCAGGGCACCTTTGCATCCGTGCTGCACATGGAAGGCTGCGAGGCGATCGGTGCCGATCTGTCGTCGCTCGAAACGTTCTATGCCGCCGGCCTGCGTTCGCTCGGACCGGTCTGGAGCCGCCACAACGCCTTTGCCCACGGCGTGCCCTTCGCTTTCCCGATGTCGCCCGATACCGCGCCGGGCCTGACCGAGGCCGGTTTTGAGCTGGTGAAGGCGTGCAACCGCCTGGGCATCCTCATCGATCTCGCCCATATCACCGAAAAAGGGTTCTGGGACGTCGCCAAGACGAGCGACCAGCCGCTGGTCGTCAGCCACTCGAATGCCCATGCGCTGACGGCGGTTGCGCGCAACCTCACCGACAGGCAGCTCGATGCCGTCAGCGAAAGCAAGGGCCTCGTCGGTCTCAACTACGCAACCACGATGCTGCGCGCCGACGCGCAGGAAAACGCCGCGACACCGCTTTCCGACATGGTTCGCCACATCGACTACATGGTCGAGCGGATGGGGATCGACTGCGTCGGGCTCGGTTCCGACTTCGACGGCGCGACGATACCGGAAGATATCGGCGATGCGGCGGGCGGCCAGAAGCTCGTTGCGGCGCTCAAGACCGCCGGATATGGTGACGCCGAACTGGCAAAGATATGCCGGGAGAACTGGCTGAGAGTTCTGGGGCAGGCTTGGCACGAGGCCGCCTGAACCCATGAAGAAGAGCCCCGAAAGGGGTGCAAACGAGGGAACTGCAAAAAATGATGCACAAGCTCAATGGACGTCTTCGTCTTCTGACCGCTTCGGCGGCGCTCGCCATGGTGATGGCCGCGACCGCACCGGCCTTTGCCGAAACGCCAAAGGACACGCTGGTCGAAGCCTTTGCAATCGACGACGTCATCTCCATGGATCCGGGCGAAGCCTTCGAGCTGACCGCGGCCGAAATCACCGGCAACACCTACAGCATGCTGGTTCGCCTCGACATCAACGACACCACCAAGGTTGTCGGTGATCTGGCCGACAGCTGGACCGTGTCTGACGATGGCCTGACCTATACGTTCAAGCTGAAGTCCGGCCTGAAGTTTGCCTCCGGCAATCCGGTGACGGCTGCCGATGTCGCCTGGTCGTTCGAGCGCGCCGTCAAGCTCGACAAGAGCCCCGCCTTCATCCTCACCCAGTTCGGTCTTACCGGCGACAACGTGACGGAAAAGGCCAAGGCCACCGACGACACGACCTTCGTCTTCACCGTCGATCAGCCCTATGCGCCGAGCTTCGTGCTCAACTGCCTGACCGCGACCGTGGGCGCCGTGCTCGACAAGAAGCTGGTGCTTGAAAACGTCAAGCCTGTCACGCCGAGCGACGAGTACAAGTACGACAACGACTTCGGCAATGAATGGCTGAAGACCGGCTATGCCGGCTCGGGCCCGTTCAAGCTGCGCGAATGGCGCGCCAACGAAGTCATCGTTCTCGAGCGCAACGAAAACTACTATGGCGAACAGGCAAAACTTGCCCGCGTCATCTATCGCCACATGAAGGAAAGTTCGGGCCAGCGCCTGGCGCTGGAAGCCGGCGACATCGACGTCGCGCGCAACCTGGAGCCGGGCGATTTCGACGCCGTTGCGAAGAATGGCGACCTTGCCACGACCAATGCGCCGAAGGGCACCGTCTACTACATCAGCCTCAACCAGAAGAACGCCAACCTTGCCAAGCCTGAGGTGCGCGAAGCGTTCAAGTACCTGGTCGACTACGATGCAATCGGCTCGACCCTCATCAAGGGCATCGGCGAAATCCACCAGAGCTTCCTGCCGAAGGGCGTTCTGGGTGCGCTTGACGAGAACCCCTACAAGTTCGACGTCGCCAAGGCGAAGGAACTGCTGGCCAAGGCCGGCCTTGCCGACGGCTTCACCGTCACCATGGACGTGCGCAACGGCCAGCCGGTCACCGGCATTGCCGAATCCTTCCAGCAGACGCTCGGCCAGGCCGGCGTGAAGCTGGAAATCATCCCCGGCGACGGCAAGCAGACGCTGACGAAGTACCGTGCCCGCAACCACGACATGTATATCGGTCAGTGGGGCATGGACTATTTCGACCCGAACTCGAATGCCGAAACCTTCACCGCCAACCCCGACAACTCCGACGAAGGCAAGAACAAGACGCTTGCCTGGCGCAATGCCTGGGACGTTCCGGAACTGACGAAGAAGACCAAGGCTGCCCTGCTCGAGCGTGACAGCGCCAAGCGTGCGGAAACCTACAAGGAACTGCAGAAGACCGTTCTCGGCGAAAGCCCGTTCGTGATCATCTTCCAGCAGACCGAAGTCGCCGGCTACCGCGGCAACGTCAAGGGCCTGAAGCTCGGCCCGAGCTTCGACACCAACTTCGTTGCTGGCATCTCGAAGGAATAACCCGAAAGGATAGTTCCCTTGAGCATGAGCGGAACAGAACGGATGGGCGGGCGCCGACGCGCCCGTCCAGCGAAGATCATGGGTGCCGTCTTGCGGTTCCTGGTGATCGTCGTCACCACCTATCTTGGCCTTCTGGCCGTGACCTTCTTCATCGGCCGGGTGATCCCGATCGACCCGGTGCTCGCCGTCCTCGGCGACCGGGCGCCGACGCATGTCGTCGAAAGGACGCGCGAGGCGATGGGGCTGAACCTGCCCCTCTACCAACAATTCTTCATCTATGTCCGTCAGGCGCTGACCGGCGACTTCGGCATTTCGGTGCTGACGACCAATCCTGTCATGACCGATATCCGTCGTGTCTTCCCGGCGACCATGGAGCTTGCGACGCTCGGCACCCTGATCGGCGCCATCTTCGGCGTGCCGCTCGGCGTTCTCGCCGCCGTCAAGCGCGGCAGCATTGCCGACCAGATCGTGCGCGTCATCGGGCTTGTCGGCTATTCCGTTCCGATCTTCTGGCTGGCGCTCCTGTCGCTGCTGGTGTTCTACGCCCGGCTGAAGTGGGTCGCCTATCCCGGCCGCATCGATATCGTCTTCGAATACACGTTTACGCCGATCACCGGCTTCTACCTGTTCGACGCGCTCTGGCAGCGGCAGTGGGACGTGCTGTGGGATGTTTTCCGCCACATCATCCTGCCGGCATCGCTGCTCGGTTATTTCTCGCTTGCGTATATCAGCCGCATGACGCGCAGCTTCATGCTGAACGAACTGCAGCAGGAATACATCGTTGCCGCCCGCGCCAAGGGGCTTTCGGAAACCCGCATCATCTGGGGCCACGCGCTGCGCAATGCCGCCGTGCCGCTCGTGACCGTGATTGCGCTTTCCTATGCCGGTCTGCTCGAGGGGTCGGTCCTGACCGAAACCGTCTTCGCCTGGCCGGGCCTTGGCCTCTACATCACCAATTCGCTGCAGAATGCCGACATGAATGCCGTTCTCGGTGGCACCATCGTCATCGGTTCGGTCTTCATCGGCATCAATCTCCTGTCCGATCTTCTCTATCGGACGCTTGACCCAAGGACGCGCCAGCGATGAGCACCGTCACAGAAACCCGCCCGATGACGCGCCGCGAATGGCTGTTGTCCGATCGGCCGCAATCGCGCACGCAGGCGCGCCTCGGCCGTGCCTACATGACCTGGCAGCGCTTTTCCGCCAACAAGCTGGCCGTTCTCGGCCTCTTGATCCTGCTGGCGCTGGTGTTCATCGCTGCCTTTGCCAACGTGCTGGCGCCGCACTCGCCCTATATCGGCGATCTCGCCAACGCCCGGCTGCTGCCGCCCGGCACCCCCGGCTACCTGCTCGGCACCGACGATCTCGGTCGTGACATCCTCTCCCGGCTGATCCACGGCTCGCGGCTGACACTTGCGGTCGTGCTGCTCGTCGCAATTATCGCCGCCCCGGTCGGCCTCATCGTCGGCGCGGTCGCGGGCTATGCCGGCGGATGGGTCGATGCGGTGCTGATGCGCATCACCGACATCTTCCTTGCCTTTCCGAAGCTGGTGCTGGCTCTCGCCTTCGTGGCCGCACTTGGTCCCGGCATCGAGAATGCCGTCATCGCCATCGCCATCACCTCCTGGCCGCCCTATGCGCGCATCGCGCGCGCCGAAACGCTGACGGTTCGCAACTCCGACTATATCGCCGCCGTGCAGCTGATGGGCGCGTCGCCGACCCGCATCGTCTTTCGCCATGTGATGCCGATGTGCATGTCGTCCTTGATCGTGCGCGTCACGCTCGACATGGCCGGCATCATCCTGACGGCCGCCGGCCTCGGCTTCCTCGGCCTTGGCGCACAGCCGCCGCTGCCGGAATGGGGCGCGATGATCGCATCCGGTCGCCGCTTCATCCTCGACCAGTGGTGGGTTGCCACCATGCCCGGCATTGCGATCCTGATCGTCAGCCTCGGCTTCAACCTTCTCGGCGACGGTCTGCGCGATGCGCTCGACCCGCGGGAGAGCGGACAATGAGCCCGCTTCTGACGGTTGACGACCTCAAGGTTTCGTTTCCGACCCGCACCGGAGTGGTCGAAGCCGTGCGCGGGGTTTCCTTCAAGCTTGGCCGCGAGCGGCTCGGCATTGTCGGCGAGAGCGGTTCCGGCAAGTCGCAGACCGGCCGGGCGATCATGGGACTGACGCCGGCGCACGCGCGGGTGACGGCCAAGACGCTTTCCTTCGAAGGCATCGACCTGCTTTCGGCAGCGCCGAAGGTAAGGCGGGATCTCCGTGGCAAGCGGATCGCCATGATCCTGCAGGATCCCAAATACTCGCTGAACCCTGTCATGAGCATCGGGCGGCAGATCGTCGAGACGTTGACGCGCCACGAGAGCGTCGGCCGTGCGGAAGCGCGCGAGCGGGCGCTCGACATGCTGGAGGCGGTGCAGATCCGCGATCCCGGCCGCGTCTTCGATCTCTATCCGCACGAAGTTTCCGGCGGCATGGGACAGCGCGCGATGATCGCGATGATGTTGGTGGCGGGACCCGAGCTTTTGATCGCCGACGAACCGACCTCCGCGCTCGACGTGACCGTCCAGCTCGAAGTGCTTGGTATCCTCGACAAACTGGTTTCCGAGCGCGGCATGGGTCTGATCTTCGTCTCGCACGACCTCAGGCTGGTGTCGTCGTTCTGCGACCGCGTCATCGTCATGTATGCCGGCAAGATCGTAGAGGAGCTTGCCGCGTCCGATCTAGCAAACGCCAAACATCCCTATACCCAGGGCCTGTTGAACTGCATGCCGGCGATCGGCTCCGATCGCCACCCGCTGCCCGTTCTCGATCGCAAACCGGAGTGGGCCCTATGACGACCGCCACCGTATCCGCCGAAAATCTCGTCGTGACCTATGACGAGTTC
Source organism: Ensifer sp. GW823-FHT05D09 (assembly GCF_058795755.1). Lineage (NCBI taxonomy): Bacteria > Pseudomonadati > Pseudomonadota > Alphaproteobacteria > Hyphomicrobiales > Rhizobiaceae > Ensifer > Ensifer sp. GW823-FHT05D09. The sequence goes on along the minus strand of NZ_JBXAIA010000003.1, from coordinate 653,455 downwards.
AAGGCACTGGATGATGTCAGCATCGATGTCGCGCCCGGCGAATCCTTCGGGCTCGTCGGCGAGTCCGGCTCCGGAAAGTCGACCCTGCTTCGCGCGATCGCCGGCCTTGCGCCGGTGACGTCAGGCAAGATCCGCGTGCATGATCGGGTCCTCGTCGGAAATCGCCGCGACAAGGCGTTCTATCGCGATGTGCAGATGGTGTTTCAGGACCCCTATGGTTCGCTGCATCCGCGCCAGACGATCGACCGGCAGTTGCTGGAGCCGTTGGCAATTCACGGCGTTGCCGATGGCGAGCGGCGCATCCTGAAGGCGCTCGACGAAGTCGGCCTCGGCTCGGGTTTCCGTTTCCGTTATCCGCATCAGCTTTCCGGCGGCCAGCGCCAGCGCATCGCCATTGCCCGGGCGCTGATCCTCGAGCCATCAATCCTGTTGCTCGACGAGCCGACCTCGGCGCTCGATGCGTCGGTGCAGGCGGAGGTGCTGAACCTGCTCGAGCAGGTCCGGCGCGACCGCAAGCTGACCTTCATCATGGTCAGCCACGATCTCGGTGTCGTCACCCATATGTGCGACCGTCTGGCGGTGATGCAGAACGGCCGCGTGGTCGAGCGGCTGTCGTCGGCTGATCTCGTCTCTGGGCGCATCGGCGAGGAGTATACTCGTAACTTGATGGTGGCCAGCAAGGGCTTCCAGCGCAAGGGTGCCGCTGCCTGACGTAGAGGAGTCAGCCGTCGCGCCCAAGCGGGGTGACGGCTGGTCGATACCCGTGTGTCGCGAGAAACGCGGGCAACGCCGACCACCGGCGCTCCAGACATTCGACTCTGGAACATCTCGCCTGCCTTCGGCACTTTCCGTCGAAAGCGGGATGCTCCGGGTTCAGCTGCCGTTTTCCCAAGTCGAGGTGGAGTTGGTGATCACCTTGCGGATGTTGCGCTGATCGCGCCATTCCCGCCCCATATCGCGAATGACCGGCATTGCCTCCGGCGAGAAGATGTAGTTGCGATAGCTTGCGACGTAGGCTTCCATGGCCGGGTTGACCCCGGAATAGAACTGCTTTTCAGGATCGCGGCTGAGATCCATCAGGCTGGCGCAATGGCGCGCGAAGCTGCCGCGCAGGATCGACGGCGAGGTGGTGAACTTCGGGAAAGTGCGAAACAGCGGGATCTTGATGCCGAGCAGTCGCGCATATTCGTTGCGCTGATGGAAGTGACCCTTGCGGGCAATGTTCCAGTTCTGGTCGGCGGTGTGGAACGACACCTGCATGACGGACGGATCGGCAAAGGGCTCAAACAGTTCCACGCCCATTTCCCGCAGCGAAATCCAGTCGTCTTCGAGATGGAAGACATAGTCCGACGTGCTTGCCGACCATACTCGTCTGACTGCGGCGCAAAAGCCCGGTTGCTCCGGCTCGAAAATCACCGCGTCGGGAAAGTGACTGCGCACGACCTCAATGCAGGCGGCATGGTCGTCGGCGGAGCCGAAGGCCGCATCGAGATTGAGGTAGGCCGACCCCATGTCGAGATGACGCAGCACTTTGTCGCAGAAGCTCGCAAGGGTCTGTGCAAGCAGTTCCGGTCGCCGTGTGGCGACGATGCAAAGGTCAATTCGAGACATTGCTCTTCCTGGTTGATGCGCGGACCGCGGCCACCGATCCGCGGATCCTAGATAATGCGAATTTCCGGGATTGCGACGACGAACTGTCCACCCCAGGCCCGGATCGCCGCATTGTCCGCGACGATCTCGTCAGTCAGATTCCAGGGCAGGATGACCAGATAGTCGGGCTTGGCTGTCTGCAGGTGCGATGGCGCGTGCACCGGGATGTGGGTGCCAGGCAGGAGCTTTCCTTGCTTGAGGTCGTTGCGATCGACCGCAAAGGCAATCTCGCCGGGCTTGACCCCACAGACATTCAGGAAGGTATTGCCCTTCGCGGCGGCGCCGTAAGCGGCCACGCTCTTGCCCTCGGATCTGGCATTCGCAAGAAAGTCACGGAACCCCTGGCAGACCGCGGCAATGCGCGTGTCGAACTTCGCGTAGGTGTCCATGGTCATGAGGCCGGCCGCCTCTTCATTTGCTCGTACCGAAGCGAGCCGCTCTGTCGCCGGCCGCGTGCCGCTCTCAAGCTGGGCGAACACCCGCAGTGACCCACCATGGGTCGGCAGTTCCTCGACGTCGAAGACCTTCAGACCCGACGCCTTGAAGATACGCTCGACGGCGGCCAGCGAGAGATAGGAGTAGTGCTCGTGGTAGATCGTATCGAACTGCAGGCCTGCCATCATCCGCAGCAGGTGGGGGAATTCGAACGTCGCGACGCCTTCGGGCTTCAGGAGAATGGCAAATCCGGCGACGAAATCGGCGATGTCGGGCACATGCGCGAGCACGTTGTTGGCAGCCGTCAGGTCCGCACGGATGCCGCGGGCGACCAGCTCCGTCGCCGTCTTGCGGCCGAAGAAGGCGACCTCGCTCGGCACGCCGCGGTCCATCGCAATCTTTGCAGCATTGGCTGCGGGCTCGATACCGAGGACCGGAACATTCTTGGCGACGAAATACTGCAGCAGGTAGCCGTCATTGGACGCGATCTCGACAACCTGCGAGGCGCTGTCGAGCTTAAACCGTTCGGTCATGGCGTCGGCATAGCGGCGCGCGTGATCGAGCCAGCTGCTGGAAAAGGAGGAGAGATAGGCATACCCGTCGGTGAAGATTTCGTCGGCCGGCACGGTTTCCGTCGTCTGGACGAGCAGGCACTCGGAGCAGACCATCGCCTTCAGCGGAAATGCGCGTTCACGCGCGATCGCTTCTTCCGTCGGCTCCAGAAAGGAGTTGGACCAGGGCGTCGATCCCAGATCGGCAACGACGGTCTGAAGAGGGGTCGAACAGAAGCGGCAATTGTAGGACATATGGTCATCAGCCTTTCATGAATGCGTCGATCTGGCCAAGCGTCAAAGCGCGGGCATCGCTGCCCTTGCGCCAGCCGTCATACCAGTTTGCTGTCCAGGCGATCGCTTCGTCCTGCGACAGCCGTGAGCTCCAGGCAAGCGTTTTTGCCGCGAGGGACGGATCGAGCCCGAGCGTCTGCATTTCCCGCGGCTGGTCGACGGACGAAGTATCGCGCCATTGCAAAGGAAGGCCCATCGCCGTCTGGATTGCCGATGCCACGTCGCGCACCGGGATCTGGCGCTCGGCAGGCGAGGGGCCGAAGTTCAGCGCGTCGACGGTCGTCTCATCGCCATGGAGCGCTTCGGCATAGACGAAATAGCCGTTGAGGCAGTCAAGCACGTGCTGCCAGGGCCTCGTCGCCAGGGGGCTGCGAATGTCGAGCGCCTGGTCGGACAGCGCAGCGCGCACGATGTCGGGAACCAGCCGGTCGGCCGAAAAGTCGCCACCGCCAAGCACGTTGCCGCCACGCGCGGTCGCGACCCGAATGCCGAGCTCGCGCAGGAACGCGTCGCGCCATGTCGAGACAACAAGTTCGCAAGCCGCCTTGGAACCGGAATAGGGGTCGTGGCCGCCCAGCGTCGCGTCCTCGGGAAAGTGCCGGCCGCTTTCGTCGTTGCGGTAGACCTTGTCGGTCGTCACCACGACGATCGCCTTCAATGCCTGGGCTCGGCGCGCGGCCTCAAGCAGGCGCACCGTACCCATGACATTGACCTCGAATGTCTCAGCAGCCGTTTTGTAGCTTTCGCGCACCAGCGGCTGCGCCGCCATGTGCAGGATGATCTCCGGATCGTGCGCCTGAACGGCGGTCGCAAGCGCATCCGTATCGCGGATATCGCCGAGATGCCCGTCGGTCGTGGGCGTTCCAAGCAGCGTGTGCAGCGACGGTTCGCCCAGCGGCGGCAATGCATAGCCGGCGACGTCGGCGCCCATCTGCCGCAGCCATAGCTGCGCCCAGCTTCCCTTGAACCCGGTGTGCCCGGTCAGAAAAACGCGCTTGCCGGCCCAGAATTCCGGGTTTGCAATGCGGCTCATGCCCAGACTTTCCAAGGCGCCGATCCCCGTACCCACAGCTCTTCGAGCTGGTTCTTGTCGCGCAACGTGTCCATCGGCCGCCAGAAGCCGTCATGGGGGAAGGCCATCAACTGGCGGTCGCGTGCAAGCCCTTCCAGCGGCTGGCCCTCGAACGACGTGCTGTCGCCCTCGATGCGGTCGAGAACGCTGCGGTTCAGAACGAAGAACCCGCCATTGATGCGGCCATTGTCGCCGGCCGGCTTCTCCGTGAAGCTGCGCACTTCACCACCCTCGGTCGCCAGGGCACCGTAGCGCCCGGGCGGCACGACACTGGTCACTGTCGCCTCCTTGCCATGACGAAGGTGAAAGTCGGTCAGGGCCTTGATGTCGACATCGGCGACGCCGTCGCCATAGGTCAGGCAGAACGTGTCGCCCAGGTGATCGGCCACACGCTTCAACCGGCCGCCGGTCATCGATTCCGAGCCGGTGTCGACGAGCGTCACGCGCCAGGGTTCGGCCTTGTTCGAATGGAACAGCGTCTCGCCCGTGGCCATGTCGTAGGTTACATCGGACGAATGCAGGACATAGTTGGAGAAGTATTCCTTGATCATGTAGCCGCGATAGCCGAGGCAGATGACGAAGTCCGAGAAGCCGTAATGGCTGTAGATCTTCATGATATGCCAGAGGATCGGCCGTCCGCCGATCTCGATCATCGGCTTCGGCCGCAGATGGCTTTCTTCCGAGATGCGGGTTCCGTAACCACCAGCAAGGATGACGACTTTCATGCGACTGCCTCTAACTGCCCGCGCCTCGACGCGAGGTGTTTCTCCGCACCGATGCCGTTGGCACCGTGTCCGTGGGTGGCTTCCAGCACATTGACAACACAGGCGCCTGAACTAGAACGGTGCACCGTTGTTCGTCGGCGTGGCGGACTGCGTGGAAGCGTCCGGTTCTTCGCACGAATTGGCACTTCAATGCAATTGCCAGGAGAGGCTAGATGGCTCGAGTTAGCATAGGATTGCCAACCTATAACGGCGTGGAATTCATTGCCGAGTGCCTTGATAGCCTGCGCAGCCAGACCTTCGAGGACTTCGAAGTCCTCATTTCCGACAATGGATCGACCGACGGGACGAGCGATATCTGTGCGGATGTCGCCAAGGCCGACGCACGGTTTCGGCATGTGCGCTACCCCGACACGGTTTCTGCGATGGAGAACTTCTTCCGGGTGGAGGCCATGACCGATGCGCCCTATTTTTGCTGGAGGGCAGACGACGATCTGGCCGACCGCAACCACCTTGCGGGCCTCGTCGGCGCTCTGGACCAGGCGCCGGATGCGGCGCTGGCGGTCGCGCCTGTGCTGCGGATCATCGACAACACGGAACGGCTGTTTGAACTTCCCGCTCTTTCGACCGACGAGCGGGCGCAGCGTATCCACGATGTTCTTCTTGGATGCCACCCGAGCTGGGTCTATGGCCTGTGGAGGAGAGATGCGGTCGGTCTGGCCCTGAAACGATTGGCGAATTACGACTTCGCGTGGGCTGCCGATCATCTGATGATGCTGCCGGCGATCTTCGACAACGCGGTGGTCATGTCGCCTGACGGACGTTTCATCCAGCGCATCAAACGGCAAGCCAACTATCATCTGCCGCCGGACAAATTGCTGGCAGCGCGAAAGCAGTACAAGCAGACCGCGCTTGAGATCATCGCCGAGCGGGAGTGGTCTGCGCCCGAGTTGGCAAAGGTAAAACGGGCACTGGACCTGCACCTCGATCGCCGGGTCGCGCCGTTGTTCAAGACCTACAGGCGAGCGTTCAAACAGAAGCTGCGGTCGGCTCTGCCCTTCGGGTGAGCCGTTTCCTCAGGCCGCCATGCAGTCGCGCAGGACCTGTACGACGCGGTCAATCTCGTCATTCGTCATTTCGTGGTAGCTCGGCAGGTTCATCGCCCGGCCGGGAAGATCGTAGGCCACCGTGTTGCCCGGTTGGTCCTTGAACGGCGGAAGCGAGCTCAAAGGCCAGAAGAAGACGCGCGCGTCGATGTTTTCGGCCGCAAAGGCACCTTGCAGCTTCTCGCGCGTTACGCCGGTTTCCGGGGCAAAGACGACCGTCGGCATCCAGAAACCGTTCTTCGTTCCGTCCGGCTCAGGGTTCATGGCAACGGAGTTCATCCCCGAAAGCTGCGCCTTGTAGGCGTAGAAGATCTCCCGCTTGCGATCGACGAGTTCGTTCACACGTTCGATCTGGGCGAGCCCGATTGCCGCCTGCAGGTTAGACATCTTGTATTTGAAGCCGATCTCGTCCGGCCAGAACTGCTTCTTCTGGCCGCGCGCGCGTCCATGGTTGGAAAGCGTCAGGACTCTCTCGTAAAGCTTGTCGTCACTGGTGACGAACATGCCGCCTTCGCCGGTCGTCACAGTCTTGGTGCCGTGGAAGGAGAAGGCGCCGAAGGCGCCAAGCGAGCCTGCCTTTCGCCCCTTCCATTCGGACCCGAGGGCTTCGGCAGCATCCTCCACGATCGGGATGTTGTGGCGCGCGCCGATGGCCAACAGCGCGTCCATGTCGCAGAGGTTGCCGTAGATATGCACCGCCATGATCGCCTTGGTCCGCGGCGTGATCGCAGCCTCCGCCTTTTCGGGGTCGATGCACCAACTGTCGGCGAGCACGTCGACGAAGACGGGTTTGGCGCCGAGATGGACGATGGGTGCCGCAGACGCCGTCCAGTTCGTGTCGGCCAGGATCACTTCGTCGCCGGGCCCGACGCCGAGTGCGGCCAGGCCCATATGCAGGGCCCCGGTGCAGCTCGACGTGGAAATGGCATGGCCGACATCCAGATGGCTCGCAAACGCCGCCTCGAAGCGGTTGACGTAGTCATAGCAGCGGTCGCCCCAGCCGTTCGCGGCGGCATCGGTCGCATAGGCGACTTCGCGCTCGGTGATCGAGGGTTTGGTGTAGAGGATACGGGATTTCATGGCCTGGGCTGCCTGTCCTATGATCATCAGTCGCTTGCTGCGTCCGCCGCAACGATCTTGTCGATGCGTCCGCCGATCTGCGCGCCAATATAGAGGTTTTCGGAGAATCGGGAGGGAAATCCGGCCTGTTGCATATGGTTGGCCGTCCGGTCGATATCGTATTCGACCCGATGCAGTTCGATGCCGTTTGCCGACAGCGTCGCAAAGGCGGCGCGCGGGTCGCCGTCACGCGGCTGCCCGACGGAGCCGGGGTTGCAAAACACCTTGTCACCGATCTCCAGGCGCACTTGCACATGGGTGTGCCCGGCGAAAAGCCGTTCGGCTCCCGGCGGGAAGTGCGCCGGCGATATCTTGTAGAGATATTCGTCGATCGGATCCTGCCAGCTTCCGTGAACGAAGTAGTTCGAGCCGTCGACGAGATGGGATTTCGACTTACCGAGCCAGGTGCGTTGCTCGGGGGAGATGATGCCCCTCTGGTACTCAATGATGTCGTTCACCATCCTAGAGCGCGGGCAGCCTTCGCCACTGACGATGTAATGATCGTGATTGCCCATGATGTTCGGGATGCCCCGTGCTTTCAGCTCCTCGATGCAATCTCCCGGCTGGGCGTAATATCCGACGACATCACCGAGCGAAATGATGGTGCTGCAAGACAGTTCGTCGATGCGGGCAAGCACGGCCTCCAGGGCGGGAAGATTGCCATGGATATCGGAAATAACAGCGATCATAGCACCACCAGGTCTTCGGAGTATCGCCAGCCTCGGCCGCGCTTGATCTCCGGTGCGGCGGGCTCTCTCCCGTACAGATAAAAATCGAGCGCCATGCCGGCCTCGTTGTATCCGAAGGCGGCGCGCAAGGAGGTGCTGCTGGAGAAGCGCGGATTGATCTCGAGCAGATAGGGCGTCGTACCGTCCAGGCGAAACTGATAATTGGTGGGGCCGAGCGGCTTGAAGCGTCGGGCGAGCTGACGCACCGCGTCTTCGACGACAGGTGCATCGATGACTTCGGCATATTGCGTGTTGCCGGCGACCGACAATTTTCGCCGGAAGACGATCGGGGGCAGCATCGTTCCGTCACCGAGGCCAAAGGCACCGACCGTGTATTCCTGCTCATCCGTGCCGACGAATTTCTGGATGAGGAAGTCGTCCCGGCTCTTGCTTGTCCAGTAATCGAAATCGGCTTGATCCCGAAGAAGGGCGATCCCGCGCGAACCGTTGCCACGACGGGGTTTCAGCAAGAGCGGCAAGGCACCCAGTTCGCTAATGCATTGGTCAAGGTTACGGCTGAGCGTGCTTGGTATTACCGCCAGTCCGGCCTCAAGCAAGGCGGCGTTCATGTCCCATTTGTCTTCGGCAAGCGTGATCAAGGACGATGTGTTCAGGGCAACCCGGGTGGACGTCGCCTCAAACGACGCGCGATGCTCGTTGAAGAAGCGGACGTCGAGCTCAAGGCCAGGCAACACCAGGCTGACAGCCTCGCGCTGAAGCAATTCCAGCCAGAACTCAAGATAGTCTGGCGTTGCTTCGTCACATGACGGCTTGGCTATGAATTCGTCGCACCAGTGCCGGCCGATGCCGTTCGCATCGCGATCGACGCCAATGATCCGGATCGGCGCATCCAGTCTTCGCAGAGACGCCACGATCCCCTGGCCGATGATGGCCCCGACGGCAGTCACGACCACCGTGATCGCTTGCTTCGATTGTGTTTCCCCGGCGCCCATCAGTTCACGTCCATTGGTCCGAATGCGGGCGCGCTGCCGGCATCCCTGATCATCTTTATGCCGTCCTGCATGGCAATAAGCGACCTCATGCCGAGCAGCGACATCGCTGGCGCGCCATCGGGAAAATTCACTTTGCGAAAGGGCGCCTTCTCCGCTGCGATGGCGACGGCGCCGCCGAGCCCGAACACGCCATAGGCGACCTCTGCGATCTCGTCGCTGGTCATCGCCTCCGTGTGGACGGCATTCAGGATACCCGAAACATCGGAGCTGGCAGCTTGGATCATCATGTCCGCTGCGTCCTGGACATGGAGGAAATTACGCGCGCCGAGGGAGGCTGGCATTCGGATGTCGAGTCCTCGGGATGTGTAGGCAATGATGCGCCCGAACCAGGGTTGGTGGGAGCAGCATTGGCCATCGATATCGTACAACTGCGAAAACCGCAGGCTCAAGAACCGGAAGCCGTGCCGTTGCGAATGCCAGCGCAATATCTGCTCGGCCAGGCCCTTGGTAAACCCGTAGGATGTCATCGCTGCACCATCCAAAGTCTCGTCGGATGAAACAGAGCCAGCGTAGACAATCGCTCCGGTTTGCAGTTGCTGTGCAAGTTGGGCGACGGCGAGAGCACTCGCGGCATTTGCCGCATAATTCAGCCGCACGCCTGTCGGGCTGTCGTCGGCGAAGCTTGCCGCGCAATGGAACAGAACGTCGGCCGACATGCCACCGGGCACGTCGCGCAGGCCGTCCTCAAGATCGAAAAAGACCTCGTCGGTGTCCGATCGGCCGACACTGATCGTCTCCACTCCCATGAGATGCAGGCGAGCAATGAGCTGGCGACCCAGCATCGACCGTGCGCCGATGACGGCCGCCGTCTTCATGTCGGCTCAGCTTCCATCAACAGACCGACGCAGAGGTCTGGAAACTCAATGCCGACTTGCAGCATCGCGTGCAGATTGGCTTCAAAATCGGGAAGGGTCTGCAGAACAGGCAACGGCAGAGGCTTCAAGTAAATCCCTTCTTCGTGCACCACCCGGAAGCCATGCGCCTGCAGTTCGGCACGGAACGTGTCCCGGCAAAATTGGCGCTTGTGGCCAAGGGCGAGATCGTTGGCGTTGAGGCTGTAAATGTCGTCGATCTTGCCAAGTTCTACCCCGAGCCTTCTGTTCAGCGACTTGGCGTTGGGTACGGCAGCGAAAAGACGGCCATTTGGCTTCAGGAAGCGCCTGAACCTGTCGAGAACCAGGCCGGGGTCGTCAACGTGTTCAAGAACAAAACCCATGACAATCACGTCAAAGCGCTCTTCCGTATCGAAGTCCTCGAAATAGGAAAAGACGATCTCTCCGGAAAAGTCCGGGCTGTTCTGCTTGAAGAGGTCGATAACGAACTGCGAGCCCTCGACGATCACGTGCCTGTCGCAAACCGCGTTGAACAGGTGCGGCGTGTAGCCGTGGCCGATCCCGAGATCGAGCAATGAGGTGCATTTTCCAAAGCGGGAAACGACACGCTGCGGATACCAGTTGAGAATGAGGTTGTTCTCAATCGATGTTGTTGCGTTGGGAAGATACTCCGACGCGACTTTGTCCAGGTTTTCGGATGTCACCGGGTAAACTCCCTCCAATCGACGGTTCCTGAGTGTATTACTTTCGCACCGTCGACACCGCAATTAGCAACGAGGTCCAACGCCGTGACATACGGCGTAAATTCTCCGTGCAACTGGGGATAAGGTGCGCGCTCGTAGGCCATGTACAGAACCGATATGCCGGATTTCTCGAAGAGCTCGTGATCCAGGTAGTTCCGCGCTCCATGGCCGGTGATGTAGGCGGACCCCTCGAGATGCGTGGTAATGTCGTACACCCGCTCGCTGCTCGCTCCGCCGATTGTCAGCGCATCCGACGAGACATATTTCGGCCTGTCGAGATTGAAGTGGGACGCGAGCGCCAGCATCGAATTGCGGGCCACATCCGCAACCGTCGATGCGTCTTTCTCGAACACGCTGTCAACGAGCTGCAGCATCTCATTGACGAACGGCGCCTTCATATAGGCCTGGCGCAGAATGTCGCGATGGCGGCTTCGCCAGTCCGTCCGATCATCGAGCTGGACCTCGTCGATCTTTTGTCCCAGATGATAATCCCGGAGTGGCAAGGTCAGCCACCGTATGCCGTTCTGGGTCTTGATTTGCACACGGTTGGTGAAACTGCCGCGCGAGAACTGCACATCGTCGTAGTGTACGAATATGTCCGCCAACCGAATTTGCTCAAGCATTCCCACCCAGGGAAAGTACATGGATTGCGAGATGACAATATTTCTGGCCAACAGGTACTCGCTCGAGATCAGTGTTTATAGCGGTATCGCTTCGACAGTTTCGGTGCGGGTAACGTGCGCGAACGCTCACTTTACCGTGCTGCGCGGATAGCGCTCCCGGGAGAACACCACGGATTTGTCGAAAACGTGTCCGTCTGGTGGGGAGCTTCTAACAATCGCAGGTGCTGCGTGCAACCAGCGTGTCGAGCTATTCCTTGACCGACACGCAATCGGCGTTCGGAGCGGACGTCAGCGCGTTCTTGTGTGCCTCAAACACTTCGCGGTCGTCTCGTGGTGCCATTATCGCCAAGCCTCTTGGCGCGTTTCCTGTGAACGCTTTCCCGCCACCGATTGCAAATGTCACCAAGGCCGGTTTGTTAGGGTCGTGACCAAAGCATAACGCCCGAAGGGAAGACCGATGTCGCGTTTCCATCGTATCGCCACCCCGATCCCCGATCTCGTGGTCATCGAGCGTCAGCGTTTCGGCGACGAGCGCGGCTTTTTCTCGCGCTTCTTCTGCCGCGAGGAGCTTGCTGATTTCGGCGCCAATGGTGCGATTGCCCAGATCAACCACACGATGACCGAGCTGAAGGGAACGATCCGCGGCATGCATTTCCAGCGCCCGCCGCATGACGAGACGAAGTTCGTGTCCTGTCTTGTCGGCGCCGTATTTGATGTGGCCGTCGATCTGCGACCGGGGTCGCCTACCTATCTCCAATGGCACGGAGAGGTGCTGAGCGCGGAAAACGGGCGATCGATGCTGATCCCTGGTGGCTTTGCGCATGGGTTTCAGACCCTGGCTGAGGGCTGCGAGCTGATCTACCTGCACGACAAGCCCTATGTGCCCGAGGCGGAGGGCGGGCTGAATGCCCTTGATCCGAAACTTGCGATCGCATGGCCCTTGCCTGTCGCCCAGATGTCGGCGCGCGACCAGGCGCTCCCGTTTTTGTGAAATCTTTACTAAAGTAGCTATTGCTGCTTGACCCGTTGCGTTGTGCTATTGTTGCGCGCTCACGACCCGTGTGTCGGCGAGGCGACGGAAATGCAGCGCAAGCTGGTTGCGATCATGGTGGCGGATTTCGTCGGGTCGACGGCGGCGATGGAAACGCGTGAGGAAGAGGCTGTCGAGTGCGTCTCGGCGTGCCTGCGGGTGGTGGGCGACACGGTCGTGCGGCACGATGGCCGGGTTTTCAACACGGCCGGCGATGCCGTGCTTGCCGAGTTCGGTAGCCCGGTCAATGCTCTTCGCGCGGCCATGGAGGCGCGCAGCTCGCTTGCGGCAATCCCGGATGCCACGCCCAACCACATGCGCTTCGGCTTGCATCTGGCCGACGTTTTCGCAGTCGGCGATGATCTGAGGGGCAATGGCGTCAATCTTGCCGCACGGCTGCAATCGAGTGCGGGCGCCGGCGAGATCGAGGTGTCCGAAGCGCTGTACCAGCAGGTGCGCCGGGCATCGCCCTGCGGCTTCGAGGAGGTCGGCGAGCGGCGCTTCAAGGGTGTCGCCGATCCTATCCGCGTCTACCGGGTGGGCACGAACATCGACCGGCACCGGTTTCTCTCGGCGCCGACGCGCGAGGCACCGCCTGCGTCGATGCGGCCGAATTCGGTCATCGTTACGCCCTTCGTCGCCTTCGCGGCCAACCAGGACGATCAGTCTTTCCTCACGGAAGGTCTGACCGACGACCTCACCCTGGAACTCGGCCGGCTGAAGAGCCTTTTCGTCAGCTCGCGGTCGGCCTCGGTGGCACTGTCCACCCGCGATCCCGTCGAAGTCGGCAGGGCGCTCGGGGTGCGCTATGTCGTCTCGGGCTCGGTGCGCAAGCTCGGTGGCCTCGTACGCCTCAATGTCTCGTTGTCGGAAACGGCGAACGGGCATCTCGTCTGGTCGGACCGGATCGAGCGGCCGTTCGAGGAGCTGCTTGCCGTGATCGACGAGGTGACGGCGCGGATTGCCGCGACGGTGGCCGGACGGATAGAGCAGACGGAACTGGTCGCCGCGCGGCTGAAGCGGCCGGAAAACATGTCGGCCTACGAATACTATCTGCTTGGGCTCGACCACCACCGCCTGATCGGCGTCGCCGACAGCCACATCGGCGAAGCCATGCACTGGTTCGAACGGTCGATGGATGCGGATCCGTCCTTCGGCCGGCCCGTCGCCATGCATGTCTGCGCCTGGAGCAACCTGCCGGATTTCGACCTTTTGGCTGGCGAAAGGCAGGTTGCCCACGCGCTCGATCTCGACCCCACCGACCCGGACTCCCACCGCATCATGGGCGCGATCAAATGCATGGAGGGCGACTTTGTCGCCTCGCGGCACCATCACGAGCGGGCGATCGAGCTTGCGCCCAACGATGCCTATATCGCAGGACGATGCGCAGCTTTCTACACCTACGCCAACGAAGCCGAGCGAGCACTGGAACTGCTCGACCGGGCCGAGGCGCTGGATCCGTTCCTGCCGGTCTGGATCGTCGAGGAGCGGGTCGCCTCGCTCTATATGCTCGGCCGCCACGACGAGCTCTTTGCCGTGGCGCGGGCGCTGCCCTACCAGACCCGGCGCACGCTGATCTACCGTATCGCCGCGCGGATGGCGCGCGGCGATACCGACCGGGCACGTCAGCTGGTGGCGCAGATCCAGGCGCTCGATCCGAAGCTTTCGGCCGCTTACATCCGCACCCAGGAGTTCTTCCGCGACCGGACGATCACGGAAGCGCTGATCGACAGGGTGCACGCTGCGGGCCTGCCGCTCGGCTGACGGTTGCTTGCGGGCGACGCGGGGCCGACAGGGATTGTCAGCTTGCACGTGCCAACGCCACGGCGTCGGCCCCTGCCGGGAAATGCAGCTGTTGCGACGCGTCATTGGCCGCGCGCCAGACCGCGTCCGCCACATCGCTTTCCTTGGTAATAAGGGCCGGGTTTGCAAAGGCGGCGAAGATCGGCTGCGCGAAGGCCGCATAGGTCTCCGGGATCAGGTCCGCGATGTTGACGCCGGTATTGTGCGAAAACTGCGTGCTCGGCGCGTAGCCGGGCTCGACCAGCTTGGCGCGCACGCCGAAGGCGGCAAGCTCGTGGGCGAGCGATCCGGTAAACCCCTCGATCGCCGTCTTGCTGGCGGTATAGGCAGCGGCCAGCGGCATGGCGGCAAGCGTCACGCTGGACGTGACGTTGACCACGACGCCGGATTTCCTGGCGCGAAACTGCGGGATCACCGCCTGCGTCATAGCCATGACGCCAAACGTGTTGGTCTCGAAGATTTTGCGTATATGCGCCATCGGCGTCGCCTCGAAGGCGCCGACCACGCCGATGCCGGCATTGTTGACCAGCGCATCGATCGGGCCGCTCGCCTCGAGTGCCGCCGCAATACTGTCGGGATCGGTCACGTCCAGTTGCACGACACGCAAACGCTCCGAGCACGGCAGAATATCCTCGCGCGGCGAGCGCATGGTGGCAATCACGGTCCAGCCCTTGGCGTGGAAGAGGCGTGCGGTTTCGAGGCCATAGCCGGACGAGCAGCCGGTGATCAATACGGTTTTCATGACATGTCCTTGGTTGGTTCTGATGATGTCATGATACCCAACGTTGATCGGACGATATATAATTGAAAATCCGTATCTTATTTGCCATAGTCCTGAAATGATCGACCCGCTTTCTGAAATCATCACACTGCTCAGGCCACGCGCGGTGTTTACGAAAGGCATCAGCGGTGCCGGCCGCTGGGGTGTGCGCTATTCCGACTTCGGCCATCCCGGCTTCTGTACCGTTCTCGAAGGTGGTTGCCGTCTTGCCGTCGACGGCCAGGACCCGCTGGTGCTTGAGGCCGGTGATTTCGTCCTCTTGCCGACGACACCCGGCTTCACCCTGTCGGGCTTCGAGCCCGTGACGCCGACATACATCGATCCGAAGGCAGCGCCGGACCAGGGCGACGAAGTTCGCCACGGCGATCCCGACGCTCCGCCAAGCGTGCGGCTGCTCGGCGGCTACTTTGTCTTTGCAACTGAGGATGCCGGGCTGCTGGTGTCGCTGCTGCCGGTACAGGTGCACGTGCGCGGCGCCGAACGGCTTTCGCTCCTGGTCCGGCTGTTGACGGAGGAGGCGGGCGAGCAGCGCGCCGGGCGCGATCTGGTGCTTGCCCGCCTTGTCGAAGTGCTGCTCGTCGAGGCGTTGCGCCTGACCCAGCGGCCGGACGCCTCGCCGGGATTGCTGCGCGGGCTTGCCGATCAACGGCTCGCGGAAGCGATAAGGGCGATGCACGGCACTCCGGCGCGATCATGGACGGTGGCCGAGCTGGCGAAGCTGGCCAGTCTCTCCCGCTCGGCGTTCTTCGAGCGCTTCACCCGCAATGTCGGCGTCGCGCCGATGGAATATCTGCTCGGCTGGCGCATGGCGATGGCCAAGGATCTGCTGTGCAACCACAACGCCGAAATCTCCGATGTCGCCGAGCGGGTTGGTTACGCCTCGGCGAGCGCGTTCAGCACGGCCTTCAGCCGCCATGTGGGGGAGGCGCCGGGGCGGTATGCGCGTATGGCTGCACAGGGGTAGTCGGGCGTCATGCGGTGCAGGACGAAAGCGCGTCGCGATCTTTCAGATTCGCTTGCGCGCTTTAAGTTTTTGTTTTTGCGCATGTCGTCGTCGAAACATCGCGGCACACTTTTGCGCGTCGTGTTTTTGGTGCTGCTTAATCGCCAGGAAACGGGGGCTTGTCCTGGGTGCATGTTGCGCCCGTCGGCGGCATCTCGCCGTCGATAAAATAGGCCGCGATGTGGTCCTGCGCACAGGTGCTTGGATTGATGAGCACGGTGTGCCCGAAACCGTTCACGATCAGCAGTCGCGCGTTCCCGAGAGCCTGTGCCATGCGAACCGAACTGGGTAAGGCGGTCGCGGGGTCGCTGGTGTTGCCGATAACGAGCACCGGCGCGGTCGCCTTGTTCCATGGGCCGAGATAGGTCGCCTTCGCTTTGGCAGCCCAGCCGACGCAGTACGCCACAAACGGCCATGCGGAGATGCCAGCACGCTGATAACTCGCCAGTGCCTGTTGAACGGCGGCGTCTTCGGTCGTGGGGTTGGGGCTTTCGCCGCAGATCACTGAAAGCTGGCGTCCGGCGCTGGTGACATACGTGGCTGCTGCCGGCTTCGCCGGTGTGGCAGCGGCAGCCGGCGAACCGGCATCGCCCGAACCGCCATCGGCGACCTGTCGCCCGCTGCCTTCGCTCGCCACCCACGCCTGCTGCAGGAACTCTGCCACCGCCGCCCAACCGGGAAAGCGGCCAAAGCCCGGTAGCGGTTCGACGACGTATATCGAGCTGCCGACGTAGGCGAGGATGCTTGGGGCGTCGATCGTGTCGCCTTCGAGTGCGAAGCCCTTCTGCGCGCGCTGGAGCAGATCCGACCATTTCTTCCTTGTCGCCTCGGGAGATCCGGCCGAGAAGGCGCAGCCCGAAGCATCGACCGCCCCGCACTGGCTCATGAATGCCTGGATGGTTGAGGCTGCACCGAAGTCGGAGCCGAGCCGGATGAAGGTGCTGAGCGCAAGGTTTTCGCCGGCGTTGCCGGCCCATGCCGGCACTGCCACAGCGCCGTCAAGGACGGCAGCGCGCACCCGGTCGGGGTACATGTTAATGTACGTTGCGCCGAGGAAGGTGCCATAGGACGTGCCGTAATAGTTCATCGTCTCCTCGCCGACGGCTTGGCGCAAGAGATCGAGGTCGCGGGCATTGTCCGCCGTGGAAACGTGGGTGAGGAGTTCGCCGTTGCGTTTGACGCAAGCCTCGTTGAACGCGGTGCGCCCGGCGGCGTCTTTGGCGAGTTGCTTCGCCGTCACCGGGAAACCGTCTTGCGTGGCCCGGGCGAAGAATGCCGCTTCGTCATCGGCACTGTCAAAGCATTGGACAACCGGTGTCGTGCGTCCGCCCATGCCGCGCGGGTCCCAGCTGATGATATCGAAGCGGTCACGCACCTTCTCAGGAAAGCCACGGATTGCTGCCGGGAGGTACTCTGTTCCCGCGTCGCTGGGGCCGCCAGGATTCCAGAACAGCGTGCCGAGCCGCTGTCCCGCATCGCGCGCCGGAGCCTTGATCAGCGCTAGGTTGAAGCGGCCCAAAGACGGATCCGCGTAGTCCATCGGCACTTCGGCCGTGGCGCACTGGAAGCTGTCGGTGCTCACGGCACCTTGCTTGGCTGCCGGGCACGCGTTCCAGGCGAGCGTGGGGACGGGAACCGTGTCGGCGGCAAATGTCGGGCTGGTGATCAGGAGCGCGGACGTTGCGGCCGCCGCAGCTACGAGGTTTCTCATGGTGTCTCCTTGCAATGCCGAGCTGTGTGTAACTCGAGGAGGGTGGAGCTCCATTTCCCAGGCGGGCGTCATTTCCAATGTGCTGCGGCGAAATACGGTCGCGAGTGCAATTGTCCGCTCGAACGTTTGGGTTGCCTGACGCCACATTATCAGTCGGCAAGGACAGGTCAAAGCACGGTAACCGCTGAGGTTTACCCGGCTTCGACGACCCGTTTCACGACAACGACGGCACCGTCATCACGTGCGGCCGCATGTGCTTTAAGCGCCAGAAGGTGAAGCTCGGCCAAGGGCTTTGCGGGACAGGTCGTCGGAAGTAAACAAGCAGACGAGCGCATCTGGCTCGTGACCTTCATGCACTATGATCTGGGATATTCGAATGACGAGACGTGCATGCCAGAACCGCTCGAAAACCCGTTCGGGCCAAAAGCTGCCTATGTCTCGAAAACAAACTGCAAGCCAATGTCCAATAAGGACTTGTGAAAGATGGCGCACCCGACAGTACTTCGATAAGTCCTTGTCACCATTGAATTTGTTCATAATTCACGGCGGTCGCCAACGCAAAATCTGATAATCGGCATAGCAAATTTGCGCGCGGTCCAGCTCTTTTTAAGGAAGCACAAGATCGACCGTAGGCGGCACCTGATCGCTCAATTTGCGTCCCGGATAATGCTCATACCTTCCAATCTCGACGGTCAGCAAACCAAATTCCTCCGCGACTTCGAGTAGGAGAAGGAGGCTGCGTGCGCTGAAGGTCCACTTACGTCCGCAGAAGTTTGCGTTTCTCCGCGTCGTATTCCTCGCCAACAATCGCGCCGCTATCGCTTAGCTTTGCAAGCCTTTCCAACACTTAGACTGACTGCGACGATGGCGGATGCGTGGACGCGGCATGAGTAAAGACGGGGCTCTGGTCGCTTGCCTTCGTGCAGTACCAGACAATAACCGCGATAGTTCCGATTGGGCCGAGCAACGAAAGAATCTGAAGTCTCCCGCTTCGGTTAGTGTCATGGAGGCGGCGTGCGCTCACTGCGATGGTGGGAAGGAAAACCGCACAAAAGAACAAAGCGCCCAAAAGTTCGCTTGGGTCTCCGATGTTCAATGTCACCAGTACGGCGACTACGAAGAGCATTGAATACCAGAATTCGGAACGGCTCGCTCTTCCTGAAAACCTTGCGTAGTTCTTGAAGAAGCTCCAAATAGCCTCGCCGAAGCTCATTGACGAGGGCATCTCACCGAACCGATTAGGACCGGGCGGACGCGACTTGACGATTAAGAAGATTGCCACAACAAAAACGATCAAGACGATCAGCCAATGCCATATCGAAAAGCCGCCCACGATATTCCCCCGGTAAAATGATTGGACCTTGTCTTGCTTCTTCATCACGGTGGCAACGCGAAACGCGCGCCACTGTGCTCTGCTACGGTTGTATACGGCATATTTCAAACATTGCGTGAACAAAAGCAAGGCGATCCGGCAATCACGATTATCGGTATTGTGAGGATTGCCAGTCTATTTCCCACCCGAACTTTTCACGGTGGCCGCCCAAGTCTTTCCACAAGTCGAAGGCTGTATCCTCGTCGTTGCCGGGTCGAACAGTGTTGCGATCAAATAAGAATTACGTGCGGGGCGGATTTCCATCCTCTTTGTAGGAGGGGTGCCGCGGAGGGCCCCACCTCTGCTGCGCGCTCTCTATCGACGTGAACGGCAATTTCCTGCACGGCGCTGCCATAACCATTGCTCTTTTTCGGGCAGATCGCGCCGAAGATAACCCGCATGGTTCGCCGGTCGTGCAGGGCAGGTGGACGGGCGGGAAGCTTGGCAAAGTCCAACGCCCTCAACTCCTGCCGGTCGTTGTCTCGTCGAGGGATAGCCTGAACTCCTGGACGAGCCACTGCACCAGATCATTTCTGCACCAGCGCACGACGCCGCACGGCAGGGATAGGGCCGCGTTCGTTGAAGCGAATGACCCAATCACGGGCGGTCTGAACCGTCACTGCGCCGACCTCGGATGCATACTGCCGGGAGCCGCCATCATAAACCGAGGCCACCGCCAACAGCCGCCGAGCCTGGGCGGCATCCTTTGCCTTCTTCGCCAGCCGCCGGAGCGCAGGCGCGTCAAAATCTCCACGTAACGATACCGCACTTGTCATGCCAAACTTCCGTTTGGCACAATGCGTCAGAAATCAGCCTATTAGGGAATCCCATAACAAGTCGCGATCAGTGCTCGCTGGTATAAACTTCGCTATGCTTGCTTTGCGGCAAGGCGGGCTTAATTTTCCAAGCGGAGCCGGAGAGAGGCTGTTTCCGCCTGGTGAAACGAGGCGAAAACGTAGCAATAAGCGAAGAGAAGCCGTGCCCTTGGCCTAAGGTATTGATTTTTTTGAGTAAAATGGCGCACCCGACAGGATTCGAACCTGTGACCTTTGGAATCGGAATCCAACACTCTATCCAGCTGAGCTACGGGTGCATCCGTTTGCAGCGAGGCCGCCGAAGCGGGCTGTGAGCGGTTCATAGCTTAGCTTGCGCGCCGCTTCAATGGTGAAATGACGGAGTTCGCAGGGGAATTTGCGAAGGACTGCAAATTGCTGCCGGGGCAACGGGTCGAACGGGCCGTTGAACACGTCTCGACAGGTGGTGAGAGGAGGGGCGAGCGTCGCCTTGCGACATGTATCGACGTGCTGCGCGGGCGAGGGGCGTGCCGCTAGCCCGGAAGGCAGGCAGGGCCTTGCCGCGGCTTGCCTTCGCGTCCTCACGCGGCACTTCCCTACTCCGAGGCGGAGCACTTCGGCTTCAAAATGAATGGCCCGGCAATTGCCGGGCCATTCGGTATCTTCTGTCAGGCGGTCTGCATGGCGCCGGGGCCGGGGATCGCCTTGGGCGGGACCTTGCCCATGATGATCATGCCGAGCACCTCGTCCTTGGTCACATCCTCGGTGCGGGCCTGGCCGACGACCTGGCCGTTCTTCATCACTGACACGCGGTCGGCAAGGTCGAAGACGTCGTGGATGTCGTGGCTGATCAGGAAGATGCCGATGCCTTCGCGCTTCAGCTGCTTGATCAGTTCGCCGACCTGGGCGGTTTCCTGGGGCCCGAGGGCTGCCGTCGGCTCGTCCATGATCAGGATGCGGGCGTCGAACAGGATGGCGCGGGCGATCGCCACCGATTGCCGCTGGCCGCCCGAGAGCGCCTTCACCGGCTCCTTGAAGCGCTGGAAGTTGGGGTTGAGGCGCCCCATGACTTCGCGGGCCTTGGCCTCCATCGCAACGTCGTCGAGCGTGCCCCAGGGCGTTCTGAGCTCGCGGCCGAGATAGAGGTTGGCGGCCGCGTCGACGTTGTCGGCGACGGCAAGCGTCTGGTAGATCGTCTCGATGCCATATTTCTTGGCGTCGCGCGGATTGCTGATGTCGGCGGCTTCGCCATTGATCAGGATCTCGCCGCCATCGCGCTTGTAGGCGCCTGACAGGATCTTGATCAGCGTCGACTTGCCGGCGCCGTTGTGGCCGAGAAGTGCCACCACCTCGCCGGGATAGAGGTCGACGGAGGCGTTGTCGACCGCATGGATGCCGCCGAAGGAGATGGAAATGTTCTTCATTTCCACGAGCGGAGTGCGTTGGTCTTTCATTGGTCGGACCCCTTCTTACTTGGCACGGGCGCGGTAGATGGTGTCGAGCCAGACGGCGACGACAAGAACCACGCCGACGACGATGCGCTGGAACGGACTGTCGATCCCGAGCAGCACCATGCCCGACTGCAGCGATTGCATGACGAGGGCGCCGATCATCGCGCCGGCGATCGTGCCGACACCGCCGGCAAGCGACGTGCCGCCGATAACAGCGGCTGCGATCGTGTAGAGCTCGTCGAGTTCGCCTTGCGCATTGGTCGCGGCGTTGAGGCGGGCGGTCGAGATCGCGGCGGCGATGGCGCAAAGCACGCCCATCAGCATGAAGATCTTGACGGTGACCCAGCGGGTCTTGATGCCGGCAAGTTCGGCTGCCTCAGGGTTTCCGCCGAGTGCAAAGACGTAACGGCCGAAGCGCAGGCGGGTGGCGATGAAGGTCATGACGATGCCGACCGCGATGGCGACCAGCACGGGGATGGCGATGCCATGCGAGATCAGGAGGCCGCCATCCGGCCAGGCGATGCCGTTGGCGTCGGCATATTTGCGGGCGATGTTGACCGGCCAGTAATAGTTGTTGGCGATCGCCACGGCACCCATCACCAGGATGCAGCCGAGGATGCCGAGGAAGTATTCAGCCCAGACCGGGCGCAGCGGAAAGCCGAAGCGCTTGCGTTGTTTGCGTGAGTTAAGGATGGCCCCGACGATGGCGATACAGGCGATGATGCCGACGATCCAGCTGGCTGTCGCGCCGATCGATCCCTCGGTGCCGCCGCCCATCAGGCGGAAGGTGGAGTTCATCGGCGCGACCGTCTGGCCGCTGGTGACGAACCATGTGGCGCCGCGCCAGACGAGAAGGCCGCCGAGCGTGACGATGAAGGCCGGCACGTTGAGGAAGGCGATGATCGAACCCTGGAGCGCGCCGATCGCAGCACCGACGGCAATGCCGCAGGCAAGCGTGATGATCCAGATGGCAGGATGCTCGAGCCCGAGATATTGCGGCAGGACTTTCACCTGCATCACCGCCATGATCATGCCGCAGAAGCCGAGCACGGAGCCGACCGACAGATCGATGTTGCGGGTGACGATGATCAGCACCATGCCGGTCGCCATCACGGCGACGGACGAGGTCTGAACCGTCAGGTTCCAAAGGTTTCGCGGCGTCAGAAATAGCCCGCCGGTCATGATCTCGAAGCCGAGCCAGATGATGGCCAGCGCGCCGACCATGCCGAGCAGGCGGGTGTCGATCTCGGTGGCGCGGAAAAAGCGCTTCACCGGGTTTTCGTCCGCATTGCGGGCCCGGTTGGCCTGGGTTCTTTGTGTCTGGTTGCCCTGTGTGATGTCGGCCATGGACGTGCCTTCCCCCCACTCTTTCGTTGATGTCATCGCGTCTGCCGGCACGAAACGGCCGGGTGGGACGCGACAAGTCTGATGATGAAGACAGCTGTCGAGCGCTTCTCTCGTTCGTCAATGCGCGCCCGAAGGTCTTGCCGCATTGTCCGCCCCGGCCGCACCTTGCGCAAGCGCCGCAACGGGGTGCGTTGCGGCGCTTGTCTTGAGGTCAGAGCTCAACCCTGTCCGGGTGGCTTACTTGCACGCAGCCACGTCGCCCTTGACGCCCTGGCAGGCTTCGTCCTTGGAGATCCAGCCGGCGTCGATGACGACGTTGAGGTTCTCCTTGGTGATCGGCAGCGGTGCGAGGAAGACCGACTGCATGGCGACGCCCTTCGGGCCGCCGTTGAAGGCGGTCACGCCGGCGATTTCTTCCATCTTCTTGCCGCTTGCCAGTTCCGCGGCGATCTCAGCTGCACGCTTGCCGAGTTCTCGGCTGTCCTTCCAGACCGACACGGTCTGGGTGCCGAGGGCTACGCGGTTGAGAGCTGCCTTGTCGGCGTCCTGGCCGGAGACAGGAACGGAACCGGCGAGGCCCTGTGCGTCGAGGGCTGCGATCGCGCCGCCGGCGGTGCCGTCGTTGGAAGCGACGACCGCATCGACCTTGTTGTCGTTGGCGGTCAGGAACTGCTCCATGTTCTTCTGGGCATTTTCCGGCTTCCAGCCGTCGGTATAGGCTTCACCGACATTCTTGATCTTGCCGGCGTCGACGGCTTCCTTCAGCACTTCCATCTGTCCGGAGAACAGGAAGTCGGCGTTCGGGTCGGCAGACGAGCCCTTGATGAAGACATAGTTGCCTTCCGGCTTGACCTTGAACACTTCGCGAGCCTGCATGCGGCCCACTTCCTTGTTGTCGAAGGTGATATAGAAGGCGGCCGGGTTTTCGATCAGGCGGTCGTAGCCGACGACCGGGATGCCTTCGGCGGCAGCCTTTTCGATGGCCGGGCCGATGGCGTCGCTGTCCTGCGCCAGCACGATCAGAGCGTTGGCGCCCTGGGCGATCAGCGACTCGACGTCGGTCAGCTGCTTGGCAGCGGAAGACTGTGCGTCGGCGGAAATGTACTTGTCGCCGGATGCCTCAAGCGCTGCCTTGATGGCGGCTTCGTCGGTTTTCCAACGCTCTTCCTGGAAGTTGGACCAGGAAACGCCGACCACCAGGTCCTTGGCGATCGCGGCGGAATGCATCGACGCGATGATGGCAGCCCCTGCCATCAGCTTCAAAACGGTTTTCATTTCATCCTCCCGAGTGGCGGCCGGCTGAGCGTGCGAACCTCCCGCACCATCCTCGACCAGCCTTGCAACGCTGTCGAAACGCCACCGTAACATCGTTCGGCTTTATTTTCTCGACAGTCGAGAAAATGAATGTCAGAGAATCCCGGACCTGTCAACACGGGCGACCCGGTTGCATTCGACACCTGGATGCACCGACGCGCAGCGCGCACAACCGCAGCGTCACAAGGGAATGCGTGATCCCGCGGCCAGTCGGAAAAGGATTGTCGTTTCATTTCAACCAACGCCCGGAGCGATCTCCGGGAAGGTTCCAGGTGGCTTGTCCGTTGGCTCGGTGGATTTTGCCCGGCGACCGTGCAATGCAACTTGCGGCAAGACCTCTCCTGTCGACGCCGAACGGCGCGATTGCGATTGCCTGGCTCGCGAAATGGCCTGTGGATTATTTCTCGACAGTCGAGAAAATCAGTGGCAGAGATTGGCAAGGCTATCGACAAGGCCGTCAGCGCCTTGCTTCGCCGCACGGCAGATGCTTTGGGAGGGCATGTGTTCGAAGGACCCGCCACCGGCAAGGACGTATGATGCTGACCAAGTCCAGCACTGAGCTCGTGCGTCAGCAAAACAGCGCCCTGGTTCTTGCCGCGCTCAGGCGTGCCCGCAATCTTTCCCATACGGAGATTTCTGCTGCGACCGGGCTTGCGTCTGCGACCGTTTCGGCGATCACGGCCGAGCTCGAGCGGGCAGGCGTCATCGTCAAAGCGGAGCAGCAGGTGCAGGGCGGGCGAGGGCGTCCGCGTGTGTTGTTCACGCCGCGCCGCGACTGCGGCTATGTTATCGTCGTGCGCATCTCTTCCGATGTAGTGCAATATTCGCTGACCGATTACGGCGGCACGCTGCTCGACCGTTTCGAGGAGAGCCGCAATCACGATCAACGCGGCACATCCGCCTTCGCGCAGATCTTCGTCGATGCGCTGGAGCGCTTGCTGCAGCGTTCGCGCCTGACGCGTGACCGTGTGCTTGCCGTCTCCATCAGCAGCAAGGGACTGGTCGATGTCGACAACGACGCGGCGCGTCTGCTCTGGTCGCCGGTCTTCGGCAGCGAACAACTCGACTTTGCCGCACTGCTTGCCCCGGAATGGCGGGCGAAGGTGATGCTCAACAATGAGACCTTGCTGGTGGCGCAGGCGCTGGCTGCGGAAGCGGAACGCGCGCCAGAGGCCGGTTTCCGATCGCTTGCCGCCATCTCGCTCGGCCACAGCATCGGCCTCGGAGTTGCCCGCAAGGGCAGGTTCGGCGAGATCGACGTGACCGCGCCAAACTTCGGGCACATGCTGCATGCGCCATCGGCGGGATTGTGCCGGTGCGGCGCCTATGGCTGCATTGAAGCGGCCGCCGGGTTCTACGGCATCCTTCGAGCAGCTTTCGAAGTGCCGCCCGACACGATCCCGGCAAAGTTCGTGCCGATCGCCGAGATGGACAAGATCGCGGCGAGTGCGCGCCAGGGGCATCGGATGGCGGGCTATGCCTTTCGACAGGCGGGTCTTGCTCTCGGCAACGGCATATCGCGCATGCTCAGTCTTTACGAGCGCATGCCGATCTACGTCACCGGCCCCGGGACGCGTTACTTCGATCTGCTGCAGGGTGGGTTGATGGAGGGTGTGTCCCAGTCACTCCAGCTCCGGCTTCAGGGCCCGCCTGAAATATCTGTTGTGCTAGACGAGCAACGGCTCGTTTTCGATGGACATCTCGAGCGCGCCTTGGGCGTGATCGATAGCGAGATCGCCACGGCCTGACTGGCACGCGCGTGAGGCGCGGGATGAGACAACCATTCTTGGGGTTGTATCAAGGGCGAACAAGCACGCTAATGCAATTTACGGTTATTTAGCAACTCCTTGTCAATGTGGCATTGACGCGGGAGACGATCATGTTTTCAGTGATTGCATGCATACGCGATGACCACGATTGGCGTCTGGTGCTGGTGGCTGCCGTGGTTTGCCTGGCCGGCTGTGTGGCTACCATGCTGTTGCTGCTGCGTGCCCAGCGAAGTGAAGGCAATCAGCGCGATCTCTGGGTCGCTGCCAGTGGTTTTGCCTGCGGCATCGGCGTCTGGTCCACCCATTTCATTGCCATGCTTGCCTATGATGGCGGGATGACGGTTTCCTACGGCGCCTCCGGGACAGCGCTCTCCGTTGCGGTTGCCGTCGCGGCTGCCTGGGTCGCGTTCACCGTCGGGCTTGGTGCGCGCTCGCATTACGCGCTTGCGTCAAGTGGCGTCATCCTGGGTGTCGGCATCGCCGCCATGCACTTTACCGGCATGCAGGCGCTCGAGATGCCCGGTCACATCGTCTACGACACCAGGTTCACCGCCTTCGCCATGGTTGCCGGTACCTTGCTGGCATCTGCAGCGCTTCATGCCTTTCATGTGTTGCGCAATGTCCGCCGGTTGGTGGTTTCGACCTTGCTGCTCGTCGTTGCCATCTGCGTCCTCCATTTCACCTCGATGAGCGGCGCGACGCTGGTGCCGGCGCCGGATATTCCGGCAACCGATGTCATCCATCCCGCCTGGCTTGCCGGTGGGGTCATCGCTGCCTCGACCATGCTGATCATCCTGGCTTTCGGCGCGGTGTTCGTCGACCGCCATCTGACCGACCTGCGCGGTCTTTCCAATGCATCGCTGGAAGGCATGGCCATCGTGCATGAAGGCCGCATCATTGACGCGAATGAACGCTTCGCACGCTTGGCGGGCTGCAAGGTTCCCGAGCTTGTCGCCAGAGATCCCGCAGACATTTTCGCCTTCGGCAAGGAAGGGCTGGAGGGCCATCATCGCGGCGACGGCCCGGGGGAGATCGACCTGGTCGATGTGGCCGGGCAGTCCGTTCCTGTCGAGTTCACCTGCCGGACGATCGAATATCGCGGGCGCGAATGCGAGGTGATCTTCGTGCGCGATCTGAGCGCGCGCAAGGAAGCAGAACGCACCATCGAACATCTGGCGCACCACGATGCCCTGACCGATCTTCCCAACCGCGGTTTCTTCGATCTTCGCCTTGGCCAGGCCATGGCGGCGGCGGCGGCGAAGGACGAGCACCTCGCCATCCTCTGCCTCGACCTCGATCGGTTCAAGGCGGTCAACGACATCTTCGGCCACGGCGAAGGTGATCGCATCCTCAAGAAGGTTGCCGACATCCTGCGCAAGGCGGTCGGCGAGGGGGATACCGTCGCCCGGCTGGGCGGTGACGAGTTTGCCATCCTTCAGGTCGGGGGCGAGCAACCGGAGGCCGCCCGTCACCTGACTGACCGCATCCTGACGTTTTTTGCCGCGGAGATGGATACGAACCGCGATCCGACCGCCGTTGGCGTCAGCATCGGTGCCGCGATCTACCCGATCGACGGCGACACCGCCGACCGACTGCGCAACAACGCCGATACCGCTCTCTACCGCGCCAAACAATCCGGCAAGGGGATTGCCTGCTTCTTCGATACGGAGATGGACGAAGCCGTGCGCACCCGCCGGCAGATTGAAAACGACTTGCGTCACGCCGTGCTTCGGCGGCAACTCTTCCTTGAATATCAACCCATTGTCGATCTGCGTGGCGACCGGGTTCTGGGCTATGAAGCGCTGTTGCGCTGGATGCACCCCGAGCGTGGCCTGATCAGTCCCGATGTCTTCATCCCCATTGCCGAGCAAAGCGGTTCGATCATCCAGATCGGCGAATGGGTGCTGGAGCAGGCCTGCAGGGAGGCGGCGAAATGGAACGAGCCCTTGCCGGTGTCGGTCAATATCTCGCCGGTGCAGTTCCTGCTTCCCAATCTGTTCGACCAGATCTTCGGCATCCTGCGGCGCACGGGGTTGGAGCCGCGCAGGCTGGAGCTGGAGATCACCGAGGCTGCGCTTCTGCACAATCGCGAAGACGTCCTTGCCACCCTCGGACGGCTGCGCATCCACGGGGTTCACATCGTCATGGACGACTTCGGAACCGGGCATTCCTCCCTCAGCAACCTGCAGACCTTCCCGTTCGACAAGCTGAAGATCGATTGCAGCTTTACGGCCCTGATCGACAAGGACCCTTCAGCGCACGCCATCGTCAGGGCGATCATCGCGCTTGGTAACAGCCTCAACCTGCCTGTCGTGACCGAGGGCGTGGAAACGGAGCGGCAAAGACAGATCCTGGTCGAAGAAGGCTGCCTGCAGGTCCAGGGGTTTCTGACCGGCAGGCCCGGAGTTGCGCCCAGCACCGGGCAGGAGGAACAGGCGCGCGAGTGGGCGACTGAGGCGCTGCGCGCCGACGGCTGAAGCGGTAGCCCGGAATGCAAACGGCCGAGCGCAACGCGCCCGGCCGTTCGATTCTGGGGCATGCCTGCGCCTTAACCGACGCTGATCTGGCGCTTTTCCACAACCGACTTCACGGCAGCGTCGGCAAGTGCAAGCGCCGCGAGGCCATCCTTGCCCGAAGGGGTGATTTCGGTGCCCTTTTCGATCGCGGAGATGAAGCTCTCGATCTCGTTGGCATAGGCTTCGGTGTAGCGGGTCATGAAGAAGTCGTGCAACGGCGGGCGGGTGTAGCCGTCGCCATTGGCGATCTCGATCGAAACCGGGCGCTGGTTCTCCGCCGAGACGACGCCCTTGGAGCCATGAACCTCGATACGCTGGTCATAACCGTAGGTGGCGCGACGCGAGTTGGAGATGATCGCCTGCTTGCCGGATGCGGTCTGCAGGATGACCGACACGCTGTCGTAGTCGCCGGCTTCGCCGATTGCCTTGTCGACGAGCACGGCTGCGGTCGCCGTGACCGATACCGGCTCTTCACCCAGCAGGAAGCGCGCCATGTCGAAGTCATGGATGGTCATGTCGCGGAAGATGCCGCCCGAGCGCTTGATGTAGTCGACCGGCGGTGCGCCGGGGTCGCGCGAGGTGATCGTCACCATTTCGACGTCACCGATCTTGCCGGCGTCGATGGCCTTGCGAACGGCCATGAAATGCGGGTCGAAGCGACGGTTGAAGCCAACCATCAGCTTGCCCTTGGTCTCGGCCACCACCTTCATGCAGGCCCGGACGCGATCGACGTCGAGATCAATGGGCTTTTCGCAGAAGATTGCCTTGCCGGCGCGGGCGAAACGCTCGATCAGGTCGGCATGGGTGTCGGTCGGCGTGCAGATGACGACGGCGTCGATGTCGGCCGACTTTTCGATCGCCTCGATGGTGCGGACTTCGCAGCCATAGGCCTTGGCAATGGCGTCGGCAGCCGCCGGGAAGGCATCGGCCACGGCGACGAGCACGGCATCGGGATTGCCGCTGACGGCCTTTGCGTGAACCTTGCCGATGCGTCCGGCGCCCAGAAGACCAAATCTCACTGTCATCTCTGTCTCTCTCGAAATCCGGTCCGTGACCGGGAAGGTGCGTGATGATCAGCGCTCATCGCGCAAAGGCGCCGCGGAAGGGCAATTCCACGAATTGGTTGCAAGGCGGCTGGCGGTACTGTTGCGCAAGCGGATGGCGCGCGCGTTCCTCTCCCTCGCTCGACCCTTTCCCCGTGCGGCGCGTCGCGCCGTCTGTTCGGAATGAAATGGCCGATGAAATTATTTTCGGAATTTTTATTCTATTTTGGTGGCGTTCGTCAAGGGCGTGCCGCGGCCGCGGGCTTGCGGCGGCGGGTGCATTTCCCCTACAAGACATCCTTTGCCGATCACAAGCGCATGACAGCCAGAGGACAGGATGATCAAACTCATCGACCCGGACCACGCCTTTTACCGTCCCTTGTGGCGCCGGATCCTGATTTTCCTGGTCTGCGCCGGATGGGCGGCGCTTGAATTCTATCACGATCAACCGTTCTTCAGCATCATTGCGCTCGCGATCGCCGCCTATGTCGGCTCTTCGCTGCTGCTCTTCTACAAGCCGACCGACAAGGTTGCAGGCGCCGAGAGTACCGCGTCAAAGGACGAAACGCCCAAGGCTGACAACGACGCGTGAGCGACAGTCAGGCCGCCTGCAACTGACGTGACGCTTCGTCAATCAGCATGTTGGCGAGTTTCATCCGCACCGTGGCATTGGCGCGATAGTCCTGCGGCAGGCGGTCGGGATGATTGGCCGCGGCAAAGATTCGTCGCTTGGCGGCAAGTGTTCCGAGCGTTTCCCGTTCGTCGAGGTCCAGTTCTTCGGCGACCTCTTCAAGACTGGTGCGATTGAGAAACGCCGGCATCGGCTCTGTCGGGGGAGGCTCGATGAAGGACGCGTCGAAATAGGCGCGCTCGACAGCGCTGTGCGCAGCCGACCCGTTCTCGTTGGCACCGGCAACGAACGGGGTTGCGCAAGACGGCGCGCGCGGCGTGGCGGCCAATGCCGTCGCTGCGGTCTCTCCTTCGTCCTCTTCCGTCTTCAGCCGTTCAAGCACGGACTGAAACACCGACATTCCAAACATGCAGCCCTCCGTTATCCCGGCGCAAAATGCCGGATGGAGATTATCCCAGGCTGATCAGCAACGTTGATCATGCCGGGCTGATCAACATGGTTGATCATGCCGGGCTGATCAGTCCGTGTGATCATGCCGGGCTGATCAGTCAGGTCAGGCTCGCCCCTGCTTGAGAATGAGATCGTAAAGCAGCTTGGCGCTCGGCGGCAGAGCGCGTCCCTCGGCGGTGATCAAGCCGTAGGGTTTGATGCGGATCGGGATCTCGGTCTTGAGGATGCGGATCTCGCCGGCCGGCGTGCCGTTGTCGGCGATCAGGTTGGCGACGTCGAGCGCCACCGGGGCAATCGCGTTGGTATTGCGCACGATCGACAGTGTCAGGATGATCGAGGACGTGTTGATGACGGTTGCCGGCAGCCTTACGCCGGCAGAGATGAAACTGTCTTCGACCGCGCGCCGCAGCAGCGTACCCGGCGGCTGGAACACCCAGTCGTAGGCGGGGAGGTCCTCGGCATCGGCGACAGGTTTTTCGAGTAGCGGGTGGCCGTCGCGCACGATCAGGCAGACCTCTTCGTAGCCGATCTCGACCATGTTGAAGAGCCGCGGGTTGAGATCGTCCGGAATGCGCCCGACGACGAAGTCGTGGCGGGCGGCAAGCAGCTCGCGTGTCAGCACGTTGCTGTTTTCGATCTGTATGTTGATCTCGATGCCGGGATAGGCGGTGATAACCTGGCGGATCGCCGGTACGGCGAGGTTGAGTGCTGGTCCGGTCACCGAGCCGATCGACACCGAGCCGCCGCTGCCGGTCTTCAATTCATTGATTTCGCGTGAGGCCTCGCGCAGTTCCAGAAAGATCGTGCGCGCGCGGCGCGCCAGTGCCTGGCCGTAGCGGGTCAGTTCCACGCCGCGCGCGACTCGCTCGCAGATCGGCGCCTTCAGGATCGTCTCGATCTCCGCGAGCATGCGCGATGCGGCCGGCTGGGAGATGCCGAGGGTCTCTGCAGCCGCACTGATGCGACGATGATCGTCGATCGCCAGGATCAGCCGGAGGTGATTGATCTTCAGGCCCGAGCGAAACAGTCCGCTGTCGAACTGTTCGGCGGCAATCCCTGTCGCGCCTGGCTTTCCGTCCTTGATCATCGTAGGCAATCCAGTTTTCAGGATGTTTCAAAAATCACACTGTTTTTGATGATTATATCAATTATGGTATGCATGCAAAGCGATATTGTATTTGACAGTTATGGCTTTTGATTCCAGTTTTTCCTCATGTGCCAGTGCATGTGGGAGCATGCGGGCGGGGAGGTTTTCCTTCACCTTGATCCACCGCCGGAGACTAAGATCTCCGGGCCGGTGGATCGCTGCGCATAGACGGGGAGGCTGCGGGCCTGCCGGCTTCAACATTTTTGGGAGAGACCAGATGAAATTGATTACCTCGCTTCTCGCAGCGGCTGCGATATCCGTCGCGTCGTTTGCTGCACCCGCCTTCGCGCAGGACAAGGGCACGGTCGGCATCTCCATGCCGACGAAGACCTCGACCCGCTGGATCTCCGATGGCGAGACCATGGAGAAGCTGTTCAAGGAAGCAGGCTACACACCTGACCTGCAGTTCGCCGATGATGACATTCCGAACCAGCTCGCCCAGATCGAAAACATGGTGACCAAGGGCGCCAAGGTTCTCGTCATCGGCGCCATCGACGGCACGACGCTTTCCGACATCCTGCAGAAGGCCCACGACGCCGGCGTCAAGGTCATCGCCTATGACCGTCTGATCCGCGATTCGGGCAATGTCGACTACTACGCCACCTTCGACAACTTCCAGGTCGGCGTGCTGCAGGCAACCTCGCTGGTGCAGGGCCTGAAGCTCGACGGCGCGACCGAGCCGAAGAACGTCGAACTGTTCGGCGGTTCGCCCGACGATAACAACGCCTTCTTCTTCTACGATGGCGCAATGTCGGTTCTGCAGCCGCTGATCGACAGCAACAAGATCGTCGTCAAGTCCGGCCAGAAGGGCATGGACCAGGTCGGCACGCTGCGCTGGGACGGTGCTGTTGCCCAGGCTCGCATGGAGAACCTTTTGTCGTCGAACTACACCGACGCCAAGGTCGATGGCGTTCTGTCGCCCTATGATGGCCTGTCGATCGGCATCATCTCGGCGCTGAAGGGCGTCGGCTACGGCTCGGGCGACATGGCGATGCCTGCCGTTACCGGCCAGGACGCCGAGCTGCCTTCGGTCAAGTCGATCCTTGCCGGCGAGCAGTACTCGTCGGTCTTCAAGGACACGCGCGAACTCGCCAAGGTCACGGTCGGCATGGTCAACGCGATCATGGAAGGCAAGGAGCCTGAAGTGAACGACACCAAGACCTACGACAACGGCGTCAAGGTCGTTCCGTCCTATCTCCTGAAGCCGGTCGCCGTAGACAAGTCCAACATCAAGGACGTGATGGTTTCGTCCGGTTACTACACCGAAGATCAGATCAACAACTGATCAGGCCATGCATCGGGGTCCGCGATCCGTCGCGGGCCCTTTTATCCGGGTGAGGGAGCCTGTACTCTCTTGCCGACTGCCGCTGGAATGACTGAACATGGACAATATCATTCTCGAAATGCGTGGCATCACCAAGACGTTTCCGGGCGTCAAGGCGCTGGACAATGTCAGCTTCAAGGTTCGCGAAGGTGAGATCCACGCGCTGGTCGGTGAAAACGGCGCCGGCAAATCGACGCTGATGAAGGTCCTGAGCGGTGTTTATCCCGCCGGCACCTATGACGGCGAGATCTACTACGACGGCGAGCCGCGCCGCTTCTCGACCATCTCCGACAGCGAACATCTGGGTATCATCATCATCCACCAGGAGCTGGCACTGGTCCCGCTGCTGTCGATCGCCGAAAACATATTTCTCGGTAACGAGATCGCCACCAATGGCGTCATCCACTGGCCGCAGACCTTTGCACGCACACAGGAACTTCTGAAGAAGGTGGGCTTAAGCGAACCGCCGGCGACGCTGATCACCGATATCGGCGTCGGCAAGCAGCAGCTGGTCGAGATCGCCAAGGCGCTGTCGAAGAAGGTGCGGCTCCTGATCCTCGACGAGCCGACCGCCTCGCTCAACGAAAACGATTCCGACGCGCTCTTGAAGCTCCTGATGGAGTTTCGCACCCAGGGCATGACGTCGATCATCATCTCGCACAAGCTGAACGAGATCCGCAAGGTTGCCGACCAGATCACCATCCTGCGTGATGGCGGAACGGTCGAGACGCTCGACTGTCAGACCGAGGATGTCGGCGAAGACCGGATCATCAAGGGCATGGTCGGCCGCGCCATGGAAGACCGCTATCCGCCGCGCGAGCCGAAGATTGGCGAGACGCTGCTGGAGGTGAAGAACTGGAACGTTTTCCACCAGCATCACCGCGACCGGCAGTTCCTGCACGACGTCAATTTCACCGTGCGCGCCGGCGAGGTCGTCGGCATTGCCGGATTGATGGGCGCAGGGCGCACCGAGACGGCGATGAGCATCTTCGGCAAGTCCTGGGGTCACAAGATCACCGGCGACGTGCTGATGCGCGGCAAGCCGGTCGATGTCAGCACCATCCCGCGCGCCATCGATGCCGGCCTTGCCTATGTCACCGAAGACCGCAAGCAGCTGGGTCTCGTGCTGATCAACAACATCAAGGAGAACACCACGCTCTCCAACCTGAAGGCCGTGGCGTCGAATGGCGTCATCGACGATCGCAAGGAGGTCAAGGTCGCCTCCGACTATCGTTCGAAGCTGCGCATCCGTTCGCACTCGATCTATCAGGAAACGGTCAATCTCTCCGGCGGCAACCAGCAAAAGGTGGTGCTGTCGAAGTGGCTGTTCACCAACCCGGAAGTCCTCATCCTCGACGAGCCGACACGCGGTATCGATATCGGCGCGAAGTATGAGATCTATACCATCATCAACCAGCTTGCAGCCGAGGGCAAAGGCATCCTGATGATCTCATCGGAGATGCCGGAACTGCTTGGAACCTGCGACCGCATCTACGTCATGAATGAGGGCCGCATCGTCGCCGAGCTTTCGAAGGCGGAAGCGAGCCAGGAATCCATCATGCGTGCCATCATGCGTTCAGGGGAGAAACACTAATGGTCGCCGATACGAGCAACCAAGCAAACAAACCCTCGATCGGGGACTATCTCAAGAACAACATCCGCGAATACGGCCTCCTGGTCGCGCTCGTGGTCATCATGCTGTTCTTCCAGTTCGTCACCAACGGCGTCCTGTTTCGCCCGGTCAACATCACCAATCTGGTGCTGCAGAACTCGTTCATCGTCATCATGGCGCTGGGCATGCTCCTGATCATCGTCGCCGGGCATATCGATCTTTCTGTCGGCTCCATCGTCGCCTTCATCGGGGCGATATCGGCGATCATGCTGGTGAAATGGGGCCTGCCGGCGATCGTCGTCATTCCCGCCTGTCTGATCGTTGGCGGCATCATGGGGGCGGCGCAGGGCTATTGGGTCGCCTATCAGAAGATTCCGTCGTTCATCGTCACGCTCGCCGGCATGCTTGTCTTCCGCGGGCTTACCTATGTGGTGCTCGGCGGCCGGCCGATCGGCCCGTTCCCGAAGGAATTCCAGCTGCTTTCGACCGGCTTCGTTCCGGATTTCCTCTACTTCCTCAACCCCAAGCCCGACCTGATCCAGAACATGGTGGCACTGGTGGCGGTGCTGGCTCTCGTCGGCTACGCCATCTATGCAGGCGTGCGCAATCGCCGGGTCAACGAGCAGCATGGCAGCGAAAACGAGCCTTTCGTCTTCTTTGCGATCCAGATGGCGGTCATCGCCGTCGTCGCGCTTTTCATCGGCTACCAGCTTTCGACCTATCGCGGCCTGCCCAACGTTCTCATCGCCATGGGCGTGCTGATTGCCCTCTACACCTTCGTCACCACGCGTTCGACGGTCGGCCGTCGCATCTATGCCATGGGCGGCAACGTCAAGGCAGCGAAACTCTCGGGCATCAATACCGAGCGACTGACCTTCTATACCTTCATCAACATGGGTGTTTTGGCAGCACTCGCCGGCATGATCATCACCGCACGGCTTAATTCGGCGACACCGAAGGCCGGCGTCGGCTTCGAACTCGACGTCATCGCGGCCTGCTTCATCGGCGGCGCGTCGGCCTCGGGCGGTGTCGGCAAGATCACAGGCGCGGTGATCGGCGCCTTCATCATGGGCGTGATGAACAACGGCATGTCGATCATGGGCATCGGCATCGATTACCAACAACTGATCAAGGGTCTGGTGCTGCTCGCTGCCGTGTTCTTCGACGTCTACAACAAGAACAAGGGCTGACGAGCGACCGAACAGCCCGGATCGAACCAGTAACAAGGAACCGGCGGCCTCGGCCGCCAAGGTTGACAGCGAAGCTGTCGGATTGGGCGGTGCGAGCCACCCGAGGGGCGGCGTTTTGCCTGAAATCAGGTGAGCGCAACGGCCGAACGATGCAAGAAAGGACAGGATCGTGCTGATTTCTCAAGTCAGAAACGAAGACGGATCGATAACGGTCGCCGTGCGTGCTGCGGGTGAAACGGCCCGTGCCGTCAACGGTGCAACGAGCGTCTATGCGCTGGCGATGGAAGCGGCCAATGCCGGTCGCAGCCTCAAGGATACGATCGAGGCCAAGGGCCTTGGCGCTTCGATTGATCTCGAAACCGCCTATGCCGATGGACGTTTCTTGCCGCCGATCACCCATCCCGACCCGGCGCATCTGCATCTGACCGGCACGGGGCTGACACATCTGGGTTCGGCTGCAACCCGCGACGCCATGCACAAGAAGACCACCGAGACGGCAGTGGAGACGCTGACCGACTCCATGAAGATGTTCCGCATGGGGCTCGAAGGTGGCAAACCGAAGCCCGGCGAAATCGGTGCGCAGCCGGAATGGTTCTACAAGGGCAACGGCACCTCCGCCGTCGCGCCCGGCTCGGCGCTCGTCTCGCCTGCCTTTGCCGAGGACGGCGGCGAGGAGCCGGAGATGGCCGGCATCTACGTGATCTCCGACAAGGGCGTGCCGTTCCGCATCGGCTTTGCCGTTGCCAACGAGTTCTCCGACCACAAGACCGAGCGGGTCAACTACCTCTGGCTCGCCCACTCGAAGCTGCGTCAGGCAAGCTTCGGCCCTGAAATTCGCGTCGGTGCGGCGCCGGAGGATGTCAGGGGCACCTCGCGCATCCTGCGTGGCGGCAAAGTTCTTTGGGAAAAGCCGTTCCTTTCGGGCGAAGCCAACATGTCGCACAGCTTTGCCAACCTCGAACACCACCACTTCAAATACGGCTTGTTCCGCCAGCCCGGCGACGTCCACGTGCACATGTTCGGCACGGCGACGCTGTCCTTCGGTGATGGCATCCGCACCGAGGAGGGGGATGTCTTCGAGATCGAGGCTGCCGAATTCGGCCTCGCCCTGCGGAACCCGCTGGCGATCGCCGGCGACGAGCAGGTCGCCATACATCAGCTCTGATATATCTGGTATGCCAGCGGCAGGCCGCCGAGCAGCGGCTGCCCGCGAAAACAAGATGAAGGAGGCTGAGGCCCATGACATTGCACCAGAACCTGATTGCCGGCGAGTGGGTTGGCGGTGATGGCGTTGCCAATATCAATCCGTCCGACACCAATGACGTGATCGGGGAGTACGCCCGCGCCTCGGTCGAGGATGCGAAGGCCGCGATTGCCGCGGCGAAAGCCGCCTTTCCGGCCTGGTCGCGCTCCGGCATTCTCGAGCGCCACGCCATCCTTCGAAAGACCGCCGACGAGATCCTGGCGCGCAAGGACGAACTCGGGCGGCTTCTGTCGCGCGAAGAGGGCAAGACGCTGGCCGAGGGCATCGGCGAGACCGTGCGTGCCGGCCAGATCTTCGACTTCTTCGCCGGCGAGGCGCTGAGGCTGGCCGGCGAGGTCATCCCCTCGGTGCGACCTGGTATCGGCGTCGAAATCACCCGCGAGCCGGTCGGCGTCGTCGGCATTATCACGCCCTGGAATTTTCCGATCGCCATTCCCGCCTGGAAGATCGCGCCGGCGCTCTGCTACGGCAACACCATCGTCTTCAAGCCGGCCGAACTGGTGCCCGGCTGCTCATGGGCAATCGTCGACATCCTCGTGCGCGCCGGCCTGCCGAAGGGCGTCTTGAACCTGGTCATGGGTAAGGGCTCCGTCGTCGGCCAGACGATGCTCGACAGCCCAGACGTCCAGGCGATCACCTTCACCGGCTCGACCGGCACCGGCAAACGCGTCGCGCTCGCCTCAGTCGAGCACAATCGCAAGTACCAGCTGGAGATGGGCGGCAAGAACCCCTTCGTGGTGCTCGACGATGCCGATCTCAATGTTGCCGTCGAGGCTGCCGTCAACTCCGCCTTCTTCTCCACCGGCCAGCGCTGCACCGCGTCGTCGCGGGTGATCGTGACCGAAGGCATTCACGACCGCTTCGTTCAGGCGATGGGCGAGCGCATGAAGGGTCTTGTTATCGACGATGCCTTGAAGGCCGGCACGCATATCGGCCCGGTGGTCGACCAGAGCCAGCTCAACCAGGACACCGACTATATCGCTATCGGCAAACAGGAAGGCGCGAAACTCGCCTTCGGCGGCGAACTCCTGAAGCGCGACACGCCCGGCTTCTATCTGCAGCCGGCGCTGTTTACCGAGGCGACCAACCAGATGCGCATCAGCCAAGAGGAGATCTTCGGACCGGTCGCTTCGGTGATCCGGGTGAAGGACTATGACGAGGCGCTTGCCGTCGCCAACGACACACCGTTCGGCCTGTCGTCGGGCATCGCCACCACCAGCCTGAAACACGCGACGCATTTCAAGCGCAATGCCGAGGCCGGCATGGTGATGGTCAACCTGCCGACCGCCGGCGTCGATTTCCACGTGCCCTTCGGCGGCCGCAAGGGCTCCTCCCATGGCTCGCGCGAGCAGGGGCGCTATGCCGCCGAATTCTACACAACCGTCAAGACGGCCTACACCCTGGCATAAGGGCGCCGTCCAGGGCCCGCGTTTCGGCGCGGGCCGCTCAAGGAAGGACAACATGAAGAAGAAAGCTGAGTGGCCGCGCAAGTTGCGTTCGCAGGAATGGTTCGGCGGCACGGGCAAGAATGCCATCATGCACCGCTCCTGGATGAAGAACCAGGGTCTGCCCGCCGACACCTTCGACGGTCGGCCGATCATCGGCATCTGCAACACCTGGTCGGAGCTGACGCCGTGCAACGCGCACCTGCGTGATCTCGCCGAGCGGGTGAAACGCGGTGTCTACGAGGCTGGCGGCTTCCCGGTCGAATTCCCGGTCTTCTCCGTGGGCGAAAGCACGCTCAGGCCGACCGCGATGATGTTCCGCAACCTGGCGGCCATGGATGTCGAAGAGGCGATCCGCGGCAATCCGGTCGATGGCGTCGTGCTTCTCGGCGGCTGCGACAAGACCACGCCGAGCCTCTTGATGGGCGCGGCCAGTGTCGACATCCCCGTCATTCTCGTTTCCGGTGGCCCGATGCTGAACGGCAAGTGGCGTGGCAAGGACGTCGGCTCCGGCACCGCCATCTGGCAGTTTTCGGAGATGGTGAAGTCCGGCGAGATGTCGCTGGATGAGTTCATGGATGCGGAGCAGGGCATGGCGCGTTCCGCCGGCAGCTGCATGACCATGGGCACGGCCTCGACCATGGCCTCCATGGCCGAAGCGCTCGGCATGACGCTTCCCGGCAATGCGGCAATTCCGGCTGTCGATGCCCGCAGGCGGGTGATCTCGCAGCTTTCCGGCCGTCGCATCGTCGACATGGTCAAGGAGGATCTGAAGCCGTCCGATATCCTGACGCGAGAGGCGTTCGAGAATGCCATCCGCGTCAACGGCGCTGTCGGTGGCTCGACCAATGCGGTGCTGCATCTGCTGGCGCTTGCCGGCCGCATCGGTGTCGAACTGACGCTCGACGACTGGGATAAGCTCGGCCGCGACGTGCCGACGATCGTCAACCTGCAGCCATCGGGCAAGCACCTGATGGAAGAGTTCTACTACGCCGGCGGTCTGCCGGTGGTGATCAAGGCCGTCGGTGAAATGGGCCTCCTGCACAAGGACGCCCTGACCGTCACCGGCGACACGATCTGGAACGGCGTCAAGGACGTCACCAACTACAATGACGACGTCATCGTTCCGCGCGAAAAGGCGTTGACCCAGTCGGGTGGTATCGCGGTGCTGCGCGGCAATCTGGCGCCCAAGGGCTGCGTGCTGAAGCCGTCGGCGGCATCGCCACACCTGATGCAGCATAAGGGCCGCGCCGTGGTCTTCGAAAGCATCGAGGACTATCACGCCCGCATCAACCGCGACGATCTCGACATCGACGAGACCTGTGTGATGGTGCTGAAATACTGCGGCCCCAAGGGCTATCCGGGCATGGCCGAGGTCGGCAACATGGGCCTGCCGCCGAAGGTGCTGAAGAAGGGCATCACCGACATGATCCGCATTTCCGATGCGCGCATGTCGGGCACCGCCTACGGCACCGTCATCCTTCACACCGCGCCGGAGGCGGCCGCTGGTGGACCGCTGGCGCTGGTTCAAAACGGTGACATGATTGCCGTCGACGTTGCCGCCCGCAGCATCCAGCTTGATGTTTCCGATGAGGAACTGGCCCGGCGTCGGGCGGCCTGGATTTCCCCGGTCAAGCCGCAAAAGGGCGGTTATGCCGGCCTTTACGTCAACACGGTCATGCAGGCCGACACCGGCGCCGACCTCGATTTCCTGGTTGGGGCGCGCGGTTCCGTCGTCGAACGCGACAGCCACTAAATCCGGCTGAGCACGAGCGACATCATGCTCGTGCCTGGCCTATGCTGTTGCGACTGTCGCACCATGATGGTGGTGCGACAGTACCGCCGTGGGCTCAGTGACACTGGTCACCGAAGGCTACTGCATGTTTCCGTAAATCGTATTCGATTTAGGGATAAAAACATGCAGCAATTCAAAGTGCTACAGCGACCTTTGCGCGTCCAATAAGACGCGCGGCGCTGTAGACGAGCATGTTTGTCGAGCGCCGTTAAGCATCGGCACGGGATGGGAACTGTTCAGCCCAGAGGCACAACCCCTCTGCGCCGGCGTTGAGTGCCGCTCCGCTTTCCGTCAACGAGTAGACGACCTTTGTCGGAGAGCCCGGATAGACCTTCCGGTTCACAAGCCCGTCGGTCTCCAGTTCCCGCAACTGCTGCGTCAGCATCTTTTCACTGATCGCCGGAATCGACTGTCGCAGCCGGCCAAATCTGCGAGGCGCGACGCCGAGTTCGCAAAGGATGTTTATCTTCCACTTACCCGCGACCATCTTCATGGCTGTCGAAAAGCCATTGTCCGCAGGCTTGTTCATCTCATTCTCCTTACCGGCGGGTAACCACTTGCGGCTCCGTACGTATTGCGTCGCCCCGTCCACATCGTAGGTTCCTGCAACGACCGGCGCGCCGAGCATCGCGCCGATCAATATGGAGTGCGGGAATGAAGCCTTCAATCCGTGTCTTGGCGAAACGCACGAATGGGACCGGCGCTCGTCCTCGCGTGGATTCGGGCGGGCTGCAGCCGGCACGGCCGCCGCGGCAGTTGATCCTATGGCTTTCAGCTGATTGCGACACAACAAGCTGGATGTGCTCGGGCCTTGTTGTCCGAGCATGGGTGAAGTCAGCCCAATGGGCTACAGGAGCGGAATAGAATGTCTTTAACGCATCTCATTGATTCGTATTGTGCTGCCTGGTCGAAGGAGGACGCCGAGCAGCGGCGGGCGTTGCTGCTCCCGATCTGGAGCGATGGCGCAACGTACACGGATCCAACGGTTCACGCTGCCGGCGCAGAAGCATTGCTCGCGCACATCTCAGGAATTCAGGCCAAGCATTCGGGCGCATGCATCACGCGGACAAGCGACGTGGATTTTCATCATGGGATCGCACGCTTCGCGTGGAAATTCGTGATGCCCGATGGGTCCTCCTTCCCTGAGGGGCTCGACATCGTCTTCCTCGACGCTGACCAGAAGCGAATAACACGCGTCATCGGCTTTTTCGGGCCGCTCGCAAGGTCTTCCGTGACCTAGGACAGGATGGCTGCAGTTGACCCGCGATCAGGGCTTTGGCCGGCGAGGATATCCTACTGGCTTTGCGTCTGGCTCTGGTTTTGCGTCTGTTGCTCGACGGTCACCGAAACCTTCAGCGTTTCGTTGGCCTCACCATGGATCAGGCCGGATATCGGGGCGGCATCGCGGTAGCACAGGCCCGAGGCGATGCGCACGTAGCGGTCATCAGGGCAGATCTTGTTGGCCGCATCGAACCCGACCCAACCGAGGCCGGGCAGGTGCACCTCGGCCCAGGCGTGGCTGGCGGTCTGCGCCGTTTGCCCCTCCATCATCAGGTAGCCTGAGATGTAGCGCGCCGGCATGTCGAGCGCGCGCGCGGCCGAGATCATGATATGGGCATGATCCTGGCAGACGCCGCGACCGGCCTCAAGCGCGTCCTCGGCCGCCGTTTCCGCGTGGGTCTCCCCGGCCTTGTATTCCACCGCCTCGTGGATCATCGCCATCAGCGCATGCATGCGGGCAAGGTCGGTGTCGCCCTCGGCCGATTTCGCGAGATCGCGGATCAGATTGCCCGCCTTGGTCAGCGGCGTTTCGCGGGCATAGAGCCATAGAGGTACATAGGATTGGTGCGGCCCGAAGACGCCGGCGCGATCCTCTGTGTGGACCTCGCCGCTTGCGGTGATGTGGATCGCCTCCCGGTCGCCGTCGACGCTGACGAGATGGACGCGGTTGCCGAAGTGATCGTCGTAACTCACCTCCATCGCGGCGCCGTCGACGAGCGTCTGCCAGCCGAGCACGGTCTGGCCCACCCCTGTGACCGGCGTCAGGCGCAGCCGCTGCAGCGCATACTGCACCGGCTCGTCGTAGTGGTATTCGGTCGTA
Organism: Ensifer sp. GW823-FHT05D09; assembly: GCF_058795755.1. NCBI lineage: Bacteria > Pseudomonadati > Pseudomonadota > Alphaproteobacteria > Hyphomicrobiales > Rhizobiaceae > Ensifer > Ensifer sp. GW823-FHT05D09. The sequence continues at coordinate 611,673 of NZ_JBXAIA010000003.1, read as the reverse complement.
TGGCTGATTTTCAGGTGCATGCTGTCCTCCCGAAACTCAGTTGAAACGATAGCCGTCGGAGATTTCCTGGCCGAGACGGTTGTTCTGGCTGATGAAATCCTCGAGGTATTCGTGCAGTCCCTGGTCCATGATGTCGGTGATCGAACGGCTGCGCAGTGCTGCCAGCGTACGGTCCGCCGTCTCGTGCGCCTGGTGGCGCTCGCCATATTCCCGCTCGAGATAGCCGAGGTTGCTGGCAATCTTCTCGTAGCAATAGGCCAGCGACCGCGGCATGCGGCCGTTCGAGATCAGGAAGTCGGCTATGTTGGCCGGTTTCAGTTCGGCGTCATAGACCCAGCCATAGGCGCGGTGGGCTGAGACCGAGCGCAGGATCGATTCCCACTGCACATTGTCCATCGACGAGCCGACGGCGGCGACCGCCGGCAGTAGCACGTAGTATTTGACATCGAGGATGCGCGCGGTGTTGTCGGCCCGCTCGATGAAGGTGCCGATGCGAGAGAAGTTGAAGATCTCGTTCCTGAGCATCGTGCCGTGGAACGCGCCACGGATGAGGCCGGCACGACGCTTGATCTGATCGATGATCTCCGGCATGTCCGTCGGACGCGCCTTCCTGGAGAGGATCGCCTTCATCTCGAGGTAGCATTCGTTGGTGGCTTCCCAGGTCTCGCGCGTCAGCGCCGTACGCACCATGCGGGCGTTGTGGCGACCCGCCTCGATGCAGGACATCACGCTCGACGGATTGGCGCGGTCGCGCAACAGGAAGTCGATCGCGTCGATGCTCGTCAGCGTCTCGTGCACCTCGTCGTAGAGCTCGCGCACGCCGGCACTTTGCAAGACGCCGTCCCAATCGCCCTCTGTCGCGCCGCTGCGGGTCAGCGCCATGCGCAGGCCGGCATCGATCAACCGGGCGCTGTTTTCGGCGCGTTCGATGTAACGGAACATCCAGTAGAGACCGTTTGCAGTTCTTCCCAACATGGTCTCAGTCCTCCAGCACCCAGGTGTCCTTGGTCCCGCCGCCCTGGCTGGAGTTCACGACGAGTGAACCGGCCTTGAGGGCGACGCGCGTCAGGCCGCCGGGAATGATCTGCACCTTGTCGGAGACAAGGACGTAGGGACGAAGATCCACATGTCGGGGCGCAATGCCCTTGTTGACGAGGATGGGCACGGTCGACAGCGACAGCGTCGGCTGGGCGATGTAGTTGGTGGGGCGTGCCTTGAGCTTTTCGGCAAAGAGCGCGCGCTCCTTCTTGCTGGCGGTCGGGCCGACCAGCATGCCGTAGCCGCCGGAGCCGTGCACTTCCTTGACCACCAGTTCTTCCAGGTGTTCGAGCACGTATTTGAGGCTCTGCGGCTCGGAACAGCGCCAGGTCGGCACGTTTTCCAGGAGCGGTTTGCGGCCCGTGTAGAACTCGACGATCTCGGGCATGTAGGAATAGATCGCCTTGTCATCGGAAATGCCGGTGCCGGGCGCGTTGGCGATGGTGATGTTGCCGGCGCGGTAGACGTCCATGATGCCGGGCACGCCGAGCGCAGACTCCGGACGGAAGGTGAGGGGATCGAGGAAGTCGTCGTCGACGCGGCGATAGAGCACGTCGATCGCCTCGTAGCCGCGGGTGGTGCGCATTTTCACCTTGCCGTCGATGACGCGCAGGTCCGATCCCTCGACCAGTTCGACGCCCATCATGTCGGCAAGGAAGGCATGTTCGTAATAGGCGGAGTTGTAGATGCCGGGCGTCAGCACCGCGACGCGCGGCTTGCCGCTGCAGCCGGGAGGCGCCAGCGACGCCAGACTCTGGCGCAACAGGTTCGGGTAGTTCTCGACCGGTCGCACGCGGTTCTGATGGAAGAGTTCGGGGAACATCTGCATCATCGTTTCGCGGTTTTCCAGCATGTAGCTGACACCGGACGGCGTGCGGGCATTGTCCTCCAGCACGTAGAACTGATCTTCGCCGGTGCGCACGATGTCGGTGCCGACGATATGGGTGTAGACGCCGCCTGGCGGCCTAAAACCGATCATCTGCGGCAGAAACGCGACGTTCTTCTCGATCAGTTCGCGCGGCACGCGGCCTGCGCGGATGATTTCCTGCTTGTGGTAGATGTCGTCGAGGAAGGCGTTGAGCGCGATGACCCGCTGTTCGATGCCCTGGGCGAGCTTGCGCCATTCGCGGCCGGAAATGATGCGGGGGATGAGGTCGAAGGGGATGAGCTTTTCGGATGAGTCTGCGTGTCCGTAGACCGCGAAGGTGATGCCGGTTTTCCGGAAGATATTCTCGGCGTCCTTGGATTTCGCTATGAGCCGATTTCTGTCCTGGCTGGCATACCATTCATGATAGGTCGAATATGGCTGGCGCGGACTGCTATCCGCATTCATCATTTCGTCAAATGCCAAAGGCGTGGTCCCCTTATTTTTGACCATTTGAGTACAACGCTGGATGCAATGCAAGAAGCGTGCACAGTCGCGGGACAAGAAAGTTCTGACGCGTTAATCCGGCTGTTGCGGCCAAAGTGATGCCCAACAATGGGGCGGACTTCGTCCGTCGGACGGGCCGCCTTGAATCTGGTGTCTTAGAAAATAGGCAAATGCTTGAAATTTGGGCGCGCCTGTGAGGCTAGCCCAGGCCGAAAACAACGATGGCCGCGGCTGCCAGGCTGGCCAGGACCAGCAGTGACAGCATGGCGGCCGCGCTTGCGCGCGGGCCGGCATCGGCGAGCTTGCGAATGTCGACCTCCAGGCCAAGCGCCGCCATGGCGATGACGGTCAGCCATGTGGCGAGATGTGCTGCACCGGTTGCGGCGACATCGGGGATCACTCCGCTGTTGCGGGCGACTGCGACTGCGAGGAAACCGAGAATGAACCAGGGAACGAAATGCGCGAATGTGGCGAGACGGGCCGGCTGCTTGCCTTCGGGCCGGCTTGGCGCCAGGGGATGCGCTTCGCCCCCGCGGTTGATGAGCGAGAAGCAAAGGACAACGGGGCCAAGCATCAGCACACGCACGAGCTTGACCAGGGTCCCGACCTGTACGGAAAGTGCGCTGAACGGGGAAGCCGCCGCCAGCACCTGGGGCACGGCATAGACGGTCATGCCAGCCAGAACGCCGAAGCCATAGGGCGACATGCCGAACCAGCCGCCAATCAACGGCAGGGTGAGAACGACGGCGATGCCGAGGATTGCGGTAAAGGAGATGGCTGCAGCAACCTCATCGCCCTCGGCGCCGATGGCCGGCGCGACGGCGGCGATCGCCGAATTGCCGCAGATGGCATTGCCGCAGGCAATCAGCGTCGCCATGCGCTTGGGCAGGCCGAGCAGCCGCGCGATCAGATAGCCGGAGACGATCGAGAGAAAAACGATGCCGACGATGGTGGCGAGCAGCACCGGGCCGCTTGCCAGGATCGCCTCGAAGCTCAGGCTCGCGCCGATCAGGACGATTGCCGCTTCCAGAAGCAGCTTGGAGGAGAAGCGGATGCCCGTCATCCAGCGATCTCCTGGCGTCCAGAAAATGCGCACGAGCGCCCCGAGGAGGATGGCGATGACAAGCGCTTCCAGCCAGGGGCGACCGGTCCACTTTGCCTCGAACCGTTCGAGGACGAAGGCGGCGAGCGCAACGAGACAACAAAGGATCAGGCCCGGCGCGATACGCGCTATGCGGGAAGGGAGCGTGGTTACGAAGGTGGTGTATATGCGATGCGATCTGGACATGACCACACCCTAATCCGATTGATAAATCAGTCTAACGGATTGTTCTTGTCAAACCGATCGCTTTTTGCGATTGATTTTCTATGACCCTCGACCAACTTCGCATTTTTGTGGCTGTCGCGGAGCGTCTGCATATGACGCGAGCGGCCGAGGCCATGAACGTCACGCAGTCCGCGGCAAGCGCTGCCATCGCAGCACTCGAAACGCAGCACGACGTCAGGTTGTTCGATCGTATCGGTCGCGGGCTGGCGCTGACGGAGGCCGGAAAAGCGTTTCTGCCGGAGGCAAAGGCCGTTCTCGCACGCGCAACGGTCGCCACTGCCTGCCTCAACGACCTCTCGCATCTGCGCCGCGGCACGCTGGCGATCGCCGCGAGCCAGACGGTGGCCAGCTACTGGCTGCCGGTCCGCCTAGCGCGGTTCACCCATGACTATCCGCATATCGACGTGAAGCTGACCGTCCGCAATACGACCGTTGTTGCCGAGGCGGTCGAGGAAGGAACGGCGCAGCTCGGTTTCGTCGAGGGCAGGGTCGAGGCGGAGAGGTTGGACCATCGCAGTGTCGCTGTCGACCGCATCGCCATCTACGCACCGCCGCGCCTTGCGCTTGCCGGTGGGCCCGTCGATCTTGAAGCGCTGCTTGCCGCGCGCTGGGTGCTGCGCGAAGAGGGATCGGGGACGCGCGCCATGTTCCTGCAATCGATGCAGGCGCAGGGTGCGGATACCGATCAGCTGAAGATCGAGCTTGAATTGCCATCGAACGAGGCAGTGCTGACGGCCGTCGAGAGCGGTCCCTTCATCACCGCCGTTTCCAGGCTTGCCGCCCAGCCCTTCGTCGACAGCGGCCGGCTGGTGGAATTGCCGTTCGAGCTTGCCGAGCGCAGCTTCGAACTGTTGACACATCGCGACCGTCAGTTCAGCCGCGCGGCGCAGGCTTTCGTCGACTTGCTCTGACGGCCCTTTCGGCAAAGACGATTGCCATCCGGCGCGGCCGGATTATCAATGGTGCGGCCCGTTGAGGCACTACCCATGTGCTGCTTTCGCGAGAGGTGGTTATCGTGTTCGAAATCGTCGAAAGGCCGGCACAGCGGATCGCAGGTTCGTTCTGGGAAGGAACGTTTATCGAGGCGGCGGACGGCGCAGTGCGCCGGTTGATCGTCGAGATGCAGGAGCATCATCGGCGGCTGCACCCGAAGGATCGCCCGACCCTCGTCGGCCTTTCCTGGAATGATCGGCCTGATGGTTTCCGCTACCTCGTCGGGTTTGTTTCGGAGACCGAGGAAGCGACCCGTCATCCCGGCCATGTCGACCTGCCATCCATGCGCTTCGCCAGCGCCCTGCATCACCCTGATGATGGCGACGTCTTTGTGCATTACCAGCACATGTTCGACTGGATCGCGTCGGAGGGCCTGGCAGCCGATACCAGCCGGCTGCACTACCGCGAGGAGTATGATCCGGGCTTCGTTTCGCTTTCGCTGTCATCGCTGCGGCTGATGGTTCCCGTTGCGCCGCGTGTGACGGATGGCGCGCAAGGGGCGCAGTAACACCTTAAAACGTCTGCATAATCCTGCCGATGAACCCGTTGCGATTCATGGTTTCATGCAGCCGGCTGATCGTGACCATCAGAAAAATTGCTTTGACCATCACCGCCCCCAACGGCTATCGCGGCTCACTCCCTTTGCGCGCTCGGATAGCTCAATGACACTCGCCCGACTGGCCCCGGCCATCTTCGTATTGCTCTGGTCGACCGGCTGGGTTGTCGCCAAATATGCGGCCGTCTATGCCGATCCACTGACCTTTCTGGTGCTGCGCTACACGCTGGCAATCCTGCTGTTCATCGGCTTCTGTCTCGTGACCCGCGCGAAATGGCCGACGTCATGGTCGGCGGCTGCCCACGCGGTGGTCTCGGGCATGTTTCTGCACGGGCTTTATCTCGGCGCCGTCTGGTGGGCGATCGGACAGGGTGTGCCGGCGGCAATCTCCGGCATCATCGCCGGGCTGCAGCCGCTGATGACGGCTGTAGCCGCCTCCGTGGTCATCGACGAGCAGCTCAGCATTCAGCAGAAACTCGGGCTGGTGCTCGGCTTCTTCGGCATCGCCCTTGCCGTATTGCCGAAGGTGCTTGTCATCGATACCGGTGCAACGCCGATCCACCTGCTGCCGGTGATTGTCAACGTTCTCGGGATGGCCGCTGTGACCTATGGCACGCTCTACCAGAAGCGGCATCTGCAAAGCGGCGACATCCGCACCATTGCGGCGCTTCAGTATCTCGGCGCACTCATCGTCACCATTCCGCTCGCGCTGATGCTCGAGGATCTGCATGTCACCTGGAACCTGCAGATCTTTGCAGCCCTCGCCTGGTCGGTGCTCGGACTTTCCATGGGTGCGATCGCGCTGCTGCTCTATCTCATCCGCCGCGGCCAGGTTTCGCGCGCAGCCTCGCTCATCTATCTGGTGCCGCCGCTTGCGGCCGTGCAGGCATGGCTGTTCTTCGGCGAGGCGCTGACGCTGCCGATGATCATCGGCACGGTCATTGCCGTTGCCGGCGTCTACCTCACTAATCGCAAGCAGCAGGCATAAAGAACGGCGGGCCGAAGCGACCCGCCGTTCTCAATTCTTTGATTTTCCAGCAGTTCCGGGAGCCGCTTCAAACGGCTCGCCTGGAACGCGCGTAGAGATCAGCCCTGCTGGCCACGATTGCCGCCACCGGCTCCACGGCGCATGCCACCCTGACCGCCTTCGCGGCGGTCGCCGCCCTGGCCTTCAGGACGCGGGCCCTTGTTGCGCCATTCGCCCGGCTTCTGGCCGGGACGACCGTGGTGCTTCTTGGGCTCGTGGTTGCGGTTGCCTTCCGAACGGCCGTCGGCATGACCCTGGCTGGCCGGGCGCTGGCCACGGTGTTCCGTCTTCTGCGGACGGTCGTCGCGCAGGAGGTCGTCACCGGCAAAGCTGCTCGGAGCGAGTGCCGACTGGCGAGCCGGGCGCTCGCGGCGCGGGCGGGCTTCCTGGCGCGGACCGCCGCCGCCATTGCCGCGGTGCTGGCCGTTGCCATTGCCGTTGCCGCGACCACCGCGTCCCTTGGACGGGCGGGCCTGGTCGGCAGGCGCTTCGCCGCTGGCGACAGCAATGTTGATGCCCATCAGCTTCTCGATGTCGCGAAGCAGGCGGATTTCGTCCGGTGCGCAGAACGCAATCGCAATGCCGTCGCGGCCGGCGCGAGCGGTACGGCCGATGCGGTGAACATAGGCGTCCGGAACTTCCGGCAGGTCGTAGTTGTAGACGTGGGTGACGCCGGGGATGTCGATGCCGCGGGCAGCGACGTCGGTGGCGACGAGCACGCGGATCTCGCCGTCACGGAACGCCTTCAATGCGCGCTCGCGCTGGCCCTGGCTCTTGTTGCCATGGATCGAGGCGGCCTTGAAGCCGACGTGGTCGAGATGCTTCATCAGCTTCTCGGCGCCATGCTTGGTGCGGCTGAAGATCAGCGACAGGCCATCCGGGTTCTCGGTCAGGGTCTTCTTGAGGATAACCGTCTTCAGGTCCTTGCCGGGAACGAAGTGAACATACTGTTCGACCTTGTCGGCGGCCTTGCCCGGAGGCGTGACCTGAACCTTGACCGGGTCGGTCAGGTACTCGCCAGCGAGTTCGGCGATCAGCTTCGGCATGGTGGCGGAGAACAGCAGCGTCTGGCGGTTCTTCGGCACGAGCTTGGAAATCTTGCGCAGGTCATGGATGAAGCCGAGGTCGAGCATCTGGTCGGCTTCGTCGAGCACGAGGTAGCGACCCTGCGTCAGGGTCACGGCCTTGCGGTTGATCAGGTCGAGCAGGCGGCCCGGCGTTGCGACCAGGATGTCGACGCCGCGGGCGAGCTGTTCGGTCTGCTTGTTGATCGAGACGCCGCCGACGACAACGCCGATCTTCAGCGGGGACTTCTTGACGAACAGCTTGAGGTTGGCAGCGATCTGGTTGACCAGTTCGCGGGTCGGCGCCAGCACGAGGGCGCGGATGTTGCGCGGGTCGGGGCGCTTGCCGTCGGCAACAAGCTTTTCGATCATCGGCAGGCCGAAGGCGGCCGTCTTGCCGGTTCCGGTCTGGGCGAGACCGATCAGGTCGTGGCCCTTCAACACCAGCGGAATGGCCTGCGCCTGGATCGGCGTCGGCTTTTCGAAGCCGTTGGCAGTCAGGGTCTCCAGAATGTGTTCGGAAAGACCAAGATCTTTAAAGGTGGACAAATGCATATACCTTTTGGGGGCGCCAAACGCATTCGCCGGAACCGCAGTCTGCTGTTCCGGTGTCGTTCGGCGTCAAGAACCCCGCGTGAATTGGGAACTTGTGGGTTAAGAAAAAGTCGTCAAGCGCCTGTGCTGTCGCCGCTTACGGCGTATGGGTGCGCTTTTCCTTCTTCACGGCTTTCTGTGTTGCCGAGGGCGCGCTCACGCGGCGGCCTGAAGGTGACGCTGCGTCCATGTCGTCGTTTTGCGCCCAAAAGTCAAGGTCCATCTTTTCGCAGGTGCGAAATGAGGTGGGGCTATTCGTCAACCGAGAGCTGAAAATCTGCGTCGGCTGCCTCCTGGCCGTTGACGAGGATGACCACGCGATGGGCGCCGGGATAATAGCGGCGGGTCGTGATCGGCCGGATCGCGTGGCGCTTTTCGATCTCGATCGTCGCGCCCGGCTCGAGCGTTGCCGATGTCCATTTGAACACTTTGGGCGATGTCGTGCCATTGGCTTTGCGGTGGTGCACCGCGTAGTCGATCATGATCTTCTGGGCGGTCTCGGCGGAGTGCCTGACAGCCAGCTTGAAGACGAGGCTTTCTCCAAGAGCGATTTCCGACCGGTCGAGCGAAAAGGCTGCGTCGATGCCTGCGGGTGGCGCAAAGCCGAAGTTCGAAAGGGCAGTGCCATGGCCCTGTTTCAGCAACGTACGTGACGCGTGGCGCAGCAATTGCCGCCGCTCGGGCGAGGCGCCTGCCATGTGCTCGGCCACAAACCCTGCCACGAGATCGGGATGGTCCTTGGCAATGTCGTTGAGGCTGTTGGCGACCGAGCGGCGGACATAATCTTCCGGGTCGTCGATCAGCGCGGTCAGGATCGGCAGGATCGGTTGGGGATCGCGGATGAGCTTCGGCAGGCGCATCGCCCATGGCAGGCGAGGGCGGGTGCCCTCACTCGCCAGGCGCCTGACGTGATGGTTCGGATCGGTGACCCAAGGGCCGATGATCGCGAGCGCCCGTTCCTGATCCTGGTCGATGAACACACGGATTCCGAACTCGGATGTAAAGTGCGGCGTCAAGGCACGCAGCAGCGCCAGCGACAGCTCGAAATCGCCAAGCCCGCGTGCCGCGACATATTGGCTGACGGGTAGCAGCGCCCAGCCGCTGAGGCCGGCCCGGTCACCGCTCGGCAGACAGCCATCAAGGGCGGCCGCTGCTTCCGTGAAGGATTGCGGCAGGGTTTCGATCAGGGCATCGCGGATCTGTAGCGATCGCTGCATCAATTCCAGCGCTTCGAGATTGGCGCCGGCAAGCGTTTCGAACCTTGCTCGCTCGAAGGTCGGGCGGACCGCGCACAGGCGGTCGGCGATGGCGGTGACGACACCCGGATGCAGCAGGTTCTTCAGTGGTTCAGCCATTGCTGGATCGTCTTTCTGCTCAGATCTGTTGCTCGACCGCAAAATGCTGCATCAGCATTACCGCGCTGATTGCCGCCATGTAAGGCGCAAAATCCGGATCGCGGCGCACGCGCTCGCCGGCTGATCTGGCCGCGTCGAGCGTTTCCCACTCGACCAGATCCGCAAGCATGTCTGCCTTTTCGCAGGAGCCGACGGCACGCCAGGAAATGAATCCCGGATACTGCGAGACGGCTTGCATCGCCCTTTGACGAGCGGCCGCGGCGGCTGGCCTGTCCGCGACGATGCAGACGGCGAGTTCGATGATGCTTTCGGTGGTCATGTCATGCTCCCTGTTGATTGCGGCTTGACTTAATCACAACGCAACTGACAGCCTTATGGCCATAACCGCACACGGGACCTGCGATCGGATTGCGCCAATGAGACCTGCCGACCGGCTGTTTCGAATCATCCAGCTCATGCGCGCGACCGGCCGAGCGATGACGGCGCAGGAAATCGCTGAGAAGATGGAAGTGGCGCGGCGCACCATCTACCGCGACATGGAGCACCTGATGGCGTCAGGCGCGCCGATCGACGGTGAGCGCGGTGTCGGATACCTCCTGCGCGAAAGCTTTGACGCACCACCGCTCGCCTTCACCTTCGAACAGCTGGAGGCGCTGGCCTTCGGCGCGCGGGCCGTGCAGATGCTCGGCGACAGCAGGCTGGCGCAGGCCGCCCGTGAGGCGATGGACAAGATCGAGCACGGACTTCCGCCCGAGCACGTGGCGCGATTGCGTAGCGCCCCGATCCGCGCTTTCCGCTCGGCGCTGCAGCCGAAGACGCCGCCGGTGCTTGGTGATCTGCGCCGGGCGATCACAGAGGAGCGAAAGGTGACGATCGCCTATGAAAGCCTTGCCGACCAGAGCTCCGAGCGCACGGTCTGGCCGCTGGGCTTGAGCGTCTTCGGCCACCACTGGCTGCTGACCAGCTGGTGCGAGCTGCGCCAGGATTTCCGCGATTTCCGTGTGGATCGCATCCGCGAGATGAAAGTCGAGCGGGATCATTTCCAGCCGACGCCCGAACGCAGCTTCGAGGCCTACCTCGCGCGCATGTGAGGCGGCCGGCACACCAAAAAAGTGCATGGATTTGACAAAGTGGATGGAACCGGATCGGCCTTCATCCGTTTCTATTCCGGGCCCATTCTGGCCTGCCCACGAGCAACATCATTTCATGGGAGACAATCGTGCAAAACCGGACTTGGATACTGGCCGCGGATGGCAACACGGCGCGCTTCGTCAAGGGCGTCAACCTGCGGAAGGACGAACGTCAGCACCCGGAGGAGGAGGTCATTCACACCGATCCCAAGCGCGCCCAGGACATCATGGCCGACAAGCCGGGGCGCAGTCATTCCTCGGTGGGGCATGGCCGCTCAGCGATGGAATACAGCAGCGATCCGGTGCGCGAGGAAAAACACCGCTTTGCCGCCGATGTGGCCAGCAAAATCGAAGGTTATCTAAACGACAACGCCTTCGACAGCCTGGTGATCTGCGCGGCGCCAAAGACGCTCGGTGATCTGCGTAAACTGCTGTCGGCCAATGTGAAGCAGAAGACGGTCGCCGAAATCGACCGCAACTGCGTGACGGTGCCGATCGAGCAGCTGATCGCTACCGCCCGCTCGGCCGTTTATCCCTGAGGCTTTTCCCGCTAACCGAAACACCGCGTCCCGTCAGAAATCCGTCGGGACGCCGCCTTCCTCCTTGCGCTTGGCAACGAAGGCGTCGAGTTCGTCTTCGATCGCCGGATCCAGCGGCGGCCGTTCGTACTCGTTGAGCTTCTGCTTGAAGACGCGGTTGGCGTGATCATAGGTGGTCGGGCGGCCGGCCTCCGTCCAGGTCTCGAAGTTGCGCCAGTCCGACAGGATCGGCGAATAGAAGGCGGTCTCGTAGCGCTGCAACGTGTGCAGCGTGCCGAAGTAATGGCCGCCCGGTCCGACATCGCGCACCGCGTCGAGACCGAGCGCATCCTCGCTGACATCGAGCGGCGTCAGGAATTCCGCCACCATCTGCAGCATGTCGACATCGAGGATGAATTTTTCGAAGGAGGCCGTCAGCCCGCCCTCGGTCCAGCCGGCCGCATGCATGATGAAGTTGCCGCCTCCTTGCGTCAGCGCCCACAGTGAGAGTGCCGATTCGTAGGCGGCCTGTGCGTCGAGCGTGTTGGCCGCATTGGTGTTGGAAGTGCGGTAGGGAATGTTGTAGCGCCGCGCGAGCTGGCCGCCGGCAATCACCGCCTTCATGTATTCAGGTGTGCCGAAGGCGGGGGCACCGGTCTTCATGTCGACGTTCGAGGTGAAGCCGCCGTACATGACAGGCGCTCCGCGTCGCACCATCTGGGTAAAGGCAATGCCGCAGAGCGCCTCGGCATTCTGCTGCACCAAAGCGCCGGCAATCGTCACCGGCGCCATGGCGCCTGCGAGCGTAAACGGCGTGATTACCACCACCTGATTGCGCGACGACATTTCGATGATGCCCTGCAGCATCGGCCCGTCGAGGCGCAGCGGCGACGAGGTATTGATGATGGTGAACAGCGATGGTTCGTGCTCCATCTGCTCCATCGATACGCCACGGCCGATGCGGGCGATCTCGATGCCGTCGGTGTTGCGCTGGCGGCCGAGCGAATAAACGTGAAAAACCTTGTCGGTGAGCTTCACCATGTCCGAGAGGCAGTCGAGGTGCCGGACGGAGGCGTGCAGATCGACCGGCTCGACCGGGTAGCCGCCGGTGGTGTGAATGATGTCGTAGGACTGGGCGAGCTTCACCAGCTTGCGGAAATCCTCCTGGTTGCCCGTGCGCCGGCCGCCTTCACGGTCGGCGACGAACGGGGCGCTGGCAATCTGGGCGAACACCAGATTGTTGCCGCCGATTTCGACATTGCGGGCCGGATTGCGCGCATGCATGGTGAAGGAGGAGGGGGCCGAGGCGATCATGTCCATGATCAACCCGCGGTCGAAGCGCACGCGGTCGGTCCCGGGGGTTACATCAGCGCCGGCTGCCTTCATGCGCTCGCGCGCCTCAGGCAGAATGACGTCCATGCCGATCTCTTCCAGGATCGTCAGCGACGCATCATGGATCGCCTCGAGCGCATCGTCCGACAGCACCGAGGATTTGCTCTGGGTGTTGACGAGATTGAGATATTTGCCGCCCGTGGACTTTCGTGTGCGCTCGCCACCGCGGCCGCCTGGCCTGCGTCGTCGCTCGAGCGGGGAGGAATTTTCGCCTGTCGCAGCATCCGGAAACTGATCGTCGTTCATGAAAAACCCACCGCGTTGCCGATGGATTTTTGTCGCAGATTATTCGCAGGCGTGCCCCCGCCATTTGCGACAGTTCAGTTCTCTGGTGGAGTAAAGGCCGTGAAAACGTCTTGCTCAGACCTTGTCGCCGCGCAGCATCTCGCGTTTACCGGCGAAGCCCTTGCGCTTCTCGACGGCAAAACCGGCTGCCTGCAGATTGCGGCGAACAAAGCCAGCAGCGGCATAGGTGGCAAAGCTGCCGCCGGGTGCGGTCCTGTCGAACACCAGTCGCATCAGCTCTTCAGACCACATGTCGGGATTGCGCGACGGCGCGAAACCATCGAGAAACCAGGCATCGAAGAACTCGGCCGCCTCGGCGAGGCTCTCCAGCGCGGGACCGCAGACGACGGTCAGGCGAACGCCATCGCCGAAATCAATCTCGATCCGGCCGTCGTTCGCAGCCGGCCATCGTTCGACGAGAGCCAGCCGCTCGGCATCGATCTCTGGCCAATGGGCAAGCGCTCGGGAAATTTCCTCCGCCTGCATCGGGAACCGCTCGAAGCTGACGAAGTGCAATGCCCCGCCTGTCGCTGCCGCTTTCCATTGCCGCCAGGTTTCACAGAAATTGAGGCCTGTGCCAAAGCCCAGTTCGCCAATGGTAAACGCGGCGCCGGTGGCCCAGCGTTCGGGCAGGCCGTTGCCGGCAAGGAACACGTGCCCGCATTCGAGCCGGCCATCGGTGCGGCAATAAAAGTGATCGCCAAATTCGCGCGAATAGGGCATATCGCCCTCGTGCCAATCGAGGCTTTGATGGGCCGGGGGCTGGTTCGGTTCTGCGGCGGATCCTGTCATGCGATGGCGATAATCCGGCCACCGGAGAAGGTCAATCGATGAGCGAAGTTTTGATCATCGGCGGCGGCATCATGGGGCTTTGGGCCGCCCTTACGGCGGCGCGCGCGGGCATGAGCGTCTGCCTTGTCGAAGAGCGCCAAATCGGCGCTGGTGCCAGCGGCGGCATCCTCGGCGCGCTGATGCCGCATATGCCCGACAAGTGGAACGCTAAGAAACAATTCCAATTCGAAGCGCTGGTGTCGCTTGAGAGCGAGATCGAAGCGCTCGAGGCTGAAACCGGGCTTTCGGCGGGCTATCGCCGCAGCGGCCGGATCATGCCACTCGCCAAGCCGCATCTGCGCGATATCGCCCTTCGCCACGAACAGGATGCATTGGCAAACTGGCGGGCAGGTGACCGCCGGTTCTTCTGGCATGTGCGAGACGAGGCGCCCTCCGGCTGGCTCGGTGCGGAAGAGATGGCCCACGGATTGGTGTTCGATACGCTTGGCGGCCGGCTTGCGCCTCGCCAGATGCTGGCAGTTTTGCGCGCGGCTCTGGCGCGAGCGCCGAAGGTGCGGATTGTTGAGGGAAGCGGCGTTCGGGGCATCCACCCCGGCCAAGGCCGGGCGGAACTCGATGACGGTACGGAAATCGCATTCGGCCACTGCATTCTTGCCGCCGGTATCGGCAGCTTTCCGCTGATCGACACGCTGTGCGGACCGATCCGCGGACCGAGCGGCACGGGGGTCAAGGGCCAGGCGGCGCTGCTGCTGGCCGATGTCGATCCGCAACTGCCCGTCATCTTCACCGACGGCGTCTACATCGTCGCCCATGACGACGGGCATGTGGCTGTCGGCAGCACCAGCGAAAACAAATATGCCGATCCGCTGTCGACGGATGAACTCTTGAATGAGCTGCTTGGGCGGGCCGAGGTGCTGGTTCCGGCTCTACTCGGGGCGGAAGTGGTTGAGCGCTGGGCCGGCATCCGGCCGAAATCGACCGAACGGGAGCCGATGGTCGGGCGGCATCCGGATCACGAAAACCTGTCGGTGCTGACAGGCGGCTTCAAGGTGAGCTTCGGCATCGCCCATCGCCTCGCGCGCTTCGTCGTCGATGAGATCACGGGTCGCCCGTCAATCGAAATTCCGGACACCTTCCTGTGCCGGACACACATAGCGGCACTTCGCGAGAAACATCTTTAAGGCGTCGTCATGCAAAGGGCCCCGCCGCTGGCGGAGCCCGTAAATCCTGTATCGGGAAAACCCGGTCGTTACATCCAGTAAGGCGGCACGCCGTAGTAGTCGTAGACGCGGCGGCCGTTCTCGGCGTTCCAGTCGTATTCATCGCTGCCATGATACTTCGGCGCGCGCTCGACCTGTTCGCGGGTCACGTCAGTGCGATAGCCACCGAGGCTCTCGTCATAGGTCAGCTTCGCCCAGGGGAGTGGATAGTGATCCTCGCCGATGCCGAGAAAACCGCCGAAGCCGAGCACGGCATAGGCCACGCGACCGCTGCGCTTTTCGATAATCACGCGCTCGATCGAGCCGATGTGCTTGCTGTCGGCGCCATAAACCTTCGTGCCTTCAACCTTGTCGCTCGCGATCAGGTCATGGGTTTCCTTGATGCTGGCGTCCTGAAGGTTCGCATTGTGATAGGTCACACTTCTTCTCCATAGTTGTTGGCTACATCAGGGGAACGGCTGTTGGCCGCGATGGTTCCGAAAGAGTTCGGTCGAGAACCTTGGGCGTGATCCCCAGGCATGCCCCGCCTACTTCGTCAATCTGTCACGCAAATCACCTAAGACGCAGGCAGTAGAGCGTCGCGTTTCCTCGGGGAAGCATTGTTGACGCTCTCAAGGTTTTGAACCTGCGCCAGCCCTGGCGACGATCGAGATCGGTTGTCGCGGGCAAGTGCCAGAACGGATTTCCGGAGCATGCGCATGCGTTACGCCATTTGTTTCACGCCGCCGATGGCCGATCCGCTCTCAACGGTTGCCGCGAGCTGGCTCGGTCGCAACGTCTACTCGGGCGAGCCTACCGAACTGCCATCGATCTGCGGATTGAGCGCATCCGAGATTGCTTTCCACACGGCCGTTCCACGTCGCTTCGGGTTTCATGCGGTGGTGATGTCGCCCTTCAGGCTCCACCCTGATATGGACGAGGCGCAGCTGCTCAAGGCGCTGATGCACTTTGCCGGCGCCCAGATGCCGTTCGAGATCGAGCGGATGGAAGTGGCTCGCCTCGGCCAGTGCTGGGGGCTGATGCCGCAGATCCCGAGCACGGCGATGCACCTGCTCGCCGCCAGCATCATCCAGGAGTTCGACGCGTTCCGCGCGCCGCTGAGCGAAGACGAGATCGAACGTTCCGATCCGGACCGACTGACGGCGCCGCAATTCTCGAACCTGCATCGCTGGGGCGATCCACATGTGATGGACGAATATCGCTTTCACATGATGCTGACCGGGCCGCTCGGTCAGGACGCGATGCGCCGCATCGAGGCGCCGCTTCGCGACCTGTTCGAGCCGTGCCTGATGCAGCCCTTGACGATCGGCAGCCTGGCGCTGTTCGTCGAGCAGGAATCGGGTGCGCCGATGCGCGTTCACTCGCAGCACCCGCTCGGCAAGATTTCCGCGACCAAGCGGGCGGACCGGATCAAGCGTGCTGCCACTGAGGCGACGCTTGCGCCGAGCCCGGTTCCGCCGTTGTCGCGGATGGTGGCCGCGTTGATGGCCGGCCGCTAACCGTCTGCACTGACGTCATTTTGTCTCGACAATCCGGGCGGCAATGATACCGTTCCGGAAAACTCGAAGGGTGATTTGATGTCTGAGACTACCTATCCACGCGATCTCGTCGGCTATGGCCGCAACCCGCCCAAGGCAAACTGGCCGGGCGATGCGTGTATCGCCGTGCAGTTCGTGCTCAACTACGAGGAAGGCGGCGAAAGCTGCATCCTCGATGGCGATCCGGCGTCGGAAAGCCTGCTTTCGGAGATTGTCGGCGCTCAACCCTGGCCGGGGCAGCGCAACCTCAACATGGAATCGATCTACGAATACGGCTCGCGCTCCGGCTTCTGGCGGCTGTGGCGCATGTTTACGAGCCGCGACGTGCCGTTGACGGTTTATGGCGTGACGCAGGCGATGGCGCGCAATCCGGAAGCGGTCGCCGCAATGAAGGAAGCCGGCTGGGAGATCGCCAGCCACGGGCTGCGCTGGCTCGAATACAAGGATTTCCCCGAAGAGGTGGAACGCGAGCATATCCGCGAGGTGGTGCGCCTGCACACCGAGCTGACCGGAGAGCGTCCGCTCGGCCTTTACCAGGGCAAGCCGTCCAACAACACGCTGAAGCTGGTTCTCGAAGAGGGAGGTTTCCTCTATTCCAGCGACAGCTATGCGGACGAATTACCCTACTGGGTTCCGGGGCTTAACTCCGACAAACCCCATCTGATCATTCCCTACACGCTCGACGCCAACGACATGCGTTTTGCGACGAACCAGGGTTTCAACTCCGGCGACCAGTTCTTCACCTATCTCAAGGACACGTTCGACGTGCTCTACGAGGAAGGCAAGGAAGGCGACGCCAAGATGATGAATATCGGTCTTCACTGCCGCCTCGTCGGCCGTCCGGGCCGTGCGGCGGCGCTGGCGCGTTTCATCGACTACGTCATGTCGCACGACAAGGTCTGGGTGCCGCGGCGCGTCGATATCGCCCGCCACTGGTATGAACACCACAAGCCGGAAGGGGCTCTCTGATGTCCGATCGCGACGCCTTCGTCAGCCGCTTCGGCGGCGTGTTCGAGCATTCTCCCTGGGTTGCCGAACGAGCCTATGACCGGGCGGCCGCGACGGGACTTTCAGCCGGCAATGTACACTCGGCCCTTTGCCAGGCCTTTCGCGCCGGATTGCCGCGCGAGAGGCTCGCGGTGCTGCGGGCGCACCCGGATCTTGCCGGCAAGCTGGCGGTCGCCGGCAAGCTGACGGCGGACTCGACCGCCGAGCAGGCGTCCGCCGGGCTTGATCGTCTTTCGGCCGACGAGCATGCCCGCTTCACGGCGCTCAACGAGGCCTATACGCAGAAGTTCGGCTTTCCCTTCATCATCGCCGTCAAGGGTCTGACGAAGAACGATATTCTCGCCTCGTTCGAAAGGCGCATTGACAATTCGACCGAAGAGGAATTTGAGACCGCCTGTGCGCAGGTGGAGAAAATCGCTCGTCTGCGGCTGCAATCCATGCTTCCAGGAGACGAAAATGCCTGACTTGCCCGTTCGCACTCTACTCTCACCGTTATGGAGGGTAGTCGAACCGGATCATGCCAATACCGCCGGCAGCAACAGCCGCGGGGTTATTGCCTGATGTCGAGTATTCTTTCGATCGAACCCCTGACACAGGACGCTTTCGCCCCATTCGGCACCGTCATCGAAGCGGATCCTGCGTCGATGCGTTACATCAACGGTGGCAACACCGAGCGCTTCCACGGCCTGGCGCGCGCCGATGTCACCGGCGAGGGCGCCAATGTCATCATCAACATCTTTCGCGGCCAGCCACGGGCTTTCCCCTATTCGGTCGCAATGATGGAGCGGCACCCGTTCGGCAGCCAGAGCTTCTCGCCGCTCGACGACCGGCCCTGGCTGGTGGTCGTTGCTGAGGACGAGGGCGGCAAGCCGGGCGCGCCGCGGGTGTTTCAGGCCCATGGTCGGCAGGGTGTCAATTACGGCCGTAATGTCTGGCATCACCCACTGATGACGGTGGGCGCCGCCAGCGAATTCATCGTCGTCGACCGGGAGGGACCGGGCAACAATCTCGAAGAGTATTTCTACGAAGAGCCCTTCGTCATCGAAAGCGCAATCTGAAGGAAGAGACGCGATGAGCAGCACCGGCCGTCTGACCACCCATGTCCTCGACACCGCGCTCGGCAAGCCCGCCGAAGGTTTGCGCATCGATCTCTTCTGGCTCGAAGGCGAGGAGCGGCAACTGATCCGCACCGTCCACACCAACAGCGACGGGCGGGTGGATGGCCCGATGGCCGAAGGCGTCGGCTTTATGGCCGGCAGCTACGAGCTCGTCTTCCACGCCGGCGCCTATCTGCGGGGAGCAGGTGTGGAGCTGCCGGAACCCGCCTTCCTCGACCTGATACCGTTGCGCTTCGGCATCGCCGATCCGGGCAGCCACTACCACGTGCCGCTGCTTCTCTCGCCCTACGGCTATTCGACATATCGCGGCAGTTGAGCGCTGGTTTTCTGCATGCTTGGAGAACGAGGTTCCGCAGGCAATCTGCAGAGCGGAGGCAGCTCTGATTTCGCGCTCGCCTTCTCCGACGGGCATCCTCGGGCTTGACCCGAGGATCCAGCCATGCGCCGGACGTGGAAGAGCTTGAGTGTGGTGGATGCTCGGGTCAAGCCCGAGCATGACGGTGAGAGCTGGGGCTGCCCTTGACCGGCGTTGAACCGCCGGAATTTTTGAGCAAGCTTAGCGCGTTGCAGTGTCTCGAGCGCGCCATGTTTGACGCGCTGCGCTCTTTGAGGCCGATCCTGAGGCTGTCTCCATGGCGAGTAGTCGAAAGGCCGTGCCTCAATCTGCGAGAATGTCGCGGTTGACGTCGTTGATATCGCGCTTGCCGCAGAGGGCCATGGTGATGTCCATCTCCTTGCGGATGATTTCCAGCGTCTTGGTCACGCCTTCCTTCCCCATGGCGCCGAGGCCATAGAGGAAGGGGCGGCCGATATAGGTGCCCTTGGCGCCCATGGCCACGGCCTTCAGCACGTCCTGGCCGGAGCGGATGCCGCCGTCGATGTGCACCTCGATCTGGTGGCCGACCGCATCGACGATGCGCGGCAGCATGCTGATCGAGGAATGGGCGCCGTCGAGCTGGCGGCCGCCGTGGTTGGAGACGATGATCGCGTCGGCGCCGGTCGCAGCCGCCATCTTGGCGTCTTCCGGATCGAGAATGCCCTTCAGGATCAGCGGACCGCCCCAGCGCTCCTTGATCCACTCGACGTCCTTCCACGACAGCTGCGGGTCGAACTGTTCCGTCGTCCAGGCGCCGAGCGAGGAGAGGTCGGTGACGCTCTTGGCATGGCCGACGATGTTGCGGAAGGTGCGGCGGTTGGTGCCGAGCATCTTCATGCACCAGCCGGGACGCGTCGCCATCTGCCAGAGATGTTTTGGCGTCAGCTTCGGCGGGGCCGACAGGCTGTTGCGCAGGTCCTTGTGGCGCTGGCCGAGGATCTGCAGGTCGAGTGTCAGAACCAGCGCCGAGCACTTTGCGGCCTTGGCGCGGTCGATAAGGTTCAGCACGAATTCGCGCTCGCGCATGACGTAAAGCTGGAACCAGAAGGGCTTGGTCGTGACCGACGCCACGTCCTCGATCGAGCAGATGCTCATGGTCGACAGCGTGAAGGGCACACCGAAGGCCTCGGCCGCCTGGGCTGCCAGCATCTCGCCGTCGGCGTGCTGCATGCCGGTGAGGCCCGTCGGCGCCAGCGCCACCGGCATCGACACCTTCTGGCCGATCATCGTCGTTTCCAGCGAACGGTTGGTCATGTCGACCAGCACCCGCTGGCGCAGCTTCACCTTGGCGAAATCTTCCTCGTTGGCGCGATAGGTGCCCTCGGTCCAGGCGCCGCTGTCGGCGTAATCAAAGAAGAGTTTTGGCACGCGGCGCTTGGCAAGGGCCTTGAGGTCGCTGATTTCGAGGATTTGCGTCATGGAAACGGCCTTCATCTGAAACGCAGGGGTCAGAGCGGATGTCGGCGAAAACCGTGCACGCCTGCTCGAGGACTGACTTCACAGCCCTTACCATGTTTGCCGAAGGCTTGTTAATAGCGCTTGGAAAAAGAGGTCAATTTTTTTGACCTCTTTTCGTTCTGTGGCAAAATCAGGCGGCAGCGAGTGCCGACTTTGCCGGTCTTCCCGCCACATAGGTCTCGACCACAGAGCGGTCGTCGCCCATCGTTTGCAACAGGAACAGCTCGTCGGAAAGCGAGTTGACCACTTCGGCGCGCAGCGCCATCGCAGGCGTTGCCGCCATGTCGAGCACGATGAAGTCCGCATCGGTGCCGGCCTCGAGCGTGCCGATCCTGTCGACTAGCGACAGCGCCTCGGCATTGCCGCGGGTCATCATGAAGAAGCTGTCGAATGGGTTCAGGCGCTCGCCCTGCAACTGCAGGATCTTGTAGGCCTCGTCGAGCGTCTTCAGCATGGAATAGCTGGTGCCGCCGCCGATATCGGAGGCGACCGAAGTGCGCACCGGCTTGTCGCGCCGGTTGAGCGCCCGCAACGGAAAAAGCCCCGAGCCGAGGAAGAGATTGGATGTCGGGCAAAAGACCGCGACCGATCCAGTCTCACTCATCACGTCCGCCTCGCGCTCGGAGAGGTGGATGCAGTGGCCGAACAGGCTTTTGGGCCCAAGCAGGCCGTAGCGGGCATAGACGTCGGTGTAGTCGACTGCTTGCGGGTAGAGTTCGCAGGTGAAGGCGATCTCGTCGCGGTTTTCCGAAAGATGCGTCTGGACGTGCAGTTCGGGGAATTCGTGCACCAGCGACTTGGCCACGTCCATCTGCTCCGGCGTCGAGGTGATGGCAAAGCGCGGGGTGATGGCCACATGGTTGCGGCCCTTGCCGTGCCAATCACGGATCACCGCGCGGGTCTCGTCGTAGCTCATCTCAGGCGTGTCGAGCAGGCCTTGCGGGGCATTGCGGTCCATCATCACCTTGCCGGCGATCATGCGCATGTCGCGGCGCAGCGCCTCGGTGAAGAAGGCATCGGCTGATGCCTTGTGGACCGAGCAGTAGGCGGCCGCTGTGGTCGTGCCGTGGCGGACCATCTCGTCGAAGAAGCGGCTGGCGATACGCTCGGCATGGGCGGTCTCGACGAAGCGGCATTCCTCCGGGAAGGTGTAAGTGTTCAGCCATTCCAGGAGATTGGCTGCGTAGGACGCCATCACCTGCATCTGCGGGAAATGCAGGTGTGTGTCGATGAAGCCGGGCACGATCAGATGCGGGCGGTGGTCGATCTCGACACTGTCATCCGCTGCCTCGGACTTCACGCTCTCATAAGAGCCCGACGCCTTGATCAGGCCACCCTCGACCAGCAGCGCGCCATCGGCTTCATAGGCATAGGCGGCGCTGTCGTCGATGGCCAGTGGCGCGCGGTGAAAGCTCAGGAGGCGGCCGCGGATGAGCGTCGATGTCATTGTGTCTTGCCTTCCTCGACGGCGCTTTCGAACCAGGCTGTCAGCAACTGGCGCTCGTCCGTCGTCATGTCTGTTATGTTGCCGGGCGGCATGGCATGGCTGCGCCCCGCCTGGATATAGATTTCGCGGGCGTGGGCGGCAATCTCCTGATCGCTTTCCAGCACCACGCCCTTCGGCGCCCGGACGATGCCCTCATAGACCGGTTCGGCTGCGTGGCACATGGAACAGCGGGTCGAGATCGCGTCCTTGACGGCGGGGAAGTGCGCATTCTCGGCAAAACGGACAAAGACTGGTGCGATCTCGGCTTTTTCTTCGCCGGTCAGCACCTTCGGCACGGTCGACAGCCACATGATCAGGATGAAGAGGAGCACGGTGGCAAGCCACGTCCAGGTGGGCCTGCCCTTGCGCGCGTGGGTGGTGTTGAACCAATGCCGGATGGTGACGCCCATCAGGAATACGAGGGCCGCGATAATCCAGTTGAAGGCGGTGGCAAAGGCCAGCGGATAATGGTTCGACAGCATGAAGAAGATGACCGGCAGGGTCAGGTAGTTGTTGTGCAGCGAGCGCTGCTTGGCCTGCGCGCCGAGCTTCGGGTCCGGCGTGCGGCCGGCGATCAGGTCGGCAACCACGATCTTCTGGTTGGGGATGATGAGGAAGAAGACGTTGGCCGACATGATGGTCGCCGTAAAGGCGCCCAGGTGCAGGAAGGCGGCGCGGCCGGTGAAGACCTGCGTATAGCCCCAGGCCATGATCACCAGCGCCACGTAGAGAAGCGCCATCAGGCCCCAGGTGTTCTTGCCCAAAGGCGACTTGCAGAGCAGATCATAGAAGATCCAGCCGATGCCGAGCGAGGCGAGCGAGATCAGGATGGCCGTGGTCGCGGAGATGTCGAGCACATGGCGGTCGATCAGGAAAAGATCGGCGCCGCCGTAGTAGACGAGACAGAGCATGGCAAAGCCCGAAAGCCACGTCACGTAGGATTCCCATTTGAACCAGGTCAGGTGCTCGGGCATGGAAGCCGGCGCCACCAGATACTTCTGGATGTGGTAGAAACCGCCGCCATGCACCTGCCATTCCTCGCCATAGGCGCCAACGGGCAGATGATCACGCTTCACCAGGCCGAGGTCGAGCGCGATGAAATAGAAGGATGAGCCGATCCAGGCGATGGCGGTGATGACGTGCAGCCAGCGCACGGCAAAGGCCAGCCATTCCCAGGCGATGGCGAACTCATACATTCGGGGTCCCCTTTATTCTCTCCGTCGGCGCACCTTGCGCAAAAACCGGGAGTTGGGAAAGGGGGAGCATGCACCTGTGGGCGTGTTTTGCAGGGATCGGGACGATTTCGCGGTGAAATGTGCCTGACGATAAACCTGATGGATTCTAAGGGGTTACCCTAGAGCGTTTCCGATTTAGACGGAAACACAGAAACGCTCTATGTCTCTGCCTTTACGCATTTCCTAACGGAAAACCGCTCCGCACTTTTCCTGGAAATGCTTTAGCGCGCGGAAGCTGCTTTGCGCTGCTCCACCCAATCGGCTCCGAACTGCATCGATGGGCAGAGTTCGCTGAGGATCCAGTCGCGGAAGATACGGATCTTCGGGGTGTTGCGGCGGGCATGCGGGTAGGCAAGCCAGTAATCGCAGCCGTCGCTGCAGCGCAGGTCGAAAGGCTGGTAGAGCCGGCCAAGCGCCACGTCGTCGCCGTAGAATTCCGGCGTCAGGATCGCCACGCCCTGGCCCGCGATGGCCGCGCGCGCCTCGAAGGATTGTGCCCCGAGCCGGCTCGTCGGCCGACCTTCCAGATCCGGATCTTTCACGCCGGCTGCGGCAAACCAGAGCCGCCACCAGGGATCACCGGCATCGATGATCCTGAGCTTCAGGAGATCGCGTGGTTCGTGGATGCCGCCGATGGTTTCGGCGAGTGCCGGGCTCAGCATCGGGCTGAACTCGACGCGCATCAGCGGATGCGTGTCGAGACCGGGCCACACGCCCGCGCCGGAGCGGATGGCGACATCCGTGAATTCCTTGGCAAAATCGACGAGGTTGTCGTTGGTGTCCAGGCGCACGGCGATGGTGGGGTGAGCGAGCTGAAACGAGCCGATGTTGCGAGCGAGCCATTGCGAGGCGAAGGTCGGGGTCGAACTGATCAGCAGCGTGCTGTCGATGTCGCCGCGCGCCGACGAGACGGCTTCCTGCAGCATCTCGAAGGCTTCGGTGACCCGCGGCGCCAGCCGCTGGCCGACGTCGGTGAGAGCGATCTGGCGCGGACGGCGCAGGAACAGGGGCTCGCCGACATTCTCCTCGATCAGCTTGACCTGGTAGCTGACAGCGGTCTGGGTCATGCCCAGCTCTTCGCCGGCCCTAGTAAAGCTGCCGAGCCGGGCGACGGCTTCGAAGACCCGGAGCGCATTCAGCGGAAACTGCTTGGACATCTTCATGGATAAGTTCTCTTGATGCATGCAGACGGATGTTCGATTGGATTTCAATCCTCTTCCACGTCATCCTGCAAGTCAACTTCCCAAGACGAACAGGTGATAAAAATGACTTGCGACGTTATCGAACATACTGAAAGAAAACAGGTTCTTTCGCTGGATGCGGTCGTGCGGTTCACGTCCTCCCTGTTTCGCGGCACTGTCGCCGCCAAGCCGGTGCTCGATGTCAATGCACTGTCCGACCACATCAAAAGAGACATGGGTTTCATGGATGGCCGCGGCCCCTATGGGCACGACGCCGAGGCACAGAAGGATGCCCATCGGCTGTTCAACAGCGACGAACTGCCCCGGATCTGACCGGATTTTTCGAAAGCGCCGCGCATCGGGCAGGATGCGCGGCGTTGTCTTGTTTCAAGGGGATTTGCGAAGACGTTCGATGGCCATCAAGACGCGCTCCGGCGTCGCCGGCGCATCAAGACGCGGGCATTCGCTATAATCGGCAACACTTGCGACCGCCATCGACAGGGCCTCGAGTACCGAGATCGGCAGCATGAACGGCGGTTCGCCCACCGCCTTCGACCGGCCGATGGTCTTTTCCGCATTCTCCGCCCACTCGGCCAGCTTGACGTTGAAGATCTTCGGCCGGTCTGAGGCGAGCGGGATCTTGTAGGTCGAGGGGGCATGGGTGCGCAGCCGGCCCTTGTCGTCCCACCACAGCTCCTCCGTCGTCAGCCACCCCATGCCCTGGACGAAACCGCCCTCGATCTGGCCGAGGTCGATTGCCGGATTGAGCGAGCGGCCGACATCGTGCAGCACGTCGACGCGGTCGATCATGTATTCGCCGGTCAGCGTATCGATCGAGACTTCCGAGGCCGAGGCACCGTAGGCGAAGTAGTAGAACGGCGTTCCGCGGCCGGTCGCGCGATCCCAGTGGATCTTCGGCGTCTTGTAGAACCCGGCGGCCGACAGCTGCACGCGCGCCATATAGGCAAGCTTGATGAATTCCGGGAAGGCGATCCGTTCCTCGCCGATCTTGACGTGGTCTGGAACGAAGGTGACGTTTTCCGCCGTCGTCTGCCAGCGTTCGCAGGCAAAGGCGATGAGCCGCTCCTTGATCTGGCGCGCGGCATCGAAGGCGGCCATGCCGTTGAGATCCGTGCCGGACGAGGCAGCGGTCGCCGAGGTGTTCGGAACCTTGCCGGTGGTGGTGGCGGTGATGCGCACGCGGTCGAGATCGACCTGGAAGCTGTCGGCAATGACCTGGGCGACCTTCACATAGAGCCCCTGGCCCATCTCGGTGCCGCCATGGTTCAGGTGGATCGAGCCGTCCTGATAGACATGCACCAGCGCGCCCGCCTGGTTGAAGGCGGTGAGCGTAAAGGAGATGCCGAACTTCACCGGCGTCAGCGCGATGCCCTTGCGGATGACCCGGCTCGTGCGGTTGAAGTCGACGATCGCCTTGCGGCGCGCCTGGTAGTCGGCGTCGGCTTCGAGCTCGGCAACGACGCGGGCGATGATGTTGTCTTCGACGTGCTGGTGGTAGGGCGTGATATCCCGGCCCGAGCCTTTCTCGCCGTAGAAGTTGAGCTTGCGGATTTCAAGCGGGTCCTTGCCGAGCGCGTAGGCGATCTCCTCGATCATGCGCTCGCCTCCAACCATGCCCTGAGGCCCGCCGAAGCCGCGATAGGCGGTGTTGGAGACTGTGTTGGTCTTCAGCGGCTGCGACGTCAATTTCACATGCGGGTAGAAATAGGAACTGTCGGCATGGAACAGCGCGCGGTCGGTGACCGGCCCGGAAAGATCCGAGGAATAGCCGCAGCGCGCCGCATAATTGGCATGCACCGCGTGGATGCGGCCCTCGTCGTCGAAGCCGACGTCATAGTCGACGAGAAAGTCGTGGCGCTTGCCGGTGGCCGTCATGTCCTCGTCGCGATCAGGGCGAAACTTGACGGCGCGGTTGAGCTTCTTTGCCGCCACCGCCGCAAGCGCTGCAAACTGGTTGCCTTGCGTTTCCTTGCCGCCGAAGCCGCCGCCCATGCGGCGCACATTGACCGTCACTGCGTTGGAGGGAACGCCGAGCACGTGTGAGACCATGTGCTGGATTTCGCTCGGATGCTGGGTCGACGACCAGACGGTGACCTCGTCGTCCTCGCCGGGAATTGCAAGGGCGATATGACCTTCGAGATAGAAATGCTCCTGGCCGCCGATGCGCATCCGGCCCTTCAGCCGGCGCGGCGCCTTTTCCAGTTCAGTTTCCGCGTCGCCACGCTGCAGCGTCAGCGGCTGAGTGACGAGTTCGCCGCCATGGGCGACGGCGTCGGTGATATCGGTGAAATGCGGCAGGTCGCGATAGCTGATCTTTGCCAGCCGGGCGGCGCGGCGGGCGATGTCACGCGTCTCGGCGATGACGGCAAAGGCCGGCTGGCCGTGGAACTGGACGATGCCGTCGGCCAGCACCGGCTCGTCATGCAGGTGGCTGGGGCTGATGTCGTTGGAATGCGGCATGTCGCGCGCGGTCAGCACGCAGACGACGCCGGCCGCTGCGATGACGGCCGACAGATCCATCGCGGTGATTTCGGCATGGGCGCGGTCGGTCATTCCGAGCGCGCCGTGCAGGGTGCCCGCCGGTTCCGGCATGTCGTCGATATAGTCGGCGGTGCCGGCCACATGCTTGTGGGCGCTGTCATGGCGCTGGCGCGAATGCATCTGGCCGTTGATCGCCTTGCGTTCCTCGAAGGTCGACTTGTCCATGATCACTTCTCTCCCGCTGCGTAGCGCACGAGCTCTGCCGGTTCGCCTTCGCTTTCGAGGAAGAAGCGCATCAGCAGGTTCTTCGCGGCAAGCATGCGATAGGTGCTGGTGGCGCGCCAGTCGCTCAACGGCTGATAGTCGGTCTCGAAGGCACCTTGAGCGGTGCGCACGGTTTCTTCGGTCCAGGGCTTGCCGATGAGGGCAGCTTCCACGCTTGCGGCACGCTTCGGCGTACCGGCCATGCCGCCGAAAGCGATGCGGGCGGACCTTACCCTGCCGTCTTCAATCGAAATGCGGAAGGCTCCGAGCAATGCGGAAATGTCCTCGTCGCGGCGCTTGGAAATCTTGTAGGCGGCAAAGAGGTCACCCTCAGGCAGCTTCGGCACGAAGATGCTCTCGACGAATTCGCCTGCCTTTCGATCCTGCTTGCCATAGGCGATGAAGAAATCTTCGAGCGGCAGCGTGCGCGCACCCTCCGTCGAGCGCAGCGTTACGGTTGCGCCAAGCACGATCAGCGGCGGCGGGCTGTCGCCGATCGGCGAGCCGTTGGCGATGTTGCCGCCGATGGTGCCCATGTTGCGCACCTGCTCGCCGCCGATGCGGTCGATCAGCCGGCCGAAGGCGGGAAAGGCCGTGCTGAGGGCTGCAAAGGCCGCTGAATAGCTGACGCTGGCACCGATGGTCAGGCCGGTGTCGCTTTGCGTGATGTGCTGCAGTTCGGCGATGCCGTTGATGAAGATGACCGGATCGATCGGGCGCATCTGCTTGGTGACCCAGAGACCGACATCGGTGGAGCCGGCAACCACCGTTGCGCCTTCGTGTTCGGCAAGCGCGTTCGCGAGGCCGGCGGCATCTGCCGGCACGATCAGACAGTGCTCGCCGTGGCGGATCGTGATCGTCTCTTCGGGTTGCAGCGCCTTCAGGCGGGCAATGGTCGCCTCGCGCGCCGCCGTGATCGGATCGAAGATGGCGGAGGGTCGCGCGCTGGCCGCGGCTTCGGCGGCCTTGACGATCGGCTCATAGCCGGTGCACCGACAGAGATTGCCTTGCAGCGCCTTTTCGATGTCTGCCCGACTGGGGTCATCGTTCGACAGCCACAGACCATAGAGCGACATGACGAAACCGGGTGTGCAGAAGCCGCATTGGGAGCCGTGGAAATCGACCATCGCCTGCTGCACCGGATGCAGCGTCCCGTCACGGGCGGCGAGATGTTCGATCGTTACCACATGCGTTGCATGCAGCGATCCGACGAAGCGGATGCAGGCGTTGACGCTTTCATAGACCAACTTTTCCCCGGCAAGTCGGCCGACGAGCACGGTGCAGGCGCCGCAGTCGCCTTCGGCGCAGCCTTCCTTGGTGCCGGTCAGCCGGCGCTCGAGCCTCAGGTAATCGAGCAGCGTCGCCGTCGGCGCGACATCGGAAAGCGCGACCTCGCTGTCATTGAGAATGAAGCGAATGCTGTCGTTGTTCTTGCTTTCCCTGTCCTGGGGCATGCCGTTCATTCCTGCTGATGCAAGGCCGCGAAAGCCGGAATCGTTCCTGGCGGTGGACCCTTGCGCATTGTCATAAAGTTAGGGCGTCTTGCGCCTTGTCTCAATGGACGGGCCGCGCACTATTGCGCCGTCCAGCCGCCGTCCATGGAGACATGGGTGCCGGTGATCTGTGCGGCGTCGTCGCCGGCGAGGTAGACGGCGAGTGACGCCACCTGCTCGACGGTGATGAATTTCTTGGTCGGCTGCCCCTTGAGCATCACGTCGTTGATCACTTGCTGCTCGGTAATGCCGCGGGTGCGGGCCTGATCCGGGATCTGCTTTTCGACCAGCGGGGTCAGGACATAGCCCGGGCAAATCGAGTTGGCGGTGATGCCATTCTCGGCGACTTCCAGCGCGACGGTCTTCGTCAGGCCCATCACGCCATGCTTGGCGGCGACATAGGCCGACTTGAACGGCGAGGCGACGAGCCCGTGGGCAGACGCAATATTGATGATACGGCCCCAACCCTTGGCCTTCATGCCGGGCAGGGCGGCGCGAATGGTGTGGAAGGAGGAGGAGAGGTTGATGGCGATGATCCGGTCCCACTGTTCCGCCGGAAAATCCTCGACCTTTTCGACATATTGAACGCCGGCATTGTTGACGAGGATGTCGATGCCGCCGAAGCGGTTTTCAGCCGTTGCCATCAGGTCGGCGATCTCGTCCGGCTTCGTCATGTCGGCCGGATGATAGATCACGGTTCCGGTGGCAAGTGCGGCGACTTCCTCCGTTGCAGCCTTGATGTCGTCGGGCGCGCCGAAGCCGTTCAAGACGATATTGGCGCCGCCCTTGGCGAAAGCCTTGGCAATCGCAAGGCCGATGCCGCTCGTCGAACCGGTGATGACCGCAGTTCTCGTCATTCCTGATTTCTCCCTTTGCAGCGTCGCCTGATCTTGCCCGGTTTTTGCGACGCAACAGCGTCAACCTACGCGTAAAACCGCTGAGGTGACAATTGTGTTTTTCAGGTCGCCGACGCAGAGTTGCGGCTGCAGGCTTCGTCACGGTTTCTTGCGTTTTGTTTTCGTTTGACATTCGTTTTGCCATCGTATTGAAGTTTTTCGAAATGGACGCCACGCGCTCGAGGAAGCGCGTCGAAACACGTGATGTGAGGCCGGGGAGGGGCATATGGGCGGATATATTCTCGCGATCGATCAGGGCACGACATCGAGCCGGGCGATCGTCTTCGACGGCAAGCAACAGGTGGCGGGCGTCGGCCAGAAGGAATTCAAGCAGCATTTCCCGAAATCCGGGTGGGTCGAGCACGATCCGGAGGAAATCTGGGAGACGGTTATCGTCACCGTCAAAGAGGCGATCAAGAAGGCGGGGATCTCGGCCAGCGATCTCGCCGGCATCGGCATCACCAACCAGCGCGAAACCGTCGTCGTCTGGGATCGCCAGACCGGAAAGCCGATCCATAATGCCATCGTGTGGCAGGATCGCCGAACCGCTGCCTATTGCGACAAGCTGAAGAAGCAGGGGCTGGAAAAGACCTTCGCCAAGAAGACCGGGCTGCTGCTCGATCCCTACTTCTCCGGCACGAAGCTTCAGTGGTTGCTGTCGAATGTGAAGGGCGCCCATGCGCGTGCTGCCAGGGGCGAGCTCTGCTTCGGCACGGTCGATACGTTCCTGATCTGGCGGTTGACGGGCGGCAAGTCCTTCGTCACCGACGCGACCAACGCCTCACGCACGCTGATCTACAACATCGCCGACAATGCCTGGGATGACGAGCTGCTCGACATCCTGCGCGTTCCCCGCGCCATGTTGCCGGAGGTGAAGGATTGCGCCGCCGACTTCGGCGTCACCGATCCGGCATTGTTTGGTGCGGCGATCCCGATCCTCGGCGTTGCCGGCGACCAGCAGGCCGCAACCATCGGCCAGGCCTGCTTCAAGCCGGGCATGCTGAAATCGACCTATGGCACCGGCTGCTTCGCGCTGCTCAACACCGGCCGGGACATGGTGCGCTCGAAGAACCGGCTGCTCACCACCATTGCCTATCGGCTGGATGGCGAAACCACCTATGCGCTCGAAGGCTCGATCTTTGTGGCCGGTGCTTCCGTACAGTGGTTGCGTGATGGCCTGAAGGTGATCAAGGCCGCGCCCGACGCCGGCACGCTTGCCGAAAGCGCCGACCCATCGCAGGAGGTCTATCTGGTGCCGGCCTTCACGGGTCTCGGTGCACCGCACTGGGACCCCGACGCCCGCGGCGCGATCTTCGGCATGACCCGCAACACCGGCCCGGCCGAGTTCGCCCGTGCTGCGCTCGAGGCGGTCTGCTACCAGACACGCGATCTGCTCGAAGCCATGCACAAGGACTGGCGCAGCCACGGCAAGGAGACGGTGCTGCGAGTCGATGGCGGCATGGTTGTCTCCGACTGGACGATGCAGCGGCTTTCCGACCTGCTCGACGCACCCGTCGACCGGCCGATCATTCTCGAGACGACAGCGCTCGGCGTCGCCTGGCTTGCCGGTAGCCGCGCCGGCGTCTGGCCGAAGCAGGAGGCCTTTGCCAAATCCTGGGCCCGCGACCGCCGCTTCGAGCCCGCCATGGACGAGGCGACGCGCAAGGTGAAGCTCAAGGGTTGGCGCAATGCGGTCAAGCGCACGTTGACCCAGGCCTGATCAAAGCGCCGTTTGGATCCATTCGGGAAACACAGTGTTTCCCGAATGCGCATTTGCTGCTTGTCCCCGCGCCAACTATCTGTCGGTAAACAAGGACAGGATGGGCACCATGGAACTCGGGCTTTACACATTCGCGGATGTCGATCCGAACGCAGCCGACAAGGGCCGGGAAGGCCAGCGCCGGCTTGCCAATCTGCTTGAAGAGATCGAGCTGGCCGACCAGGTCGGCCTCGATGTCTTCGGCCTCGGCGAACATCACCGCCCCGATTATGCAGCTTCAGCGCCGGCCGTCATCCTTGCCGCCGCCGCCGCGAGAACCAAGGCCATCCGGCTGACGAGTGCTGTGACGGTTCTCAGTTCCGACGATCCGGTGCGGGTGTTCCAGCAGTTTTCGACGCTCGATCTCATCTCCAATGGCCGGGCGGAAATCATGGCCGGGCGTGGCTCGTTCATCGAATCCTTCCCGCTCTTCGGCCAGTCGCTCGACGATTACGACCAGCTCTTTGCCGAAAAGCTCGACCTGCTGATGGCGTTGCGCGAAACGGAGAAAGTGTCCTGGGCGGGCGCGATGCGCCCAGCGATCAGCGACCGTGGCGTCTATCCGCGTCCGCTGCAAGAGGTGTTGCCGCTGTGGATCGCCGTCGGCGGCACGCCGCAGTCGGTTGCCCGCGCCGGCGCTCTCGGGCTGCCGGTGGCGCTCGCCATCATCGGCGGCGAGCCGCGCCGGTTCGCGCCGCTGTTCGACCTCTATCGCGAGGCGGCCCGCCGCGCCGGCCAGGATCCGGCGAAGCTGAAGACCAGCATCAATGTGCACGGCTTCATCGCCGATACCACCGATCTTGCCGCCGACCAGTTCTACGGGCCGCAGGCCGAAGTGATGAACCGCATTGGCCGCGAGCGCGGCTGGGGGCCGACCAACCGGGCGCATTTCGACCAGGCGCGAAGCCCCGCCGGCAATCTCTTCCTCGGCGATCCGGAAACCGTGGCCGAGAAAATCGTTGAGAACTGGAAGCTGTTCCGCAACGACCGCTTTCTTTTGCAGATGGCGATCGGCCCGATGCCGCACGACCAGATCATGCGCGGCATCGAACTCTACGGCACAAAGGTCGCACCACTGGTGCGCAAGGCGCTGACTGACGAAAGGGCCGGCCAGGCCGTTTCGGCCTGAACATCGCAAGCCCAACATGCATAGCTGTCGGCGCTGGAAAATCCGGCGCCGGCAGGCTACATGTGGGCACGAAAGCGAGACACGGATGACCCTCAACAACGAAGAAGATCTGCTGCGGCTGAAGGAAATCGGCCGCATCTGCGCCAATGCGCTGCTGGCGATGGGCGAAGCGCTGGAGCCCGGCATCACCACGGCGGAACTGGATGCGATCGGCCGTAAGGTGCTGGAAGAGGCCGGTGCGCGCTCAGCCCCTGAGCTCTGCTACCAGTTTCCTGGCGCCACCTGCATCAGCGTCAACGAGGAAATCGCCCACGGCATTCCCGGCAGCCGCATCATCCGCGCCGGCGATCTCGTCAACATCGACGTCTCGGCCGAGAAAGACGGCATCTTCGCCGATACCGGTGCGTCCTTCCCGGTGCCGCCGGTGTCGGCTGCGATCGACCGACTGTGCCGGGACGGCAAGCGGGCGATGTGGGTTGGCCTCAAGCAGGTGCGTCCCGACCAACCGCTCGCGGCAATCGGCAACGCCATCGGCGATTTCGCCCGCAAGAACCGCTATTCGCTGGTCACCAACCTTGCCAGCCACGGCATCGGCCGCTCCCTGCACGAGGAGCCGAAGGAGATCGCCACCTGGCCGGATCCGAGCGAGCGGCGGCGCATGACCGACGGCATGGTCTTTACCGTCGAGCCCTTCCTCTCGATGGGCGCGGACTGGGCCGAGAGCGGCGACAAGGATGACTGGACGCTCTACAGCGAGCCGCGGGCACCGACCGTACAATACGAACACACCGTCATCGTCACCCGCGGCGGGCCGCTGGTGGTGACGCTGCCGGGTTAGCGGCCCGATTGACGCAAATGAGACCTGCATCGCTGATGCCGCTCGTCTTCTTCCTGGCTGTTTTGCCGGGTTGCGACATGTTTGGTTTCCGGGATTGGGAGTGGCATCAGAAGCTCACGGTCACTGTCGAAACACCCAGCCGCGAGATCACGGCAAGCGCGGTTACGATCGCGGCGTGGGAAATGCCGCCAAAGTGGTTCAAGATCGGCGACTCAGGTGGAGGGGGTGGTGCAGGAACCCTTGAGGGCGAAGCTCTGGTGCTGGAAGTGGCTCCGGGGCGGTACCTGTTTGCCCTATTGAAGGGCTATACTCCAGAAACCGCCTTTTTCACCTTGGCGGATCCGCCAATGAAGGGCTATGGCCGCGAGGAAGTCCGGCGCTCCCTCGATAGCTTGGAAACGAACCCTCCAGCCCGTGAACTTTCTACGGACCTCTATCCGGTGTTCGCGACGATCGAGGATACGAACGATCCGAAAACGTTAGAGGAAGTCGATCCCCTCCAACTTGACAGTGCGTTTGGCCCAGGTGTTCGGCTGAAGTCTGTCGTGTTGTCGCTGACGGACGAGCCAGTCACGAGGGGCAAAGTGGAGGCAGCGCTTGGTCCGGGGTTCTTCAAGAAATGGCAGGTGCAGTTTGAGGAAGACTTTAAGAAAAACGGACCTTTTGTGCAGTCACCCTTCGCGTTCCAGATAACAGGAAACGATTTCGTAGTAAGAGACTAAAGCCTTCGGTTGCATGCGGTTTTCCGCCTCATCTCGGCTCACGGGCAATCGTTCGATTTCTTCAATAGGACCTTCAATTTTAGTCGTTTGTGATCTCTCGTGTTGCGGCGCAATAAAGTGGCATGACCACGCTCGATAGACCGCTTCAAACCAATATCTCCACGACGGCGACCGCAGGTGCGATTGCTATGGCGGTCGCCATGGGGTTCGGCCGGTTCTCCTACACGCCCGTTCTGCCGGCGATGATGGCGGACCTCGGCTTGTCGCCGGGTGACGCGGGTCTCATCGCCTCGGCCAACTTCATCGGCTACCTCGCCGGAGCGATCCTTGCCGCCTACGGCTGGGCGCATGGACACGAGCGCCGCATTGGCCTTTTGGCACTCGCGGCGACGACGGCGCTCTTGGCGGCGATGGGACTGTCTTCGTCCGTGCTGGTGCTCGGGCTCATCCGGTTCCTCGCCGGGCTTGCCAGCGCCTTTGCCATGATCTTCATCTCCGGCATCGTGCTTGGCCACGGGCTGCTGGCGCGGTCCGAACATGTGCCCGCGGTGCATTTCGGTGGCGTCGGGCTCGGTATCGCCTTCTCCTCGCTCTACGTCTGGGCCGCACCACTTGCCGGTATCGCCGGGCTGAGCGCGTCGCAGGCCGACTGGTTCACCGGCGCTCTTGTCGGCCTGATCGGTACGATCGTTGTCGCCCTCATGCTGCCGTCGGGTCCTGTCTCGGGCAACGGCGCCGTGCGCGAAAAACCGCTTATCTGGACGCGGCCCCTGACGGTGGTGACACTGACCTATGGTCTGTTCGGCTTCGGCTATGTCATCACCGCGACCTTCCTCGTCGCCATGGCCCGGGATGCCAGCGGCGGTCACAGCATCGAGTTCCTCGCCTGGCTGATCACGGGCCTGAGCGCAGCACTATCGGTCTATCTCTGGCGCTTTGCCGTGCCGCGCTTCGGACTTGCCGGCGTCTATGCAATCGGTCTTCTGGTCGAGGCCGTCGGACTTGTGCTGACCGTCAGTCTGCCGCTGCCCTATGCGCCGCTTGCCGGCGGGCTGATGCTCGGCGCCACCTTCATGATGATCACCGCTTACGGCCTGCAGATCGGCCGGCATCTCGCGCCGGAAAGCCCGCGCAAGGCGCTCGCCTTGATGACGGCCGCCTTCGGCATCGGCCAGATCATCGGCCCTGTCGTCGCCGGCTGGCTCGCTGAGCGCACCGGCAGCTTTTCAGCGCCAACATTGATCGCGGCTGCCGTGCTGTTTGTCTGCGGCGGCATCATCATGGTGGAGTTGAGGCGGATCTCGGCTGCCTTGCCGCGCTGAAGAGCTACTCCGATGACGGCCGACGCGGCGATGGTTGGATGCGGCAAGGTATCTCCATCCGGTATCATGAAATAACAGTAAGGTTCATATTACCGGATTGTTGAAAATGGCGCTTTGCCCTAGTTTCGGCGCTTCGGGAGGCGAGTTGTTCTCCTCCCCCGAAACGAGAGTGCCGTCCTTTGTTCCTATCCTTCTTTCCGAAGCCGAAGCTCTTTTTCAGTTCCTTCGTCGCCTGGTCGCTGGTCGCCATTGCCTTATGGTATGGCGGGGGCGAACAGTTGGGCGCCGTCTTCGGAATGCCGCCTTTGCCAGCGGATGCACCGCCGATCACCGGCATTTCTGCCTTCTGGTCGCCCGCATTCCTCTGGTTCTACCTGTACTTTGCGCTGGTCGTCGGGTTGTTCGCCGCGTTCTGGTATGTCTACTCGCCACACCCCTGGCAGAACTGGTCGATCCTCGGATCGGCCCTCATTCTGTTCGTCACCTATTTTCAGGTGCAGGTGAGCGTCGCGATCAACAACTGGTACGGGCCGTTCTGGGATCTGATCCAGGCAGTCGTCTCGAAGACGAAGGTGGTGACCGCGGCGGAGTTCTATGGGGAAATTGCCGTCTTCCTCGGCATTGCCATGGTCGCAGTCGCGGTGGCGGTCATGACCCGCTTCTTCGTCAGCCACTATATCTTCCGCTGGCGCACGGCGATGAACGAATATTACATGGCCCACTGGGGCAAGCTACGCCATATCGAAGGTTCTTCGCAGCGCGTGCAGGAAGATACGATGCGCTTTTCCACGACCGTGGAAGGCCTCGGCGTCAGCCTGATCGACAGCGTGATGACGTTGATCGCGTTTACGCCGGTGTTGATCCGGCTTTCGGCCAACGTGACCGAACTGCCGATCGTCGGCGCCATTCCGTATCCGCTCGTGACAGCCGCCGTGCTCTGGTCGTTGTTCGGTACGGTGTTCCTGGCGATCGTCGGTATCAAGCTGCCGGGCCTTGAGTTCCGCAACCAGCGTGTGGAAGCGGCCTACCGCAAGGAATTAGTCTATGGCGAGGACCACGCCGATCGCGCCCAGCCGCCGACCGTCGCCGATCTCTTCGAAAACGTTCGCCGGAACTATTTCCGGCTCTACTTCCACTATCTCTACTTCAACATCGCCCGCATTTTCTATCTGCAGATCAACGGCATCTTTTCGCTGCTGATTCTGGCGCCATCGATCATCGCCGGCAAGATCACGCTCGGCGCCTTGCAACAGATTTCGGGTGCGTTCGGGCAGGTTACGTCGTCGTTCCAGTACCTGGTTTCGTCCTGGCCGACCATTGTCGAGCTTTTGTCGATCTACAAGCGTCTGCGCGCCTTCGAAGCGGCAATCGACGACGAACCCCTGCCGCAAATCGAGCAGAAGTTCATCGCGGTGGGTGGCGAAGAAGAGCTGGCCTGATCCGGGCCGGATGCAAACCAATCAGAAGGCGGAGCGATCCGCCTTCTTTTTTGCCTGCTCGATCATCGGTAGCGCCTGAGCGTAGTTGACGCAGGCAACATCCGACTTGCCGCAGACCTCGGTCAAGAGCCGGTCGAGTGCGCGCCAGTAGGCGCCGCCGTTCATTTCGACGAAATGGAAGCCGAGCTGCAGCGGGATGCGGTCGCCGGCATATTCCTTGTCGAAGGCTTTCCTGTAGGCCTCGTAGGTGCGGGCTTCGAAGGTGGCGCTGTCCTTCTTGTTTTCCACACCCATGGAATGGCGCACGAACAGGTTGTAGTCCATGCCAATGACCGGGCGCTTGGATGGTCCCTCGGGGATCAGCGGCAGACCGAAGCGCGGCAGGCCGTCCTTCTCCGTCGGCCATCCCGGTCCCTTGGTCACCAGACTTGCGTCATAGGTGAAGCCGGAGGCCTTGAGCGCGGGCAACAACCCGTCGCTCAGCGAAAGGTAGGGCGCGCGGAAGCCCTTGATGCCGGTGCGCGCAAATTCCGCCCAGCCTTCCGGTTCGGCGTCCGGCTTGTCAGCCTTCTTCCAGGCATCGCGCAAGGCCGCGTCGAAGGTCGTAAATTCGCTTTGCCAGTCGGCCTTCGTCCAGCCCTTGCCATCGAAATGGCCGCAGGCGTGGCTGGCAATGTCGTGGCCGTCGAGATGGGCCTGCCAGATATGACCGGCGCGAGTAGCGATCTCATCACGGCTCTGGGCAAAGCCGACATTGGAGCGGCCCGGTTTCATCCCGGGCGGCTTGTAGATCTCTCTGCCGTCGGCACGTGTCATCAGGAACGTACAGGAGAGGAAATAGGTGAAATGCGCATTCGTGCGCTTGGCCATATCAAGGCTCTTTTCCCACAGCGCATTGTCATGCGCCCCATCGAAGGAGACGATGACGAGCTGCTTTTCCTTTGCGGGAACGGTAGCCACGGCACTTTCGGCCGCAGGTTCGGTGGCCGAAGCGAGGGCAGGGATAAGGGCGAGGGAAAGGGCAATAAATGTTCGGATCATGATATCTGCGACGATTTGCGTATGCCGTCCCTTTATCCAGGAATGCGGCAATCCTT
Source organism: Ensifer sp. GW823-FHT05D09 (assembly GCF_058795755.1). Lineage (NCBI taxonomy): Bacteria > Pseudomonadati > Pseudomonadota > Alphaproteobacteria > Hyphomicrobiales > Rhizobiaceae > Ensifer > Ensifer sp. GW823-FHT05D09. The sequence goes on along the minus strand of NZ_JBXAIA010000003.1, from coordinate 574,149 downwards.
TGATCTGTCTGGAAATTTCTGTGCACTCCGGCTATGCCTCATACCAAGTCCCGAGTGGACAGAGCAACAATGAAGGACGGGTGACGACATGGCGCTGCTGATATTGGGTATCGTGATCTTCCTGGGCATCCATCTCGTTCGCAGTTTCGCGCCCGGCCTGCGCGCATCGGTGATTGCGCGCAGCGGCACTGGCGCCTGGCATGCGATCCACGGCGTCTCGGCGCTCGTCGGTCTTGGTCTGATCGCCTATGGCTTTGACCAGGCACGGGCCACCACCGGAATGCTCTATACGCCCCCGACCTTCCTCGCCCATATCGCGCTGACCTTGATGCTCATCGCCAGCATCTGTCTCGTCGCCGCCTATCTGCCGCCGGGCAAGATCAGGACGGCCACCAAGCATCCCGCCATCCTCGCCATCAAGATCTGGGCGCTCGCCCACCTGCTTGCCAATGGCGAGACGTCGTCGGTGCTTTTGTTCGGCACGTTCCTCGTCTGGGCGGTGATCCTGCGCATCTCGATGAAGAAGCGCTGGCGCGCCGGTGAAATCACCTATCCGGCCTTCGTTTCCTATCGCTATGACCTCATCGCCATCGTGCTCGGTGCTGCCCTTTACGGCGTGATCGTCTGGAAATTGCACGAACTGGTGATCGGTGTTTCGCCGATGGTTGTCGGCTAAATAACGCGCGCCCCCTTACAACTGCCGCAAAATCGGGTAGAAGGCGCAAAATCCTATTAGCGTGCAGGGAAGGCCGAGAGGCCGGGGCAATCGATGGCGAACCAAGACGACAGCTTTATCCGCGAGGTGAATGAAGAACTGCGTTCGGACCAGATGAAGAACATCTGGGCCCGTTTCGGCAGCGTCATCGTGGCAATCGCCGTGCTTATCGTTCTGGGAACCGTCGGCAAGGTCGGCTACGATTACTGGAGCGACAACGCCTCGTCGAAGTCTGGCGACGAGTTCCTGCAGGCGCTGAACCTGGCCAAGGAAAACAAGGCCGACGAGGCGCTGGCCGCTCTCGACACCTTGCAGAAGGATGGCTACGGCGCCTATCCGGTGCTTGCGCGTCTTCGTGCAGCAACACTGCAGGCGGAAAAGGGCGAGACCGATGCCGCCGTCAAGGCGTTCTCGGACATCGGCAAGGATACCAGCCTGCCCGAAGCCCTTCGTGATGCTGCCCGTCTGCGTGCCGCCTACCTGCTGGTTGATGCCGGCACCTATGATCAGGTTTCGGCCGAGGTCGAGCAACTAGCGGTGCCGCAGAACACCATGCGCCACTCGGCCCGCGAGGCGCTTGGCCTGTCGGCCTACAAGGCCGGAGATATCGCCAAGGCGAAGAGCTGGTTCCAACAGATCGTCGATGACGCCCAGAGCCCGCGCAATGTCGCAGGCCGGGCGCAGATGCTTCTCGACGTCATTGCCGCGAGCGGCAAAGCCTAAGCGCATATCCCTGGAGACCGGTCCGGTCTCTGGAAAGGATATGTTGATTTTCAAAGTGTTGGAGCGCTGTATGTCTTGAGGACATGCAGCGCTTTCAGTCGGAAACGGATACGTTCATGAGTTTCACCGTCGCCATCGTCGGGCGCCCCAATGTCGGCAAGTCCACCTTGTTCAACCGTCTGGTCGGCAAGAAGCTGGCGCTCGTCGACGATACGCCGGGCGTCACCCGCGACCGCCGCCCTGGAGATGCCAAGCTCATCGACCTGCGGTTCCGCATCATCGATACCGCCGGTCTGGAACAGTCCGCACCCGACAGCCTTCAGGGCCGCATGTGGGCGCAGACGGAAGCCGCGATCGACGAGGCCGACCTGTCGCTGTTCGTGGTCGATGCCAAGGCCGGCCTGACGCCTGCCGACGAGACGCTGGCCGAGATGCTGCGCCGGCGCGGCAAGCCGGTCGTGCTCGTCGCCAACAAGTCCGAAGCGCGTGGTTCCGACGGTGGATTCTACGATGCCTTCACGCTCGGGCTTGGCGATCCTTGCCCGATTTCCGCCGAACACGGCCAGGGCATGCTCGACCTGCGCGACGCGATCGTCGCTGCGATCGGCGAGGACCGGGCCTATCCGCCGGAAGACGACGTGGCCGAGACCGACATTGATCTTCGCCCGACCACCGGCGAGGCGGGGGAAGAGGACGACGAGGCCGAGCCCGCCTATGACGAGACCAAGCCGCTGCGCGTGGCGATCGTCGGCCGCCCGAATGCCGGCAAGTCGACATTGATCAACCGCTTCCTCGGCGAAGACCGGCTCCTGACCGGTCCGGAAGCCGGCATCACCCGCGATTCGATTTCGGTCGAGTGGGACTGGCGCGGCCGCACCATCAAGATGTTCGACACCGCCGGCATGCGCCGCAAGGCCAAGGTGCAGGAGAAGCTCGAGAAGCTGTCGGTCGCCGATGCGCTGCGCGCCATCCGCTTTGCCGAAACGGTGGTCATCGTCTTCGACGCGACCATTCCGTTCGAAAAGCAGGACCTGCAGATCGTCGACCTCATCATCCGCGAAGGTCGTGCCGCCGTGATCGCCTTCAACAAGTGGGATCTGGTGGAAGACTGGCAGGCGGTGCTCGCCGATCTTCGAGAAAAGACCGAGCGGCTGTTGCCGCAGGCGCGCGGCATTCGCGCGATACCGATCTCAGGCCATACCGGTTATGGCCTCGACCGGTTGATGCAGGCGATCATCGACACTGACAAGACCTGGAACCGCCGCATCTCGACGGCGCGTCTCAACCGCTGGCTCGATTCCCAGCAGGTGCAGCATCCGCCACCGGCCGTGTCTGGCCGCCGGCTGAAACTGAAATACATGACGCAGGTGAAGGCCCGCCCGCCGGGCTTCATGATTTCGTGCACGCGCCCCGACGCGCTGCCGGAATCCTATACGCGCTACCTGATCAATGGCTTGCGCAACGATTTCGACCTGCCGGGCGTGCCGATCCGCATCCACTATCGCGCGTCGGAGAACCCCTTCGAAAACAAGCGCAAGAAGCGCTAAGCCGCAGGCGTCAGCGCCTGTGGCCACGGATCGCGCTCGGCGGAAAGCCAAAGCGTTGGCGGAAGCGGGCGGCGAAACGCGATTGCGATTCATATCCGACCTGCTGGGCGATGTGCAGCACGGGTACATCGGATGACTGCAGCATCTGCATGGCTGCGGACATGCGCACGTCGGTCAACAGCTGCTGAAACGACCAACCCTCGGCGGCAAGCTTGCGGCGCAAGGTCGCCTCGCTGACGCCGAGCCGCTTGCCAAGGCCGCTGCCAGTCCATGGCGTGCCCAGATCGCCCATCAGGTTCTGACGAGCCTTTTGGGCAAAGCTTGTCGTGGCGACGGGACGGAAGAAGCAACCCATGACATTCAGCCAGATGAGCAGTTCACCGATCCGGTGTCGGGCGACGGGCAGGGGAACGTCATCGGTCTCGGCAATAGATTTGGCTGCCGCGTCGAAGGCGTCGACAAAAGCAGGTTGCAGGCCGGTGAGGAGATGCGCCTTATCGATCGGCGTGCCGACATCCTTCGTTGGACGGAAGGCGGCGACGATCTCCGGATCGAAGGCGACCCATCGTGCGAGATAGGCGGCGTCCTTCTCGGCAGCGTTGACCACATCGAACACCTGGCCCTGCTGAAGGGCCACAGCTTCGCCGGGCGCAATCACACATTCGAAATCGCCCTGGCGCAGGACCTTCGTGCCGCGCTCGACGACGATGATGACCGGCTGCTCGATCAGGATGTTCGAATAGCGCAGCCGGTTATACTGAACGATTTGGGCCGCGGCGCCAGCGCCAGGGCGAACGGAGATCTTGTGGTTCACGCGGCTTCATTCCCTCGGCGAGCGGCCCGGAGAACGGTGGTAGCGCGGAAACGCCGCTGCGGGCAAGCCGAGCGGCGTTCGATCTCGGCTTGCGGATGGGCCAGTTTAACGGCTTCCCTTGGCGGATATCGTCGCTGAGGCGAGCGTGTTCATATTGCTGACGAAGCCGACCAGAGCGGGCGATGCCTCTGGCGGCACCGGCAGTTTCGCAACACTCAGCGCCTTGACGGTGATGGTGTAGTCATGGACCTCGCCTACGGGTGGGCAGGCGCCGCCAAAACCGGCGACGCCGGCGTCGTTGGCGATCGTCACCGCTCCGGCCGGCATTTTTGCGGTCTCGCTGCCGGCGCCGCCATCGAGTGCGGTGACGTCGGCCGGGATGTCGATTGCCACCCAATGCCACCAGCCCGAGCCGGTCGGAGCATCCTTGTCATAGAGGGTGACGACGAAGCTCTTGGTGCCCTCAGGGGCATTGGCCCAGGAGATTGCCGGCGACAGATCCTTGCCGGTGCAACCCATGCCGGCGGCAAATTGCGCCTGCTGAACCTTGCCACCGGCAAAGTCAGGGCTGGTCACGGTGAAATCGGCCGCCTGGGTGGCGTGGGCGGCGAGCATCGAGGTCGCAAGCGCCAGATTACGAAAACGTTTCATTCCCTGCATCTCCTTCATGTGGATGCGGGAAAGCTAGCGCAAACGGGGATGCGTTCGGCGCCAAACGGATCAAACTTGGCGCCGAAGCGATCAATGTGTGCGGTGATGGCAACGCCGATGCGGGCTGTCAGCCGACGAGCTTGGCCTTGTCGACGAGCGCGCCGTGATGGCCGATGACGCCCGCAGCGATGCGCGCCGCAAAGGCTGCGGCCTCGCTCGGCGATCCGCCCGTGACAAGACGGGAAAGGAAGGCGCCGTTGAAGCTGTCGCCGGCGCTGGTGGTGTCGACCACGCGCGCGACCGGTGTGGCCGGGACGTGGCTTTCTTCCGACCCCTCGAACGCGAGCGTCACGCCCTTTTCCCCGTCCTTGACGACCACGTCTGCCACACCCAGCGCCTTGTAGCGCGCGATCGTCGCCGTGATCGAGCTGTCGCCGAAATGCGTCACCTCGTCGTCGAAGCTCGGCATCAGCAGGCTTGCGGCGCGGGCGCCTTCGGTCAGTGTCCGGCGCATGCGCTCGGCATCGTCCCAGAGGCGGGGGCGGATATTGGGGTCGAAGACGACGCGCTTGCCCGCGGCCTTGGCGCGGCGCAGCTCGGCAAGCAGGGTTTCCACAGCGTCGGGCGAAAGGATCGCAAGGGTAATGCCGGAGAAGAGAATGAGGTCGGCGCCCTCGACGGCGCGACGCAGATGGTCCGGGTCGTCGGCAAGCAGCCGCGCGGCCGAAGCCGAGCGCCAATAGGAGAAGCTACGCTCGCCGTCCTTCAGATGGATCATGTAGAGGCCGGGCGTGCGGCCTTCGATCTTGCGAACGGGGCCGGTATCGATGCCTTTCTCGGCCATGAAGGCGAGCATTTCGTCGGACACGGTGTCGGTGCCGACGGCGGAGCAATAGGCGACCGACCAGTCACTCGGCAGGAACAGGCACGCATAGTAGGCTGCATTGAAGGTGTCGCCGGCATAGCCCTTGCGCAACAGACCGCCCTCGGCCTGCATCAGTTCGACCATGCACTCACCGATCGAAAGCATCGTTCCGGCCAACGTCTTCTCTCCCTTTCGTTTTTCCCGTGCTGACGGGATAAGGTTCAAGGCCGGTCTCGGCAAGAGAATGTTTTCCGGCATTGGCGATTTGAGCGATGGCATGGCTGCAGTCCGGCGTTTACTCATGCGCCGCGCAAGGCTACATCTTTGCGCACAGATCGGTTTCACGGGGGCAGGGCATGGCGTCTCAGCAGGGTTCGGGTGACGATTGGTGGCGCGGCGCGGTGATCTATCAGGTCTATCCGCGCTCGTTCCAGGATACCGATGGCGATGGCATCGGCGACCTGAAGGGTGTCACCCGCCGGCTCGGCCACATTGCCTCACTCGGCGTCGACGCCATCTGGCTGTCGCCATTCTTCACCTCGCCGCAGGCGGACATGGGCTATGACGTCTCTGATTATTGCGATGTCGACCCGATGTTCGGCACGCTTGCCGATTTCGACGACATGCTGGCGGAAGCGCACCGTCTCCACCTCAAGGTGATCATCGACCAGGTGATTTCGCATTCGTCCGACCGCCACTCCTGGTTCGTCGAGAGCCGCTCCAGCCGCGAAAACCCGAGGGCAGACTGGTATGTCTGGGCGGATCCGAAGCCGGATGGTACTGCGCCCAACAACTGGCTTTCGATCTTCGGCGGGCCTGCCTGGGAATGGGACGGGGTGCGCAAGCAGTATTACATGCACAACTTCCTGGCCTCGCAGCCGGATCTTAACTTCCACAATCCGCAGGTTCAGGATGCTGTGCTCGATGCCGCGCGGTTCTGGCTCGACCGTGGTGTCGACGGCTTTCGGCTCGATACGGTGAACTTCTATTTCCACGACCGCCATCTCAGAGACAATCCGCCGCTGGTGCCGGATCCGGATGCCACCAGCAACGACGCGCCCGACGTCAACCCCTATGGCATGCAGGATCATCTCTACGACAAGAGCCAGCTGGAAAACGTCGCCTTCCTCCAGCGCTTCAGGGCTCTGCTCGATGGTTATGGCGGGCGCACGACGGTGGGGGAGGTCGGAGACGGCGCCCGCTCGCTGAAGACTGTGGCGGCCTATACCAGCGGCGGCGACAAGCTGCACATGTGCTACACCTTTGATCTGCTCGGCCCGGATTTCACCGCAAGCCATATCCGCCGCTGCGTCGACAATTTCCAGAAGGCGGTGACCGACGGCTGGGTGTGCTGGGCCTTTTCAAACCACGACGTCATGCGCCATGTCAGCCGCTTTGCCGAAAACGAGGCGGAACGGGAGGTAGTCGCCAGGCTGGCGATCACGCTGCTCGCGACCTTGCGTGGCTCGGTGTGCCTCTATCAGGGCGAAGAGCTCGGCCTGCCCGAGGCGGACGTCGCCTTCGAGGATCTGCGCGATCCCTATGGCATCCGCTTCTGGCCATCCTTCAAGGGCAGGGATGGTTGCCGCACGCCGATGGTGTGGGAGGCAACCGCCACGAATGCCGGGTTCTCCGATGGAAAGCCGTGGTTGCCGGTGCCGGTGGAACAGGCGCGGCTGGCCGTCGATACGCAGCAGTCTGGCGCCGACAGTGTGCTCAATCATTATCGTTCCATGCTTGGCTTCCGCCGGTCGCATGCAGCGTTGCACGATGGCGATATGTCGTTCCTCGAGAGCAACCGCGATCTTCTGGCGTTCACCCGCGAAAAGGATGGTGAGCAGCTGCTCTTCGTCTTCAACCTGACGCGGGAGCCGCAGGAGTTCCTCGTTTCCGACACGTCCGTCGAGACCGTTTCACTGCCGGGCCAATTGGCTGAGGTTGTCGGTGGCGTGCTGAAGCTCGGTGGCCTGAGCGCCTATTGCGGGAAACTGTGATGCGTGTGTTGCTGATGGACGTCGAGATGGTGGGACGCTGGCTGGAGATGCGGCTGGCGCTCTGGTCCGATACGCCGGCCGTGGTGCACCGTGAGGAGATCGACGGCTGTCTTGCGGCGGCCGAACGGCAGGCGGCGTTTCTGTGCGAGGACGATGCAGGGGTTGCCGCAGGCTTTGCTGAGGTGTCGCTGCGCACGGATTACGTCAACGGCTGCGAGACGTCGCCTGTCGCCTTTCTCGAAGGCATCTACGTGCTTCCACGGTATCGTCGCCATGGGGTGGCGCGGGCGCTGATCACGGCCGCGGAACGCTGGGCGATCAGCCATGGTTGTCGCGAGCTGGCGTCGGACACCGACATCGACAACCTGGAAAGCCACGGCCTGCACATGGCGCTCGGCTTCGAGGAAACCGAGCGGGTCGTCTATTTCCGCAAGGAGCTTTCCGGCTCCTCCGCCGATAACTGAGCGACGCTATCCGGCTCAGCCGATCAGCATGAACTTGTCAACGTCGACAAGCCCGCGGTCCGAGATCTTCAGATGCGGGATCACCGGCAGCGGCAGGAAGGCGAGCTGCAGGAAGGGCTCTTCCAGCGTCGCGCCCAGCGCAAAGGCGGCCTGGCGCAAGTGATGCAGGGTATCGCGCACGGATTCGTGTGGCTCAAGGCTCATCAGGCCCGCGACAGGCAATGCGATCTCGCCGGTGACCTTGCCATCCTCGACGACGACGAAGCCGCCCTTGATCTTGCCAAGCCGATTGGCAGCGGTCGCCATGTCCTCGACATTGACGCCGACGACGCAGATGTTGTGGCTGTCGTGGCCGACCGTGGACGCGATCGCGCCCTTCTTCAGGCCAAAGCCCTGCACGAAGCCGTTCGCATGATTGCCGTTGACGCCGTGCCGCTCGATCACCGCCACCTTGATGATGTCGCGGCCGAGATCGACGCCGGTCTCGTTGCCGTTTGCCGGCAGCTTGTAGCGGCGGTGTTCGGTGATGATCTTGCCCGGCAGAACGCCGATGACGGACGTGTCATTGTCGGAATAGGGCACGCCGAAGTCGCTGGCGTTGACATGGCCGGCCTTGACGCTGTCGAGCCCGACCGGGGCGACAGGCTTGCGGGTGGCAAACAGGGCGTCGCTCACGCGCCGGCCGCCGGAAAACACCATCTGCGCGCGGCAGCTTTCCAGGCTATCGAGCACCACGAGATCGGCGCGCCAGCCTGGCGCAACAAGGCCACGGTCGCGAAGGCCGAAGGCGCGTGCGGCCGAAATCGAGGCGGCGCGATAGATCGCCAACGGCTCGACGCCGGCTGAGATCGCGGTGCGGATCATGTAGTCGAGGTGGCCTTGCTCGGCGATATCGAGCGGATTGCGGTCGTCGGTGCAGAGCGCGAGATAGGGCGACAGCCGTTCGGTGATAATGGGCATCAGCGCATGCAGGTCCTTGGAGACCGAGCCCTCACGCACCAGAATGTGCATGCCCTTTCGGATCTTCTCCATCGCCTCTTGCGCCGTGGTGCATTCATGCTCCGTGCGGATGCCGGTCGACAGGTAACCGTTGAGGTCCTTGCCGCTCAAGAGCGGCGCGTGGCCGTCGATATGGCCGCCCTGGAACGCCTCCAGCTTGGCAAGGCAAACGGGATCCTTGTGCACGACCCCGGGGAAGTTCATGAACTCGGCAAGGCCGATCACCTTCGGATGATCGCGGAAGGGCAGGAGCCGTTCGATCGGCAGGTCGGCGCCTGACGTCTCCAGGTGCGTCGCCGGCACGCAGGACGACAGCTGCACGCGGATATCCATGATGGTCTCGAGGGCGGAATCGAGAAAGAACTGGATGCCCTCGGTGCCGAGCACGTTTGCGATCTCGTGCGGGTCGCAGATGACGGTGGTGATGCCGAGCGGCAGCACGCAGCGATCGAACTCATGCGGGGTGACGAGCGAGGATTCGATGTGCAGGTGCGTATCGATGAAGCCGGGCACGACGATGCGGCCGGAGATGTCGATCTCCTCGCGCCCCTGATAGTCGCCATAGGTGCCGACGATCCGGTCGCCCGATATCGCGATGTCGGAGGCGACCAGCTCACCCGTCACCAGGTCGAAGAAGCGCCCGCCCTTGAGCACGATGTCGGCCGGCTCGCGGCCGACGCCCTGGTCGATCATTCGTTCCAAAGCTGTCGACATCTCTGCACCCTTTATTTCGGTCTGTAGATAAGATTAACCCTCTCCCCGTTGCCGGGGAAAGGGTCCTGTTCGCCGGTGGCGACGTTATCAGATATTGTTGACGAGCACGTCGCGAAGCTTGTCGAACAGCTCGTCGATCTCCGCCTTGGAGATGATCAGCGGCGGCGACAGCGCAATGATGTCGCCGGTGGTGCGGATCAGGAGGCCCTTCTCATAGGCCTTCAGGAAGGCGTTGAAGGCACGTTTGGTCGGTTCTCCGGCGATCGGCTGCAGCTCGATCGCGCCGATCAGGCCGACATTGCGGATGTCGATCACATTCGGGCAGTCCTTGAGGGAATGCAGGCCATCCTCCCAGTAGGAGGCCAGTTCTGCGGCGCGGGTCAGAAGGCCCTCTTCCTTGTAGGTGTCGAGGGTGCCGAGCGCTGCTGCCGAGGCGATCGGGTTGCCGGAATAGGTGTAGCCGTGGAAGAACTCGATCAGGTGTTCCGGGCCGTTCATGAAGGCGTCGTGGATTTCCGACGTCACGAACACCGCGCCCATCGGGATAACGCCGTTGGTGAGGCCCTTGGCGGTGGTGATGATATCAGGCGTCACGTCGAAATACTGGGCGGCGAAAGGCGTGCCGAGGCGACCGAAGCCGGTGATGACTTCGTCGAAGATCAAGAGGATGCCGTGCTTGGTGCAGATGTCGCGCAGCTTCTGGAGATAGCCCTTCGGCGGGATCAGCACGCCCGTCGAGCCCGCGACCGGCTCGACGATGACGGCGGCGATGGTCGAGGCGTCGTGCAGGGTGACGATGCGCTCGAGTTCGGTCGCGAGATCACCGCCATGTTCCGGCTCGCCGCGGGTGAAGGCGTTCTGGGCCGGCAGATGGGTGTGCGGCATATGGTCGACGCCGGTCAGGAGCGTGCCGAACATCTTGCGGTTGGAGACGATGCCGCCGACCGAGATGCCGCCGAAATTGACGCCGTGATAGCCGCGCTCGCGGCCGATCAGGCGGGAGCGCGAGCCGTCGCCCTTGGCGCGGTGGTAGGCGAGCGCCACCTTCAGCGCGGTCTCGACCGATTCAGAACCGGAATTGGTGTAGAGAACGTGGTTCATGCCCTCCGGCGCGATGTCGACCAGGCGGTTGGCGAGCTCGAAGGCCTTGGGGTGGCCGAGCTGGAAGGCCGGTGCATAGTCGAGCTCACCCGCCTGCTGACGGATCGCCTCGGTGATCTTTGGGCGACAATGGCCGGCATTCACGCACCAAAGACCGGCCGTACCGTCGAGCACCGTGCGACCGTCATGGGTCGTGTAATGCATGTCCTTCGCGCCGACGAACAGGCGCGGCTCCTTCTTGAACTGCCGGTTGGCGGTAAACGGCATCCAGAAGGCGCGCAGATCATTCGGCGTGGTATTCAGACGGTTCGACATTCCAGTTCTCCTCGGCATGGTCCTGTGTCGGGCAGTCGCGCCCGCTCGGATTTTTTTACCCTTTGGTCAAACTATCAGGGCGCAGGTTCGGGTCAAGTCTGGAGAGCCGGCGCGTGAACGGGTTCAGGGCTCGCACCAGTTTGGTGGGTGGGTGTGATTTGCCGAAAGAATCACCTGTTCATTTCCGGCGGTGGGCGGGATTTTTCGTTGCAGGCGCGGACGTTTTCTCAAGTTTAACCTGTTTGCGTCAACGCTACCGCGCCGTGTATCGCCGGATCCATGGCTCGTGCTTTTGGCCGTCGTCCGGACGGTGCGATCCGGCGCCGAATGAAGCGGAGTGCGAGACGGTGTCGAGGTTGGGGATCGCGCAGGCGGCCATGGTCGTCCTATTTCTGCCCGGCGTGGCAGCAGGCGCCGACCTGATCGTCGACGGCCGTTTCGAGCATGGCCAGGACGGCTTCTGGGCCGGTGAGGGTGTGGCGCTGACGCGGGGCGGGGGCGAGCTTTGCGCCGACGTTTCGGCGGGCGGCGGTCCCTGGGACAGGCTCATCGGCGTCAACGGCGTGAAACTTGAACCGGGACTACACTACAGGCTTTCATTGTCGGCCGCGGCCGATCCTGTCCGTGCCGTGACGGCCCGCATCCAGCGCGCGGCCGAGCCCTGGACGGTGCAGAGCGAGTTCAGCGTCGGCGGCGAGTCGGAGCGCGCATCGTTTTCGGCGGACTTCATGGCGTCGGACGAGGAAGAGGCTCAACTGGTCTTCCCGCTCGGCGGAGCCGACAAGCCCTCGCGCTTCTGTATCGACGACGTGTCATTGGTGGAGATTGCCGCACCTTCCGCTGCCACCAACCGGGCGACCAGGGCCCCGACCATCCGGGTCAACCAACTCGGCTATTTTACCGACGGTCCGAAGCGGGCGACCGTGATCTCGGACGCGCGCCGCGCCATATCCTTCCAACTCGTCGATGCCAGCGATGTCGTCGTCGGCGAGGGGATGACCCGGCCGAGCGGGTTTGATCCGTCCGCCGGCGTCAGGACGCATGTGGCGGATTTTTCCGCCTATGCCGTTCCCGGTGACGGCTATCGACTGGTGTCCGGCGACTGGACGAGCGACCGCTTTTCGATCTCCGACGATCTCTATGGCCGTCTCACCGTCGACGCGCTCTCCTGGTTCTATCCGCAGCGCAGCGGCATCAAGATCCGCGGCGATATCGCCGGCAAGGCCTATGCCCGGCCCGCCGGCCATGTGGGTGTCGCACCGAACGAGGGCGACAAATCGGTTGGCTGCCTCAGTGGCGACGAAGCCGCATCACTCTACGGCGACTGGTCCTGCACCTATCGTCTCGATGTTTCCGGTGGCTGGTACGACGCCGGCGATCACGGCAAGTATGCGGTCAACGGGGCGATCTCCGTTGCTCAGCTGCTGGCGACCTACGAGCGCGCCCGCGCCTTCGGCGGCGCCAAATCGCCAGCCCTGCGCGATCAGCTTGCGCGCATTCCGGAAAACGGCAACGGCATTCCCGATCTGCTCGACGAGGCGCGATGGGAGCTGCAGTTCCTGCTTTCGATGATGGTGCCGGATGGCGAACCGCTTGCCGGGATGGTTCATCACAAGATCCATGACACCGAGTGGACGTCGCCGCCGATGCTGCCGAGCGAGGATCCGAAGCCGCGGGCGCTGCACCGACCCTCGACGGCTGCGACCTTCGACGTGGCAGCTGTTGCCGCACAGGCCTCGCGGCTGTTTGCCAAGGACAATCCGACATTTGCGGCAAAGCTGCTTTCCGCCGCCCGCAAGGCGTGGGTGGCGGCCAATGCCAATCCGGTCCTGCTCGCGCCGAAATCGGACGGGAATTCGGGTGGCGGCGACTATGACGACGACGACGTTTCGGACGAACTCTATTGGGCTGCGACTGAGCTTTTCCTGACGACCGGAGACGCGAAGTATCTCGACGTCCTGCGCGCATCACCGCACTGGTCGGGCGATGTACTACCGCCCAGCGGCGCCTTCCACTGGCGCAATGTTGCCGGCTTCGCCCGGCTGCAGCTGGCGCTCTACGATGAAGCCTTGCCCAAGGCCGATCTCGACATGGTGCGACGCACGGTTCTGAATGCGGCCAGATCCTTCCTGCCGCTGCAGGCAGCCGAGCCGTTCGGGCAGATCTATCGCCCTGGAAATCACCAATACGACTGGGGATCGAACCAGCTTATTTTGCAGAACATCATCGTCCTGTCGGCGGCCTTCGACCTTTCGGGCGAGAAGACTTTCCTCAATGCCGCGCGGGAAAGCATGGACTATCTTCTTGGCCGCAATGCTTTGGCGATGTCCTACATTACGGGCTACGGCGCTCGCTCGCCGCAGAACCAGCATAGCCGCTGGTACGCGCATCAGCTGGACCCGGCCCTGCCTAACCCGCCGGTCGGATCACTTGCCGGCGGACCGAATTCGACGCCTGTCGATGCGATCGCCAAGGAGCGCCTGAAGGGCTGCGCCCCCCAGACATGCTATGTCGATGATATCGAGGCCTATGGATCCAATGAGATCACCATCAACTGGAATGCGCCGCTCGTCTATGTCGCTTCGTTCCTTGCCGACGCACGCTAGGAGGCTGCAGCGATGACCGGGATAGCCTTTGTCGGAACCGGCTTCGTTGCCGACTATTACATGACGACGCTTGCCAACCATCCGCAGTTGCGGCTCGTCGGCGTATGGGACCGCGATGAAGCCCGCCTGATGGAGTTTGCCGACTATTGGAAGGTCAACCGCTACGCGACGCTGGAAGAGGCGCTGGCTGATCCGGCGGTCACGATCGTCGTCAACCTGACGACGCCGGAAAGTCACTACACCGTAAATCGGGCATCACTTCTCGCCGGCAAGCATGTCTATTGCGAAAAGCCGCTGGCCATGGACGTCGATGAGGCGAGCGAACTGGTGGAACTGGCGCGCGAGCGGGCGCTGGTGCTAGGCGGCGCGCCGGCCAATGCGCTCAGCGAGGCGCACGCGCTTTGTGCCTCGCTGCTGGCGGCTGGTGCCATCGGCACGCCGCGCCTCGTCTACGCGGAAATGGAAGATGGCCCGGTGTTCAAGGCAAACTGGCGGGAATGGCGCAGCCGTTCCGGCGCCCGCTGGCCGGGCGTGCATGAGTTCGAAGTCGGCTGCACACTCGAGCACGCCGGCTACGCCGCAAGCTGGCTCGTTTCGCTCTTCGGCCCGGTTGCCGAGGTCAGCGCCGTTTCGGCCCTGACCTTTCCGGACAAGGGGCCGGGTACGGAACGGTTGCTGCTCGGTCCGGATTTCTCGGTCGGCTGCCTTTCCTTCCGCTCGGGCGTGACGGCGCGGGTGACCTGCGGGCTTGCGGCCCCGCGCGACCGATCGCTGACCATCATCGGCGACAAGGGCACCATCGTCGTGCGCGATCTCTGGGACAACCGCTCGCCCATTCATCTCGAGGCGTTCGGCGCGAAGCGCTCGCTGCAACACCGCATCCTCGACTGGGTCGAATGGAAGGTCGGTCGCAAGCTGCCTGTCCGGCTCTATGCCGGCAACAGGGTGCGCTATCCCGCCAAGGCCAGGACTGCAGCCTTGCCCGCCTATCCCTCGAAGATCGATTTTGTCGGCGGCATTGCAGCCCAGGCCGAGGCGATCACGCGTGGGGAGGCGCCGTTCTTTTCCGGAGCCACGGCACGTCACCTGACCGAAATCGTGCTTGCGCTCAACAACGGCCGCCAGGCCTACCGCCCACGCGATCTATGACGGAGGCAAAGCGCGGATCGTTTCGATGATTTCGATCGCCTGGACGCTGCGCGACGTCGGCATCAGGATGTGTTCGTGCCAGCCTTCCAGGATTGCAGCGCTTGCTGCCTCGATCTCGAATTGCAACCCGTTGCCCGGGAACGGCAGTTCGAAACGCTGAAGACCGGGCAGGGAGACGCGTCTGGCAACCCGCGTCAGCGTCTTCGCCCACAGGCCCCGTCCTCTGGGTGCGATGGCCTTGCGCACCAGGCCGTTGCTGGCGAGAAACAGCCGACTGGCCTTCAGAAACGGAGCGTCGATGACGAGCGTTCCGCGGTCTCCATCAATGACGAAGCGGTTGTCTCCGTCGCGGTCGAAGCCGCAGGAAAGATGTGCGTTGAAGCCGGTATAGGCGAGGCGCATTTCCGCCGAGAGATCGACGCCCGTCGGCGCGCTTTGCCAGCGGCCGTCGATCGTATGCGGGCGCCCGAACAGGTTCAGACACAGCGAAAGCGGATAGATGCCGAGGTCGAGCAGCGACCCACCGCCGAGCCTGGCGTCGAAAAAGCGGTCTGTGGGGTCGAACGGCTTTTCATAGGCGAGCTCCGCCGTCACATGCCGAATGCGCCCCAGCGCCTCACCATCGAGCAGTGCGCGTGCCTTGGTGATCGCCGGCAGGAAGCAGGTCCACAGGCCCTCCATGGCAAAGAGGCCCTTGGCTGCGGCCAGTGCCGATAGCGAACGCGCGTCGTCGAACGAGGTCGTCAGCGGCTTTTCGACCAGGACGGCCTTATCCGCCGAAAGAAAGACGATGGCGTGTTCCAGATGCACGGCGTTCGGCGAGGCAACATAGACCGCGTCGATTTCAGGATCGGCGGCAAAGGCATCGATGCTGGAATGGGGGGTGATGCCGCCGAAGCGTTCGGCGAAGGCATCGGCCTTCTCCTGGCTTCGGGAATAGACAGCGGCCAGCACGGCGTTGCCGGTAAACTGGATGTCGGACGCAAAGCTGTTTGCGATCACGCCGGTACCGGCGATGCCCCAACGGACCTTGTCCTTCATAAACCCGATGTCCCGGCTGTTTCGCTCGGGGCGCATCCTGACCCGGAAACCTCAAGGCCGCGTAAACAACGGCGGCAAGCCCCAAGCAACCTTCAGAACGGAGGTTGCTTGGGCAGCGGGGCGCTTCGGTCGGGCAATGGCCTTGCCCCGTCTGCCGATCTTCCAGAAAAGAATAAGCCCCGCGCGATTGCTCGTGTGGGGCTACTTCAGGGCATGATCCCTGTTGCGGACTGACAAGGTCAGGCCGAGCGGCGGACCAAGGTCTTTTCTTCCACGGCATTTGCGTCGACGCCGTAGATATCGGAGAGCGTACCCAAAATCCTCATGACGGCGTCGGACGAGCTGGAATAGTAGATCGTCTGAGCGTCACGGCGAGTGCTGACCAGATTCTGGGCTCGCAGTTTGGACAGGTGCTGGGAAAGAGCGGACTGGCTCAAGCCCACCTTATTGGCCAATGCGCCGACTGCCATCTCTTCCTTGACAAGGGAATCGAGGATGAGAAGGCGCTTAGGGTTTGCCATGGCCGAGAGGAAGCCGGCTGCTATCTCGGCTTCATCATGTTTTTCAGGCGAAAGTGGCTGCATTGCGTGCTCCATGCGAAAATTACATCACACGTAGTTATGGTTGACGAAGGACGATAATTAGTCGTGATGCATAAAAGGGCAACTACCTACTGCAAGAAATGGGGGTATCTGGCGAGCGATTAACCGTAAAGTTCGCGCAAAAGTGGCCGTAACTCCGAGCTGTCCCGCATTGGCGCAGGAAACTCGAGCCGCTTCAATTGGTCGCCATAGGCCAGATCCAGGCCGGCGGCGTCGATGCCGACGACCTTCCAGTCACCTTCCGGGGCGTTACAGAGCTTTTCAGCGTAAAACTTGACCGCTTCGGCGTGATCGGCGTTCATATGCTCGATGGCACCGGCTTCCATCGCTGCGAGTGATGCGGTGGCCGGTGATTCGATCACCAGATCCTCCGCAGTCAGCACGTAGGCGCGCCCGAAACCACCGTTAAGGCTCGCGCGTAACGGATTTAGACGGAAGAAACCGAAATCGGGGAAGTCGACATAGAGCTTCGATTTCGGGTGACGACGGACGAACCGCTCGCGGATGCGGGCGTGAGCGTCCGAATCGCGTTCAACCGCTTCGGCCTCGCACTGCACTGTGAGCCTTGGATGGGCGAGGGGATCGCCTTTGCCCGGTTCTCCCGTCAGCAGCGAGGCGCGCGTGTCGGCGAGCAGAGCCTTTGTGTGGGTCGACAATTTGGAAATCAGGATCAGCGGCACACCGTCGACATCCATGCCGACGAGGACGCGACTGACGAACGGGAAGCCGCCGCTCTCCGGTTCGATTGCTGCAAGCGAACCGCTGCGCGCACCGCGCAAGAGCGTATGCGCCAGCTTGCGCGCCTCGTCATCGGTTTCGCGCAATACGTTCGGCTTGTCGGTCATTCGTCTTCCTTCCTGAGCTTCCGTCCGGTTCCAGACGAAAAAGCCCGGAACAGGGTCCGGGCTTTTATTGGCTTCTTGTGCGCTTTCGTCAACTTTTGTTGCGGTGTCGCGTCAGGCCTTCAACGATGTTTTGCGCGTTGATCGTGCCGACCACGGAGCCATTGTCGACGACGCCGACGCTGCCCGGCTGGCGGGACATGGCGTCGAGGATATCGACGAGCGGTGTCGTCGGCTTGGCGGTTGCCGTCACGCCGGCAACCGTTGCTCCGCGTTGGACGCCGGTCTGCATCACGTCCTTGGCCGTCAGCATGGTGATCGGGTTCATGTGCTGAACGAAATCGGCGACATATTGGTTCGCCGGGTTTCTGACGATGTCTTGCGGCGTGCCGCACTGGATGATGCGACCGCCTTCCATGATGGCGATGCGGTTGCCGATGCGGAACGCCTCGTCGAGGTCATGACTGACAAAGACGATGGTCTTCTTCAGGCGACGTTGGAATTCGAGCAGTTCGTCCTGCAGCCGGGTTCGGATCAATGGGTCGAGGGCGGAGAACGGTTCGTCCATCAACAGGATCGGCGCGCCGGTCGCAAAGGCGCGGGCCAGGCCGACGCGCTGTTGCATGCCGCCCGAAAGCTCGTTGACCTTGCGGCCGGCCCACTTCGTCAGGTTGACGAGTTCGAGCTGCTCGCCGACGCGGGCCTTGCGTTCGGCGTCGGGCATGCCGGCAAGCTCCAGTCCGAAGCCGACATTGTCGGCAACGGTGCGCCAGGGCAACAGCGCGAACTGCTGGAACACCATCGACACGGTGTGCATGCGGAAATCGCGCAGCGACTTAGGCGTGGTTCGATAGGGATTGAGCGGTCCATTGGCGGTCTTGACCTCGACCTCGCCGCGCACGACGGGTGCCAGGCCATTGACGGCGCGAAGCAGCGTCGACTTTCCGGAGCCGGAGAGGCCCATCAAGACGAGGATCTCGCCCTCGTTGATCGACAGCGTTGCACCGGCGACGCCCAGCACCAGGCCGGTGGCCGCGCCGATCTCGTCGCGGGTCTTGCCCTGGTCGACCATCTGCAGCGCGGTCTGCGGATTGTTGCCGAAGATGATGTCGACATTCTTGAAAACGACGGCGTCGGTCATGCACCCTCTCCTTCGTCGGACGAGCGGAACAGGCGGTCGAGAATGATCGCGAGGATGACGATGCAGAGACCGGCCTCGAAACCCTTGGCGACGTTGACGGAGTTCAGCGCGCGAAGGACCGGGACGCCAAGGCCGTTGGCGCCGACGAGGGCGGCGATGACCACCATCGACAGCGAGAGCATGATCGTCTGGGTCAGACCCGCCATGATCTGCGGCATTGCGAAGGGCAACTCGACCTTGCGCAGCACCTGGCCGGGTGTTGCGCCGAAGGCCTGTGCCGCTTCCACCAGCGACGGCGGCGTGGAGATGATGCCGAGGCGGGTGAGGCGGATGGGGGCTGGAATGGCGAAGATCACCGTTGCGATCAGGCCCGGCACCATGCCGAGGCCGAAGAGAATGAGCGCGGGGATCAGATAGACGAAGGTGGGGATCGTCTGCATCAAGTCGAGGATCGGGCGCATGACGGAATAGACCCAGGCGCGGCGCGCAGCGGCAATGCCGAGCGGAACGCCGACGGCCATGCTGACGACGCTGGCAGCCAGCACCAGAGCCAGTGTCTCGGTCGTTTCCTTCCAGTAGCCCTGGTTGATGATCAGCAGCAATCCGAGGCCGGTGAACAGCGTGATGCCGAGCGAACGGCGGAACCACCAGGCAAGCCCGGTGATGACTGCCACCACGATCAGCGGATGCGGCGTCTGCAGAATATAGAGCAGAATGCCGACGACGCCGGACAGGAAGCGGGCAAGTTGGTCGAAGAACAGCTCGAAGTTCGTCGTCAGCCAGTCGACGAACGCCTTGGCCCAGCCGCCGATGGGAATGCGGTATTCGGTCAGAAATTCCACAGGGGTGAATCCGTCTCGTCAGATCAACAATATCGCGCGATGCGGTGAAAAAAGGCGGGGTCTTCCCCCGCCTTGTCGTCGCTCAGAGCCCGAGCGCGGTCTTGGCCGCCGGGAGGCCTTCGCCGCCATCCTTGGTGGTCACGCCGGCGAGCCACGGTTCGATCGCCGTCGGGTTGGCCTTCAGCCATTCCGTGGCGGCGGCATCCGGTTCCTTGCCGTCGTTGAGGATCTTGCCCATGATCTCGTTTTCCATCTGCAGCGAGAACTTGAGGTTCGTGAGCAGCTTGCCGACATTGGGGCATTCGGTGGTGTAGCCGGCACGAACGTTGGTGAAGATGGTGGCGCCGCCGAAATTCGGGCCGAAGATATCGTCACCGCCAGAGAGGTAGGTAAGCTTGAAGTTGGCGTTCATCGGATGCGGCTCCCAGCCGAGGAACACGATCGGAGCACCATCCTTTTCGGAGCGTGCGACCTGCGCCAGCATGCCCTGTTCGGAGGATTCGACCACTTCGAAGCCCTTGAGGCCGAAGGTGTCCTTGTCGACCATGTCGATGATCAGGCGGTTGCCGTCATTTCCCGGCTCGATGCCATAGATCTTGCCTTCGAGCGCGTCTTTCTGGGCGGCGATATCCTTGAAGTCCTTGATGCCGAGTTCGGCACCCTTGGCGTTGGTCGCCAGCGTGTATTTCGCGCCTTCGAGGTTCGGGCCGAAGGATTCGACCGACTTGTCGTCGAGATAGGGGCGAACGTCGTTTTCCTGGGTCGGCATCCAGTTGCCGAGGAAGACGTCGATGTCCTTGTTCTTCAACGAGGTGTAGGTGACCGGAACCGAGAGAACCTTGATATCCGTCTGATAGCCGAGGCCCTTGAGCACGGCGGAAACCGTGGCGGTGGTGGCTGTGATATCCGTCCATCCAACGTCGGAGAAACGGACGGTGCCACAGTTTTCAGGCTCGGCCGCCGCGGCGTTTCCAGCAACAAG
The DNA here is from genome assembly GCF_058795755.1 of Ensifer sp. GW823-FHT05D09. Classification (NCBI taxonomy): domain Bacteria; kingdom Pseudomonadati; phylum Pseudomonadota; class Alphaproteobacteria; order Hyphomicrobiales; family Rhizobiaceae; genus Ensifer; species Ensifer sp. GW823-FHT05D09. The sequence goes on along the minus strand of NZ_JBXAIA010000003.1, from coordinate 554,042 downwards.
GGCAGCCACCGAAACGGCGCCAGCGAGCATGAATTTGAGAGAGAGTGCTTTGTTCATCGTTGTCGTTCCCCTGCCTCTATTATTGTTTTAGCCAAACACATTGGGGTTTTAGCCAAACACCATTGGATAGCGAATTCAAGCGCTTTGATGTCGAAGGAAGTGTATTGCGTCAATACGCGGACGGGATGCACGCTGCGACGCAGAATGTCGCAATGCCCACGAAATGGTCAAGTCGGGCGAAAAACTGTGGGTCGCGCAAACAGGCTCTGGCCTTCGGGGCCAAGCCTCGTCATGTACCGGCGAGACGATTCCGGAAACGGTAGGATATGGCCAAACTCTATTTCAGCTATGCCACGATGAATGCGGGCAAGAGCACGTTGCTGCTGCAGGCATCCTACAACTATCAGGAACGCGGCATGCGCGTCGTCATGCTGATCGCGGCATTCGACGACCGGGCGGGCACCGGACGCATCTCGTCGCGCATCGGTCTCGATGCGGACGCCATCCCCTTCCATGGCGGCGACGATCTCTACGCGTTGATTGAAAAGCTCAACACCGACGGCATGGGCAAGATTGCCTGCGTCTTCGTCGATGAAGCCCAGTTCCTGGACGAAGAGCAGGTCTGGCAGCTGGCGCGGGTCGCCGACCGGATCGGTATCCCCGTCATGGCCTACGGGTTGCGCACCGATTTCCAGGGCAAACTCTTTCCGGGCTCGATGGCGCTTCTGGCCATTGCCGACGAACTGCGCGAAGTGCGCACGATCTGCGACTGCGGCCGCAAGGCGACGATGGTCGTCCGTCTCGATGGGCACGGCAACGTCGTTCGCGAGGGCGCCCAGGTCGAGGTCGGCGGCAACGAGAAATATGTCTCCTATTGCCGGCGCCACTGGGAAGACAAGATGCGTTGCGACCCCGCCTGACGCCTGAAACCGGATTCGTTTCGCGGCCGCCTGTCTGGCGTTTGGAGTGTTGCGGCATTCCTTGGGCGCACTTGGCTGCGGTGCGGCTGCATGGCGCCTTGAAAGCTGCGCAGTCGGGGTGTCATGCTGATCCGGTTTCTCCTCGATGAGGTTCGCAATGCTGCGTCTGCTTCCGTCTCTTTTCATCTGCCTCTGTCTCGGGGCGACGCCCGGCCATGCCGGCGGCGACGCCAAGGCGGGGGCTGCCGTTTTCCGCAAATGCGGGGCCTGCCACACGGCTACCGAACCCAACAATCGTGTTGGGCCGAGCCTTATGGGCGTCATCGGCCGTCCGGCCGCGTCTGTCGCCGACTACAGCTATTCGGAAGCCATGAAAGCTTTCGGTTCACAGGGGCATGTCTGGGACGAGGCGACGCTGAGCGAGTACCTGCTCAGCCCGAAGGCGATGGTGGGCGGCACAAAGATGAGCTTTGTTGGCCTTAAGAAGCCTCAGGATATTGCCGACGTCATTGCCTATCTCAGGGATCCGGCGGCCGCCAGGTAGGCAATGCCTTCGATATCTCAAGCACTTCGGCGGGACGGTTGACCAAAAAAGCCGGCCGGCTAGACTTGTTCTCTTTCGATAAACACCCTTTATATAACTGCAATCGAAGGCTGAATAATTTGGCCCGGATGGCATTTGTTGCCTCGATCGATCCAGGGGGATGATATGGCTTCGCTTCAGAATTTTGACGCGGAAATCGAGAAGACGAAAAGCGTTGTCGAGCAGATGCGCGGCAAGCTCGAACAATCAGGCGTCGTGCTGGAGCAATTTGCCAAGTCGGAGACCAAGCTCGGCGACGTCAATTTCGATATCGAGAACGCCCGCATTCAGGACGTGATCAACCAGCAGAAGGTGATGGAGGCCAACATCGCCGACCTGATCATCGGGCTGGAAGATGCGACGAACATCTTCGGTACCGAGTTCGAGAGCATGAAGAACTATACCGGCTACGAGAAGTTCATCGGCATCTTCTCCAAACAGAAGATGCAGCGTTTGCGCACCGACCGGGTGCGCAACATGTCGCTTGCCGGCAACCTGCAGGAGTTGCTGTCGAAGTCCGACACCATTGTCGGCATCCTCAAGGACCAGAAGTCGATCCTCGACCAGCGCTACAAGACCTCCGAGCAGAGCCTGATCCAGGTGATCGAGCGCCGCAAGGGCACCATGTCCAATCTGGAAACGGTGCAGAAGCGCATCGAGGAATTGAACCCGCTGCTGCTCGACATCGAGAATCGCATTGCCGCATCGACCGAACAGAAGGTGCGCACCGAGCTTGAAGGCGAGCGCTCGGCACTGGCGACGGAATACAACGAGAAGCAGGCCAAGGAGCAGGAGCTTCTGGCCGAAAGCCAGACGCTTGAGCGCTACACCTCGATGTTCCAGACCTTCGTCGATTCGCTCAACAACCAGATCGCGGCGCAGAACACGCTCATCAACAAGCTGACGATCGATACCGAGCAACGCATCGTGCTCTACAAGGCGCTGGAAGATTCGTTGAAGACTGCGGCACAGCAGGATGTCGCCCACAAGATCAACACGCTCGGAAGCCAGGTCGACACGGCCGCTGAAGAGACGATGGCCGGCATCGGTGCTGCCGCCCAGCGCCATATCGGCGATCTCCTGGAAATGCATGAGAAGAACATGCTGTCGACGCAGGACATCCAGCGCCGCAAGAAGCTGGCCGACGACGCCTTTGCCCGGCGCTTCCAGGCGGTCATGGACAAGCACAACACTGCCAACTACGTGAAGCAGTGATCGGCGCTGGCACATGGGCATGCGAATGAAACGGTTCGACTTTGCCTTGCGCTACACGCAAGGGGGAACGGCATGAAAATTGCTGCATCCCCCGCCGTTGCGCAATATTTTGCCTCGATCCATTCGGCGCTGGCCGGGCTTGAGCTGTTTCTTGGTGACCGCAATTCACCGCTCTATCGCAACACCGTGGTCGGCGAGGTGATCGTTCCCTATCTCGCCAGGCTCAAGGCCTCGATCGCCTGCTGGGAAAACCGCATCGGCTTCGTCGACCAGTTCAGGATTTCCCGGGCCGAGAGTGGCTTTCCGGTTTTCCAGAACGTGCTCGAACTCGAAAACGACCGCCAGACGGCGGCCAAGCGGCTTGCGGACATTCCGTCGGCTGATGCGCTGCGCGAGGAGATGGCCGATTTCATCCTGCGGCAGAAGGCGTTTCCCGAGGCGCTGCAAGCGCGCATGGCGGAGCGCCTCTATCTCGAGCAGATCGGCAAGGGCGAGATCTTTTCACCCTTCATCCTGCCGGAAACGATCCGCGTCGCCGTCAACCCGAAGACGATGCGGCCCTATTACGTGGTGAGCTGGGGCGCCTTCGACGGAACCCAGACCCTGCCAATGGTCTATATGGCGACGATCGAGGATTCCTCCGAGAAGATCGTCGAGATGCTCGTCACCGAAGACGGCAAGCTCAATCCGCAGGTCGAGATCCCGCTGCCGGTCGGCGGCCTGCTCAATCCGGAGCTTGCCAGCCGCTTCGATGATTTCGCCTCGAAGAACAGCACCTATTCGCTGACGCCGGTGACGATCGCCACCAACATGGACAAGGATTTTCCCGAGCTGCACCCCAAGCAGTTGCGGCGCATCGTGCTTGGCCCGTTCTATTCGGCCGGGATCACCGAGAACAATGCCAAGATTAACGAGATCCTGTCCAAGGTGCGCAAGCCGGAAAATGCCTGGCTGCTGACCTGGACCGTGCAGGAGGTGTTTTCCAAGGCCGAGCGCGCCGCCAAGCGCGGCTTCTGGTCGACGACGCCGGCGCAGGAAGAGTTCCACATCGACACCGACAATCTGGAGGCGACGCGCATGGGCGTCTCGTCCTACGAGAAACACGCGCTGGTGCCGCACGATGCCTACCAGGCGCTTTATGCCGCGGGCGAAGCGGAGCAGGTCTTCGGCGACTACAAGGTGCATGTCATCTCCGGTAACCAGGTCGTGAGCGAGGTTTAAACATGACACTCAATGCCGGGCTGACGACGCTGCACGAAGACGAGATCGCCAGGCACCAGGCAGTCGCGCAAGGGTTGGTGACCAAACTGGTGATCCTCGAGCGCGACGAGGGCCCGGCCGGCGCGCCGCTCGCCGGGACCGGACGGCGGTTCGTCTCGACGGTATCGACCGGTGGCCAACGCCGCACCCGTGAGGTCGAGCTTGCGCGCACTGTCCAGGCGGTGCGCCAGGGCGACCCGATGCTGTCGCCGGCGCAGCATGCCGTGCTCTACAGGACCCGCCGCGGCATCCAGGTGGCGCTCGCCGTTGCCGACGTCTTCTCGCGCCAGACGAGCCTCGAGCAGTTGCAGGCCCGCAACTTGACCGCGCCGCTTGCCGGAGAGGACGCCAACCAGTTCAAGGCGCTGCTGAACGCCTCTGCCTATATCTCGGCCTTCACCCTTGCCGCCTATCTCGGCGCGACCCTCTCGGGAGAAGGCGAGCCGGTCGACGATGCGGTCGAGCCGGACTTCCTGTTCGACACGCCGCAGGACGCCTTGAAGGCGATGATCGCCGCACTCGACCGCAGCATTGCAGGGGCGGCCGACGATCTGGCGCTGACGGCGCGTGCACGCGCCTTTTCACGCGTCGCCATCGAAGGGCTGATTGCGCGCAAGGGCCGCTTCACCGGGTTACAGAGTTTCGAGACCGTGCATATCCGTCTCGACCAGGACGATTTCACGCTCAACGGTTTCGACGTCGCGCCCGGCCAGAAGCGCAAGCCGCTGGTAATGACGTTCAAGAAGCCGGAAGAGATCATCGGCAACCATATCGCCAAGTATCAGGCGCTGAAGCTCGCCAAGATGCTGATGGCCTATGACTTCGACCGGCAGATGAACCCCTTCGTCGAACTCGGCGGCTTCCTCTTCACCTTCATCGGCGACGGCATGCCCGGCACCGGCAAGACGATCCTGATCCAGATGCTCGCCGGCATGCTCAACGAATATTGCGAGATTGCCGGCTACGCCTTCCACTACGAAAACTTCGGCGTCGACCAGATCTCGTCCTATCAAGGCAAATCAGGCCAGAACTGCAAGGAATTCGTCAACAACGTCATCAACCCGCGCGCCATCGGCTTCGGCACCATCGACGACGTCGACCAGGTGGCGGCCAAACGCTCCGACGACCGGGCATCGGCCGGCCAGCATGAGGTGACGGCGGTGCTGATGGAGAGCTTTGCCGGCGCCTCGACGGTGGTGCGCGGCAACTGCACCTTCGGCATGTTCTCCAACTACCCTGAGAATGTCGACGATGCGCTGAGGCAGCGCGCCGGCGCCCGCTGGCTGGTCGATGGGCCGCAGACGGAAGACGACTACATCGACATCTTCGCGCTGCTGGTCGGCAAGAACCACAAGATCCCGCTTGGCGAACACGCGCTGTTCGAAGGACAGGAGATCAAACGCGCCGTGTCGCAATCCTACGAGGCGCATTCGCGACCGCAGGAAGAGGGCCTCGTTTCCGTCTGGGAGCGATACCAGAAGGAGAAGGGGGCGCTCGCCACGCTTGCCGACGTCGGCGCCTATCTGCACATGATCAAGGAAGCGGAACCGCGCTTCACCGGCCGGGCGATCAAGAACATTACCGATGCGATCAAGCTCAGGGCGATGGATGTCGAATTGCCCGACGAATGGTTCAAGGACGCCGGCTCGTTCATGCACAAGGGCTATGACGAGAAGAAAGCGATGATCGAGGCGCTGCGCGGCCCGATCTCCATCGACATGGTGCTGCAGGAAATCAACCGCTACGCCGACAGCGAATTCCGCTACACCGACAAGTCCGACGATGCCGCCGTCACCGACATCATCCGCCGCGAGCGCCAGCGCGAAAAGGCGATCCGCGAGATCGAGGCGATGAAGCGCGACGGCCGGTGGCAGGGGTGATGGCGGGGAGCACTGACCGATGAAACGTCTGCTCGAAGCCGAGCTCATCTATGGACGGCTGCTCGATATTTCCGAGCCGCATCTGATTGCGCGCTACAACAAGGCGCTGCAGGGCTTTGGCCTGCGTCCCACAGCCTTGGAGCGCTTCAGCATCGACATGACCGGATTTTCGCCGGAGATTGCCGACGAGCTCGGTGACCGCGACTATCTCGACCCGAACCGGGTGAACCGCCGCTTTATCATCATGACGCCGGATCAGGCGGAGCTGCCGGTGGTGCATACGAGCTTTTCCAACACGGCGGCGTTGATGCACGAGTTCTTCAACGCCAACAGTCGCGCCATCAACGCGGTGACGATCAAGGATGCGCTCTACGGCGAGATCGAGGATTCGGTTTCGATCGTCGACGATATCGACGACCTCTTGTCGATCAATGAGGTTCGCTTCCGGGTGCTCTCAGCTGAGGACATGCTGGGCAAGGCGGCAGAACTGCGCGGTCTGGTCGACCGCCTGAAGAAGGTGCCCACCGCCTGGACGGACGACGAGATGCTTAACCGCATGGTCGAGCTGGCGAAGGTGACGGGTGACATCCGCCAGAATGCGCTGGTGCCCGATCAACTGGTTTTCCGCCACGACGCCTTCTGGGCAAACCATTTCGGCGGCGTCTATGTCTTCCTCGACGACAAGACGACGACGGTTATCTGCGACCCATCGGTTCCCGGCTTTCGCCGATCGCGGCCCTGGCAGGTGAGCTACATCGCCATCGACGATCACGCCCGCATTTACGATTTCCTCGCCTCGACCAAGCGGCTGCAACTGCCGCAGGCGTCCTGGGTCGAGGAATCAGGGCTCTACCAGCATCGGGCCGACATGGTGGTGCGCGGGCTCATCAACGACGCCGACCCGACGGCGGATCTGGCCGGCGCCGACCGGATCTGGCTGCAGACCTGGATGCACCGCAATGCCGCACTCGTTGCCCGGGACGGCGCCTATCCTTTCCTGCAGGAAATGCTGCGCACCGTGCAAACGACCGGCGGCATCCGGATGCAGGATGTCGCTCCGGCCAACCGCTTCATGCTGGTGAGGGCATCGCCCAGCCATCCCGATCAGTGGCTGGTCAATCGCCTGATCGCCCAGCTCGTTCCTCGCGATTTCGTCTCCCGCTTCGTCTTCGACAAGCAGGGGTTTTATGACGCCTACGAGCGTTACAGCGAAAAGTTCAGGGAATATGTTGTGGCGACACTGACCGGGACATATCTCAAAGACAAGGCGGCCTTCCGCCGCAAGCTTTACGGCCTCAGAGAGGAATAGGACATGTTTGATCCGATCGTCGCGTTTTTCCAGCGTGTCTTTACCGCGATCGGCCGCGGCATCGGCCTGGCCGTTGCGTGGCTGCTGTGGCCGTTCGTGGCACTTGGTAACTGGTATCGCCAGCGCAGCTGGATCATCAAGGGACCGATCGGCATCATCCTGCTCGGCCTGATCTTCTTCTATGGCTACTTCGTCTGGCAGACCCAGGCCTGGACGAACTTCAACCCTGACTACATCGACCGTTACAAGCTCGCCGAGCGCAAGGTGCCGGCCGGTTCGCCTGTGAGCGGACCGGGGGCGACGACAGGGCAGACGACGACAGGCGCAGCTGCAGCCAACCAGGCGGCAGTCGCCACGCCGCCGGCCGAAGTGACGCCCGAGGCGCTCGCCGCCGTGCAGCTGCCGGCCGGAACCCAGTGCCAGACCTCGGCGATCGTCGATGTCACGGCCGACCTCATCGATTTCAACGTCAACGAGAATGCCTGGATCTCGTCGATGCTGCTCTACAAGACCGGCTTCTTCGGCCTCGACTGGGACGATACGCCCTGGCTCGACAACAAGGCATCGTTCCAGCGCGGCATCAACCAGGCGGTCCGCCGCACCTCGGTGGAGCTCGTCGATTCGCTCGGGCGCGTTCGCGGCACCTCCGGCATCAACAACGACCTGCAGCGCGCGCGGGGCAACATCCAGTTCGACGAGGAGACTTGGTACTTCGGTCTCAATCCGTTCGGCCCGAAGACGCCGACACCGAGCTTCTATCGCGCCGCCATGAAGGACATGCGCGCCTTCAACGCTTCGCTTGCCAAGTGCGACGCCGTCTTCGACGGCCGCGCCGATAACCTGGTCGAATTCCTCGACCGCATCGCCAACGACCTCGGCAACACCTCGGCGATCATTCGCGAGCGCTCGGAAAACCACAATGGCGGCTGGTTCGACACGCGCGCCGACGACCGCTTCTGGTTCGCCTACGGCCAGCTCTATGGCTATTACGGCATCCTTTCGGCTGCCGGTGCCGACTTCGAGAACGTGGTTGCCCAGCGCGGCCTGACGCCGATCTGGACGGAAACGATCAAGCAGCTGCGCTCGGCGCTTCGCATCCAGCCGCTGATCATCTCCAACGGCGAGGAGGCCGGCTGGATCATGCCGACGCATCTGGCGACCATGGGCTTCTATATCCTGCGGGTGCGCTCCAACATCGTCGAAATGCGCGACATTCTTGCACGCTGAATTTTATGCCTGAAGGCGGCGGCTCCGACCGGAGCCGCTGGAAACAAGCTTCATCCCATGAAGGGGTGCGGCAAAAGAAAAAATGCAGCTTGGGGGGAGGGGAAAACCCATGGCGGAGGTCAAGTCCGATATCGAAATCGCGCGTGCCGCGAAGAAGAAGCCGATCCTCGAGGTCGGCGCAAAGCTCGGCATTCCGCCGGAGCATCTGCTGCCCTACGGGCATGACAAGGCGAAAATCAGCGCCGATTTCATTGCAGCCCAGAAGGACCGCAAGAACGGCCACCTGATCCTGGTGACGGCAATCAACCCGACGCCCGCCGGCGAAGGCAAGACGACGACGACCGTCGGTCTCGGCGACGGGCTCAACCGCATCGGCAAGAGGGCGGTCGTCTGTATCCGCGAGGCGTCGCTCGGCCCCTGCTTTGGTGTCAAGGGCGGGGCGGCCGGTGGCGGCTATGCCCAGGTGGTGCCGATGGAGGACATGAACCTTCATTTCACCGGCGATTTCCACGCCATCACCTCCGCCCATAACCTGCTTGCGGCGCTGCTCGACAACCACATCTACTGGGGCAATGAGCAGAACATCGACATCAGGCGCATCACTTGGCGACGGGTGATGGACATGAACGACCGGGCGCTGCGCAGCATCGTCGGTTCGCTCGGCGGCGTCGCCAACGGCTACCCGCGCGAGACCGGCTTCGACATCACCGTCGCCTCCGAGGTCATGGCGATCCTCTGCCTCTCGACGGATCTGAAGGATCTGGAAAAGCGCCTGGGGAATATCATCATTGGTTACCGGCGCGACAAGAGCCCGGTCTTTGCCCGCGACATCAAGGCGGATGGCGCAATGACGGTGCTCTTGAAGGATGCGATGCAGCCGAACCTGGTGCAGACGCTGGAGAACAACCCGGCCTTCGTGCATGGCGGCCCGTTCGCCAACATCGCCCATGGCTGCAACTCGGTGATCGCGACCACGACGGCGCTCAAGCTTGCGGATTACGTGGTGACCGAAGCCGGTTTCGGCGCCGATCTCGGGGCGGAAAAATTCTTCGACATCAAGTGCCGCAAGGCGGGGCTCAAGCCCGATGCCGCTGTCATCGTCGCCACTGTGCGCGCGATCAAGATGAATGGTGGGGTCAAGAAGGACGATCTCGGCAAGGAAAACCTGGAGGCGCTGCGCAAGGGTTGCGCCAATCTTGGCCGCCACGTGCAGAACGTGAAAAAATTCGGCGTGCCGGCGATCGTGGCGATCAATCATTTCACCTCCGACACCGAGGCCGAGGTGCAGGCAATCAAGGATTATGTCGCAACGCTCGGTGCCGAGGCCGTGCTCTGCCGCCACTGGGCCGAAGGCTCAGCCGGCATCGAGGAACTGGCACGCAAGGTGGCCGAGCTTGCCGAGGGCGGCCACTCGCAGTTTTCGCCGCTCTATCCCGACGAGATGTCGCTGTTCCACAAGATCGAGACGATCGCCAAGGACATCTACCATGCCAGCGAAGTGATCGCCGACAAGTCGGTGCGTGACCAATTGCGCACCTGGGAGGACCAGGGTTATGGCCACCTGCCGATCTGCATGGCCAAGACGCAATATTCGTTCTCGACCGACCCCAACCTGCGCGGCGCGCCGACCGGACACGCGGTTCCTATCCGCGAAGTCCGGCTTGCTGCAGGAGCGGGTTTCGTCGTCGTCATCACCGGCGAGATCATGACCATGCCCGGCCTGCCGAAGGTGCCGTCGTCGGAGAAGATTTATCTCAACCAACAGGGCTACATCGAAGGGCTGTTCTAGAGCGTTTCCGATTTAGACGGAAACACAGAAACGCTCTATGTCTCTGTTTTTACGCAATTCCTGACGGAAAACCGCTCCGCACTTTTCCTGGAAATGCTTTAGCCGATCGCAAGGATCGACAACGCCTCAAAACGAAATCGATTTGAGGCGTTGTCGACTGACGTTACAGCTCCGCACCTTCCATTTCATGCACAGCCTCAGCTGAGGCTGATGAAGTCTGCCTTGCCGACCGGAACACCCTTGTGGCGCAGGATGTCGTAGGCCGTGGTCAGATGGAAATAGAAGTTCGGCAGAACGAACTTCAGCAGATAGTCCTCGCCGGAGAGCGTCATCTTCAGCTTGGTGAAGTTGAGTGTGACCTCGCGGGTCTCGCTGCCGTCGAGGTCGGCCGGCCGGACCGTTTCGAGGAACGCCACCGACTTGCCGATGCGCTCGCGCAGATCCGCAAACGTCTTCTCCTCGTCAGGAAAGCTCGGCACTTGGAGATCGGTCAGCCGGGCGATGGTGCCCTTCGACGTGTCGCTGGCGCGCTGGACCTGGCCGGAGAACGGCAGCATGTCGGCGGTGAGCCGGGCGTTGACGAGATCGTCGAGCGAAAGGCCCGTTTCGCCGGCATGGGCCTCGGCCTTGTCGAGCAATTTGCCGAGGACAGCGAAGCCATGGACGAAAGTGGGAACGGAGAGCCGGTACATTGTGAGTGCCATGGTGGTTCCTCGGGTGTTGGGGGATTGCGATTTGCCTGGACTGCTATCTGGGAAAGGAAACCGGATCCGACAAGGCGCCGGCGTTGCCTTTGTTGGCCTGGGTGTGCTGCGGAATGTTCATGAGAGGGCGCCAAACGTTCAGACTATTGTGGAGGGCGGCGTCGCCGTGCTCATCTCTTCAGGTGACCTGCCATCCAAGACGTCCTCAGCCGAATGGAAAAGCCGCCCATGACCCCGCTCAACCTCGAAGCCTATCTTCACGCCCATATTCCGCTGTCCGCGGCGATGCAGGTTCATGTCGACGAGGTAACGGACGAGCACGTGCGGCTCTCGGCACCGCTGGCCCCGAACATCAATCATCGCGAAACGGTGTTCGGCGGTAGTGCCTCGGCGCTGTCGATCCTGTCCGCATGGTCGCTGCTGCATGTGCGGCTGACCCGCGCCGGCGTTCCGGCACGCCTGGTGATCCAGAGCAACCGCATGGAGTATCTGAAGCCGGTGGCCGGTCCATTTGCGGCTTGCGCGACCCTTGCAGACATCGGGCAATGGCCGGATTTCCTGCGCATGTTTCATCGTCGGGGCAAGGCACGCATCGTCGTTGCTGCTGAATTGCTCGATGGTGACGAGCTTGCGGGGCGTTTCGAGGGCGAGTTCGTCGCCCTCGGACACGGAAAGAGTTAGCGGCAGTAGCGGTATTCGTTCCTGCGGTCGATCACGTCGAGATGCAGGTGCGTTTCGTGCGCTGCGTCGCTGCCGGGATCGAGCACGGTCTTGAAATAGAGGCAGGCCGATGCGGTGATCGCCCGCTGAAAGGCGCCGGTCATGGTGCCGTCCTCGTCGCGCGGCTGGATCTCGATGATCTTGCCGTCGCTTAAGGTGAAGGACGCGATGTCGACGGCGTTGCCGTGCGCATGCTCCGAAATCTTGCCGGTCTTGGCATTGTTGCGCAGGCGGCAGATATAGGTGGAGGCCTGGTTCAGCGTCTTGACCGTCGTGCCCTTGGCAAAGGCCACGTCAGACGCCGGCTGCACCGCTTCCTTGGTCCAGCGCGCCAGCGCCAGTGCCGCCTCGCAGCGCATCAGCCCTTTCGGCGCCAGCGTGACGTCGGGCAGCACGCTGGTGACATCGAGCGGTTTGTCGATGCCGCAGCCCTTGCCATCGTCGACCCGCTTGGCCTCGGTGAAGACCGCGCCCAGTGCCTTCAGCTCCGACAGGCATTTGGCATAGTCGGCCGGATTTTCGTTTTCGACCGGCGGGTAGGTGACCGGTGGTGCTTCCACTTTGTCGTCCGCAGGTTTGCCCTCCTCTTTTTCGTCTCCGGCAGTATCGCCCTTCTTTTCATCACCTCCCTTGTCGTCAGCCTTCTCGGTGTCCGTGCCTTCTGACGGCTTCGGCTCAGGTGTCGGCGTTTGGCTGTCCTGCTCTTCTTCTGGCGCCGGTTGGTTCTTGTTTGCCTCACCATCCTTTGCCGGCGTTCCGGGCTTTTTTCCAGGCGCCGGAATGGGCGCGTCGGCCTGCGCTTCGGTCGGCGGTTTTTCGGAAGGAAGAGGTCCGGATTTAGGAAGGCTCGCGCCAGTGAGGAGCAATGTCGACAGGAAAATCAGAGGGATATGGCAACGCATGCGTATCCTTTCACGGGGTCCGGAGCGGTAGCCCAAGAGGGGGAGGAACGCATGGGAGGCGATCTGGTTTCATCGGCCTTGCCCAAAGAGCGTTGCAGTTCGGCAACGCCCCGAATTGGGACGATCCCATAAATTGTGGGGGAAGCGTTTCTATGTTGACAACAATAGTCATGTTTTTTATGCGGCATAAATGAGGCGACGCAATGTCGCAACGCTTTCGACCCCACGCCCAGCCAGCCCCTTGAGTTCGCCGCTCAACAGCAAGCCCGGCCCATGATTTCAAAGGATTGGTCCATGCTTAACCGGCACCGTCGCCTGGCACTTCTGGCTTGCACGACTACACTTGCTCTTTCCGCTGCAACGGCTGCCTTCGCGCAGACCGCGACAACAGAACAGAAGGCAAACGAGCAGAAGGCTGAAGCTGCCAAGAAGGGTGAAACCTTCCTGTCGCCGATCGTCGCCAAGGGCGCACGCACCAGTGACCCCTATGCGAAGGCCGGCCCGGTCAGCGTGGTGACGACCGACCAGATCGACCTTCAGTCCGGGCTTGAAACCGACGACCTCTTGCGCGGCGTTCCTGGCACATCGACGGCGAACAACCCGCAGAACCCGGGCGTGGCCGTCAACATCCGTGGCTTCGAAGGTTCCGGCCGCGTCAACATGATGATCGACGGCGTGCGCCAGAATTTCCGCTTCACCGGCCATGAAGCGCAGGGCTTTGCCTATTTCGATCCGGCGTTCCTGTCTGAGATCGACGTGACCCGTGGCGCGGTCAACGGTGTCGGCGGTGGTGCGCTGGCCGGTTCGGTCAACTTCAGGACCTATGACGTCGAAGATCTGATCCAGGACGGCAAGAACTATGGCGGCATCGCCTCGGCCACCTACGGCACCAACGGTGCCGGCTGGTCGGAATCGCTGATCGGCGCCTATCGCTTCAACGACGTATTCTCGGTATTGGGCGGCATCAGCAAGGCCGATCCGGGCAACTACGACAATGGCAACGGCGTTAAGGTTCCCTACACCGAGGAGGACCTGCTGTCGGGCATGCTGAAGTTCGAAGTGACGCCGGACAAGGATCATACCTTCAAGTTCAGCGGCATCACCTATGACAACGACTTCTTCGCCAACTCCTACTTCCAGAACGTGAACAACCAGACGCTGGCGGCAAGCTATTCCTACACGCCGGACAACGAGCTCATCGACTTCCGCGCCAATGCCTACTGGAACCGGCTGAAGATGAAGTACGACGCCGATGTGAACGGTGCCGGTACTGCCGCAGGTCGCCGCATCACCGATACCGGCAAGGGCTTCGACGTCTCCAACACCTCGCTGTTCGATCTCGGCGAAGTGGCGGTCCGGGCCAATTACGGCGTCGAGTATTTCCGCGACGACTACGACGTCATCAACAGCACGGCGCGGCCGGGCGCTGGCGTCAACGGCAGCGGCACCAATGCCACGACGGGCGTCTTCAGCAATACGACCTTCACCTACGGCATCGTCGACCTGACGGCCGGCCTGCGGTGGGACCACTACAGCCTCGACGGTTCGGGCGCTGTCGTTGCCGGCAACCCGATCGGTCTTCCGGCTGGCCCCTACACGGTTGACAAGTCCGACGGCCGCCTCAACCCGAGCATCACGCTTGCTCTCAACCCGACCGACTGGTTCCAGCCCTACGTGACCTACGCCGAGACCTCGCGCTCGCCGACCGTCAACGAAACCTTTGCCGGCGGCACGCATCCGGGTCCGAGCGGCCAGTCCTTCTTCCCCAATCCGTTCCTGGAGCCTGAAACCTCCAAGGGGTGGGAAGTCGGCGCCAATTTCTCCTTCGACGGCTTGCTCGATTCCAGCGACAGCCTGCGGGTGAAGGCCAACTACTTCCACAACAGGATCGACAACTACATCACTGCAGTCCTGCTCAATGGCGGCCGTCAGATCTTCTTCGCCAACAACCCGGGCACCTCGACGGTTCAGGGCTTCGAACTGCAGGCGGCCTATGATGCAGGCTTCGTGTTCGGCGACCTTGCCTATACCTACACCGACAGCAAGCTGCCGTCGCAGGTCAACGGGTTCGGCGTGCAGAGCTATCTGCCGGACAACATTGTCAGCGCGACGCTCGGCGCCCGCTTCCTCGAAGATCAACGCCTGACTGTCGGAACGCGCTTCTACGCCGTATCGAGCGCCGACGTCGGCGCGATCAACCGCACACCGCCGACCGTTCCGGGTTACGGCCTGGTCGATATGTTCGCGAACTACAAGTTCGAGAATGGCTTCGAGGTGACGGGAACGGTGACGAACCTGTTCGACAAGACCTATACCCCATCGTCGAGCACCATTGCCGGCAGCACGATCGACACCGGTCGCGGCCGCACCTTCCTGGTCACTGCCAAGGCCAAGTTCTAAGCGATACCAGACGAACTCCAGTCGAAAAGGCGGTCCTTGTGGCCGCCTTTTCTTTTGCCTCTACGGTGCCGCTTTTTCCCGCTTGCGCAAGGGCGCAACCCGCGCTAACACTTTCGCCATGACAAATGCACGCAACATTTCGATCTGGTGGTGGGCTCGCTGAGGCGGCCTTGACCAGTCATGCGTGATTGAGACACCAAGCCGCCCGGAGATTTCGAGGCGGCTTTTTTGTATTCTGGCCGCATGGGAAAACCGGGCTTTTACGGAGCGAGACGAATGGCAACGGCAATTCTCGAAGACGGCGCGGAAAGCTATACCACCAGGGGCGGCATCGTCGTCACCCGCAGGCGGCGCGAGGCCTCCTATGCGGATGCGATCTCCAGCTATGTAGACAGGCTGGATGAGCGCCGCGGCGCGGTGTTTTCGTCCAACTACGAATACCCCGGCCGCTACACCCGCTGGGACACCGCCGTCGTCGATCCGCCGCTCGGCATCTCCTCCTTCGGTCGCGCGCTCTGGATCGAAGCCTATAACGGCCGTGGCGAAGTGCTGCTGTCGATCATCGCAGAACATCTGAAAACCGTTGCCGACATCACGCTCGTCTCTTCGACGGCAACCCGTCTCGACCTGACGATCAACGTGCCCGACCGTGTCTTCACCGAGGAAGAACGCTCGAAGATGCCGACGGTCTTTACCGTACTGCGCGCCGTCACCAACCTCTTCCATTCGGCAGAGGATGCAAACCTCGGGCTCTATGGCGCCTTCGGTTACGACCTTGCCTTCCAGTTCGACGCGATCGACCTGAAGCTGAAGCGTCCTGACGACCAGCGTGACATGGTGCTGTTCCTGCCGGACGAAATCCTGGTCGTCGACCACTATGCCGCCAAGGCCTGGATCGACCGCTACGATTTTGCCAAGGACGGCGCTTCGACCGAGGGCAAGACGGAAGAGATCGCCAGCGAACCCTTCCAGACCGTCGACAGCATTCCGCCGCATGGCGACCATCGCCCTGGCGAATATGCCGAACTCGTCGTCAAGGCGAAGGAGAGCTTTCGTCGCGGTGACCTCTTCGAGGTCGTGCCCGGCCAGAAGTTCTTCGAGCGCTGCGACAGCAAGCCGTCGGAGATTTCCAACCGTCTGAAGGCGATCAACCCGTCGCCCTATTCTTTCTTCATCAATCTCGGAAACCAGGAATATCTGGTCGGCGCCTCGCCGGAGATGTTCGTGCGCGTGTCCGGCCGCCGCATCGAGACCTGCCCGATCTCGGGCACGATCAAGCGCGGCGACGACCCGATCGCCGACAGCGAGCAGATCCTGAAGCTCCTGAACTCCAAGAAGGACGAATCCGAGCTGACCATGTGCTCGGACGTCGACCGCAACGACAAGAGCCGTGTGTGCGTGCCCGGTTCGGTCAAGGTCATCGGCCGCCGCCAGATCGAGATGTATTCGCGTCTGATCCACACGGTCGACCACATCGAGGGCCGCCTGCGCGACGACATGGACGCCTTCGACGGTTTCCTCAGCCATGCCTGGGCCGTAACGGTCACCGGCGCACCGAAGCTGTGGGCGATGCGCTTCATCGAGAGCCACGAGAAGAGCCCGCGCGCATGGTATGGTGGCGCGATCGGCATGGTCGGCTTCAACGGCGACATGAACACTGGCCTGACGCTGCGCACCATCCGCATCAAGGACGGCATTGCCGAGGTGAGGGCGGGAGCAACGCTGCTCTACGATTCAAACCCGGAAGAAGAAGAAGCCGAAACCGAACTGAAGGCCTCTGCCATGATCGCAGCCATCCGTGACGCGAAATCCGCCAACGCCGGCAAGGCTGGCCGCGATGTCGCGGCCGTCGGTGCTGGTGTCAACATCCTGCTCGTCGACCACGAGGACAGCTTCGTGCACACGTTGGCGAACTATTTCCGCCAGACGGGTGCCACGGTCACGACCGTGCGCACGCCGGTTGCCGAAGAGATCTTCGACCGGGTGAAGCCGGATCTCGTCGTGCTTTCGCCCGGTCCCGGCAATCCGAAAGACTTCGATTGCAAGGCGACGATCAAGAAGGCGCGCGCCCGCGACCTGCCGATCTTCGGCGTCTGCCTCGGCCTGCAGGCGCTTGCCGAAGCCTATGGCGGCGACCTCCGGCAACTGGCGATCCCAATGCACGGCAAGCCCTCACGCATCCGCGTGCTCGAGCCCGGTATCGTCTTCTCCGGCCTCGGCAAGGAGGTGACCGTCGGTCGCTACCACTCGATCTTTGCCGATCCGTCGAGCCTGCCGCGTGATTTCATGATCACTGCTGAAAGCGAAGACGGCACGATCATGGGCATCGAGCATACCAAGGAGCCGGTTGCGGCGGTGCAGTTCCACCCGGAATCGATCATGACGCTCGGCGGCGATGCCGGCATGCGCATGATCGAAAACGTGGTGGCGCACCTCGCCAAGCGGGCAAAGGTCAAAGCCGCCTAAGGAAACCATCGTCACACAATCAAGCGCCGCCTCCTTGACCGGGGGGCGGCGCTTTGCGTTGTCGAACTTGCCCACTTTCTCAAAGAGCGCTCGGCGCACCGGGAGTTTCACAGCGATCGGCAAACAGCCGTTCGCTGAGGAAATCGACGAAGACGCGGACTTTCGGTGACAGATGCCGGTTCGATGGCCAGAGAAGATGGAACTGGCCGGGCGCATCGAGATGGGCATCGAGCACGGTTTTGAGCGTGCCGTCGGCAAGCGGCCCGCGCGCCAGAAAATCCGGCATGCAGCCGATGCCAAGGCCGCTGACCACGGCGCCCCGCAGGGCTTCCATGTTGTTGCATGTCAGCACCGTCTGCATCGGTGGCAGGAGGGCCTGTGCCGGCAAGACGATAGGCCAGTCCTGCAGCTTGCGACTGTTGGGAAAGCGGAACCGGATCGCCCGGTGACCGTCGAGATCCCGCGGGCATTCAGGAGTGCCGCGGTCGGCGAGGTAGGAAGGCGCGGCGCAAAGCAGCAGCCGGAATGGCCTGAGGGCCCGCGACATCAGCCGGGAGTCGGGCAGGTCGCCGCTGCGAATGGCGACATCGACCTCCTCGTCGATCAGGTCGACGATGCGATCATTGAAGTCGAGGTCGAGTTCGACCTCGGGGTAGCGCTCGACAAACGCAGGTAGCACCGGCAACAGCAGATGATAGCTGACGATCGGAACGCTGACGCGCAGGCGGCCGCGCGGGGCAGCGACAGCCTGTGCGAGCGATGCCTCGGCATCGTCGAGATCGTCAAGCACGCGGCGGCAGCGCTCATGAAACAGCCGGCCTTCCTCGGTCAGTCGCAGGCTGCGCGTCGAGCGTTGAAAAAGACGGACGCCCAATTGTTTTTCGAGGCCCGTCACCGCCTTGCCTACGGCCGAAGCGGAAAGCCCAAGCACGCGTCCTGCAGCAACGAAACTTCCGAGATCGGCGGTTCGCACAAAGGCCGTCAGTCCGCTCAGGCGATCCATGGCTTTTCCTATTCGAGCGTTTTGTTCCGCCATACGAGGAGGAAAGGCGGTATTTTCCGAATACTGTGTCCAATTTATCCTGCTCAAGTCAATCGATAGTCACTGACACGGACCATATGGCCGGCCACTTTGCGTGCGCCGCGAGGTCCTTCCTTTGCTCGAACACAGCGGACTGACAGATATGAGAGAAGAGATTGGATGTGAGGGCGGGGCGGGACGTTTGTTCGTGCTTGTCGCCGTTTGCTGTGCCGCGGCGGCGATGCCGCTGACCTTCACCGGACCGGCCGTGGCGCTGCCCGCGATCAGCCGGAGCCTAGGCGGAAGCCCGCTGGCGCTCAACTGGGTCACCAACGCCTTCATGCTGACCTTCGGCAGCACCTTGATGGCCGCCGGCGCGCTTGCCGACACCTACGGCCGCAAGCGCATGTTTCTTGGCGGGCTTGCAGCCTTCGGGCTGTTCTCGTTCGGCCTGGCCTTTGCCGGAGACATCGTCTGGTTTGATAGTCTCAGAGCGCTGCAGGGTCTCGGCGCCGCAGCCGCCTTTTCCGGCGGCATGGCATCGCTGGCGCAGGAATTTGAAGAGGGCGAGCGGCTGCGGGCGTTCAGTATCGTCGGTGCGAGCTTCGGCGTGGGCCTCGCCTTCGGCCCGATTGCTTCCGGTCTCGTGGTCGAGGCATTCGGTTGGCCGGCAATCTTTCTGCTCGTCGTTGCGCTTGCTGGCTTCGCCCTTGTGCTCGGGGCCATCTTCTTGAAGGAAACACGCGATCCGAATGCCAGAGGGCTCGATTGGAAGGGGGCGGTGACATTCACACTCGCGCTGGCATTCCTGACTTTCGGCATCCTGCAGATGCCTGAGGCCGGCTGGAGCGATCCGTTTGTCCTGGCAATGCTGGCAGCTGCTGCCGCCTTCTTCTTCATCTTCTACCGGATCGAGCGCTCCGTAGCGCGGCCGATGCTGGACCTTTCGCTGTTCAGATATCCTCGTTTTGTCGGCGTACAATTGCTGGCAGCGGCACCTGCCTATGCTTTCGTCGTGCTGCTCATTCTGCTGCCGGTGCGTTTCATCGGCATCGAAGGCATGAGTGAAATCGAAGGCGGGTGGATGATGATTGCGTTGTCGGCGCCGCTTCTCGTCCTGCCGATCGCCGCGGGCCTGTTGACACGCTGGTTCGCGCCGGCGGCCATCTGCGGGGCCGGATTGCTGGTGTCGGCGGCCGGTCTTGCCTGGCTCGGCCAGTTTCCAGTGAGGACCGAACCGGCGCTGCTTGTCGCACCCTTGCTCACCATCGGCATCGGCATCAGCCTGCCCTGGGGCTTGATGGATGGCCTTGCCGTCAGCGTGGTGCCGAAGGAGCGCGCGGGCATGGCGACAGGCATCTTCAGCACCACCCGCGTTGCCGGCGAAGGCGTCGCGCTTGCGGTGGTGACGGCGCTTCTCTCTGCCTTTGCGCAGATGAGCCTGGGTTCGGTTGCGGGCATGCACGCTGCCGATATCGCCCAGAGGCTCGTCACCGGCAACCTGGCTGCGGCCGGCAGCGTTGTGCCGTCGATCGAGCCGGGTGTCCTGCTTCAGGCCTATGGCGATGCGTTCGGCGCGCTGCTCTGGCTGTTGACGGCCATTACCGCGGCCACAGCGGTGATCGTCTTCCTCTATCTCGGCAAGGGCGCAGACGTGGTGGAAACTGCAGCCGAAGACCCTGATCTGTTGCCGAGCACAGCCATGGACCCTTAGAAGGTGCGGATGGTCCGATCAAACCTTTGACAAGCCGCCACTGATGGCACATATGTCTGCCATTGACCGCCTGCGCGAAATTCGCGCGGGCGGTTTTGCGTTTCAATGGGCTTGCGTTTGCAACTCGTTTGCATCTGCATGAGGAATGATGAAAATGTCCGTATCCGATAACAGAACCGTGCTCCGACTTGCCTTCTGGGGCATTCCGCTTGCTTTGGGCGTCATGGGCCTGAAGATGTTGGCGTGGTGGGTGACAGGTTCCGTCGCGCTTCTGTCCGACGGTCTTGAATCGACCGTCAATGTGATTGCGGCTGTCATCGCCTATGCCATGATCGGATATGCCGCCAAGCCGGCGGATGCCGGGCATCCTTTCGGCCATCACAAGGCGGAATACATTTCCGCCGTTATAGAGGGCGTGCTGATCGTCGTTGCCGCGCTGCTGATCGTCTGGGAAGCGGTTCCGGCGATGATGGCGCCGGTTCTTCTCGATGCGCCCGCCCTCGGGCTCGCGATCAACTTTGTCGCCGGTGTCATCAATGCCGTCTGGGCCTATGTGCTGATCCGCGCCGGCAGGCAATATCGCTCGCCTGCGCTCAGCGCCGACGGGCATCATATCCTGTCGGATGTCGTCACCTCGATCGGCGTGTTGATCGGCCTTGTTCTTGCCATTGCCACCGGCTACGCGATCCTCGATCCGCTGCTCGCCGTCATCGTTGCCTGCAACATTCTGTTCCAAGGCTGGATTGTCATCTCACGCTCGATCGACGGGCTGATGGACAGAGCCGTGCCGGATGATGAAGAGGAGGCGATCAAGCAGGCGATTGCCGCCAATGCCAAGGGTTCGCTTGGCGTGCACGACTTGAAGACTCGCCAGGCGGGTGCGGTGATCTTTGTGGATTTCCACATGGTCGTGCCGGAAAAGATGGCGGTTGGAGAGGCGCATGATATCTGCGACCGCATCGAAGACGCGATCCGCACGGTTCATCCCGGCGCCAAGATCGCCATTCATGTGGAGCCGGAAGGCGAAACGGCGCACGGTGTGCGCGTAAAGGTAAGTGGAGTTCGGAAATGAGCCAGACTGACGTATCCGGCCTGTCGCAACTGGGCGCGAAGGTCGATCTGCCGCAAAGCCCTGACGAAGCGGTGCTCGAGCGTGTGCCGAGCGGCAATCGGAGCGCGGACTTCCTGGTGCGGTTCACCGCGCCGGAATTCACCTCGCTTTGCCCGATGACCGGACAACCGGATTTCGCCCATATCGTCATCGACTACGTGCCCGATGAATGGCTGGTGGAATCAAAGTCGCTGAAGCTTTTCCTGCATTCCTTCCGCAACCACGGCGCCTTTCACGAGGATTGCACCATCGACATCGCCAACCGGCTGGTGACGCTGTTGTCGCCGCGCTGGCTGCGCATTGGCGCATACTGGTATCCGCGCGGCGGCATCCCGATCGACGTGTTCTGGCAGACCGGCAAGCCGCCCGAAGGGCTGTGGCTGCCCGATCAGGGCGTGCCGACCTATCGCGGACGGGGATAAGAAATGGCGGGCCTGGCCCGCCATTTTCATTTTGCCTCTCGTCGCGATCGTCAGCCGAAGATCAGGGCCGTTCCGGCCAGAGCCGTGATCCCGCCGAGCACGCGCGCCAGCGTGCCGCCGCCGGAGAGGCGGCCCAGCGTCACGCCAAGGCCTATGCCGGCTGTGTGCAGGGCGGCGGTAGCGATCATGAAGCCGACGGCGAAGGGGAGGGCGCCGGCGCTGCCGAGTTCGCCGCCATGGGCATGGCCGTGGAAGAGCGCAAACAGGCCGACGACAGCAGCCGACGCGGCCGCATCGAGGCGCACGGCCATGGCCACCAGCAGGCCCAGCGCGACAACCGATGCGAGGATCGCGGGCTCGACGAACGGAAGGTCGATGCCGGCGGTTGCCAGCGCGAAACCGACCGCCATCATGGCGACGAAGGCTGTCGGCACCGCCCACAGCGCCCGGCCGCCGATCTGGGCGGCCCAGAGCCCGACGGCGACCATGACCAGAATATGGTCGAGGCCGAAGAGCGGATGCGAGAAGCCGGCGGCAAACGAGCCGTGCTCTTGCGGGTTGAGGTGTGCGAAGGCGGGTGCTGCGGATGCCATCAGTGCTGCGGCCGCAATCAGGATGCGTTTGTTCATGCTCGTCCCCATGGATCGACAGGGCCTGGGAGGAAAGCCCCGTTCTTGCTGTTCGTTGACGCGCTGATCTTATTGCCGCTTGTCGGGCTGTCCATACGGCATTTGGCGGTGGCGGTGTTTACCATAGACACAGTCCTGATTGCCGCTTTGTCGCCCCTTCGGTTTGTTGCATTGTCTTCGCGGTCGAGTCGCATTATCTGACTTTGACAAAGAAATTCATTGGACGCCGGAGAATCATCGATGAGCGACGAGGAAGACAAGAACACCGAACTGCCCTTGGGCAAGGAAACGGAGGCGAACCTTTTCAAGTCGCGCTCGATTTTCATCTACGGCACGATCACCCAGGAACTGGCGCAGAAGGTGTGCTCGCAGCTGGTGGCGCTTGCATCGGCCAGCGATGACGATATCCGCCTCTTCGTCAGCTCGCCGGGCGGCCACGTCGAATCCGGCGACAGCATTCACGACATGATCAAGTTCGTGAAGCCGAAGGTCTGGACAATCGGAACCGGCTGGGTCGCTTCCGCCGGCGCGCTGATCTATGTCGGCGTTCCCAAGGAGCGTCGCCTTTGCCTGCCGAACACCCGCTTCCTGCTTCACCAACCGTCTGGTGGCACCCGCGGCATGGCGTCCGATATCGAAATCCAGGCGCGCGAAATCATCAAGATGAACGAGCGCCTCAACAAGATCTTCTCCGAGGCGACTGGACAGTCGGTCGAGAAGATCGCCAAGGACACCGAGCGCGACTACTGGCTGTCGGCTGAAGAGGCCAAGAGCTACGGTCTCGTTTCGCGCATCATCACCTCGGTTTCGGATATCTGAGGCCGATACTCGCCGGAAGCGGCGGTTTGATCTGAAAAAAGGGCATCGGCGGTCGCGCCGGTGCCCTTTTTGTTTTGCGGGTCAACGGATTGAAGAGCCCGTGGAGCCACCCAATGTTTCCTGAAGGCGACGCCTTGCTCCGTTCCGGCAAGCCGTGTATAGGCTTTGGCATGACCAAGGCCAGCGCATATCGGATCGCTACGATCTCTGCCGCACACGATGACAATCGTGCGCCGCTGCGCGCCTTCGCCTCGCTTCTTCTTCTCGGCCTTACTCGCGGTTGCCGGGTTCGCTGAGGAGCGCCCGGCGGCCGAAAAGCCACGCCGGCAGATGCTCCTCGAATCCCATAGAGTTTTAGGACAAAGGCGCGCCCGCCGCGGCATTTGCCATCGCAATCCGATCCTCGATCGGTTATGGCAAAGCGGCCAGAGCGCTCAGTGATGAAGAGAAGCTGCAATGATCCAGAAATCCCATTCCATCAAGAACGGCATGCCGGAAGCGGCGGTCAAGTATCAGCCTTACCCGCAGGTCGCGCTGACGGACCGTACCTGGCCTTCGAAGACGATTACCAAGGCGCCGATCTGGTGCTCGGTCGACCTGCGTGACGGCAACCAGTCGCTCGTCGACCCGATGGGCCATGACCGCAAGGCGCGCATGTTCCAGCTGCTGCTCGACATGGGCTTCAAGGAAATCGAAATCGGCTTCCCCTCTGCCTCGCAGACGGACTTCGACTTTGCCCGCTGGTGCATCGAAGAGGGCAACGTCGCCAAGGACGTGTCGCTGCAGGTGCTGGTGCAGTGCCGGCCGGAGCTGATCACCCGGACCTTCGAAGCACTGCAGGGTGCCCACAAGCCGATCGTGCATTTCTACAATTCCACCAGTGAGCTGCAGCGCCGCGTGGTGTTTGCCAAGGACGTGGCCGGGATCAAGCAGATCGCGACCGACGCCGCCAAGATGATCACCGACATGGCGGCCAAGGCCGGCGGCGGCTATCGTTTCGAATATTCGCCGGAGAGCTTCACCGGCACCGAGCTCGAGGTGGCGCTGGAGATCTGCAACGCCGTCACCGAGATCGTCAAGCCGACGCCTGACAACAAGCTGATCCTCAACCTGCCGTCGACCGTCGAGATGGCGACGCCGAACATCTATGCCGACCAGATCGAATGGATGTGCCGCAACCTCGACAATCGCGAGAGCCTGATCATTTCGCTGCACCCGCACAACGACCGTGGCACGGGTATCGCGGCGACCGAGCTCGGCCTGATGGCCGGCGCCGACCGTGTCGAAGGCACGCTGTTCGGCAATGGCGAGCGCACGGGCAATGTCGACGTCGTGACACTGGCATTGAACATGTTTACCCAGGGCGTGGACCCGAACCTGGATTGCTCCGACATCGAGCGGATCAAGGAAGTCTACGAATATTCCAACCAGATGGTGATCCCGGAGCGCCACCCTTACGTCGGCGAGCTGGTCTATACCGCGTTTTCCGGTTCGCACCAGGATGCGATCAACAAGGGCATGAAGGCGATCAAGACCGCCAACAAGCCGCAGTGGGAAGTGCCCTACCTGCCGATCGATCCGCGTGACGTCGGTCGCTCCTACGAGGCGATCATCCGCATCAACTCGCAGTCGGGCAAGGGCGGCATCGCCTATATCCTGCAGGAAGACTACGGCATCAACCTGCCGCGCAACCTGCAGGTCGAGTTCCGTGAAGATATCCAGCGCATCACCGACGAGGAAGGCAAGGAGCTACCCTCCAAGCGGATCCATGAGCGCTTTATCGAGCGTTACGTCGACCAGCCCGGCGCGCGGATAAAATTCGTCGATCACCACACCTATCCGGTCGGCGAGCACAAGGGCGTGCGCGTGGTTGCAGCCGAGATCACCGACAATGGCGAGACGAAGCGCATCGAGGGCAAGGGCACCGGTCCGATCGATGGTTTCATCAACGCGCTGTCGATCTACCTCGGTGTCGACCTCTCGGTCGCCGACTATTCGGAACATTCGCTGCAGCACGGCTCGAACGCCGCCGCCATCGCCTATGTCGAGATGGAGCATCCGGGCGGAAAGCTGTTCGGCGCCGGTATCAACACCAACATCGTCGCCGCTTCGCTGGAAGCGATCGTTTCGGCCGCCAACCGCGTGCTGGAGATGAAGCTCAGCTGAGCATTAAAACACACCGCGCGTCGAGGTCGACGCGCGGTGTGTTCAATCGGAATGCAATGCACTGCCATGCGGGTGTTCTGACCGGGCCGATGATGTCGGCCTGGAGGCGGTCAGCCCTGCCGTGCCTTGCGGTTGGCGTAGCGCCGATCGCGTTCGGCCTTGCGCGCAGCTTCGTCTTCGATGACGCGTGAAATGCGGTTCTTGTCAGCTGCTTCGCGTGCTTCGGCCTCGGCCGTTGCTGCAGCGGCGATTGCTGCCTCGCGCTCGGCGGCCTCTGCCTGCGCGCGCTCGCGCTCCTCGGTCTTTACCCGCTCGCGATTGATGCGCCGTTCCTCGCGGGCGGCAGCGACCGCCTGGCGTTCGGCCTGGCGGGCGAGCTGGGTCGGTTCGGCTGCTTCCTTTGCAGCGCGATAGGCTTGGAGAAGCGCAGCCTTCGCATCGTTGGCGGCGCTACGACGGTCGGTGAGTTCACTGTTTCTGATGTTTCTCAAGTCTCTATTCCAGTTGAGGTGTCACCCTGACTGAAAGTCAGGCCTTTCTGACACGTTTCGAAACGGGGGCGGCGGCGGCCGCCAGGCGATCCTGCAACTCTTTTGCCAGGCGGGCTTCCCGAAGGCGCAAGGTCTTCTCCTCGCGAGCCTGGACGATTGAGTCAAGCTCTTCGACCGCGCTGTCACGGGCAAAGAACTGCGATTGCTCCTTGGCAAAGGCGATCTCGGCCCGCTGGCGCGATTTGTTGTGTGTGTCTGTCATGGGGTTTCCCGACTTAAAAGGGGTTCGCCTGCAGTGGCGCACCTCCATGGAGGTATTCGACAACTGCGCTATCCCTTTGGTTCCCACATGGTTTCATCTCCGGCGCGATTTCGATCGGCGGGATCATGCAGGCAACACGTGCTAACAAAAAAAGGCCAGGCATAATGCCTGACCTTGATGGGTATCATGCTCTCGACAGTGCCAGTACATCCGTGGTCAAGGGAGAGCCGATACCGATTTAAGCTGCCTGAAGGTTGCAGGCAGACATCTTGCCCGACTTGTTGTCGCGCTCCATGTCGTAGGCGATCTTCTGGCCTTCGACGATTTCGCGCATGCCAGCGCGCTCGACGGCAGAGATGTGGACGAAGGCGTCCGGGCCGCCGTTGTCAGGCTGAATGAAGCCGAAGCCCTTGGTGGAATTAAACCATTTAACTGTGCCAGTGGTCATGATGAACCCTTTCATAGCGTATTGAATGACCGCGGCGCGGAAGCGCTGCGGATGATGATAGCGATTTTTGAAAGGAAGGTTCGTTCAGGGCGCGGTTGCTAAATGCGCGGTAACCAAAGCTCAGCAAGCAAATATCGATTTTCTAGAGATAGAGATAAAGTATTGCAATGTCAACCTTTGGTTTTTATTTGCTGAATTTTGCCAATTTTCCGGGCGAGACGACACCGCAATTCGGAGTCAATATTTGCCCACGGCGGCAGATGTATTTTCCGCATCAAAAGCGGCTTTAACTATTTGGTTGTGTGAATAAATAACTGCCTGGGGTTCGGGCATTCTTGCTTTCTGCCGGACCGGCGAGCGAGCCGGCTTTCACGGCGACGCGATCCAGCCTGACAAATGGCACGCCAACACGAAGGCGACAGAGCGGCGGGGCGGTGTGAAGGTGCAGGGTCAGATTGTCGTCGAGACCGCTTCGGCCAGATCGTGCAGGCCGGGATTTGCGGACGGACCGACAACGACGAAGGATGCGCCGCCGCGCTGCCAGGAAACCATGCCGAGATCGTCGCGGATGCTTTCGGAGAACTTGTCGGATTGCGGGCTGTCGCTGTCCTTGAGGAAACAGATTGCAAACACGTCGCCATCGGCATTGCGATAGATGAGCTGGGCGACGGGTTTGCCGTTTGCGACGAGCAGGCGTGCGCCCTCGAAGTTCAGGCCCTTGCCGGTGAGGTTGGGGATGGTGAACGGCACGCCGACGCTGGAGGCGAGCCAGGTCTCGATAGCAGGAGCTTCGGAGGCAGGAACCTCGACGAGGCGTTCCTTCTGGCGTGAATAGATGCGGTGGTAGTCGGCGATGTCGTCGAGCCAGCTACGTGCTGAAGCAAGCTTCGTCGGCTCGCCGAGGCCGGTTGTCGTCCCGACGATATAACCGGCGGTGCCACCGAGCAGAACCAGCGCCACGGAAGCGGCCATCACGCGCGGCCAGACGCGCACGCGGCTGACATTGGCGGCAGCGATCGTCACCCGTTCCGCCTTGGGATTGATGCCGGATCCCTGCTTGATCTGACGCACCAGCGCCAGTGGCACCGGATCGTGCAGGAAATCCTCGAAAGCCGTGTTGCCGAAGGCGCTACCGGCCTTCAGCTTTTCGAACAGAGCCTTTGCGTCCTCGTCGCGGGCGAGGAGCGCCTCCAGCTCAGTCTTCTCTGCCTCGCCGAGTTCGCCGTCGATATAGGCGCACAACCGAATCTCGAGCGCGTGACCTTTCGTCTGCTGCAACGGTCATGCCCTCCTTTCGGTGTTTTCGGAAATCATCGCGGCGAGCCTGAGGCGCGCTGTCGATAGCCTGCTCATGACCGTGCCGATGGGGATGCCGAGGATATCGGCAGTCTCGCGGTAGCTGTGGCCTTCGACATTGACCAGGAGGAACGTGCTTGCCAGGCCTTCGGGCATGGAGAGGATCATTTTCTGCAATTGGTTGGCGTAGACGGCCTTTTCGGCGGAGGCCTCGACGCTGAGTTCGTCCTGGTCGGACGCGTCAACCGTGCCACTGCCGGTGCGGACTTTTCGCTTGCGGATCTCGTCGACCCAGAGATTGCGCGTCATGGCGTAGATCCAGCTTTCGAGTCGGCCTTCTCCGTTCCAGAGGTGACTGCGCGTAATCGCTCTTTCGCAAGCTTCCTGGACAAGGTCATCGGCATCATGGGCATTGCGCGTCAATGTCATTGCGAAACGGCGCAATTTGGGCAGCAGGCTGACCAAGTCGCGTCTGAAGTCCTTCGTTTCTGCCGCTGGGCGCATTGCTCTTCCAAATGAAACGTGCGGGATCGTGTCTTTATTCGCCAGATCGTATCCACGGCCAATGATATGAAACATTTGAGCGCCAGTCTGCAAGGGAAGTCCCGGATCGGAAAGCGAAATCTGTTCTTTCTTGCGCCGTAATCCCAAAAACCTTCGCTCACCCGCACCCCGTCTCGCGAGGCAGTCGTTACCGTAAACTGCGAGCTTGCGCCGGCAGTGCGTCAAAGTTCAGCCCGAATCTGACCGGTACTCATCCGTGCAACTGCAAGTCGTTGTCGGGGGAAGTGTCAATGAACAAACAAGAATGCGATCGTGCAGGCCGTAGCGGCTGGCGATCCTCTGGGCGCGTGCTGGGTGAGCGGTTGCGATCGGCGTCGCCGTTCCTTCGCGTTGCGGGCTTAAGCGTATCGCTTGCGGGCCTCGCTGCCTGCCAGAGTGCGTCGCTCAGCGAGACCGGCTCGCTGTCGTCCTACAAGGATTTCGTCGCCAGCGATGGTATGGTGACCAAGACGAAGTACCGGGTCGATTCCGCCGCGACCAAGACGGTGAAGACCGTGCACCTGATCCCGACGACCTTTGCCTCCAATGCCGACGTCGGCACGCTCGGCGATCCCCAGAAGAAACTGGTGGCGACGGGCATCGACCGGTCGCTGTGCGAGGCGCTCAGTGCCCATTTCGACGTCGTGCCGGTCTCGAAGCCTGCGGATATGGCGGTGCGCTCGGTTGTCAGCAAGGTCAAGGCGACCAATGCCGTTGTCGCCGGCGTGTCGACCGTCACCTCGGCGGTGGCTCCGGTGCCGGTCCCGCGTATTCCGATCGGTCTTGGCAGTCTCGCCGTGGAGGCGGAGGCCTTCGATACACGGGGCAAGCAGATCGCCGGGCTGACATGGGCACGGGGCGCCAATATCCTGACCAACGGCTCGCGCGCATCGACAGCGGCCGACGCCTTCGAACTGGCCGGCGACTTCTCCGAGGATTTCAGCGCGTTGCTGGCAAAATCGAACGACCCGATGAAGTCTGATTTCGAATTGCCGTCGATGAAGGCCGTCTCGAACAGCCTGTCCTATGCGGTCACCGGCAAGCCGACCGATCCCGATTGCGCGGTTTTCGGGCGTGGTTCCGGGGTGACAGGCATCGTCGGCGGCGGGCTGGGCTTGCCGCCGGAATGGACCGAAAAGAAGCGTAGCTGAGGAGGCGCTTTCAGCCAGGGTGCGGAACTGCCTTCCCGGTTGCGGGAAGGCAGTGGGACTGCGTCAATAATGCCTGACGCCGCCGAGCGACTGCAACAGCGAGCGATAGGCCCAGGTGTCTTCGCCACCCCGGTCGCGGATCTCGACCAGTTGCACGCGGGCATCCTCGATCTGGCCCTGCTCGATCAACGCCTGGCCCATGTAAGAGCGGGCGAGGATATAGTTTTCGTCGGCCTGGAGCGCGCGCTTGTAGTATTGCATGCCGAGTTCCATCCGGCCCGCCTTGCGATTGGCGTAACCGAGATAGTTCAGTACCCGGGCGCTCTTCTGATCCCTGACGGCGCCGAGAACCTTGATGGAATTCTCATACTGGCCGGCATAGGCGAGCTCGCGGGCGGCCTGGAAAAGGATGTCGTCGCTCAGATCGCTCTTCTTGGCGTTAACGCAGGCATTTTTCCTGGCATCCCAGACCTTGCCTTGGGTGCATTCGCTGCTCGTCTTGGTTTTCTTCGGCGGCTCGCTGCTATCCTCGCCGGCGGCCATGGCCGTCTGCGCTGAGAAGATGGCCGCGCCGGCGGCAAACAGGGTGCATAGAATGGTCTTGCGGTACATCATGCCTATCTCCCAACTGATACAATGGCGCCGAGCACGCCATCTCCGGCACAGAGAATAGATCGCTCTGCCGGTTGTGGGAACCCGAACGGGAGTGTGACGCCCAAACAGGCGTATTTATTCCTCTCGGGGATGGGATTCCGGCAAATTTCGGGCCGGCCTCTCCCATGATCGTCCCGTCCCTAGAAACGGGTGGTCTCAACCAGCGTGGCGCCCGTCGCGTCGGCGTTGAGCGCGTATCGCTCGCGGGTGAGGTGCCAGTTGCCGGCCTCGCCGGCGATGGTGAACAGGTTGTAGGCAGCCGGCGGCTTGTGGCCGCCCGGGCCCTGCGATGCCGAGGAGATGCCGACAACCGGTACCGGGCCGTTCTGCCCCTTCAGCCAATAGACGGTGTTCAAGTGCGTGTGGCCGTGGATCACCAGTTCGGCGCCGCCAGACGAGATCGTCGCTGCAAAACGACGGATGCCGAGCATCCGCTTGTGCAGCGACGTGGCGCCGCGGATCGGCGGATGGTGGATCATCACCACGCGGAAGAGGCCGGCATCGCCCGCCTGGCGCAGCAGTTTGACGGTGGCGCGGGCCTGCCGCTGGCCGAAATAGCCGCTGGCGGCGAAGGGCGGTGTCGCGACGGCCGTCGAGCAACCGATCAGCGCCACCGGGCCGCGCACCCGCATATAGGGGAAACAGCGATGGTTCTCATGCCAATCGGCCGGGGCGCCATCGGCGCGCATGAAGGGATACCAGGCGCGCGTCGTCTTCTCATAGGCGCCCGGCACATAGGCATCGTGATTACCCGGGACAATCGAGATGTTGGCCGGGTCTCCAGCGTCGTCGAGCCAGTCCGTCACCGCGGTGATCTCCCGCGATGAAGCGAGGTTCACCAGGTCGCCGGTGATTGCCATATGGTCCGGATCGCGCTTCTCGATGTCGGCCATCAGGCAATCGAGCGTGCCCGTGAACAGGTGCCGCCTGCGGTTCCGGTGCCAGTTGACGAAGCCGGTGATGCGCTTGGAGGCGAGTTCCCTCAAGGAGAGATCGGGCAGGGGGCCGAGGTGGACATCGGAGATATGGGCAAGTTTGAACATCGTCCCCGTCTAGCGCATATTCCGGTTGAGGGGAATCATGTCGCCGGATTAATCCCGGCCAACGGCCTATTCGGAAGGATAAACACCTGGAAAAACAGCAGCCCCGGGAGGTGCGGCGCTGGTATCACCGCGTCCTGATGCGCCTGGCTCACGGCTACTACGCCTTGTCGCGCGGCATGACGATCGGCGTGCGCGCTGCCTGCTTCGACGATCAGGGCCGGGTCTTCCTGGTGCGGCACTCCTATCTGCCCGGCTGGCACCTGCCGGGTGGCGGCCTCGACCGCGACGAGACGGCGCTCGAAGGCCTGCTGCGCGAGTTGCGCGAGGAAGGTAATCTCGAGGCGGCGGTCCCGCCGGCGCTGGTACAGGTCTACTACAACAGGCGCACGAGCCGCCGCGATCACGTGGTGTTTTACCGCTGCGACCATGTTCGCCAGTCGGCGCCGAAGACGCCGGATCTGGAGATTTCGGCGAGCGGCTTTTTTGCGCTTGATGCCCTGCCTGACGATACGACGCCCGCCACGCGCCGCCGGCTTGGAGAGCTGGCGGGCGCAAGCGTTTTCGACAGCTACTGGTAGATCTGGCTGTGCGGCCCTGACCTGGCGCAAGACAGCGCCTTGCCGGGTGTTTAGATGGCGCCTCGCCCATGCGGAGCATCCAGATCGAGGATCGGGCCGACGGGCACGACCCCGGTCGGATTGATCATCGTGTGGCTGCGGTAGTAGTGCTCCTTGATGTGGCGCATGTCGACCGTCTCGGCCACGCCCGCCACCTGGTAGAGGTCGCGCAGGTAGCCCTGCAGGTTCTTGTAGTCGGCGATCCGGCGGATATTGCACTTGAAGTGGCCGACATAGACGGGGTCGAAGCGCACCAGCGTCGTGAACAGCCGCCAGTCGGCTTCGGTGATCGCGCTGCCGGTCAGGTAGCGCCGGCTCGCCAGCCGCTCTTCCAGCTCGTCGAGCATGTCGAACAGCGGGGTGACGCCTTGCTCGTAGGCTTCCTGGCTCGTGGCGAAGCCGGCCTTGTAAACGCCGTTGTTGACAGTGCCGTAGATGCGAGCGTTCAGTTCGTCGATTTCGGTGCGCAAGTCTTGCGGATAGAAATCCGCATTCGAACCGGTCAGCTCATCAAAAGCCGAATTGAACATGCGGATGATCTCGGCGGATTCGTTCGAGACAATGGTGTTCTTCTGCTTGTCCCAGAGGACGGGCACCGTCACCCGGCCGGAATAGGTTGGGTCGGCGCGGGTGTAGACCTGCCAGAGCGCTTCGGAGCCGAAGAGGTGGTCGACGGTGCCGCCGTCCTTGCCCTTGAATTCCCAGCCCTTCGACAGCATCAGCGGATCGACGATCGAGACCGAGATCAGGTCTTCGAGCTTCTTCAGCTTGCGGAAGATCAGCGTGCGGTGTGCCCAGGGGCAGGCGAGCGAGACATAGAGATGATAGCGCCCGGCCTCGGCCTTGAAGCCGCTTTCGCCCGATGGGCCTGCCGATCCATCTGATGTGATCCAGTTGCGGAACTGCGATTCGCTGCGCTTGAAGTGGCCCTTCGTCGCCGCCGTGTCATACCAGACGTCCTGCCAGACGCCGTCTACAAGCCTGCCCATGGGCAATCTCCTTCGTGGTTTCGTTGTTCATAGATAGCGGCTTTATCGACCTGCGGAAGGTATCGATTTCTGAACAGTGCGTTTTGGGCTTTGACATCGGGCAATTTTCTGGTATCGGCGATTTCAGAAAATTTCTCTGTGTCCGGAACGAACCGTACTCATGACTTTCTCGGGAAACCTGCGACGACGCTGATGCTGCCAACGCCCCCTCGGGCGAAGCCATCCCCATGTCTGTCTGCATACGGTTCCTGATCCCATGAAAAAGCATGACCTCGTCTACCTGACCGAAGACGCGTCCCATGACGCAGCCATCGAAATCATCAACGAAGAAGCCTTTGGTCCCGGCCGGTTCGCCCGGGCGGCTGCACGCATTCGCGAGCAGGGCGCCCACGATCGGTCGCTGTCCTTCGTCTGCGCCGATAATGGCGAGACGATTGCCTCGGTCCGGATGACGCCCGTGATGGCGGGTTCGATCAAGGGGCATCTGCTTGGGCCGCTCGCCGTACGGCCGTCGCACAAGAACATGGGCATCGGCCGGGAGTTGGTGCGTATCGCCGTCGAAGCGGCACGGCGGAAGGGCTCGCACGCCGTCATCCTCGTTGGCGACCCGCCCTATTACCAGCCGCTCGGCTTCGAGAAGGTCCGTTACGCGGCACTGGAATTCCCGGGCCCGGTCGATCCGGCACGGGTGCTGGTTGTGCCGATGGCCGAAGGCGTGCATGCCGGTCTTGCCGGCGTCATCGGTTGGCGGGACGACACGACTGTCGAGGAGATGGCCGAGGTCGAAGACATCGAACTGGCGCTTGCCGTCTGACAATACCGTCTGTCGGCGACCTCTAGAGCGTTTCCGATTTACACGGAAACACAGAAACGCTCTATGTCTCTGTTTTTACGCATTTCCTGACGGAAAACCGCTCCGCACTTTTCCTGGAAATGCTTTAGCCCAGCTGCTTTTTCAGAAAGACCCGGCTGCGGCCCGGCGGAAAGTCGGGCAACTCGCCGAAGGCCTCGTAACCCTGGCGCTCGTAGGCGCGGCGGGCTTGCGGATTGAACGTGTCGATCCAGGCGCCGTGGCAGCCGCGGCGACGGGCCTCGTCTTCGGCCGCGGCCAGGAGCCTGGCCGCCAGACCCTGGCCGCGCAGGTCTTCGGGCAGCCACAGCCATTGCACGAACAGCCAGCCCCAGGCGGTATAGCCGTTGAGGCCGCCGCGTTTTCCGCCGGCATCGGAACCACCGATGAGCACTGCCAGTGGCCGCCGTTCGGACGGGCCGACATCGGCGGCGTTGAAGGCCGTCAGGCCGTTGCCGATGGCTTCAAGCGCTTCGGCCGGCGGTTTGTCGGTGATCTCGAACATGGACACTCCTACCTGGCCAGCCGCTTGGAGATCGGTTCGAACTCAGGCGTCGCCGTGCGCTTGACCGGATCGGGCGTGCCGGCATCGATCGCGTCCCAATATTTCCAGTGGACCTTCTTCGATCCGAGTTCGTAGTCCATGCCGTCCCAGCTGTCTTCGCGGAAGCTGTAGAAGGCCCAGTGCAGGCTGTCCTTGTCGAGCGTCGTCAGCACGTCCTCGAGATAGGCCTTGCAGCCGGTCCAGCGGCGCATGCAACCGAATTCTCCGGCAACGACGCGGTTGAGCGCAATGCCCTTGTCTTTCGCCCACTGCACCGGCCGGTCGAGATAGGAGGCAACCCGCGCCTTGTCCCAGTTTTCCTCGCCTTCGCCGAAAGGCACCTTGCCGGGATAGGTATAGGGCTTTTCGCGCTTCATGTTGGGCGCGCTGGTGGCCGCATAGGGCTCGTACATGTGGAAGCTGTAGAGCACCTTCTGGTCGCTGAGGCCCGACGGCCAATAGCTGAAGGCATCGGCTGCGGCGTACCAGCCGGCGTCGGCCATGATCGGGGTCGCGGGGTCGACCTCGCGGATGGCGGCGATCACCGTCTCATAGAAGGCGACGACGTCGGAGGCGCTGCCCTTCTTGCTCGCATACCAGTCCTGCATCGCCTTTTCGTCGGCGTGTTCTGCAAGGCCGTTCTGCTTTTCAGGCGCCGGTTCGTTGATGATGTTGTAGGCGGCAACACCAGGGTGATCCTTGAGTTCGCGGGCGAGGTCGCGCCAGAAGCTTGCGGCCTCAGCCCACCAGGCCTTGTCCTGCCATATGCGACCGTCGAACTTGTTGCCGTTGTTCTGCGACCAGCGCATGCCGGGCAGCGATAATGGCGTGATGACGACCTTCAATCCGGCCTTGTCGGCGCGATCGAGCGTTTCCTTCAGCGTCTTCAGGTCGGCCGCCGGTATGCCCTCGTATTTGTCGGCATTGCCGATCAGGAAGTCGCGCTTGGCCGGCTTCCATTTGTCGTAGGACAAGCGAACCCAGGTGGCGCCGTAGCCGGACAGCGCCTTG
Source organism: Ensifer sp. GW823-FHT05D09 (assembly GCF_058795755.1). NCBI lineage: Bacteria > Pseudomonadati > Pseudomonadota > Alphaproteobacteria > Hyphomicrobiales > Rhizobiaceae > Ensifer > Ensifer sp. GW823-FHT05D09. The sequence continues at coordinate 518,886 of NZ_JBXAIA010000003.1, read as the reverse complement.
AAATAGGCCTCGTCCGGCGGAAGCCGGTTGAAGCTGTTGCCGCCATGCTGCGGCTTGTCCCAAAAATCGATAAGGTCGGCCGCGTGAGCGGGCCCGGTGACGATTGCGCCGGCAAGGGCGAGGGCAAGGAAGGAGGAGGCTATCAAACGCATCTACAGGGCTCCAAAGAATGTCCCTGCGATGTCGACAGTCATTGTGGCCTAAATCAGGAACGGCGCATGCTGAAAACGTCGAGCCGGCTTTCACCCACATCCTTTTCATCGAGCTGCCAACCGCCGCGCTGGTAGAAGGCGCGCTTCTGCGGCAAGGCGCAGAGATGCACGGTTTCGACGCCGGTCGCCAAGGCCGCCTCGGCTGCGTGACGAACGATGCTCGCGCCGAGGCCGAGACCGCGAAATGTCGGCTCCACCCAAACGGCTGCCACCCAGGGACCAAGCTCGGGGCGCTCCTCCAGGTCGGATTCGATCACCGAGGCGGTGCCGATAAACGTTGCGCCGCGATGGGCGACGATGGCGAAAGGAATGCGATGGTCGCCGAGGCTGCCGGCAACCAGCCCGGCGATGTGATCGAGTGGAAAGCCGCGCGGTTCCCACCAGGCCCGCCAGACGCGGTCGGCGATATCGTCGGCGAAATAGGGCACGTCGCGCAGGTTGCTGATGGCGACGCTCGGATCGGTCATCGACCCTCGCGGTACCATGTCGCCGAGATCAGCAGGAGCAGGGCGGCAAGGCCGAAGAGGCCGGTAAACAGCGACAGAGAATTGATGCCCCTGAGTACGGTCTCGTCGGTCAGGCGCAGCGACAGCCGCTGGTCGTCGGCGACGCGCACGGCGCCGCGCACCGGCAGGATCGACGGCAGGTCTATGGCGCCGTCGGCGCTTGCCAGCCGGCGCACCAGGCCCTTGGTCTGTTCTGCCCAGGGGCGCAGCTTGTCCTCGGTCGAGATCGCCGCCTTGAATTCCGGCGCGTCGACATTGCCGACATGGACGAGCGTGGACAGTTCGTCGTTGGCCACTTCGAAGAGGCCGGTTTCCGTGGTCTTCACCTCGGCGCTGTAGAGGCCCGGTTCGCGCTGCGTCAGCGACAGCTCCTCGGTTTTGCCGGAGGGATAGGTGAGGGTCGCGGGGCCGGGGTCGCCCTCGATGGTCTGGCGGGTGATTTCGAGCGTGCGGCCTGCGGCGCGGGCCGTCAGCGCTTCCTCTTCCAGCGCCGGCTCCTGCATCAGCCAATGGGCGGTGCGACGATAGAGCGAGACGTGCGGACCGCCACCTTCAAAGCCCCGGGCCCAGAGCCAGCCCTGGTCGGACAGAAGCATGGCGACGCGTCCCTTGCCGACACGATTGAGCACCAATAGCGGCTTGCCGTCGGCGGCTTCCATCACGGTCTGGCCGAGTGGCCGGTCGACGTCGACGGTGCGGAACCAGCGGCCCCATTGCGGCGGTTCGCTGGCAGCCCCTTCGAGGCCGCGGGTGACCGGGTGTTTCTTGCCCTCATCCGAAAGGCGCGGATAGAAGCCCTTTTCATTCATCACGCCGGTCGGGTTTGCGGGCAGTACCGCCGAAAGCGGCGTGGCGGCGATCGAATCGTTGCCGGCATGCTCAGGCCCGGCTGCGATCAAGAGCGCGCCGCCGTTCTGCACATATTGCGCGATGTTGTCATAGTAGAGGATCGGCAGCACGCCGCGGTGCTGATAGCGGTCGAAGATGATCAGGTCGAACTCGCTGATCTTGTCGACGAACAGCTCGCGCGTGGGAAACGCGATCAGCGACAGCTCGTTGATTGGGGTTCCGTCCTGCTTTTCCGGCGGGCGCAGAATGGTGAAATGCACGAGGTCGACGGCGGCATCGGACTTCAACAGGTTGCGCCAGGCGCGTTCGCCCGCATGCGGCTCGCCTGAGACCAAGAGCACGCGCAGGTTTTCGCGGATGCCGTCGAGAACATGGACGGCGCGATTGTTGGTTTCGGTAACTTCGCCGGGGACGCCGTTGACCGCAAATTCGAGGATGTTGTTGCCGCCGCGCGGCACGGTGAAGCTGAAAGGCACGTCGGTGCCGGGTTCGGCGACTTCCGTTGCGATCTCGTTGCCATTGAGGCGGATGGTCACCTCGGCGGTGCCGCCCGGCGCCTTGCCATCGTCGACCACGCGGAAGGACAGCTTCTGCTGTTCGCCGACGATGCCGAAGCGCGGCGCGCTGACGATCTCGATGCGACGGTCGAATTCATCCGGCCTGCCGCTGATCAGCCCATGGATCGGCGCGTCGAAGCCGAGCTTCTGGTTGATGTCGGGCACGTCGTGGATCTGGCCGTCGGTAATGAAGATCGCACCGCCGACCCGCGCCGGCGGCACATCGGCAAGCACGGAGGTCAAGGCGGAGAAGAGGCGGGTTGAAGGCGCTTCGCTCTCCGGGCTGTCGGCGGCTTCGACGATGCGGGTCTCGATCTGCGGGAAGCGGGCAAGGCGGTCCTTGAGGTCGGCAAGCGCCTTGTCGGTCTGCTCGCGCCGGCCGGCATAATCCTGGCTCTGGCTGCGGTCGACGACCACGGCGACGATGGTCGACAGCGGCTCGCGCTCCTCCTGGAAGAGGACCGGGTTGGCGAGCGCCAGACAGAAGGCGGCAAGCGCAGCGGCGCGCACCCAGGCGCCGCGCACGCCGCGCCAGATGCCGAGTGCGGCCAGGATCGCGGCTGCGACGGCAAGCACCGCCAGATAGGGCCACGGGATGAATGGCGAGAAGTCAGCGGTCATCGATCGGCCCTCATTGTCCGAGCCGTTCGAGCAGGGCCGGCACGTGCACCTGGTCGGCCTTGTAGTTGCCGGTCAGCATATACATCATGATGTTGACGCCGGAACGGAAGGCGTATTCACGCTGCATTTCGTCCGGTGGTACGGTTGGCAGCAATGCGACGCCGTTGGCATCCACCGCCCAGGCGCCGGCAAAGTCGTTGCCGGTAATCATGATCGGCGTCACGCCATCGCCAGAGCGGGCCGGGCGATTGCTCGCCTCTTCGCGATTGTCGAGCTGCGCCTCGATCCACAGCGGGCTGCCGGTGTAGCGGCCGGGGAAGTTCGACAGCAGGTAAAATGCTTTGGTCAGCACGTGGTCGGTCGGAACGGGCTCCAGCGGCGGGATGTCGAGGTTGGCAAGGATCGCCTGCAGCCGCTCGGTGTTGGGGCTGGTCCCGCCGGACGATGCGCCGAGCGAAGAGAACTGGTCGCGCGTGTCGAACAGTACCGTGCCGCCGGCGCGCATATAGGCGTCGATGCGGCTGACGGCCTGCGGGCTCGGCATCGGCGCCGATGCGGAAACCGGCCAATAGATGATCGGATAGAACGACAGTTCGTCCTTGGCGATATCGAGGCCGACAGGGGTGCCCGGCTCAAGTGTCGTGCGATAGGTGAGAAAGTCGGTAAGTCCCGCAAGCCCGCGCTCGGAGAGACGATCGACTTCGCCTTCGCCGGTCACGACGTAGGCGAGATGCGTGGTGTCGAGGCGCTCGAGAATGGCGGCGTCTTCCGGTCGGCTGTCGTCGGCCAGACTATCCGGCGGCGAGACGAGGAAGGCACTTACCGCCAGCAGGAGGCCTGCGGTCATCGCCTTTGCTGCGCGCAGACGCGAGAAGGCCCCGCCCATGAACAGCACGATCAGCGCGTCGACGAGGAGCAGCAGCATTGCAAGGGTGAACAGGGCCGGCTTCAGCGACCAGCTTTCGGAAGCGGCCAATTGCTGGGTGGTGTGAGCGCCGGCGGCGGTCATGTCGATCGGCGTCAGCTCGGCATTGCGCGGCAAAAGGTTGAGCGCGGTAAAGCCATCTTCCGATCCGTAGAGACCCGGCGGATTCTCAGGCGTCGACACCGGCACCTGGCCCGGCACGACATCGAGCGGCCGGGCATTGCCGGTCTCAGCGACAAGCACGCCGTCGGCGTTCAGCAGCCGATAGGGCGCGAGCGTCTGTTGCTGCGCCTTGCCCTCGTTGGCAACGCCACCGCCGCGCGACAGCTGGACACTGCGGCGCAGCATCTCGACGAAATCGCCCGAGATCGGCAGGTTCGACCAGGTGGCTTCGGCGCTCACGTGGAAGAGGATGATGCGCCCGGCGCCGTGGGCCGACGTCGTCACCAGTGGCGTGCCATCGGCAAGGCTTGCCCAGGTGCGCTCGGCAAGATCGGCGGTCGGCTCGGCCAGAACCTGCCGCTTGACCAGAATGTCGGTCGGGCGCGCCATGCCGGCAAACGGGCTGTTGGCCGGGTAGTCGGCGAGCGGTTGCGGTTCGGACCAGGAAAGTGCGCCGCCGAGCGCCCGTTCGCCCTGGCGCAGCGTCACCGGCACCAGCGGATCGTCGGCGGGGGCGGCTGCAAGCCTGGGGCCGGCGAAGCGGATGAGCATGCCGCCATTGTCGATCCATTTCGTGAGCTTCGGATAGATCTCTTCCGGCAGCCGGCCGATATCGGCCATGATCAGCACGGACGGCTTCTGCTCCAGGAGCTCCGGAATGGCGACGGCGAGATCGGTCTCGTGCGGTTCGACGAGATCGGCATAGGGCGCGAGCGCGCGGTTGATGTAGTAGAGCGGCGACAGAAGCGGCTGCGACTGATCGCGGGCCTCGCCGCTCAGAAGTGCGACGCGACGACGGCGGAAACCATCGTCGAGCAGGTGCACGCTGCCGGCGGTCGCGGCATTCTCGATGCCGATGCGGGCAAAGTCGTTGCGCAGTTCGAAGGGCGCCTCGATGCTGCCCTTGGCGACGCCTTCGCCGGGGCCGAAGGCGATCTGCCCGTCGGCAATGGCGCGGCCGCGCGTGTCATAGGCGACGATCGGCAGGGTGAGCGCCCCATCCTTGTTGAGGCGCGTTGCCGTCACCGACATGCCGGTCGAGCCGTTGCTGCTATCGGTCAGTGCCACGGTGCGGCTGCCATCGGCCTCGATCAGCCGCAGTTCGGCGGCTCCGACCTCGGATAGCGCCGCCATGGTCTTCTGGTCTGCTGCCTCGATGCCGTCGCTGACGAAGGCCAGCGTGCCGGGCTTCGCGCCTTCAAACGCGGTTTTCAGTGCGGCAATCGCCTGGGTGCGGTCGACGGCGAGCGGGATGGGGGCGGCGGCAGCAAGCCTGTTGCGCGCAGTCGCTGCCGAGCCCGGCGTGGCGTCGTGCTGGCGGTCGCCTGTGAAGGCGATCGAGACGGCGAGGTCGCGCGCCTCGGCATCGTCGATCAGCGTGCTGACGGCATCCACACGCTGCTCCCAGTCGGTAGCCGTTGCCCAGCTGTTGTCGACGACGATGGCGAGCGGGCCGCTCGTTGCCAACGTGTTCTGGCGCGGGTTCACCACGGGGTCGGCGATGGCGAGAATAACCGCGGCCGCCAAAAGCATGCGCAAAAGGGTCAGCCACCACGGGCTTTTCGACGGTGTTTCCTCGCGCTTCAGCACCGAGGCAAGAATGCGCAGCGGTGGGAACACTTCGGCCGCCGGCTTCGGCGGGGTCATGCGCAAGAGCCACCAGATCACCGGAAGGGCGATCAGCGCCGCAAGCATCGCGGGATTGGCAAACAGAAAGGGAAGGCCGGTCATAGCTGGCCTCCATGGGTGGCGCGACCGGGCATGCCCGAGAGATACATGTGGACTGCAACCAGCGCCTCGGAGGCGGGTCTGTCCGTCCGGTGCGGCGTAAAAGTCCAGCCGAGATGGCGCAGCGTCACCCCGAGGCTTTCGCGGCGAGCGAGGTAGGCGCGCTGATAATCTTCGCGCAGGATCTCGGCGCGCCCGGCGGTCAGCTTCTGGCCGGTTTCTGGGTCGCTGAATTCGGTCCGCCCGGCATAGGGAAAGACCTCCTCGGCCGGATCGGCAACCTCGACGACATGACCGCGCAGGCCGCGGCGGGCGAGCGGACCCAGCCGCTCCATGATCCGGTCGGTCGGGTCGAGAAAATCGCCGATCAGCACCAGATCGCTGGCGTTGCGGATCATGCCAGTCTCCGGCAGCCCTTCGGAAAGCGGCGTCAGCATGATGGCGGTTGCCAGCCGTTCGGCGGCGTTGCGGGCGGAGATCGGCTCCATCACCCCAGGACATCCGATGCGCTCGCCGGAGCGCGCGAGGATTTCGGCGAGCGCCAGCATCAAGACCAGCGCCCGGCTTTCCTTCGACACCGATCCGAGCGTCGACTTGTACATCATCGACGGCGACAGGTCGGCCCAGAGCCAGATGGTGTGGGCTGCCTCCCATTCGCGGTCGCGCACATAGGTATGATCGTCGCGGGCGGAGCGGCGCCAGTCGATGCGCGACAGGCTTTCGCCGTCGCTATAGGGCCGGAACTGCCAGAAATTCTCGCCGATCCCGCGCTTGCGCCGGCCGTGCCAGCCGGAGATCACCGTGTTGGCGATGCGGCGGGCTTCGACGAGGCAGTCAGGAACGAGCATCGCGCGCTGCTGCGCACGGGAAAGAACCTCACCAGCGGGGGTACGCGCAACTATGTGCCCGATGGAGGCCATTCTTTATCCCTTGGCTTGTTTCACCAGTCCGGCGATGACGTCGCGCACGGTCATGCCTTCGGCACGGGCGGCGAAGGTCAGCGCCATACGGTGCTGGAGAACGGGCTCGGCGAGTGCCATGATATCGTCGATCGACGGCGCAAGCCGCCCATCGTAAAGCGCGCGGGCGCGGGCGCACAGCATCAGCGCCTGTCCTGCGCGCGGGCCCGGGCCCCAGGCGACGTTCTTGTCGGTGGCGGCATTGCCGTTGCCCGGACGGGCGGAGCGCACCAGCGCCAGGATCGCATCGACCACCTTTTCGCCGACCGGCATCTGGCGGATGAGGCTCTGGATCTGCTGCAGGCGGGCGGCATCGATGACGGGACGGGCAGTCGCTTCGGCGGTGCCCGTGGTTTCAAGCAGGATCTGCCGTTCTGCGGCAAGCTCGGGATAGCCGACGTCGACCTGCATCAGGAAGCGGTCGAGCTGCGCCTCGGGCAGGGGATAGGTGCCTTCCTGCTCCAGCGGGTTCTGGGTCGCCAGCACATGGAACGGCTGCGGCAGGTCCTTGCGGGCGCCGGCAACGGTGATGTGATACTCCTGCATCGCCTGCAACAGCGCCGACTGCGTGCGCGGCGAAGCGCGGTTGATTTCGTCGGCCATCAAGAGCTGCGTGAAGATCGGGCCGGGGATGAAACGGAAGGAGCGATGGCCGGCGGCATCCTGGTCCATGACTTCGGAGCCGAGAATATCCGACGGCATCAGGTCGGGCGTGAACTGGACGCGGCTGGAATCGAGCCCGAGAACGGTGCCGAGCGTCGCCACCAGCTTGGTCTTGGCAAGGCCGGGCACGCCGACGAGCAGGGCGTGACCGCCCGACAGGACCGCAAGCAGGGTCTGCTCGACCACCGTTTCCTGGCCGAAGATGACCTTGCCGACTTCGGCGCGCACGAGCGCGATTTCCGCAAGCGCGTTTTCCGCCGCGGCAACGATCGCCTTTTCGTCGGTCGCGTCCGTCGCGCCCTTCATCACACTCATGGTCATACTCCCCGGTCGCCCGTTGTTGAACCGAATCGCCCCGCCGGGGAATTTCAGTTGCCTTATTCCAATTTAGACCCTGGCTGACGGCTGACAAGTCGCCGCAGACGCACTATCTCGTGACATCATACACGCCGCATCTCGCGACGGCATACACGCCTCCGGTGCAAAATCGGGGCCAATCGGGACGGAACGATGGCAGAAGCCGAAATTCAGCGAACCGGGGACGCGGCCGGACTAGCGGCGCTGATTACGCGCGCGGCCGGCCAGACTGGCGACGGCAAGCGCGGCCTGCCGCCCGTGGAGCGCTGGAATCCGCCATTCTGCGGCGATATCGACATGGAAATCCGCGCCGACGGCACTTGGTTCTATCTCGGCACGCCGATTGGCCGGCAGCCGCTGGTGCGGCTGTTCTCCACAGTTTTGCGCAAGGACGAGGACGGCGTCACCTATCTGGTGACGCCTGTGGAAAAGGTGGCGATCCGCATCGTCGACGCCCCTTTCCTTGCCGTCGAAATGAGCGTCACGGAGAAAGACGGCGTGCAGGTGCTGACCTTTCGCACAAATGTCGGCGATGTTGTCGAGGCGGGGCCGGAACACGCCTTGCGTTTTGTCATCCACGGCGACAATCGCGAGCTGAAACCTTATCTACATGTGCGCGGCCGGCTGGAAGCGCTGGTGTCTCGACCCGTCATGTATGATCTCGTCGACCTCGGCGAAACTCTAATGGTCGACGGCGTCGAGATGTTCTGCGTACGGTCGGGCGGCTCGGTCTTCCCGATCATGCCGGCTGGCGAACTGGAAGCGCTGTCGCGATGAACGGGCATCCCTATTCCGCCGACGAATTTCGCCGCCGGGCGCTGACCCAGATGGGCGGGCCGGTGGAAAGCTCCTGGCGGGAGCACGGCGATTTCCTGCTCAACCCCGGCATCGTTCCGCATCTCGAGACCCTGCATCTGAAGGATGCGGCGGTGCTGGTGCCGGTGGTCGACGACGGCGAAGATGCGCATGTCATCTTCACCCAGCGCACCGCCAGCCTGCGCAAGCATTCCGGCCAGGTGGCGTTTCCCGGCGGCGCGGTCGATCCCGAAGACCGGTCGATCGAGCTTGCCGCCCTTCGCGAGGCGCAGGAGGAGATCGGTCTCGATCCACGCTTTGTGGAAACGATCGGGCGGCTGCCGCATTACATGGCGTTGTCCGGCTTCAAGATCACGCCGGTTCTGGCGGTGGTGCAGCCGGGCTTCGAGCTGGTTCCCAACCCCGACGAGGTCGAAAGCGTCTTCGAAGTGCCGCTGTCGTTTCTGATGAACCCCGGCAACCATGGGCGCGGAAGCGGCCACTGGCAGGGCGAAGACCGGCATTTCTATCGCATGCCCTATGGCGACAGGAATATCTGGGGTATCACCGCCGGCATCGTCCGAATGCTTTATGAAAGGCTTTATGCATGACCTCGGTTGCCGGTGAGAGCTGGTTTTCAGCTCCATCCCTTCGCCGCGTCTTCGACGTCCTGAACGCCGAGGGCGGGGAGGTGCGCGTCGTCGGCGGCGCCGTGCGCAACAGCCTGATGGGCGTGCCCGTCGGCGATGTCGACATGGCCACCACCTGGCATCCGCAAGACGTGTCTGCCCGCGCGAAGGCTGCCGGTATCAAGGTGGTGCCGACGGGCATCGACCATGGCACGGTGACGCTGGTCATCGACGGAACGCCCTATGAGGTGACGACGCTGCGTCGCGACGTCGCGACCGACGGGCGCCGGGCGGAAGTGGCCTTCGGAACCGACTGGAAGGTGGATGCCGAACGGCGCGACTTCACCATCAACGCACTCTACGCGAATGACAAAGGCGAGGTCATCGACGAAGTCGGCGGTTTGGCCGATATCGAAAGCCGGACCCTGCGCTTTATCGGCAACGCGGCCGAGCGGGTGGCAGAAGACTATCTGCGCATTCTCCGTTTCTTCCGCTTCTTCGCTCATTACGGCAACGGGCGTCCCGATGCCGATGGCTTGAGGGCCTGCGCGCAGGCGCGTTCAAAACTGTCGACGCTTTCGGCAGAACGCGTGTGGGCGGAGACGAAGAAGCTGCTTTCGGCCGAGGACCCGGGCCGCGCGCTACTCTGGATGCGCCAGGCGGGCGTGTTGACCGAGATCCTGCCCGAGACCGAAAAATGGGGCATCGACGCCATTCCGGAACTGGTTGCCGCCGAGCGAGCATTCTCGTGGGTTGTCGATCCGCTGTTGCGCCTTGCGGCGATCGTGCCGCCGGACGCAGAGCGACTCGAAGCCATGGCCGCACGGTTGCGCCTGTCGAAGGCCGAGGCGGCCTATTTTGCGCGCTTTGCCACTGCCCCGACGATACCAACCAAGACGGTCGACGCGGCGCTTGACCGGCTGCTCTACCGCCACGGTGCCGAGGGGATTTCCGTCCGGCTGCGGTTGGCGCTTGCCTCGGCGAGGCGCAAGTCCGAAAGCGATCCGGCACTGCTGGCCGAGACCGCTTCCTTCCAGCGCCTCTTGAAGCGAACCGAGGCATGGAAGCGCCCGAGTTTCCCGCTGTCGGGTGCGGATGTGCTGAAGGCCGGCATCCCGGCCGGGCCGCGCGTCGGCGAAATCCTCGGCGAGCTGGAGACATTGTGGGTCGAACGCAACTTCAGCGTCGACCGGGCGAACCTCGTCGCAAGGCTCGAGGCTTTGGTGCCGCGGGAATGAAGAACGGGCGTGAGGTCTAGAGTCGAGGTCCATAATGACCTGGCGGAAAAGCGCCAGGCGCCATAGACGACGGATCTCTGCTGGTACCAAACACGCGCCGTGAACGAGAAACCTGTGGGCTCCAGGAGTGACTGGGCCGAGAGGCTGCTACTTGGTCGGCCTCACAAGCGAAATGACCCTTGGTTTGGATGGTGCATCCAGCCATTCGATCCACTTGTCTCTTTCCTCGGTCGTATCGAAGAACCGCCAAAGCTTGTATTCCTCTTCGGTGGTCTGCAACATCTCGCCGATGGATACGAGTTCCAGGGGCAGCGTCACCTCATTGCCGTCGAAGCGAACGAAATAAATCCCTTCGGCAGCAAGACGAATAACTTGGCCAGTGCCATAGCTCCCATCGGGGTCGTCGACCGTGAAGTACATGCCGGTCAAAGTGTCAAAAGCTTTGTCGTTCATAGGTTCCGAGTGCCAGTTAAAAGAATCCAGGGCATGAGACGTTCGCGCAGGCGGCCGGCAAACGCAAGTGATCACCACGACAGGCGAGGGCGACACGCCGCGTGCTGATCAGGAGGCTATAGAGCGTGAGGGCCGGGCGGGTCAAATCTCCTTCGCGCATTACCGCTCGTCCACGGGATAACAGAACGCGCGGTCCCGCGGTCCTAAGAGCTGGCAGGAGAACGTCGCAAATCCAGATCGGGTGGTGGCGATCGTTTTGTCTCTCGCACCAGTTCGTCGCCAGGCACCTCTGGCGGGCGGCAACACGAGACGCGTCGCGGGTCTGTGTCGGTGTAAAACCCGCGCGCGTTCGGGGCATATGCAGCTTTGTCAGGCGGCCTTGGTCTCTTCGACGATGCGCGCCTTGATGTTGTCGATCATGTTTTCGCGGATCATGGTTTCGCCGTGCGCCTGGCGCATATGGTCCACCACGCGGCGGACGATTTCGGCGTCATTATCGGCGCGCGTGTGCCATTCGCAACCCGGGACAAGAGAACCGCATTCAAACAGGCGCATGATGTTCCTCCTTCCGATGTGAGCTCAAGCAAGGGGCAGGTCACGCGCATCTCCTCCGCGCGTCACGGCTCCCAGCCTAACATCAACCCCTGGGCCGACCAAATTGTTCCAGCCTGCCGTGCGGCAAGAAACCGTTATAGACATGTCGGTCGATGGTGTTATGGGTTTGCGGTAACAAGAGACACAAAGGCCTTCTTTGCCCATGACCACTACCGTTCAATCGGAACTGATCGCCGCTATCCGCAATATTCCCGACTATCCGAAGCCGGGCGTCATGTTCCGCGACATCACCACGCTGCTCGGCAATCCCCGTGCGTTCCGCCGTGCGATCGACGAACTGGTGCATCCCTATGCCGGCACCAAGATCGACAAGATCGCCGGTATCGAGGCGCGCGGTTTCATTCTTGGCGGCGCCATCGCGCATCAGCTTTCCTCCGGATTCGTGCCGATCCGCAAGAAGGGCAAGCTGCCGCATGACACGGTGCGCATCGCTTACAGCCTCGAATACGGCGTCGACGAGATGGAGATGCACAAGGATGCGCTCAAGCCGGGCGAGAAGGTCATTCTGGTCGACGACCTGATCGCCACCGGCGGCACGGCCGAAGCCGCCGTCAAGCTGTTGAAGCAGATGGGCGCCGATATCGTTGCAGCCTGTTTCGTCATCGACCTGCCGGAACTCGGCGGCCGCAAGAAGCTAGAAGCGCTCGGCGTCAACGTCCGCACGCTGATTGAATTCGACGGCCACTGAGGGCCCGCGTCCTCAGGCGCGATTAATCGTGGGCAGCATCAGTTGCACTTCGCGCTGCGTTGCCGGTGTCAGTGTTTCGACCTCCCTCCGCCAGAAGGCGTCGGCCTCTGGCGGCTCGGCTTCCCAGCTTCGGATCGAGGTTTCGTTATCGTCGATGGCCACGCGCCGGTGGCCGCCGAGGCGAAGATATTCCTCCGCCAGTTCGCGGACATGGGTCTTTTCCATAGATTGCCCTCCAGTTCTCCCTGTCAAAGCTCCGCTACACCAGGGCCTATCGGCAACTGGCGTGAAGCTTGGAAGGTCCGAACGGATTTTACGCCCAAATCGTTCCTGACTTAAGGAATTAGATTGTTGCCCGCGCGTGGCACCGTCGGCAATCGTGGCGATCTATACGAACTCTATGACCTTGCTCTCGAAGCGGATCACTGTTTCGCCGTGCTGGTTTTCGCCTTCGCACAGAATGGTGTTGATCCGCCAGCCGGGCCGCGAGGCGAGCGCGCGGCTTTCGAGGAACGTCACGGCATAGGTCACGGTGTCGCCGGCATAGACCGGCTTCAGCCATCTGAGATCTTTGAAACCGGGCGAGGGGCCGAGCCTTGGCGCCTGCAGGCCTTCGGCAGCAAGCCGACGCTGCTCGTCCTTCCAGAACCGGACGAAGCACTGCATCCAGCCGGCGGATGTGTGCCAGCCGGAGGCGCAGAGGCCGCCGAACAGCGAATGCCGGGCTTCTTCGGCGTCGAGATGGAAGGGTTGCGGATCGAAATCGCGCGCGAAGCGGACGATATCCTCCGCCGAAAACGTCAGGCTGCCGATGACGGTCCTGCGGCCGGTGGCGTAAAACTCCTCCATCGTCATCATCAGTGTTGGACCTTGTCGCGGCAGCGGAAGAGCACGGAACATTCGGAAACCGCCACCGGTTCGCCGGCCTGGTTGACGATTTCGTTGCGGAACTTGACGATGCCGAGGCCGGGCTTGGACTTCGAGCGGCGGGCCTCCAGAACCTGGCTGAAACCTGTGAGCGTGTCGCCGGCAATGACCGGCTTCTTCCAGTCCATGAAGTCGATACCGGGCGAGCCTTGCGACGAGGACTGGCCCATGAAGGCATCGAGCATCATGCGCATGCCGACAGCGCTGGTGTGCCAGCCGGAGGCCGAGAGGCCACCGAGGATGCTGCGCCTGCCGGCTTCCTCGTCGAGATGCATCGGCTGCGGATCGAATTCACGCGCAAAGGCGATCATATCGGAAGGTTTCATTTCGACCGGTTTGTAGTCGAAGCGTCGCCCTTCGGAAAAATCCTCGAAATACAACATGCTGCGTTGCCCCGTCTGATTTGCTGCCGCTCTACGTACTGCATAATTTCTCAAATCGGAATCGCTTTGAGCAAGGTTTGAAGCGTGGGCTCTCATGCCAAGTGATCGGCCGCAGCAAGGAATTTCCAGGTTGCGAATACCGCATGTTCATGCAACCACCTGTTTTGGAAATGCAACGATGCGCGTTTGATTGAGGATGCACGTGACCGAACTGAACAGAGCGCTTGCAGGCGCCGCCGAAAAAGGGATCATCTCTGCCCATCAGGTGAGCGATCTCGAAGCCTATCTGGCCGATCGGGGCATAATTTTCGGGCCGACGGCGCCGGATGCCGCAGCGGAGCGGGACGATGCCGCTCTCGACGCGCGCGCGGCCGAAGACAGCGAGCAGCCACGGTTCATCCGGGGATTTCACGACATCCTGATCACGATCGGTGTCGTCGTCGTGCTGATCGGTCTTTGGGGCCTGGGTGGCCCGTTCTTGACGCTGCCGGTCATTCTGGTCCTTGCCGAGATCCTGGTGCGGCGCCAGCGGCTGGCGCTGCCGTCGGTGGCGCTGACGGTTGCTCTCGTGCATTGGGTCGGGATTACAGCACTGTGGTTCGTCAGCGAGCATGAGGATGCCTGGAGGCCACTGGTCTTTGTGCTCGCCTTTCTATCAGCATTCCCGATCCCGCTCGGCCTGTTCTACTGGCGCTATCGCGTGCCACTGGCACTGGCCGGCCTGATGGTGTCGGTCGCCCTCATCGGCGTGGTTGCGGCCCTTCTTGCCTTGGAGAAGAGCCTTGGGATCGACCTTGCCAATGAGAACCATTTCATGCTTCTCGCGCTCACCGTTCTTGTCGGCGCCTTGGGCGTCTTTGCGGTCGCGATGCGCTACGACGTTTCCGATCCGCAGCGCGTGACCACGCGCTCGGATACCGCGTTCTGGCTGCATCTGGCCGCAGCACCCGCGTTGCTCTACGGGCTGATCGCTCTGGTTTTCCTGTCGAACGACGGTGCGACGTGGTGGGATGGGCAAGCCAGCCTTGGCCAGGCGGCCGCCGCCATTCTGATTGTGGCCCTGTTCATGCTGGTCGGGCTGGTCATCGACCGACGAGCCTTCGTTACATCAGGGCTGTTGTCGCTGGGCGGGGCTGTCTGGACGATGCTCAACCAGACTGGAGCGTCGCTCGACAACTACGTGTTCTTCGCCTTCGCTGTGGTCGGCGTCACCGTGCTCGTCATCGGCATCTTCTGGCAGAAGCTGCGGCGCATCGTCGTCAGCCTGTTGCCGGAAACGATGACGGCGCGGTTGCATACCGCGCCGTAACATCGGGTCTTCTATCGATCGTTCCTGAAGCGCCTCGGCGCGTCAGGCCGGAGCCCGTCACGCCGAATTGCTGTGGCCTTTGGGGCGACAGGCCTTACGTGTTGAAGCGGAAGTGGATGACGTCGCCGTCCTGGACGACGTATTCCTTGCCTTCGTCGCGGGCCTTGCCGGCTTCCTTCGCGCCGACTTCGCCGCCGAGCGCGATATAGTCGTCAAACGCGATGGTGTTGGCGCGGATGAAGCCGCGTTCGAAGTCGGTGTGGATGACGCCGGCGGCCTGCGGTGCCTTGGTGCCGCGCTGGATCGTCCAGGCGCGCGTTTCCTTCGGACCTACGGTGAAGTAGGTGATGAGGTCGAGCAGCTTGTAGCCGGCGCGGATCAGCCGGTCGAGGCCGGCTTCTTCCAGGCCGAGCGCGCTCAGGAATTCCTTGGCTTCCTCTTCCGGCAGCTGGGCCACTTCGGATTCGATCGCCGCCGAGATCACGACGCTTTCAGCGCCCTGCGCCTTGGCCATTTCGGCAACCGCACGCGTGTGTTCGTTGCCGTCGACGGCATCGCTTTCCGCGACGTTGCAGACGTAGAGCACCGGATGCGCGGTCAGCAGGTTGAGGCCCTGCAGGATGCGCAGCTCTTCGGCGTCGAGCTTGGCAAGCAGCGTGCGCACCGGCTTGCCGTCCTGCAGCAGCTTCAGCGAGGCTTCCATGATCGGCAGCTGAGCGACCGAATCCTTGTCCTTGCCGCCGGCGCGCTTGCGGGTCTGGTCGGTGCGGCGCTCGAGGCTGTCGAGGTCGGCGAGCATCAGCTCGGTCTCGATCGTCTCGGCATCGGCGACCGGGTTGATGCGCCCTTCGACGTGGGTGATGTCGTCATCCTCGAAGCAGCGCAACACGTGCACGACCGCATCCACTTCGCGGATGTTGGCGAGGAACTGGTTGCCGAGGCCTTCGCCCTTCGACGCGCCGCGCACCAGGCCGGCGATATCGACGAAGGAGATGCGCGTCGGGATGATTTCCTTCGACTTGGCAATGTCGGCCAGCTTGCGCATGCGGGGATCCGGAACCGCGACTTCGCCGGTGTTCGGCTCGATCGTGCAGAACGGATAGTTGGCAGCCTGAGCCGCCGCCGTCTTGGTGAGCGCGTTGAAGAGGGTGGACTTGCCGACGTTCGGCAGCCCGACAATACCGCATTTAAAGCCCATGGCTAAAACCTGTCGTTCTCGAATTCGTTGGGCGTGGCTATGGGATAAAGGAGCCGAACGGTCAAGCCTTCGCGCGGTTCGACGCGGCGAAGGAGCGGGCTTTTGCTTGATTGCCGGCGCTCAGCGTAGGATATTGAACGTCAGCGTGCCGGGGCCGCATGGCCGACTGCGACCGCCTTTCCTGTCATCAACGGGTGGATTTCCGATGAGTGACGATGGTCTTGCTGCAAAACCGAAGCTGAAGCCGAAACCGAAACTGGAGCGGCCGAAGCTCTACAAGGTCATTCTCGTCAATGACGATTACACGCCGCGCGAATTTGTCGTGATGGTGCTGAAGGCGGTTTTCCATATGAGCGAAGAGGCGGGCTACCGGGTGATGATGACGGCGCACAAGCTCGGCGTTTCCGTCGTCGTCGTCTGCGTGCGCGATATCGCCGAGACCAAAGCCAAGGAGGCGACCGATCTTGCCAAGGATGCCGGCTTCCCGCTGATGTTCATGACCGAGCCGGAGGAATGACGGCCAGGGGGACGGTCAGGGGCGGCGGATCTGATAACCGGTCTTGTCCTGCCGGAAGCCGCAGTTCTCATAGAAACGCAACGTCGCCGGATCCTTCGATCCGGTCAGCAGCATCACCTTGTAGCAGCCGGCCGCCCAGGCCGTGGCGAAGGCGTGTCTGATCAGCGCGCCAGCAAAACCGCGCCTGCGGAATGTGGAGGCTGTGACGACGTTTTCGATCAGGGCATAGGGTGCGCCGCCCCGCGTCAGGTTCGGTACGACCACCAACGTGACCGATGCGGCGGCGATATCGCCGGCAAGGCCGATGAAAATCGTCATGCCGGGATGGTCAAGGATCGCCGCGAAGCGGTCGGTGGCGACTGCTGTGTCCAGCGCCGGGTCGTCCGGGTTCAGCTCGCCATAAAGCGCAAGCAGTCCGGGCAGATCGACTGCCTGCGCGGCACGGATCGAGAAGGGCGCAGGCGACACGGTTCAGTCGCCCTTCGGGCCGAACAGCTTCTTCAGCATGTCGGCCATCGGGCCGCTTGTCGGCAGCTTCTTCGGCTGGGCCGAATTGCGCGCCTGATGGATATGGGATTGAGCGCCCGGCTTCTTCTGGGCCTGCGGCTTGTCCTCGTCCGCCTTGCCGCCGGTGGCAAGTGCGATCTTGTTGAGGATCTGCGAGTCCTCTCCGCGCACCAGCATGTCGGCATTGTCGGCGATGGCGTCGAGCAGCGGCACCAGCCAGGTCTGATCCACCTTGGCAAAATCACCAAGCACATGGGCGTGGACGAGATCCTTGACGCCAGGGTGGCCGATGCCGAGCCGCAGGCGACGATACTCCTTGCCGCAGTGGGCATCGATCGACTTGATGCCGTTGTGGCCACCGTGACCGCCGCCGACCTTGATGCGCGCTTTCGCGGCGGGCAGATCCAGCTCGTCATAGATGACGGTGATGTCCTTCGGTGCGAGCTTGTAGAAGCGCATGGCCTCGCCGACCGCCTCGCCTGAGAGGTTCATGAAGGTCTGCGGCTTCATCAGCAGCACGCGCTCTCCGCCGATCTCGCCTTCCGCGATCTCGGACTTGAACTTCTTCGACCAGGAGGAAAAATTGTGGCGGCGATGGATGACGTCGACGGCCATGAAACCGATATTGTGGCGGTTTGAGGCATATTTCGAACCTGGATTGCCAAGTCCTGCGATGATCAGCATGTCGTTACGCTCCGTCGGGCTTTCCCCGCTTCACGACCGCGAAACGCCGCCGGAGTCAATCCTTATTTCGTCGCCTGCACGCTTCCGCTCGGCCGCAGGCCGTAGCGATCGAAGATCGCATCCTGGGTGCCGTTGCCGATCAGGCGGTCGAGTTCGCGCTGCATCTTCTCGACCGTTTGCTTGTCCATGTCGCGGTGGCAGGCGATGCCGTAGTATTTTCCTTCCAGCATCAGCGCCGCCTCGACGGGCTTGCCTTCTGAGCGCATGCTTTCGAAGGTCTTTTCCGACGTCATCATCAGATCGATGCGGCCGGCGATCAGCTTTTTCAGCGTCGAGTCCAGGTTGGTCGCATAGTCGATCTTCTGAAAGCCGTGTTCCACGAGGTAGGTGGCGGAGAAATCTTCCCGTTGGGTGCCGATGGTGAACCGCTTTGCCGCATCGATGGTATCGGGGGCGATGTCCGATCCCTTGCGCCGGACCATGATCATGTGGTCGACGAGCAGCGGCTGCACCCATTGAAACCGCTTCTCGCGCTCGGCGTTGAGGCCGGTGGTGAAGACGCAATGGGATGCATCGGTTTCAGCCAGCATGTAGGCTCGCGCCCAGGGCAGGACCTCGATCGTATAGGGGAGTTTGAGTGCGTCCATGATTGCCGCTACCTGCTCGACCGAGGAGCCGTTGGCACCGCTCGGGGTCGAGAAGTTGTAGGGCGGGTATTCCTCGGTGACGAATTTGATCGTCTGCGCTTCGGCGGCAGTGGACAGGCCGAGGAAGAATGCCAGTATCAGCTCTTTCACGCCCTGCTCCTTTGCGCCAGTGTCCGGCCGCTATCGTTGAGTGTTTGTTTTGACTTCGGAGTCGCTCTCCAGCATGGCCAGCATCTTGCCGATCGGCATGGGGCGGCTGAAAAGATAACCCTGCCCACAATCCACACCAAGCTTGCGCAGGAGTTGCCATTGCTCCTGGGTCTCGATGCCTTCGGCGACGACGGTGCAGCCCATCTGATGCGAGATCGTTCGGATGCCCTTGATCAGCATCCGGCTCTTGCGGCGGACATCGGCTGTGCCTGAACTGAGCGAGCGCGTGAAGGACTGGTCCACCTTGACGATATCGACGGGGAAACGGTTGAGATAGCTCAGCGACGAGTAGCCCGTTCCGAAGTCGTCAAGCGCAATCCGGCAGCCGAATTCGTTGAGCTGCTTCAGCACGCCATGCACTTCGGGATTGTCGAGCATCAGCACCGCTTCGGTGATTTCGATGACGATCCGGTTCGGTGAAATGTGGTGCTTGAGGAGCAGGGCGGCGAGCTTGTGCGGCAGCGTCAGCTCGAACTGCAGCGGCGAGAAATTTACGGCAAGATAGGTGTTCTGCGTGCCGTCGAGGGCGGAGATATCAGCCAGATGCCGGATCGCCTTTTCCAGAATGCAGTCGCCGATGCGGGCGATCGTCCCGGTTTCCTCGGCAATGCCGATGATCTTGCCGGGGGGCATGATGCCTTTTTCCGGATGATTGAGGCGCATCAGCGCCTCGAAGCCGGCGATCTGGCCATCGCTAAGGCTGACGATCGGCTGCAGCCAGGCCTCGAAGTGATCGTCCTTGAGGCCGGCTTCGATGCACTGCTCGATCTCGTGGCGCTCGCGCGCCGTATCGAGCATGCTGGCGTCGAACACCTGCAGGCCGTTCTTGCCGTCATGCTTGCGGGCATACATCGCCATGTCGGCCTTGAGCAGCAGGTCGGAGGCGTTTTCGGCGTGCTCCGGATAAACGGAGATGCCGACGCTGGCGCTGACGAACAGCTCGTTGCCGGCAATGTGCATGGGTTCGCGCAGCGCATTGACGATGCGCTCGCCGATTTCGCTGGCGAGTGCCGCGACATCCAGGTCCGAGACCAGGATTGCAAACTCGTCGCCGCCGAGTCGGGACATGATGTCGTCAGGGCGCAGGGTGGCGCGGATCAACTCGACGGTCTGGCGCAGAACCTCGTCGCCCGCCGCATGGCCGAAATTGTCGTTGATCCACTTGAAGCGGTCGAGATCGATGAACAGGCAGCCGACCTGGATACCGGAGGCATCGGCAGTCACGATCGCTTCGTCGAGCGCTGCCTCGAAGCCCTGGCGGTTGAGAAGTCCGGTCAGGTGATCGGTGATCGCCTGGGCATGGTTGCGGCTTTCGGCCTGCTTGAGGGCGGTGACGTCGGTCATGACCGACAGCGACAGGTCGCCATCGCCGGTCGTTTCCGTCTCCAGGATCAGCACGGTCATGAACTCGCCGTCCGCCTTGCGGAAGGGGACGGTGACCTCGCAGATGTTGTGGTCGCCGACGGCGATTGCCTTGGCATGGCTGCGATAGGTCTCGTGCCAGTGCGGATCGATGAAATCGGTGAAGTTCTCGCCGATCACCTGTTCGCGGGCATAGCCGGTCGCCAGCAGCCAGTAATCGCTGACGGCGCAGAGGCGATTGTCGGTATCGAGCGAAAACAGCATGGCCGGGGTGAGGTTGTAGATGTCGGTGGCGCGCTCATGGGCGCTCTTCAGCTCCATCGACTCCCGCTCCAGCCGGTCCTGCATCTCGTTGAAGTTGGCGGCAAGCGCTCCCATTTCGTCGTCCGCGGTCCAGTCGACGCGGTGGCGCGAGCCCAGGCGCCGCGTTGCCTCGATAGCGGCCGTGAGGCGCATCAAAGGACGGATGACGGTGAAGCGGTTGCCGATGAGCGCGGCGGCAAAAACGGTGGCGACGGCAATGAGCAGGATGGCGAGGATCGCCAGCTCGTCCTTGCTGAACTGCGACAGCAGACCGGGTGTCGGCGCGCGCACTTCGAGACTGCCGATTTCCTTAGTGCCGTCGATTGCATCGTAGGATACGGGTGTTTTCAGCGTGCGGCTGTCGCTATCGGCGCCGAGGCCGCCGGAGGGCATCTGCGCGAGGATCGAGCCGGAATTGTCGCGGATGGTGACGGCCAGAATATCGGTGTCGTTCATCAGCGAGCGGGCGATGCGCTTGATGCCGTCGCTGTCAAAATCCCAGATGGGCTTGCCGAGCGCCTCGGCGCTTGCGCCCATCAGCAGCTCGATGTTGTGCAGGCGCTCGCGTGCGACGCGTTCGCTGGAGATACTGAGGAAAAGCACGAAGAGTGGGGCAACGAAAACCAGCATCGCACCGCATACAATCGCAATAAATCGGTTTTCGACGGAATGCATCATTGGACGCATCCCCCAGGCGTTGCCACTCGTGTCATTTCGTATTCTCTTTAGACGCTTGCTTACAAATTCCCCGCTGCAAGAACATCATCAAAACCTTAAATGTTGCTGAAATTGCTACATTACAATTCGTGAGGAGGCGCGATCGATTGTATGGGAGCGACAGCGCCGCAACCGGCAGGTTGAACGCAAAAGGCCCGCCCCGGTTGCCGGGGCGGGCCTTTCAATGGATATCGCAGGGGCCGGCAGATGCCGACCGCCGTTCACCTTGCGGTGAATCAGGCTTCTGCTTCGCCTTCTTCTTCCTTCAGACCGCCAGCCGGAGCAGCGATCGTGGCAACCGTGAAGTCGCGGTCGGTGATAACCGGGGTCGCGCCCTTCGGCAGCTTGATGTTGGAGATGTGGATCGCGTCGCCGACCTTGTGACCCGAAAGGTCAACGGTCAGGAATTCCGGGATGTCGTCGGCAGCAACGGCCAGCTCGACTTCGTGGCGAACGATGTTGAGAACGCCGCCGGCCTTGAGGCCCGGGGACTTCTCTTCGTTGACGAAGTGAACCGGAACCTGAACGGTGACCTTGCTGTCCTTGGAGACGCGCAGGAAGTCAACGTGCATGGTGAAGTCGCGGACCGGATCCAGCTGGTAGTCCTTCGGCAGGACGCGGATCTTTTCGCCCTTGACGTCGATGACTGCAACGGTGGTCATGAAACCGCCGGCGTGGATCTTCATCGTCACGTCCTTGGTGGACAGCGCGATCGAGATGGGGGCCTGCTTGTCACCATAGATGACAGCCGGGATAAGACCGTTGCGACGAAGTTCACGGGAGGACCCCTTACCAACCCGTTCGCGCGTCTCGGCCTTGAGCTCATAAGATGCGTGGCTCATGGATAGACCTTTCTGTGTCTAATTCTGGAGAGTTCATCCGCAATGGCAGAAGAACCGAAGCCGCATGGGCTTCATCCGCGTTGCCTCCAAGGGTGTCTACGCGGACGGGCGGTGCATAGACGAGAACACCCGCAAATGCAAGCTTTGCCGCGGTTTTAAAGCATGTCGCGCAAAACTGTGCAGCGGTTTTGCGACAACGACCGCCACGAATTCAACTGGCGAAGGCGGCGCTCTTAAGCCTTTTTGCGTGTGAAGCGCGCAAGTGCCAGCATCAACCCGCCGGCGATCAGCCCCCAGAAAGCGCCGGAGATACCGCCGAAACTGACCCCTGAGGCCGTCACCAGAAAGGTGATCGCAGCGGCTTCACGCGTTCTGGCATCGGTAAAGGCCGCCATGGCGGAGCCGGCAAAGGCGCCGACCAGGGCGAGACCGGCGACCGCCTCGATCAAGACCGACGGTGCGAGGCTGACGAAGGTGGTGACGGCGCCGGCGAGCAGGCCGAAGATGACATAGAAGATGCCGGCAATGATGGTCGACCAGTAGCGTCGCGCCGGATCCGGATGGCTGTCGGCGCCGGCGCCCATGGCGGCGGTGATCGCCGCAAGGTTGACGGCGTGGCCGCCGAAGGGCGCGCTCAGCATCGAAAAAAGGCCTGTTGTCGCAAACAGCGGACCGGGCGTGGGGTCATAGCCGTTGACCTTCATGACGGCGATGCCGGGAATGTTCTGCGACGCCATGGTGACGATGAACAGCGGCAGCGCGATGCTGATCATCGCCGGCGTCGTGAACGACGGCATGACGAACTCCGGCTGCGGCACCAGCGCCGAAGACAGCGCGCCCAAGGCATCGACAGGCATGTCGACACCGAAGGCAATGACGAGCACGAAGGCAAGCAGTGCTGCCGGCACCGCATAGAGCTTGTTGACGCTGCCGACGATGGCCCAGGCCAAGAGGATGGGCAGGCCGAACAGCGGATTGAAACCGATTGCCTTGACCGGGGCAAAGCAAAGGCTGAGCAGCACGCCGGCCAGCATGGCGTTGGCGAGTGCGGCCGGGATGGACGAGACCATGCGCCCCAATGGCTTCCAGAGACCGGCAACGACGATCAGCAGGCCGCAGACGAGGAAGGCGCCGACGGCGGCGTTGAAGCTACCCTCGACAACGCCGGAGCTGACGAGAAGGGCGGCGCCGGGGGTCGACCATGCGATGCTGATCGGCAGCCGGGTGGCGGCGCTGAGGATGATGGCGCAGACGCCCATCGAGATCGACAGCGCCATCAGCCCGGAGGCGGCCTGTGCTTCCGTTGCGCCGACACCGCCAAGTCCGTGCAGAACGACGGCAAACGAACTGGCGAAACCGACAAAGGCGATGAGCAGGCCCATGAACAGGCTCTGGAGCGAGAAGTCACGAAGCATGGCTGGCAACCGGTTGTTGTGAATGCGCGTCGGATGACGCTTGAACTCGCCTATCATATTCCGCCGACGTGTCGATACCGCCGGCGTGATGAACGCATCAAACGCGCTGATGCGGGCATGGAGGGTGTACCTTCGTCTTGCTGGACCTCCCGTCCAATCGATGCCTATAGTGCGGCCCAGGCAGTTGCCGCCGTTTGGGAGAGCGGTCGGGACCTGCCGTTGCCGGACGTCGCTTGCAGGGAGGAAACCGATGCCTGCCGTCAGGGATCATACGGAATACGTCTACCAGGTTGCGCACCAGTCTTCCGCGGCTGCAAGCTCGCCGGTGGCTGCATCCTGGCGTCGCTGCATGACGCTGCATGGCCTGGCGCCCGAGGAGAGGCGAACGCCGCTTCGACTGTCCGACACAGAGTTCCGATCGGCGCGACAGCGTTCGGCCGAGTTGATCGCCGAGGCGGGCGGCGAGCTTGACCGGCTGTTTGCCACAGTCGGCAAGGCCGGCTGCTGCCTGCTTCTGACCGACGACAAGGGCGTGGCGCTGGAGCGGCGCGGGGCGGTCGGCGACGATGCGGATTTCCGCGGTGTCGGCCTCTGGTCGGCAACGGTGTGGAGCGAGGCGAGCGTCGGCACCAACGGCATCGGCACGGCCATTGCCGACGAGCGCGCCGTCATCATCCAGCGCGACCAGCATTTCCTCAGCAGCAACATCGGGCTTAGCTGCACGACGGCACCAATCCGCGACCATCTCGGCCGTCTGGCGGCGGCGATCGACATCTCCACCTGCCGCGACGACGCGTCGGAGATCACCCTCTCGCTTTTGTCGCAGGCGGTGCGGGATGCTGCAGCCCGCATCGAGGCAGGGCTATTCCGCCGGGCCTTTGCCGGCTCGCGCATCGTGCTCGTGCCGGTCGACCGGGCAGGGCCGGCGCTCCTGGCTGTCGATCGCGACGATCTGGTAAAGGGCGCGACGCGCGCGGCGCGGCAATGGCTGGGGCTCGACGACAAACGCATCGCCGCGGGCATTCCAGCCTCCGACCTTCTGAAGGAAGGCATATCCGACGACGGCGCTGAGCTTCCAGACGCCGAGCGTGCCGCGCTCAGGCGCGTGCTCTCGCGTGCCAACGGCAATGTCTCGATGGCAGCCGAACTGCTCGGCATCAGCCGCGCCACGCTTTACCGCAAGATGAAGCGGCTCTCCGTCAACTGATCTTACTCAGGCATCCGTGGCTGCCCCTCTCCTCGAGTTTAACCCGAGGACTAACCCTCTCCCCGCCGAGCGGGGAGAAGGGACGTGCCCGCCCATCGCGGGTCGGAGCCTGATGTGGCGCGGAGAGCGAACCGCTTGCCCCTTCTCCCCGTGATGACGGGGAGAAGGTCCCGGCAGGGGGATGAGGGGCGTGTCCGAGTCGAAGCGATTGTCTCTGTGACGCATTGCATGCTGCACCGCAGCACAGTGACCCGACCCCACCTGTCTCACTTCTGAAACAGATCGCGTCGCCGGCATTCGCACCTCCCTATCGAAGACGCACGTTCGCGATCACCTTCCTCTCACAGCTTTGGTTGCTGGTTCACAGGGAGGAATGAACATGTTGCATCAGAAGATCGTCGAGAGCCCGTTCAAGCAGAAATACGGCAATTTCATCGGCGGTGAATGGCGCGAACCGGTGGCCGGGCGCTACTTCGACAACACGACGCCGGTGACCGGCGGCGTGCTGTGCCAGGTTGCGCGGTCGGATGCAGCCGACATCGAGTTGGCGCTCGACGCGGCTCATGCGGTCAAGGACAAGTGGGGGCGCACGGCGGCTGCCGAGCGGTCGAACATCCTCATGAAGATCGCCCAGAGGATGGAAGACAATCTGGAGCTTCTGGCGCGTGCCGAGACTTTCGACAACGGCAAGCCGATCCGCGAAACCATGGCGGCCGACATTCCGCTGGCGATCGACCATTTCCGCTATTTCGCCGCCTGCATCCGCGCCCAGGAAGGCTCGATCGGCGAGATCGACCACGACACGGTTGCCTATCACTTCCACGAGCCGCTCGGCGTCGTCGGCCAGATCATCCCCTGGAACTTCCCAATCCTGATGGCCGCGTGGAAACTCGCCCCGGCACTTGCCGCCGGCAACTGCGTGGTGCTGAAGCCGGCCGAGCAGACCCCGGCCTCGATCCTCGTCTGGGCGGATCTCATCGGTGACCTCCTGCCGGCGGGCGTGCTCAACATCGTCAACGGCTTCGGCCTTGAAGCCGGCAAACCGCTTGCCACCAATCCGCGCATCGCCAAAATCGCCTTTACCGGCGAGACGACGACCGGGCGGCTGATCATGCAATATGCCAGCCAGAACCTCATTCCCGTTACCCTCGAGCTTGGCGGCAAGTCGCCGAACATCTTCTTTGCCGACGTGCTGGCCGAAGACGACGACTATTTCGACAAGGCGCTCGAAGGTTTCGCGATGTTCGCGCTCAACCAGGGCGAGGTCTGCACCTGCCCGAGCCGGGCTCTGGTTCAGGAAAGCATCTATGATCGCTTCATGGAGCGGGCGCTGAAGCGCGTCGAGGCGATCCGCCAGGGCAACCCGCTCGACAGCGCCACCATGATCGGCGCGCAGGCGTCGAGCGAGCAGCTCGAAAAGATTCTCTCCTATATCGATATCGGCAGGCAGGAGGGCGCCGAGGTGCTGACCGGTGGCGGCCGCAACGTGCTGGAAGGTGAGCTGGCGGAGGGCTTCTACGTCAAGCCGACGGTCTTCCGCGGGCACAACAAGATGCGGGTGTTCCAGGAGGAGATCTTCGGGCCTGTCGTCTCCGTCACCACCTTCAAGACGGAAGCCGAGGCGCTGGAGATCGCCAACGATACGCTCTACGGCCTCGGTGCCGGGGTCTGGAGCCGGGACGCCAACCGTTGCTACCGCTTTGGCCGCGAGATCCAGGCGGGCCGCGTGTGGACCAATTGCTACCATGCCTATCCGGCCCATGCGGCCTTCGGCGGTTACAAGCAATCGGGCATCGGCCGTGAGACCCACAAGATGATGCTGGACCACTACCAGCAGACCAAGAACATGCTGGTGAGCTACAGCCCGAAGGCGCTCGGCTTCTTCTGAGCCGATTGCATCCCCCTCTCCGCCTTTGGCGGGGAGGGCCTCCCAGGTGCGGCCGAGGGTTCTCCTCCAGCACTCGCCCTCGGCCCCCTGAACTTGAAACCGAAAGGCGCGACACTTGATTTCGTGCATGTCGCGATCGCGAAACCGCTGCTCACTTTTGCGCGACATGCGCAAGGAGGCTCGATATGACCGCCACCGAACCGCGGGTGCTTGCGACCGACGCCGCGCTCGACTTCATCGCCGAGATCAGGCGTGACCATCCGGACATTCTGTTTCATCAATCGGGGGGCTGCTGCGACGGCTCGTCGCCCATGTGTTACCCCACCGACGACTACATCGTCGGCGACAACGACGTGAAGCTCGGCGAGATCGGCGGCGTACCCGTCTATATCAGTGCCAGCCAGTTCGAGGTCTGGAAGCACACGCAACTGATCATCGACGTGGTGCCGGGCAGGGGCGGCATGTTCTCGCTCGACAACGGCCGCGAGAGCCGCTTCCTGACGCGCTCTCGCCTGTTCGGCGGCGCTGAGGCCTGCCCACTGCCAACCACAGTCACAAGCGCCGGCGCATGACCGCACCTTCCGTCAGGGTGTCCTGACAAGCCGGTTCCTCGGTCGCGCGGCACGCGCGGACCGCTTTCGTGCGATCCGCGCGTGTTCTACTGCAGACTGCCGTCGCCGCCACGGTCTGCGGCCTTGAAATCGGCCATTACGCTGTTCAGGAACTCGCTCTGGGTGATCTTGCCGTCGCGATTTACGTTGATGGCGGCAAACTGTTGCGCGTTCAGGACAGGCGCTACCTCGTCGGCGCTCAGGGTGCCGTCCTTGTTCTTGTCCAGATTTGCGAAGGCCGTGGTCATGAAGCCCTGATATTCGGACCGGCTGATCACGCCGTCTCCGTCGCGGTCGAGCCGATCCATTTGTCCCTGATACATCGCCGCAGGCCTATCCTGGGCGGCGACCGGAGCGAACTGGCAAAGCACGGATGCCATCAGCAGCGCTACTTTTCGCATCTCGTAACCTTTCGCAATCAGCGGCAAGTCAAGGCAGCACCGGCCGCACCGCCAAGCGTGGCGCCGCCGCCGACAGCCCAGAGCTGGCCGCTGCCCGCGCCGATGGCCGAGCCGGCGAACCCGCCAAGGATTGCGCCGCTGACGGTTCCGGCAAGGCAGCCGAAATCGCCGGTGCTCGTCCGGGAGGACGTAGCAGTATTGCAGCCAGACAAGGCAAGGCCGCTTGCAAGAACGAGGGTTAGCGTAAAATTACTCATCTTTTCCTCCAAATTATCCGTGCGTGATCGGCATAGATCGGTGGAGCCGCCACCGGGGTGGCGCTGCATGAAAGTAGCTTTCCGAAGATATCCTTCGAAGTATCAAGAGGTCTTCTATTCGAGAAGAACCTTATCGATGAACTATGCAGTCTGCAGAGAAAGACGTTGCCTGCAGGGGGCAAATGCTACCCCTACGGATGGAAGATGACAACTCTTGGGGTGGGCAATTAAGCGCGCCGCCGCCTGGCCAGACGCGCGAGTATCACTGTAGCACTTTGATTTGTTGCACAATTTCATCCTTAAATAGTTTCCGATTTAAGGATCAAATTATGCGACAAGGCGTGCCGCACAAAAATGCGCAGCCGTTTTGCGACGACGACATACGTGAAATCAAGCTGTGGAAGCGCGTTGCATAAGGCTTCTTAAACGCAACGCGCTGGTCCGGAGCCACGGAAAATGACGGCCCAATCCCGCTTCACGAAAGCGGTTACTTTTGCCGGCGGTCGAGCCTGCCTCAGTCGAAGAGGCTCGAAACCGATTCCTCCTGGCTGGTGCGATTGATCGCTTCGCCGAGCAGCGTCGCCGTGGTGATGACGCGGATGTTGTGGGCGGACTGGACGGCCGTTGTCGGCTGGATCGAGTCGGTGATGACAAGTTCCTTCAGCATCGACGAGGTGACGCGGGCAACCGCGCCGCCCGACAGCACGCCATGGGTGATATAGGCGGTGACGCTGGTTGCGCCGTTCTTCAGAAGGGCTTCCGCGGCGTTGCAGAGCGTGCCGCCGGAATCGACGATGTCGTCGATCAGCAGGCAGTCCTTGCCCTTCACGTCACCGATGACGTTCATGACTTCCGATTCACCCGGACGGTCACGGCGCTTGTCGACGATCGCCAGCAGACAGTCGAGACGCTTGGCGAGCGCACGGGCGCGCACCACGCCGCCAACGTCGGGCGAAACGACCATGACGTTCTTCAGGTCATAGTTTTCCTTGACGTCGCGCGCCAGGATCGGGATCGCATAGAGGTTGTCGGTCGGGATGTCGAAGAAACCCTGGATCTGGCCCGCGTGAAGATCGAGCGTCAGAACGCGGTCGGCGCCGGCCTCGGTAATCAGGTTGGAAACCAGCTTGGCCGAGATCGGCGTGCGCGGACCGGGTTTGCGGTCCTGGCGGGCATAGCCGAAATAGGGGAGTACCGCGGTGATGCGACGGGCCGAGGAGCGGCGCACCGCATCGATCATGATGAGCAGTTCCATCAGGTGATCGTTGGTGGGGAACGAGGTCGACTGGATGATGAAGACATCCTCGCCGCGCACGTTTTCGCCGATCTCGACGAAAATCTCCTGGTCGGCAAACCGCCTTACGGTCGCTTTTCCAAGAGGCAGGTTGAGATAGTTGCAGATCGCTTCGGCCAGCAGCCGGTTCGAATTGCCTGCGAAAACCTTCATTGACGGACCGCCTTGAGCTGGCGCGGCTACCGTCCGGGTTCATCCGGGAGCGGCATTTTCCGCGCAGATTCCGAGAGCCATTCCAATCGCGGACAATCTTTGCGGGATGGCCGCCGTTCAGAGCTGATCGGCCGCTTTTTAGCGACACTGAACTTGAATGCAAGCGGAATGCTGCGCCGCGAAGCGCATTATCCTAAAAACTTTGTATCAACCGGGTCTGGATTGCCGCCATTCGAGATAGGCGTTGATAGTTTTGGTGGCGATGGCCTGCATGGTTTCGGCCGGAACGCCTTCCCACAGATCGGCACCGGCGGTTGCCACCGAGTCCTGGCCCTGAATGCGGTGGAGCCGATTGCCGCTGCCGTCGAGCACATCCCAGACATAGACGACCGTCGTCTTGCCGTTGTCCTTCAGCGCCGAGAAATAGCCCTTGAGGATGTGTTCGCTGCTGGCGTCGGCCGACCCCTTGATCGTCAGGCCATGGCTGCGCGCCTCTGTGCCGAGCTGTTTCGAAAGCGGCGTCACGGCTTCAACCGGTGCGCCGATGATCGGCAGGAAGCGGATCGTGCCGCCCGTCGCCGTGCTGGCGGAAGGAACGGAGGCGACGGCCGGCTGCTGTTGCGGCTGTTCCTGAACCGCTTCCGCGACGGGCTCGGATGTTTCGACCGGTGCGGGTTCGGCGAGCATCGCCGTGTTCTGGACCGGTTCGGTGCCGGAGGCGAGCCGGTTCGCCTGCGCTTCAAGCGAGCCGGCGGGATCGGTGTAGGTGCTGTCGCCGGTCGCATATTGTGTCGGCATACTGGCGGGCGCCGGCTGGGAGGCGAAGGCCTGGGTCCGTTGCACCGGCGAGCTTTGCACCGGAACGACGGCCGTCTGCGTCGACATCGACTCGAGATCGGATTGCGTCACCGGCGGCGAGCGGAACGTTCCTCCGCCGACGTCGACCTGCGGTATCAGCGCGTCCGTGCTGTTGCAGCTTGCCAGGGCGATGACAAGGCTGAGGCTTGCAATGGGCGTGAGAAGCTTTCGCATCGTTCAAACCGTCCGTCTTTCCTTCGCGGCAGGCCTGTGAAGTCATCTCCTGTTGTCTGCCATTTCAGCGGCAGTGTAGGCGGATTTCCCTAAGCAGAAATGAAGTCCAGCCCATAACGCGAAAGGGCGCGCGGCGTATCGGTGGTTGTGATGTAGGTCTGGCCAAGCGTCATGGCGGTGCCGCTGTCGGAATCCATGATGATCATGTGCACGAACAGCGACATGTCGGGCTCGATTTCCTGCGGGTTGCCGACATGGAACATCTGGTGCTCCATCCACGAGGGTGAAAAGCGCGCGCCGAGCGAATAGCCGCAGGCGTTCAGCCGATGCCGGGCAAGGCCGCGCTCGTCCATGATCTTGGCATGCACGTCGAAGACGGTGCCGAAGGTGTTGCCGGGGCGCAGCACCATCTCTATCGCCTGGATGGTTTCGCGGCAGGCGCTGTAAAGCTCGCGGTGGCGGTTGGTCGGCTCGCCGATGACGACAGTGCGCATCATGGCGGCGTGGTAATGGGCGCTGACGCCGGCCCATTCGAGTGTCAGCTGATCCTGGCTATCAAGCAGCCGGCGACCGGCCTTGTAGCGGCAGAGCAGCGCGTCGGCGCCGGAGCCGATGATGAAGTCGTTGGCCGGGTAGTCGCCGCCGCCGGCAAGGATCGCACCCTGCATTGCCGCGAGGATATTTGCCTCGTTGCCCCCGGGGCCGATGAGCGGCAGTGCCGCGTCGAGCGCGTCGTCTGCAAGGCTTGCCGCCCTTTCCACATGGGCGATTTCCGCCGGGCTCTTGATCAGGCGCAGGCGGCTGACGAGCAACGAGGCATCGATCAGCTCGCCGAAGGTCGAAAGCTGGTGGTCGACGAGGCGCGCGGTGCGGCCGGTCATGCCGTGGGTGTCGTACTCGACGCCGATGCGGTTGCCGAGCAGATCCATTTCACTCAAGAGGTTCTTCAGGTCCATCGTCGGGTCGGCGTTGACCCGGTCGACCCAGATCTCGATGCGCTCGATGTTGGAGGTGTGGCGGGCCTGGCGCAGGTCGGCCGAGCGCGTCAGAAGCACCATCGAGCCGT
Source organism: Ensifer sp. GW823-FHT05D09 (assembly GCF_058795755.1). NCBI lineage: Bacteria > Pseudomonadati > Pseudomonadota > Alphaproteobacteria > Hyphomicrobiales > Rhizobiaceae > Ensifer > Ensifer sp. GW823-FHT05D09. The sequence continues at coordinate 487,999 of NZ_JBXAIA010000003.1, read as the reverse complement.
CCTTCTTGACCACCAGGGTCTGGAAGAAGCAGTAGCCGAAGGTGTCGTAGCCCGTCAGCCAGTACATGCTTTCCTGGGCAAAGAGCAGGACCGCGTCGAGCTTGTCTTCGCGCATCTTCGCGGTCAGCCGCTCAAGGCGGGCGGCATACTCCTCCTGGGCAAATTGCAGCGCCATGTCAGCTCTCCCGTATGCAAATTGCAGATATCTGCCGGCCGTAGTCCGGCTCCTGCCGATGCGTGGTGCGACGGTAGGAGAAGAAGCGGTCCTCGTCGGCATAGGTGCAGATGTCGAGGTTTTCGGCGGTAACGCCGGCAGCCGTCAGGCGCGCAATCGTCAGGCCGGGCAAGTCGAACATCGCGTGCCCATCGCGCTCCGATGGGCCGAAGAACTTGTCATAGCTGCCATCGGTCGCGAGGAACCGGTCGACGAACTCGGCGCCGACTTCGTAGTTGCGCCGGCTGATCGAGGGGCCGAGACAAGCAACGATGTGGCTGCGACGCGCACCGAGCGTCAGCATCGCCTCGATGGTGCTTTCGAGCACGCCGCCAAGCGCGCCCTTCCAGCCGGCATGGGCGGCGCCGATGACGCCGGCGTCGGCGTCCGCAAACAGGATCGGCCCGCAATCGGCCGAGAGCACGCCAAGCACCACACCGGGCGTTGCCGTCACCAGCGCGTCGGCATCCGGCCGGCTGCCGTTGTAGCTGTCGTCGACGACGACCGCATCGGGAGAATGGACCTGATGGACGGTGGCGAGCCGTTCCGGATCGGCGCCGAACCAGCGGCTGACGCGGGCGCGGTTTTCACCGACCCTGGCCTTGTCGTCGTTCGAACCGAGGCCGACATTCAGACCGCGATAGATCCCTTCGGAAACGCCGCCTTGGCGGGTGAAATAACCATGTGCGATCGCCGGACCGGCTTTGTCGCTGAAGAGCGAGCTCTGCACGGGGGAAAGCGCGGCATCGTGCTGCATCGGTGTCTTCGCCCTTTGCTTTGACGTGAGTTTCAAATGGGGTTGGGGGCACGTGCGGCCCGGTGAATGGCGGCTGATTTGCCGGCGCGATGTTGACCCGCGACGGCTGGGCTGTCAATTGCCGAACGACAGGGGGGCCGTCCGAAGGAGGCGCCTTGACCGTGGCGGCGAACGTCAAACTCCTGGAACAATGGGTGCTGCGGATACCCCAGGACGGCCGGCGAATTTACATCTGGCCGGCTGCGCCCGGTGCATTCAGCTCTTGGGTTTTCGGAACGGCGGAAGCGCGATCGGCGGGCTGCTGACGGCAAGCACCTTGAAGAGTTCGCCCATCTTGCCTTCGCCGGATCCGGCGAGCCTGTCGACATCCTGGCGGATGCCCTCCTGGGTCACGGCATCCTTATCGCGACCGAGTGCTGCGGCACGTTCAAGAAGGCCGAGGCCGATCAGGAAATCGCCCTGGTGGACAAGGCCGTTGATCTGCAGGCCATCGTTCTTCGCGCGGCGTGCGAGTTGCTCGAAATCGACGTGGCTGGTGAGATCGGCGCGGCCGGGATTGGCGAGTGGCGGGTCATACTGGTGATCGAGCAGCGCCTGCAGCGTGTCACCGTAATTGGTGGCCAGGTATCCGTAGTCGATGATGACGGCGGTGCCACCACCGATCTTCAACCGCTCGCAAAGGGCTGCCATGACGGCGTCGCGGGCTGGGGCGATCTCGAAGATCGTGCCTTCGGCAGCCGCGTGCGGGGGCGATGGCAACAATGTGGGGTCGATGCCGGCGATGCCAGCCGCAAACGCCAGTTCATCCTCGGCATCAAGGCCGACCATGCGTTCGCGGAACCCCTGCGGTGTGCGCACGAACTGGCGGATCGGAATGGCGTCGAAAAGCTCGTTGGCGGCCAGCAGCAGGAAACCTTCCGGCAGGGTGTCGAAACTGCCGTGCCATTGCACTTTCTCGCCATGGGCCACCAGCGTCTCCGCCTGGACCTTGCGCAACCGATCGCTCGTCTCGACCAGATGCACGCTGGCGGCGGCATAGAGCTCGGGTGAAAGGCGCCTGACGACCCGCAGGACGTCCGCCATCATCGTGCCGCGGCCGGGGCCGATCTCGACGATCACTGTTTGCTCCGGCGTGCCGTGCTGTTGCCAGGCATGAACCAGAAAGATGCCGATCATCTCGCCGAAAAGCTGGCTGATCTCCGGCGCCGTGGTGAAGTCACCCGCTTTGCCGAAGGGTTCGCGGACGCGGTAATATCCGTACTCCGGGTCCGCCAGGCACAGCGAGAAATAGTCGGTAACGCTGATCGGGCCGTTGGTCCGGATCAGCGTCTTGATCTTGTCCGCGAGTGGTGTCGTCATGCGTCCGTCCCGTTATGCGGCGGCGACGGCCGCCCGGCGTGCCCGGGCAATCGCCCAGATGCCGGCAAGCGCCATCGGCAGCGATAAAAGCATGCCCATGGTCAGCCAACCGCCGGCAAGATAGCCGATCTGCGCGTCCGGTTCACGGAAGAATTCGACGAAAATGCGGCTCGCGGCATAACCGAGCACGAAGATGCCGGTGACAAGGCCCGGCGATTTCAGCGCATGGCGGCGATAGATGAACCAGGCGATGACGGCGAGCAGCACCAAGCCTTCGAGGGCCGCCTCATAAAGCTGGCTCGGGTGGCGGGCAAAGGGGCCGCCGGTCGGAAACACCATGGCCCAGGGCGCCGACGATAGCCGGCCCCACAGTTCGCCATTGATGAAGTTGGCGATGCGGCCGAAGAAAAGGCCGATCGGCACCACGGCCGCGACGATGTCGAACATGCTCCAGATGGCAATGCCATTGCGGCGCGCAAAGATGATCATCGCCAGCGTCGTGCCGATGAAGCCGCCGTGGAACGACATGCCGCCGTTCCAGATCTCCAGCGCCCGGATCGGGTTTTCGAGGACGGAGCCGAGATCGTAGAAGAGAATGTAGCCGATGCGGCCGCCAAGCACGATGCCGCCGGCCGCCCAGAGCAGGAAGTCGTCGAGCTGCGCCAGCGTCGCTGCCGGTTCGCCATTGCGCCAGAGTGGCGTGTTCTGAACCAGGCGCCGGGCGTAGTACCAGCCGATCAGGATACCGGCGACATAGGCAAGACCGTACCAATGGACGGCAAGCGGGCCGATCTGGAAGATCACGGGGTCGATTTCAGGGAAGGGGAGAATGGCGAGGCGGGTCGCGATGGTTTCCAAAATGTCTTCTCGTTCCGGACCGGTTGTTTTGCCGGAACATGGCGATCGAATCCGGCGGGGTCAAGGCCGGTTACCACTGGTGGCCGGGCACAGTTTGGTGATTTTTCTTGCATCCGTCCGCGCCTGACCCTACCTGAAAACCAGGACCGCATCGCAATGCGAAGCGGCGGCTGAACATGGAGATCAGGACGATGAGCACAGGCGCCAACCGCATCATGGATGATTTTGCCAAGCTGATGACCGATGCCGCAGGAGCAGCCCAGGGTGTGCGCCGCGAAGTCGAGACCGCCTTTCGCGCCCAGGCCGAACGCGCGATGAATTCGCTCGATGTCGTCAAGCGCGAGGAATTCGAGGCGGTGAAGGAAATGGCGATCAAGGCGCGCGAGGAAAACGACGCGCTGCTGGCGCGTATCGAGGCTTTGGAAGCGCGTTTCGCCGAAAGCGGCAAGTAACGCGATTCCTGCCAAATAACGGCTTTTCAACGTTTTTACTTCGCCCGCGGATCGATTCTGCGGGCGTTTTGCTGTCGATATGCTTGGCCGTGTGAAACGCCGCACAGGGAGGTTAATAAAACCTGAAAAGTTTTCCACCTGTGGACACTGGCAAAAAACCCTTATGCCAGAGTCGCTTAAGCATCCGGGCTGAATGGAAATGACAACGCGCAACCGGTTGTACCCGGCTATTTTTGGGTCGGGGGGCTGGCAGCCTGACTCCGCCATTATACACTGATTTTAAATGATGATTCGAAACGGACCACACAAGCTCCAGGCAGGGTAAGTCAGCCAGGATGGATGTGAGTTCAGCAATCATATTGTGTTCTTATTCAGTGCCAGGTTTGCAGAGTTGCGTCTTGTGAACGTGATAACGCGCGCCTGTGTCGCGCCTACTAGGGTGATGCATGAGCCTTTTGGAAATGGAAATCGAGCGTCAGTCCAACCCGGTCGATATGATCGAGTTTGTGGCCGCCACCAATGACTGGTCATTCGAACGGTCGGGCGAGGACGAGATCGCCATGACCGTCGAAGGCAAGTGGGCGGATTACCACGTGTCCTTCTCGTGGATGGAAGAGTTCGAGGCGCTGCATCTTGCCTGCGCCTTCGACATCAAGGTTCCCGACAGCCGCGTCAACGAAGTCATCCGTCTGCTGTCGCACATCAACGGTCAGGTGCTCATGGGGCATTTCGATCTGTGGCGTCAGGAGGAGGTCGTGATCTTCCGCCAGTCGCTGCTGCTCGCCGGTGGTGCCGAGCCCACCAACCAGCAGGTCGAGGTTCTGCTCTCGAGCGCGCTCGATGCCTGCGAATCCTATTTCCAGGCATTCCAGTTCGTCGTCTGGTCTGGCATGGATGCGCAGCGCGCCGTCGACGCGGTGTTGTTCGAAACGGTCGGGGAGGCCTGACATGACTGCCGTCGCTTCCGGTCCCATCGTTCTCATCGGCGCCGGCAACATGGGCGGCGCCATGCTCAGCGGCTGGTTGAAGAGCGGCGTCAAGGGCGCCGACATTCTGGTGATCGATCCCGGCCCGCCACCGGCGATGGCACAGCTGATCGCCGACAATGGCGTCCGCCACGCGACCTCTGCCCCTGAAGGCATCGAGGCTGCGGTGATCTTCATTGCCGTCAAGCCGCAGGTCATGGAAGCGGTGCTGCCGCCGCTGAAGACGCTGGTTGGTGCGAGCACGGTCATCGTCTCGGTCGCGGCCGGCAAGACGCTTGCCTTCATCGAAAGCCATCTGGGTGCCGCCGCCACGGTGCGTGCCATGCCCAACACGCCGGCCATGATCGGCCGCGGTGTCACCGGCGCCTTTGCCAATGCCCGCGTCAGCGCGGCACAGCGCAGCCAGGTGCACGATCTCCTCAAGGTCAGCGGCCCGGTCGAGTGGGTCGAGACCGAAGCCGATATCGATGCCGTCACCGCCGTTTCCGGCAGTGGCCCGGCCTATGTCTTCTACCTCGTCGAGTGCATGGCGGAGGCCGGGCGCAAGGCCGGTCTCCAGGCGGACCTCGCCATGCGGCTCGCGCGGGAAACCGTCGCGGGGGCTGGTGAACTGCTTCATCAGTCCCCCGACGACGCTTCGAAGCTGCGCCAGAACGTAACATCGCCCGGTGGCACAACCGCCGCAGCCCTCGCGGTGCTGATGGCCGATGACGGCATGCAGCCGCTTTTCGATAAGGCCATCGCCGCTGCGCGTCAGCGCGCCGAGGAACTGGCCGGATAATTCCAGAGCATTGTCATGTCGGAAACGATTACTTTTCCAGATTTCGAACGCGTCGACATTCGTGTCGGTACCATCATCGAAGCCGAGGCTTTCCCCGAGGCGCGCAAACCGGCCTACAAGCTGAAGATCGATTTCGGCCCCGAGATCGGCATAAAAAAGTCATCAGCGCAGATCACCGTGCACTACCAGCCCGAGGATCTCATCGGCCGGCAGATCATGGCGGTGGTCAATTTTCCGCCACGCCAGATCGGCCCTGTCCGTTCCGAGGTCCTGACGCTGGGCTTTGAAGACGAGGCCGGCGCGATCGTGCTGGCTGCCATCGACAAGCCGATCCCCAACGGCCGAAAGCTGATGTGACCCGATGACAATCCATGTTGATCTGATACCCGAGCGCGTGAAGGTCTCCTGCCTTTGGCGTGCATCCGACGCGGCGCGCGACTGGCGTGCCAGTCATGTCCTCTCGCTGCTCGATCCGGAATTGCCCGAGACAGACGTGCCTGTCATCGCTGACGCAAGCCACCGCGTCGTGCGCATGCGCGACCAGGAAAACGCCGTCGCCACGCAGCACTTCCCTAATTTGGTGCTGGAAGTGTTCGAAGCGATGCGGCCGGCCGCCGACGATGCGTCGAGCCGCATTCTGGTGCATTGCCACGCCGGCGTCAGCCGGTCGACCGCCTTTGCCTACGGCCTGATCGCCCACCAGCTCGGTGCCGGCCGCGAGGACGAGGCTTTCCGGGCGCTGCTGACGATTACCAGAAAGCCTTGGCCGAACCGTAGGATCATCGAAATCCTCGATGCATCGCTCGGTCGCGAAGGCCGGCTGCTTGCTCCGCTCGATGCCATGCGCGCACGGCACCCGCGTCGCATCGATGCGTGGCATCGCTTCAACGAGCGGCGTGGCCTGGTTTCCATCTATACGCGCTAGCGAGCCGAGTTCGCTCTGTGTCGCTCATGCGTCCGGCAGCAACGCGTCGGCGTAGCGCCTGAGCGAGCCATTGTAGCGGGGCAGGTGACGCGCCAACCGGCCGAGCGCCAAGCCTGCTGCTTCGCGCGCCCGCCCTGCATCGACGAGCAAGAGCGCCAGAAAGGCGGCGACGGCATCATCGAGATCGTCCGACGGCATCGTGCGCTCGGCTTCCAACAAGGTTATGCTCTCGTCGATCTGCCCGAGATTGCGAAGTGTGCTTGCAAGCTGAATGGTCGCGCGGCGACGGCGAATACCCGTGAGACCGCCGGCAAGCGCCTGGCGGTAGAGGGGGGCGGCATTCGCCTCGTGTCCGAGGGAATCCTGAGCCGAGGCGCGCTCGAAGAGGCCGACAGGGTCGCCGTGAGGCAACTCCACCGCCAGCGCGTCGAGCCGCTCGACGAACATTCCTGCATCGATGCGGCCGAAATCGGCCCAATGCAGGGCCAGCCGCTGCTCCCAATCGTCCCAGTCTAAAGTGTCGGGCACGTCCGGCGTCTCCTCAGGCTTGGCATGTGTAAACGAAGCTGTTGCCGAAACAGGGATGGTCACGCCGGCACGCGCACAATTGCTCTCAGACCGCCAAGCGGGCTGTCGCCGAGCGTGACATTGCCGCCGTGACTGCGGGCGATGTCGCGGGCGATCGCGAGACCCAGGCCGGTTCCGGAACTGTCGAGATTGCGGGCCTCGTCCAGGCGGAAGAACGGCTTGAACACGTCCTCGCGCGAGCGTTCGGGAATGCCGGGGCCGTCGTCGTCGACGGTGATCGTCACCCATTTGGCGCTGTGGCGCGCGTCGATGTTGACGCGGTTGGCGTAGCGATAGGCGTTGGAGGCGAGATTGGCGACAAGGCGCGTGAAGGCGTTCGGCCGGACGCGGACCTCGTCCTCGCCCTCGATGGATGTCGTCAGCGTCTTGCCGTGCAGCTCCGCTTCGACGGCAAGGCGCGTCATCAGGTCACTGAGCTTCAACTGCCCGACGTCTTCCTCCGCCTCTCCGCGGGCAAACGCCAGATAGCCTTCGAGCATGTTCTGCATATCGTCGACATCCTGGTTGAGGCTGTCGAGATCCGGGTTGTTGCCGGCAAGCGCCAGCTGCAGCCGGAAGCGGGTGAGGATGGTGCGCAGATCGTGGCTGACGCCGGTGAGCATGGCGGTGCGCTGCTCGATCTGGCGTTCGATGCGCTCGCGCATCTGGATGAAGGCGAGGCCGGCGCGGCGGATTTCGACGGCGCCGCGCGGGGCGAAATCGTCGATCTTCTGGCCCTTGCCGAAGGCTTCCGCGGCTTTGGTCAGCGCCAGGATCGGCCGGATCTGCCCACGCAGGAAGAGGATGGCGATCGACAGAAGCACCAGAGAAGCGGCGACCATCCAGACGATGAAGATATGGGTGTTGGAAGCATAGGCCTGGTTGCGGCGGGCATAGACGCGCAGCATGCGGCCATCGTCGAGCTTGATGCGGATTTCGACGAGATTGGAATTGCCGACGGTATCGATCCAGAAGGGGCGGCGGATCTGGTTGGAAATCTCCTCGCTCAGGATCTGATCGAGGATCTCGAAGAAGGGTTTGGGTCGCGGCGGCGGCAGTTCGCCGCCCGGTTCGACCGAAATGCTGAGATCGAGCTGATCGCGGGCGATGCGGACGATTTCCGAGATATCGCGATCGGCAGGGAAGGTGGCGATGAGATCGACGATCGCGGCGACATCACCGGTGACGGCGGCCGACAGGCGCTGCGTCACCAGTTGCCAGTGCCGCTCCATGAAGACGAAGGCGACGACCGACTGAAGGAGAACCATCGGGATGATGACGATGAGCAGCGAGCGGGCATAAAGGCCCATCGGCAGCCTTCGGCGCAGCCAGCGGGTGAAGCGCTTCCACGGGTTGTCGGCCGGGCCTGCCGTCTCGCGCCGGATGCTGTCAAAGCTTGCCATCGGTTTCCGCTACGCTCATCTAGGAGATCACCACCCTAAAGCGCACCGCGACCGCTGGCGGTCGCTCCATGCGCCTCAATTTCTTTTTTCCGCGCATGCCGTTATCGCAAAACCGCTGCGCACTTTTGCGCGCCATGCTTTAGTCCACGCTCAACCTATAGCCGATCCCGCGGACCGTCTGCAGCCAAACGGGATTGGACGGATCGTCCTCGATCTTGCGCCGCAGGCGATTGATCTGGACGTCGATGGTGCGCTCGCCGACCTCGGCGTCGTCGCCGATCAGTTCATGGCGCGGGATCGTCTCGCCGGCGCGCTGGGAAAACAGCGTCATGATCTCCTGCTCCCGGTCGGTCAGGCGGATATGATCGGCGCCGCGCCGAAGCTCCTTGCGCACCACGGAAAAGGTGTAGGGGCCGAAGATCACCTGGTCGACCTTGGGCGCCTGCGCCGGCTGGTTGCGCCTGAGGATATTGCTGATGCGCAGAACCAGTTCGCGCGGCTCGAAGGGTTTTGACAGATAATCGTCCGCGCCTGCCTCAAGGCCCTCGATGCGAGAATTCGATTCCGCCAGTGCCGTCAGCATCAGGATCGGCACGGTCTTGATCTGGCGCAGGCTCTGCGTCAGCGAAATCCCGCTTTCGCCGGGCATCATCACGTCGACGATCAACAGGTCGAAATCGAGACCGACCAGCTTGCGCCGCGCTTCATCCGCGTCGGCAGCGGTCGTCACGCGAAAACCCTGTTCGACCAGATAGCGGTTGAGCAGATCGCGGATACGCCGGTCGTCATCGACGACCAGAAGATGGGCCGCATCGTCGGAGACTGTCGCTTTTGTTGTCATGCCTAGCATTCCCCCCGTCGCCCGCCGATCGCGGGCTTTCGACATTTCAGTCCCCGGCGCCGTTCTTCATGCAGGCAAGGAAGCGTTTGACGGTTTCGCGCGCGCCGGGACCCGTCTTTGCCAATGCATGGGCTATGCGGCGGGACTGTGGCTCGGCAAGCGCACGGGCCAGCGCCTGGCCTTCCTCGGTGGTATAGAGCATGCGCTGCCGCCGATCCTCCGGCCCTGTGACCTGACGGATGTAGCCGGAATCGATCAACTGCTTGAGCACGCGGGCCAGGCTCTGCTTGGTGATCTTCAGCGTGTCGAGCAGGTTAGCGACCGTCATGCCGGGTTCCCGGTCGACGAAGTGCAGGACGCGGTGATGCGCGCGGCCAAAGCCGCCTTTTTCCAGGATCGCATCCGGGTCGGAGGTGAAGTCGCGATAGGCGAAGAAAAGCAGCTCGATGATTTCGAAGTCGATCGTATCATCGTCGTGCGCGACCGTGTCGCCCACATATCGGGTGTTTTCTTTGGATTGGCCGGCCACGCGGTCATTTCCTTTCAGCCAAGTTGCAACTTACGAAACAATCGTAAAAATATGTCAGCCTTATTGACATATTTTTACGGCGTTGGTAGCGTCCATGCTCGGTAAGCGAGACATTTGGCGGCGGTAACACCTCAGGAGGATATGCCGCGCCGCACTGATCGCAAATCCAAAATCTCGAAATTGAATTTTCCCACAATCAGTTTGCCGATAAACTGAAAGCGGGACGATAATCAACAGCAAGAATGGCGCACCAGCGCCGGAGGACGACATCATGGCAGCGGTTCCTTTTGATCAGTTGGACGGCGAAATCTGGTTCAATGGCGAGTTCGTCGCGTGGAAGGATGCCAAGATTCATGTGCTGACCCACGGGCTGCACTATGCAAGTGCGGTGTTCGAGGGCGAGCGCGCCTATGGCGGCCGGATCTTCAAGCTGACGGAACACAACCAGCGCCTTCACAACTCCGCCGACATCCTGGGCTTCAAGATCCCCTATTCGGTCGAGGAACTGGATGCTGCAAGCGTCGAGCTTCTGAAGCGCCAGGGCTTTTCCGAAGCCTATGTCCGGCCGATCGCCTGGCGCGGCAGCGAGATGATGGGCGTTTCCGCCCAGAACAACCGCATCAACGTGGCCATCGCCATCTGGCAGTGGGGCAGCTATTTCAACCCGACTGAGAAGCTCAAGGGCATTCGCCTCGATATCGCCGAATGGCGCCGCCCGGACCCGAAGACGGCGCCGTCGAAATCGAAGGCTGCCGGCCTCTACATGATCTGCACCATCTCCAAGCACGCCGCAGAAGCCAAGGGCTATGCCGATGCGATGATGCTCGATTACCGCGGCCAGGTGGCCGAGGCGACCGGCGCCAACATCTTCTTCGTCAAGGACGGCGTCATCCATACGCCGGTGCCGGACTGCTTCCTCGACGGCATCACCCGCCGCACGGTGATCGAGCTTGCCAAGCGCCGCGGCTACCAGGTGGTTGAGCGGGCGATCATGCCGGAAGAATTGTCTGATTTCAGCGAGTGCTTCCTCACCGGTTCTGCCGCCGAGGTCACGCCGGTTTCCGAGATCGGCCCCTATCGCTTCACGCCGGCCACCATCTGCGAAACGCTGATGAACGACTACATGAAGGAAGTCTATCCGGTTGCAGCAGCGGCTGAATAACCGGTCATAACCTAATGCATGTCGCGCAAAAGTGTGCCGCGGTTTTGCGATAACGACATGCGCAAAAACAAGAACTTAAAGCGAGCCAAGCGAATCTGAACCATCGCGACGCGCTTTAAGTGCAGAAAAGGCGGCCCTTGGCCGCCTTTTGTCTTGCTACGGATATCGTTCGGAAGGCGTCAGGCTTGTTTGCCGAGGAACTGACCGACAATGCCGCTGAGCACGCCGCCGCCGACGAGGCTGCCAAGCGCCTGCATCGCAAGACCGGTCGCGGCCGCTTCGCCGCCGAGCATCTGGATCAGGAATCCCCCACCGAGGCCGCCGATGGCGCCGACGATCGTGCGTGCGACGACACTGAATGCCCCTTGCTTCAACACTGCGCTGGCCGCGTTTCCGCCGGCCGCCCCCGCGATCAATTGGGTAATGATTGGCATTAATGCTTCCATTGATCCCTCCGTATCGAGGCCCGTCGAAGACGAGCCGCCATATGCCGATGATCCGGCAAGGACAGGTTGAAGCCGAATCTTGAGTCTTGTCAATTTAGGGAAGTCACGGGTGTCTTCAGGGGAGGCTTTGCTCGCCAAAATGTTGCGATTTCACGCGGAAAATGGCGCATTTCGCGTTCTTCCACGCGAAAAGTGACAGAATTACTACAGGGTTTGAGTAGAGGCGCGGGCAACCGCAGCTATAGATCCGGGTGATTCGCTGCGGTGCAAACGAAAACTCCAGCGGCGCGGGCCGCTGGAGTTGATTGTGATTGCCCACCCAGGGCGCGTCTTGCTTATCGATAGACGTAAACGATACGGCGCGTCGCCGGCTCGACCAGAACCGGCTGGCCGTTGATGCTGGCATAATCGTAGGTGTAGTCGGGCACGCGGCGCACTTCGACAGCTTGCGGAAGCTCGGCGCCCACCACGACTTCTCCGTCGAGATAGACGGTATCGCCCGGATTGGTGGTGATATAGGTGCGCACGGTGTCCGGTGGCACGATCGGTTCGACGTCTTCGACAGGGCCAAGCAACTCATCCCCGGGCGCGGGCATCGGCGGGTCGCCTGCCTGCACCTCATAGGTCACCACGGGCACGGCAAGATCGGAGCGCCGATCCTGAACGACGACGGCCGATCCGCCGAGATCGGTTGTCAGATACTGGGCATAAACCCAGCCGCGAAGGCCGTTGACGTCGATACGGCACCACTTGCTGCCTTCGATGCAGCCGTCAAGCACGGCCGTGCTGCCGCGTGTGGCCAAGCCAACGGTCGGATATTGCGGGCCGGGGCCAGCGCGGACGTTGAGGTCGGTGACGGTGGTGGCGGTCATGGCCGCGAAGGCGGCCGAGCCGGCTACGAGTACGAAACCCGCAGCCGCGGCAGTTCGCAACAGGGGGCGGGTAAGGTTCTTCATCATCATGCTCCTTCGTTATGGCTGAGGGGCAAACGCGGCGATGGTGGGGATGTTCCCTGGGGAACGTCACGAAATGTGAAGGTGCGACATACTCAAGCTGCAACGGTCGACCCGGCGTTCGATGCAGGGAACCGTTTCGCGATCGAAGTGTTCTCCTGTCCATGTCGGGCGGGTGCCCGAGGGAAATGATCAGCGATATGCCCCGCGAAAAGACCATGAGCGGAGGCAGGAGAGGGAGGTTCGATGTCGAATTCAGCTGTTAATCCGGTAAACCCCGCCGTCAACGGATTGCGCCCGGTGGTGGCGATCGTCGTTGCCGCCGAGGTGTTCGTTGCAGCCTTGCTGCTCACCACCGTCCAACTGCCCACACCCCAATCCCCTTCAGCGGAAATTGCCAGCCTACGTTAAAGGGCACTGTGCCTTCTGTCGTTTGGCGCTATAGGTGTGGCAACGACATCTGAGCGAGGCGCTGACGGCATGCTACAGGCGGGCATCATCCCGGTTACCCATTTCCAGCAGAACTGCACGGTTCTTTTCGACGCAGAAACCAAGGAAGGCGTGATCGTCGATCCTGGCGGCGACGTCGACGTGATCCTGCAGACGATCAAGGAGAACGGCATCGCGCTCAAGGCGATCTGGCTGACACACGGCCATATTGACCATGCCGGCGGCGCCAAGGAGTTGAAGGAAGCGCTCGGGCTTTCGATCATCGGTCCGCACAAGGACGATCTGCCGCTCCTGTCGCGGCTGGAAGAGCAGGCCGAGAAATTCGGTCTGGCGATGAAGGTCGAAAACGTGGTGCCCGACCAGTGGCTGGAGGACGGCGATACCGTCTCTTTCGGCAACCATGTGTTCGAGGTGCTGCATTGCCCCGGCCATGCGCCTGGCCATGTGGTCTATTTCAATCGGGCGCAGGGCTTCGCTCATGTCGGCGACGTGCTGTTCCACGGTTCGATCGGCCGCACCGATCTTCCCGGCGGCAATCACCAGCAACTGCTTGATTCGATCCGCGACAAGATCCTGCCGCTTGGCGATCACGTCGGCTTCATCTGCGGGCACGGTCCCGGCGGCCAGATCGGCGAGGAGCGGCGTACCAACCCCTATCTGCGTGGTCTCTGACCCCTTACAGCGCCGCGCGCCAAATACGGCGCGCGGCGCTGTAACACTGTAAATTATGCAGTAAGGCGGCGATCCTGTTTCGAGGATATCGACCGGCAGCAATGAAAAAAGCGCATGCCCGGGAAAGGCATGCGCTTTCTTATTTGTCCGCTTAGCGGGCTGTTCGATCAGCCAGCGTTGCAGAAGTAGCTGCGGCCGTCGTAGCCACGGAAGGTGCCGTTGTCAGGGTTGAACGAGCGGTAACGCTGCGAGCAGTAACGGTACCAGGACGGGGTCCAGGGCTCGAGCGAGCCGTAACCGCCGCCGTAGTTGTCGACGACCACGGGACGCGGGCGATAGACGGGGCGCGGACGGTAGACCGGGCGCGGCTCATAGTAATCGGGTTCCGGGTCGACGTAGACGCGTTCGCTGTAGCGTGGCTGCGAGGCGATCGCGCCACCGATGATCACGCCGGTCGCCAGACCAAGTGCGCCGAGTGCAACGGCGTCACCGTTGTCATGGTGCCGGTGGCGGTTCCAATCACCAGCCTCAGCCGTGCTGAGGGTCGGGAGAACCGAGGCGGCGGCGATGACCGAGAGAACCGTCGCTTTGATGAACTTGTTCATGGCTTCAATCCTGTGCATGGACCGGAGTGGTTCCGGCCTTCATGATGAAAGAAGGTTAACCGCGCCAAACTGAACGGGGCCTGAACAAAAAAAACCCGGCATCGCTGCCGGGCTTCAACTTGAATCTTTCAGCAGTATCCGGTGTTAGCCGGAGACCTGCAGGTTGACCGCCTTCGGGCCTTTGCCGCGGCGATCCGGTTCGGTGTCGAAGCTTACCTTCTGATTTTCCGACAGGCCGTTCAGGCCGGAAGCCTGGACAGCAGAGATGTGTACGAAGATATCCGCACCACCGTTGTCAGGCTTGATGAAACCAAAGCCCTTGTCGGTGTTGAAGAATTTTACAGTGCCAGTTTCGGCCATGCGTCAGGTCCTTTTCTCTCCACCCGTTTGACGGACGGGTAGCATTGCAGTTTGCCCGGTTGGGCGTTGGGCAGGCAGTTCTCGATATTTGAGGAAAGGTTCCTGTTACCGCAGCCAGCCATCGGAAAGGTTGCAAAAAGCGTCCCCCCAGTCTGGCCACCCGGAGTTTTTGCGTCTCCGGCCCGCTTTTATTTCAAGATCTTCCCGTGCTCGTAGATTGCCCGAACAGAGTAAGATTGATGGGTTTATTTTGAATTGGCAAGCAAAACTTTTTAGAAGTGGTATTGCGTCTTGCCATTGCTCAAAAATCGATCAGTTGCGGTTTTTTCAGGTGATATCTAGGGTGCATCGCAAGCTGTTGAAATCACAGCTTTTTGAACGAATGTATCGAGAAGTTGAGTGGTTTGCGCCCAATTTTGCCGCAAGAGTCGTGACCGCCATCGGCGCGCTGTGCGCAGCATAAATTCGCAACTGACTGATATGTTTGAAGCTTCTTGCTGTCGCGCTGCCCCGACTCGCGTCTTCAGTCTTCTCTGCAGAAAACATGCAAGTAATAATGGAAAAATTCTGCGGCGCGCGGAAGCCCTTCAAAGTCAAGCAACAGCTTTCTAGGTGGGAGCAGCAACAAGTAACGCAGCAGTTCAGTACCCGTCAAATTCAACGGTTATAGTTCTGCCTATCTCCCGACCAGGGCGTGTCTCGCCTTAGGCGGGAGCCTGCGCGCGCCGGTTCCTTGTCAGCTCCGGCACGAGTTCGACCACCAGCATTGCCGCAAAAATGATGGCGCAGCCGACATAGCCGATGGGCGTGATGATTTCTCCAAGCAAAAGCACGCCGAACAAGGCTGCAAACAGCGCCTCGCTCGACAGGAAGATCGCTGCCTGCGGTGCCGTGGTATAGCGCTGGCCGACGACCTGGCAGATGAAGGCGACACCGCTGGAGAAGATACCGGCATAGAGTATTTCCGGCAGCGCGCCCTTGATCGCCTCCATGCTCAAGGGTTCACTTGCCAAAGCGACGGCACAGGACAGCACGGCCACGACGGCGAACTGCGTCAGGGATAGCATCATCGGTCGGCCGCTGCCGGCTGCGAAAATGCCGACCAGCATCATCTGCAGTGCCCAGAAGAGCGCGCACACAATGGTCAGATAGTCACCGCCGGTCAGGCTCGACAGCGCCCCGCCGCTCAGCAGGAAGATGCCGAACAGCGCCATCAGTGCGCCGGGCCAGATGATCCAGTGCGGCTTGCGGCGGAGGAAGATCACCGTCAGCACCGGAACGAAAACGACATAAAGGCCGGTCAGAAAACCGGAATTGGTGACGCTGGTGGTCAGCAGCCCATATTGCTGGGTGACTGCGCCGGCGAAAAGCGCAAGTCCGACAAACGCGAAATTGCGCACTGTCGTGCCGGTCAAAGGCTGCGGTGCCCGCCGGGTTTCGACGATGGCAAGCGGTAGCGCGACCAGCGTTGCGATCGCAAAACGCAATGTGATGAACCAGAGCGGGCCGATCGCCTGCATCGCCGTCGATTGGGCGACGAAACCGGCACCCCAGATGGCACCGGAAAACAGCAGGAACAGATTGGCCTGAACGCGGGTCATGATTGCATCTCCTCAGATGCATCGCCGTCTATCAGTTGCGATTTTTCCGGGCAAGGCTCATCGTTGCTGACCGGGCTGCGCGAGATGCCGGAAACGCCCGCGATGACGGGGAGGGGGAAATGGGCGACAGCGGCTATTCCGGAACACCGCTTGTCGGCAAGCTGGGCTTAAGGGACGGCCAGTCGGCGTTGTTGCTTTGCGTTCCCGATAACCTCAACGACATCGCCGGCTTTCCCGGGTTCGCCATCTGCGACACCGCCATCGACGGCCCGGCCTTACGCAGGCACGACTACATACACGTCTTCGCCGTGGAGAGGGCAGATTTGGAGGCCTCGGCGATGCGTCTTTCCGCAAGTCTGAAGCCTGACGGCATGATGTGGATCTCGTGGCCGAAGCGTGCGTCGAAGGTACCGACGACGCTGACGGAGGACGTCTTGCGTGAGATCTTCCTGCCGCTCGGGCTTGTCGATACCAAGGTCTGTGCCGTCGACGCGGTCTGGTCCGGCCTGAAGTTCATGTTCCGCAAAAATGTTCGCGCCGGCCTGTGAGGTCGAGGCTCTTACTGCGTCGGCGCCTTGGAGACCCTGAGCAGCGCGCCATCCTCTTCGTCGGTGACCATCAGCAGCGCGCCATCAGGCGCCACGATGACATCGCGGATGCGGCCGAACTCGCCGTCGAACAGCCGCTCTTCGGCGATGACTGCGCCGGTGTCGTCCCGTTCCAGCCGGGCGAGCAGCTGATACTTCAACGCTGCGACCAGCAGGCTGCCGTCCCACTCCGGAAACATCTTGCCGCGGTAGACCGCAAGCGCGCCCGGCGCAATCGAGGGGTCCCAATAGTAGAGCGGCTGGTCGAAGCCGTCCTTTGCCGTGCCTTCGCCGATCTCGGCACCGGAATAGTCCTTGCCGTAGGTGATCACTGGCCAGCCGTAGTTGTGCCCGGGCTGCGGGTTGTTGATCTCGTCGCCGCCGCGCGCGCCGTGTTCGACGGTCAGAAGCGTGCCGTCCTTCGGATCGGTGGCGATCCCTTGGGGATTGCGATGCCCCTTCGACCAGATTTCCGGTAGGCCCTCGGTGCCGCCGCGATAGGGGTTGGCGGCGGGAATGCTGCCATCCGGGTTGATGTGCAGGATGGCGCCGGCATGATCGTGCAGATCCTGGGCGCGGTCTCGATCGCCGCGGTCACCGATGCCGAAGAACAGGCTGCCATCAGGCGCGAACGCGATGCGTGAGCCGAAATGCTGGCCCTTGCGGGTCAGCCTGTTCATTCGGAAGAGTTCCTTGATATCGGTCAGGCTCTTGTCATCAACCGCCAATGTCGCCCTTACCAGCGCCGTGCCAAAGCCGCCGTCGCCATTGGCCGCAAGCGTCAGGTAGAGCGTGCGGCTGGTGGCAAAGTCGGGGGCGAGCGCAATGTCGAGCAGGCCGCCCTGACCCTGTTCTGCCACTTCAGGCACGCCCGTCAGCGGTGCCGAGGCCTTGCCGTCGCGGATGATGCGCAGCCGGCCGGCACGCTCGCTGACGATGTAGCCGCCATCCGGCAGGACTTCGACCGACCAGGGGTGTTCGAGCCCGGCGGCCAGCGTCTCGACCAGCACGTCACCGTGCTGAGAGGGGAATTCGCGTGTTTCCTGCGCGCCGGCGGCAAATGGAGGGGCAAAGAAAGCCAGGCCAGCCAGCAGTGGCAGAACCGTCCGTTTCATCGGGGCCGTTTTCAGCCTGGATGCCTGCGCTTGCCGCATTCGATATCTCCGATCTTGCCATGCCGTTGCATGGCAAGCTGGAGCGGTCGTCCGCTTGGTTCAAGTCACATCGGATCAAAAAGGCTTTATTTCGAGATCGAGCCTGTGGTCAGCGGCACCGGATGCTGCTCGCCCACCAGTTCGGCGGTCACGATGTAGCGCATCGGTCCGGGCTCGATCGCATCGAAGGGGAAGCAGGTGGCAAGCGCCAGTTTGTGGCCGCTGGCGGCAGAATTGATGCCGCTTTGGTCCCAACGCGCGACCCGGCCCTCGCCGGCACGAAACAGAAAGCGCCGCCCGTCCTTGCGGGTCAGCACCAGGAGATCGCCTGGGGATACGTCCTTCAGCCAGCGGAAATGTGTGTCTCGGTGG
The DNA here is from genome assembly GCF_058795755.1 of Ensifer sp. GW823-FHT05D09. Lineage (NCBI taxonomy): Bacteria > Pseudomonadati > Pseudomonadota > Alphaproteobacteria > Hyphomicrobiales > Rhizobiaceae > Ensifer > Ensifer sp. GW823-FHT05D09. Next base: position 469,965 of record NZ_JBXAIA010000003.1, on the reverse strand, counting down.
GCGGCGATAACGGAGGTGCCTTCGTCGCCGGGAAGGGGAGTGTTGGCAAGCCAGGCAGGCCCGAAGGCAAGCGCCTGGCCGCTTGCTCCCTTCAGCACGATCGCCGAACGGTTGATGCGCGGCGCCGTGATTTCGGCGGTGGTTTCGAAATCGGCCCAGGGCCAGGGCTTGCCGTCGGCCTCGCCGTGCAACTGTGCCTCGAAACTCTTCTTCAACAGCACCTGGGAAACTTCGGCCTTGGCCTTCATGTAAAACCCCTTGCCGACCAGCATCAGGCCGGCAAGGGCGATCAGGGCAATGATCGCGACGACGATGGTCTCGATCGCCGAGAGACGCGCGAGGAAGCCCGGGCGTGGCCCGGGCAGGTCGTCGTCAGCGGCCATGGCGTCGAACCCCTGCGATGACGAGGGCGGCGATCTGGCCGCGCCAGAAGACGAAGGTGCTGCCGGCAACAAGCGCAAAGGCGAGCAGCATCAGGCCGATGAGGATCTGCTTGTCTGCCTCGGTCGCCGTCTGCGGCAGGTTCACCTGGTTGTTGGCCTCGGCAATCAGGCCGGCCGCGCGCGCGGTCGGCGCCGCCAGCATTCGGTCGGCGGTCACCATCGCCAGCTTCGTCTGACTTTCGGCCGAAGCCTCACGTTCGTCGACTGTCCCGTTTGGATCGGGTTTCTCACCAAAAACCTTGCCGAAGTCCCAGCCGGCCGGAAGGTTGAGCGGCACGTCGGTTTTCGTCAGGTCTGCACCGGCGGGCCGCGACGGCGTCGCATCGACGGCGACGAGGCTGGTGACGCGCGAGACCAGATGGTGGGCAAGGGCCACGGTTTCGATCTGACTGTCGAGCGATGCTGGATCGGCGATGGCAGAGGCGCTTGCCTCGAGATCATCGATCTTGCGGCGGGCCCAGAGCTTGGCGATGCCTTCGCCGGTTGCGGCCTTGGCGATATCCATCTCGACACGGAAGGGCTGGTCGCCGGCCTTGCCGACAATGCGGATCGTGCCTTCCGGTGCAGTCCCTGCGAGTTCGGCCGTCAGCACGACCGGTTCGCCGCGATAGAGATCGGGCATCGGGTTGGGCGTGATGTCGCCTGTGGCCGCACCTTCGAAGGTCGCGGAGATGTCGGTCATGACGGGGCTTTCGAGCTTGGTGAAAAGCTCGCCCATGCGGGCTGCCACCTGGCTCTCCGAACCGATCAGCGTGAAGGTGCCGCGACCGTACTCGGCGGCCTTGGTCATGAAGTGGCTGTTGGGGGCCGAACCGATGCCGACGGTGAAGACGCGGGCGTCGCCGCGGTTGCTCTGGATTTCCTGGAACAGCTGGCCTTCGTTGCCGATGGCGCCGTCGGTGAGGAACACCACCTGGCGAAGTGCCCCCGGTGCGACCGGTCCCTGCGTGCGCAGGGCCGCTTCCAGCGCCGGCAGCATTTCGGTGCCGCCATCGGCCGTCAGGCCGCGCACGAAGGCGATGGCATTCTCGCGCTTGTCGGGCGTCGCTTCGACCAGATCAGGGAAATGCACGGTCATCGTGTCGTCGAAGCGGATGACGTTGAAACGGTCCTCCGGTTTCAGCCGTGAGATCGCCAGCGCCAGGCTTTCCTTCGCCTGTTCCATCGACGGGCCGGCCATCGAGCCGGAATTGTCGATGACGAAGACCACTTCGCGCTTGACCGGCTTATCGGCCTCGGTCGCTGTGACCGGAGGGGTGACGAAGGACAGCAGATAGGTCTTGCCACCCACGGTCTCACGGAAGAGGCCGGCATAGGGGCTCTTGCCTTCGACCGCCTTCCAGCTCAGTTCGAAGTCCCGGTCGGCCGGGACGCTGCCGGCTTTCAGCGTGATCCGGCGGGTCAACTGATCGATCGTGACCGTATCGATCTCATGAAAGGCCGAGATCACCTCGCCGATCGGGAAGCCGGCCTTGAGGTTGACCGTCAGCGTCACCGGGTTGATCTTGGCGTTTTCGCGCGGGTCGAGCACCGGCGGCTCGATCTTCTGGCGATCGGGAACCGGATCGCTGACGGCATAGCCGGAGCGGCTGTCGAGATCGACGGTCTGGACGATCGGCTGCGGATTGTAGCGCGGCGCCACCACCATCGGGAAACGGAAGGTAAAGGCGTCGTTCGACTGGTGCACGCCGCTTTGATATTCGATCTGTACGACCACCGTTTCACCGGGCCCGATATTGGCGACCTGGTTGGTGAAGAGGTTTGGGCGCTGCTGTTCGAGGAGTGCGGCCTTCTTGCCCTCTGCCTTGGCCTGTTCGTAAATTTCCTTGGCGGCCTGGCGCGGCTTGATCTGGCCTTCGATGAAACGGTCGCCGATCTGCATCTTCAAGGTGTCGACAGCGGAATCATCGGGAAGCGGGAAAACATAGGTGCCTTCGACCCAGCCCTTGCTCGGGTTTTCGAACCGCTGCGTCACGCGGGTGCGCATGATCGGGCCGTTGACGTCGATCTGAACGTCGGTCGCCAGGCGCGGCGCCTCGACGAAATAGCCCGGCTCCTTCGATGGGAAGAGCAGTGCGCCGGTGCCCATGTCGTTAGGCCTGACATAGCCGGCCATCTGCTGCGGCTGCGGATTAGCCGTCTGGGCGGAGGCCTGGGTCATCAGGCCGAGGAACATCACGATGCAGGCGGCAAGCGCTGCCAGCGCCAGATACATGCCCCAGCGTGCTTCGTTTTGTCGTGTTCGTGATTCAGCGATTTCGTCGTCGAGAAACATTGCATACCCCCGTGATGCCATGCGTTCGGATCATGCGAGGAAAGGCCCGGAAACCGGCTGTTGCGGGACGGAATTGCGGCGGACCGCGACAGTTGTCGTGGCCAAATTATGGCATTCTTAAAATTGCAGAATTCCGCTGATTTTTTTGAATAAATCGCAATCAAGAACCGTTTCTGGCTGATACGTTTCGTGGTCTCTCAACCAGCGGCCATAATTCCGCTTTGGCAATGCTCGGTTGACGACTGAAAATGCCAGCTGCCTTCGGTCCTTGCCGAAGAGTGTCATACGTGTGAGGTGAAAGATGAGTGACGTCGACTACAGTGAGATTACGACTCGTCAGGAGTTTTGCGACTTCATCAGCGCGTTGCGGCTAAGCCTGCGTGACGGCTCGGAGAGCTGGGAGAACGTTAACCTGGACGATTTTCTCGAAGCGCTGGAGGCGTGGGTCAACGATATGGGGAACTACGAGCAGAGCCAGGGAAAACAGGAAGCGGTGTCCTTGACCTGGCGAGATGTCGCTCGAATGTTCCATGCAGCGGCGATCTACGAGTAGGGTGTGCGGTTCGTGGTGCGCCGTCCAGGTCATCGACAATCCTGATGACACTCATGAAACTTTGTCATGGTGACGCATTTTGCCCGCATTCGCGCGGTTTTTCAGGCTCTGGCGCTTGCAAGACCGGGCGTCTTTCGACATAGACCTAACCGCTATGGAGCCTGGCTTTTTCGTTCCGTAGCGCTCACCGCGTCTCGAAACGATCAGGACCTTTCATCATGGCCTTCCTTGCCGATGCTCTTTCCCGTGTAAAGCCTTCCGCCACCATCGCCGTTTCGCAGAAAGCCCGCGAGCTGAAAGCGAAGGGACGCGACGTGATCGGCCTTGGTGCAGGGGAGCCGGATTTCGATACGCCTGACAATATCAAGAAGGCGGCGATCGACGCGATCAACCGCGGCGAGACGAAGTACACGCCGGTTTCGGGCATTCCGGAATTGCGCGAGGCGATCGCCAAGAAGTTCAAGCGCGAGAACAACCTCGACTACACCGCCGCCCAGACGATCGTCGGCACCGGCGGAAAGCAGATTCTTTTCAACGCCTTCATGGCGACGCTCAACGCTGGCGATGAAGTCGTCATCCCGGCACCTTACTGGGTTTCCTACCCGGAGATGGTGGCGCTGTGCGGCGGCACGCCGGTGACCGTTGCGACGACGCAGGAAAACAACTTCAAGCTCCAGCCGGCTGATCTCGACAAGGCGATCACGCCGAAGACCAAGTGGTTCATCTTCAATTCGCCGTCCAACCCGTCGGGCGCTGCCTACAGCCATGCCGAACTGAAGGCGCTGACCGACGTGTTGATGAAGCATCCGCATGTCTGGGTGCTGACCGACGACATGTACGAGCACCTGACCTACGGCGACTTCAAGTTCGCAACCCCGGTCGAAGTCGAGCCCGGCCTCTATGACCGCACGCTGACGATGAACGGCGTCTCCAAGGCCTATGCCATGACCGGCTGGCGCATCGGCTACGCCGCCGGCCCGCTTCAGCTCATCAAGGCCATGGACATGATCCAGGGCCAGCAGACTTCGGGTGCGACCTCTATCGCGCAGTGGGCCGCCGTCGAGGCGCTGAACGGCACGCAGGACTTCATCCCCGAGAACAAGAGGATCTTCGAAGGTCGTCGCGATCTCGTGGTGTCGATGCTGAACCAGGCCAAGGGCATCGCGTGCCCGACGCCGGAAGGCGCCTTCTACGTCTATCCGTCCTGCGCCGGCCTGATCGGCAAGACCGCGCCTTCGGGCAAGGTGATCGAGACAGACGAAGACTTCGTCTCCGAGCTGCTCGAATCCGAAGGCGTTGCCGTCGTGCACGGCTCGGCTTTTGGCCTCGGCCCGAACTTCCGTATTTCCTACGCGACGTCGGAAACGCAGCTCGAGGAAGCCTGCCGCCGCATCCAGCGTTTCTGCGCAGCCTGCAAGTAAGTTTGAGGCACTGCAATACATAGAAAAAGCCCGCCGGCGACGGCGGGCTTTTTTGTTGGTAAAAGGATTCAAGACACGGGCAAACTGATTCAGGTCGACCGGTTAAGGCGTTGAAATCAGTTTTGAATCGGAACTTGCTCTACGCGCCCGGAACTTCGTCGTCGCCAACGACACCGCCTTCGCTTTCGAGGATGGAAAGGCGGCGGGCCTCGGAGCGGGTGAACTTCAGGCAGACGCCAATGCCACGCTCACCTTCCGGCAGGAACATGGCGCCAGCATTTTCGAGCGCATGGGTTAGCGACTGGACCACCGTGTCGGCGGGCGTCTCCAGCTTGCGCTCGAACTTCAGGATCGTATCTTCGTTGACGCCTGAAAAGCTCGCCAGCATTTCGCGCGAAATCTCGATCAGCGCCCGTGCGGCGCGGCACTGTGAACCTGTAATCATCGTCACCTCCAGTTGCAGGGAGGATGCGCGAAGGGCTGCAGCGGGTCAACTGCAAGCAAGGGCGCCGCGGCGTTTCGACCGCGGGCCCTTGCTGCGCCGTTTGTCCGAGCCGGTCTGTCGGTGATCGGCCAAGCGGACTTTTGCCCGTGCCTTGCTACCGGCTGAGGCCAGCGTCCTCTTTTCCTCTCATCGCCTCGATGATGCCGGAGATCTCGTCGCTGCCGAAGCCGCCTGCAAGACGCTTTTGCGCCAGCCTTTCGATCGGCTCCATGAATGCCGGATCGATACCCTGGCTGCGGCTCGTCGCGACAATGTTGCTGATTGCCACCGATTGCATCGCGAGGTTCGACATGACGTCGCGGGCATGATCGCCGCTGTCGATCCGCTCGGCATAGTCGGGCAGCGCCGTCATCATCGCGGCAAGCCAGGGCTCTACCAGCGGCAGGAACTGCCTTGCCGTAAAGCCGACGCTACCGGCAAGCGCTGTTGCGTGCAGATAGCCGCCGAAGAGGCCGTACATCGCCGACAGCAGAGCGAGGTCGCTGACCGCGGCAAGGATGGGGTCTTCGCCGAGATAGTGGCTCTGGCCGAAGGCAGCCAGTTGTTCCTGTGCCGTCTCGAAGGCATCGCTGCTGCCGCTATAGAGGATGAAGGCGTCCGGCGTCCCGATCATCGGTGGCGTCGCCATGATGCCGCCATCGAGATAGCGCGCGCCGTGTCCGCCTAGTCGGGTGGCGACCGCCCGGACTTCGTCCGGACGACCATTGGTGAGGTTGATGACGGTCTTGCCGGCAAGCATGGGGGCGACCTCGGCAAGCGTGGCTTCGACGGCGACGTAGTCCGTGAGGCAAAGGACGATCAGATCGCTTGCTGCGATGGCCTCACCGACCGTTTCGGCCCGGTGGGCGCCGCGGGCAACGAGAGCGTCAGCTCGCGCTGCCGTGCGGTTCCAGACGGTCGTCCGGTTGCCGGCGTCGATGAGGGCATTGGCAAGCGCCGTGCCCATCGCGCCGAGGCCGATGATGGAGATGGTCTTCAACATCTTGTTTTCCGTTTCCGCGCGTTTCAGGCCGCAGATGAGAGTTGCTGGCCGAGGCCGCCATCGACGGTCAGTCTTGCTCCGGTGGTGAACGTTGCGTCGAAGGCAAGGAACAGCACCGCGCGAGCCACTTCATCGGCTGTGCCGTTGCGGCCCATCGGCGTGATCGCATCGCCCAATGCCTTGAACTCGGCGCGCTCGGCGTCGGTGATGCCAGACACGCCCTTGGTGGGCGTATCGATGAAGCCGGGGCTGACCGAATTCACCCTTATGCCGCGCGGCAGCAGTTCGGCGGCAAAGACCGAGGCAAACGAGATCAGCGCCGCCTTGCTGCCGCTGTAGACCGCCATGCCCGGATGGCCGCCGACATCGGCGACAGACGAGGTGAAGACGATCGAGCCGCCGTCGCGGATCAGCGGCGTCAGCCGCTGGACGGTAAAGAAGGCGCCCTTGGTGTTGATGGTGAACTGGCGATCATAGGAGGCCTCCGTTACCTGATCGAAGGGCTCGAGCAGTGATGTACCGGCGTTGACGTGCAAAAGGTCGATCGAGCCCAGCTTCTGCCCGACAGTCGCCCCGAGCACGGCGATTGCGCCAAGATCGGAGATATCGGATTTGACCGCATGGACGCGTGAGCCGAAGCGCTCCTGGATCCGGGCGAGGTTGGCCTCGTTGTTGCCGGTCAAAAGCACCTCGGCGCCGCCGTCGACGAGGCGCTCGACCGTCGCCAGGCCCATGCCGTGCGTGCCGCCGATGACGACTGCTTTCTTGTTCTGATAGATACCCATCTTTTCTTCCTTCGATTTTCGGTTTCGATGAGAAAGAGATAGATTCGTGGACGATATTGCGGAAGCTCCGCGAATGTGGATGTATCGTCCACGTTTGTAGACAGCGGAGCCTGCAATGCTCAATCTCAACGACTTCATCGTCTTTGCCCATGTGGTCGACCACAAGGGGTTCGCGCCGGCGGCACGGGCGCTGAATGTGCCGAAATCGACGCTCAGCAAGCGCGTGGCCGAACTGGAAAAGACGCTTGGCGTCCGGCTGATCAACCGCACGTCGCGTCGCTTTACCGTGACGGAGATCGGCGAGGATTTCTATCGCCATGCCGCGGCGATGCTGATCGAGGCGGAAGCCGCCGAAGCCGTCGTCAAGGGGCGGCTTGCCGAGCCGAGCGGAACGGTCAGGATCACCGCTTCGGTGCCGACGGCGCAGATGATGCTGGCGGACCTCCTGCCGCCGCTGGCGCTCGCATACCCCAAGATGCGGGTGATGCTGCACGCGACCGACCGCTTCGTCGATGTCGTGCAGGAGGGGTTCGACATCGCCGTGCGCGATCACTTCGCGCCGTTACCCGATTCCGGCATGGTGCAGCGGCGGGTGGCGACGGATGCGATCCTCTTGGTGGCGTCACCGGCCTATCTGGAAAATCGCGGACACCCGCGCGACCCCAGCGACCTTTCCCGTCACGACGGCCTCCTGGTATCGTTGACCTCGGAGGGATGGACGATGCGCAACGAAGCAGGCGTGGTCGTCCGGGTTCGCCCCATGCCGCGCTTCGTGGCCGACGAATCCGATGTGCTGCTGTCGGCCGCCGTGTCAGGTCTCGGCATCACCGCGCTGCCGCGCAAGATCTGCCGGGCGGAAATCGAGGCGGGCAGGCTGGTGCGCGTGCTTGCGGACTGGGAAGCGGGCAGCGTGACGACGACGCTGTTGATGCCGCACCGGCGTGGGCAGTTGCCATCTGTGCGCGCCGTGGTCGACTTTATTGTCGCGCATGTGCCGCAAGGGTGAGGTTGGGCGGCAGTGAAGGCGCCTACTCGAAAAGTCCCGTTCGAGACAGACCCTGAGACGGCCGACACAATTAGCCCGGTTGCGGCCGGCACAAGGCCGGAATGAGGGTGGACTGAACGAGCTTCACGCTTTTTCGGCATGCCAACGGCTCGCCATCATGAAAAAGGCCCGCGCGTGGCGGGCCTTCAAAGCTTGTCTCGGTCGCGCGTTTAGCGCTCGGCCAGCGCCGGTTCGCCCTTCTTCTCGCGCACGAGGTTCATGAACCGGCGGAAAAGATAGTGGCTGTCCTGCGGGCCCGGCGAGGCTTCCGGGTGATGCTGCACCGAGAACACCGGCTTGCCGGCGACGCGCAGGCCGCAATTGGTGCCGTCGAACAGCGAAATGTGAGTCTCTTCAACGCCTTCCGGCAGCGACTTCGAATCGACCGCGAAGCCGTGGTTCATCGAGACGATTTCGACCTTGCCCGTCGTGTGATCCTTGACCGGGTGGTTGGCGCCATGGTGACCCTGGTGCATCTTTTCGGTCTTGCCGCCGAGCGCTAACGCCAGCATCTGATGGCCGAGGCAGATGCCGAACACCGGAATGTCGCTCTTCAACAGGTCCTGGATGACCGGCACGGCATACTTGCCGGTTGCCGCCGGGTCGCCCGGGCCGTTCGAGAGGAAGATGCCGTCCGGCTTCTGGGCAAGCACTTCTTCGGCGCTCGTCGTTGCCGGCATCACGGTGACGCGGGCATTGAGGCCGGTGAAGAGGCGCAGGATGTTGCGCTTGACGCCGTAGTCGAGTGCGACGACGTGATAGGCGGCCTCGGTCTCGCCGAGCGTGGAATAGCCTTCGTCCCAGACCCAGGGCTTCTCGGTCCACTGCGACGACTGGCCTGACGTGGCGACCTTGGCAAGGTCGAGGCCTTCGAGACCGCTCCAGGCCTTGGCTTCCGCCTTCAGCGTCTCGATGTCGAAGACGCCGGAGGGGTCGTGGGCGATGACGGCGTTGGGCATGCCGTTTTCGCGGATCCAGGCGGTCAATGCCCGGGTGTCGATGCCGCAAAGGCCGATGATGCCGCGAGCCTTCAGCCAGGCATCGAGGTGTTTGACGGAACGGTAGTTCGACGGTTCGGTGATGTCGGCCTTGAAGATGACGCCGACCGCGCCGTGGCGTGCTGCCGGCGTCAGGTCTTCGATGTCCTCGTCATTGGCGCCAATGTTGCCGATATGGGGAAAGGTGAAGGTGACGATCTGGCTGAGATAGGAAGGGTCCGTCAGGATTTCCTGGTAGCCGGTCAGTGCGGTGTTGAAGCAGACTTCCGCCTGCACCTTGCCGGTTGCGCCGATGCCCTTGCCTTCGATGACGGTGCCATCGGCAAGAACGAGCAGAGCGGTGGGTTTTTCAGTGGTCCATGCGGGTGTCGCGGTCATCGTTCCTATCCCGTTGTGGCGTGGAGCGCGGGGCTTGAAAGCCCGGCGGCTGATCGCCATTTCATGTGCTCAGGCATGGACGCGCGGAATCCCCGCGAAAAGTGCTCACATGCCGATGTCGTGCAGGTGCGGGAAAATAGCCAAAGCGCAAAGCCCGGTCAACCGGCCGCCGTGAATTGTCCGGAAATAAAATTCCTTATAATTCAAGCGGTTGTGTAATCCGTTTGATTGCACCTGCCACACTGGTTTAAGACGACGACAACATTGACGCATCGAACCGGTTCCGGGCATGAGCACCGCGGGCCGGCTTCGACATGGAGAAAGACATGCGCGACCAGTTCGCTGAGGTACTGAAAGAAGCCCTGAAGGCCAAGGATACGCGGCGCACCTCGACCGTGCGACTGATCCAGGCTGCAATCAAAGATCGTGATATCGCCAACCGCGGTCTCGGCAAGGATCCGGTCGGCGATGAAGAGATCCTGCAGATCCTCGCCAAGATGATCAAGCAGCGCGAGGAATCGGCCCGGATCTACGATCAGGGCGGCCGGCCGGAGCTTGCCGAGCAGGAGCGCCAGGAAATCGTCATCATCAACCAGTTCCTGCCGGCGCAGCTGCCGGAAGACAAGGTTCGCGAACTCTGTGCCTCCGTCATCCAGGAAACCGGTGCGCATGGCCTGCGCGACATGGGCAAGTGCATGAACGCTCTCAAGGAGCGCTATCCCGGCCAGATGGACTTCGCCAAGGCTTCGGGCCTGGTCAAGGACCTGCTGAAGTAATCGACAGCGCCCGCTCACCTGCAGCGGGCGCCGTTGCGGCACTGATCGTGCCGGCAAGCCTTGCATAGGCTTGGTCGATCAGCGCGAATTTCTCCGCCTGATAATCCCAATATTCCCGGATGAAGCCCTTGGACAGCCAGACGCTGCCACGCCCGGGCAGGCCATCCCACCCCATGCTGCCAAGTTCCGACGCCTTGCCGAAGATGCGCTTCAGATGCGTCTTCGAGATCATGAAGCGCTCGCTGAGATCGCTCGATGAGACGGCGCCGATATCGGCGCTTCCCGCCTCCGGATCAAACGCCGTGATGCGCGAGAAGAGGTCGTCCATGACGACGCCGCCGGAATTGACCCAGGTGAAGAGATCGAAGGTCGGCCCGGGCCGGCGCACCCGGTCGTTGCCGACGAGGGCGTGGGCGATGGCCGGCTGCAGCCGGGCAAACAGGTGAGGGGTCTGCTCGAGCGTAACCGTCCTTGTGCCGCCGTCGAGCGCGTCCAAAATCGTCAAATGGGCGTGCAGCCATTTCCAGACGTAGTCGAGGGCTGCCTCGGTCGGCTCCAGCGGCCGGGCTCGCTTGTCCGGCCGATCGGCGATATGGCGAGCAAAGCGATAGGCGACCATCTCCTGCGTGAACGAGGCGGCCGTGTTGCGGCTGGCGATCTCGTTTGTGACGATATAGTCGATGAACCGTCCGGAATAGAGACCGCTTGCCGGATCCTGCGGGTTGCGCTCGTGGTAGAGCGCGAGGCCCGACTGTGCCATCAGCCAGCGCTGCTGCGAGGCGAAGATCGAAGCCAGCCGCGGGTTTGCGCCATACATCGCGACCATGCCGCGCGCATAGCTGAGCACGGCGTTGAAGAAGCCGGCGCTGGATGCAAGTGCGTCTACGGAGAGGGCCATGATGCGGGATCCGAGGGCAGGAGGCGAATTCATCCTATCGGGCCGGACCGGAGTCAAGGTCGAGACACGGCCTGCGTGTAGAAATAAATTCTCGTTTAACGTGTGTTGATCGCGGCGCACAGCAAGCCGGGTTTACAATTGCCGTTGTCATGGCCTGTGAATTGCGGGCATGGCGATTGTGCCCTGTGGCGTCCGGCGGTCTGCCCGCTTATATGGAGGATCGACCAGAGGTATTCATGCGCTTTTCACAGACCTTTCTTGACGAGATACGCGACCGCGTGCCGATTTCGGACGTGATCGCCAAGCGCGTCAGCTGGGATCGGCGCAAGACCAATGTCTCGCGCGGCGACTACTGGGCCTGCTGCCCGTTCCATGGCGAGAAGTCGCCGAGCTTCCATTGCGAGGACCGCAAGGGCCGCTACCATTGCTTCGGCTGCGGCGTCACCGGCGATCATTTCCGTTTCCTCACCGATCTCGAAGGCCTGAGCTTCCCGGAGGCTGTGCAGCAGATCGCCGACATGGCGGGTGTTGCCATGCCGCAGCCCGACCCGCAGGCCGAGAGGCGCGAGAAAGAGCGCACCAGCCTGCTCGACGTGATGGAGCTGGCGACGCAATTCTTCGAGGATCAGCTGCAGCAGGCCAATGGCGCCAAGGCGCGCGCCTATCTGCGCGAGCGCGGGCTGACGGGCCGCACGATCGAGACCTTCCGGCTGGGATTTGCGCCCGACAGCCGCAATGCGCTGAAGGAATTTCTCGCTGGCAAGGGCATCGGCAAGGAGCAGATCGAAGCCTGTGGCCTGGTGGTGCATGGCCCCGACGTGCCTGTTTCCTACGACCGTTTCCGCGACCGCATCATGTTTCCGATCCTGTCGTCGCGCGAAAAGGTCATCGCGTTCGGCGGCCGCGCCATGTCGCCCGATGCGCCGGCGAAATATCTCAATTCCAACGAGACCGAGCTCTTCCACAAGGGCAACGTGCTTTACAACTTTGCCCGGGCGCGACGGGCGATGTCCGGAGCCAGCCGCCCCGGCGACGCCGGGCACAACGAAAATGGTGCCGCGACGATCATCGCGGTCGAAGGCTACATGGACGTGATCGCGCTGCACCAGGCGGGCGTCGAGAATGCCGTCGCACCGCTCGGAACTGCGCTCACCGAAAACCAGCTCGATTTGCTCTGGAAGATGACGTCGCAGCCCGTGCTCTGCTTCGATGGCGACGGGGCCGGCATTCGCGCCGCCAACCGCGGCGTCGATCTGGCGCTGCCGCATCTGAAGCCCGGACGCTCCGTGCGGTTTGCCATGCTGCCCGACGGCAAGGACCCGGATGACCTCGTGCGTCAGGAGGGGCGGGCGCCGTTCGATCAGGTGCTGGCCAATGCCCGTTCGCTTGCCGAGATGGTCTGGCAGCGTGAAATCCAGGGCGGTTCGTTCGACACGCCGGAAAAACGCGCCGAGCTCGAAGCGAAGCTGAAGCAGGTCACCGCCGTCATCGCCGACGAGAGCGTGCGGCGTCACTATGGCCAAGACATGCGCGACCGGCTGCACGCCTTCCTGCAGGCGGCAAGCCCCGGCCGCGGCGGCGAGCGGCGGCAGTTCGAGCGCGGCGGCCGACAGGGTGGTGGCCAGCGCGGCGGGCAGGGCGGGCGCCAGCAGAACACGTCAGGCCCGACGGCGATTTCGGATCGGTTGGCGCGCTCGTCGCTGGTCAGCGGCCAGCAGGCCGTGCCGTCGCTGCGCGAAAGCGTGCTGGCGCTGACCATCGTCAATCACCCGCAGCTGCTGTTCGACGAATACGACGAGATCTCGACCATCGAGTTCGATCACCGCGATCTGCAGCGCTGCTGGGCGGCGGTGCTCAACGCCGCTGCCTCCAACGGCCCGCGCCTGACGCGCGAGGGGTTGGTGGAGCAGCTCGACGCCGAAGGCTTTGCCCATCTGATCGCGGCGATCGACCAGCAGATCCGCTATGCCCGGCTTTGGACGGCGACCGCCGCTGCCGCACCAGAAGATGCGCGCGAAGGCTATTTGCAGGCGCTGGCGCTGCACCAGCGCTCCAAGGCGCTGCATTGGCAAAAGCGCGAACTGGAGCGGGAGTTGGCGCACGCAACGGAGGAGGGAGACCTTGACGCCGTGCCTCAACTGCTGCGCACTCTGCAGGAGGTTCAGTTCGAGGTGACCCGGCTTGAGAACCAGGAAGCGATCATCGAAGGTTTTGGCGTGCTTTCGGGCCGGGTGAAGGGGCCGGCGGCCCGGTAATATCGGCGCAGGTCGGTGTAACCGCCGAAAAGCCGTTCAGCGAGGTCGAGATCCGGTCCGATCCTGATCCGGGCAGGATCCCGATTATTCGCGCCAGTGTTCGGCCACCCATCGCGCCGGGTGGATGTAGTGGCGCAGGTGGCTGATCGGGCTCTTTTCGCGGTAGTCGCCGGTAAACAGCCGGCGAATGTGCCCAAGCGGCGTGTCCACGCGGCCGCGTTCGCCATATTGCCCGTCGATCGCATGTTGCGGCAGCAGGTTGCGAGGGAAGAGCACGACGCGCGCATCGGCCGGCAGGCGCGGTTCCAGGAAGTAATTCAGAGGAAAGACGTGGCGACAGTCCCGTCGAAAATGCAGCACCCAGCGTCTGGGATAGAGCTTCACGCCACCCGGCGCATTGCGTGTCACGAAGCGCTGCTCGAAACGATATTCGTCCGCGATAGCCTGTGGGTTGGCCCTGAACTTTTCCTGAAGCGGCACGAGCTTGCCCACAGGGAAGCGGAAAACCGAGGTTTGACCGAGGCGCTCGAAAGGCGTCGTCTGGTTTCTCGCCAGGACAACATCGTCAGGTCCCTCCATCTCGAAGAAACAGTCGAGCGATCCGACAACGACGATGTCGAGATCGAGAAAAAGGACCGGTCCCTTGAGATTGCCGAGATTAGGTCCCCACAGTCGCGATTTCTGCCAGATGCCCGGCGTCTTTGTGGGCATGTTCTCAATGTCGAGCGGCGGCAGATCCTCGCAGAGAATTTCGCCGCGCAGTCCGTCGCGATTGTCGGTAAAACAGGTGAAGGTGAAGGGTGGGGTGATGTTGCGCGCCACCATGGCATAGAGCCGGTTTATAAACGGAACGCCGTATTTCGTACCCCAGTTGATGCAGATCACTTGCTTGACGCCGCCGCTTGCCGCCAGAATGTTCGCCATGATGCCCTTCCGGTTATATCGGTTCCCTAAAGTACCGATGCATCAATAAGGCCGCGCTGTCAAAAGCGCCAATCCCCGACCGAAAACGCCTGCCGATCCTACCGGATATCCCCCTTGCGTCTTCAAATAGGGTGACGCCTATGGCATTGCCATCGCATCTGGCGATGATGGCAGTGTGTGATTCCCCGAAGGAGATGCAATGGAGTTCGTCGAACGTGCGCAGCACGACAGAAGTGCTGCCAGCCAACTCTTCGACGACGCCGGCCGAGCGCCGCTCGATGTGCTCAAGCGCGTCTACGGCTATTCGGCCTTTCGCGGCCGGCAGCAGGAAGTGGTCGAGCATGTTGCCGGCGGTGGCGATGCCGTCGTTCTGTTTCCGACCGGCGCCGGTAAATCGCTCTGCTTCCAGATTCCTGCTCTCTGCCGTCCCGGCCTTGGTATCGTCGTTTCGCCGCTGATCGCGCTGATGCGCGATCAGGTGGAGGCGTTGAAGCAGCTTGGCGTCAATGCGGCCGCGCTCAATTCGTCGCTGACACGCGAAGAGGCGGTCGCGGTGCGCCGGCAGATTGCCGACGGCACGCTTGAGCTGCTTTACGTCACGCCCGAGCGCATTGTGACCGACGGTTTCGCCGACCTCATCGGCAATGCTCGCATTGCGCTTTTCGCCATCGACGAGGCGCATTGCGTTTCACAGTGGGGCCATGATTTCCGGCCGGAATACCGCACGCTCGGCCTGCTTGCCGAGCGTTATCCCGGCGTGCCGCGCATCGCGCTGACGGCGACGGCCGATCCGCACACCCGCGAAGACATTATCGAGCGGTTGTCGCTGCAGGGTGCTGAAGTCTTCACCACCAGCTTCGACCGTCCAAACATCGCCTATGAAATCGTCGAGCGCGACCAGCCACGCCAGCAGTTGTTGCGGTTCCTCAGCCGCTTTCGCGGTTCCTCCGGCATCGTCTACTGCCTGTCGCGCGCCAAGGTCGAGGACACGGCGGAGTGGCTGAACGGGCAGGGGATCCGCGCGCTCCCCTACCATGCCGGCATGGACAGGACGCTGCGCGACGCTCATCAGGACGCGTTCCTGAAGGAAGAAAGTCTCTGCCTGGTCGCGACCGTCGCTTTCGGCATGGGCATCGACAAGCCCGACGTGCGCTATGTCGCCCATCTCGATCTGCCGGGTTCGATCGAGGCCTATTACCAGGAGACCGGTCGCGCCGGCCGCGATGGTCAGCCGTCCGAAGTCTGGATGGCCTATGGCATGGCCGACGTCTTGCAACGCCGCCGGATGATCGACGAGGGCGGTGCGGCCGACGACATCAAACGCATCGAGCGCGGCAAGCTCAACGCGCTCTTGGCGATCTGCGAGACGGCCGGCTGCCGCCGCCAGGCGATCCTCGCGCATTTCGGCGAGGCCCATCCCGGGCGCTGCGGCCATTGCGACACCTGCCTGAAGCCAGTGGAAACCTGGGACGGAACCGAGGCTGCGATCAAGGCGCTTGCCGCCGTCTACCGTACGGGCGAGCGTTTTGGCACCGGGCATGTCGTCGATGTGTTGATGGGGACCGTCAACGAAAAGACCGAGCGTTTTGGCCATGTCGACATGCCGGTTTTCGGTGCCGGCAAGGATCTGCCGGCTCGGACCTGGCAATCGGTGTTTCGACAGTTGCTGGCCGCCGGTCTCGTCAGTGTCGACCACACGGCCTTCGGCGCGATCAAGCTGGAGCCGGAAGCGCGCGCCGTGTTCAAGCGCGAGCGCCAGGTGCTGTTTCGCAAGGACCGCCCGCAGACGGGCAAGGCGGCACGGCAGGCAAAATCCGGCAGCCAGCGCGAACGCGCCGACCTTGCCGGCTCCGATCTCGAGCTGTTCGAACGGCTGCGTGCCGAGCGCTTTACCATCGCCAAGGACCTGAACGTGCCGCCCTATGTCGTCTTCCCGGACGCGACGCTGATCGCGCTCGCCAAGGAGCGCCCGCGCGGCTTCGACGAACTGCTCGATATTCCCGGCATCGGCGAAAGCAAACGCGAGCGCTACGGCGAGGCGTTTCTCGCTGTCATCGACGGATATCTGGAGGGGTGACGCTGCCCGCCGGAGCGCTGTCTGGAGCGGCATTCGTCCGTTGCATCTATCGCGCCGCCGACGCGGCGCGATAGATGGTGCCCAAGTGGACACACGGTTCCAGCCTCGCCGACCGCGCACTCAAGCCTAACGGCAACCGTAGCAATCTGTCTTGCACGACGAAGGCTACGACATAAAATGTCGAGCAAACCGTCTCGCCATGCAATGCCCTGTCGTTTTGCCTAGGGAATGCCGCCCGGAGCTTTGGATCCGCTGGAATTTGCTGCAACGGGAAAGCTGGCGTGGTACTCGTTTGACACGAAACGTCCTTTTCACAGTGAAAGCGGCCAGCCATGACCTCAGCCTTTTTGTCCCACCTTCGTTCTGAACTCGATGGCCTGAAGTCATCCGGTCTCTACAAGTCGGAGCGGGTGATTACCTCGAAGCAAGCGGGCGAGATCGAGGTTGCCTCGGGCGAGCGGGTGCTGAACTTCTGCGCCAACAACTATCTTGGCCTTGCCGACAACGCGGAGCTGGCCGAGGCTGGAAAAAAAGCGCTCGACCGCTATGGCTATGGCATGGCGTCGGTGCGCTTCATCTGCGGCACGCAGGAAGAGCACAAGCAGCTGGAGGCGCGCATTTCGTCGTTCCTCGGCCTGGAAGACACGATCCTCTATTCCTCCTGCTTCGATGCCAACGGCGGCCTGTTCGAGACGCTGCTGGGCGAAGAGGATGCGATCATCTCCGATGCCTTGAACCACGCCTCGATCATCGACGGCGTGCGCCTCTCCAAGGCCAAGCGCTTCCGCTATGCCAACAACGACATGGCAGCACTTGAAGAAGAGCTGAAGAAGGCCGAAGGCAGTCGCTTCAAGCTGATCGCCACCGATGGCGTGTTCTCGATGGACGGCATCATCGCCAATCTCGGCGGCGTGTGCGATCTCGCCGAGAAATACGGCGCCATGGTCATGGTCGATGACAGCCATGCGGTTGGCTTCGTCGGCAAACATGGTCGCGGCTCGGCCGAACATTGTGGCGTCGAAGGCCGGGTCGACATCATCACCGGCACGCTCGGCAAGGCGCTCGGCGGCGCCTCGGGCGGCTACACCTCTGGCAAGGCCGAGGTGGTCGAGTGGCTTAGACAGCGCTCGCGCCCCTATCTCTTCTCCAACACGCTGGCGCCGGTGATTGCCGCAGCCTCGCTGAAAGTCTTCGACCTGATCGACAACGGCGATGCGTTGCGTCAGCGGCTCTATGCCAATGCGGCGTTGTTTCGCACCGAGATGTCGAAGCTCGGCTTCACCCTTGCCGGCGAGGGGCACCCGATCATCCCGGTGATGCTTGGGGATGCGGCACTCGCCCAGGAGATGGCGGCGCGCATGCTGAAGAAGGGCGTCTATGTCATCGGCTTCTCCTTCCCGGTGGTGCCGAAGGGGCAGGCGCGCATCCGCACGCAGATGTCGGCGGCCCACAGCGAGAACGACGTGCGCCGGGCGATTGCCGCCTTCGAAGAGGTCGGCCGCGAGCTTGGCGTGATCTGAGGGCAATTCGGCCCCTCACCCTAGCCCTCTCCCCGCAGGCGGGGAGAGGGGACTTATCTCTGGTCGGTGGTTGAAGAGGGACGCGAAGTTTGCGGCATCGTCCTTCTCCCCGCGAGCAGGGAGAAGGTGGCGGCAGCCGGATGAGGGGCACCCTCACCGGGCGGATGAGGGGCTGCGGTTAAAGGCGCGACGGCAAGGTTTGTGCGCCCGAGAGAGGCGCGGCGCCTGAACGGCGATGATTTTGGAGGCGATCGATGACGAACATGATGAAGGCGCTGGTGAAGACGAAGCCTGAGGTCGGGCTGTGGATGGAGCGCGTGCCGGTGCCGGAGGTCGGACCGAACGACGTTTTGATCAAGGTGAAGAAGTCGGCGATCTGTGGCACCGACGTGCACATCTGGAACTGGGACCAGTGGGCCCAAAAGACCATTCCGGTGCCGATGGTCGTCGGTCACGAGTTCATGGGCGAGATCGCCGAGGTCGGCTCGGCGGTGACGAAATACCACGTCGGCGAGCGCGTCTCGGGCGAGGGGCATATCGTCTGCGGCAAGTGCCGCAACTGCCGCGCCGGTCGCGGCCATCTCTGCCGCAACACGCTCGGCGTTGGCGTCAACCGGCCGGGCTCGTTCGGCGAATTCGTCTGCCTGCCGGAATACAACGTCGTGCCGATCCCTGAAGACGTTCCCGACGAGATCGCAGCGATCTTCGACCCCTTCGGCAATGCAGTGCACACCGCCCTTTCCTTCGATCTTGTTGGCGAGGACGTGCTGGTGACCGGTGCGGGCCCGATCGGCATCATGGGGGCGCTGGTTGCCAAGCGCTCGGGCGCGCGCAAGGTTGTCATCACCGATATCAACCCGACACGGCTTGAACTTGCCCGCAACCTCGGCATCGACCATGTCGTCGACGCATCGAAGGAGAACCTTGCCGACGTGATGAAGGCGATCGGCATGACCGAGGGTTTCGATGTCGGGCTGGAGATGTCGGGCGCGGCACCGGCGTTCCGCGACATGATCGACAAGATGAACAATGGCGGCAAGATCGCCATTCTCGGCATTGCGCCGGCCGGCTTCGAGATCGACTGGAACAAGGTGATCTTCAAGATGCTCAACCTCAAGGGCATCTACGGCCGCGAGATGTTCGAGACCTGGTACAAGATGATCGCCTTCGTCCAGGGCGGGCTCGACCTTTCGCCCGTCATCACCCACCGCATCGGCATCGACGACTTCCGCGACGGCTTCGAGGCCATGCGCTCCGGTAACTCCGGCAAGGTCGTCATGGACTGGTGAACGGGGACCGGCGAGGCGGCTCGCTTCGCCAGAACGCTGAAATCCACAAGGCCGCGTATCGCCATCGATGCGCGGTCTTTTTGTCAATTGGCAAGGCCGAACTGGATCTCGATCTCGTGGTAGCGAGAGCCGGGGCCAGCCCAGCGGTGATAGATCTCGCGGCTTTCGCCGGAGAAATTGTGCCGGCTCATCTCGATCTTTTCGACGAGCGGCGCATAGCCCTGGGTGAAGAGGCTTCGCATCGGCCCCTGATGCAGGGTGGAGGCGACCATGATCGGCTCCAGCTCGATCATGTCGAGCGTGCCGTCATAGGCTTCACCGTCTTCCACCGGCCGGCAGATGCGCCAGTCAAATGCGGCCTTGGCGTTTTTCGGCAGGTTCTGCGCGATGAAGATCCATGGCCCTGAGGGCTTCAGCCCTGCGCGGTCGATTTCCGCGTCGATCAGCGGCGCAAGCTCTGCGCTTGCATGTCTGACGTCGGGAATCGTCAGCCTGCGTTGAATGCTGATGACGCGCATTGCGCCGGTTTCCTTGATGTTCAAGAGTGCCTCCATTTTCTCGGTCGGAAGGTCAGTCGAGATCGGGTCGAGGGCAAGCGGAAAACCGGAATAATGTTGCGAACACGCGGGCGAAGTTCGGGTTTTCGGGAATTGTTTTGCGTCTTGGCACGCGTTGTTCAATCCGGCTTGTTCGCCCGTGTTCACGCACTATCTTTGCCGACAGTTGCGGGCGACCGCGATCGACGGTTGTGGCGGCCAAAGGAGCCAGTGCATGCGTTACGAGGGAAGTTGCCATTGTGGCAAAATCGCTTTCGAGGTCGAGGGAGACTTCGCCGAGGCGATCGATTGCAATTGTTCGATGTGTCGCCGGCGGGGCGGCCTGCTGGCCTTTGTTCCACGCGACAGTCTGAGCCTGAAGACATCGGAAGCCGATCTCTCGACCTATGAGTTCAACAGGCATGTCATCAAACATCACTTCTGCAGCCATTGCGGTATCGCGCCTTTCGGCGAAGGAGCCGGTCCGAACGGACCGATGGCGGCCGTCAACCTGCGCTGTCTGCCGGAGTTCGATATCGAGGCGGTGAAGATCGTCAAATACGACGGGCTATCGGTATGACCGGCGGTATTGTGCATAGGTATGGTTGCGCGTGCGGATGCGACGCAATCTTGCCTTGCCGATAGGCAGTATCGACCCTTGTCTTTTTATGGGCAACGCCTACATGTTCAGCGGAAGCTGATAAACACCCGAAAACGTGAACTGAGGCGATTTTTGCCGAATCAGGCGGTTTTTCAGCGGAAATGCTTGACGGGATCGAAAATTCTGGGAATCACCATTTCCAAGCAAGAAATGGCGAAATGACACGGCGGTTAGGATATCATGCCAGTAGTGCTTCAGTGGCAGGACTGTCGAAGCTTGTCCGCTTTGCCACGATCGCTATCGTGGTTAATCAGGAATTAAACATCATCCCGTTACGTCAGGGGAAATGATTCGGTGGCGGGTGCGCGGCGCACCCGGACCTTCGAGCGGCATTTGCACCGGGCTCACGCCGGTTGCGACAAGGAAAGCGACGAACTAAATGGCAACCAAAGTCAAAGAAAACGAAGAAGCTGACGTTGAACGCGAAGGCGCTCCGGACGGCCCGCTTCTCGATCTTTCCGATGACGCTGTCAAGAAGATGATCAAGGCCGCCAAGAAGCGCGGCTATGTGACGATGGACGAGCTGAACTCCGTCCTGCCGTCCGAAGAAGTCACCTCCGAGCAGATCGAAGATACGATGGCGATGCTCTCCGATATGGGCATCAACGTCATCGAAGACGAGGAAGCTGAGGAAGCCGCCGGCGGCAGCAGCGACGACGAGAGCAGCGACGACGACAACGACGGCGAAGGCGGCGAACTGGCCACCTCCAGCGGCGGCACGGCGCTTGCGGCAACCAAGAAGAAAGAGCCGACCGACAGGACGGACGACCCGGTGCGCATGTATCTGCGCGAAATGGGTTCGGTCGAGCTTCTGTCGCGCGAAGGCGAAATCGCGATTGCCAAGCGCATCGAGGCTGGCCGCGAGACGATGATCGCCGGTCTCTGTGAGAGCCCGTTGACGTTCCAGGCGCTGATCATCTGGCGCGACGAACTCAACGAAGGCCAGACGCTGCTGCGCGAGATCATCGATCTGGAAACCACCTATTCCGGACCAGAGGCAAAGGCTGCGCCGCAGTTCCAGAGCCCTGAAAAGATCGAGGCAGACCGCAAGGCCGCCGAGGAAAAGGAAAAGACCCGCAAGGTTCGCTCCCCCAGCGACGACGACATCACCAATGTCGGCGGCGATGTCATGCCGAGCGAGGAAGAAGAGGAAGACGAAGACGAGTCGAACCTCTCGCTCGCAGCCATGGAAGCGGAACTGCGTCCGCAGGTCATGGAAACGCTCGACATCATCGCCGAGACCTACAAGAAGCTGCGCAAGCTGCAGGACCAGCAGGTGGAAGCCCGCCTTGCTGCCACCGGCACGCTGTCGCCTGCCCAGGAGCGCCGCTACAAGGAGCTCAAGGACGAGCTGATCAAGGCGGTCAAGTCGCTGTCGCTCAACCAGAACCGCGTCGACAGCCTCGTCGAGCAGCTCTACGACATTTCCAAGCGCCTGATGCAGAACGAAGGCCGCCTGCTGCGGCTTGCCGAATCCTACGGGGTCAAGCGCGACTCGTTCCTCGAGCAGTACTCCGGTGCCGAGCTCGATCCGAACTGGATGAAGTCGATCAGCAACCTGGCCGGCAAGGGCTGGAAGGAATTCGCCAAGAGCGAAAACCAGACGATCCGCGACATCCGCCAGGAGATCCAGAACCTTGCGACCGAAACCGGCATCTCGATCGCCGAATTCCGCCGCATCGTCTCGATGGTGCAGAAGGGCGAGCGCGAAGCGCGCATCGCCAAGAAGGAAATGGTCGAAGCCAACCTGCGCCTCGTCATCTCCATCGCCAAGAAGTACACCAACCGCGGCCTGCAGTTCCTCGACCTCATTCAGGAAGGCAACATCGGCCTGATGAAGGCGGTCGACAAGTTCGAATACCGCCGCGGCTACAAGTTCTCGACCTATGCGACCTGGTGGATTCGCCAGGCGATCACCCGCTCGATCGCCGACCAGGCCCGCACGATCCGCATTCCGGTGCACATGATCGAAACGATCAACAAGATCGTTCGCACGTCGCGCCAGATGCTGCACGAAATCGGTCGTGAGCCGACGCCGGAAGAACTGGCCGAGAAGCTGGCCATGCCGCTCGAAAAGGTCCGCAAGGTCCTGAAGATCGCCAAGGAGCCGATCTCGCTCGAAACCCCTGTGGGTGACGAAGAGGATTCGCATCTCGGCGATTTCATCGAGGACAAGAACGCGCTTCTGCCGATCGACGCCGCCATCCAGGCGAACCTGCGCGAAACGACGACGCGTGTCCTCGCCTCGCTGACGCCGCGCGAAGAGCGCGTCCTGCGCATGCGCTTCGGCATCGGTATGAACACCGACCACACGCTCGAAGAAGTCGGCCAGCAGTTCTCGGTTACCCGCGAACGTATCCGTCAGATCGAGGCGAAGGCGCTGCGCAAGCTCAAGCACCCGAGCCGCTCCAGGAAGCTGAGAAGCTTCCTGGACAGCTAAGCGTTCGAAGAGCGAATCATCCAGAAAGCCGGGCCCAGCGCCCGGCTTTTTTGTTTCCATGCAAGCGCTTCACCGGTTTTCTTGTGGGGGCTTGGCCGGAGGACTATACTCTCCCTTTCCGAGCAATCGGGGCACCCGGCCAAAGCGCGGGAGCAGTCGCACCGCGGGCGTGAAACGTGTCCTCATGGAGGTGTGAAATGACCACTTATGTCGTGCTCCTCAACTGGACAGAGCAGGGCGTGAAGAATGTGCGCGAGTCTCCCAAGCGGCTCGACGCGGCCAAGAAGATGCTCGCCGACATGGGCGGCTCCTTCAAACATTTCTTTCTGACCATGGGCGAGTACGACATGGTGGCGATCTGCGAAGCGCCTGACGATGCGGTGGCGGCGCGTTTTGCCATGACGCTCGGTATGGGCGGCAATGTGCGCACCCGCACCCTCAAGGCATTCCCGGAAGCGGCCTACCGCGAGCTGGTTGCGTCTCTCGGGTGAGATCAGCAGCGCTGAGCAACAGCCGGCAAGCGCGCAATGCCCGTCTACGGCGGGCCGTTGCGGGAGAGAACGCGTGCGGCGCCCTGCATGGCGTTGCGAAATGCGTCATCGAAGCTGACGCCGCTGATCTGCCAGCGATATGCCTTGCTGTTTTCGATGAGGCACCAGTTGGCGACCCAGCCACGCGCGGCGTCGGACCAGACGAGCGTGCCGGCGAGGGGGATGTCTGCGCCGACGTCGATGGCTAGCCGCTTCAACTCGGCTGGTTGCATCCGCGACAAACGCTCGAAATCCAGCCTGTTGGCGGCAAGCGTTGCCGCATCGGGAAGGCTTGCCGTAAGGGCCAGCGGAACCGAGGCGGCCGCGAGTGATTGCGCCATGTAGGGGCTCTCGCCGCCGTCGCGCGCCAGAACGAACCGACGCCTCTGGTCGTGAACGGCCAACAACACGGCGATCACCGGGCGCGGCGACAGCCATGGTTTGTGCTCGAGCTTTGCCAAAAGCCGATCGATTGTGGCGGGATCGAAACGGCAGGTGAGATCGTGCGGCCGGTCGTGTGTTCCCTGCTCGTCGTGGATCGGGATGCCTTCCAACCGGTCGCGATAGGAGAAGGTGGCGACGAACTCCGCTGCCCGCACCTGCAGGGCGGCAAGTGCCGCGCTATTGGTGAGGGTGAAATCGCCGGAGACCTTGACGAGCACCTCGCTCAGGCATTCGCGAAAGCCGATCTGCCGGTTCTCTTCGCCGGTGCCGGTGACGATCGCATCGCTGATGTAGAGGTGCGATGGCTCGGTTGCCTGTGCTGCGCCGCAAAGCCACGCACTGACAAGCGCGACCGCGAAGACGCATGTCTTCGCCGCCTTCGTGACGGCAGGCTTCAGTTGGCTGAGGGCACTGGGCAACTGAGGTCGCCTTCCTCGCAGCTCAGATAGGTCTTGAAGTCCTTGACGCGGCTCTGCGTCAAGCCATCCCTGCATTGCAGAACGATCATCGGATAGACCGAGCCTCCTGCAACGCCAGCTGCGGAAAAGTCGCACTCGGCATCGCGGAAGGCGATCCATGCCTTTTGTGCCGCAACCAGCAGTCTGGTTTTGTCCTGATCGTCCTTCAGGCGCGCCTCGATCTGCTTGTAGAGGGTGTTGAGTTCGCCGTCGGAAGCCTTGAGGGCCTTGTCGGCGCATTCGCTCATCGTCGCCTGGTCGCTGGCATTGGCGCAATCGTCGGGCCATGCCGCCGGTGCAATGCCCGTCAGTCCGACAAAGGCTGCAAACATCAAGGAACGAAATCGCATGCGTTCGCTCTCCTCGTTTTGCGCATGGCGCCTTTGGCGTTCCCGCGCTCTCCCATCGCCTTCGAATGCCTGCTGGCCTCGGGAGGCCGCCCGTCTGCCGCCATCCTTCCGCACGCGGAGAATAGGCCAAACCTGAAACGTCAGATAGTACAATCTCAGGCGCTGCACGCGTCAACCGCGATCACTCGCATTCGATTCAAAACCGATCCTTAACGTTTACGTTTTATCAATCTCTCGGAAACGAGAGGTTCGAAGATGCGTTGCGTTTTTGTCGTCGTCCTCCTGTTGCTGGCCGGTTGCGCCACGGTGCCGAGAGACACCCGAAAC
The DNA here is from genome assembly GCF_058795755.1 of Ensifer sp. GW823-FHT05D09. NCBI lineage: Bacteria > Pseudomonadati > Pseudomonadota > Alphaproteobacteria > Hyphomicrobiales > Rhizobiaceae > Ensifer > Ensifer sp. GW823-FHT05D09. The sequence continues at coordinate 445,095 of NZ_JBXAIA010000003.1, read as the reverse complement.
GCATGCGCGGTTTTCGAACAGCGAGATGGCCTTTTCAACAATTGGCGCCGCGCCGCCTATCAGGTGGAGCGCGAATACGGCGTGCCCGTGCCGGTGCTGATGGCGACGATCTATACGGAATCCGGCTTCCGCCATAATGCCAAGCCGCCGCGCACCAAACTCTTCGGCTTCATTCCGTGGACGCGGGTTTCGTCGGCCTATGGCTATTCGCAGGCGCTCGATGGCACCTGGGCGCGCTACCAGAGCGAAACCGGCCGCTGGACGGCACGGCGTTCCGACTTCGGCGATGCCATCCGCTTCATCGGCTGGTACCACCGCGAAAGCGCCCAGAAAAATGGCATCGGGCTCAACGACACCTATCGGCTCTACATCGCCTACTACCATGGCCATGCCGGCTACGCCCGCGGCAACTGGAGCGACACAGCCAAGAACGGCGCCAAACGCGCCACCGGAATGGCCTCGCTTTATAGCCGCCAGCTGAAAAGCTGCGGTGGCTAAAGCGCGTCGCGATCTTTCAGATTCGCTTGACGCGCTTTAAGTTCTTGTTTTTGCGCATGTCGTTATCGCAAAACCGCGGCACACTTTTGCGCGACATGCTTTAGGACAAGGCTCAGCCGGCGGCTGCCTTTTCAAGGCCTGCAACGTCGATCTTGACCATGCCCATCATCGCCTGCTGGGCGCGGCCGGCGCGTGCCGGATCCGGATCGCTCAGGTGCCGCATCAGCGCATCGGGTATGATCTGCCAGGCCAGGCCGAAGCGATCCTTCAGCCAGCCGCAGCGCTGCGGCGTGCCGCCGTCGAGCAGGCGTTCCCAGTAATAATCGACCTCCGCCTGATCGGCGCAGCGCACGAAGAACGAGACGGCTTCGGAAAACTTGAAATGCGGCCCGCCGTTGAGCCCCATGAACGCCTGTCCCTCGAGCTCAAAGGCGGCAGTGAACGCCTTGCCATCAGGCCCTTTCTTGACGTCAGTGATGCGGGCATTGCGGAAGATGGCGGTGTAGAACTTTATCGCGTCTTCAAGCTGGTTGTCGAACCAGAGAAAGGGCGTGATCTTCTGCATGGCGGTTGCTCCCTTGGTGATGGTCTGTGCCAAGGACGAACGGGAAGGGGACTTGCCGACAGGCGGTCACAACTATTTCGCAAGTATTTCGCAAGGCCGTGCGCGACCGCCGACGACAGCCCTTGAAAGGCGGCAAACATGCATCAACTGGAAAATCTGAGGCTATTGTCGGAACTTTTCGATCCCGTTCGTCCTTTGGTGGTCGAAGCAACCGAGGAGGATATCGACATGAGCTACGTAGATGGTTTCATCGTTGCGGTGCCCAAGGCCAATATCGAGGCATACAAGGACATGGCGCGGCAAGCGGGTGACGTGTGGATGGAGCATGGTGCGCTTTCCTATGCCGAGTGCCTTGGTGACGATGTGCCCTATGGCGAGGTGACGTCCTTTCCTCGCGCCGTGCAGGCCAGGGAAGACGAGACCGTGGTTTTCTCCTGGATCACCTACAAGTCGCGAGCCGACCGGGACGCGATCGTTGCCAAGGTGATGGAGGATCCGCGGCTGCAGGGCGAGGCCTGGAGAGACGTGTTCGACGGCAAGCGCATGATCTATGGCGGCTTCGAGGCCTTTCTCGAGAAATAGCTTTCGAGCACAGGCGCCGTTTGCTTGACTTGGCGGCGGGTTTTGTCGGATCCGTCGCGATGGCGGCGCGCATGCCGCCGCCGCGCGCCAAGGGAGACGGGCAGCCATGCCGCAGACCACGATCGTCATTTCCACCCGCGGTCAGGGGCTCTACGAGTTCACCGACGAGGCGGCAGAGTTCGTCAGCGCCAATAGCGGGGGCGAGGGGTTGTTGACCCTGTTCGTCCGCCACACCTCTTGCTCGCTCCTCATCCAGGAAAACGCCGATCCTGACGTGAAGCGCGACCTCAGCGAGTTTTTTGCCCGGCTGGTGCCGCCATCCTCCGATCCATCGATGCGCTGGGTGGTGCACACGCAGGAAGGGCCCGACGATATGCCGGCTCACATCAAGGCCGCGCTGACGCAGGTCTCGATCGGCATCCCCGTCAATGCCGGCCGCATGGCGCTTGGCACCTGGCAAGGCCTCTATCTGTTCGAACACCGCGACCGGGCGCATCGCCGCGAGATCGTGCTGCATCTTGGCGCCTGATGCGACCCGATCGCCCGATCGATCGTGGCGGCGACTTGAAGGGCGTCGTCGCCCCTCCATATTCGTTGGAGGGCGGCGCATGGAACCGACATTGGCTTTCGTCGTTTCCATGGCTGCAGTCCAAAAGACATGGACGAACCCGACATCAGCATCCGAGGCAGATATGACCGACGCCCAAACCATCGCCAGCCGCTTCATCGACGCATTGAACGACCGCGATTTCGACGCATTGGCGCGGCTTGTCGACGAGGATGTGGCGCTCGATTCTCTGACCGGACAGCGCACCGTCGGCGTCGAGCCGCTCAGATCCAGCATCATGACCTTCCTGCGCCATTTCGACGAAACCTATGGCGACATCGTGCTGATGCGCGACAATTTCGGCCAGCGGATCGCCGCCGACCTGACGGCGCGTGGCACTTACCGCGAGACGCTCGACGGTTTCCCCACCGCCTCCGGCCAGACCTATTCGATCCCGAGCGTCTTCGTCATCGAGATCGAGGATCAGTCGATCACGCGGGTCAGCCACTATCGCAACATGCGCGCTTTCGAAGCCGAACTTGCCGGCTGAACCGCGTCTTCGCATCGCAACCTCCTCAGGAAGATCGCGCCGCATTTCACGCCACCTGTCGCGCAGGGGATGGCAACGCCATGTGTCGGTCAATCCTCTAGCATATTGATATCACTCGAAAAAGATGGGCCAGCGCTTGCCGGCCACTCGCCGGGGCATCTCGCCTGGAAGTCGAACGAATCTTCGTTGCCCGCGCGCTTGCGTCAGGCGCCCGCAATCTGAACCCCGCATGAATGTGTAGTTCCGCTAGCGTTCAGTTTGGCGCCGCTATTGTCCGATCAATCGCTTGGGACGGTGATTGCAGATCGAACCCTTCAAGCCCTCGGAGAAAGACCATGAAGAACATCCTCATCAACGCCGCCGCAGCCGCCGTCATCGGTTTGACCGGCCTTGTCGGTGCCGCCTCCACCGCGTCCGCAGACACCGTCGAATTCGGCTTCGGGTCGGGCGATGGCGTTCAGGTTCAGTATCGCGATTTTGACCGTGGCTACGACGACGAGCGCGACTGGGGTCGCGATCGCCGCGGTCCGGACCGTGGCTGGGATGGCGGTGGCCGCCGCAGCCGCTGCGCCCCCTGGATGGCTGTCGACAAGGCCCGTGACCATGGCCTGCGCCGCGCCTATGTCGCCGACGTCTCGCACCGCCGCATCGTCGTCGAAGGCAGCCGCCGCGGCTACCGCCAGACGATCGCGTTCGCCAACGTTCGCGGTTGCCCGGTTATCGGCCGCTGGTAATCCCCGTCTTTCCGCCTTGTCTCCCCCGGCCGGCGGAAATGCGCCCCTCACACCCCAGGTGTGAGGGGTTTTTTTTGTCCGGATCATGCCAACCCGCTTGCACAGGTCCGTCGGAACCGAAACGGACCTTCCTCGTGCTTGCAAACGGACCCGGTGTTGCAATCGGTGCGATCGCCTCGCGGTGATGCGAAACGGCCGCATGAGCAAGCGACTGCCTTGCGCAGATTTCCGCGCACAAAAGGGACGCGGCTGCGCGGGCTCGGGGATGGGCTGGTGCGCCCGAGAGGGCGCGCGCTCCGCAGAAACGACTCGGTACGACGTGGCAACAACCGCTTCGCTCGGCGCTGTGCCGGGAGATCGCCGTTCGAGTTCCTGGCATCGGCGACGGAACTGGCTGCGGCATAAGCCCGACAATCCGATCTAAGGGTGAAACGATGCAGCGGGTCGAAAGGGGTATCGCGTCCTCTGCACGCTACATTTGACGCGCGATGCTATCAGCGAGCGGTGGGAAGCGCGGTTCTGCGGGCCGGAACTCGTCGTTGCGATCATCGAGAATTCCCTGCCTCAAGCTGCTGTTTTCGCAGGTTATCAATGGCAAATTCGTACACGACGAGCATGCATCGAGCTTGAGCCAGGCACAAAAAAGCCCCGCGCGGTTTCCACTGCGCGGGGCTTTGTCTTGTCCGGTGCCGCGGTCTCCGAGCGTCGTCCGAGGCCGGTCGCAAACCGCAAATGCCCGCCAGCGCTGTTGGCGTGCGGGCTTCTTGCGGCAGGCGTTACTGCTTGATCGCGAAGGTAACGTTGACCGTGACGTTGTAGCTGTTTTCGCCCGTTGCCATCGGCACGGAGTCGGCTGCAAATTCCTTGGCCATGCCGGCGCGCATCATCGGCACCGGCTCCGGGCGGAAACCCTGCTCGGTGATGTTGACGACATTGCCGAGCGAAACGCCGGCAGCTTCCGCCAGGACCTTGGCCTTCTCGATGGCATCGGCGACAGCAGCCTTGCGCGCTTCGGTGATCACGCCTTCCGGCTTGTCATTGGTGAACTGGATGCCGCCGCCCTGGTTGACGCCGAGCGTGACCGACTTGTCGATGATCTCGCCAAGCTTGGTAAGGTCGCGCACGCGCACGCTGACGCCGTTGGCCACCTGGTAGCCGATCAGCTCCGGCGGGCGGTTGCCGCCGTCATTGTTGGTCGGGAAGTTGAACTGCGGGTTGATCGAGAAGCCGCTCGTCTGCAGGTCGCGGTCGGCAATGCCGCTTGCCTTGAGGGCGGTCAGAACCTCGGCCATCGTCTTGTTGTTGGCGTCGAGCGCCTCACGAGCGGTCTTGGCGTCCTTGACGACGCTCAGCTGCAGGATCGCCATGTCGGGCGCGATCGACGAGCGGCCTTCGCCGGCAACCGTGATGATCGCTTCGCGGTCCCTGGCGGCATCCTGCGCGTGCGCGCCGGCAGCGGCAATACCCGCAAAGGCGGCGGCAAAGGCAGCGATGGAAAGCGTGCGGGCAGTGCGTGTGGAAGTCATGGGTCGTGTCTCTCCGGTTGTTTCTGTCCCTGCTCACTTCATGCTTATCGATTGTGTGGGCATTGCGGCAATGGCTTGTCGTCAAAAAGGTTTTCGGCTAGAGCCATTGCCGATCACGAACTGCCATTGGTTCGCTGAGTCCCGGACCAAATCCGGCGTGGGCCTGTAGCTCAATGGTTAGAGCCGGCGGCTCATAACCGCTTGGTTGGGGGTTCGAGTCCCTCCGGGCCCACCAATCCCCTCTGAGTATTAAATTTGCTAAGTTTTCTGGCTACGTGTGTCCCATTTGATATGCACGCCGGCGAGGGACACTTTCCAGCGATTTTTTTGCTACGCGATATGGTGCAAGATGTGTTCTTCCAACGTCGGATAATCCCAACCCCTTTCCTCGTCGTTTCTGCTACGATGTCCGATCAGGCAGCAATGGAGAATTTCGATGGCTGGTCTGGGCGCGGACATGATGCGAATTGTACGTCGCAACAAGCTGGTCGGTTTCTGGGCAGCGGAGAAACTGGCCCTTGCCGGCGAGAATGCCAAGACCTACTCGGATGATCTTGCGATGGCGGCGCTGGACGTCGAACGCAGCAACATTCTTGCGATAATTCGAAGAGACTTTGATGCGGCAGGAGTGATCCAATCCGATGAGGACATTCTGGCGGTCATGACCGTCTGCTGGCTGGAGGCGGGAAAACCAACAAAGGGGTCAGACTGCAGCGATTCAGCGCTGCTGCACATTGCGCGTAACCTCATGCAAGGATCCTGAACGGAAGCACACCAAGGCCCCACGTCGACAAGCGAAGTTTCAGCCGGCCAATGCGCCACGTGAACAGGCGATAGAGCAAAATGCGGCGGCGTTCCAAGCTGGACGTAGGAGTAGCCGATACCGGGACCTGAGCTTTCTCTGGCTGCGAACCAGCAGAGCCAGCACGCTATCGTATAACAGCCGGATCCTAGCGCTCTGCGATGCCAAAAAAATGCCCGCCAGAAGCGGGCAGTTTTGGAGTGGGCGCATACGCTCAAACATGTTGCGCCTGGAAGCCAAGGTGCGTCACAGAGGTCAACACTGTGTAAACGGCGGGTGGCCAGAAATGAGGGGGACTTTGGTCGGAGCGGGTGCGTGTGCCGTCCAGTGCCTGCATCGAGCATCCCGCAGGAGAACGTTTGTTCCGGCTTGACAGGGCGTCGGCGCGCACGGCTTCGATGGCGGATGCCTCGGTATGCACCATGAGGTGGGGGGAGTGCGGCCGATAGCGCTATCCCCTTGTCTTTGGTGCGTGCGGATCGGTTGTCTAACCTCATGATTTCGTGGCGGCTCTTTGTTGTGGTTGTGGGTCTCGACGCCGCTGGAGCGCGGTCGGCAGGGTCGGGACCGGTGCGGGCGGCTGCGGTCTGGCAGCGGCCTCGCGTTCGAAAAGCCGGCGCTCAGAAAGAAACTCTTAATTTTAGCTGTCAATAATAAGAAGTGAGGGTTGAACTTCACGGTCGATTCCCGCTAGGGAAATTGCCAGGCGGCGATGGCCGCTCGTTCGAAAGGATGCTTATGCGAAGCCTAACCGCCTTGGGCGGTCTCCGCCGCACCACCGTTTCAGGTTTCAAGTATCTCGTACCTGCCTCGTTTCTCGGTCTTCTGCTTGTCTCATCTGGCTGTTCGTCGGCGGGCATGGCGGAAAGCCCCCTGTTTGCGTCTGCCGGTCCGAAGGCCGTGACGGGCACGCCGGGTGCCGTTCCGAAAGCGGGCAAGCTGATCAAGGTTGCGCAGGATGACGATATGGTCGAGCCACTGCCGGCAAGGAAGCGGGTCACCTCCTATCTCGGCCGTGCGCCCTACATCTGCTCGCCGAGTGGCTTCGGCCATACGTCGCGCTGCTTCCTCAGAAGTTCGCTGTAAAGCCGTTCCCCTTTTGGGTGATGCGCTTGAATTGGTTCGTCTTCATATAGTGTCGTTAGAGTGTTTCCGCTTGGGGTTTTGAGCGACGAAATACTCCAGTTCCTTGCAGTCATGCATCTTTTGGGATGAGCCTTTTTCGCTCTGTTCCGCGAAACGCTCCAGATCCTCAGACGGAGACATATCGTGTCGATTGCGATGTTCAGATCGCTGGTGCTGGCCGGCCTCGTGGCGCTTTCGCCGGCGTTGGGGACGGCGCATGCCGCGGCTGCCGATCTCGGTGACACGGTTGACCGGGTGCTGACGACGGCCTCTATCGGTACGGCCGGCAAGGCCGCGGGAAAATCCGGCGGCGCGGTCGCGATCGGCGTCTATGATCCGCATGACGCGGTGACGAGCAGCGATGCGCTGACGATCGAACATGTGTTCGTCTACTGGCAGGCGCTCGACAAGGCGATGCTGAAGCGCAAGATCGCCATTGCCGAGGCGCAAGGCCGGGCGCTGATGATCTCCGTCGAGCCCTATACCCATGCGAGCGACTGGCGGGCAGGTGGCGAGCGGTTGTTTGCCGATATCGGCCGCGGCCGCTTCGATCGCGAGATCCGCGATATCTGCAAGCGCGCCGGTGCGGTGGCTGCCCCGGTCTACATGCGCTGGGGCCACGAGATGGAAGATCCTGACGGGCGCTATCCCTGGGCACGGCGCGATGCGGATGGATACAGGAAGGCGTTTCGTTACTTCGTCGAAAGCTGCCGCACGCTTGCGCCCGACGTGCGCTTCGTCTGGTCGCCCAAAGGCCATCGCAACCTGACCGGCTATTATCCGGGCGACGATGTGGTCGATGCCATCGGCATTCCCGTCTGGGGCCTGCAGAAGATGGATGTGGACTATTGGGGCCGCGAGCGCAGCTTCGGCGAGACGCTTGGCGAAAAATATCGGCGGGTCGAAAGTTTCGGCAAACCTGTGATGGTTGCAGAGCTCGGCGTTTCCGGCTCGCCCGACTACAAGCGCGCCTGGTATGCGGAGATCTTCGATCGCAACACCTATCGCGATCGGTTCCCGCTGCTGACCGCCGTGGTGTTCTTCAACGACAAGGAACCCTACAAGTGGCCGCTCGGCTATGGTTCGCCGGATTGGCGGCTGGACAAGGCGTCACTCGCCGCACTTGTTTCCGACAGGGATGAAACCCTCGCCAGGCCGACGCAGTAGCGGCGGTGGACGCACCGGCGGTCCAGCCGGTGCGTGAACTTCGGAAAACTGGAGTTTTTCTCAGGCGAGCAGGAGGCCTGACTCACGGGCGGCTGCGGTAAAGCAGCGGCTTGCCCTGTTGACGCTGGTCAGCCCATCGAGCGCATCCAGGCAGCGCTGAAGGGCGGCACGATATTCCCGTCCACGTCTGCCCGGCCATTGCCGCAGCAGCTCAAGCGCCTCCCAGACCGTCCTGACGACGGTCTGCCGCTTGGACGACAGTTTCAGGTGGATCGGCGTTGCGAAGGTTTTTTCGCTCATCTTGCATTCCTCATTCATAGTCTTTTGAGCGGGAGGGCAACGCCGGGGATCGCCGATGGTTCCCTCGGCGAATGCAGTTTTTTAACCATGAGGACGGCGACCCGACATGGTCGATGCGGCCGCGGCTGCCGAAAGTCCCCAAAGCCAAGGCTTTCGGACGAACGCGGCCACACTTTGGCCGTGACAGATTTCGCCAAAGATTTTTCGGTTGATGGAGGTGCGGGAGGGAGGGGTGATGGTCGGCCTCAACGCAGGTCGTGCGCAAGCGGCGCCACATGATGCGCGTCGATGGACCGCTACCGCGGTGCCCTTCGGGCGGCAGGCATCAGAGATCGAGCGCGGCCCTGAGGTCGGTCGGCTTGCGCTCCCTGAGGTCGAGATCGGCCTCGATGTGGTCGATATGGTGGATCATCAGCGCTGCGGCAGTCTCGATGTCACCGGTTTCGATCGCGGTCAGGATGTCGTCGTGTTCGCTGTGGCCGCAACTCGAAACGGTCGATTGTCCGTAGAGCGCGATGACGAGCGAGGAGCGGGCGACCAGTTCGTCCATGAAGCGCCTGAGGATGGTATTGCCGGTGAGGTCGGCGAGCGCCAGGTGGAAGTCGCCCGACGCCTTGATCTCGGCGCGGCGGGCCGAGCGGCCGCGCTGCGCGGTCAGGTGCTGTTCGGTGGCGAGCAGGCGGCGCAGTTCATTGATTTCGACGGGACCGATCCGGGCCGCAGCCGCGCGCAGGAGGCCTGGCTCGATCAGCCTGCGGGTCGCAAAAATCTGGCGGGCTTCATCCGGAGAGGGATGGGCGACGAAGGCGCCGCGATTTTTCTCGACAGTGACCAGCCCTTCATAGGCCAGCGCCTGCAGGGCGGCGCGCACCAGCGTACGGCTGACATTGAAGAGCTCGCCGACATCGCTTTCCGACAGCTTGGTTCCCGGCGCAAGCCGTCGTTCGACGATCGCATCGCGCAGCTTGTCGTGGATCTGGCGGGTGCTGGTGTCGGTGGGGACGTCGGCAGGTGCCGAATGGGTGGTCAGGGGCATGAAGGAGATCTATCCGCGAATGAGTGCGGCATCTTATCGTCGCGCGCGGTGAAGGGAAACGACAATCTGGCATGGTGGTAGATCGCTGCCGGCTACTTGTCGAGTTCGGGGTACACCCGATCGAGGAAGCCGGGCCGTAGCTTTTCGCCGATCAGGCAGTCGGGCGCCGGCGTGGCATCGACGAGGCGCACGCGCGGCGGTGGCGGCAGGCCGCTCACCTCCAGGATCAGCTTCTGGCGGATGGCGATGGCGAAATCTTCCGGCTCGTGCACCGGCAGCACGAAGGAGCCGGGTCCACCGACGACGCATTCTGCATAATACTGGTCGAGCGGCCCGGTCGAGACCGACGGCCTGATCAGGATCGCCAGTCCATTGATGATGATACCGCGGGCAATCGCGATATCGCGGGCAGGGGTGACCGGTGGGCCGATGTTGTTGGGGCCGTCGCCGGAGACATCGATGACCCGGCGCATGCCGGAAAAGGCGTTGGAATCGATCAGCGCCGTGCCGTAGCTGATCGCGTTTGAAATCGAGGTGCCGCGGCGTGTGCCGACCGGCCGCGCCTCGATCATCGCGGCAAAGGCGTCGGCCTCTGCGGCGTTGGAAATCACCCGCCAGGCGACGACGGAGGATTCGTTGACCGTGCCGGCCCATTCGAAATAGCCAAGGGCGATGCGGCCATAACGTCCGCTCTTCACCGCATTGAGGAATTCCGCATGGCGCAGCGCCTGCACATAGCCGGAGCGCTGGACCCGTGCTTCGTCCAGGTCCATCGAGCCCGACATGTCGACGGCCAGCACCAGTTCCACGTCGACATCGGTCGGCGCAGCGCCCGATTGGGTCGGGCTGCCCGTCAGGGAAAGGATCAACGCCAGCATGCTCAACATAGCTTCAACCCGTCATTGCGAGCCGCGTTATCTGACGAAATGTAGCACAGGATTGGCCGTCGGCGACTGTCTGGGGTTGGCCGGCCTTCAATAAAAGGTGATATCGACATAGGTGACAGCCGAACGATACTGTGCCAGCGGATCCAAATGAGCCGGTAAAATGCTTCAGCAGACACGGAATACGGAATGTTTTCAGGTCGATAGGCTGCAAGCCGCCGCCTTCGATTATTTCCTGCGCTATAGCGACACCGAAACGGGGCTTGTCGCCGATACCTCGCTTGCCGATGCGCCCTCGAGCGTTGCTGCGACCGGTTTCGGGCTTTCCTGCTACCCCGTTGGCGTCGAACGCGGCTGGATCGGGCGCGGCGACGCGGCCAGGCGGGTGCTGACGACCCTGCGGTTTCTGGCGCAAAGCCGGCAGGGGAGAGATACGCTCGCCAGCGGCTATCGCGGCTTTTACTATCACTTTCTCCACATGAAAACCGGCGAGCGGGTGTGGCAGTCAGAGCTTTCCACCATCGACACCGCGCTGCTGATTGCCGGCGTCCTGACGGCTGCCGCCCATTTCACCGACGAGGATGCGACGGAGACGGAGATCCGGGCGCTGTCGGAAAAACTCTATGCCCGGGTCGACTGGCGCTGGGCGCTTGGCCGCGGCGAGACATTGACGATGGGCTGGCGGCCGCCGGGGCGGTTTTTGAAATATCGCTGGCAGGGCTATAGCGAGGCGCTGCTGCTCTACGTGCTGGCGCTCGGCGCGCCGCACCATGCAATCGGGTCGGAGCATTACCGCGCCTTCACCGCCGCCTACGACTGGACGACGGTCGACGGTGCGCCGCATCTGCAGGCCGGCCCGCTGTTCATCCATCTCTTTCCGCAGGCCTGGATCGACCTTCGCGGTCTTCGCGATCCGCCGATGCGCGACAAGGCGACGGATTATTTTGAGAACACCTGCCGGGCGATCGACCTGCAGCGCCAGTATGCCGACGACAATCCCCGAGGTTTCGCCGGCTATGACCGGGTTGGATGGGGCCTCAGCGCCGGTGACGGACCGAAGGGGCGGCCGCGGCTTGTCGACGGGCGCTGGCAGCGGATGCTCGGTTATGCCGCCCGCGGTGCGCCCGGTGGACCCGACGACGGCACGCTGGTCCCCTGGGCGCCGGTTGCCTGTCTGCCCTTCGCCGCGGATGCTTCACGCTCAGCGCTGGCCGCATTCGAAAACCGCTATCCGGACCTCCTGTGCGAAGGCCGCTTTCCCGGCGGGTTCAATCCAAGCCTGTCCGGCGCAGGCCCTGAAGGGTGGGTCGACGACCGCGTGGTCGGGCTTGACCAGGGGCTCGTCGTGATGATGATCGAGAACGCCAGAAACGGTTTTGTCTGGCAGCTGACGCGCGGCGTCCCGGCCATCCGGCGCGGCTTGCAGAAGGCGGATTTTCGCGGCGGTTGGCTTGCGGCAAGGGAGACGGCATGAGCTTCGCTCACGAGCGGCAGGACGATCACCCGGCGGCAGAGGGCATGGACGCGGCGCAACGCCGGAGCGCTCTCGACCTGCTCGCGCGCCTGCAGCCATACTTTCCCGAAGTCGGCTTTTCGCTCGATGCTGGCGGTTACGACGGTCTTTCCGCGGCGCAGTTCTGGGCCGAGGATGGTGCGGGGCTCGAAGCCGGGCTCGCCTATCAGGATTGTTTCGCCGTCGGTATGGACGACAAGATCCGAGCCGCCCATCTGATCGCGTTCTACGGCAACCAACTGGCGCTCGCGCTTGGCAGCCTCTATCTCGGTGCGGGCATCGTGGCGGGGGTTCGCCGCCTTCGCTTCGAAGAATTTTCGCGCGCCTATGGTGAGCGCCTGGTGGCGGCCAAACGGTTTCATTTCAGCCTAAGCATGCCTGCGGTCGGCGATAATGCCCCAGGCGACGCGGATGCTTTCGGTGAAACCTTCGCAGTGCATGTGGCGCCAGTCATCGCCATGCTGAAGCGTCGCACGGGTCTTTCGTCCGGCGCGCAATGGCGGCTGGCAGCGGATTCGCTGGCGGGTGGTTTCCTGGAGATCGGTCGCGCGCTCAGCGACGAAGAGGATGCGATGTCCAAGGCGCTGGCGATCGTCAAGCGCGAAGGCACGCCGCTCTATTCCGACAAGCTCTGCTATGAGGCCATCAAGGCCAAGTTCGACGAGGGGAGCGGCGATCAAGCGCTGTCGCGCGTCTATCGCCTGCGCGGCGGCTGCTGTCTCTATTATCGAACCGAAGGCGGCAGCTTCTGCGACAGTTGCGTGCTGCTGGCGCCGCAGGAGCGTCGGGAACGATTGCAGGCGCATCTGCTTGCATCGCAGACGGGCTGATCATCTCAAACGACAGAGCCCCTGATATCGGCGATATCAGGGGCTCGTTTGTCACGGTGGCCGGGCGGCTTACGCCTTGGCGAAACGGTCGTTGATGAAGCCCGAGACGACGCCGAGCACGATCCAGAAGGCGAGCGTGGTGGCGAGCGCCGCCACGGCGAACTCGGCGCCCAGTACGGCCGGAACATTACTGGAAATATCCGACGGCTGCGGCGCGCCATAGACGTGGGGTGCTGCGATCAGCACGAGGCCGATGATCTTGGCAACGATCTCTTCGCGCAGGACCAGCAGATAAAGGCCGACGGCGGAAAGCGCCACCGTTGCCAGCCACCAGACCTGGCGGTCGCCGAGCTCGGCGGCCGGGAAGCCCGGTAGTTCCGGCGGCAGGCCGATGGCCGGCAGCATGTGTACGGCAAGCCAGCCGCAGGCGCCCCAGAGCGCGCCGTTCCTGAGCGTGATCGGATAGCCGATGACGAGGCTGACGCCGGCCAGCAGCAGCGCAAAGCCGGAGCCGGTCACCAGATTGGCGATCAGCGTGCCGGAGAAGCGGCTCATGCCGAACATGATGCCACCTTCCTCGTGTTCGCCCTCGTGGGCGTAGGCGGGCGTGATCGGCGACAGCGCGTCGAGCAGGGCGCCAATCGGCGAAACCGCCTTCAGCGACGAATGCTGCTCGTGGTTTGCGGCGGCCGGATCGGCCGTTCCCGGCTGGGCGGCGGGCTGTTCACCGGCTGCCGGTGCCGCGCCTTCGAATTCTTCCGCGTGCAGGATCAGCGGTACGACGCGCAGTTCCTGGGCGCCGGTCATGAAGACACCGGCAATCAATCCAGCCACGATCGCGGCCAGAAGCGTTCTGACAATCATTTTCGATATCCCTCGATATCGGCGCGCCATGCGCCTTGCAGGCAGCGCCGTGTCCCATTGGCAATCCTGCGAACGGCTCCGGCCGGCAGATCTTTGGTCTGCATCAGACGCAAGCAAACGCGTCCGGCTGTTTGCCGGAAGCGTTTTTGTCCGCAGCTATGTCGACGCGGAACGCATGTCGCGTCCCTCCGCATCGCTTAGTGGCAGGGGAAGCCGTAGGAGTGGCGGGTGTCGTGCGCGGTGTCGTGCAGCACGGCCGAATTCGCCAGGCCCGCGCCGAAGACGAGGAAGCCGCCGATGAGAAGCGCGATGATACCCGCGGTCAGACGATCGCTGAGGGAGAGCGGAATGCTCGAAACTGTAGACGTAGCCATGACAACCTCCGTGATGGCATCGGGAAATTTCCCGGTTTGGGCCCTATGCCCGCATCGACTGGCAGGTTTCCTGGCTCAGGACGTCGGGTGAGATCACCCTGGATTTGCCTCGCCTTCCCAGAGCCAAGGTCCGCCCTCTCGCGGTCTCGTCTCCAGTGGCTTCTTCCGGATCGCTCCGGAACGGCGCATTCACGTCGCTCTACAGTCGCGGGGTCGGCCGTGATTTGAATGCCCAGCATGGGTCCATCCGTCACGTTCCCGTTTACTCCCGAAACGCGTTCGCGTTGCGGGAACCAATCGATCTGATGATGATTAGGATCGCACCCCGGAGATGTCAATTAAACTTGCGCCGCCGCCCGGCCCATCCGCGACAAAATCCCGAAGGATCATGCGTTTATAGGCCTCGACGATCTGGTCGCCCTCGGCCCGGTCCACCGAGACCGCAAGCCGCATGGTGCAATCGCCGAGATGCATGATCAAAAAGGCGGCGCTATCGATCGCCTCGCGCGGCGTGCCGGGCGCAAACCGCGCCCAGACGTCGGCGAGAAGCTGGCCACCGGCACGGCTTTGCTGGAGGTCGATTTCGCGCAGCGCCTTGTCGGCCTGCATCGCCGACCAGATATCGCGCATGACGGGCTCGGCCAGGAACATATCGTAATAGATGTCGAACAATACGGCGAAGGCTTCACGCAGCTCGGCGAGCGACGTCACCTTGGCAAGCTCGGCCGCGATACACTCGTTGCACACCGCATTGTAGCGCTCGGCCAGCGTGCGCACGATCGCCGCCTTGTCGGGAAAGTACTGGTAGAGCGATCCGATCGAAATTCCAGCCTTTTCAGCGACTTCGCTCATGCGCATGGCGTCGCTGCCCTTCTCCTGGATGAGTGCCGTCGCGCAGGCGAGGATCTGCTCGACACGCTCTCGGCTGCGCTTCTGGCTCGGCGTGCGGCGCAGCGCGGTCTCGTCGTCGGGGGGAGCCGCGGTTGGGCTTGTCTCTTGATTCATGAGTGATGCTCACATTTTGACTTGACTCCTAAAATACGAGGATTTATCACATTTGCAAATGTGAGAGATGCTCATGTTAGTAGGCCAACCTCAGGAGGAAGCGATGACGGACAAACTGACACTGGTTCTGGGCGGTACCGGCAAGACGGGGCGGCGGGTCGCGGCCCGCCTTCAGGAGCGGGGCGTTGCGGTGCGCATCGGCGCGCGCTCGGCGTCGCCTTCTTTCGACTGGACCGACGAGGCGACCTGGGCGCCGGCCCTTGTAAATGTCGATCGCATTTATGTCTGCTTCCAGCCCGACCTGGCGGTGCCGGGCTCCGTCGAGATCATCGCCAAGTTTTCACGCCTTGCCGTCGACGCAGGCATCAAGCAGCTGGTGCTTTTGTCGGGCCGCGGCGAGGATGAGGCGGAAGCCGCCGAGCGTGCGCTTCAGGCCTCCGGCGCTGACTGGACGATCATCCGGGCCAGCTGGTTCTTCGAGAACTTCAGCGAAGGTTTTCTCGCCGATGGCATCGTGAGCGGGTCCGTCTTCCTGCCGACGGATGAGGTCACCGAACCCTTCATCAGCTGTGACGACATCGCCGACGTTGCGGTTGCCGCTCTTCTGGATGAAGGCCATGTTGGCCAGGTCTATTCGCTGACCGGCCTGCGGCTCATGACCTTTGCCGACGCTGTGGCCGAGATCGCTGCGGCTGCCAATCGTCGGATCAGCTATCAGTCCGTTCCGGTTGACGATTTTGCCGCGCAGCTGAAGGCCGACGGCGTGCCGGATGACTATGTCGAATTGATCCGCTATCTCTTCACCTCGGTGCTCGATGGGCGCAATTCGAGTGTGACGTCCGATGTCGAGCGCGTGCTTGGGCGCCGGCCGCGCGACTTTGCAACTTACGCCCGGGAGACCGCTGCAACCGGTGTCTGGAGTATTGCCGCATGATCCCGCTCATCCCCGCTCTGGCGTTTGCCGCCGCGATCGGTTCCGGCCTGATGGCCGGGCTGTTCTTCATCTTCTCGGTCTGCATCATGCAGGCGCTATCACGGCTGCCGGCCGAGCAGGGGATCGCGGCGATGAACGCCATCAACGTGGTGATCCAGAACCCGCTGTTTCTGAGCGTCTTCATGGGCACTGCGCTTCTTGCGCTTGCCCTGGTGATTGCCGCCTTCGTCTGGGGGGGCAATGGCAGCCTGCTCCTAGCTGCCGGCGGCATCGTCTATGTCGCCGGCGTGCTGATCGTCACCATCATCTTCAACGTTCCGATGAACGATGCGCTGGGTGCTGTCACGCCCGGCCAGGCTGCCACTGAATTCTGGCAGCAGCGCTACCTGACCGATTGGATCTGGTGGAACCATGTGCGCACGGTGACTTCGATCGGGTCGCTGGCGCTGTTCATCCTCGGATTTGCACGCGCCTGACACGCGGCGACCGGCGGACCTTGACGAGGGTGCGCCGGTCGTTCCCGTCAATCGACGAGCGAACCGCAGGTGAGATTGGCGATTGCGCCTGTCATGGCGCCCGCCCGGTCCGAGGCGACGAAGGCCGCATAGTCGGCGACTTCGTCGAGCCTCGGGAAGCGCCCGAGCAATGTCCCAGTCTTCGCGCGACCGTCGAGCATCTCCTCCACCGTCGTGTCGAAGCGGTCGGCAAAGCCTTGAAAGACGGCACGTGCGTGTGAAACCGGCAGTGCCTCGGGAATGGCATCGGGGCGCAGGCAGATGACGCGGATGCCGTGGCTGCCGACTTCGCCCGCCAGAATGCGCGAGAAGGTCTCGATGGCGCCGCAGGTGGTGCCGTAGCCAAGAAAGCCGGAGCCCGACAGGCGTGAGCCTGGCGTCGAAACCGTCAGGATGACGCCGCCGCCGCTTCTCTCCATATGCGTTGTGGCCGTCTTGGCGGTGATGAAATTGGCGCGGGTGTAAGCGGAGATCGGACGTTCGAACTGTTCCAGCGTCAGCGCCGAAAGCGGCGGACCCTGAACATGGGCAAAGCCGACTGCTGTCAGCACCACGTCGATCCGGCCGGCGCGATCGACGACCGATTGCGCATGTTGCTCGACGGCGGCCTGATCGAGCACGTCGAGAACGTCGAACTCTGCCTTTCCGCCCGCCGCTCGAATTGTCCCGGTCGTGCGGCTCAAGGTTTCGGCTGTCCGTCCGACCAGAAAGACATCAGCACCTTCGCGGGCAAAGGCAGACGCCGCAGCGCCGCCGATCGCGCCGCTGCCGCCATAAACGATGGCCACCTTGTTTTGAAGCAACATGTCAAACTCCGTTGATCCTGCCTCGTTGAATGGACGTGCGGCATGAGGCCCCTGGGTCGGCAGGGATCCCAGGTGGAAAATCACGCAGCAATTTCTGATGGTTAAAGGGTGCTAGGGCGGCGACAGCCGCCGGGCATATTCCAGTTCGAGCAGGGTATGCTTGTTCCAGAAGCCGCGCGACGTGCGGCCGGAAACCACATTGGCGAGAATGTCGAGATGGGTATGCCAGCCCGCGGCAAAGCTCGCCATCGTCTCCTGTTTCGCGATGCGCGAATGGGTGACGACCAGCAGCACGTTGGCACCCCTCATTTCCAGATCGAACTGCACCTGCGATGGCGTCGGCGTGCCTTCGCCCCAGCTATAGGCGAGCAGATGCGGCGGTTCGCAGGCGATGATGCGGCCATGGATTCGGCTCTCGCCGGCAAGGGCCGCATATTTGGCAGGCGGTTCGCCGCAATCCGTGCCGAGTTCCTCGTGACGGAAGATGTGCTCGACCTTCGTCCCGGCTGCAGCCCCTATGGTGCCGGCTGCCATCCACAGGCGGCGCTTGTCCTCCTCCGTCAGATAGGCCCAGATGCGCTCGATCGGCCCCGGCAACAGCCGCTCGATGCGCGCCGCATCCGGCGCGACGATCCGGGCATATCCGTCGTCGTTGCCGGTTGACGAAATCATCCCTTCTTCTCCGTCGTTGCCTGCGCATCCGCACCCTTTGCCGCGTCGTCCGCCAGGAGCAGCGCTTCCAGCACGTCGATGCGCTGGCGCCAGAAGGCTTCGTAATGGCGCATCCACTCCATGCCGGCATGCATCGGTTCGGCGTCGAGCCGGCAGACATGGGCGCGGCCGCGCACCTCGCGCCGCACGAGGCCGGCGCCCTCGAGCACCTTGATGTGTTTCGAGGCGGCGGCAAGCGAAATGGAGAAGGGGGCGGCAAGCTCGCCCACCAGCCGTTCGCCCGCCGACAGATCCTCAAGCATCGCTCGCCGCGTGGGGTCGGAGAGCGCATGGAATACGGCGTCGAGCCGATCGTTCTTATATTCAACCATGTTGTTGAATATTGCCGATGCGATAGTTATTGTCAACCGTTTGGTTGAATTTAGTAGTAGCGCGAGAAGGAGCGGCCACGCGGCGGATCATCATGGATATGCCGTCCCTTCCAGGCGGCGAGCGCATCGGAGAGGTCGTCGGTCGGCACCATCTGGGCAAACTGCTCGCTTTCCACCAGCAGCCCTTCCGATATCGACATGTTGAGGCCGCGGGTGACGGCGGTGATGATCGAGCGGACGGCGAGCGGCGAATATCCCATGATGCGTCTGGCAAGGTCGCGGGTGGCAGGCATCAGTTCCTCATGGGCAACGACGTGGTTGACGAGGCCCATGTCCCGGGCGCGGTCCGGCGAGAAATCCTCGCCCGTCAGCAGCAGCTCGAGTGCGTGTTTGCGGCCGGCAAGCCGCGGCAGGCGCTGCGTGCCGCCGAAGGTTGGGGGCATGCCGAGTTTGATCTCGGGCTTGGCAAAGCGTGCCCGCTCGCTGGCGATCGCCAGATGCACCGCCTCGGTGATCTCGCAGCCGCCGCCATAGGCGATGCCGTTGACGGCAGCGATGACCGGCTTCGGGAAGGACTCGAGCCGCGCGGTCAGCCGCTGGCCCCGGCGAACGAAATCGCGCACCGCCGGGTTCACGCCCTTCGCCACGCTTTCGGAAAATTCGTGAATATCGCCGCCAGCGGAGAAGGCCCGCTCGCCCGCGCCGGTGATGATCACCGCGCCGACCTTGTCGTTGACCTCGATGGTGTCGAGCAGGGCCAGTAGGCGGTCTATCAGCTCGTAGTTCAGAGCATTGAGTTTCTCTGCCCGGTTCAGCGTCAGTTGGGCAATGCCTTCGGAAATCTGCATCAGCACGGTGTTGGACATGGTTGCTCTCCGGCAAGTGTTGACACGGAGAGGTTAGGTGAGGGAGGATATCATGTATATTAACTAGTCGGTATACATTGTGATGGCGAAGGCTCAGAAATCGACCCGGGAAACGATCGTCGCGTCCGCAGCAAAGCTCTTCTATGCTCAGGGTATCCGCGCCGTCAGCGTCGATGCGGTGGCCGAGGCTGCAGGGGTGACGAAGCGCACGCTCTACTATCATTTCGAAAGCAAGGACGAGCTGATCGCCGCCTATCTCGAAGGCCGCGACCAGCCGAACCTTTTGCTTTTTCGCAAATGGTTCGAAGCGGCAGACGGCGATCTGGCCGCAAAGGCCGAGGCGATCTTCGTCAATCTCGCCCGGGCCGCGCGACATCCCAAATGGAAAGGGTGCGGTTTCCTGCGCACCTCGGCCGAGCTCGCCAATATGCCCGGCCATCCCGCGATCCGCATCGGTGCCGCCCACAAGAAGACTTTCGAGGCCTGGCTGGCGCAGGTGTTTGCCGAGGCAGGCATCAATGATGCCGGTGAACTGGCGCGCCACATGCTGCTTTTGCTCGACGGCAGTTTTGCCGTCGTCCTCCTGCATCGGGATGCAAGCTACATGGAGAGTGCCGGCAAGGCGGCGGCAATGCTGGTCCGCGCGGCGATGTCCGCCCGCTGATTTCCGGCTTCAGGGTTTGCCGTTGGCCTCGACCTTGGTGGTGCCGCAGGGGTCGAGTACGACGCCGTTTTCGAATGTGCCGGACACCAGTCCGCTGACGTCGACCCGATCTCCCGGCTTCAGCGCGCTGTTGTTGTATTCGAGGCAGACGACGCGGGTCCTGGTGTTCGGGCAAAGCGTGGTGACGGCGATCGGATCCTGGACCTCCAGCGATACAACTTCGGCGGTCAGCTCGACATCCGGCCATTCCGGTGGCTGCTTCTGCCAGCCGGCAACCATAGGGGCGATCGCCTCGCAGCTCGTCAGGTGCGGGCCGCCATCTTCGGCGGTCGATGGCGTCGGCAGCAACAGAAGCGTCAGGAAAGTGCTGCGGGCGATCCGCTTCAGGTCAAGCATTCAGGTCTCCTGTGTTAAGGAGGCGCTCTAGCAAAGCCCGTGATCGCTGGAAAATGATTGCTCCTCATCTCGCATTGAATGGAATTCAGCATGCTCGACTGGCGTCGGATCGACCTCAACAACCTGAAAGTGCTGCATGCGCTGATGCTGGAGCGCCATGTCGGCAGGGCAGCCGACCGGCTGGGGGTAACGGCATCCTCGATCAGCCACAGGCTCCGTCGCATGCGGGAAGACTTTGCCGACGATCTGTTCGTGCGCACGCCGAGCGGCATGGTGCCGTCGCCGCGCATGGAAGAGATCGCGGTGCCGCTCAGCGAAATGATCGCCAGCATCACCCTTGCGGTTTCATCGGGCGCACTGGAGGCATTGCCGCAGGCGCGGCGTTTCACGCTCGTGGTGCCGGACGGTCTGCGCCAGCAACTCCTGCCGGTGCTGATACAGAGCCTGGTTCAGGACCATGCGGGCCATAGCCTGGAGATCCGCGTCTTCGAGCGCCGCTCCTATGCCACCGAGCTGTCGCAGGGCGAGGTCGATGCGGTCATCTCGGTCGGTGGCGATCGGGACGACCGCAGTCTCGTCGAGCGGATACCGGTTGCATGCGACCGGCTCGTCTGTCTGTTCGGACCGCTCTGCCCACTTGCCGGCGCGGATGAGGTGGCGGTCGACGACTATCTCTCGGCCGCGCATCTCTATTCGCTGCCCTGGCCGGCGTCGGACAATCACTTCGACCGGCTGCTGGCGCGCGATGGGCGCTCGCGCCGGATCATGCTGACCATGCCATCGCATCTGGGGATCGGCGACGCGCTGATTGCCAGCCGGCTGGTCGCCACCGTTCCGTCGTCGCTTGCCCGCCATCTGACGGCGCTGCACCCGGCGCTCGCCATCCGCCCGCTCGCGATCGACGGCACCGAGGGAACGGTCTTTCTGGAAGCCTCGCGCCAACAACAGCGGCGGCCGGAAATCGCTCGCTTCAAGGCCCTGGTGGAAACGGCGATCCGCACGGTGCTGCCGCGATCGCCGGCGGCACCGGGCGTCTGACAGGACGCGAAAAGGCCGCTCTATCCTTTTGCAGCACGTGACGGCGCTCTACAGCGCCGCGCGCCAAATATGGCGCGCTAAGGACGCTGTAGCACTATAAATTGCTGCATAATTCCTTAAATCGATTCTGATTTAAGGAATTATGCAGTAGGCAAACGCGTTGCCGCGATACAGATTGCGCCCGAAAACCGGGAGAGCGACATGGCAGTCAAACGCATCGTTTCCAATCTATACGCGCCGGATCCCAAGGCCGCGCACGCCTTCTACGCCGACCTGCTCGGGCTTGAGCTGGTGATGGATCATGGCTGGATCCTGACATTCGCCGCCAAAGGGCAAACGGCGATGCCGCAGGTGGGCGTGGCGAGCGAGGGCGGAAACGGCACGTCGGTGCCGGTGTTGTCGATCGAAGTGGACGATGTCGATACGGTCTATGCGCAAGCACGGAAGAAGGGCGTGGACGTCGTCTACGAGCTTACCGACGAGCCTTGGGGCGTGCGGCGCTTTTATATGCGCGATCCGTTCGGCAATGTGATCAACATCCTGTCCCATTGAGGAGGCCGGTCGCCGAAGGGATCGGCGGCCAGCCTATCAGATCAGGCGAGCGTCAGCGCGTTCGCGAGGTCGGCGACCAGATCGTCGGCATGTTCGATGCCGATCGAAAGCCGGATCGTCGTGTCGAGAACGCCGATGCGGCGGCGAACGTCGATCGGCACGCCGGAATGGGTCATCGCCGCCGGATGGCTTGCCAGCGATTCCGTGCCGCCGAGGCTGACCGCGAGCTTGAAGATCTGCAGCGCGTTGAGGAACCGGAAGGCCGCCTCCTGGCCACCTGTGATGTCGAAGGAGAAGGTCGAGCCGGCGCCGGTGCACTGCGCCGCATAGGCCTTGCCGAGCGGCGAGGCTTCGTCGTGGAACGGCAGGTAGTGGATGCGCTCGACCTTGGGATGGTCGCGCAGGAATTCCGCCACCACCAGGGCATTGTCGTTGGCCTTGTGCATGCGCACCGACAGGGTCTCGAGCGAGCGGCCGAGCATCCAGCAGGAATGCGGGTCGAGTTGCGTGCCGATCGCGCCGCGCAGCGCCTTCACCTGCTTCATGACCGCCTTGGACCCGAGGGCGGCGCCGGCGATCAGGTCGGAGTGACCGCCGACATATTTGGTCAGCGAGTAGAGCGAGATATCGGCGCCGTGCTCGATCGGTCGCTGGAACACCGGGCCGAGCAGGGTGTTGTCGCAGGCGATGACCGGCGTGTGGCCCTGTTTGGCGCCGATGGCGTCGGCGACGCGGCGGATCATGGCGACGTCGACGAGGCTGTTGGTCGGGTTGGCGGGCGTTTCGATCAGGATGACCGAGACACGGCCTTTCGCCATCGCCGCTTCAGCAGCTTCCGTCACCGCCGCTTCGTTGACGCCATCGGCAAAACCGACGGCCGAAACGCCGAGATTGAGGAAGGTTTTCGCCAGCAGCGTCTCGGTGCCGCCGTAAAGCGGCTGGCTGTGCAGCACCGCATCGCCGGGCTTCACGAAGGCAAGCAGCGTCGTTGCGATCGCCGACATGCCGGAGGAAAACAGCGCGCAGCTTTCCGTGCGCTCGTAGACGGCGAGGCGATCCTCGACGATCTCGCTGTTCGGATGGTTGAAGCGCGAATAGACGAGGCCGGCACCCACACCCGCCGGCGGCTCGCGACGGCCCGAGACGAAATCGAAGAAATCACGACCTTCCTCGGCGGTGCGGAAGACGAAGGTGGAAGTCAGGAACACCGGCGGCTTGACGGCCCCCTCAGACAGTTCAGGGTCGTACCCATAGTTCAGCATCAGTGTTTCGGGATGCAGCTTGTGGTTTCCGATATGGGTCTTGTAGGGGTGCGGCGCGGTCATGGCTTTCTCCTGAAGCGAAACGGGGCGACTGGCAGGCAAATTATATCAGACGCTTGGACCGATCCTTGCTATTTGCAATCACATACCCTTGAGTTGCGCAAACTATTGCCGGGATTGAAGAGATATGACGCAGAAAATTGCCGACGAGACTGACCGCAGAATCCTGAGGGAGTTGCTGGCCGACGCACGCATCACCAACAACGACCTGGCCGAGCGTGTCGGCCTGTCGGCTTCGCCCTGCCTCAGGCGGCTGCGGCGACTGGAGGAAACCGGCGTCATCCGCGGCTATACCGCGCTCATCGATCCGGCAGTCGAGGGTTGGACGATGACGGCGATCGCCACAGTCCGCCTCAGCCGCCAGCACGAGGACGAGATCGTCATGTTCGAGCAGGCGATCCGTGGTTGGGACGAAGTGCTTGAATGCCATCTCGTCACCGGCTCGCGCGACTATGTGCTGAAGGTGATGAGCGCCGGGCTGGAACAATACGAACGGTTCATCAAGGAGAAGATCGCCCGGCTCAAATGCGTGGCCTCGATCGAGACAAGCTTCGTGATGAACACGATCAAGGAGCGGCGGATCTGAGCGACAATTGCCTTTAGGCAATTGCATCCAGGACGACAGTGATCTTGTTCGGTTCGCCTCTGCAAGGTCCGCGTGCGTGCGGGCATCGATCTCGCCTTGCCAAGCGCGCGCAGGCATTGTCTACTGCCGGAAATTGCACACCATATGACCTTTTGGGAGCATTGCGATGCCGTCCATGGAATTGCTTCTGGCCTTCGTCGTGACCACGGCAATTTTCGCCTATATCCCGGGTCCTGCGATGCTTTATGCGGCGGCGCAGACGATGGCGCGCGGCCGCTGGTCCGGCTTGATGGCGACACTCGGCATTCACCTCGGCGGCTATGTGCATGTCTTTGCTGCGGCCGCCGGTCTGTCGGTGCTGTTTCATGCGGTGCCGGTGCTCTACATGATCGTCAAGTTTGCCGGTGCCGCCTATCTCGTCTGGCTCGGGATTTCGCTGTTTCGCGCCAAGGCGAATGGGACCGGCGACTTGCCGGGCATCGGGGCGAAATCCGGCCGGCGCGCCTTCTTCGAAAGCATCACCGTCGAAGTGCTCAACCCGAAGACGGCGATCTTTTTCGTGGCCTTCCTGCCGCAGTTCATCGATGCATCCGCGGCGTTCCCGGTCTGGCTGCAGTTCGTCATCCTCGGCACGATCGTCAACCTGATGTTTTCGTCGGCCGATATCGTCTGTGTCATTCTGGCGGGGGTACTGATGGCCAGGCTCAAGCGCTCGAGCATGGCGCAGCGTGCGATGCAGCGCGCCGGCGGCGGCGTGCTCGTCGGGCTCGGCGTGCACCTGGCCTTCCAGAAAAGCTGATCCGCGCATGCCGCGTGTAGGGGATGGCGTCGGTGGCGGTGACACTGCCGACGCGAGGTGGTCGCTGCTGCGGCTGGCGACTATCAATCGGGCACCGCGTCAACCCGAATGGCGCTCTTGACGAACGACTGACAACAAGGAGCCTGCCGGTGGATCACCTTGAAGAGATAGGCCTGCGCAGGACGAGGTGGCCCGTTCCACGTTTCGTGTCCGGGCTTTGGGCGTCGTTGTCGACGACGGGGCTCATCGTCGCAGTGCTGTTCTTCGCCGCGTCTCTGACGCCGAGCCTGATCCCGCGGCCCTATGTCATTCAGGCGTTGATCTCAGGCCTTTCGCTGTCTGCCGGCTATGCCATCGGCGTGTTCCTGCGCTGGCTCTGGTCCTATCTCGAACTGCCGGACGTACGGCCGAAGACTGGCCTGTTCCTCAAGATTGCGGCGGCCCTCGGCTGCGCAATTTTTGCGCTGACCTTTCTTTGGCGGGCGGCGGAATGGCAGAATACCGTGCGCAGCCTCATGGGGCTCGATCCCGTCGAGAGCGCCGAGCCGTTCAAGCTTGGCCTCATCGCCGCTGTCGTCTTCATCCTCATCGTGTTGCTGGCACGCCTGTTCCGGCTGACATTCCGCTTTCTTGCCGAGCGCTTCGAGTATGTGCTGACGCGGCCGCTGGCAAAGGTCACGGCCATTGCCGCGGCCATCGCTCTCTTCTGGTCGGCGACCGACGGGGTGATCTTCCGCTTCGCTCTGCATGCGGCCGACAGCTCCTTCCGGAGGCTCGATGCGCTGATCGACCCTGATGTGGCGCCGCCGAGCGACCCGCTGAAGACGGGCAGCGGCGCGTCGCTGATGACCTGGGACGAACTCGGCCGGCAGGGACGCCAGTTCATCGCCTCGGGGCCGAGCGCCGGGGATATCGGCGCCGTCTTCAGTGGTGAGGTGAAGGAGCCCTTGCGCGTCTATGCCGGGCTCAATTCGGCCGAGACGGCGAAGGAACGGGCCAAGCTGGCGCTCGAAGAACTGAAGCGTGTCGGCGGGTTCGAGCGGTCCAACCTGATGATCGTCGTGCCGACAGGCACCGGCTGGGTCGATCCGCCGGGCATCGATTCTGTCGAGTATCTCTTGAAGGGCGACGTCGCGAGTGTCGCGGTGCAGTATTCTTATCTGGCTAGCTGGTTGTCGCTTCTGGTCGAGCCGGAATATGGCGGCGAGACTGCCAATGCCTTGTTCGACGCCGTCTACGGCTACTGGACGACGCTGCCCAAGGACAAACGTCCGCGCCTCTACCTCTACGGCCTCAGTCTCGGCTCGATGAACTCGCAGGGCTCGGTCGACCTGTTCGACATCATCAGCGACCCATTCCAGGGCGCTCTCTGGGTCGGCACGCCGTTCCCGACGCGGACCTGGCTTTCGGTGACGGCGGCCCGAAATCCGGGCTCTCCGGAGTGGCTGCCGCGCTATCGCGACGGTTCGGTAATCCGCTTCACCGGCCAGAAGAATGCGCTGGATATCCCCGGCGCGGTATGGGGTAATGTCCGCATCGTCTACCTGCAATATGCCAGCGACCCGATCACCTTCTTCGATCCGCTTTCCTTCTATCGCGAGCCGGACTGGATGAAGGCGCCGCGCGGCCATGACGTCTCGCCCGACCTTAGATGGTTCCCTGTGGTAACGATGTTCCAGCTTTTGGCCGACGCGGCTACGGGTACGACGACGCCGATCGGCTACGGCCATGTCTATGCGCCGGAACATTACATCGATGCGTGGATGGAGGTGGTCGATCCGCCTGGGGTGACGACTGATGACGCGACCCGGCTGAAGGCGCTGCTCAAGGGGCGCTACTGAACGCCGGCCATGTCAGTCACCGCGCAGATGGGCGGCGATCTGATGGGCAAGCGCCTGGATCAGCGGCGCCTCGGCCTTCTCCGTCGGGCAGAGAAGGTAGTAGCCTGCCGATGCCGGTATCGCCGTCGGAAACGGCTGGATCAGCCGGCCCTCCTGCAGATAGGAACGGGTCAGGACATCCGAGACGAGAGCCATGCCCTGTCCCTGTAGGGCGGACGCCACCGCGACGGCGACTGAAGGCACCCGGACGCTGCGGCTGCCTTCAAGCGATATGCGCGCGGCGGCCGACCAGCGCGTCCATTCCCGGCCGTCGTCCTCATGCAGCAAGGTGACGTCGCGCAGCTTCCGGTCGCGGTGTGACCCTTCCAGCCGCGGGAAAAGAAGCGGCGAGCAAATGGTCCTGAGCTTCACGTCGCTGACCACCTGCCACCACAACCCGTTGAAGGGCGGATTGTCGTAGACCACGGCCAGGTCGACATCATCCCATTGCACGTCGCTTGCGCGGATACAGCTGCGCATGGCGAGATCACTGACCCCGCGCGCATCGGCGAATTGCACCAGCAGGCTCGCCATCCAGGCGATTGCCAGGGCCGGGGGCAAGGCGACCGTCAGCTTCGTCTGGTGGTTTGCGAGCTGACGTTCCGCATTGTTTTCAACGGCGATGGCGAGATTGCCGATGGCGTGGGAAACGGTTTGGGCAAAATCACGCCCGGCTGCGGTCAGGCGGATATTGCGCCCCGATTTTTCCAGAAGCGTCAGGCCCGTCGTTTCAGAAAGCCGGCGCAGTTGCAGCGATACGGCTCCGGGGCTGAGGCCGAGTTCATCTGCTGCCTGGCGCACCGATCCGATCCGGGCAACGGTTTCGAAGACCCTGAGATAGGGCAGGAAATGCAGCGCTTTCATTTGAGCTCCAAGCCGTGATTTGCAGTCGATCGACGCGTTTGCATCATCGATAATTGTTTAGCCAAACTAGACAATATCAAGCATAAAAAATCGCTATTCCCAATCGATTTTTGCTCCTATGAATCGGGTCGGAGAGAGGGAGTTACACCATGATTGCAGCGCAACCATTTGATTTTCCTTATGACGGCAAGCTGGTTCCGTCACAGACCGCGCTGATGGTGATCGACCTTCAGATCGACTTCTGTTCGCCCGATGGATACTTCGCTTCGATGGGCTACGATCCCGCGCCGCTCGCCGCCATCGTGCCGGCGGTCAACGGGGTGATATCGGCGGCGCGTAAGGCCGGCTGCCTGATCATCCATACACGGCAGGGCTACCGTGCCGACCTCGCCGACATGACGCCTTACGAAATATGGCGGCGAAAGCGTTCGGGCCTCGAGAACACGCAGGTGCTGCTGCGCTCGAGCCCCGGCTTCCAGCTGCTGCCGGAACTCGATGTCGCCGACACCGACGTCATCATCGACAAGACCTGCAACAGCTCGTTCACCTATACGGATCTCGAGCATGTGCTGCGGGCGCGGGGCATCACCCATATGCTCTTTACCGGCTGCACCACCGATGTCTGCGTCCACACGACGCTGCGCGAAGCCTGCGATCGCAATTTCCAGTGCCTGACGATCTCGGATTGCTGCGCCAGTGGCGAGCAATGGGCGCATGAGGCGGCGATCAACATGATCTCGATCGAGAACGGCATTTTCGGCACGGTTTCGACCAGCGACGCCGTCATCGCCGGTCTGGCCAAAGCCAGCGGCTAACGCCGACAGCACACTCCCATTTCAAAGCGCTCTGCCAACCGTTTCAACGGAATGATGCCCCATGCAAAGATATATCTCGCTGATGAGACTGACGGCCAAGGGACTGGCCGAACTTGCCGACAGCGGCGCGCGGCGCAAGGTCAGCGAAGACCGCGTTTCTGCGCTCGGCGGCCGCTCGGTCGCCTTCTACGCCACGCTCGGAACCTACGACTTCGTCCAGGTTTTCGAGATGCCCGACAATGCGTCGATGATGCAATACGTGCTGACGGCGCGGCGCGACGGGTTCGTCGACCCGCTTATCCTTCCCGCCTTCGACAGCCAGGCCTATGGCGACATCGTCGGGCGAGTTTCACCAACCTAATCGAGGGGAAGACAGATGATCAGACTGGCATCGCATGCAACCCTTCTCGGGACCATTCTGCTGTCGGCGGGGCTTGCCCATGCGGAAATACCAGCCTTTGCCGCAGATGGCGACATCGGCGTGTGCACCACCGCCGCCTTTCCGCCGCTCACCTTCAAGGAAAGCCCGGCGGATGCGCAGCCGACCGGCATCGATATCGAGATCGTCGAGGCGCTTGCCGGCCTCTGGAACGCCAAGGTCGGCTATACGGTCACGGAGTTTGCCGGGCTGTTGCCGACGCTCGGCGCCGGGCGCTGCGACGTGATCATCAGCGGCATCTACATCAACGCCAAGCGCCGCGAGACTTACGACGGCGTATCCTACATGAAATCGGCGACCGCAATGGTGACCAAGGCCGGCACCGACACCATCAAGGTGCCGGAGGATCTGAGCGGCAAGGTGATCGCGCTCGAAGCCGGCGCCTACTACAAGCAGGAGCGGATCGAGCCCCTGAACAAGGCGCTCGCTGCCAAGGGCCAGCCGCCGGTCGAGGTGCAGGAATATCCGACCCAACAGGCGGCCTACCAGCAGGTGCTCGTCGGCCGCGTCGATGCGACGATGACCGAAGAGGCCGAGGGCGCCTATCGCGCCTCGCGCTCCGACGGGGCGCTGCAGCTCCCCTATACCTGGGCGTCGGATTTCACCTACGGCATCTACTCCAGGCGCGAAGGCAGCGATGCTGCCGCGGTCAAGGCGGGGCTGAAGACTTTGAAGGAACAGGGCTTCTTCAGCGGCATCGCCAAGAAATATGGCCTCGACCCGGCGCTGTTCGACGTCGATTACGATCGTTGATGCTTGAGAGCGGGATGAGGAAAAGTGTGCGCGGTTTGCCGCCCGCATCCCGCGCTAACTTAATCCAAGGAAGCGGGCAGGGCATGAACTTCGACACCAAACTGTTTTTCGATGCCCTGACCATGCCGGTCATGCTGCAGGGGGCGGCGATCGCGATTCTGCTCTCCATCCTGGTTCAGGCCGCCTCGTTCCTCCTCTGCCTGCCGCTCGCCGTCGCGCTCAACTCGATGGCGGCGGTTCGGCGCACATCGGCCCAGATCTATGTCTGGCTGTTTCGCTCGGCCCCGCTGATCCTCGTGCTGCTGATCGTCTGGAACGGTGCGCCGCAGCTCTTTCCCGGCCTGACGCGGGCGCCCTGGTACACGCCCTTTGCCGCCGCCTTCATCGCCTTCACGCTGGTCACCACCGCCTATATGGCGGAAGCAATGCGCGGCGCGCTTTCTGCGATCGGCCAGGGGCAGACCGACGCGGCACGCGCGCTCGGGCTCAACCGGCTGCAGACCTTCTTCCTCGTCGTGCTGCCGCAGGCCCTGCGCATCGTCATGCCGGTGCTCGTCAACGAGTTCATCAACCTGATCAA
The DNA here is from genome assembly GCF_058795755.1 of Ensifer sp. GW823-FHT05D09. Taxonomy (NCBI): domain Bacteria; kingdom Pseudomonadati; phylum Pseudomonadota; class Alphaproteobacteria; order Hyphomicrobiales; family Rhizobiaceae; genus Ensifer; species Ensifer sp. GW823-FHT05D09. Next base: position 415,341 of record NZ_JBXAIA010000003.1, on the reverse strand, counting down.
GCTGACCTCGCTTGCCTACGTCATCTCGATGCGAGAGATCATGGCCGTCGTCAACGACGCGATCGCCTCAAGCTTCCGCTTCGTCGAATGGTATTCGGCAGCGCTCGTCTATTATCTGGCGATCGTCTCCATCCTGATGGTCCTGCAGCGCTTGATCCAGCGCCGCATGGCCTAGCTTCAGCCCAGGGCCTCACTTCCTGCGGAAAGCAGAGCCTGCATCGCGCCGATGATCTTGCGGTGCTGGTGCGCGTGGCGGGTGCGAAGGCTGGTGGCGGCATAGATCGACTGCGGGATCACCGGCGCATCGGCGACGAGCTTTGCTCGGCCGGACTGGACGAGCCGATCGGCTGTTGCGGCGGTGACATAGGCGGCACCGCCGAGCGAGTGCAGGAGCACGGTAATCGCCATGTTCTGGCCGGTCGCCACCGGTGCCGCCGAGAGATGCGGCAAAGCCAGCCGGTGAGCGCGGTCAAACGCCGGCGAATAGATTGCCTGGATATAGGTCTCGACCTTGATATCTGACAGCGAGGCGGCATCGGTGCCGACCATCACGTAATGCACATCGCCGATCCTTTCGTAGTGAAGATCGGGCAGGTAGTGCGGGGTGTAGAGCAAAGCGAGGTCGAGATCGCCGGCGCCGAGATCCCGGTTCATCTGGTTGGAGTAATCCGCCTCCATGTAAAATTCGGTGGTCGGCAGCTCCAGCCGGATGGCAGATAGCCATTCGCCGGCAAAGGCTTCGGCGAGATCGTGCTGGATGCCGAGCCGCATCGAGCGCTCCAGCGCGCCCGCACTGGTGACCGCGCGTGTTGCCTCATGCCACTGGTTTTGCAGGGCTTTTGCGTAATCCAGAAACCTGAGGCCTGCAGCCGTCGGCACGGTCCCGCCCTTGTTACGGGTGAAGAGCTTGCGGTTGAACTGGCCCTCCAGCGCCTTGACCCGGTGGGAAACGGTGGACTGGGTGATGTTCAGCCGCTCGGCGGTGCGGTTGAAGGAGCGGGTCTCCATCAGGTCCAGGAACGTCTCGATCAGATCCACTTGCATCGGCATTGCGTCCGTTTTCGAAGGTCCGTCCAATCTAATCGAATTCATCGATCAATAAAGCCTGTTTCCGTCGCTTGATGGCGCCTCGTTTCAACGGCAAGAATTCCGGCAAAACGAGGGAACAGTGCATGTCGAATTTGCCGTCTCACGCGCGTGTCGTGATCATCGGTGGGGGAGCGATCGGCGCTTCCTCGCTCTACCATCTTGCCAAGGCCGGCTGGACCGACTGCGTGCTTCTGGAAAAGAACGAGCTGACGGCCGGCTCGACCTGGCATGCGGCCGGCAACGTGCCGACGTTTTCGTCGTCCTGGTCGATCATGAACATGCAGCGCTATTCCGCGTCGCTCTATCGCGATCTCGGCGCGCTCGTCGATTATCCGATGAACTATCATGTCACCGGCTCGATCCGGCTTGGTCACTCCAAGGAGAGGCTGCAGGAGTTCAAGCGCGTCGTCGGCATGGGCCGCTACCAGGGCATGGACCTCGATATCCTGTCGCCGGACGAAATGCGCAGCCGCTACCCGTTCCTCGAAACGCATGATCTGACCGGCGCGCTCTACGACCCCTATGACGGCGATATCGATCCGGCGCAGCTGACGCAGGCGCTGGCCAAGGGCGCGCGCGACATGGGCGCAAAGATCATCCGCTTCTGTCCCGTCACGGCGGCGCGCCGCGAGAACGACGAGTGGGTGATCACCACGCCGCAGGGGGAAATCCGCTGCGAATACGTCGTCAACGCCGCCGGCTATTACGCCCGCGAGGTCGGCAAGATGTTCGGCCGCGACGTGCCGATGATGGTGATGAGCCATCAGTACATCCTGTTCGACGAGATCCCGGAGCTTGCCGCCTGGTCGAAGGAGGCAGGCCACAAGCTGCCGCTCCTGCGCGACGTCGACAGCTCCTACTATCTCCGCCAGGAGAAGAACGGCATGAACCTCGGGCCCTATGAGCGCAACTGCCGCGCCCACTGGGTAACGCCCGACGACCCGATGCCCGAAGACTTTTCGTTCCAGCTCTTCCCTGACGATCTCGACCGGCTGGAATGGTATCTGAACGATGCCGTCGAGCGCGTGCCGATCCTCGGAACCGCCGGGCTGTCGCGGATCATCAACGGGCCGATCCCCTATGCGCCCGATGGCAACCCTCTGATCGGGCCGATGCCTGGCGTGCCCAATGCCTTCGAGGCCTGCGTCTTCACCTTCGGCATCTGCCAGGCGGGCGGTGCCGGCAAGGTGCTCGCCGAGTGGATCACCGAGGGCCAGACGGAGTGGGACATGTGGTCCTGCGATCCGCGCCGCTACACCGACTATACCGACCAGGATTATTGCATCGCCAAGGGCATGGAGATCTACGGCCACGAATACGCGATGCATTTCCCGAAGCATTACTGGGCTGCCGGCCGCGGCAAGAAGCTGTCGCCGATCCACGACCGGATCGCAGCGCTCGGCGCCCAGTTCAAGCCCTATAACGGCTGGGAACGGGCGATGTGGTACGCCAAACCGGGCGACGACACCTCGGAAGAGGCGACGCAGACCTGGGGGCGGGCAGGGCCATGGGCCAAACGCATCGAGGAGGAATGTCTCGCCGTGCGCGATGCCGCGGGCATTCTCGACCTGCCGGGCTTCTCGCGCTTCCGGGTGAAGGGCAAGGGCGCGACCGAGTGGCTGTCAGGCCTGATCACCGGGCGCGTGCCGAAGCCCGGCCGCATCGGCCTTGCCTATTTCTCCGACGACAAGGGACGCATCGTCACCGAAATGTCGGTCATGATGCTGGACGAGGATTTCTTCTTCCTGATCACGGCGGCAACGGCGCAGTGGCACGATCTCGAGTGGCTGCAAAAGCACCTGCCGGCAGATGCCGCCTTCACGCTCGACGACGTCACCACGCAATTCAGCTGCCAGATCCTGACGGGGCCGAAATCGCGCGACATCCTCGCAGAGGTCAGCGACGCGGATCTCGCCAAGGGGTGGCTCACGCACCAGACGGCGCAAATCGCCGGGCGTTATTGCCAGCTGGTGCGCGTCTCCTTTGCCGGTGAACTCGGCTGGGAGATCCATACGAAGGTCGAGGACACGGCAACGATCTTCGACGCCGTGTGGGCGGCCGGCGAGAAGCATGGCCTGAAACCCTTCGGCATGGAGGCGCTCGACAGCCTGCGCATCGAGAAAGGCTACCGCGCCTGGAAGGGCGATCTCTCCACCGACTACACCATCCTGCAGGGCGGGCTCGAGCGCTTCGTCGACTGGGCAAAGCCGGGCTTCAAGGGCAAGGCCGCACTGGAGCGGGAGAAGCAGCAGGGCGTTTCCAAGCGCTTCGTCACCCTGACGGTCGCCGCCGACGGCTGCGATGCGCCCTATATGTCGACGCTCTGGGCGGACGGCCAGGTGGTCGGCGAGACCACCTCGGGCAACTGGGGCTACCGCGTCGGCAAGTCGATCGCGCTCGGCATGCTCAGGGCCGATCTCGCCGTACCCGGCAACGAGATCGAGGTCGAGATCTTCGGCGACCGCTTCAAGGCGACGGTCGAGGCCGACCAGCCGCTCTGGGATCCCTCCAATGAAAGACTGCGCGCATGACCAAGCCCATCCCCTCGAAAGCCCGGGCCGTCATCATCGGCGGCGGCGTCTCCGGCTGTTCCGTCGCCTATCACCTGGCCAAGCTCGGCTGGACCGACGTGGTGCTGCTTGAGCGCAAGCAGCTGACGTCGGGCACCACCTGGCATGCGGCCGGCCTGATCGGGCAACTGCGCGCCTCGCAGAACATGACGCGGCTCGCGAAATATTCCGCCGACCTCTACGTCAAGCTCGAGGCCGAGACCGGCATTTCCACCGGCATGCGCCAGAACGGCTCGATCACCGTGGCGCTGACGGAGGAGCGAAAGGAAGAGATCTATCGCCAGGCATCGCTCGCGCGCGCCTTCAATGTCGACGTGCGTGAGATCACGCCCGACGAGGTGAAGGCGATGTATCCGCACCTCAACACCTCGGACGTGAAGGCGGCCGTGCACCTGCCGCTCGACGGCCAGTGCGACCCGGCCAACATCGCCATGGCGCTTGCCAAGGGTGCGCGGCAGAACGGCGCTACGATCATCGAGGGCGTCAAGGTTACGGCCGTGCTGAAGAAGGATGGCCGGGTAACCGGGGTCACCTGCGAGCAGAATGGCGAGACCTATACGATCGAGACCGACCACGTCGTCAACTGTGCCGGCATGTGGGGCCGCGAGTTCGCGCGGCAATCCGGCGTGACCGTGCCGCTGCATGCCTGCGAGCACTTCTACATCGTCACCGAGGCGATCCCCGGCCTCACGCGCCTGCCGGTTCTGCGCGTGCCGGACGAGTGCACCTACTACAAGGAGGATGCCGGCAAGATGCTGGTCGGCGCCTTCGAACTCAAGGCGAAGCCCTGGGGCATGGACGGTATCCGCGAGGACTTCTGCTTCGACCAGTTGCCCGACGATTTCGACCACTTCTCGCCGATCCTCGAAATGGCGGTCAATCGCATGCCGATGCTGGAGACGGCCGGCATCCATACCTTCTTCAATGGCCCGGAGAGCTTTACGCCCGACGATCGCTACTATCTCGGCGAGGCGCCGGAGGTGAAAGGCTACTGGGTTGCTGCCGGCTACAACTCGATCGGCATCGTTTCTTCCGGCGGGGCGGGCATGGCGCTGGCTCAATGGATGAACGACGGCGAGCCGCCGTTCGATCTCTGGGAAGTGGATATCCGCCGGGCGCAGCCGTTCCAGAAGAACCGCGCCTACCTCAAGGATAGGGTCTCCGAGACGCTGGGGCTGCTCTATGCCGATCATTTCCCCTATCGCCAGATGGCGACGGCCCGCGGCGTGCGGCGCTCGCCACTGCATGAACACCTTAAGAGCCGCGGCGCCGTCTTCGGCGAAGTCGCAGGCTGGGAGCGGGCCAACTGGTTTGCCAATGACGGCCAGGAGCGCGAATACCGCTATTCCTGGAAGCGGCAGAACTGGTTCGAGAACCAGAAGGCCGAGCACCTGGCCGTGCGCAATGGCGTTGGCCTGTTCGACATGACCTCCTTCGGCAAGATCCGGGTTGAGGGGCGCGACGCGCTTTCGTTCCTGCAGAGGCTCTGCGCCAACGAGATGAATGTCGAGGCCGGCCGCATCGTCTACACCCAGATGCTCAACGGCCGCGGCGGCATCGAAAGCGACCTGACGGTCACGCGCCTTTCGGAGACCGCCTTCCTGCTCGTCGTGCCTGGCGCCACGCTGCAACGCGATCTCGCCTGGCTGCGCAAGCATTTGCGCGATGAGTTCGTCGTCATCACCGATGTCGGTGCCGGCGAAAGCGTGCTCTGCGTCATGGGGCCGAAATCGCGCGACCTTCTGCAAAAGGTGAGCCCGAACGATTTCTCGAATGCCGCGCATCCCTTCGGCACGGCGCGCGAGATCGAGATCGGCATGGGGCTCGCCCGTGCCCACCGCGTCACCTATGTCGGCGAACTCGGCTGGGAACTCTATGTCTCCACCGACCAGACGGCGCATGTGTTCGAGGCGCTGGAGGCGGCGGGGCAGGATCTCGGGCTGAAGCTCTGCGGCATCCACACGCTTGACAGTTGCCGCATCGAAAAGGCCTTCCGGCATTTCGGTCACGATATCACCGACGAGGACCACGTGCTCGAAGCCGGGCTCGGCTTTGCGGTCAAAACCGACAAGGGCGATTTCATCGGGCGCGAGGCGGTGCTTGCCAAACACAATCGTGGGCTGTCGCGCCGGCTGGTGCAGTTTCGCCTCGCCGATCCGGAGCCGCTGCTCTTCCACAACGAGGCGATCGTGCGCGACGGCAAGATCGTCGGCACCATCACCTCGGGCAACTACGGCCACCACCTCGGCGGTGCCATCGGCCTCGGTTACGTGCCGTCGGAAGGCGAGAGCGACGCCGATGTGCTTGGCTCCAGCTTCGAGATCGAGATCGCCGGCACGCGGGTGAAGGCCGAGGCGTCGCTGAAGGCGATGTACGACCCACGGGCGGAGCGGGTGCGGATGTGAACTCGCGCTTGGAGTTGCCCCAAACCCTAACCCTCTCCCCGCAGGCGGGGTGAGGGGACGAGAATGCGGCACGCTTGCCATACGATGGCAGTCGTCGAAATGGCGGAGTCGCAAATGGATTTGGGGAACGAGTGGGTGCTGCGATGTCCCTTCGCCCCGCTTGCGGGGAGAAGGTGCCGGCAGGCGGATGAGGGGCCTTTCGAGGCACAACGAAAATACGCGCGCCGGAACGCGGTTCTTCCGGTCCATCTTTCGGGAGTACAGGCCCATGTTCGCATCGGACCTTTCCAATACCACCGTCGCGGGCGACCGCATCGATCAGCTGGTGGCAGCGCATCGGCCGGGCCATGGGCTCGCCCGCGCCTTCTACCACGACGAGGACATCTACGAGCGCGATCTCGACCGGGTGTTTCGCCGCCACTGGCACTGCGTCGCGCATGAAAGCGTGATCCCGAACCCCAATGATTTCGAAGTCTTTCGCATGGCCTCCGAGCAGGTGATCGTCACACGCACCGCTACCGGCGCGATCCATGCGATGCTGAATGTCTGCCGCCATCGCGGCGCCGAGGTCTGCACCAAGGACAAGGGCAATGCCCGCGCCTTCGTCTGTCCCTATCACGCCTGGACCTATGGCAACGACGGCGCGCTGAAGGCGGCGCGGCTGATGCCCAAGGATTTCAAGCGCGAGGACCATGGGCTGAAGAAGCTGCATGTGCGCGTGGTCGAAGGTCTGATCTTCATCTCCTTTGCCGAACAGCCGCTCGACTTCTCCGAGGTCGAGAACCTCTTGCACGCTACCTGCGGCCAGTATGGCTGGGCGGAGGCCAAGGTCGCGCACCGGCAATCCTATCCCGTCGATGCCAACTGGAAGCTCGCAGTCGAGAACTATGTCGAGTGTTACCATTGCGGCCCGGCCCATCCGGAATATTCCGAGACGCATGCGCTGGAACAGCCGCTGCACATGATCGAGGAGCTGAATGCCAAGATGGAAGCGCGCACCTGCGCGCTCGGTATCGAGGTCGGCTCCGGCGACCACTGGCAGTCCTCGGCAGGCGGCAAGGAAACGGTGCATGCCTTCCGCTACGCGCTCTATGACGGCGTCAAGACCGGCAGCAAGGATGGCCAGCCGCTCAGCACCCTGATGGGCCGCTTCAGCGATTTCGATGGCGGCGTTACCTCCATCCATCTCGGCGGCACGACATTCCTCGTCTGTTACCCCGACCACGGCATGATCTACCGCTTCATTCCGAAGACGGCCGGCACCTGCGAGATGGAACTCATCTGGCTCGTCGACGGCAAGGCAGAGGAGGGACGGGACTACGATCTCGAAAAGCTCATCTGGCTGTGGACGGTGACGACGGACGAGGACAAGACGATCATCGAGCACACCTCGCGCGGCGTGCGCTCGCATTATTTCGTGCCGGGGCCGATCGCGCCGATGGAGCAGAACGAGCTGCGCTACATCAACTGGTATCTCGACGAGATCAGCCGGCCGTCCCAACCTTCATCCATGAGCCTGCCACAGGGAGCGGGCAGCGCCGCGTCGGCGGTGTGAAAACACTTTGAACACTGCAGCTGGGCGAAGCACCTCACTGACGGCGCGGACGCGCCGTCGCTAGATTCCCGTGACGAGCACGGGATTGAGGCAAGTATCTATGGCTCAGTTACGGCATTGAGGCCGAAACAAAGCGCGTCGTGCAGCGCCGTTGCGCGATCAATCCCGTCGGTCGAAATGGGTGCGCAGTGCCACATGGGTCTGCACCGTCGCGACGCCCGAGATCAGCGAGATCTGACGGCGGATGGTGTCGAGATCGCCATTGGAGGCGCATTCGATCAGGAGCATAAGATCGGTCTCGCCGGCAAGCGACCAGCAGCTGACGACCGGCGGCATGCCGGCCAGATGCGGGACGATGTGGTCGCAGTTCTTGCCGGGCTGGAAGGAGACGGCGATCAGCGCGCGCACCACCGGTGCCTTGTCCTCGACCCCCAAGCGAATGGTGTAACCGGCAATCACGCCCTTCGTTTCCAGCCGGCGCAGACGTTCATGGGCAGCACTGCGCGACAGGCCAGAATGGCGGGCAAGCGCCACGAGGCTCTGACGCGAATCCTGTCGAAGCGCTGCTACCAGAAGCCGGTCTTTCTCATCCATTTCTGTCAATGTGTCGCCCCCATGCGCGCCAGGCCGGAACTTCGTCCGGCCGGACGTCATCTTGTCCAGTGAAACCGGACGATAAGGCAGCTAGCTTCCTCAGGCAACCAAGGAGCGTTAGCCATGACCAAACAGCGACTTCCCGACAATGCCGTGCTTATCCCGATCGACATGCAGCAGGCGTTCGATGCCGCTCCCTGGCCGCCGCGCTGGAATGATGCCGTCGATGAAAATGGCCGCGCCTTGCTTGCCTCATGGCGCGCGGCCGGCCGGCCGATCATCCATGTGCGCCACGACAGCGTCGCGCCGGGCTCGACCCTTGCGCCGGGTGCGGCCGGCAATGCGCCGCGTACGGGGTTTGCACCCGTCGGCGACGAGCCACTGGTCAGCAAGAGCGTCAACGCCGCCTTCGTCGGTACCGACCTCGATCTGCGCCTGCGCCGGCTCGGCGTTGATACGATCGTGCTCTTCGGCATCTCGACGGATATGTGTGTCTCGACCTCCGTGCGGGTCGGCGCCAATCTCGGCTATCGGGTCATCCTGGTGGAGGATGCCTGCGATTGTTTCGACCAGCCAGATGGCGCGGGCGGCACGATCCCGGCGCGGGACATTCACCGGGCACATGTCGCGACGTTGCGGGCGGAATTCGCAGAGGTGACGACGACAGCGCAGATCGTCTCGGCGTTGCGGCCGGCATCGGCGGCTTGAGCGGACCGCAAAGCTGGCAGAGACTTACTTGCTGGCGGCGCCGCGGACTTCCAGCACCTGGTAGGTCCACTTCGGCGTCGTCAGGCTCTCGCCCTCGCGGCTCGGGAAGGTGAGGAAGGTTTCGAATGGCCTTGCCTGTCCGACGGGCACACGGGAAAGCACAAGCGCGGTGTCGTCGCCGATCTTCGTGCAGGCGTCCTGGGGGCAGTCTTCAAGCGTCACGGAGAGCCGGAAATATTCGAGCGGTGTGGCGCCGTTGTTGGTGACCGTGCCGCGCAGGCGGAAGCTTCGCTCGGGCTGGCTTTGCTCGAAGGTCATATCGCCGAGACTGATGTTCTTTGCTGCCGGAACCGCGGGAACTGTCGCTACTGGCTCAGGTGCCTGAGCCTTGCGCTCGCCGCGATCGCTGATCCAGACGATGAAAGCGGAGAGCAGGGCGATTGCCACTGCGACCGAAAGGATGGGCTCGGCCCACCGGCGAAAGCGGCTGAAACGCGCCGCCAGATACACGATCGCCACGCCAACCAACGCTACCAACCAAAGCATGAAGCTCCTCCTTATCAACCCTTATATAGGGTGCGGAGCGGGTGGCAACATCGCCGGGCGCGCTCGAAGGTCACGCCTTCGGCATTTCCTGGTTTGGATCGCACGTCTTTTCGCCAACCCCTTGCTGCCATTGCAATTGTGTTGGGTTTCGCGGGGTCTCTAACGCGGCGTATCGGCGCCCAGGCTGACGGTATAGGTGCCTTCGAAGGGCACGGCGGCAAAGCGTTCGTTGATCTCAGCGAGGCTCTTTTCCGGGTCGAGATCGGCAAAGATGTCGGGGCGCAGCCAATGGGCGAAGGCTTCGGCAGCGACGATGTTGAGCGGGATGGCGTTGAAGAAGTTCCAGATGCCATGGACGCGGCCGCTCTCGACCGCTGCGATACCGGTAAGGACCGGCGCCTTGACCGCAGCGGCCAGTGTCTGTTCGGCCTCATCCCTGGCAACGCCGGGGCCGATCGAGAAGCTGCTGTAGGTTCCACCGGGAGACGAAGTGGCAATGTAGACATCCGGATTTGCGGCGATGACGGCTTCGGCGCTCACTGTGCCGCCCGGGCGCGGCAGCGTGCCTTCGGCGATGTTGCGGCCGCCGGCAATCGTCAGGAACTCGCCGAGGCCGCCGACGCCATAGGCCCAGCAGCACTGGTCGGGCTTCGGGAAGGCATCCATCAGCACGCTCGGCCGCGGCTCGGGCTTGGCGGCGACTCTGGAGCGGATGAGCGCCAGCTTGTCTTCGTAAAAGCGGGCGAAAGCTTCCGCCTGCTCGTCGCGCTCCAGGATCCGGCCGAGAAGCCGCATCATGTCGGGCGTGGTCTTGAGCGGATCGCTGTTGAAATCGACGACGATGACAGGCACGCCGGTGCTGGTGAGATAGTCGATGGCGCGCTGGCCCGGCTCGTTGTCGGCCTGCCAGTTGGCGAGGATTGCGAGGTCAGCCTTCAGCGTCAGCAGTGTTTCGTAAGACAGGCCCGGAATCGTGCCGTCATCGATCAGTGGCACGTCTGATATCGCCGGGAATTTCTGGCGGAAGCTCTCGTAGATCTCGGGATTGGCACCCTTCATGTCGCCGGACCAGCCGGCGAGCAGGCTGACGGGATCCGGATGGATGAGCGACAGGGCGACGAGGTTAAAGCCGCTACCGAGCAGGATCGCCTTTGGCGGCGCTGAGATCGTCACCTCGCGCCCGGCTGCGTCCTTCACTGTCATCGGCCATTTGCCTTCGGCCCGTGCGGGCATGGCGAAAAGCGGGATGGTGACGAGGAGGGCCAGTATAATCCGGACCGCGGACCGCAAAGCGAGATGAAGCAAACTACTGATTCCGTTGGCTGGGGAGGGCGCAGAGACTGCCGCAGCTGCGAACGCCCGGGAGCAGGTAACGCAGGCAGCAGATCTTGCGTCGGCACACGCGCGCACCGTCCTCTTCCTCGTGGCGCAGGCAATCGAAGAAGGGATTGGGAGAGCCGTCCGGCAGGGATTTGCTGCCAATCAAGGCTTCAGCCTGGGCATGAAGCGGCTCGACGCCGGCAGCGCGCAGGGCATAGTCGATGTAAACGAGCGCGTTGTTCCAGGCGAGTTTCGGGGCGATGCCGCCGCTCGACTTGAGATAGCCGACGACCTCGCGCAGGTGCTCGCCCATCAGCGGCGCCAGGGTGGCAAAGACGTCGTCGTCATCACCCGCCTGCCAGTCGCCGGCATCGTCAACGCCAAAGGCGCGCGGCAGGCCATCGTCTGCCAGCGCCACCTTCATGCGGTTGAAGGCGACCGGCAGCACCTGATGATCGAGCACGCGGGCGACGAGGTAGGGGATGGTGAGGGCCGAGAAATAGTAGAGCGACCACATGGAGGCGACCGCGCGGCGGTCTGTTCCCCCTGACTTCTCGGCGTAGGTGTCGAGCGCGCGGTCAAAGGCGCCGGAGGCGAAGAACTCCGGCAGCGCGATGCCGTCGGAAAGATCGCCCGACAGCATCATCTTCTCGTTGCACCAGGCATGTGGCCCGGAAAAGGCGGATGAGAGCACCTTGGTGCCGCCCGTCTCCATGATCGCTTCGGACGCGGCAGCCGTCATCGCATCACCTTACGCGAGCGAGACACAACCGGGCGCCCGGCTGAAGCAGCGAACCTTGTTGCAAGCATGCGATACACCTTCTGAGCAACGGTCAGAAACTCATAAGGTGATCGTGTTACTCATGATTTCTTCAGGCGCAAGTCATTTTATGATTTGCGACCATGTTTCGATGCTGGGAAAGCGAGCCGGGAAGAACCGCAAGCCTTCACTCGCGGTTTGCCAGTGGCCGGTTTTGTTCTCGGTTACAGCAGGCCGAGCTGTTTGTAGAAGCCGAGCGCATCGTAATAGTCGTTCTGTGCGGCGATCTTGCCGTCCTTGACCGTGAACACCGAGGCGCCGGTGAACTTGAAGGCCTTGCCGGTTGCGGCCGTGCCATCGGCCCAGGCGCCCGAATTGGTGCCGGAGAACTCCCATTCGAAGGAGACCTTGTCGCCGGCGGCGATGGGATCACCCTTCATGGTCCAGACGGCATCCGGAGCTGCATTGAGAAAGTTGTCGATGACGCCGGTCTTGGCGGCGTCCTTCCCGTTGACCGGCTTGCCGACGGATGCGTCGTAATAGGTGACGTCATCGGCGAAGTAGGATGCGGCCTTGCTCGCATCATGGGCGTTCCACGCTGCGACATAGGCTTTGACGACATCAGGCGCCGCATCGGCGGCAAAGCCTGAGGGCACCTGCAGAACGGCGCTCAGACCCAGAGCACCTGCAGCAACAAGCAGTTGGCGGCGGTACATGGTATTTCCTCCCGTTTGTGGTGGCCTGAGGGGGCGGGCGCTGCCTGAGCGAAGGCCGCGCCACGCCCTTAACTCCTAGCCGTGGTTGATCATGATGTGGCGCACCGCAGTGTAGTCCTCCAGCGCATAGACGGACATGTCCTTGCCATAGCCGGACTGCTTGACGCCGCCATGCGGCATCTCGTTGGTCAGCATGAAGTGGGTGTTGATCCAGGTGCAGCCATATTGCAGGCGCGATGCGGCGTTCATCGCCTTGGAGATGTCCTTGGTCCAGACAGAGGAGGCAAGGCCGTAATCGCTGTCATTGGCCCAGGCGACGGCATCGTCCTTGCCGGTGAAGCGGGTGACGGAAACGACCGGGCCGAACACCTCACGCCGGACGATCTCGTCCTCCTGGGTTGCACCGGCGATCACCGTCGGCTGGAAGAAGAAGCCATCGGCGCTGCCGGGCGCACCGCCGGTGGTGATTTCGATGTGCTTCTGGTCGGCGGCACGCTCGACGAAGCTCGCGACGCGGTCGCGCTGGCGGCGCGAGATCAGCGGGCCGATCTCGTTTTCGGTGTCGTCGGCGAGATTGTAGCGGATAGTGGAGACGGCCGAGCTGAGGTCGGCGACGAGCTTTTCGTAGATGCCGGCCTCGGCATAGATGCGGCAGGCGGCGGTGCAATCCTGGCCGGCATTGTAGTAGCCGAAAGTGCGGATGCCGCCCACGACCGCTTCGAGGTCGGCGTCGTCATAGACGATGACGGGCGCCTTGCCGCCGAGTTCCAGATGCGTGCGCTTGACCGTCTTGGCGGCGGCCGTCAGCACCTTCTTGCCGGTGGCGATATCGCCGGTGATCGAGACCATCGCGATCTTCGGGTGGTTGATCAGCGCATTGCCGACGGTTTCGCCCCGGCCGGTGACGACGTTGACCACGCCTTCCGGCAGGATGTCGGCGAGAAGGCGGGCGAGTTTCAGCGCCGTCAGCGGCGTCTGTTCCGACGGCTTGAAGACGACGGTGTTGCCGCCGGCGATCGCCGGCGCCAGCTTCCACGCCATCATCATCAGCGGGTAGTTCCACGGCGCGATTGAGCCGACGATGCCGACCGGATCGCGGCGGACCATGGACGTGTGCCCCGGGAGGTATTCGCCTGCCGTCGGCGCATGCAGGTTGCGGATGGCGCCGGCGAAGAAACGCCAGCAGTCGACGATCGCGGGCAGCTCGTCGTTCCTTACCGCGTTGATCGGTTTGCCGCAGTTGAGGGCTTCGAGCGCCGCGAAATCGTCGGCGTTCCTTTCGATCGCGTCGGCGATCTTCAGCAGATAACCGGAGCGCTCGCCGGGCGTTGTCATCGACCAGGAAACGAAGGCGCGCTCCGCCGCGTCGACGGCCGCCTCGACCTGCATGTGCGAGGCTTCGGCGAGATCGATGATCTTGGCGCCGGTGCGCGGGTTGAGGATAAGCTCCTCGGCTTCGGTTCCGGCCTCGAAGCGCGATCCGATCAAAAGCTGGGTGTCCATGTCTGTTCTCCCTTGAACGTCGAATTATTTGCCGCCGCCGGCGATCTGGTCGCCGTCGCGGGTCAGGTAGTAGGCGCCGAGGATCGGCAGGAAGGTGACCAGCACCACGATCATGGCGACCACGTTGGTCACCGGGCGTTGGCGCGGGCGGATGAGCTCTTCGAGCATCCAGATCGGCAGCGTCGACTGTTGGCCGGCGGTAAAGGTGGTGACGATCACCTCGTCGAAGGACAGCGCAAAGGCGAGCATGCCGCCGGCCAGAAGCGCCGTGCCGATGTTCGGCAGGATGATGTAGCGGAAGGTCTGGAAGCCGTCGGCGCCGAGATCCATCGAGGCCTCGATCAGCGAGCCGGAGATGCGGCGGAAGCGGGCGACTGCGTTGTTGTAGACGACGACGATGCAGAAGGTCGCGTGGCCGAGCACGATCGTCCAGAACGAAAACGGGATCTCCGCCATGGAAAAAGCCGAGCGCAAGGCGATGCCGGTGATGATGCCGGGAAGCGCGATCGGCAGGATGACCAGGAGCGAGATCGTCTCGCGGCCGAAGAAGCGCGTCTGGCTGACGGCGGCGGCACAGAGCGTGCCGAGCACCAGCGCGACGGCGGTCGCGATCGAGGCGACCTTGACCGACAGCGTCAGCGCTGCCCAGACATCCGGCCGGTTCCAGGCGACGGCGAACCATTGCGTCGTCAGCCCCGGCGGCGGGAACTGGTAGCTCTTTTCCTCCGTGGTGAAGGCGTAGAGGAAGATCAAGAGGATCGGCACATGCATGAAGGCAAGGCCGGCGGCGGCGGCGATCTTGAGGCCGAGGGGGGAGCGGTTGCGTTCAGAGCGCATCGAAGGCCCCCATGCGTTTGGCGACGAAGAGATAGGCGCCCATGATGACGATCGGCACGACGGTGAAGGCGGCGGCAAGCGGAATGTTGCCGGCCGTGCCCTGCTGGGCATAGACCGCCTGGCCGATGAACAGCCGGGACGAGCCGATGATCTGCGGAATGATGTAATCGCCGAGCGTCAGCGAAAAGGTGAAGATCGAACCGGCGACGATGCCGGGAAGCGCCAGGGGGAAAAGCACGTGGCGGAAGGTTTGTGCCGGCGTGCCGCCGAGATCGGAGGAGGCCTCGATCAGGTTGCCGGGCACGCGTTCCAGCGCTGCCTGGATCGGCAGGATCATGAACGGCAGCCAGACATAGACGAAGACGATGAAAGTGCCGGTGTAGCTGACCGAGAGAGAGTTGCCGCCGACGACGGGAAGCGAGAGCCAGGCGTCGAGCAGCCACTGCAGATGCAGCTTTCCCAGGAACCAGGTGACGATGCCTTCCTTGGCGAGAATGAGCTTCCACGCATAGATCTTGACGAGGTAGCTCGACCAGAGCGGCAGCATGACGCCGAGATAGAACAGCACCTTCCATTTGCCTTGCGCGTAGCGCGCGGCGTAGTAGGCGATCGGGAAGGCGATGAGCGCGGAGGCGATGGTGACGATGGCCGCCATCGACACGGTGCGCAGGATGATGTCGAGGTTGGTTTCGCTGAGCAGCTGGCGGTAGGTGGCGAAGGTGAACTCGTAATTGATCAGGCCGGAAAAGTCGTCGATCGAGAAGAAGCTCTGCAGCAGCAGGGCAAAGAGCGAGCCGACATAGACGACGCCGAGCCACAGAAGCGGCGGCGCCAGCAGGACGGTGAGCAATACGTGCGGATGCTTCCAGAAGAAGTCCGACAGCCGGCCCGCTGGGCCGCGGCGGTCCGGCAGGACGATATTTTCAGTGACGGCGGTCATGCGTCCTCCATCGGGTGCAACTCATGCGCCGCAAAGCTGATGGTGACGGGGCTGCCGACCTTGGGCACGGCAAGTGCGGCCGGGCTTGCGACCGCGATGCGCGCGCCATCGACATCGACGACGACGCGGTTGACCGCGCCAAGGAAACTATGGGCGGAGACGGTACCGTTGAGGCTGAGCGCGCCTTCGCCCGGTGCCGACAGCACGATCGCCTCGGGGCGAAGGCTGGCATAGGCGGATCTGACGCCGAGCTTCTGGCAGAGCTTTGCCGGCAGCACGTTCGACGAGCCGACGAAATCGGCGACGAAGCGGGTCTTCGGCTGCTTGTAGACTTCCTCGGGGCTGCCGAGCTGCTGGATGCGGCCATCGTTGAAGACGGCGATGCGGTCGGCCATCGACAGCGCTTCACCCTGGTCGTGAGTGACGAACACGAAGGTGATGCCGAGCGATTTCTGCAGGGTTTTCAGTTCTTCCTGCATCTGCTCGCGCAGCTTGAGGTCGAGCGCGCCGAGCGGCTCGTCGAGGAGCAGTACCTTCGGTTTGTTGACGAGGGCGCGGGCGAGCGCCACGCGCTGGCGCTGGCCGCCGGAGAGCTGGCCTGGGCGGCGGCTGCCGTAGCTCGGCAGCTTGACCATGGCGAGCGCATCCTCGGCCGCCTTGCGACGCTCCTCGCGGCCGACACCCTTGACCATCAGCCCATAGGCGACGTTGTCGAGGATCGAGAGGTGCGGGAAGAGGGCATAGTCCTGGAATACGGTGTTGACGCTGCGGCGATAGGGCGGCACGCCCTCGGCTGTCTCGCCGAAGATTTCGATATGGCCGCCGGTTGGCTGCTCGAAGCCGGCCATCAGGCGGAGACACGTGGTCTTGCCCGAGCCCGAGGGGCCGAGCATGGCGAAGAATTCGCCCTCGGCGATCTCGAGGTTCACGCCATCGACCGCGCGCACGGCGCCGAAGTGGCGGGAAACATTGTCGAAAAGAACGGCGGTGGACATCAAATTGCTCCAGGATTCCAGCCCCTCATCCCGCTGCCGCGACCTTCTCCCCGCTCGCGGGGAGAAGGGGATGTGCGGTCGGCGTCTCGCCCAAAGCTCATCCGGCGGGTTTGCCGGGGGCGTTCCCTCTCCCCGCATGCGGGGAGAGGGTCAGGGCGAGGGGCTAATGCTTGCGATGCGGCTGAGGCTCAGCGGCCGCCGATGACGCCGATGTAGTCAGAGACCCAACGGTGGTAGGGCACGCATTCGCCCTGGCTTGCGCACTTCGTCACCGGCGTCTTCCAGAACTTGACCTTCTCGAAGTCCTCGTAGCCGTTGGTCTTGCAGCCGGCGTCGGTCAGAAGCTCGTTGCCCTTGCAGGCGGCGCCGACTGAAGGGTTGGCGCCGAACCAGGCGGAGACGTCACCCTGGACCTTGGGCGAAAGCGAATGCTCCATCCACATATAGGCGCAGTTCGGATGGGCGCTTTCGGCGTGCAGCATGGTGGTGTCGGCCCATCCGGTCACGCCTTCTTCCGGAATGGTCGAGGCGATCGGCAGCTTTTCGGCTTCCATCAGGTTGACCTGGAACGGCCAGGAGCCGGAGGCGACGACGCCTTCGTTCTTGAAGTCGTCGATCTGGATCATCGCGTCGTGCCAGTAGCGACCCACGAGCGTGCGCTGGGTGCGCAGCAGCTCGAGCGCTGCCTTGTACTGGTCTTCGTTCAGTTCGTAGGGATCCTTGATGCCGAGTTCCGGCTTGTGCTTCATCAGGTAGTTGGCGGCATCCGCCACGTGGATCGGGCCGTCATAGGCCTGGACGCGGCCCTTGTTGGACTTGCCGTCAGGCAGGGTCATTTCCTCGAAGACGACGTTCCAGCTCTTCGGCGCTTCGCCCTTGAAGGCGTCCTTGTTGTACATCAACACGTTCGGGCCCCAGACATAAGGGGTGCCGTAGTGAACGCCGTTGACCGTGTGCCAGGGCGCGCTCTGCATGCGCTCGTCGATGGTCTTCCAGCTGGGGATGAGATCGGTGTTAACAGGCTGGACACGCTTGCCGGCGACGAGCCGCATCGAGGCGTCGCCCGAGGCGGTGACGAGGTCGAAGCCGCCCTCGTTCATCAGCGCGACCATTTCGTCCGAGGTGGCGGCCGTTTTGACCGAGACCTTGCAGCCGGTCTGCTTTTCGAAATCGGTGACCCAGTCGTAGTTCTTGTCGGTCTCGCCGCGCTCGATATAGCCGGCCCATGCAACGATCGACAGTTCGCCTTCGCCCTTGCCCAGTTCCTTCAGCGGTTCCTGCGCCAAGGCAGGCGCCACGAGGCCGAGCGACAGCGTCAGCGCAGTGCAGGATTTCAGGATCTGCTTCATCTGAATTCTCCCAGTTTTGAGCCGCATTTTACGGCTTCGTTCCCAGGTTGAAGCGTGCCTTGATTTCTCCGCATTCGCAAATTCATTAATCAGAATGCCGCTATCGGTTTTTCCGATATATCGACGTAAGTGAACGGGAGCGCACTCATCTGCGGTGACGCATCCTCATGATTTTCTTTGTATTTTTGACCTGTTTCGGATTTTTAGCGTGGACGGGCGCTGCGCAGCGCTTCGGCGATACCGACGAAATCGCGTGCCGATTGCGGCAGGCTGGAGCCCTTGCGCCAGACCATGCCGACCTGGACGACCGGAAGGGCGCCCGAGACGTCGCGGCTCTCGATCCGGTCGCCTTCAAGAGACCATGGGCGGTAGACGAGGTCGGGCAGAAGGGCGATGCCCGCGCCTGTCGCCACCAGGCTGCGCACGGCCTCCACCGATCGGGTGCGGAAGGCGACATGCGGCCGCGCGCCGAGCGCCGACAAGAGCTTGCCGGTGTTCTCCTCGATTTCGTCGACCGTCAGCATGATCAGCGGTTCCTTGGCGATATCGCTGATCGAGATGATGTCGGCGCTGACCAGCGGATGGCCGATCGGCAGCCAGAGGCGATAGGGGGAGGTTTCCAGGATTTCGGCCTGCAGCGCCATGCGGTCGCGAAGGTTGGAGATGACCATGACGGCGACGTCGAGTTCACCGCCGATCAAGAGATGTTCGAGATAGGAGCCGTTGTCCTCGATGGCACTGACATCGACGCCGGGGCAGGCGCGGCGATAGCGCGCGAGCAGGTCCGACAGCACGTAGCCGGCCACCAGCGATGTTACGCCGAGATTGAGCTTGCCTCCCGTCTCCTCGCGGCTGTCGGAAAAGCTGCGTCTTGCGTCGGAGACATTGGACAGGATTTTTGTCGCGTGCCGCAGAAACTGGTGGCCATTGTGGGTGATCGACAGGCCGCGCGGATGTCGGTCGAACAGTTCGACGCCGAGGTCGCCTTCAAGCTCCTTGATCGCCTCGGTGATCGAGGATTGCGAGATCGACAGGTTCTGGGCCGCGCGGGTGATCGAGCCTTGCTCGGCGACGGCGACAAAGTACTGCAACTGTCTGAAGGTGAAGGCCATCCGCGCAGTTAATCGCTGTGAAGGCGCGGTTGCAAGCGCGGCCACGAGATCGTCCCCGACAATGCAACCGCGGCGGGATTTTCTGGATGATGTCGGTTTCCGGACAGAAGGCGGGCCGGCCGATGCTAGACTTGCGCCGGTAAGATCAGGGAGGCGGACTTTGGATCAGGGCGTATTGAAACCGATGCCGACGGAAGAGGGCATCCTCGCCTTCCATCGGCGCTGCGAAGCCTTCTATCCCGCCGATGCGGTGGATGCGTCGATCGAACAGCAGCGCAAGTGGTACGATGCGCTCTGCGCCGAGTTCGACGCGCCATCGCCCGAAGGCCTGACGCGCGAGGATGCGCTTGTCGAGGACCGCATCCCGATCCGGCGCTACCGGCCGGCGACGGTCTCTACCGACACCCGGATCTACTACATTCACGGCGGGGGCTTCGTCGTCGGCTCGCTCGACAGCCATGATGCCATCTGCGCCGAGCTTGCCGATTTCGCTCACGCCGAACTCGTCAGTGTCGATTACCGCCTGGCGCCGGACCATGTCTGGCCGGCTGCCTTCGAGGATTGCTACGCGGTGCTTCAGGCCCTGCTCGCGGATGGCCGTCCTGTTGTCGTTGCCGGCGACAGCGCCGGTGGAAATCTGACGGCGGGCATTGTGCTCAAGGCACGGGCCGACGGACTGCCCGGTATCGTCGGGCAGGCATTGATCTATCCCGGTCTCGGCGGCGATCTCGTTTCCGGCTCCTATATCGAGATGTCCGAAGCGCCGGGGCTGACGACGGCCGATACGAAGTACTACCGGGACATACTGCAGGCGCCGGCCGATAATCCGTTTGCAGCACCGCTGGCGGAGACGGATCTTTCGGGTCTGCCGCCGACCTATATCACCGGCGCGTTCTTCGATCCGTTGCGCGACGACGCCCGCATCTATGCTGCACGGCTCACGATGGCTGGCGTCAACGTCACCTTTCGCGAAGAGCCGCAGATGATCCATGCCTGGCTTCGCGCCCGGCACATGAGCGAGGGTGCGCTGGAAGGCTTTCGCCGTCTGGCTGGCGGCATTGCCGTTCTTGTTGGAACCGGATGAACGTTTCGGTCCTGATGGATGCGTAAATCCGGCTTCAGTGCGCCTCGGTTCTTTCTGGGTCGGGCTAGCTCTTCGCCTTGAACACCAGCGCTGGATTGGTGCGGAAGCTCTGCGGGAACAGTTGGCGCAGGTTCTCGATCTTCGGCATGTCGTTATAGACGATGTAGGGGTAGGTCGGATTGCGCGTCAGGAAATCCTGGTGATAGGCCTCGGCGGCATAGAAGCCTTTGAGCGGCGAAATCTCGGTGACGATCGCGGCCGGGAACGCGCCGGATTTGCCGAGTTCGGCGATATAGGCCTCGGCGATCTTCTTCTGCTCCGGCGTGGTGACGAACAGGGCCGAGCGATACTGCGTGCCGTGATCAGGCCCCTGATAATTCAGCTGCGTCGGGTTGTGGCCGACAGAGAAGAAGATCTGCAGCAGCTTGCCATAGCTGACCTTGCTCGGGTCGTAGGTCACTTCCACCGACTCCGCATGGCCGGTATCACCATTGCTGACGGCCTCGTAGGATGCTGTGTCGCGGCTGCCGCCGGCGTAGCCGGAGACGGCTTTGCTCACACCCTTCACATGCTGGAACACACCCTGGACGCCCCAGAAGCAGCCGCCGGCAAACACCGCCGTCTCCGGTCCGCTGGCGGTTTTTTCGTCGAGTGACGGCGGCGGAATGGATATGGCCGGTTCGGCGGCTCTTGCCATCGATGCGCCGGAAATCGTGGCACTGAGTGCGAATGCGCGGGCAATCCATTGCAAGCGTCGGCCGGCCTTCACAGTGCGTGGCTGACTGTCGGGTTTTGCAAACATCGGTGGGTTCCTCTGCCGCGGTCGGGCGGCGGCCGTGTTGCGCCCATGTTTTTCGCGAGACCTTTCGAAAGCAAATCGCAAGAGCGTGCTTCACGGCAATGTGACGATCCGCTACCACAGTCACGAGGACTCGGCGGCCCCTCGAAATGAGGATCGCGAGACATTGCGGGGAGGGATGATGGCCGGGGAAACGGATCTTGCGAAGCTGCTGGCGACGATGGCGCCGGTGTTGTTTCCACAAACCTATGTCTATTGCACCGTGCCCCATGACGAGGCGCAGCGTTACATGACGCTCGAGCCGCTTGCGACCTATCGCGAGGACGAAGGGGTGACCCTGATCCTGGAGCGCCCGGCGGCGGATGCCGCCGACCTTTCCTATGGGCCGTTGCTTGCTCGCATCACGCTCAACGTGCATTCGGCGCTCGAAGCCGTCGGGCTCACGGCAGCGGTGGCGACGGCGCTGACGCGCGAAGGCATCAGCGCGAATGTCGTCGCTGCCTATTATCACGACCACATCTTCGTACCTGAGGCGGACGCCGAACGTGCGCTTGAGGCACTGCGGGCGCTGAGCCCCGCCTGACCTGACCCCGCTTGGTACCTTACCGGCTTTCCGGGCTTTGCCGATCACATGAAGCGGATGTCGGCGGGCGGGTTTTCGTAGTCGTCGTGACGGCCGTTCTCGTAGATGATGGGGGCCGCGCCCAGTTCCTCATCGCTGACGCCGTCGAGGCAGGCGACGTTGACAGCGTAGAAATGGCCGAGGAAATCCTTGAGGTAGCCGCGGGAAAACGGCCTGACGCCGCAGCGGCTGCAGAAATAATGGTCGACGTCGCCCTCCTGCCAGTTCGACGGCTGCGCCCGATAACTCGTCAGCGCTTCCTCGCCCCTCATGATCGAAAATTCGTCGCGGAGCGCGAAGGATTTCTGCATGCGCGTCTTGGCGCAGAAGCTGCAATTGCAGCGGCGGATGCCTTCGGCAAAATCGAGCTGGCATTCGAAGGCAACGGTGCCGCAATGGCAGCTGCCGCGATAGGGCTTTTTCATCGGAAGGTCTCCTGTCGTTGGGCAGCGGTCAGCCGGCCCCGGTCATTCGGCCGGGGACGATGACGCTGCAGAGATGGACGTTGATGCAAATCATGGGCTGGCGTCCGCGACGCGGACGCCACTTGCTATCCGGCCTTGGCCGAGACTTCCGCCTCGTCGGCGATCACAGGATCGTTGTCGGCGCCGTTGCCGGTCGCCTTGCGCAGAAGCAGGAAGGCGAGCAGCGCCGTCAGCAGCGACAGGGCGACGCAGATCGATGCGGTGAAGGCGAAGGAATTGGTGAAGACGTCGCGGGCGGCAGTCAGCAACCGTTCGGACTGTTCCCCCGGAAGCTGTTCGGCGATGGCGACGGCACCACCCAGCGTCTGGCGCGCCGCCTCGACCGTGTCTTCGGGAAGGCCGGTGACGACCACCGCGTCCATGCGGCTGCGGTAGGCTGCCGTCAACATGCTGCCAAGCACGGCGATGCCAAGCGCGCCGCCAAATTCGAAGCTTGTCTCAGAGATCGCCGATGCCGCGCCTGCGCGCTCCGGCGGGGCGGAGCCGACGATCAGGTCCGTGGTCAATGTGCCGACCGGTGCGAAGCCGAGGCAGAGGACGACCAGGCCTGTCGTGACGAGCAGGGGGCTGCTCGTCGTTTCGACCTGGGTGCAGATGGCAAAGCCGATGGCGGTCAGGACGAAGCCGGCCGCAATCAGGTTGGAGGCAGCGTAACGCGTAGCCAGTGACGGCACGAGGATCGAGCCGAGCACCATGGCCACGCCCGTCGGCACCGACCAGAGGCCGGCAACGAACGGCGACAGGCCAAGCACGAGCTGTAGGTACTGCGCCACGAACAGGAAGGCGCCGAAGCCGACGAACAGGCCGAGAATGTTGACGCCGAGCGCCGCGCTGAAGGCCGGGGTCCTGAACAGCGCAAGGTCGATCAGCGGATCGGCAAGCCGGCTCTGGCGCCTGGCAAACAGGAGGGCGACCGTCAGCCCGAGCAGGATGAAGAACACGGCGGTGACGTCGAGACCATCTTCGGCAATCCGCTTCATGCCATAGATCACCGACAGAACGGCAACAAGCGATTGCCCGGCGCTGATGAAATCGAGCCGGCCGGCATCGGGATCGCGGAATTCCGGCAGCAGCATCGGGCCGAGGATCAGAAGCAGGATCATCACCGGCACGGCGAGCAGAAAGACCGAGCCCCACCAGAACTGCGACAGCATCAGCCCGCCAACGACGGGACCGATGGCGCCGCCGGCGGAGAAGCTGGCGATCCAGATGCCGATGGCGAGTGTGCGCTGCTTGTCGTCGAGAAACATATTGCGGATCAGCGATAGCGTCGAGGGCGCGAGCGTGGCGGCGGCGACGCCAAGGACTGCGCGCGCCAGGATCAGCGTTTCCGCACTCCAGGCAAAGGCGGCGAGCACCGAGGCGATGCCGAAGGCGATCGAGCCGATCATCAGCAGCCGGCGGCGACCGATGCGATCGCCGAGCGTGCCCATGGTGATCAGCGATCCCGCGACCATGAAGCCGTAGATATCGACGATCCACAGAAGCTGCGAAGCCGTGGGCTTCAACTGTTCGGTGAGCTGTGGAACCGCGAGGTTCAGGACGGTCAGGTCCATGGAATAGAGCATGCAGGGCAGGGCAAGGACGGCAAGGCCGATCCATTCCCGCCGCGTCGCCTTCGGGCCAGGTGCCGTGCTTGTCGTGTCGATCGGCTCAGACATCAGAGAGATACTCCTGCAGCCTTTCGAGGCACTCGCCCCAGCCTTCCTGGTGCGAGTCGCGCTCGTCCACGCTGTCGAACGGGGTCTGGTG
Source organism: Ensifer sp. GW823-FHT05D09 (assembly GCF_058795755.1). Lineage (NCBI taxonomy): Bacteria > Pseudomonadati > Pseudomonadota > Alphaproteobacteria > Hyphomicrobiales > Rhizobiaceae > Ensifer > Ensifer sp. GW823-FHT05D09. Next base: position 391,600 of record NZ_JBXAIA010000003.1, on the reverse strand, counting down.
GAAGGTCAGGCGGGTCTTGCCGCCGACATCTGTGAAGGACACCGTGATCAGGGTGTCAGCTCCCGGCTTGCCCTCCTCGTCCCAGGCAAAGGTGAAGATGAGTTTTTCCGGCTCGATCACCTCGCGATAGACGCCGCCCATCCAATAGTCTTGCCCTTCCGGCGAGCGGATGCAGCCGCGCCAGGCGCCGCCTGGGCGGAAGTCCATCTTCATGGAATGGGCGGTGAAGTCGCGCGGCCCCCACCAGCGCAAGGCGTGCTCGGGCGTCGACCAGACCTTGAAGACGAGGCTGCGCGGTGCATCGAAGTTCCTGGTGATCTCGAGGCTCAGTCTGTGTTCGCGCGATGCGCTTTCCCCGGCCAATGCCATGACAAACCTCCCGCGGCCAGCGCAATCGTCGTGCGTGGCGGTTCTTTAACTCGAAAGTTATTTAACTTGAAGGTTAATAACTGGACGAGCAGGGAATTGTCAAGGCGCGAGGGGCCCGGACCTGATGTTTGTCAGTTTTTTGAGGGCTGGCAGCGCGCCTTGAGGCGGGCGAGGATCCGGCTGAAGGCCTGGGGATCATCGAGGCTGCGCGCAAGGATGAGCGCGCCCTGAATGCCGCCGATGACCTCTTCGGCGAGCGCCTGCCGTTCTTTTTCCGCCATGCCCTGGCGGCCGAGCGCTTCGGCCAGCGCCGTCCGCCAGTCGGCGAAGTAGCGGTTGAGTTCGACCGAGAAGCGATCATGGGCGCCGCTCGCGGCAATGACGCCCATCAGGCAGAGGCGGCGACCCTGGCGAAAGTAGCCGTCGACGGAAGCAAACATGTCGTCGATCGCCGCTGTCGGCGTTTGACTGTCGTTCAGCCGGACGAAGATGTGGGTCTGGAACCATGAGGCGATGTCGCCAAGCACCGCCTCGGCCATCTCTTCCTTCCCGCCGGGAAAGAAGTGATAGAGGCTGCCCTTGCCGAGCCCGGTCTTCTCGGTGATCAGGCTCAGGCTCGCGCCGTCATAACCGTGCTCGCGAAAGACCTCGGCAAGCGTGGCGATGACGTCCTGGCGTTCGGCGACGACGCGGCTCATGCGGGCTTCCTCAAGAGCGGATACTCGACCTTGCCGAAACGATGAAACAGCGTGCCGACGGCGACCAGTATCAGCGAGCCGGTCAGAACGGGGAACAGTAGAAATTCGAAGCCGGGGTCGCTGGCAAAGACCACCAGCGGGTTGGCGCCGGCCGGCGGGTGGGTGATGCGCAGCGCCGCCATCAGCGCGATCGCCGCGCCGACGGCAAGGCCGACCGCCCACCATTCGTTAGGCAGGAGCGCGCGCAGGACTAGGCCAACGAATGTCGCGACCAGATGGCCGCCGACGACGTTGGCAGGCTGGGAAAGCGGGCTGCCGGCCACCGAGAAGATCAGCACGCAACTGGCGCCGAACGGCGCCATCAGCAGTGGCTCGCCGACGATGTTGGTGAGCGCGCCGACGGCGGCGATGGCGACAAGGCCGCCGATGCCGGCGATCAGGCCGCGGCCGATGTGGATGGGAGGCTGGTGACGAAAGAAGAAACGGCGCATGACTGTACCGATCAGTAAATTGTTTACCGATTGGTACAGTCATGCGCCGTTGGAGTCAAGATGCGCTTACATGATGCGCTTACATCAGGTCGCGCGCGACCCGCTTGGAGAAGGTCTTCTCAAAGATCGGAGCGTCGTTTTCATAGGCGACGATCTTGGCTTCGGTGATCCAGTCGTTGGCGTCACAGGTGAGAACCGAGGTCGAGACGGTGCGCACCGACCAGCCGTCGCGCCTGGCGATGCAGGTCCATGTGGAGGTCCCGACCATCGAATGCGGATCGTCGGGGGCGATCGACCAGGTCTCGTCGCGGATGTCCTGCGTCGAAAGACCGGTATCGGGGTGCTCGCTCAGGCCGCCATCCTCGTAGATCCGGTAGTGCGTGACGCCGTTGGTCATGTCGCGCTCGACGGTGCGGCTGGTGCTGCCGGCCGTATGCTCGATGTATTTCGGCAGCGGATCGGGGTTTTCCGGCTCCGGCACCACGACCTCGTTGTGCTGGCCGAGCAGCGGGAGAGACAACGCCAGGGTGGACGTGTCGATTGTCAGGCCGGGATCGCTCGGCGGCGGCAGGATCATCGGCCAATATGAGGTCGACAGCGACAGCCGGATGCGGTGACCGGCGCGCACGCGGTAGCCGCAGGCATCGAGCACCAGGGTGATCCGGGTCCGCCGACCTTTTTCCATCGCTCGCGGTTCGGCATTGCCGTCGCGGTGCGCCAGGTTGAGCACGCCGAAGGCAATGCGGGTGGACGTGCCATCCGGGTGCACGTCGACGATGCGGGCGACGAGGTTGGCGGTGTCTGCGGCGCAGGTGACGTCGACCGAGAGGCTTGCCTGGCCGAGATAGTCTTCAGCCCCCAGCAGCGGCCGGGTTTCGAAGGTCAGCGCGCCGGCATCGTCGATGCGCTGGTCGCCGGCCATTTCGGCATCAGGTTTCAGGGTGAAGTACTCGCCTGACGCCGTGCCGGTGTCGAGCGGCGATTTCAGGTAGACCTCGCCGATGCCCACGGCTTTGGTCTCCACCGCAAGCCGGCCGTCGAGTGTGACGCCGAGAACCTGCATCACCGGCGTCTGCCAGACATCCTTGGCGACCCAGCGGCCGGGGTCGTTGTCGCGCCGCACTGCCGGGCGCGGGCCGTCGAGGATGTAGGCGCGCACCTGCGGTCCGCCCTCGGCGCCGTTGTTGTCGTCGCGCAGAAACCGGTTCCACCAGCGGATCGCCTCGCCGTGGAAATCGGCGCGCGGCTTCGGCCAGGCGAAATGCGGATATTTGTGCACCCAGGGGCCGATCATCGCCTTGGCCTTCGTGCCGAGACCCTCGACGGCTTTCAGCGGCGTGTTGCGATAGCCGTCGGCCCAGCCGGCGATGACGAGCGCCGGCGTGTCGAAGCTGTCGAAATTGTCCGAGATCGAGCCGTGCTGCCAGAAGGCGTCGCGGCGCTGATGCTCAAGCCATTCCTCCATGAAATAGGGCTCGTTTTCCAGGCGCTCCAGCCACATTTCCTTCCAGCGATCGCCGACGATGGCAGGGTCCGGCGAGCGTGATTGATAGGCCAGCATCGTCGCTGCCCAGGAGAGTTGGGCGGAGAGATGGCAGCCGTTCTTGTAGTGGATGTCGTCGTTATAGCGGTCTACGGTGGAGGCGATGGAGATGACGGCTTTCAGGGCCGGCGGCTTGAGGGCTGCGACCTGCAGGCAGTTGAAGCCGCCCCAGGAGATGCCCATCATGCCGACCTTGCCGTTTGACCAGGGCTGGGCGGCGATCCACTCGATGATCTCGCAGCCGTCTGCAAGCTCGCGCGGCGTATACTCGCCGTCGATGACGCCGTCGCTTTCGCCCGAGCCGCGGATGTCGACACGCACGCCGGCAATGCCGGCGGCGGCAAACACTGGATAGGTCGATTCATCGCGAAGGCTGGTGCCGCCGCGCTTGCGGTAGGGCAGGTATTCGAGCACAGCCGGCACAGGATCTGCGTCCGTGCCGGCGGGCATCCAGATCCGGGCGGCAAGGCGGGTGCCGTCCTTCAATCGGATCCACTCGTTCTCGATCAGGGTGAAGTCACGGTCTGACATATCGCTTGTTCCGCTCATTCTCATGGTTTTCAGGCATTTCCGGCAAGACCGTCACGCGCTTTTGCTGGAAATGCCCTGTCTCTTTCTTTGCCGGCCAAAATCCGCCGTCTTAGCTGTCGAACCACACGCGGCTTGCGACATAGCCGTTCGACAGGTCGTTGCCGATGTCGTGCACGAAGCCCTTCAGCGAGGCGGTGGCCGCGTTCACGTAGTCGTTGAACACCGGCAGGATCAGGCCGCCTTCGTCGCGCACGGTCATCGCCATCGTCTTGTACATCTCCTTGCGCTTGGCATCGTCGAGTTCCGAGCGGGCCTGGAGCAGGAGCTTGTCGAAGTCTTCGCGCTTGAAGCGGGTGTCGTTCCACTCGGCGCTCGAGAGGTAGGAGGTGGAGTAACGCGAATCCTGCGTTGGGCGGCCGCCCCAGTAGGAGGCGCAGAAGGGCTGGACGTTCCAGACATTGGTCCAGTAGCCATCCTCCGGCTCGCGGCGAACCTCGAGTTCGATGCCGGCCTTCTTGGCGCTTTCCTGGAACAGGACCGCCGCGTCGATGGCGCCGGGGAAGGCGGCATCCGAGGTGCGCAAGAGGATCGGCCGGTCGTGGCCCGACTTCTTGAAGTGGAAGGCGGCCTTGTCGGGGTCGTAGGCGCGCTGCTCGATGCCCTCTGGCGCCAGCGCATAGTTCTCGTTGACGGGGTAGTCGTTGCCGAGCGTGCCGAAGCCGCCGACGACCCGGTCGAGGATCGCCTGACGGTCGATCGCATACTTCAGCGCCAGCCGGAGGTCGTTGTTGTCGAAGGGGGCGGTGTCGCAGTGCATCAGGAAGCTGTAGAAGCCCTTGCCGGCGGTCCTGAGGATCTCGACGCGCGGCGCGCGCTTCAAGAGCGGCACCGTCTTCGGATCGATGTTGTTGATGAAGTGCACCTGGCCGGAGGAGAGCGCCGCAATGCGGGCGGTCGTGTCGTTCATCACGATGATTTCGACGCTGTCGACGAAGCCACGATCCTGGCGCCAGTCGTTGGTGTTCTTCTCGAAGGTCGAGCGCAGGCCCGCCTCGTAGCTTGCAAGCTTGTAGGGGCCGGTGCCGATCGGCGAGGCGGGGTTGTCGACGCCGCCGCGCGGCTGGATGATCAGGTGGTAATCGGTGAGCAGCAGCGGCAGGTCGGCATTGCCTTCGGTCAGCGTCAGCACCAGCGCGCCGGCTTTCTCCTCGATGGTCTTGATCGAGCGCATCAGGCCGAGCGCGCCCGATTTCGAACCTTCGTCCGAATGCCGCTTCAGCGTGGCGATGACATCGGCAATCGTCATCTTGCTGCCGTCATGGAAGCTGACGTCACTGCGGATCTTGAAGGTCCATTGCGACGCATCCGCCGAGGGCTCCCAGGATTCGGCAAGGGCCGGCAGCGGCGCGCCGGTCTTCGGATCGGATTCGACCAGCGTGTCGCCCCAGAGATGGCCGATGACGAAGGAGACCGAGCCGCTGTAGCCGGCGGGATCGAGCGTATCGGTGGTGGCGCCGCCCTTGAGGCCCAGCTTCAGGTGGCCGCCGCGCTTGGGCTCTTCGGCGCGCGCATCGCCTGCCAGCATCGTGCCGCCAAGGCCTGCCGCCAGACCGAGAGCTGCGGTGCCGGCCAGAAATCCGCGGCGGTTGATGCCGGCCGGTACCAGAAGGCCGTCGGGACGCTTGGTGAAATCGGTCATGTGCAGGTTCCCTCTTATGTGTTGTTTCAAGGGAAAACCTAACCCCTGCAGCAGGTCACACAATTTCGCGACTTGACGCTGGTTTACGCGACTTTACGCTACCATCTCCAGACCATTGGGGAGCCGCACGTGCACGACGCCGACCTCTTTGCCGCCAACCTTCGTTTTGCCTGCGCGACGCGACGTTCGATCTCGCAGATCTGCCGCGAGATCGGCATCAACCGTCAGCAGTTCAACCGCTATATCAGCGGCGAGGCGCGGCCTTCAGCGCACAATGTCGCCCGCATCGCCAGTTTCTTCGGGCTGCAGGCGCAGGACTTTTCGCTGTCGTCGAAACTGTTCGAGACCCGCGTGGTCAGGCCCGATCGCGACCGCTCCGAAGCCGGGCTGCTGCTAGAAGGCTTTCCGGGCGATCTCGCCGGGCTGCGCCGCCATGTCGGCTATTACCAGACCTATCATCTGTCGCCGTCCTGGCCGGGCCGCGTCGTCTGCTCCTGCGCCCGTATCCATGAGGAGAGCGGCTCGATCCGGGTGAAATCGATCGAGCGCATCCGCGACGCTGCCAACGAAATCCAGCAGTTTTCCAAGTATGTCGGCCTCGTCACCTTCTGGCGCAACCGCATCTTCATCGCCGAGCGCAGCGTCGGGCGCCAGCCTATGCTGTCGCAGACGATACTGATGCCGTTCGAGGTGCATCAGCGCGTCTATCTGCGCGGCACGACCATGGGCGTCTCCTGGCGCAAGGAGAACCTGCCCTATGCCTCGCGGATGATCTGGCGCACGCTTGGTCAGGAGCCGGATCTGCGGCAGATGCTGTCGCGCTGCGGGGTGCTGGCTGCGGGGTCGCGGCAATTGCCAGCGACGGTGCGAACCTTTCTCGAAACGCCTGACGCCGACGTGCTGACGGTGCCGACCGATTATTGAGGTGGCGGCCTTGGCGTTGCCGTCCTAGATTGCGCCAGGAGCAAGTGACCGTATCGTTGAGGGAAGCCGATGAAATCTGCTGTTGTCGGGTCAGGATTTCTGTTCGTGGTCTCGGCCATGCCGTCGGAGGCGCAAGACGCGCGCCCACCGATCCCGGCCTGCGCGCTTTCGGGCTCCACCAGTGTCATGATCGGCGGCCAACCGGCGCTCAGGCTTTCCGACGTCGCCAACTGCCCGCCAGAGCTTTACGAGGTGGTGCCGAGCATCATGATCGAGGGGCAGCCGGTGGTGCATTTTCGCTCCGGCAGTGGTGCTGCGGGAGATTGCACCGCCAAGGGAGAACCGACGGTGACATTCGAAGGCCAGGCGGCGCAGCGGCTGGGCGATGTCGCCTGCAAGGCGAAATGATCGCTGCTTTCTCCCCTCCCGGTGAGCCGGGAGAGGAGACCGTGTCGGTCCTCAGTTGCCGGCGCTTTCCATGCGCCGCGTCTTCAGCACCCGTTCCAGCCAGCCGATTTCCATCTCGGGCACGGATTTCAGCAAGAGGTCGGTATAGTCGTCGAAGGGTGGCGCCAGCACTTTCGACTTCGGCCCGAACCGCACAAGCTTGCCGCGATGCATCACGGCGACGCTGTCGGCAATCGCCCTGACGATGGCGATATCGTGGGTGATAAAGACATAGGAAACAGCGGTTTCCTCCTGCAGCTTCAGAAGCAGATTCAGAATGCCTTCGGCCACCAGCGGATCGAGCGCCGAGGTCGGTTCGTCGCAGAGGATCAGTTCCGGCTCTGCGGCAAGCGCTCGTGCAATGGCGACACGCTGCTTCTGTCCGCCGGAAAGCTCGGCCGGATAACGATCGAGGAAACGCGTTCCCATCTCGATCTGGTCGAGCAGTTCCTTGACCCGCGCCGTCTTCTTGGCGCCGTGCATGCCGAAGTAGAAGGAGAGCGGCCTGCCGACGATGTCGCGCACTGTCTGGCGCGGATTCATCGCCGTATCGGCCATCTGGTAGATCATCTGGATCCGGCGCAGCTCGTCATTGCTGCGGCCCTTCAGCGCCCGCGGCAGTTCCTTGCCTTCGAAGGTGATGCGGCCCTCGGTCGGCGGTAGCAGGCCAGTGATCACGCGCGCCAGCGTCGACTTGCCCGAACCGCTTTCGCCGACGATCGCCAGCGTCTGGCCCTTAGGCAGATGCATGGACACGTCATGCAGCACCTTGAAGCCGTTGGCATAGCCGGCGCTGATATGCTCGATCTTCAGCTGCGTGCCGGTCTGATCAGGCGCCTCGTCGCGCTTGGTCTGGCGCACGCTGACGAGGGCGCGCGTATAGTCTTCCTTTGGTGCCTCGATGATCTGCTGGGTCGTGCCATATTCCACTGTCTTGCCGTGGCGCAGCACCATGATGTCGTCGGAGATCTGGGCGACGACCGCGAGATCGTGGGTGATGTAGAGGGCTGCGGTGTGCGTTTCCTCGATCGCGTGCTTGATCGCCGCCAGCACGTCGATCTGGGTGGTGACGTCGAGCGCCGTCGTCGGTTCGTCGAAGACGATCAGCTCCGGATTGGGGCAGAGTGCCATCGCGGTCATCGCCCGCTGCAACTGGCCGCCCGAGACCTGATGAGGGTAACGGTCGCCGAAGGTCTCCGGGTTCGGCAGGCCGAGCACCCGGAAGAGATAGAGTGCGCGCTTCTTCGCCTCTTCGCGGTTCATGATGCCGTGGCGAAGCGACGCCTCGATCACCTGGTCGCCGAGCCGGTGCGCCGGGTTGAAGGCGGCGGCTGCCGATTGGGCGACGTAGCAGACACGCGCGCCGCGGATCGAGCGGATGCCGTTCTTGTCGAGCGTCAGGATATCCTTGCCATCGAGCAGCGCCTGGCCGCCGGTGATGCGCACGCCGCCGCGGCCATAGGCGAGCGCCGACAGGCCGATGGTCGATTTGCCGGCACCGGATTCGCCGATCAGGCCGAGCACCTTTCCCTTCTCAAGGTCGAAGGACACACCTTCGACAAGCGTCACGGTTTTCGGCGGTTCGCCCGGTGGATAGCTGGTTGCTTCGATCTTCAGGTTTCTGACCGAAAGAAGCATGTTCTTTGCAGATGAAGACTCAGGCATCGCCGCGTCCTCCCTTGAGGCTGGAGGTTCGCTTCATCAGCCAATCGACCACGAGGTTGACGCAGATCGCCAGCGTCGCGATCGCCGCACCCGGGATGAGGGCTGCGGAGATGCCGAAGATGATGCCGTCCTTGTTGTCCTTGACCATGCCACCCCAGTCGGCTGCAGGCGGCTGGATGCCGAGGCCGAGGAAGGAGAGGGTGGAGAGAAACAGGATGGAAAAGGCAAAGCGCAGGCCGAACTCGGCCAAGAGCGGTGACAACGTGTTGGGCAGGATCTCGCGGAAGATGATCCACGTGCTGCCTTCGCCGCGCAGCCGCGCCGCCTCGACGAACTCCATGACGGCGACATCGAGTGCGACGGCCCGGCCGATACGGAAGACGCGGGTGCTATCGAGCACCGCCATGACCAGGATCAGGATCCAGAGATGCTGCGGCAGCACCGCCAGTACGACGAGGGCGAAGATCAGCGTCGGGATCGCCATCATCAGATCGTTGAAGCGGGAAAAGAACTGGTCGACGAAGCCGCCCATGACAGCCGCCGTGAACGACAGGATCATGCCGAGCGAAAAGGACAGCACGGTTGCCGCCAAAGCCACGAATATGGTGGTGCGGGCGCCATAGATCAGACGCGACAGCAGGTCGCGACCGAGATTGTCGGTGCCGAGCAGGAAGTCGCCGCCGGCGGGAAGCCAGACGTCGCCGACGACTTCGCGTTCGCCGAACGGGGCGATAACAGGCGCAAACAGCGCGCAGAAGATCGCGATCGTTATGCCGGCAATGCCGATCCAGGCGCTCAGAGGGATGGATCTCAGGTTCATCGCGGGTGCCTCAGTCTCGGATTGGCGAGAATGGCGATAATGTCCGCCGCCATGTTGAGGAAGATGTAGAAGGCCGCAAAGATCAGGCCGCAGGCCTGAACCACCGGCATGTCACGCACGGTCACCGCATCCACCATGTACTGCCCCATGCCGGGATAGACGAACACAACCTCGACCACGACAACTCCGACGACGAGATAGGCGAGATTGAGGGCGATGACGTTGATGACGGGCGCCACGGCATTGGGAGCGGCGTGGCGGGCGATGATACGGAACATGCCGAGGCCCTTGAGCTCGGCCGTCTCGACATAGGCCGACGACATGACGTTGAGGATCGCGGCCCTGGTCATGCGCATCATGTGGGCGAGAACGACGAGCACGAGGGTTGCGACCGGCAGCGCGATCGCGGAGAGGCGCTCGGTGAAGCTCATGCTGTCATAGACCGTCGCCGGGAAGGTGGCGACGCCGAATTTGACGGCGAAAAACATGATCAGAAGATAACCGACGAAGAACTCGGGCAGCGAGATGGCCGCAAGCGAGACGACGTTGATGATCTTGTCGGGCAGCCGGTTTCGGAACTGCACCGCCAGCATGCCGAGGCCGACGGCAAGCGGTACGGAGACGATTGCGGCGAAGAAGGCGAGGAACAGCGAATTGCCGAGCCGCTTACCGATCTGTTCGCCGACCGAATTCTTGCTGGCCCAGGACGTGCCGAAGTCACCCTGCACGGCACCACCGAGCCAGGAGAGATATCGCTCGCTCCAAGGCTTGTCGAGGCCGAGGTCCTTGCGAATGTTTTCGACGGCCTGCGGCGTTGCCGACTGGCCGAGATAGGTGGTGGCGAAATCGCCCGGAAGCGCCTCGATGCCGCCGAAAATCATCAGCGACACGGCAAAAAGCAGCCCGACGCTCAAGCCGAGGCGCTGCAGGATCAGCGCCGCGAGCGGGCGGCGAAAGGTGAAGCGCCGCCAGAAGGTGCCGTCGATTTCACCCTTGGCATCGGCGGGGTTGGGTTTTGCTGGTACACCGGAAAGAGCGGCAGACCGCGGATGTGTTCCATCCGCGGTCCCATCCGTCGGAACCGGACCAGTGAGCGGTCCGCTTTCCATCATCAGGCGTCGAGCCAGACGCGGGTGGCGACGTAGCCGTTCGACATGTCGTTGCCGATATCGTGGACGAAGCCCTTCACCTGCTTGGTGGAGGCGTTCACGAAGTCGTTGAACATCGGCAGGATCAGGCCGCCTTCGTCGCGCACCATCATCGCCATGGTGCGATACATGTCCTTGCGCTTGGCCTCATCCAGTTCGGCGCGGGCCTCGAGCAGGATCTTGTCGAAGTCGGGCCTGAGGAAGCGGGTGTCGTTCCAGTCGGCGGTCGACAGATAGGCCGTCGAATACATCTGATCCTGGGTCGGGCGACCGCCCCAGTAGGATGTCGAGAAGGGCTGGACGTTCCAGACGTTGGTCCAGTAGCCGTCGCCCGGTTCGCGCTTGACCTCGATCTCGATGCCGGCCTTCTTGGCGCTTTCCTGGTAGAGAACGGCCGCGTCGACCGCGCCCGGGAAGGCGACGTCGGAGGTGCGCAGCAGCACCGGGCCGCTGTGGCCGGACTTCTTGTAGTGGAAGGCCGCCTTGTCGGGGTCGTAGGCGCGCTGCTCGATGCCTTCGGGGAAGAGGGCATAGGTGTCGTTGATCGGGAAGTCGTTGCCGACCTTGCCGTAACCGCCGAGGATGCGCTGGACCATGGTTTCGCGGTCCATCGAATATTTCAGCGCCATGCGCAGGTCATTGTTGTCGAACGGCGCGGTGTTGGCGTGCATGATGAAGACGTAGTGGCCGCGGCCGGACGTATTCAAGATTTCGACGGTCGGCGCCTTCTTCAGGAGGTTGACGGTTTTCGGGTCCACGCGGTTGATGAAGTGGACCTGACCGGAGGACAGGGCCGCGATGCGGGCCGTGGCGTCGTTCATCGCGATCAGTTCGACCGAATCGACGAAGCCGCGATCGGTGCGCCAGTCGTCGGCATTGCGCTCGAACGTGGCGCGCACGCCGGCTTCGAAGCTTGCGACCTTGTAGGGGCCGGTGCCGATCATGGCGTCGGGAGCGTCGAGACCGCCGTTCGGCTGGATGATCAGGTGGTAATCGGTCAGGAGCAGCGGCAGGTCGGCATTGCCTTCCGTCAGGGTCAAGACCAGCTTGTCGCCGTCCGCCTTGATTTCCTTGATCGACTTCATCACGCCAAGCGCGCCGGACTCCGACTTTTCGTCGGTGTGGCGCTGCAGTGTCTTGATGACGTCGTCGATCGTCAGCTCCTTGCCGTCGTGAAACTTCACGCCCTTGCGGATGGCGAAGGTCCAGGTCGAGGCGTCGGCTGACGGTTCCCAGGATTCGGCAAGCGCCGGCACCGGCGCGCCTGTGGTCGGATGGCTTTCGACGAGCATGTCGCCCCAGTTGCGGCCGACAACGAACATGAATTGCGAGAGTGCCTTGGCCGGGTCCTTGCTGTCGGTTGCGGCAGCGCCTTCGAGGCCAAGCTTCAGATGGCCGCCGCGCTTGGGCTCCTGGGCCTCCGCGCTCGTGGCAAACAGCGTGCCGGCGGTCGATGCGAGGATGCCGGCTGCAGCCGCGCGTCCGAGAAATTCACGCCGGTTCATCTTGCCGAGCATGACCTGTCGTGTGAGGTAATCCTTGTAATCGCTCATTCCCCTGTTCCCTTCTTTGTCGGCATTCGCCGTTCGTTGTGGTTGGTAGAGATTGCTGCGTACCGCCACCTTGCGGATGGCTTTCGGATCGGCCGTTCGGGCCATTTTTCATCTTCGATTGCCTGTTGTCTCCTTTCCCGGGCGGACGCTTTTGGCTTCAGATCGATAAGCCTAATCGCTTGGATGAACCTTGTAACGTCCTAAATTATCATTTATTTCCATAAGCATGACTTATGCATGACCTTCGGCGGCGCGCGAGTATGCCCCCGCGCGTTCCATGCCGTCGTTTGGCCGGATTACCGGCACGTTTTTCAGTCCTGCGTCGCCGCACGCAGCGTGTCAGCGCCCCTTCCAGACCGGGTCGCGCTTTTCGGCAAAGGCCTTTGCGCCCTCCAGCTGGTCCTCGCTCGAATAGAGAATGTCGACGGTCTTGAACTGCCGGCGGGTGATCTTGTTCATCGTCGTCTGGAAGGTCTCGCCCTCGGCAGCGCGCACCACTTCCTTGATCGCGGCATAGACGAGCGGTGGGCCGCTTTCGAGCAGCCGTGCCAGCTCCCAGGCGCGTGCCATCAGCTTATCCGCGGGCAGGATCTCGTTGACGAAGCCCCAGCGGTTTGCCTCGACGACATCGAGCCAGCGGCCGGTCAGGAGCATGTCCATGGCGATGTGATAGGGGATGCGCTTCGGCAGCTTGATGGAGGCGGCGTCGGCAACGGTGCCCGAGCGGATTTCCGGCAGCGCGAAGGTCGCATGCTCTGCCGCCAGGATCAGGTCGGTGGAGAGCGCAATCTCGAGACCGCCACCGCAGCAGATGCCGTTGACGGCGGCGATGACCGGCTTGTTGAGGTCGCGCAGCTCCTGCAGGCCACCGAAGCCGCCGATGCCGTAATCGCCATCGACCGCATCGCCGGCGGCAGCCGCCTTCAGGTCCCATCCCGGACAGAAGAATTTTTCGCCGGCGCCGGTGATGATGGCGACGCGTAAGCTGTCGTCGTCCCGGAAGTCGGCGAAGATTTCGCCCATGACCCGGCTGGTCTTCAGGTCGATGGCATTCGCCTTCGGCCGGTCGATCGTCACTTCCAGAATGCCGCCTTCGCGGCGTGTCAGGATCGGTCCGGTCATGGCGTCAGTTCCTCCGGCGTATCAGGGCGTCGGCGGCGATGGCTCCATGGCCTTCCGGTAACACCATCAAAGGATTGATATCGAGTTCTTCGAGCATTGAAGCGTTTGAAACGACATAGGATGCTGCAGCGGCGACAGCGTCGGCAAGGGCGGCAAAATCCCCCTTCGGTCCACCGCGATAGCCGTCGAGAAGCTTGCGGATCTTCAGGCCGTCGATCGCCTCGCGGATGAGATCCGGCGTCGTCGGCAGCGTCAGGATGGCGGAATCATCCAGCAGTTCCACGAGGATGCCGCCGGCACCGATGGTCAGCACCGGGCCGGCCACCGGATCGCGCATCGCGCCGATGATCAGTTCGGCCACCGGCTTTGCCACCATCTTCTCGACGAGATAGCCCGACGCCACAGAAGCCATGGCTTCCGCCGCCGCAAGCACCTCCTCGCGGGTTGCCAGATTGAGCTTGACCGCGCCCGCCTCGGTCTTGTGGGCAACGCCCAGACCCTTGAGAACGACCGGAAAGCCGAGGCTTTCGGCAGCATTGGCAGCATCCTGCGGCGTCGATGCAGTTCTGCCTGCCGGGATGCTCAAGCCCGAGGCGGAAAGCTCCGTCTTGGCGTCATGCTCGCTGAGCGTGATCGACGCTCCGCCACCGCCGGAAACACCGCCATTGAGGAGCTTCGGCGGTGCTGGCTTTGCCCAGGCCGCGCCGATGCCGGCCGCGGTTTCGACCGCCGCCAAAGCCTCGTCGATGCCGAAGAAGGGGATGACGCCGGCGGCCATCAGCGACAGCGCCGTCTGTTCCGGCATGTTTTCGCCAAGGCTTGCGACGATGCCGGCGCGGGCGCCGGTTGCCGTCGCCGCGTCGATCACCGAGTCGCAGGTCGTCACCCAGTCGGCCGCGTCGCAGCGGTCCTGGCGGGGAAAGTCGAGCACGATCAGGTTCAGCGCATAGCCGCCCTTCATCATGGCGCTGAAGGCCGTCGTCTGCTTCTCGCGATTGCCCCAGACGAAGGTGTGGTAGTCGAGCGGGTTGGCGATCGTGACCATCTCGCCGAGCGCTTCCTTCAAGGGGCGGCGTTGCTCGTCTCGCAGCGCCCGGTAGTTCACCCGGTAGCGCACGCCGGCATCGGCCATCAGCGAGGCCTCGCCACCCGAGCAGCTCATCGAGGAGATCTCGTTGCTCTCGAGCGGGCCGGCCACATGCAGCAGCTTCAGCGTTTCGAGCAGCGCCGGCAGCGTGTCGACGCGGCCGATGCCGAGGCGGGCAAGCAGTGCCGACGAGACCCGGTCGTTGCCGGCAAGCGAGGCCGTGTGCGAGACGGTGGCAAGCTGGGCTGCCTCCGACTTGCCGACCTTCAGCGTCACCACCGGCTTGCCGAGTTCGCGGGCGCGCGCTGCTAACCGCTCGAGGCTGGCAATGCTGTCGAAGCCTTCGATATGCAGGCCGACGGCCGTGACGCGCGGGTCTTCGAGCACGGCGCAGGCAATGTCTGAGAGGCCCGTCTGCGCCTGGTTGCCGGCGGTCATCAGGTAGGCAAGCGGCAGGCCGCGCGTCTGCATCGAGATGTTGCAGGCGATGTTGGAGGATTGCGTCAGCACGGCGACGCCCCTGTCGACACGCTGCATGCCATGCTGGTCGGGCCAGAGCAGGGCGCCATCGAGCATGTTGATGAAGCCGTAGCAATTGGGGCCAACGATCGGCATGTCGCCGGCCGCCGCGACCAACGCCTCCTGCATGTCGTTGCCGTCGTCGAGTTCGCTTGCCGCCTCGCGGAAACCCGAGGCATAGCAGACAGCGCCGCCGGCACCGCGCGAAGCCAGCGCCGCAATGATATCGATGGTGAGCTGTCGGTTGACGCCGACGAAGGAGGCATCCGGGGCGCCGGGCAGTTCCGCCACCGAGCGGTAGCATTTGCGGCCGAGGATCCGGTCCTCTCTCGGATGCACCGGCCAGATATCGCCGGCAAAACCCATCTTGTCACATTGTTCGATGACCCGACGCGCCTCCTTGCCGCCGAAGACGGCGATGGATTTCGGTCGGATCAGACGGTCGAGGGAACGGGGAGCGTGGATCATGCCGCTTCGCACTCCCTCATGTCGATGGCCGCAGGAGCGCCTGGCGCCGGGTCGCTGGCCGTCTGACTGCTAGCCGCCAACGCCCTCATTCCTGTGCTTGTCAGAGGAATCCAGCCGGCTTGCGTCGGCAAGCCCGTAGGTGCGCTCTTTTTCACGGCGCCAACGCCGGTCCGGTTCTGGTCTTGCGCGGCACGGACGTGCCGCTGCTGGATTCCTGTGACGAGCACAGGAATGAGGAAGGGAGAGGACGCCTGCTCGATCATCCGATCACGCTCCCAGCGGCCTGAGCAGATCGCGGCTGATGATGTGGCGCTGGATTTCGGAGGTGCCGTCCCAGATGCGCTCGACGCGGGCGTCGCGCCAGAAACGGGCGAGCGGCAGGTCGTCCATCAGCCCCATGCCGCCGAAGATCTGGATCGCCTCGTCGGTGACGCGGGCGAGCATTTCGGTGGCGTAGACCTTGGCAGACGCGATCTCGCGGTTGGACGGCAGGCCCTGGTCGAGGCGCCAGGCGGCCGACAGCGTCAGGAGATCGGCGGCGTCGATCTCGGTGATCATGTCGGCGAGCTTGAAGGAGACGCCCTGGTTGGCGCCGATCGGCTTGCCGAACTGCTTGCGCTCGGCGGCATAGTTGAGCGCATAGTCGAAGGCGCGACGGGCGCGGCCGACCGACGTTGCCGCCACCGTCAGCCGGGTTGCGAACAGCCAGTCGTTGGCGACGTCGAAGCCCTTGTGCACCTCGCCGAGGATCTGGGCGGAGGGCAGGCGGCAGTCGTCAAAGGTCAGGACGCAATTGTTGTAGCCGCGGTGCGAGACGGAGTTGTAGCCCTTGCGGATCTCGAAGCCCGGCGTGCCGCGATCAACGAGGAAACAGGTGATCTTCTTCTTCGGGCCGCGCGGCGTGTCTTCCTCGCCGGTGGCGATGAAGACAATGACGAAGTCGGCGATGTCGGCATGACTGATGAAATGCTTGGTGCCGTTGACGATCCAGTCGTCGCCGTCCTGGCGGGCAAAACACTTCATGCCGCGCACGTCCGAGCCGGCATCCGGCTCGGTCATGGCGAGCGCGTCGAACTTGTCGCCCTTGACGGCCGGCAGCAGATATCTTTCGCGCTGCTCATCGTTGCAGGCCATCAGGATGCCCGAGGGGCGGCCGAAAAAGACGGTGAGGCCCATGGAGCCGCGGCCGAGTTCGCGCTCGACCAGCGTGAAAGACGTGTGATCAAGGCCGGCGCCGCCGACCTCTTCGGGGAAATTGCAGCCGAAGAAGCCGAGTTCCTTGCACTTGCGGGCAATGTCCTGGCCGAGTTCGCGCGGCACGATGCCGGTGCGCTCTACTTCGTCTTCATGTGGATAGATTTCGGTTTCGACAAAGCTCCTGACCGTGTCGACGATCATCTGCTGTTCTTCGGTCAGTGCGAAATTCATGTGTTCTCCCTCGCAATTCGTTTGGCGCGTTCTGCGGTCAATCTCCCCATCGACCGCAGGCGTGCTTATCCTGCCCCTCACCCTAACCCTCTCCCCGCAGGCGGGGAGAGGGGACGCCTCTCGCGCAGCTCATCGCTGCGGCCACCAGAACCGCTGCGACCTTTGAAGGAGCCAGCGGTTGCGGCAGATCCCTTCTCCCCGTCTACGGGGAGAAGGTCGCGGCAGCGGGATGAGGGGCTTGACCCTACGTTACCCGCGATCCCTCCGAAGGTGGAGGCCCAATCTCAGCGCTTCTGCCCGACAAACCGTCCGGCGCCTTCGGGTGTCGGCAAGCCGGCATGCGCCTCGGTGATCGCCTTCAGCTTGTCGAGGACCTTGGCAGGCGCTGCGACCGACTTGCCGGCCTTGCTGTCGACATGCAGCATCATCTGCTCGGCGGTCGCGACCGCTTCCTTCGTTTCGGCATTGTAGATCGTCGAGAACAGATGCAGGCGCTTTTCGTCCGAGGACAGGAGCTGGCAGGTCGAGTAGAGCGCGTCCCCAAGCTTGGCCTCGCCGAGATTACGGATATGGGTCTCGACCGTATAGTAGCTGTGGCCGTCGCGGACGTATTCGAGGTCGACGCCGATCAGGCGCAAGAGGCCATCAGAGGTGTCGCCGAAGACCTGGAGATAGCGGTGTTCGGTCATGTGGCCGTTGTAGTCGACCCAGGCAGCGCTGACCTTGGTGTCGAGAATGTGCAGCGGCTTGACGTCGCCGAGATCGGCATCAGGTTTCTTGGCGTTGGCCCAGAGCTTCGCCTCGAAATCGGCAAGCAGTTTGCCGGCCCCCCAGCCTTCCCCGCCATTGCCCGATTTCAGCGCATGCATGATGCCGACGAGGTTTTCGTCGCGGATGCGTTCGAGTTCGCGGATCGAGCGGCCGGCGGCCTGCGCGTCCGACTGGGCGCCGATCTTTTCCACCAGCGCATCGTCGAGGTCGACGACGTCGGTGAACTTGGTCCAGGGCCATTTGAGGCAGGGGCCGAACTGGGCGAGGAAGTGGCGCATGCCGGCTTCGCCGCCGGCGATGCGGTAGGTCTCGAACAGGCCCATCTGCGCCCAGCGCATGCCGAAGGAATAGCGCATGACGTTGTCGAGCGTCTCGGTATCGCAGATATCGTCCTGGATCAGCCACAGCGCCTCGCGCCACAGCGCTTCCAGCAGGCGGTCACCGACGAAGGCCTCGATCTCCTTGGCGATGACGACGCCCTTCATGCCGATCTGCTCGACGCCCTGCATGGCGCGCTCGATCGTCGCCTTCGAGGTCTTCTTGCCGCCGACGAGTTCGACCAACGGCAGCAGGTAGACGGGGTTATAGGGATGCGCCACGAACATGCGCTCGGGATGTTTCATCTCGGCTTGCAGATCAGACGGCAGCAGGCCCGAGGTCGACGAGCCGATCAGCGCGTCGGGCCGTGCCGCCGCGTCGATCTGCGTGATGACGCCGCGCTTCAGCTCCAGTCGCTCGGGCACGCTTTCCTGAATCCAATCAGCGTCCTTGACGGTTTCTTCGATGCTTTTGCAGAAGGTGAGTTTTCCCTTCGGCGGCAGCGGCGCCATGGTCAGCATGGCATAGGCGCGCTCGGCATTGGCCATGACTTCGCCGATGATGCGCTCGGCTTCCGGATGCGGATCGAAGATCTTCACGTCGATGCCGGCAAGGGCGAAGCGCGCCACCCAGGCGCCGCCGATAACACCGCCACCAACGCAGGCTGCATTCTTGATTTCAGTCATTCCTCACCTCGACTTGTAAAATGGCAAACTGCTCTTGACCTGACCCTGTCCCCGCTCCCGTGGAGAGGGGACTGTGCGCCTTCGGCGTTCTGGCTTCTCCCCGTCCTGCGGGGAGAAGGTGCCGGCAGGCGGATGAGGGGGCCTCGCTCGATTGGCTCAGCGCTTCGTCAGCTTCAGTTTCTTGCGGACTTCATCCGGCCCGATGATCCTGGCGCCCATGCCCTCGATGACGCCGACAGCCTTTTCGACGAGCTGGCCGTTGGTCGCGAGCTGGCCCTTGCCGATATAGAGGTTGTCTTCCAGGCCGACGCGAACGTTGCCGCCGGCAAGGACGGCTGCTGCCGGATAGGCAACCGCGTTGCGACCGATGGAGAAGGCCGAGAAGGTCCAGTTGGAAGGCACGTTGTTGACCATGGCCATGTAGGTGTTGAGATCGTCGGGCGCACCCCACGGAATGCCCATGCAGAGCTGGATCAGCACCGGATCCTCGATCAGGCCTTCCTCGGCGAGCTGCTTGGCGAACCAGAGATGGCCCGTATCGAAGGCCTCGATCTCGGGGCGAACGCCGAGCGCCGTCATCTGGCGGGCCATTTCGCGCAGCATCGACGGCGTGTTGGTCATGACATAGTCGCCGAGCGAGAAGTTCATGGTGCCGCAATCGAGCGTGCAGATCTCCGGCAGACATTCGGCCACATGGGCGACGCGCTCGGTGGCGCCGGCCATGTCTGTGAATTTCTCGTTGACGGGCAAGGGGCTCTCGACATTGCCGAACACCAGGTCTCCGCCCATGCCGGCCGTCAGGTTCAGCACGATGTCGATATCGGCGGAGCGAATGCGGTCGGTCACTTCCCTGTAGAGATCGAGCCTGCGGGAGGGTGCGCCGGTCTCCGGATCGCGAACGTGGCAGTGGATCACGGCGGCGCCGGCCTTGGCCGCCTCGACTGCCGCTTCGGCGATCTGTTTCGGCGTGATCGGAACGTGGCTGGACTTTGAAACGGTGTCTCCCGAGCCGGTGACGGCACAGGTGATGAATACCTCGCGGTTCATGCTGAGCGGCATTGCTGTCTCCCTTTTATTGCCCTCATTACGAGCCAAGAAAGACCGCGCTGCTTTTCATTATCGGTTCCATCCTATACATTATCGGCGGTAGGCTGGAGAAGTTTGGGCATGGATCAGAACGTTTCGCAGGTGCAGCACGTCGATATCCTGGTGCTGCCGGAGACCAATCTGATCCTGGTTGCCTCGGTTATCGAGCCGATGCGCGCCGCCAACCGCATCGCAGGGCGGCCGCTCTATGACTGGACGATCTACAGCCCTGACGGCGAGCCGATCGAGACAAAAAGCGGCATTCCTATTCCCGTCTCCGGCGCCTTCCGGCCGCAGCGCGAGACGGCGCCACTGTTCATTCTCTCAAGCTACAACTGGCAGAGGAGCGCCACCTCGCAGCTGAAGATGATGCTGTCGCAAACGGCCCGGCACCGTGAGATGATGGCGGGCATCGAGTCCGGCTCGTGGCTGCTGGCAGAAACCAGCTTGCTCGACAGTTCGAAGGCCACCACCCACTGGGAAGACTTCGAGGATTTTACCGCCAGCTATCCGCAGGTGACGATGGTGCCCGAACGCTTCGTCATCGACGGCAAGCGCATCACGACGGGAGGATCGCTGCCGACGCTCGACCTGATGCTGGAGCTGATCCGCCGGGCGCACGGCTACTCGCTGGCGCTCGAAGTGTCGCGACTGTTCATCTACGAGCAGGAGCGCACGCGCGGCGACCTCCTGCAGATGCCGGCAATCGGCAACATGCGCATTCTCGACCCCCGCGTCGGCACTGCCGTCAAGCTTATGGAAGAAACAGTGGAAGCGCCGCTGACACTCGCGCGTCTCGCCCGCCGCATCGGCGTCAGCGTCCGTCACCTGCAGGACCTGTTTCGCGACACAATGGGGGTGGGGCCGCACGAGCATTACCTGGCGCTGCGGCTCAACGCTGCACGTCGCAAGGTGATCGAGACGCGCATGGAATTTGCCGATATCGCCGCGATCTCCGGCTTCAACTCGTCGTCGTCCTTCTCGCGCAGCTATCGTGCCCATTATCGCGAAAGCCCGAGCGAGACGCGCAGGCGACTGAAGCTGAAGGGCTGAAAGCGCACTTCAAGTACTGATTCAGGGTACGAATTCGGGAGTCGTTTCAGGTGGTTGGCCGCGGATGATCAGGAATTGATTCCAAAGCCGTTGCTTCAGTCATTGGGCCTGCCTTCGTCGACGATGGGTTCTCCATCCCTCATTCCTGTGCTCGTCACAGGAATGAGGGATGGAGAACCCGAGTTCGCGAAATTTTGTGCTGAACCCTGCGTGACAGCGCACGCCGTCACGTCTGCGCGCTTGTTCGCATCATCGAAATCATCAGCTCGCCGACCTCACTGGAAAAGGCGCCACGCGGCCAGATCAGCGTCAGCGACTGGCGGTATTGGGGCCCGAGCCTGATCATCGCGGGTGGACGGTGGATACGCGACAGGGAGGTTTCCGGCAGCACCGAGAGATAGCCGTGATGCGTGACTAGGTTGATGATGACGGGAATGGAATCGACCTCGACCAACGTCACCCGGCGCCGCTCCGCATCGCTCAGCCTGTCTTCGAGAAAGCGCGTGACCTCGCGGCGCAGACCGCTGCGGGCGCTCGGCACGGCGATCGGGCAGGTGGCGAGCAGCCGCGGGAAATCGCCACCCATATCGGACAAGGCCGGCGCCGGGCCGGCAAGCACCAGCGGTGTCTCTGTGACGAGCCGGCCGTCGAAATCGGGGGGGATGCCGGCGATGTCGAGCAGGGCTGCGTCGAAGCGCCGGCTCTTGAGGCCGGCCAGAAGCTCATCGGCGGTGGTGCTGGAAATGAACAGCGACTGGCGCGGGCGGGAGCGGTGCCAGGTGGCCGTCAATGCCGCCAGCATGCGGGCGATCTCGCTTTCCGGCCCGAGCGGCATGACGGCGCCGAGGCGCCAGGTGGTGACGTCGCGCCGGAAGCGGTCGGCAGACGCGCGCGTCAACCGCGCCCAGATGTCGAGCAGGCGTTCGACGTCGGGAATGAGGTCGAGAGCGGTCTTCGTGCAGGCGATGCCGCCATGGGAGCGTTCGAACAGCCGGCATTGCAAATGGTGTTCGAGATCGGCGATTTGTCGCGTCAGTTGTGGCTGGCCTAGGCCGAGGACGCGGGCGGCAGCGCGGATGCTGCCGGCGCGAGCGATGCGCATGAACCGATCGAGCGCGACGAGGCCGACAGGCGGGATTGCCGCTGTCGGTTCGGTGTTGGCGGTGGCGAGCAGTGCCCGGATGGTGGTGCTCGCCGCCGCCACATCGGCTTGGCGCGAGCGGGCCTCGAGGGTGAGCGCCAGGAGGTTGCCATCGCGACGAAAGAGCGGGATCGAAACGGCCTGCTCGAAGCGGCGAACGGCGGCGCTGACACTCGAGGGTGCACGGTTGGTCGAGGCGGCAGCGCGCCGGATGCCGCCTTCGTTCATCACGGCCTCGACGAGCAGGATCGTGGCAATATCCATCGCAAAGGGTTCTCCGCCGGTAGCGCCACCCGAACCTCGTTCGGCTTTAGGCATCATCCGTTCCGGATTTGGGATATATCACGAGAGCGAACAAAACGCATAGCATGCCTGCAGGCAATCCCTCGTCCAACGGGGCGGGATAGGATCAAGTCTTTGCATCCACGCATCGTTTCGACGTCGGGGCGGCTCGCGTGGTAAGGTTCTCTAGGCATGCTGCAACAGGTCAAGTCCATCGTTCTCTGCGGGAAACCGCTCGACTTCGCGACGCTCGAGGAAATCGGCTCCGGGGCGGCGCGGCCTGTTGCGGACGAGGGCGGCATGGAGCGGGTCGCGGCTGCACATAAGGTGATTGCCGATCGCGTCGCGCTCGGCCTGCCGGTTTACGGCTCCAACACCGGCGTCGGCTCGATGAAGGACCGGCTGTGGACGGCGGACGATCTGGCCGAGTTCAACACTTCGCTGGTGCGCGCCCACCATTTCGGCACCGGCGAGTTCTTCACGGTGCCGATCGTGCGCAAGGCGATCGCCATCCGCTGCAACACCGCGATGCGCGGGCATACCGGCTGCAGCCCCGACCTGATCACCGCTTTCCTCGCCCTCATCGAACACGACATCATTCCGGCGGTGCGTCGCCACGGCTCGATGGGCTGCGCCGATATCGGCCTGATGGGGCAGATTGCCGCCGTGTTGACCGGGGTCGGCGAAGCCTATCATCGTGGCCGGCTGGTGCCGGCCGAAACAGCCCTTGCCGATGCCGGGCTTGAACCCCTGGTGATGCGGCCGCGCGATGCGCTGGCCGCCCTCAGCGTCAACGCAATCGCCTATTCGGCAGCAGCCGACGTGCTGCGCGAGGCGGCAGCGGCCATTCGCGTGTTGCTCGTCACCGGCGTCATGTCTTCCCAGGCACTCGGTGCCTCGGCCGATCCGTGGCGGGTGGCAGCGACGCTGTCGACGCGCGGCGAGGCGCTGGTCGGCTCCTGGCTCTATGGCCAGTCCGGCGTTGCCGACTGGCCGCTGCCGACGGCCATCCACGATCCCTTGAGCCTGCGCATGACCGCCCAGGTGTTCGGCGCCGTCGTCGATACACTGCTGGTCGCCGCCGGTCGGCTGGTCGAGGCGACCTATCTCTCCGACGACAATCCGGTGGTGCTCGGCGGTCAGGTGCATGCCTCGGGCGCGTCGCTGCCCCTGACGACGACGCTCTATGTCGAGACCGCGCAGATCGCCTTTTCGCATGTGGCGCGCAACGTGCTCAATCGCTGCATCCTCCTGTCGAACGGCGGGCGCCGCAACCTGTCGGTCAATCTGGTAGCACCGGGGGAAGTCGCGACTGGTCTCGGCCCGCTGATGAAGCTTGCCGTCGAACTCTACATGCGCGTGCAGTCGATGGCGGTACCGCTCTCTGCCCAGTCGATCGTCGTTGCCGGCGGGCTGGAAGAAGAGGCGACGTTCCTGCCTCTGATCGTCGAACGCATGGAAACCCAGGTGCGCGATCTCAGGCAACTGGCGGCGATCGAGGCGATCCTGTCGTCGCAGGCAATCGACCTCGTCGGCGACGCGCCGCAGGGGATCGTCAAGCTTGCGCATGAGCGCACCCGGTCGATCAGCCCGATGTACATCAAGGACAGGCCGCTTTCGAAGGAGATCGAGGCGCTACAGCAGGCCTTCACCTGCCATGACCTCTTGCGCACCTTCGTTGCCATGGCGCCGATGCCGGAGTTCGACGACTTCTTTGCGCTGAGCAAGTGACCGAGCACTGATCCAACCAGCCTGATCCGAGGGAAGAGCACGATGTCCGATTTCGATCTTGTCCTGAAAGGCACCGTGGTCCTTCCTCACCGGATCGTCGAGGGCGGACATGTGGCGGTGCGCGACGGCAAGGTCGTGCATGTCGGGCAGGGGGTGGCACCCGCGGCCCGCGAGCGCCACGATCTCGGGACGGCGATGATCCTGCCCGGCGCCGTCGATGCGCAGACGCATTCGTTGTCACAGAAGAACCAGGAGGATTTCGTCTGGTCGACACGGTCGGCTGCTGCCGGGGGCGTGACGACGATTGTCGACATGCCCTATGACGAGGGCAATCTCGTCTGCTCGGCCGAGGCGGTTGCCTACAAGGTGGAGCATGCGAGCCCGCAGGCGCGCGTCGACTTCGCACTCTACGGCACCGTCGATCCCGAGGAGGGACCGGCCCGCATCCTCGAAATGGTCGAGGCCGGTGTCGCCGCCTTCAAGTTCTCCACCTTCGGCACCGATCCCAAGCGCTTTCCGCGCATTCCGGCAGCCCTGCTCGAGAATTGCTTTCGCGCCATCGCGCCGACGGGACTTTCCGCAGGCGTGCACAATGAGGATGACGAGGCGGTGCGCGCTGCGATCGAGCGCGTGAGGGCCGCTGGCATTGCCGACTATCGCGCTCACGGCCTGTCGCGCCCGCCGCTGACGGAGCTGCTTGCCACCAACCAGATCTACGAGACCGGGGCTGCGACCGGATGCCCGGCGCATGTGGTGCACTGCTCGCTCGGCCGCGGCTACGAGATTGCCGCCGCCTACCGCGCCCAGGGCCATGCGGCGACGATCGAGTGCTGCA
Organism: Ensifer sp. GW823-FHT05D09; assembly: GCF_058795755.1. Classification (NCBI taxonomy): domain Bacteria; kingdom Pseudomonadati; phylum Pseudomonadota; class Alphaproteobacteria; order Hyphomicrobiales; family Rhizobiaceae; genus Ensifer; species Ensifer sp. GW823-FHT05D09. The sequence continues at coordinate 367,185 of NZ_JBXAIA010000003.1, read as the reverse complement.
TCCACTACCTGACGCTCGACGAGGAGAACGACGTTCGTCGCCTCGGCGGCAAGGCCAAGATCAATCCGCCGATACGGCCGCGTGCGGAGGTGGAAAAGCTCTGGCGACACGTGGCCGACGGCACGGTGACGATGGTCTCGACAGACCATGTCAGCTGGTCGGAGGATCGCAAGACCAACCCGGATATGCTCTCCAATGCCTCTGGTGTGCCCGGTCTCGAAGTGATGGTTCCGCTGTTTATCAAGGGCGCGCTGGAGCGCGGCATCCCGCTGACGCGGGCAGCCGAGTTGATGACGCTGAACCCGGCGCGGCACTTCCGGCTCGACCACCGCAAGGGCGCGCTCGAAGCCGGCAAGGATGCCGACATCATCGTCATGACGCCGGAGCCCTACACGTACGACGCGGCGACAAGCGGCAACAATGTCGTCGGCTGGTCGCCCTATAACGGCATCCAGCTGCCCTGGCGGGTGTCTGCCACCTATCTGCGCGGGGCGCTTGCCTTCGATGGGCGCACCGTCGTTGCCAAGCCCGGCACCGGCTTCTTCGTTCGCCCACTTCAGACCCTTGCCCTGCAGGAGGCCCGATGAGCACTAGCGTCAAGACCAACCTGCCGGTGGATGCGAGCCGGATCGCCGGTATCGTCAACGGGCTTGCGGGTATCACCGAACCGGACCGGCCCTATACCCGCCGCGCCTTCACGCCGCTGTTCCTCGAGGGCCGCGCCTTTCTCGATCGGCGCTTCCGGGCGGCGGGACTGGAGACGCGCATCGATGCGGCCGGCAATCTTATTGGTCGGCGCAAGGGGCGAAAGTCGGCGCTCGGCACGCTGATGCTGGGGTCGCACTCCGACACGGTGCCGGAAGGCGGCCGTTTCGACGGCATTGCCGGCGTCGCCGCCGCGCTTGAAGTGGCGCGCGCATTGACAGACGCCGGCATCGAACTCGACCACGATCTTGAGATCGTCGACTTCCTGGCGGAGGAAGTGTCGATCTTCGGCGTCTCCTGCGTCGGCAGCCGCGGCATGGCCGGCATCCTGCCGGATGGTTGGCTGAGCCGGATGCAGGGGGATCTCAGCCTGCGGCAGGGCATCGTCGAAGTCGGCGGTGATCCATCGCGGCTGTCAGCGCTGAAGCGCTCCGACATCAAGGCGTTTCTGGAGCTGCATATCGAACAGGGGCCGGTACTGGAGAAAGGGCGGCTCGATATCGGCGTCGTCACGGCCATCTCGGGCATCACCCGTATCGAGATCATCGTCGAGGGCCAGGCAGACCATGCCGGCACGACGCCGATGGGCCACCGGCGTGACGCGCTGGTTGCGGCCTCGCGGCTGGTGCTCGCGATCGAGGCGCTGGCGACAGAGTTTTCCAAGGGCGAGGGGCATTTCACCGCTACGGTCGGCGAGTTCTCGATCGAGCCGAACGCAGCCAATGTGGTGCCGTCGAAGGTGCGGTTGCTGATCGACGCCCGCGCCGAGTTGCGGCCGCAGATGGAACGGTTCCTCGCGGAGCTCGGGCCGCTTTGCCTCGATGTCGCCGGCGATGCCGGCGTGACGATCGCGCCTGCCAATGTGATTTCCGACAATCACCCGACGCCCGGCGATGCGCTGTTGCTGTCGACGCTGGAAGAAAGCTGCGACGGGATCGGTGCCCGGCACCGGCGCATGGCATCGGGCGCCGGACACGACACCGCCTGGATGGGCCGTATAACCCGCTCGGCGATGATCTTCATCCCGTGCCTCGGCGGGCGCTCGCATGCCCCCGAGGAGTGGGCCGAGAACGATGACATCGCGCTCGGCGCCGCCGTTCTTTTGGAAACGGTGAAGACGCTCGACAAGAGATTGCAGGAGAAGGTTTGAGATGGGCCGGATACTCAAGGAAAAGGATGTGGAGGCAGCGGTCAAGGGCGGCTCCGTCTATGCTGCCGGCGGTGGCGGCTGGGCCGATCATGGCCGCATGCTCGGCTATGCCGCGGTCTCGATCGGCAAGCCGGAGTTGGTGTCGATCGACGAACTGGATGCGAACGACTGGGTGGCGACGGCGGCGGCCATCGGCGCACCGGCATCGACCACGCCCTGGGAAATGCGCGGCGTGGACTATGTGAAGGCGGTGCAAATGCTGCAGGAGGCGCTGGGCGAAAAGCTCACCGGCCTGATCATCGGCCAGAACGGCAAGTCCTCGACGCTGAACGGCTGGCTGCCATCCGCAATTCTCGGCACCAAGGTGGTCGACGCGGTCGGCGACATCCGCGCGCATCCGACCGGCGACATGGGCTCGATCGGCCTTGCCGGCTCGCCCGAGCCGATGATCCAGACGGCGGTTGGCGGAAATCGCGACGAGAACCGCTATATCGAGCTGGTGGTGCGCGGCGCAACGGCCAGGGTGTCGCCGATCCTGCGCACGGCGTCGGACATGTCCGGCGGGTTCATCGCTTCCTGCCGCAATCCGGTGCGCGCCTCCTATGTCAGGGACAATGCGGCGCTCGGCGGTATCTCGTTGGCCCTGTCGCTCGGCGAGGCGATCATCGCGGCCGAGGCAAAGGGTGGTAGCGCCATAATCGATGCGATCGTCAAGACGACCAATGGCGCGCTGCTTGCCGAAGGTGTGATCACCGAAAAATCCGTGGTTTACACGAGGGAAGCCTTCGACATCGGCACGGTGACGCTGGGGAAGGGCTCTGACTCAACCGTATTGCACGTGATGAACGAATACATGGCGGTTGACTCTGCGGAAGGCACGCGGCTCGCCACCTTCCCTGACGTCATCACCACGCTGTCGCCGGAGGGCGAGCCCTTGAGTGTCGGTCAGTTGCAGGTCGGCATGGAAATCTTCGTGCTGCATGTGCCGAAGACCGTCATTCCGCTTGCCTCGAGCGTTCTCGATCCGACGGTTTATCCCTCGGTGGAGAAAGCCATGGGCATCGAGCTTGCCCGCTACGCGCTCGCTGGGCGGTAATCAAGGGAGCGCCGTCATGGCACGGGATGCGGGACTTGAGGAACTGATCAAGGACGAGCTCGCCGGTCGACCGGGGCTCTCGGAGAAGGCGATGTTCGGTGGCTGGGCGTTTCTGCTGAACGGCAACCTGCTCTGCGGTGCCCGCGAAGGCTCGATGCTGGTCAGGCTCGGCAAGGGCAATGACGGCTGGGCGCTGGTGCAACCCGATATCGAGCTGATGGTGATGAACGGGCGGGCGATGCATGGCTGGGTGCGGGCCGGGGCGGAGGCCTATGGCGACGACGCTTTGCGCAAGCGGCTGCTCGATGGCGCGATAGCGTTCGCGGAGACGTTGCCGCCGAAGTGAAAGCCGGTTGTCTGTTGTGCCAACGAGCGTTGGCGATTGGCCCCTCACCCTAGCCCTCTCCCCGCAGGCGGGGAGAGGGGACACCGCTGCGATCCATAAGATCGGTCGCGGCAGGCAATGAGCCGGTTACTCGTCCGATACGGGCGTGAAACGTTGCAATCTGTATGCTGCAGGTGCGGCGAGCACAACGCGATCCCCTCTCCCCGCTTGCGGGGAGAGGGCTAGGGTGAGGGGCAAACGCTCAATCCCCAAGACAACAAAGAGGAACGAGACGATGCCCAAGGCCAACCCCCGTCATCCTGACTTTCCCATCCCCGGCGGACCGGAGCTGCGCGCCAGGGGCTGGCGGCAGGAGGCGTTGCTGCGGCTGCTCGAAAACGTGCTCTCCGTCGGCGAGGATCCGGATAACCTCATCGTCTATGCCGCCCTCGGCAAGGCGGCGCGCAGCTGGCCGGCGCATCGCGCCATCGTCAAGGCACTCACCGAGATGGATGAGGACCAGACGCTGATCATCCAGTCGGGCAAGCCCGTGGGATTGCTCAAGACTCATGCCAAGGCGCCGCTCGTCATCATGGCCAACTGCAACATCGTCGGCCAGTGGGCGAAGGCCGAGGTGTTCTATGAATTGCAGCGCAAGGGTCTGATCTGCTGGGGCGGGCTGACGGCCGGCGCCTGGCAGTATATCGGCAGCCAGGGGGTGATCCAGGGCACCTACGAGATCTTCATGCGCATCGCCGAGCGCCGCTTCGGTGGCGACCTTGCCGGCCGCTTCGTGCTGACGGCAGGCCTCGGCGGCATGGGCGGGGCGCAGCCGCTTGCCGGCCGCATGGCCGGGGCTGCGATCCTCTGCGTCGACATCGATGCGGAGCGGGCGAAGAAACGCCGGGAGATCGGCTATCTCCAGGAGATCGCGCCGGATCTCGATACGGCACTGTTGATGATCGACGCGGCGGTGAAGGACAAGCGGGCGCTGTCCGTCGGCCTCGTCGGCAATGCCGCGGAAATCTATCCGGAGATCGCAAGGCGCGGCATCGTGCCCGATGTGGTGACCGACCAGACTTCCGCGCACGATCTCGTCTACGGCTACGTGCCGAAGGGCATGACGGTCGACCAGGTGAAATCGCTGCGCGACGACGGCCAGGGACAGTTGATGGCGGCAAGCCGGGCCTCGATCGTCGAGCACGTCAAGGCGATGCTCGACTTCCAGAGGCAAGGCGCCGAGGTCTTCGACAACGGCAACCTGATCCGCACACAGGCGCGCGAGGGTGGCGTCGCCAACGCTTTCGACATTCCGATCTTCACCGAGGCCTATCTGCGCCCGCTCTTTGCCCGGGCAATCGGCCCCTTCCGCTGGATGGCGCTGTCGGGCGAAGAGAGCGACATCGCCCGCATCGACGACCTGCTCCTCGACATGTTCCCGAACAACAAGATCGTCACCAACTGGATCAGGCTTGCGCGCCAGCATATCCCGTTCGAGGGCCTGCCGGCCCGCATCGCCTGGCTCGGCCATGGCGAGCGCACGGCGCTGGCCCGCCGCGTCAACGTGCTGGTGGCATCCGGCGAACTGAAAGGCCCGGTCGCCTTTTCGCGCGACCATCTCGATGCCGGCGCCATGGCGCATCCCAACATCATGACCGAGCGGATGAAGGACGGATCGGACGCGATCGCTGACTGGCCGTTGCTCGACGCCATGCTGCTCTGCTCGTCGATGGCCGATCTCGTTGTCGTGCATTCCGGCGGTGGCGGCTATGCCGGGTATATGACCAGCTGCGGCGTGACGGTGATTGCCGACGGCACAGTCGAGGCCGACGAGCGGCTCGACCATGCGCTCACCAACGATACGTCGCTCGGTGTCATCCGCTATGCCGATGCGGGGTACGAGGAGAGTTTCGAGGAGATTGCTGCAAAAGGCATCGGGCATGTGAAGGTGTGAGGGCCTTTGCTGCGCGCCGACCCTCATCCCTGTGCTCGTCACAGGGATCCAGCGGTGCCGCGTCGGCGGCGCCAGCGACTCGCTCGCCCCGTGTCCCGCAACAGTCATTCACGGCGCGGACGCGCCGTGGCTGGATCCCTGTGACGAGCACAGGAACGAGGAGGTGTGGGACCGCTGCGGGGCTACTAGGCACTCACCAACCTGAGGCGGCGGGATGTACTGCATCCCTGCACACCTGACCATCACACCACCGTCTCGCCGCCATCGACCACCAGGATCTGGCCGGTCATGTAGGACGAGCGATCCGAGACGAGAAAAAGGACCGACTCGGCGATCTCCTCGACGCTCGCCCAGCGGCCGAGCGGCACCTTTTCGCGGATATAGGCCTCGATCGCGCCGCGGCCGCCCATTTGCGCAATGAAGGGCTCGTTGAAGGGGGTATCGACCCAGCCGGGGCAGAGCGCGTTGACGCGGATGCCATGGCGGGCGTAATCGCCGGCCATCTGCTTGGTCATGGCGATAACGGCGTGTTTCGTCGTGGTGTAGGCGATCATCTCGCGGTCGTAGAGCACGCCTGACGATGACGAGGTGTTGACGATGACACCACGGCCGGCGGCCTTCATCGACGGCACGACCAGGCGGGCGGCCATGAAATGGGCGCGGACATTGAGGCTCCAGGAGCGGTCGAAGCCGGAGACCTCCACGTCTTCAAGGCTGCCCGCAACCTGTGCGCCGGCGTGGTTGTGCAGGATGTCGATGCGGCCGTGGCGATAGAGGACATCAGCGATGCCGTCGGCAAGTGCCGCGTCGTCGGTGACATCGAGGGTGACGGCCTCGGCCTTGCCGCCCATGGCGCGAATGGTGTCGACGGTCAGGCTGCCGGCCTCGACGCTGCGGTCGACGACGACGACGTGCGCGCCCTCGCGCGCCATGATGGCAGCGCCTGCCTGTCCAATCCCGGAGCCCGCTCCGGTCACGATCGCGACCCGGTCTTTCAGGATCATCTGTTCACTCCCCGGATTTCGGTTTTTTATCCCGCATCAGGATGCGGGCGGTCAGGATCAGGAGCAGCGAGGCGACGAGGACGAGCGTCGCGATCGCGTTGATCTCCGGCGTCACGCCGCGGCGGATCGAGGCGAAGACGTAGATCGGCAAGGTCGTCTTCGAGCCGGCGACGAAGAAGGCGATGATGAAATCGTCGAAGGAGAAGGTGAAGGCGAGCAGGAAGCCGGCGAGGATCGACGGCAGGATCTGCGGCAGCACGATCAGCCGGAAGGTGGTCAGCGGTGTCGCATAGAGATCGCTGGAGGCTTCGACGATATCGCGTCCGAGGCTGGCGATGCGGGCCTTGACGATCATGGTGACGAGCGCCATCGAAAACAGGCCGTGCGCGGCGATGATCGAGCCATAGCCGAGCCCGAGTTGTGGCGGCTGCTCGCCCGGCCAGATCGTGGCGAGCGCCGGGTTGACGAAGGAGAAGACCGCAACGAGGGCAACCAGCGTGGCGATGCCGATGACGACGCCCGGCACGACGATTGCCGCGGCAAAGAGCGCATCGAAGATCGCCCGGTTGCGCGGTGCCAACCGCTCCATGCCAAGGGCGGCCATGGTGCCGAAGATCGCGGCAAGGGTCGCACTGGTGAACGCGATCATCAGGCTGTTCTGCAGCGCCGAGACCAGGAAGGTATTGCCGAGCGCCTTGCCGTACCAGGCGGTCGAAAACCCGGTGAACTCGCTGGCGCTGCGTCCGGCATTGAACGAGAACAAGACGACGAGTGCGATCGGCGCGTAAAGGAAGATGTAGACCGAGGAGATGAAGGCGCGCATCAGACGAGATCCACTTGTCTTGTACCGGCGACCCTGAAGGCGATGCGCATCGCCACCATCAGGATCACCACGACCACGGCCACCAGCGTTACGGCGATCGCCGAGCCGAAGGGCCAGTTTCGCGATTGCAGGAAGAGATCGACCAGCGCATTGCCGATGAAGAACACCTTGCCGCCGCCAAGCAATTGCGGGATCAGGTATTCACCAAGCAGCAGGATGGTGACGAGCGCGACGCCGGTCATCACGCCCGGTAGCGACAAGGGCAGAGTGACGCCGAAGAACGTCGATACCGGTTTGGCGCCGAGATCGGCGGAGGCTTCGAGCAGTCGGCGGTCGAGCTTTTCGAGACTGACATAGATCGGCATGATCATCAGCGGCAGATAGCCATAGACGATGCCGAGCAGCACGGCGCCGGGCGTATTCAATAGCCGCACATCCTCAAGGCCGATCATCGACAGGAGGTTCGGGATGCCGCGCGAGCCGAGGATGTACATCCAGGCATAGGTGCGCACGAGCAGGCTCGTCCAGAAGGGCACGACCACCAGCGACACGAGGATCAGGCGGTAGCGCGGATCGGCCTTGACGGCGAGATAATAGGCGACGGGGTAGGCGACCAGCAGGCAGACGAGCGCACCGACCGGCGCCAGCACCATCGTATTCCAGAAGGCGGCCGCCCGCGTCGGAAGTCTTGCAAACTGGGCGAAGGTGAAGGCTGCCTGATAGCCGCCTTCCGGCGCGCGTTCGCCAAAGGCGAACACCAGCATGGCGATGAACGGCAGCACGAGAAAGATCATCAGCCATGCCGCCGCCGGCGCCACCAGCGCCGCCGTCACCAGGTTTCTCTTCGTGTTCGTTGCCACAGGCATAAAGCTTATCCGTTCGCGTTTCAGTCGTGTTTTCGGGCCCATCGGCGCAGCGAGGGAGCCTCCTCATTCGCACGGTGATGGAAGCCCATCTTCCACACGGTGAGTGAAGCCCCTCATCCGGCCTGCCGGCCACCTTCTCCCCGCAGGCGGGGGGAAGGAGACACGTGGCGCTCGCCCGGTCCCACGCATGAACAGCGGGAAGGGGGAGCGGTGAGCCCGTCACTTGTCCCTTCTCCTCGTCAGAACGGGGAGAAGGTGCCGGCAGGCGGATGAGGGGCGCTTCCCTCTCGACGCAAGTGAGGACAGTACGGTCCGGGCGCTGATCAGGCCGACTTGAACCGTGCCATCAGTTCGGCGCGGCCCGGATCGGTCAGTGTCACCGCAGCGCCGAATTCGAGTGGCGTCAGCGAGGCTTCGTCGGGATAGACGATCTTGTTGCCGGTAACATCAGCCGGAAGCAGCTTCAGCACGCGGCTGTCGGTGGTGGGCGCGCCGTTGGCGATGTGTTCCTTGACGGCGTTTTCCGGCGCCATCAGGTAGTTGAGCAGCGCGTAGCCGGCCGCCTTGTTGGCGGCACTCTTCGGGACCGCGTAGAAATCCGACCAGATCTCGCCACCGTCCTTGCCGAGCACGAACTGGATTTCCGGCATGTCGCGGTTGAGCTGCGCGCCGTCGTTGGTCCAGCACATGGTCATCCAGGCATCGGTGGCGCGCATCGATGGCTGGTAATCGCTGTTGATGGCGTAGAGATGCGGCTTCACCTTGATCAAGAGTTCCTCGGCCTTGGCGAGTTCGTCCGGCTTGGTCGAGTTGAAGGAATAGCCGAGCGAGACCAGCGCATTGCCGATGGTGGTCAACTGGTAGTCGTGCACCATGGCGCGGCCGTCGGCCTCGGTCATGGCCACCTCGAAGAAGTCCTTCCAGCTGGTGATCGGGGTCTTGATCTTGGTCGAGTTGAGCGCAATGCCGGTGGTGCCCCAGTTCTTCGGCACGGCATAGGTCTTGCCGTCGACGACGCCCTCGTTGGTGAAGCGCGCGGTCTCGGTCGCGGCGTCGTAGTTCGGCAGCTTGGAGAGATCGAGCTCGTCGATGAGGCCGAGCTTCACATAGGTGGAGATCGTGTAGTTGGTCGGCACGAACAGGTCCCAGCCGGTGCCGCCGGCCTGGAGCTTGGCCAGCATCTCCTCGTTGGAGCCGAAGACGTTGACCTCGACGGCAACGCCGGTTGCGGCCTGGAACGCCTCGAAGGTGGCTGGGTCATGGTAGTTCGGCCAGGTGGCGATCGACATCTGGGTGCCGAGATCCTGCGCGAAAGCGGTCGAGGAGAACAGGCCGGGCTGGCGCGCCAGCACTGCGGTTGCAAGGCCAAGGCCGGTAACGCCGAGGAAATGACGGCGGGTGACCGAACCGCGCTTCAGGCGCATCAGTTCGTCGGCGAGCTGCTCGGCGGTGATCGGGGCATTTTCTCTGTACCATTTGGTCATGACGCTGTTCCCTTTATTGTTTGACGTTCATGCAAGGTCCCGGCCGGCTTGGCCGGGAAGAGATTTCAGGCCGGAAAGACGTGAAGCGCGTTGGGATCGAAGGCGAGCCCGACCTTGTCGCCAGGCTCGACAAGATCGCTGTCGCCGAGCGCCCTGCGATCGGCGGTAACGAGGAAATCACCGAGGCCGTCGACGTCGACGGAGTATTCGACCGACGATCCGAGGAAAATGCGGTGCGTGACGGTGCCGGAGAGGGCAGCGGTGCCTGCCGCGCCGTTGCGTTTCAGGCTGATTGCTTCCGCGCGTAGGGCGACCATGGCTGAACCGGCGCTCGGCGTCGCCGTGGCGGGTGATGCAATCCGGGTGCCATCGGCAAAGACGAGCGAGGCTCCACCATTGTCGACAGTGGCAGAGATCCTGTTGGTCTTGCCGACGAAATCGGCGACGAAAAGGCTTGCCGGGCGGTCGTAGATCTCCTGCGGCGGCCCGACCTGGACGATGCGGCCGGCATTCATGACGCAGACGAAGTCGCTCATCGACAGCGCTTCCTCCTGGTCGTGGGTGACGAGCACGAAGGTGATGCCGAGTTCGCGCTGCAGGGTCTGCAACTCGATCTGCATGGCGGTGCGCAGCTTCTTGTCGAGGGCCGCCAACGGCTCGTCGAGCAGAAGCACTTTCGGCTTGTTGACGATAGCGCGGGCAAGCGCCACGCGCTGTTGCTGGCCGCCGGACATTTCATGGATCCGGCGCTTGCCGAAGCCGCCGAGGCGGACCATCTCCAGCGCCTCCTGGGCGCGGCGCGTAATCTCGGCGCTCGCGATGCGCGGCCGCATCTGCCTCAGGCCGTAGGAGACGTTCTGCTCGACGTCGAGATGGGGAAACAGCGCATACTGCTGGAACACCATGTTGACCGGGCGCCGGTAGGCGGCAACGCCGTTCATCGGCTCGCCGCTGATATAAACAGTGCCTTCGCTCGGCTGCTCGAAGCCGCCGATCATGCGCAGGCAGGTGGTCTTGCCGCAGCCGGATGGGCCGAGCAGCGCCATGAAGGCGCCCTTGGGCACCGCGAAGTTGATGTCCGAAACGGCGGTCACGCTGCCATAGCGTTTGGCGACCGAACGGAACTCGATGTCGTTCGTCGAAGCGGATGTCACGTCTGTTCCCTGCGGTTGTTGTCGGATACCGCCAAGGCTCGGATGCCCTGGCGTTCCACCGTCATTGACAGGCAGCCTAGTCAAAGCGCCCGGTGCCGGTATATACCCCGAGAGAGGTATTTTAACTCAGAATGGCTTGTGGGAGGAGTATACCCCTGAACAGGGCCGGATCGGCGGGAGAGCGGTTTGGGCATCGATCTCGAGGGGTTATTTCAGGTCTTGGCGCCCATGGTCGACGGGGCGGCGATGGAAGACGAGGCCGTGGGCTCGGCCTATCGGCAATTGATGTCGGCGCTGATGACATTCGATTACGTGGTGGTGTTCGCCTATCGCGGCAAGGAACGGCCGATCGATCTCTACAGCACCTTCAATGCCAGGGATCATGTGCTGTTCGTCAGCCTCTACCAGGCTGGTCCCTATCTGCTCGACCCGTTCTACCACGCGGCCTGCGAAGGCAAGCCGGGCGTCTGGCGGATGCGCGAGCGGGCGCCGGACCGGTTTTTCTCCAGCGAGTATTACCGGACCTACTACGTCCAGACGGGGCTGGCCGAGGAGGTCGGGTTCTTCGTGCCGATCAGCGACGAGATCACGATCGTGCTGTCGCTGATGCGGCGCGAGGCGACCGGGGCCTTCAGTCCTGCAGAATTCGCCCTGTTGAAGAAGGCCGAGCCGCTGGTCTCGGCACTCGTGCGCCACCATTGGGCCGATCTCGGGCGCCGGTTCGACGCGGCGTTGGCAAAGACCGGGCGCAGCCGCCGGAAGTCCACGCATCCACCGGCCGACGGCGTCTGGCAACATCTCAATCTGACCGAGCGCGAATCCTCGATCATCGAACTGGTGCTGCAGGGGCATTCGTCGGAATCGATCGGGCTGAAGCTCGGCATCTCGACCGGGACCGTCAAGGTTCACCGCCGCAATGTCTACCGCAAGCTCGGCATCTCCTCGCAGACGCAGCTTCTCTCGCTCTATCTGCGCAATCTCGGCCAGTAGGGGCGTACGAGACCTTTCAGAGGGGGCTTGGAGGTGTTGCACAATCCATTCTCCCTCGTTCCCGCCTTGTGCCGGAATCCAGAGACCTGACGTCTGTCGCGTTAAAAGCGCTTTCAGTGCAATGATTTAGGTTGGTTGCAACCCTGTAGCGGGCACAGGGATTCGGCGCTTCGCGGCGCCCGCTGCTTTCCATTGGTCCGCCGAAGGCAGCAGTCTCGTTGCCATTTTTTCTCGGCCAGCGGCACCCTCGTCGCTGATCCCTTCTCCTCATTACGCCCACCGATCCACAAACCGTGATCGCCGCTTGCGCGTTCTCGCTTGACATTTTTTTCACGACATGAAATTTCTTTCATCAACGAGATAAAAATATCATGCAGTGCAAAAAATATCGGGCACTGCAACATAAAATCGGGTGGGAACGATGGCGATCATCGGCGGTACAAACCTTCGCGACGACGAAACCAGCATGGCGACGCGGGCGGCTTGGCTGCACTATGCCGGCGGTCTAACCCAGGCGGAGGTCGCCAAACGGCTGGGGCTGACATCGCTCAAGGCCCACCGCCTGATCATGAAGGCCAACCAGGAAGGCCTGGTGAAGGTCTATATCGACGGCGAAGTGTCGGAATGTGTCGAGCTGGAGCAGAAGCTCTCGGCGCGCTACGGCCTCGACTATTGCGAGGTTGTTCCGGATTTCGATGCGGACGACCTGCCGCTGAAGGCGCTCGGCATATCCGGCGCGCAGTTCCTCAAGCGCGAGATCGAACGCGGCGAGACCGCGCTCGTCGGCGTAGGCCATGGCCGTACGCTTGCCGCGTGCGTCGAATATCTGCCGCGAACGACCAGCAACAACACCCGGTTCGTCTCACTGCTCGGCGGGCTCACCCGTAAGTTCTCGGCCAACCCGCATGACGTGATCCACCGGCTGGCCGAGCGCACGGGTGCCGAGGCCTATGTCATGCCCGTACCGTTCTTCGCCAACACGGTCGAGGATCGCGATGTGCTCTTCAGCCAGCGCGGCGTGCGCGAGGTCTTCGATCTCGCCAAGACAGCAGACCTGCTGATGGTCGGCATCGGCACGGCGGAGCGCGAGGCGTCGCTGGTTTCGACCGGCATGATCGAAATGAGCGAGATCGAGGAAATTCAAAGGGGCGGCGGCAAGGGCGAGTTGCTCGGCCACTTCTTCGATGAGGATGGCCGCCCGATCGAGACGACGCTGTCGAACCGCACCTTCACGCTCAGCCGCGACGACCTGAAGGATCGTCGCACGGTGGCGGTCGCCGGCGGCAAGATCAAGACGCCCGCCATTCGCGCCGTGCTTGGCAGCGGCCTGTTGAGCGGGCTCATCACCGACGAAAAGACGGCACGGGCGCTCGCCGCCGACGTCAAATGAGGAGTGTCTGACAAGTCGAGAGGCGAGGGCGAAGAGGTGTCGCTCTCAAGCCTCAAGGGGAGGAATACCGGTCGGGTAGCCGGTGATCGCATGATGCAATCATACCCGCAACGGAGGAGAAGACTTATGTACGAGAAGGAGAAAGACCTCATCAGCGCGTTTCTGCGCGGAGAGGTAGATCGTCGCGGCATGCTCAAGGGTCTCGGTGCTGCGGGCCTTGCCGCCGGCACCGCCGGTACGCTCTTCAACATGATGTCGACCCAGGCGCTGGCCGCCGATTTCGACTGGAAGGCGCATTCCGGAAAGTCGCTGAAGCTGCTTTTGAACAAGCATCCCTATGCCGACGCGATGATTGCCAACCTTCAGGCCTTCAAGGATCTGACCGGTATCGAAGTTACCTATGACGTGTTCCCGGAAGACGTCTATTTCGACAAGGTGACGGCAGCGCTGTCCTCGGGTTCCACCGAGTACGACGCCTTCATGACCGGCGCCTACATGACCTGGACCTACGGTCCCGCAGGCTGGATCACCGATCTCAACGAATGGATCAAGGATCCGACCAAGACCAATCCGCAATATGCTTGGGACGACTTCCTGCCGGGCGTGAAGAACTCCTGCGCCTGGAACGGCCAGCCGGGCGGCGCGCTCGGTTCGGAAGACGCCAAGCAATGGTGCATTCCGTGGGGCTATGAGCAGAACAACCTCTCATACAACCAGGAAATGTTCGACAAGGCCGGCGTCGCCGTTCCGAAGAACCTCGACGAGCTTTCCGCAGCTGCAGCGAAACTCACCAAGGATGTTGGTGGCGGTGTCTACGGCATCGGCGTGCGTGGTTCGCGCTCGTGGGCGACGATCCATCCGGGCTTCCTGTCGGGTTACGCCAATTTCGGGCAGAAGGACCTGAACGTCTCGGCTGACGGCAAGCTTTCCGCGGCGATGAACACTGCCGAATCCAAGGCCTTCCACACCAAATGGGTGTCGATGATCCAGGAAAGCGGGCCGAAGGACTGGTCGACCTACACCTGGTATCAGGTCGGCACCGATCTCGGCGCTGGCGCCTCCGCCATGATCTACGATGCCGACATTCTCGGCTACTTCATGAACGGCGGCGACAACAAGATGGCGGGCAAGCTGGCTTACGCGCCGTTCGCCGCCAATCCGGCCGCTTCCGCACCGACGCCGAACATCTGGATCTGGTCGCTTGCCATGTCCAACTTCGCCAAGGACAAGGACGCGACCTGGTACTTCCTGCAGTGGGCGACCGGCCTCGAGCATGCCATCTTCGGCGCAACCAAGATGGACTTCGTCAACCCGGTTCGCGCATCGGTCTGGAAGGACGAGATCTTCCGCGAGCGGCTGAACAAGAGCTATCCGGGTTATGTGGAGATGCACGACATTTCCGCACCGGGCGCCAAGATCCACTTTACCGCGCAGCCGCTGTTCTTCGACGTCACCACCGAGTGGGCGGCGACGCTGCAGAAGATGGTCGCCAAGCAGGTGCCGGTCGATGAAGGTCTCGACCAGCTCGTCGAAAGCATCGATCGCCAGCTGAAGGAAGCTGGTCTCGGCTGATAGGCCTCCCAAGCGATGCCCGGCGACTTGAGAGCCGCGTGTTCACATGAACGCAAAAGGCACTTGAGCGTCGGGCGTCCCGCGACCGGCCGGTGGCCGCCCAAAGCAACCTGAGATGCCGATGGACTGGCGCGGGCGCGAGACGCCTCGCGTGCCGCGTGCTTTCTTCAAGAGTTAGAGAACGGAGCTTGACATGGCTTCAACAGCAACCCTCCGCAAACCGGCGTCGGGTTTCAGGATCAGCAGGAAGATGCTTCCCTATGTGCTGAGCCTGCCGGCGCTTCTGGTGTGCATCGGCATTCTCATCCCCTTCTTCACGGCGGTCATCTATTCGTTCCAGCGCTACCGGCTGAGCCAGCCTTGGGCGCGCCAGTTCAACTGGGGCGAAAACTACCTGAACTTCGTCACCGACCCGGCCTTCTGGAACACGCTGAGGGTATCGCTGCTTTATGCCGGCATCACCGTGACGCTGGAACTGCTGCTCGGCCTCGGCATCGCGCTGCTCCTGCAGCGCCGCTCCACCATCAACAACTTCATCTCGATCATGCTGCTTCTGCCGCTGATGATCGCGCCGGCGCTGGCGGCGCTGATGTGGAAGCTGATGACCAATCCGAGCTTCGGCATTCTCAGCTATCTCGCAAGCCTGATCGGTCTGCATGATTTCCGCTGGGCCTCGTCACCGGATACCGCACTTCTGACCGTGGTTCTGGTCGATATCTGGGTCTACACGCCCTTCATCATGATCCTGCTTCTGGCCGGCCTCCGGTCGCTGCCGACCCAGCCGTTCGAGGCGGCTGCCCTTGACGGCGTGCCGAGAAGCTTTGTGTTTTTCCGCATCACCTTGCCGATGCTGACGCCCTATATCCTGACGGCGACCTTGTTCCGATTGCTCGACAGCATCCAGCAGTTCGACATCATCTATGCGATGACGCAAGGGGGCCCCGGCAATACGCTGACCGTCTTCCAGGTGGAGGCCTATCTCAATTTCTTCCAGTCGACCAATGTCGGGCGTTCGGCAGCGCTTCTGATCATCCTTTGGGCGATCACCTACACGCTCTCCAATGTCTTCATCAAAAACTGGCTGCGCCTGCGCGAACGCGCTCGCGGCGAAGCGTAAGGAGGTTCCAATGGATACCATGTCTCCTGTCGAACGGGTCTTGCGCGCACTCGCCCTGACGCTCGTCGTCGTCTTCTTCATGTTCCCGATCTTCTGGATCTTCCTGATGTCGTTCCAGACGAACGAGACGATCCTGTCGATCCCGCCGTCGATCGTGTTTTCGCCGACGCTGTCGAACTATGCCGCGCTGATCACCGGCAAGCTGCAGACGGCCGCCGGCACGCTCGACATCGCGTTCATGCGCAATCTCGGCAACTCGATCTTCCTGTCGGTGACCTCCGTTGCCGTGGCGCTGGTGCTGGGTGTCCCCGCGGCCTATGCCTTTGCCCGGCACAAGTTCAAGGGATCGGAGGACATCGCGTTCACGCTGCTGTCGTTCCGCTTTGCGCCGCCGCTGCTGGTGCTCCTGCCGCTGACCCAGTATTTCCAGTGGCTGGGCCTCTCCAACACCTATTTCGGCCTGATCTGGGTCTACCAGCTCATCTGCCTGCCGCTGATCCTGTGGATCGTGCGCGGTTACTTCGAGGATATCTCGGCCGACGTCGAATATGCCTATCGCATCGCCGGCCACTCCTGGTTTGCGACCTTCCGCAAGATCGCCCTGCCGCTTGCCGGTCCGGGCATTGCGGCGGCCGGCCTGCTCGCCTTCATCTTCGCCTGGAACAATTTCGTCTTTGCGCTGGTGCTGGCGTCCGCCGACAAGCAGCCGGTGACCGTGGGCGCGCTTGCCTTCATCACCTCTTCAGGCATCCAATACGGGCAGATCGCCTCGGCCATCGTTCTCTCGGTGACGCCGACGCTGGCGCTCGCACTCTACGCTCAGCGCTACCTCGTCGAAGGCCTGTCGCTTGGCGCGGTGAAAGGGTAAGACATGACGACGCTTCAACTGAAAAACATCGTCAAGCGCTACAAGAGCCACACGGTTCTCGACGACCTGTCGCTCGACGTCGCCAATGGCGAACGCCTGGTGCTCTTTGGCCCGTCCGGTTCCGGCAAGACGGTGCTCCTGCGCCTGGTCGCCGGCGTCATCGAGCCGGACGAGGGCAGGGTGCTGATCGGCGGCGAGGACATGACCGATGTCGATGCCGAGCATCGCGGTGTCGGCATGGCCTTCCAGAACTTTGCGCTCTTTCCGCACATGAGCGCCTTCGACAATATCGCCAGCCCGCTGACGGCGACGCGTTCTTCGAAGGATGCGATTGCCGCCGGCGTGCACAAGGTCGCAAAGCTGCTCAAGATCGACCATGTGCTGAGCCATCACCCGAAGGCGCTGTCCAACGGCCAGAAGCAGCGCACGGCGCTTGCCCGTGCGCTCGTCGGCTCGCCGCCTTTGCTTTTGCTCGACGATCCCTTGCGCAATGTCGATGCGAAACTGCGCTTCGAGATGCGGCTGGAACTGCCGCGGCTGTTGGCCGCCCAGGGCGCAACGGTCGTCTATGTCACCCAGGACTACAAGGAAGCGATGGCGCTCGGCGACCGGATCGCCGTGATGTCGCAGGGCCGCATCCGCCAGATCGGAACCCCGCAGCAGATCTACAACGCGCCCGCCGATATCGAGATTGCCCGCCTCTTCGGCGATCCGACGATCAACCTACTGGATGTGACGCCGCAAAAGAGCGGCGACGGTGTTTTCGTCGAACTTTCCAACGTCCGGGTGCGCCTTTCCGATTATGATGGCGATGTCTCGGGCAAGGCCTGCGTTCTCGGTCTTCGCCCTGAGGCCATCGTCTTTGTCGACGCATCGGCGCCGGGCGCCATTCCCGTGACGGTCGAGGCGGAAACGCCGCTCAACGAAAAGACGGTGACTTTGGCGATGACGGCGCGCGGTCGCGAAATCCTGGTGTCGCGCCCGGCCGGAACGCCGGGGCCGCTGGCAGGTCCTGCCCATATCGCCGTCAACGGCGCCCAGGCCTTTCTCTTCGACAAGGCGAGCGGCCGGCTTCTGCCGCGCGCCGACATGGAATCCAAGCGCAATGGAGAAGCGGCATGACCGACACCGCTCTTTTGATCCGGGACGTCGACAAGTTCTATGGGCCCGTCGACTACGGCGTCCATGCCGTCAAGAAGCTCAACATGGACGTCAGGAAGGGTGAGATCATCGCGCTTCTGGGCTCGTCGGGCTGCGGCAAGACCTCGACCTTGCGCATGATCGCCGGCTTCGAGGCGGTGTCGCGCGGCACGATCTCGCTTGGCGGACGCGAGGTGCAGACCTTTGCACCGGTGCGTCGCAACGTCGCCATGGCCTTCGAGGGCTATTCGCTCTACCCGCCACTGACGGTGCGCGAGAACATCGCCTTCGCGCTCAAGGCTTCCAAGCTGTCGCAAAGCGTCGTCGACGACAAGGTGGCCGGTATCGCCAAGCTCTTGGAAATCGAGGACATTCTCGGGCGCTATCCGAGCTCGATCTCCGGCGGCCAGCAGCAGCGCGCCTCGCTCGGCCGAGCGCTGATCCGCGACGCCAGCCTGCACCTGCTCGACGAGCCGATGGGCCAACTCGAGCCGCAGCTGCGCGCCGTGTTGCGCGGCCGCATCAAGCACTACATCAAGGAGCGCGGGCTGACGGCGATCCTCGTCACTCACGACCAGACGGAGGCAAACGCTCTTGCCGACCGCATTGCCGTCATGGAGGGCGGCGTGCTGCAGCAGTTCGATACGCCGCAGAAGATCAAGGAGCGTCCGGCCAATCTCTTCACCGGCACTTTCGTCGGCGAGCCGCCGATGAACGTGTTCGAGGCGAGCATCACCGGTTCCGAGACCAGGGTCTCATTCGGCCTCAAGGATGGCGTCAGGCTCGAATATCCGGCGTCGGACTTTTCCCATGCCGTGCGTGATGCGCTGATGAAGCGGCAGAAGGTGGTGCTCGGCATTAGACCTTACTCCGTGCGCCGCAGCGCCGACGGGGTCGCCGGCCGGGTGGCCGTCAACCAGTGGCTCGGCGACCAGACGCATATCGCCGCGGATTTTGCCGGTGGCACCATGGTGCTGGTGGAGCATGACCGCACGGAACTTGCCGTCGGCCAGCCGATCGGCATTCGCCTCGACCCGTCCAGCCTGCACGTGTTCGACGGCGACAGCGGCAAGGCGATCAGCCATGGCGAGGAGCTTGCCTGATGCGGGACATCCTCATCGGTATCGATGCGGGAACGTCGGTCATCAAGTCGGTGGCCTTCGACCTCGGCGGGCGGCAGCTCGCCATGGCCGCGGTGCCGAACACCTATGAGGCCGTCGGCAGGACCGGCAGCGTGCAGGATCTCAACCGCACCTGGGCCGATACCGTCACCACCCTGACGGAGCTGTCGGCCAAGATCGAGAACCTCCCGGGCCGCGTTGCCGCGATCGCGGTGACAGGCCAGGGCGATGGCACCTGGATGATCGACAAGGGAGGCGAACCGATCGGCAAGGGCTGGCTCTGGCTCGACGCGCGCGCCGGCGACACCGTCGAGCGGCTGCGCGGCGACAGCGGCGATGTCGAGCGCTTTGCCAGCACAGGCTCCGGCCTTGCTGCCTGCCAGCAGGGCGCGCAACTGCGCTGGATGAGCGACAACGCGCCGGAAATGCTGTCGGGTGTCGCGACCACGTTCCACTGCAAGGACTGGCTCTATTTCAAGTTGACGCAGGTGCGTGCGACGGATCCGTCCGAAGCCAATTTCACCTTCGGCAACTTCCGCACCCGCAGCTACAACGACGACGTCATCCGTTTTCTCGGCCTGCAAAAGCTCAAGCATTTCCTGCCGGAGATCGTCGACGGGGCGACATCGCATCATCTGCTCTCGACGGATGCGGCTGCCGCCACTGGCCTTCCCACGGGCACACCGGTGGTGCTCGGCTATGTCGACGTGGTCTGCACGGCCCTTGGCGCCGGGCTTTACGATCCCGGCACCGACACCGGCTGCTCGATCATCGGCTCGACAGGCATGCACATGCGACTTGCGACCAGCGCCGACGACGTGCGGCTCAACCGCGATCTCACCGGCTACACCATGTGCATGCCGATTGCCGACACCTACGCGCAGATGCAGTCGAACATGGCGGCAACGCTGAATATCGACTGGATCCTTTCGGTTGCTGGCGGGCTCCTGAAGGGCATGGGCGTCGAGAAGACCAAGGCTGAGCTTCTGTCCCACGTCGACGGCTGGCTGGCTGAGGCCAAGGATAGCTCGCTCATGTTCCAGCCCTATATCTCGGAAGCCGGCGAGCGCGGGCCCTTCGTCGACGCTTCGGCGCGGGCGTCCTTTGTCGGGCTGTCGATCACCCACGGTTTCGGCGACATGGTGAAGGCGGTGTTCGACGGGCTCGCCATGGCCGCGCGCGATTGCTACGCCGAAATGGGGCCGCTTCCCGGCCGCATCCGGCTGACCGGTGGTGCGGCGCGCAGCGCCTCGCTTCGGCGCATTCTCGGGGGCGCCCTCGGCGCCAGCGTCCAGACCAGCGAGCGCGAGGAAGCGGGGGCGGCGGGTGCCGCCATGATCGCCGCCGTGTCGCTCGGCATCTATCCCTCGATGGCAGACTGCGTGCGCGACTGGGTGTCGCCGCACCAGCGTGCCGCCGAACCGGCCGACGAGGCGCTGGCGCGCCGTTACGACGGCCTTTTCCCCTCCTACCAGCAGTCGCGCATCGCGCTTCGCCCTGTCTGGCACGCACTTTCCCAGGGTGCGGCCGCGGGACCACAACAGGAAAGACTGAAATGAAGAAGATAGCCATCATCGGCGACCGGTTCATGCTGCCGGACGTGTTTCGCGACAAGATCGTCGAAGCAAGCGGCGACGGCCATGACATCCGCACCCTCGAACTGCCCTGGCCGGATGTGCCGATGGAACATGGCTACGCCGTCGAAGGCATGGACGGCCTGAAAGAGTATCTCGGCAAGGCGGACGATATCATCGAGTTCATCGGCGACGCCGAAATCCTGGTGACGCAACTGGCGCCCCTGTCGCGAGGCATGCTGACCTCGCTTCCCGGGCTGAAGCTCGTTGCCGTCTCGCGCGGCGGCCCTGTCAACATAGACATGGCGGCCGCGCGTGACGCCGGCATCAGCGTCGTCAACACGCCCGGCCGAAATGCCAGTGCCGTTGCCGAATTCACGCTTGGCGCGATCCTCGCCGAGACGCGGCTGATCCGCACCGGCCACGAGGCGTTGCGCAAGGGGGAGTGGCGCGGCGATCTCTACCGGGCGGACCGCACCGGCCGCGAACTCTCAGAATTGACCGTCGGCGTCATCGGCTATGGCAATATCGGCACCAAGGTGGTGCGGCTGCTCCGGGCGTTTGGCACCAAGGTCCTGGTGCACGATCCCTATGTGCAACTGTCGGCCGACGACCTCAACGGCGGTGTCGAACACGTCTCGCTCGACAACCTCCTGTCGCGCTCCGACGTCGTGACGCTGCACCCGCGCGTGACCGAGGAAACCCGGAACATGATGAATGCCGAGACCTTCGCCAAGATGAAACCCGGCGCGATCTTCGTCAACACGGCGCGAGGGCCGCTCTGCGACTATGACGCGCTCTATGAGAACCTGGTGAGCGGGCATCTCTCGGCGGCAATGCTCGAGACCTTCTCGGTGGAGCCGGTGCCGGAGGACTGGCCGCTGCTGCAGCTGCCGAACGTGACGCTGACGCCGCATATCGCCGGCGCCTCGGTGCGCACCGTCACCTTTGCCGCCGAGATGGCGGCGGAAGAAGTGCGCCGCTACATCGCCGGCCTGCCGCCGGTCAATCCGTGCTGATGACAGGGGGCAAGAACGTGGGTTCCGAGACGGGAATATACGATCTCTTCGTCGTCGGCGGCGGCGTCAACGGTGCCGGCATCGCGCGCGACGCCGCCGGACGCGGGCTCTCGGTGCTTTTGTGCGAAAAGGACGACCTGGCGCAGGGCACGAGTTCGCGCTCGGGCAAGCTTGTGCATGGTGGCTTGCGCTATCTTGAGTATTACGAGTTCCGGCTGGTGCGCGAGGCGCTGATCGAGCGCGAGGTGCTGCTCTCCTCCGCGCCGCATATCATCTGGCCGATGCGTTTCGTGCTGCCGCACAATCCGGCCGACCGGCCCGCCTGGCTCGTCCGGCTCGGGCTTTTCCTCTACGACCACCTCGGCGGTCGCAAGCGCCTGCCGGGCACACGCAGCCTCGATTTGAGAACCGCACCGGAGGGCGCTCCGATCAAGCGGGATTATCGCAAGGCCTTTGAATATTCTGACTGTTGGGTGGATGACGCCCGGCTCGTCGTGCTCAACGCGCTCGATGCGCAGAAGAAGGGCGCGCGCGTCCTGACCCGTACCGCCTGCAGCGCCATCCGCCGCGTCGACGGCCTCTGGCACGTGGAGATGACGGATCTGCGCACCGGCGCGAAATCCGAGGTCCGGGCGCGCTCGGTCGTCAACACCGCCGGGCCATGGGTCAACGACGTGATCGGGCGGATCGCCGGGCTCAATTCCAGCCGCAGCGTGCGGCTGGTCAAGGGCAGCCATATCGTCGTGCCGAAATTCTGGGAGGGGCGGCAGGCCTATCTGGTGCAGAACCCGGACAAGCGGGTGATCTTCATCAATCCCTACCAGAACGACCTGGCGCTGATCGGCACGACCGACATCCCCTATGAGGGCCGTCCCGAGGATGTGTCTGCCGACGGCAACGAGATCGCCTATCTGCTGAAATCGGTCAACCGCTATTTCAAGCAGCAGCTGACCGAGGACGATATCGTTCATTCCTTCTCAGGCGTGCGGCCGCTCTATGACGACAATGCCGAGAACCCGTCGGCAGTGACGCGCGACTATATCTTCGAGGTGGATGCCGCAAACGGCCAGGCTCCGCTGCTCTCCGTCTTCGGCGGCAAGATCACCACGTTCCGCAAGCTGTCGGAGCATGCACTGGAGCGGCTGAAACCGTTTTTCCCTCAGATGGGCGCGGCCTGGACGGCAAAGGCGCATCTGCCCGGGGGCGACATGGCCGATGCGGATTTCGAGCAGTTTCTTGGCAATCTCAGGGCACGCTATCGCTGGCTGACGGCCGATCTCGCCAAGCACTATGCGCGGCTCTACGGTACGCGCGCGCATGATCTGATCGGCAATGCCCGGTCGCTCGACGACCTCGGTGCCGTCTTCAGTCCGCTGTTTCGCGAATGCGAGGCCCGCTTCCTGATCGACAACGAATGGGCCATGACTGCCGACGATCTCTTGGAGCGTCGGACGAAACATGGCCTGCACATGACGCCGGCCGAACGACAGGCTTTCACCGGCTGGCTGGAACGCCAGCAGGCGGCGGCCTGAAGGAGAGTGGGAATGCGCAGTCTGGAATTCGAGGCCTTGCTTGATATCTCGGCGCGTGTCGGCGCCGATCCACTACTGGTGCAGGGGGCGGGCGGCAACACGTCGATCAAGGAGGTCGGCACGCTCTGGATCAAGGCCTCCGGCCTCTGGCTTGCCCATGCCCGGCAGCGCGACGTCATGGTGCCGGTGGCGCTCGACCCATTGCTGGACGCGCTGGAACGCAATGACCCCGCCACCGAGAAGGCGCAGGACTTCGTCATTTCCGAGATGAACCCTTCCGGCCTCAGGCCCTCGATCGAGACGACGGTGCATGCGCTGATGCCGCAGAAGGTGGTGATCCACGTTCATTGCGTCGAAACGATTGCGACAGCGGTCCAGACAAACGGTGCCGCCATCGCCGCCGAGCGTCTCGCCGGCATCCCGCATGTCTTCGTGCCCTATGCCCGGCCGGGCCTGCCGCTTGCCCGGGCGATTGCCGAGCGAATGCAGGAGAAGACCTCAGTGCTGATCCTCGGCAATCACGGCCTGGCCGTTGCCGCCGAGACCGTCGCCGATGCGGCGATCCTTCTGACCGATGTCTCTCGGCGGCTGACCGTACAGCGCCGGACGGCGCCCGCGGCGGACCTCGCGGTGTTGTCGCGCCTTGCCGTTGATAGTGGCTATTGCCTGCCCGACGATATCAGGCTGCATGCGGTCGCAACCGATCTGGAAAGCTGCCGGATTGCCGCCGGCGGCAGCCTCTATCCAGACCATGTCATCTTCCTCGGCAAGGGGGCCGTGATCGCCGCGCCCGGCGAGACAGCGGCTTCGATCGAGAAGGGCAGGACGGAGCGGGGCGAAAGCCTGCCGCCGCTGCTGCTCTTTCCCGGCAAGGGCGTGCTGGTCGAGAAGGGCATTTCCGCCGGTGCGCTCGCCATGGCCCGCTGCCTTGCCGACGTTACGGCCCGCATCCCGGCGAGCGGGCGGCTGCGCTACCTGAGCGCCGCCGAAAATGCGGAGCTGCTCGGTTGGGACGCGGAGAAATATCGCCAGAAACTCAACCGGGCAGGGCAGGCGCTGCAATGAGTGGAGAACACGACGCTCTCGTCGTCGGTATCGATATCGGCACCTCGGGTGCGCGCGCCGTCGCGATGGCATCCGATGGCGCGATTGCCGCGTCTGGCGCCGCCAGGCTTTCTGCCTTCTCGGACGATCACCGCGATCCTATCGGCTGGTGGAAGGCGGTGCAGGCGGCACTTGGCGACGTGCTCGTCGCGGTCGATCGCGGTGTGATCCGGGCGATCAGCATCGACGGCACCTCTGGAACGATGCTGCCGGTGACCGCCGACGGTGCGCCGCTCGCCCGCCCGATGATGTACAACGATGCGGTTGGCGATGCTGCAATCCTGCAGGCGATTGCCGCCCATGCGCCAAAGGAAAGTGCCGCTCATGGCGCGACATCAGGGCTTGCCAAGGCGCTGACATTCCAGTCGGTGCCGGGCGTCTTCCGCGTGATCCACCAGGCCGACTGGCTGGCCGGGCATTTTACCGGGCTTTACGATGTGTCCGACGAGAACAATGCCTTGAAGACAGGCTACGATCCGGTTGCACGATGCTGGCCCGATTGGATCGAAAAGACCGGGGCGTGCACCGGGCTGCTGCCGGAGGTGCTGCCTGCCGGAGAGCCGGTGGCGACGATCTCGCCGGCGGCTGCCGAAGCTTTCGGCCTTTCGCGAGAGGTGGTCGTCGTTGCAGGCACCACTGATGGCTGCGCCTCGTTCCTGGCGACGGGCGCTGACCGGCCAGGTGATGGCGTCAGCGCGCTTGGCACGACCTTGACGGTGAAGGTGCTTTCCGACCGGCCGCTGTTTGCGCCGGAATACGGGCTCTACAGCCACCGCATCGGCGACATGTGGCTGGCGGGCGGCGCGTCGAACACCGGCGGCGTGGTTCTGGCGGCGCATTTCTCCGGCGAACAAATCGAGGCGCTCTCCGCCCGCATAGATCCGGCCAGCGATACCGGGCTCGACTATTATCCGCTGACCAAGCCGGGCGAGCGCTTTCCGATCGCCGATCCGAACTTGGCACCGCGCATGACACCGCGGCCTGAGGATGATGCCGTGTTTCTGCAGGCGATCTTCGAGGGCATCGCCGGTGTCGAAAGCCTCGCCTATGACAGGCTGACAGCACTTGGCGGGCCGAAGCTCAGCTCCATCCGCACCGTCGGTGGCGGTGCTAAAAATGGCGTGTGGTCGTCAATCCGCGCACGCAAGCTCGGCGTGCCGTTCCTGGCGGTGCGCTCCGAGGAAGCCGCGGCCGGCGCGGCGCGGCTGGCGCTCATGGGCGCAAGACAGGCAGGTATATTATGACAACCGACATCACCGGCCTTGCCGATATCGCCGATCGTTACGATGCGTTTCTGATCGATCAGTTCGGTGTGCTGCGCGACGGTCGCGGGCCTTATCTCGGCGCCGCCGAGACGCTGGTGCGGCTGAAGGATCAGGGCAAGCGCATCGTCATTCTCTCCAATTCCGGCAAGCGCTCGGCGGAAAACGATCGTCGCCTCGTCGACCTCGGTTTCGTCGCCGGCAGCTGGGACTGGTTTTTGACCTCGGGCGAGGTGGCCTGGCAGATCCTGAAGCGCGAAGGCAGGCAGGCAAGCGGGCTGCCGCGCAAATGCCTCCTGGTCAGCCGTGACGGCGACCTCTCGCCGCTGAAGGGGCTCGATCTTGAGCGCACTCACTGGGGTGAAGAGGCGCACTTTGTGCTGCTGGCGGCAAGCGAAGGCGATGTGCTGCCGCTGTCGCACTACGAGGCGCTGCTGGCGCCGGCGGCGCGGCGCGGCGTGCCGTGCCTCTGCACCAACCCCGACAAGGTCATGCTGACGAAGAGCGGAACGGCCTTCGGCGCTGGGCGGATCGCCGAGCTTTACGAGGACATTGGCGGCAAGGTGCGATGGATCGGCAAACCATTCTCCGACATCTACGATTTTGCCCTCGACTTTCTCGGCCGTCCCGATCCGTCGCGTGTCTGCGCCATCGGCGATAGCATCGAGCACGATATCGCCGGCGCGGCGAGTGCCGGGCTCGGCTCGGTGCTGGTGACCACGGGCATATTGGAACATGCCTCCGACGCGGAGCGGCAAAAGCTTTTTGCCGACCATGGCGCTACTCCCGATTTCATCCTTCCGAAATTTCTCTGGTAGTCAGGAGTACTGCCTTGGCCTTCACGCTGTCGCTCAACACCAATCCGCTGGTCAACCGCTTTGCCGAACCCGACGACCTGATCGAGACGATCGGCGAACAAATCCGCATCGGCTACGTGCAATTGACGCACGAGTTCGTCAATCCGGGCTGGCCGGCGGCGACGATCTCCAAGACCATACGCCAGTTCAGGGCGGCACTCGCCCGCACCGGCGTGAAGATCACCTCGGGCATGACCGGGCCCTATGGCAGGCTCAATCATTTCGGCCACCCGGATCCGGATGTGCGGCGTTACTACGTCGACTGGTTCAAGACCTTCGCTGATATCTCCGCCGAGCTCGGCGCTTCCGGCATGGGCACGCAGTTCGCGATCTTCACGCTCCGGGATTACGACGACCCGGCGCGGCGCGAGGAGCTGATGAAGATCGCCATCGACTGCTGGCGCGAGGTGGCGGAGCACGGCAAGGCGGCCGGTCTTTCCTATGTCTTCTGGGAGCCGATGTCGGTCGGCCGCGAGTTCGGCCACACGATCGCCGAGTGCCGTGCGCTCGACCGGCGGCTGGCAGAGGCCGGCCTGCCGATCCCGATGAAGATGATGGTCGATATCGACCACGGCGACGTCACCTCCGACGATCCCGATGATATCGACCCCTATGCCTGGGCTGGCGCCTTTCCCGAGCGCTCGCCGATCATCCACATCAAGCAGTCGTCGATGAACAAGGGCGGGCATTGGCCGTTCACCGCCGCCTACAACAAGGACGGACGCATCACGCCGGAAAAGCTGATCGACGCGGTCAAGGCCGGCGGCGGCACCGATAACGAGATCTGCCTGGAGCTTTCCTTCCGCGAGCGTGAGCCAACGGATCACAATGTCGTCGATATGATCCGGGAATCCGTGGAGTTCTGGGAGCCCTACATCGACACGGGCTTCAATCGACCATCAAAATCACATTAAAAAATCACAAAATATCACCATATATATTGAAATATAACATTCAGATGTTATCTTCCCGGAAGTGATGGCGTGCTCCTGCGCCATCGGATCGAGGCGGATGGCGATGAAGCCGGAAGACAGGCGACAGGCGATCATGGATGTTCTGATGGAGGCCGGCACGGCGTCCGTCGAGGATCTTTCGCTCCGTTTCGGCGTCAGCAAGATGACTGTGCATCGCGACCTCGACGACCTTGAACAGGCCGGCCTGTTGCGCAAGGTGCATGGTGGCGCCTCGATCCAGTCGAGCCCGCAGTTCGAAAGCGATTTCCGCTACCGTGAGAAGATTGCCGCCGCCGAGAAGAACCGGATCGCCGAATATGCGGCTGGTCTGATCGAGCCGGGGCAGAGCATCCTCATCGACGACAGTTCGACCGCTGGCGCGATTGCTGCCTGCATCCGGGACATCAGGCCGCTCACCGTCATCACCAACAATCTCGGCGTCATCTCAGGCCTCTCCGGCGCGCCGGGTATCAACGTGATCGCGCTCGGCGGCCAGTACAGCAAGAAGTTCAATGGCTTCTTTGGCATTGTGACGGAAGAGGCGCTGCGCTCGCTGCGCGTCGACATCGCCTTCCTTTCCAGCTCCGCCGTCGCTGGCACGGCAGCCTTCCACCAGGACCAGGAGGTCGTGCAGGCGAAGCGCCTGATGGTGAAATCGGCGGCGCGCAAGTATCTGCTTGTTGATCACGACAAGTTCGGGCGATCCGCCCTGCATTTTCTGACCGGGCTCGACGCCTTCGACGCGGTGCTGACAGGCGCCGAGGTGGCGGATGAGCATGCCGACGCGCTGAGCGAAGCCGGCGTACGCCTGGTCAAGGTCGACACACAAAAAGTATCGGAGAAAGCATGACGACGCCGCAGCTCTGGGTGGGCACAAGCTGGAAGATGAACAAGACGCTGGCCGAGGCCATGGTCTTTGCCGACGGACTGGCGGCAGCGGACGCTGCGCGCGACGATCGCATCCAGCGTTTCGTCATTCCGCCCTTTACCGCCGTTCGCCAGGTCAAGGACCGGCTGGCTCAAACCAGCGTCAAGGTCGGCGCACAGAACATGCATTGGGATGATGCCGGCGCCTGGACCGGCGAGGTGTCGCCGGTGATGCTGAGGGACTGCAATCTCGACGTGGTCGAGCTCGGCCACAGCGAACGGCGCGAGCATTTCGGCGAGACCGACCGGACCGTTGGCCTGAAGACGGCGGCAGCCGTGCGTCATGGCCTTGTGCCGCTGATCTGCATTGGTGAAACGCTTGCCGAGCGCGAGGCTGGCGAGGCGGATGCCGTGTTGAAGCGGCAGGTGGAAGGCGCGCTGGCGCTTCTTGACGGCGACGCCCGCAAGGCGACGATCCTGCTTGCCTACGAGCCGGTCTGGGCCATCGGCGTCAACGGCATTCCGGCCACATCCGATTACGCCGACGAGCGCCACAAGCGCATCGCCGATGTGGCGGAGGCTGCGCTCGGCGTGCGCGTTCCCGTGCTCTACGGCGGCAGCGTCAATCCCGGCAATTGCGAGGAACTGGTTACTCAGGCGCATATCGACGGCCTGTTCATCGGCCGCTCCGCCTGGGACGTCAACGGGTATCTCGACATTCTCAAGCGTGTCTCCGGGGCGATCTGAGCCTCCGCACGCCAACCAAAACGACGGAAAGGAACCATCATGAAAATCGCAATCGGAGCAGACAGCGCCGGCAAGCCCTTGCTCGACGTCATCGCGGCTCACCTGAAGGGCAAGGCCGACCTCGAGGTCAGCGACCTCAGCCAGTCCGGCTTCTACGCCGACCTGTCGCAGAAGCTGGCGCAGACCATCGTCGATGGCGAGAACGAGCGCGGCATCCTGTTTTGCGGCACCGGCATCGGCGTCTGCATCTCGGCTAACAAGGTGCCGGGCATCCGCGCCGCGCTGACCCACGACACCTATTCCGCCGAGCGGGCTGCCAAGTCGAACAACGCCCAGATCATCACCATGGGCGCACGCGTCATCGGGCCGGAACTGGCCAAATCGATCGTCGATGCCTGGCTCGCCTCCGAGTTCGACCCGAACGGCCCGTCGGCCGGCAATGTCGACGCGATCGATCGTCTCGACGCGGCGAAGTAATTCAACCGGGCAAGAGAGCGTTTCCGGCCTGAACCGGGCCATGGAGACGCTCTCTCGCATCGCATTACGCAATTCCTGGCTGCGAACGGCTTCGCATGTGTCCTGGAAATGCGCTGATACCGCCATGCACGTTGATCCTCCCTCGCGCATTGCGGCGAGACGCCCGGCAGAGATGCCGGGCGTTTTCATGTTCAGCCAAAACCGGGTGATCTGGCACTGCCCGCTTGACGAAGCTTCTGAAAATATTTGAATATTCTTGCATATCATCCCGTCTGCGAGGAATGCCGATCCATGTCCGACGCCACCACGACGCCACCCCGTGCCACAGCCCATCGCCTGGCGCGCATGAGCGGACGCGACACGCATGAACACCACCGCACGGCAACGACGCTCGAGCTTCTGTTCGATCTGACCTTCGTCATCGCTTTCAGCCTTGCGGCATCGCAACTTGCGCATCTGATGGCCGAAGGACATTTCAGGGCAGGGCTGATCGGCTTTACGCTCGCGATCTTTGCCATCTGTTGGGCCTGGATCAATTTCACCTGGTTCGCGTCAGCCTATGACACTGACGACTGGGTGTTTCGCTGCGTCACCATGGTGCAGATGGTCGGCGTGCTGATCCTGGCAATCGGCCTTCCCGCCATGTTCCACTCGATCGACGTGGGTGGGCATCTCGACAATGGCGTGATGGTGCTCGGCTATGTCGTCATGCGCGTGGCGATGATCTTCCAGTGGCTGCGCGCCACCCGGCAGGATCCGCAGCGGCGCGGTGCCTGCATGACCTATGTGATCGCCATCGGCATCGCCCAGCTCGGCTGGATCGTGCTGATCTTCTTCGATTTCTCGCTCAGCGTGTCCATTGCGATGGTGGTGGTGCTGACGGCGATCGAGATGCTTGGGCCCTACATCGCCGAGACGCGGTATGGTGGCACGCCCTGGCATGCGCACCATATCGCCGAGCGCTACGGCCTTCTGGCGATCATCGCGCTTGGCGAAGGTGTGGTCGGCACGGTCGCCTCGATCACCGCCGTTGTCGACGGGGAGGGCTGGAACCTCGACGTGGCGCTCGTCTGCCTGGCCGGCACCGGCCTCACCTTCGGCATGTGGTGGATCTATTTCCTGCTGCCGAGTGCGGAGGTGCTACATGCGCACCGCAAGCGGTCCTTCGTCTGGGGCTATGGCCACATGTTCATCTTCGCCGCCATCGTCGCGACCGGTGCCGGCCTGCATGTCGCTGCCTACTACATCGAGCACAAGGCACATATCGGCTCGCTGGCAACGGTTCTGACAGTGGTCATCCCGGTCGGCGCGTACATCGGCCTCGTCTACGGCATGTATGCCTATCTGCTGCGGCAGGCAGAGCCGCTGCATGCGTGGCTGCTCGCCGGAACGGTGCTTGTGCTGGCAGCGTCGATCGCAGCGGCGATGGCAGGCGTCGACATGGCCGTCTGCCTGATTGTGGTGATGTTCGCGCCGTTCGTGACCGTCGTCGGCTTCGAGGCGGCGGGCCATCGTCACCGCATGGAGGCGTTGGAACGTTGCCTCGCCGAGGCCGAGCCGGCGCAGTGAGCCGCTGGAATTGTCGAGTCGAAACAGCGGTTTGAGGGCCGTTGCTGGCGGGTCGATTCAGGTGGTTCAGAGGTTGATTCAAGAAAGGGGTCGGGCCTTCACTTGGATTTGTTCTTCACCCGTTTTGCGCAAAGCTGCCCCTCACCCTAGCCCTCTCCCCGCAGGCGGGGAGCGGGGACGGTCGAGCGTGACGCGTGCGCTTTCACTCGCCGTAAGCCCTGCGGTGCTATTTCGTCCGACAGCCTCGCCATCCGCTTTGCCGGTACCGACGACCGCAGCGTAGGGTGGCAAAGGCTGTGGCCATCGGATGACGGTGCTTGGACGCGAGAGCGCGCCACGCACGTCCTTCTCCCCGCCTGGCGGGGAGAAGGTGGCCGGCAGGCCGGATGAGGGGCTTGTCGGGTCCTGTGTCGCGATCTTAAGGTCAGGCGTTGACCAGCGCCAGCTTGGCGCGGGCGTCGAGGATCTGGGCGCAGGCGTTGGCGGCCTCTTCGCCCTTGGTGACGAAGTGTTCGCGGAAGAAGGCGATCAGCGGCGCGCTTTCCTGGAAATTGTGCGGGGTCAGCACGGCGGAAAGCACCGGCACGTCGGTGTCGAGCTGAACGCGCATCATGCCGTCGAGCACCGTGCCGGCGACGAAGTCGTGGCGATAGATGCCGCCGTCGACGACGAAGGCGGTGCCGAGGATCGCGGCGTAGCGGCCGGTCTTGGCGAGCTTCTGGGCGTGCAGCGGGATTTCGAGTGCGCCCGGCACGTCGAAGATCTCGACATCGGCAGCCGAGCCGCCGAGCTTCGTCCATTGCGCGACGAAGGCGTCGACGCAGCGGTCGACGATGTCGGCGTGCCAGCGGGCACGAACGATCGCGATCTTGGCGGTGGGGTGGGAAAGAATAGTCATGGTCTCAAGCCTTCCAGGGTTTGGCGTTTCCAATTTTCCCGTCGGGCGAACATGCATGCGCGCGAAACCCCGCGATGGGGCCCACGTTCCTGCTTGCTCTCTTCCATCCGGACTTTAACCGTCGGCTCCGGAATCTGACCGGATCTGCTGACCCCTGGAACCACTGCCGGCTCCAAGGCGCTCGCGGGCTTCGATCGCTGCATGTATCCTTAAATCTCACCGATTTAAGGGCAAAACATGCAGCACGTTCAAGTTCTACAGCGACCTTTGCGCGTCTTTAGGACGCGCGGCGCTGTAGCGATCGCTACCGCCGGTGGGGACTTTCACCCCGCCCTGAGAACAGGGCCGACTATATAGATCGGCCACGCGTGGTCAAACGCGTGGCGCGACGAAAATCCTGGAAATTACGACAGATTTTTCCAAGGCCGGCCGCCGCCGGGCGAAATGATTCCAGCGACGGTTGACCTTTCAACGCTCGGCTACTCGCGGATGACCAGCAGATCCTTGGCGGCGAAACGCAGCGTGACGTTGTCGCCGAAGGTCGGCGGCGTCAGGCCGGGGTCGTTGAACATGTCGAAAGAGATGACATCGCCGCCGATCCGCAGCTTGGTGCGGATGACCGAGCCGAGGAAGCTGGTCGAAACCACTTCACCGGTCAGTGCCGTATCACCCTTGGCGCTGTCGGCGATCGAGCCTGCCTCCGGGCGCAGCGCCAACGAAATCGGGTCGCCGCCCTTCATGCCGGCAATCTGCTCCTTCAGCGAGACCTGCTGGTTGCCAATGGCGACGGCGCCCGTGGCCGGGTCTGCGACCTTGGCCTCGATGATGTTGAGCGTGCCGACGAAGGAGGCGACGAAGCGGGTGGCAGGTGTGTTGTAGATCTCGAACGGCGTTCCGATCTGGTCGGCACGGCCGCCATTCATCACGACAATGCGATCCGAGATCGACAGCGCCTCTTCCTGGTCATGGGTGACGAAGACGGTGGTGATGCCGAGCTGCTGCTGGATCTGGCGGATCTCCTCGCGTAGCGACACGCGGATCTTGGCGTCGAGCGCCGACAGTGGTTCGTCGAGCAAAAGCACCTGCGGCTTGACGGCGAGCGCGCGGGCGAGTGCCACGCGCTGCTGCTGGCCGCCGGACAGCTGGTAGGGGAAACGGTCGGCCAGGTGCTCGAGCTTGATCAGGCTCAGCATCTGCTTGACGCGCGTATCAGTCTCCGCCTTCGGCGCACCGGCGACCTTCAGGCCGAAGGCGACGTTGTCGTGCACGTTCATGTTGGGAAACAGAGCGTAGGCCTGGAACACCATGCCGATGTTGCGCTGGTTCGGCTTCAGCGCGCCCTGATCCTTGCCATTGATGACGATGGATCCGCTGGAGGGCGTCTCGAAGCCGGCGATCATGCGCAAGACGGTGGTCTTGCCGCAGCCCGAGGGGCCAAGGAACGAGACAAACTCGCCCTTCTCGATCGCCATGTCGAAGCCATGCACGACTTGCACGGGGCCGAAGGATTTCTGGATGGCGGTCAGTGTCAGGAAACTCATATGAACCGATCCTCAGGCCTTGGGAGGCGCGCTTTTTTGGAAGCGCGAGACGAGCTGGATGAGGCCGAGGCAGCCCCAGGTGATGCCGAACGCGATGACGGCGAGGGCGGCTGGCTCATAGGCGCGGTTGGCGCCCAGAAGCTGCATATACGGACCGAACGCCGGCCTGTTCAAAAGCGCTGCCATGGTGAATTCGCCGATGACGATGGCAAACGTCAGGAAGGCGCCGGAGAGCACTGCGACCAGGACATTCGGCAGAATGATCCGGCCGAGAATGGTCGCCCACCCCGCGCCGAGGCTTTGAGCGGCCTCTGTCAGTGTGGCGATGTCGATCGTGCGAAGCCCGGTGTCTACGGCCCTGTACATGTAGGGAAGGGCGAGGATGGCATAGCCGAACATCAGAAGCACGTTGGTGCCCGCGATCGATCCGGTCAGCGGCAGCCAGCTCGAGGTGTTGTAGAGGCGGATGTAGCCGAAGACGATGACGATCGCCGGAATGACGAGCGGCAGCAACGTGATGAACTCGATGTAGGGCCGCAACCGCGGCAGCTTCAGGCGAACCCAGTAGGCCGTCGGCACCACGAGCAGCACGCCGAAGGCGATGGTGAACAGCGCCTGCATGATGGAATAGGTGAAGGTCTCCTGGAAGCGCGGATCGCTGAAGACCTTGCCATAGGCGTCGAAGGAATACTCGCCGCGACGCATCTTCAGCGAGAAGTTCGTCATGCCGATGAGCGGCAGGGTGAAATAGAGGAGGCCGAAAATGAGGGCCCCCCAGGCCCATATCTTCTTCATTTCAGCCACCTCTCGCTGCGGGCGCGAAGCCAGATGTAGATCGCGTTGGCGATGCCCGTGACGACGATCATGCCGAAGGCGAGTGCGTAGCCGAGGTGCGGATTGCCGAGAACGTCGCCGCGGATCTGGGCGAAGAGCAGAATGGGGACGATCGAGAGCGACGAGCCGGTGAGCGCGATCGCGGTCGCGACGGCTCCGAAGGCGTTGGCGAAGAGGAGCGCGAGGGTGCCGAGAAGTGAAGGCAGCAGGATCGGGAAGGCGACCATGCGCCAGTACTGCAGGCCGGTGGCACCGAGAATTTCGGCAGCCTCGCGCCACTCGCGCTTCAATCCGTCGAGAGCCGGGGTGATGATGAGGATCATCAGCGGAATCTGGAAGAACAGATAGGTGACGGTAAGCCCCCAGAAGGACAGGAGGTTGAAGCCGAGCAGCCTGAGGTCGAGACCGAAGTTCGAGCGCAGGAACACGGTAAGGATGCCGACGGGGCCGAGCGTTGCGAGAAACGCGAAGGCGAGCGGGACGCCGGCGAAGTTCGAAGCGACGCCGGAAAACGTCAAAAGCGGTCCGCGGATCCATTTCGGCAGACTGCCGAAGACGACGGCAGACGCAATCGCAAAGCCGATCAGGCAGCCGAGAAGCGCCGAGGCGATGCTGATCTTGATGGAGATCCAGTAGGCCGACAGGATCGACGGCGTGAACAGACCGATGATGTTGTCGAAGGTGAAGCTGCCATCAGGCGTCTGGAAGGCGCCGACCACGATCTTCATCGTTGGCAGAATCAGAAAAAGGAACACGAACGCTGCAAAGGGCAGGACGCCGAGCCAGTGAAGCGGAAGACGGCGCGCAGGTGGCCTGGCGCCGGTGTGAGCAGATGACATTCCGTTCGCCCCGAGAAGCCGCGTTACGGACGCGGTCGTTCATTGAATTGCTTATCGATATCGCATCTGCCCCGGCCGGAAAACCGGCCGGGGCAGCATGATTGTGGAAACGCTTACTGAACGTTGGCGCCGACCACGGAATCCCAGGCGCCGGTGACCGCTGCCTTGTTGGCATCGACTTCTTCGAGCGTCGGGAAGTAGGCCTTTTCGTAGGCAGCTGCCGGCGGCAGGGCGTCGATCAGTTCCTGCGGAACCTTGCCGGCCTTGACCATGGCGTTGAAGCGGGTCGGGTGGCAGAAGCCCTTCAGCCAGCCGAGCTGACCTTCGTCGGAGTAGAGGTGTTCCATCCAAAGCTTGGCGGCGTTCGGGTGCGGCGCATAGGCCGAGATGCCCTGAACGTAGACGCCGGCGAGAACGCCGCTTGCAGGAACGACGACTTCGGTCGGCGGGTTGCCGTTAAGCGTCTTCGCCCAGCCGAGAGCGTTGTAGTCCCAGGCAACGACGATCGGGGTCGAACCCTGGGCGAGCGTGCCGGACTTGCCGATAACCGGAACGAAGTTGCCGGCCTTGTTGAGCTCGGCAAAGTAGGCGAGACCGGCTTCACCGGCTTCCTTGCCCGACTTGGCGCCCTTGGCGAGGCCAGCAGCGAGAACGCCGAGGATCGCCTGGTTCGAGGCGCGCGGGTCGCCGGCGAGTGCCACCTGGCCGGCATATTCCGGCTTCAAGAGGTCGGCCCAGTCCTTCGGCGCGTTGGCGACGAGGTCCTTGTTCACCAGGAAGGACATGACGCCGTAATAGTCGCCGTACCAGTAGCCTTCGGCATCCTTGACGCTGTCAGGAATTTCGTCCCAGGTCGACACCTTGTAGGGCTGCAGCAGGCCTTCGGCCTTCATCTGCGGACCGAAAGCAAGGCCGACGTCGACAACGTCAGGCGCCTGCGGGCCCTTGTTGTCCTTGTTGGCCTTGACGGCCTCGACTTCGTCGGCAGAGCCGGCGTCGGGGTTCAGTTCGTTGACCTGGATTTCCGGATACTTGGCCTTGAACGCGGCGATGACGTCGCCATAGCCGCACCAATCGTGGGGCAGGGCAACGGTGGTCAGCATGCCTTCTTTCTTGGCAGCTTCGATGAGCTCTGCGCTTGGCTCGGCAGCGGCAATGGCCGTCGTTGCCAAGAGAATGGCGGTGGAAAGCGAGAGCAGGCGTTGAGTCGTTGAAATCACTGGCGTTCTCCTTATGGGTTTTCAGTCAATTTCGGCGATGCTGTTAAAGAGATGCTATGAAACTTGTGTGACAGCGATCTGTCTGTTCGCGCCGCCCATGTCGTTGGAAGAACAAATCTTTTTCCGACACGGCGCCTTCACTGAGACACATGTGCATAAAACTTCGTGAACGTTCCGGCTGTCCCTCCTAAACCGGTTTGCGAAAGATGCGGGTCGAATCGAACAGCCCTTCGAGCGTCTTCATCCGGTCGCGTGTCGCGTCCCAGTTGGAGCTCTGCACGGCTTCGATCAACGCTTCGACCAGAAACAGGATGACCACCGAACTGTCCCAGGCGGACGGCACCTCGATCTGCGAGCGGAAGACCTTGGAGGCGGATTTGGCGACCGGTGAACTCCAGCGATCGGTAAAGAGCACGATCTCGACGCCGCGGTCGCGGGCGGATTTCGCGAGTGTCTCCATCTCCTGCTCGTAGCGGCGGATGTCGAAGAGAATCAGCACGTCGCCATGGCGCATGTCGAGCACGTAATGCGGCCAGGCGCTGGCATTGGAGGCGATTTCGGTGACGCCAGGGCGGATGACCTGCAGGTGGGTGAAGAGATAATCGGCAACGGCGCGGGTGATGCGGCCGCCCAGCAGATAGACGTTGCGCTTGCGGTCGGCGACAAGGGCTACCGCCTCGTCGAATTCCTGCGGTTCGATCTGCGACAGCGTCTCGCGCATGTTGTTCATGGCGGCGTCGGCAAAGCGGTTGAGCGTGTGGGTACCCGGCGCGCTTGCAGCCCAGCGGTCATGCTTGGTGATCGGGTTGGAAATCGTCGCTTCCAGCTCCTGGTGCAGCCGCGACTGAAAATCGGGAAAGCCTTTGAAACCAAGCTTTTGCACCATGCGGGCGACTGTTGGTGTCGACACGCCGGCGTTCTCGGCGACCGTGGTGATCGAACCGAGTCCCGATACCGGATAATTGTCGAGAAGTGTCTCCGCCAACTGCCTTTCCGCGCGGGTCAGCGCGGTGAAGTGGGCATTGATCACATCCGACACCGTCGTGGATGTCGCCTTGCTGGTCAAATCGGTTCCCCTGAACTGGTCTAATGCCAGTTTGTGACAGATTAAACATCGCTGTCACAATTGGAGTCAATCGCAATTTTGAAGAGATCGTTTCAGATTTCGATTGACACTGGCTAATCTCTGAACAAATCTTTTCATTAATGAACGTCTAACGGGGCAAGAGGGGATGCCGGTGTTGACGCGACTTTTGACCGATACAGATGGCGATCCGGTTGCGATCGAGAATGCGGCCGGCAGAGGCGAAATCGTTCTCGTTTGCGAACATGCATCGCGCCGGGTGCCCGAACGGCTGGGGTCTCTCGGCCTTTCGCAGCAGGCGCTCGAAAGCCACATCGCCTGGGATCCCGGCGCGCTCGCCGTTGCCGAGCTCTTGTCGCGCAAGCTCGATGCGGCGCTGATTTACCAGCGCTTCTCGCGCCTTGCCTATGATTGCAACCGTCCGCCGGAGGCCGACGGCGCCATGCCTGCCGTCAGCGAAGTTTTCGAGGTTCCCGGCAACCGCGATTTGGCAGAGGACGAGCGGCAGGCGCGTGTCGACGAGATCTACCTGCCGTTTCACGACGCCGTCAGCCGGTTCGTCACCGAGCGCAAGGCCAAGGGCAAGCCGCCCGTGGTTGTCACCATGCACTCGTTCACGCCGGTCTATTTCGGCAAGCCGCGTTCAGTCGAGGTCGGCATATTGCATGACGCCGACAGCCGGCTCGCCGACCAGATGCTGACCTTCGCCACCAAGGGCAAGGTTGCCTATGACATCCGCCGCAACGAGCCATACGGGCCGGCCGACGGTGTCACGCATAGCCTGATCGAATACGGCGTCCACAACGGATTGCCGAATGTGATGATCGAGATCCGCAACGATCTCATTCGAAACGAGATCGGCCAGAGGGTCATGGCCGATTATCTGGAAGGGTTGCTCAGCCAAGGCGTGGCGGCACTTTCAGCACAATAAAAGACCCTGGGGAGCGGCTTTGCCGCGGTCCTGTTCCGGCTTGCCGGGGCAGGTAGTGATGGGATCCTGCCGCAATGGGGCGGCCGGGTCTGAAGAAATCAGGGGAAGAAAAATGTCAGACTACAGTGATCTCGACAAAAAGCAGGATATGCAGGTCCTGCATTCGATGGGCTATGCCCAGGAGCTCGAGCGGCGAATGAGCCGGTTCTCGAACTTCGCGGTCTCGTTCTCGATCATCTGCATTCTCTCCGGCGGCATCAATTCGCTGGCCCAGGCAACGTCGGGTGCGGGTGGGGCCGCCATCGGCATCGGCTGGCCGCTCGGCTGCTTCATCTCGCTCGTCTTTGCCGTTGCCATGGCGCAGATCAGCTCGGCCTATCCGACCGCCGGCGGCCTCTATCACTGGGGCTCGATCCTCGGCAACCGCTTCACCGGCTGGCTGACCGCCTGGTTCAACCTGCTCGGTCTCGTTACTGTGTTGGGCGCCATCAATGTCGGCACCTATTACTTCTTCATGGGCTCGTTCGGCACACCGTATTTCGGCCTTGAGGATACGACGCTGACGCGGATCATCTTCCTGGCGGTCATCACCGGCGCCCAGGCTCTGGTCAACCACATGGGTATTGGGCTCACGGCCAAGCTCACCGATTTCTCGGGCTACCTGATCTTCGCAACGTCGATCCTGCTCGCTGTCGTGTGCCTTGCCGTTGCCGACAGCTACGACATCGCCCGCCTCTTCACCTTCTCCAACTATTCCGGTGAAGCCGGCGGCAATGTCTGGCCGGCAACCTCGGGCTCGTGGGTCTTCCTGCTCGGTCTCTTGCTGCCGATCTATACGATCACCGGCTACGATGCGTCGGCGCATACCTCGGAAGAAACCGTGAAAGCTGCCGAATCCGTGCCGCGCGGCATGGTCTCGTCGGTGCTGTGGTCGGCGCTGTTCGGCTACATCATGCTGTGCTCTTTCGTGCTGATGATCCCGAACATGGACGAAGCCGCCAAGCAGGGCTGGAACGTGTTCTTCTGGGCCATGGACGCACAGGTCCACCCTGTGATGAAGGACGTGCTCTACCTCGCCATCCTCGTCAGCCAGTGGCTGTGCGGCCTGGCAACCGTGACCTCGGTCTCGCGCATGATCTTCGCCTTCTCGCGTGACGGCGGTCTGCCGGCCTCCAAGGCGCTCGCCAAGGTCAGCCCGACCTACCGCACGCCGGTGGCAGCAATCTGGACCGGCTCGATCCTCGCCGTGCTCTTTGTCTGGGGTTCGTCACTGGTCGCGATCGGCGAGACGCCCGTCTACACGATCGTCGTGTCGTGCACGGTCATCTTCCTGTTCTTCTCCTTCGCGATCCCGATCACGCTCGGCCTCTTCGCCTGGGGCACGTCGAAGTGGGACAAGATGGGCCCGTGGGACTTGGGCGAGGGTATGTTCAAGATCTTTGCGGTGCTCTCGATCATCGCCATGGCGCTGATCTTCGTTCTCGGCATCCAGCCGCCGAACGACTGGGCGCTCTACATCACCGTCGGCTTCCTGGTCCTGACCGCGATCATCTGGTTCGGTTTCGAAAAGCGCCGCTTCCGCGGCCCGCCGATCGGCGACGAAGTCGCACGCCGCCAGGCGGAAATCGCTGCTGCCGAAA
The DNA here is from genome assembly GCF_058795755.1 of Ensifer sp. GW823-FHT05D09. Lineage (NCBI taxonomy): Bacteria > Pseudomonadati > Pseudomonadota > Alphaproteobacteria > Hyphomicrobiales > Rhizobiaceae > Ensifer > Ensifer sp. GW823-FHT05D09. Next base: position 327,478 of record NZ_JBXAIA010000003.1, on the reverse strand, counting down.
AGGCGGTCGGCCAGATCTAAGCAACAATAAAATGGGCGGAAGCGCATCTGCAGCTTCCGCCTTTCTTTTTGCGGCCACGGGAACGGCCGCTTGCCGAAACATGGGATGAATTTTGATGAGCTATTCGTTCGAGCAATTGAAAGAGGATGTTGCCGCGGGCCGCATCGATACGGTTCTCGCCTGCCAGGTCGACATGCAGGGCCGGCTGATGGGCAAGCGCTTCCACGCGCAATATTTCGTCGACAGCGCCTGGCAGGAAACGCATAGCTGCAACTACCTGCTGGCAACCGACATGGAGATGGAAACGGTCTCCGGTTACAAGGCGACGAGCTGGGAGAAGGGATACGGCGACTATACGATGAAGCCGGACCTTTCGACGCTGCGCCGTATTCCGTGGCTCGAGGGCACCGCGCTTGTGCTCTGCGACATGCTCGACCACCACACACACGCCGAAGTGCCGCACTCGCCGCGCGCCATCCTGAAGAAGCAGATCGCCCGGCTGGAGGCCATGGGCCTCAAGGCCTTCATGGCGAGCGAGCTCGAATTCTTCCTGTTCGACCAGACCTATGACGATGCGCGCCAGTCCGGCTACCGCGACCTGCAGCTCGTCAGCGGCTACAACGAGGACTACCACATCTTCCAGACCACCAAGGAAGAAGACGTGATGCGGGCGATCCGCAACGGCCTGCAGGGCGCCGACATTCCGGTCGAGAATTCCAAGGGCGAGGCGTCTGCCGGCCAGGAAGAAATCAATGTGCGCTACGCCGACGCTCTGACGATGGCCGACCGGCATGCGATCATCAAGAACGGCTGCAAGGAAATCGCCTGGTCGCGCGGCAAGGCGATCACCTTCCTTGCCAAGTGGAACTATCAGGCCGCGGGCTCGTCGTCGCACATCCACCAGTCGCTGTGGAGCGCCGACGGCAAGACGCCGAAATTCTTCGACAAGGACGGCAAATACGGCATGTCGGAGCAGATGCGCCAGTATGTCGCCGGCCTCTTGAGCCACGCCAGCGAGATCACCTATTTCCTCGCGCCCTACATCAACTCCTACAAGCGCTTCATGGCCGGTACGTTTGCGCCGACGAAAGCGGTGTGGAGCAAGGACAACCGGACGGCCGGCTATCGCCTGTGCGGCGAGGACACCAAGGGGATCCGCATCGAGTGCCGCGTTGGCGGCTCCGACCTCAATCCCTATCTCGCTTTCGCCGCTTTGCTCGCCGCCGGCATTTCCGGTATCGAAGGCAAGATGGAACTGGAAGCGCCCTTTGTCGGCGATGCCTATGGCGGCAAGAACGTGCGCGAGATCCCGCGTACCTTGCGGGCCGCGACGGAAGCGCTGACCGGCTCCAAGATGCTGCGTGCAGCCTTCGGCGACGAGGTCATCGACCACTATGTCCGCGCGGCCGAGTGGGAGCAGGAAGAATACGATCGCCGCGTCACCGATTGGGAAGTGGCACGCGGTTTCGAGCGGGCCTGACAGGGCCGGAATTTCAAGTTTCAGTGGCCGGCCCGCTACCGGGGCCGGCCACGCCGTCATTCGAAATGGAAGCAGGAAGACGATCATGAGCATGATCAAGTGTATTTCTCCGGTGAACGGGGAAGTTTATGCCGAACGCCCGGCGTTGCCGCTGGAGCTTGCCAAGCAGGCCGTCGCCCACGCCCGCCAGGCGCAAAAGGCCTGGGCCCGCCGTCCGCTGGATGAGCGCGTCAACCTGGTGCTGGCCGGCGTCGCCCGTCTCAACGAGATGGTCGACGAGGTCGTGCCGGAGCTTGCCTGGCAGATGGGCCGGCCGGTGCGCTACGGCGGCGAGTTCAAGGGCTTCAACGAGCGCTCGAACTACGTCGCCTCGATTGCCGCCGATGCGCTGCAGCCGATCCTCGTCGAGGACAGCGACCGCTTCGGCCGCCGTATCGAACGCGAGCCGCATGGTGTGGTCTTCGTCATCGCGCCGTGGAACTATCCCTACATGACGGCGATCAACACGGTCGCGCCGGCGCTGATGGCCGGCAACACCGTCATCATCAAGCATGCCAGCCAGACGATCCTCGTCGGCGAGCGCATGGTGCGCGCCTTCGTCGAGGCCGGCGTTCCGGCCGATGTGTTCCAGAACGTCTTCCTCGACCACGAGACGACGGCAGCACTGATCGCGGCGAAAAGCTTCGACTTCATCAACTTCACCGGTTCGGTCGAAGGCGGCCGGTCGATCGAGCGCGCGGCTGCCGGCACATTCACCGGCCTTGGCCTGGAACTCGGCGGCAAGGATCCGGGCTACGTCATGGAAGACGCTGATCTCGATGCGGCGGTCGACACCTTGATGGATGGCGCCACCTTCAATTCCGGCCAGTGCTGCTGCGGCATCGAGCGCATCTATGTGCATGAATCGCTCTACGACGCTTTCGTCGAGAAGTCGGTCGCCTGGGTGTCGAACTACAAGCTCGGCAATCCGCTCGACCCGGAAACGACGCTGGGGCCGATGGCGCACAAGCGCTTTGCCGCAACGGTGCGCGAGCAGATCGCCGACGCGATCTCGAAGGGCGCCAAGGCGCTGGTCGATCCAAAGCTGTTCCCGCAGGACGATGGCGGCGCCTATCTCGCGCCGCAGGTGCTGGTCGATGTCGATCACTCCATGGCCTTCATGCGCGAAGAAACCTTCGGCCCAGCCGTTGGCATCATGAAGGTAAAGAGCGACAGCCAGGCGATCGAGCTGATGAACGATTGCCAATACGGACTGACCGTGTCGCTGTGGACCAAGGATGCGGACCGCGCCTCGCGCATCGGCCGCGACCTTGAAACCGGCACCGTGTTCATGAACCGCGCCGACTATCTCGATCCGGCGCTTTGCTGGACCGGCGTCAAGGAAACCGGCCGCGGCGGCTCGCTTTCGGTCATCGGCTTCCAGAACCTTACCCGTCCGAAATCCTACCATCTGAAGAAAGTCACAGCATGACGATCACCGCGAACTGGAGCTATCCGACCGCCATCAGGTTTGGCGCCGGCCGGATCAAGGAGCTTGCCGACCATTGCAAGGCGGCCGGCATGAAGAAGCCGCTCTTGATCACCGACCGTGGCCTGGCGCCGATGGCGATCACGCAGAATGCGCTCGATATTCTCGAGGCCAACGGCCTTGGCCGGGCGATCTTCGCCGATGTCGATCCGAACCCGAACGACATCAACCTGGCCGCCGGCGTCAAGGCGTTCAAGGACGGCGGCCATGACGGCGTCGTTGCCTTCGGCGGCGGCTCCGGCCTCGACCTCGGCAAGTGCGTGGCCTTCATGGCCGGGCAGACGCGGCCCGTCTGGGACTTCGAGGATGTCGGCGACTGGTGGACGCGTGCGAGCGTCGAAGGCATCGCGCCGATCGTCGCCGTGCCGACGACTGCCGGCACCGGCTCCGAGGTCGGTCGCGCCAGCGTCATCACCAATTCGGCAAGCCACGTGAAGAAGGTGATCTTCCATCCGAAGTTCCTGCCCGCCGTTACCATCTGCGATCCGGAACTGACGGTCGGCATGCCCAAAGTGATCACGGCCGGCACCGGCATGGACGCCTTTGCCCATTGCCTGGAAGCCTATTCCTCGCCGTTCTATCATCCGATGTCGGCGGGTATCGCGCTCGAAGGCATGCGGCTCGTCAAGGAATACCTGCCGCGCGCCTACAAGGACGGCACCGATATCGAAGCCCGCGCCAACTTGATGAGTGCGGCCGCCATGGGGGCTGTGGCCTTCCAGAAGGGGCTCGGTGCCATCCACTCGCTCTCGCATCCGGTCGGCGCGATCTACAACACCCATCATGGCATGACCAATGCCGTGGTGATGCCGCCGGTGCTGCGCTTCAACCGCTCGGCGATCGAGGACAAGATCGTGCGCGCGGCCGCCTATCTCGGCATCTCCGGCGGCTTCGACGGCTTCTACGACTATGTCTTGAAGCTGCGCGAAGAACTCGGCGTTCCCGACAAGCTCGCAGCACTTGGTGTCGGCACCGACCGCATCGACGAGATGTCGGAAATGGCGATCGTCGATCCGACCGCCGGCGGCAACCCGGTCGAGCTGACGCTCGATGCGGCCAAGAAGCTGTTCAGGGAATGCATCTGAGGCGGGGCGCATTGCCCACAAGCCTCTGAGCGTCAATTTTCTTGAAGCCCGGGAAACCACCAGTTTTCCGGGCTTTTTCGTGTCCTGCCTGCGGATTGGGCAGGATGGTGTTAATCTTCGCCAGCGAAAATTTCCAATTCGTTAACCATGTTCTGAAAGGTTCTATTAAGCGGCACTGCTCGCTCGACGCTTCGGTCGGGCAGGGCGCGGGAACACAGGATAGAATGAGGAATAAGATGGCGGTCATCACTTTCGCCAATGCAAAGGGCGGCGCGGGCAAGACGACGGCGGCGCTGATCCTGTCGACGGAACTGGCAAGGCAGGGACACCGCGTTGTAGTTCTTGACGCCGATCCGCAGCGTTGGATCACCAGTTGGGCGGAAGTCTCCGGCCAGATCGCCAATCTCTCGGTCATCTCCCACATCACCCCGGCATCGCTGGAATGTCATATCCGGGAAATGAAGGACGAGGCCGATTACATCATCATCGACCTCGCCGGCGCCAAGGACCAGATCGTCGCGCTGGCGCTGGCCCTTTCCGACCAGGTGCTGATCCCGGTTCAGGGCTGTGCCATGGACGCGCGTGGTGCCGTGCAGATCCTCGAACTTATCCGCCAGATCGAGGAGAGGGCCCGGGTTCGCATCAACCATTCGGTCGTGCTCACCCGCGTCAATTCGCTGGTGACGACGCGGGCGCTGCAGACCATCAAGACGCTGCTTGCCTCGCGCGGCGTCTCCGTGCTCGACACGCCGATCGTCGAACGTGTTGCCTATCGCGAAATCTTCGACTGCGGCGGAACGTTGCAGTCGATGGACGAGGCCCGCGTCAGCAACCTCGACAAGGCGCGCGAAAATGCGATTGCGCTTGCCAAGGAAGTGCAGGCCCTGACGCCGATCAAGGCGCGGCGCTCCTGGGCTTCGCGTGCGCCATCCTGGGCTTCGCGGCGCGCCGCCTGATCAGGGGCTCAGGCCCCGACGCCACATGCCTTGAAGACTTTGAACAACCGGAATTGATGTTCGTCAATTCCGGTTGAAGCGCGTGCGGGTTACTCGAAATGGCTGTTTCCCGTAAGGCTTCCTTTACCATGGGCTTATACGAGTGCTGATGGAAAGTGACTGCAGCTCATGGCTTTTGCCTGGGGGCAGATAGCCGCCATGATTGCGGCAAGGATTGTGGATCTGACCTCGTTCGCCCGGTCTCCCGTCCAGCTTCCATGATCCAGCAAGAGCATGCAGGGAAGTCGCGCATGAAAACGGAACACGTCGCTGCCGGCAAGGAAGACATTGCCGGTCGTCTCAATTTCATGGCGCTTGATGATGCGGCCAAGGCGAGCCTGAGGGCCCTGAAGCCGATCCTGGAAAAGGAAATGGCGCCGGCGCTCGACAAGTTCTACGCCCGGGTGAAGAAGACACCGGAGACGAACCGCTTCTTCTCGTCGGACGCGCATATCAACCGCGCCAAGGGGGCGCAGGTCGGCCACTGGGCCAACATCGCCGACGGCAATTTCAACGACGAATACGGTGCGAAGGTCCGCACCATCGGCCAGGTGCATGCCCGCATCGGGCTTGAGCCGCGCTGGTACATCGGCGGCTATGCGCTGATCGCCGAACATCTGATCACCGAAATCGTCAAGGAGCATTGGCCGAAGGGCGGCCTGTTCTCCAGCCAGAAGACCTCGGCCGAAGACATGAGCGCGATGCTGTCGAGCCTCGTCAAGGGCATGTTCCTCGACATGGACCTGTCGATCTCCGTCTATATGGACGCCTCGGACGTCACCAAGCAGCGCGCCGTGCAGGAAGAGGTGCTCGCGACCGAACGCAAACTCGTCAGCCAGACCTTCGGTGTCGCGCTGAAGAAGATCTCCGACGGTGACCTGACGGCGCGCATCGCCGCTGACCTTCCCGTGGCTTACGAAGAGCTGGGCGAAAACTTCAACCATGCGATCAGCGAGCTTGCCCGCGCGATCGGCGGCATCGAGGCCGGCGCCAGCCAGATCCATCTGAGCGCCAAGGAGATTGCGGCCGCAGCCGACGACCTCGCCAAGCGCACAGAACGCCAGGCGGCAAACCTTGAAGAAACCGCGGCTGCCGTCGAGCAGGTGACGCGCACGGTCAAGCAGACCGCCGAGGGTGCCGACCAGGCGAATTCGACTGTGATTGCCGCCCGTGCCAACGCCGAGCAGAGCGGCGAGATCGTCACCCACGCGATCGAGGTGATGCAGGAAATCCAGACGTCGTCGGCAAGCATTGCCCGCATCGTCGACGTCATCGACGAGATAGCCTTCCAGACCAATCTGCTGGCGCTCAACGCCGGCATCGAGGCGGCGCGTGCCGGCGAGGCGGGCAGGGGCTTTGCCGTTGTCGCCTCCGAAGTGCGGGCGCTTGCCCAGCGCTGCGCCGATGCGGCCAAGGACATCCAGGGCCTGATCGCCAAGTCGCGCGGCCAGGTTGACGATGGCGTCAACTCGGTCAACCAGGTTGCCCAGTCGCTGCAGCAGATCGTCTCGCAGGTGGTGGAAGTCAGCTCGGTCTTCGGCAATATCCGCGCCAGCACCGCCGAGCAGGCGCAAGGTCTGCAGGCGGTCAACACGGCGATCGGCCAGATGGACCAGATCACCCAGCAGAACGCCGCCATGGTCGAAGAGGCCAATGCCGCAAGCCAGGCACTGACGGTGGAATCAGAGCAGATCGCACTGAAGCTGAAGGCGTTCCAGACATCCACCCAGGTTCACGTCGGCACCGGATCCGGCTATCGCCGCGCGGCCTGAACCGGACAGCAAAGTATGAAGCATTGACGCCTCGAACCATCCCGGTCCGGGGCGTTTTTTTGTGGCGTCTTGTTGTTTGCGCAGTTGGACTGTCGGTGAAGCGCACGGTCTGTTCCGACTTCACCCACGCGTTGTCGGCATGATTTGGTCTCGCAGTTGCTACGTCGGGCTTGGCCATTGGCACGGGGCCGTGAGGCCCAAGCTTTCAAAGTGTCATCCTCGGACTTGACCCGAGGATCCAGCTCTGTGGTCCTCGACAGATCTGCGAGCTCCGCGCGGGGCCTGTGGATCCTCGGTTCATCAAGAACAGATGATTGTTCGCGTGGCGCGACATGGATCCTCGGGGCAGGCTCGAGGATAACGGGGAGAGTGGGTACCGCCAGCGGCTCGATGCGTGCCTGCATGGAGCATGTTCAGCAGATCAGCTCTCTATCTCGGCGACGCGGTCGCGCCGACCTACTGAGATCGTTCAAAACCGGTGGTCGACCAGGTGCTTCGCCTGCGCGCCGGCATGGTAGAAGGCGGATTTGACGGTGCGCCAGCTGTCGGGGGTAACAGGCGTTTCGGCAAGGGGGATTGCCGAGGTCTGGCCGGTGACGTGGTTGGCGAGCGCCTTGCCGAAGACGGTGCCCGGCGCGATGCCGCGGCCGTTGTAGCCGCTGACGGAAAAGACGTTTGGCGCCAGCGTATGCATGGCCGGCAGGTTGTTGGTCGTCATGCCGATGCGGCCGTCCCACCAGTATTCGAAGCGGAAATCGCCGATATAGGGGAAGAGCTTGCGCACGGAGCGGGCGGCGAAGGCGCGGTGCGTGCCTTCGGCGATCGCATCGAGCCGGCCGATCGAGCCGAAGATCAGCCGGTTCTGCTGGTCCATGCGGAACGAGGTCATTACGAGGCCGGTGTCCCAGGTGCCCTGGCGCTCCGGCAGGATGCGATTTGCAACCTTTTCCGGCAGCGGATTGGTGGCGAACTGGAAGTAGGGCAGGATCGTCAGTTCCTGCGTGTGCTGCTGCCAGGGCGCCTCGGCGAACATGCCGCCATAGGCATTGGTGGCGAGGATCACCTGCTTGGCCTTGACGGTATTGTCACCCGCCTTCAGCACCCAGGTCTCGCCCTGCCGCTCGGCGCCTCTAAGCGGCGTGTCGGTGTAGATCTCGGCGCCGGCGGCAAGCGCTGCGCGGGCAAGGCCGCGGGCATAGGCAAGCGGCTGGATCGTGCCGGCGCGGCGGTCGAGGAGCGCGCCGGAGAAGCCTTTGGCACCGGAGAGCGTTGCCGCCCGCTCGGCCGAGAGAACCTCGACCGGCGCGCCGCGCTTTTTCCACTGGGCTTCGCGGTCGCTGATATCCTTCAGGCCCTCGGCGCCGACGGCCATGTGCAGGGTGCCGTTGCGAACGGCTTCGCAGGCGATGCCGTGCTTCTCGACGAGGGCATAGACCATGGCAGGGCCGTCGCCGAGTTCGCCGAGCAGGCGGTTGCCGGCGTCGGCACCGAGCGTCGCGATCAGGTCGTCGGGCTTCACCCACATGCCGGCATTGACAAGGCCGACATTGCGGCCGGAGCCGCCGAAGCCGATCATCTTCGCCTCAATGACGGGCGCCTTCACGCCTTTTTCGGCAAGGTGAAGGGCTGCCGAAAGACCGGTGAAGCCGCCGCCGATGATGGCGACGTCCGTTGTCAGGTCGCGGCCAAGCGGCCGGGTCTCCGGCGCTGCCGGCGCCGTCGCATGCCAGAGGTTGGGCAGGGTGCGCTCGGTCGCCATAGCGGACATTCCTTCGGTAAGGTCTGAAATTTAGAGGTGGCTAAGTGATAGGACCAATGCCTTCAAATTTCTCATGACAATGTTTCATGAGGTCATGATGGCTTCTATCAGGTCGTGACGACCGGGCGCCTTGCAGCATGGTGCAGGGTACCCCTGCAAAAAAAATGACCGCAGCCGGTTCGTGGGCGGCCGCGGTCTGGGTCGTGTCGGTGGAGTAGTCGGGTGTAAATGTCTTTGCCGGGACGGTGGTCCGCCGCACCGGCCCTATGGGTTCCGATAAAAATAGCCTGACCAAGAAGTCCCTGGGCAGACAGGGCCATTTTCAACGCAGGCATGTCGGAGTCACTCCCCCAATTGGGTGACGCAGTGCACAAAAAGCTGCGTTTTCAAGGGATTCGTGAGGGATTCTGGGGCGTTGGAGATATCCGTGCCGAGGCACCGACTGAGGCGCCGTTGCGCATGTGACGACATAAGGGCTTGGGACGGTGTCGCTCTGTGTCGTCGGCCGATCGCAATGAAGGCTTAGGAAGAGCATAAGGCACCACATTTCTTTGCTTGTCACAGGGGTCCCGCAGTTCCGCAGGAACTGCGGGACCATCCCAGGTCTTCGGCATGAAAGGTCTTTCGACCTGACGGACGTCAGGTCGCTGGATTCCGGCACGAGGCCGGAATGAGGGAGGCGGGGATGCCTTTTGAGCAAGACGCGCTCTAGACGCTTCTCGTGGTCTGACGCCTGCGCAAGGCTCAAGCTCACGACAGGCCCCAAGATCGCTCAGATATGACGTCTCAATCGACGAACTCGACCGTGACGCCGACGCTGACCATCTTGGCGAGTTCGGTCGCGTCCCAATTGGTCAGGCGCACGCAGCCGTGGCTCTGGGTCTTGCCGATCTTCGAGGGTTCCGGCGTGCCGTGAATGCCGTAGGTCGGCCTCGATAGCGCGATCCAGACCGTGCCGACCGGGCCGTTCGGCCCCGGCTGCAGCGTCAGGATCTTGTCGTTGTCGCCCTGCTTGAAGTTGATCTTCGGGTTGTAGGTGTAGCCGGGATTGAGCGCGATGCGCTCGACATTGACGGTGCCCGATGGTGACGGCGTGTCGGACGAGCCGATCGTTGCCGGGTAGGCGGCGACCAGCTTGTCGGCGGCGTCATAGGCCAGAACCTGCTTGCGGGCCTTGTCGGCGACAATGCGCGCGACCTTTTCCTTGCGGTTTTCGCCGGGGTTGATGACCTTGATGATCGTGCCGGGAATGGTGAAGTCGACGCCCGGGTTGAGCTCGCGCAGATAGGTCTCGTCCATGTGGAACTTCTCGCCGAGCATTTCCGTCGTCGAGGTGAAGGACATGTGCGGCAACATCGCCTTGTGGGCGTAGTCGTCGGGGATCGAGGCGACGTATGGGCCGGAGGCGTCGGCGGCCGTGATGGTGTAGCTGGTGATCGGCAGGCCGCCGTTCATGCGCAGCCGCTCGAGGATGTCCTCGGTATTGTTCGGGTCGAGCGTTTCGCCGGTCGATTGCTGAAAGGCCTCGATCGCCTTGGTGACGTTCGAGCCCATCTTGCCGTCGATGACGCCGGGCGAAAAACCTTCGCGGTCGAGGAATACCTGCAGCGCGGTAATTTCGGCGCGCGACTTGGACTTGACCGAGATGGCCGGCGGCATCGACTGCCTCATCGGCTGGTCGTATTGCGGGTCGATCGCCGCCTGTTCGTCGCCGTCGATCAAGCCGGGCAGGCTGTTGGGCAGTTCGTTGCGCTCGACGGAAGGCGGCACCACGTCGCGATAGGCCGGGTCGCGGTAATCGGGAATGGACCCGGTGACATCGCCGGGCTCGGAATAGCCGTAACCGCGATCGCGGGTGCGACGGTTGGAATAGACATCTGCTTCCTGCTGGCGCCGATAGGCACCATACCCTTCTGATGGCACGACGGTCGCGACCACATTGCCCCAGTTGTCGACCAGCACGGTGCGGCCGCGACGGTCGCGCATGGTGCGCACTTCGTCGGACCCCGGCATGTAGTCGAGGATTTCGCCTTCCGGCGTCACCAGCATCACGTCGCCATTGCCACGCCGATTGCGGCCGTAGCCTTCCTGAGCAAAGGCGGATGCAAGATCCACGGCGAGGAAGCCGGCTGCGGCGAGGAGCGAGAGGCCGGTGCGGGTCGCTGACGTCACGATAAAACCTGTTCTCATGGTGGTTGATGTGGCGCGGTACATTCCGATTTCGACGTTAATGTGAAAAAAATGAATTCATCATGAATAAGCGGTTAAATTCTATCTAGGCGCAGCCATACCAGCTTTCAACCGATGAAAAACAGCCCCCATCGGCTATCATGTCTTTGTGATCGCTGTGATTCCCGTGGGTTGGAGGTGGAGGGCCGGTGCATGCGAACGAGATTTGATGCACCTGACGACGCACAGGAGAATCACATCCTGTTCGACCGGTCGTCGGCGCTCGACATCGCCGCTTTCGTCGTCGATGGCGTCGACCTTTCACCGGGGGCGGCGATCCCGTCCGATGGAGACCCGCGCATCGACAGGGCGCTTTCCGGCTTTCTCTTCACTTGCGGTCCGGAGCACATCCGCCATCCCGAGCCGATTGCCGCTGGCGCAGACGGCGCGCGTTACCCGCTTCACGGTTCACTTGCCGGCACGCCGGTCAAGCACACGCACATGTCTGCGGACAGCACCCTTTGCATCGCGACGGTCGAAGTAAACCTTGCCGATGGTGGGCATGCGCTGCTGGAGCGGCGCTGGCATGTGGACGCCGACCGGCACGAGGTGATGCTGGAAGACAGGCTTACCAACACTGGCGCCCGCGCCTTTCCACCGATGATGATGTACCACCTCAATATTGCCGGCAGGCTGGTCAGAGACGATACCCGGATCATCAGCCCGTCCTTTGCCGAGCGGGAGCGCGGCTGGCGCTTCGGCGAGGGGGAAAGTGCGCATTTCTGCATTCCGGCAGAGGTGGAGGCGGATGGTTGGTCGGATGTGACGCTTGCCCCGCTTGCCGGCGGTAAGCGGCTGACAGTGCGCTTTCGCGCCGATACGCTGCCTTTTTTGCAGATGTGGCGCTGCCAGCGTGGGGTAGCCGACGTCATCAGCATCGAGCCTGCGTCGCATCGGCTGGCCAAGCGGCCGGAGCTCGGCGCTGCCGGTGAGCTGAAACTGCTCGAGCCAGGCCAAACGCAGACCTATGCGGTTGCTTTCGGCGTTGCCTGACCCAAGCGTTTGGAATTGACGCCGACGGGCACCGGGCCTACATCAGTCGCCTCAGGTTTTTTCAAGGGTAAAGCTGCCATGGACATCCGCCCGATCAACGACGAATACTCGGTTTCCGGCCAGATCACGGTCGAGGACCTCGACCAGATCAAGGCGCTTGGCTTCAAGTCCATCGTCTGCCACCGCCCCGATTTCGAGGCACCGGACCAGCCGACCTTCGATTCCATCGCAGCGCGCGCGCAGGAGCTGGGCATCGAAACCATGCATATCCCCGTCGGCCCGATGGGCGTGACGGCGGACGCGGTTCAAAAGATGGTCGACGCGCTCGACGAATTTCAGCGGCCGATGCTCGGCTATTGCCGCTCCGGCGCCCGTTCGACGGCGGTCTTCCAGCAGACACAGCATATTCGCGGCTGAGCCGGCTCTCTGCAGCATAGGGGTGCGTTGCGCCCCATGACGCCTTGCGTCCCCGGGGTTGCCGGCTCGTCCGCGGTTCGAACGGTCGAATGGCGGAGGAGACGGTATGGCGGCAGTACATCTGATTGAGCGCGAGCAGTGGGCTGAAAAGCCCGATGTCTGGCAGGGCGAATTCCAGGGCGGCGCCTATGGCGCCGACGTCTCGGTGGTGTTCTTTACCACCGACAAGATCGGTGGCGGCCCGAAGCTGCACCGCCATCCCTATGCCGAGACGTTCATCATTCGCACCGGACGTGCGCTGTTTACCGTCGGCGATCGCAAGGTCGAGGCCGAAGCCGGCCAGATCGTCGTGGCGCCGGCCAACGTGGCGCACAAATTCGAGAACCTCGGACCCGGGCGACTGGAGACAACCGACCTGCACGTGGCCGGCGCGTTTGCGACCGAGTGGCTGGAGGAGTAGGAAGCTGGATTCCTGTGACAAGCACAGGAATCCAGCCACAGCGTGTCTGCGCCGTGATTGAACCTTCCTGGAGAGAAGAACCCGCTTAGCCGTTCCTGATCTCGCTCAGCGTGCGCGTCGGGGTAATCGCTTCCGGATCGAGCTTGATCTCGATGATCGCCGGCTTGCCGCTGGCGCGGGCGCGCAGGAACGCATCGGCGAACTCTTCCGTCTTTTCAACTGTCTCGCCGTGGCCGCCATAGGCGCGGGCAAGGGCGGCAAAATCAGGATTGGTCAGGTCCGTGGCGCTGACGCGGCCGGGGTAGTCGCGCTCCTGGTGCATGCGGATCGTGCCGTAGATGCCGTTGTTGACGACGACGGTGATGATCGGCAGGCGGTAGCGCACCGCTGTCGCGAACTCCTGGCCGTGCATCAGGAAGCAGCCGTCGCCGGCAAAGCAGATGACTTCGCGCTCCGGATGCAGGTGCTTGGCGGCAACCGCTGCCGGAAGGCCGTAGCCCATCGAGCCCGACGCTGGCGCTGCCTGCGTCGCATACCGGCGGAAGCGGTGGAAGCGATGCACCCAGGTGGCGTAGTTGCCGGCGCCGTTGGTAAAGATCGTGTCCTCAGGCGTGTTCGCCTCGATCCAGTTCATGATCGGGCCCATCTGCACGTCGCCGGGGCCGGTTTCCGGCGGTGTCGACCACTTGAGATAGCCTTCGTGCATCGCCCTTGTGCGCGCCGACCAGACCGGTTCGGCTGCCGGCGCAAGGCCTTCGAGGGCGGAAACGAAATCGCGCGGGCTGGCGGCGATCGGCAGTTCCGATCGGTAGACGCGGCCGAGTTCGGCGGCATCCGGATGCACATGAACCAGCGTCTGTCGCGGGTACGGGCTATCCATCAGCGTGTAGCCGGACGAGGGCATTTCGGAGAAGCGCCCGCCGACGAGAAGCACGAGATCGGCTTCCTTGATTTCCTTCGCCAGCGCCGGGTTGATGCCGATGCCGACATCGCCGGCGTAATTCGGATGCAGATGGTCGAACAGCATCTGGCGGCGGAAGGAGCAGCCGACCGGCAGGCTCCAGCGCTCGGCGAAGCGTTGGAATTCGGCGACGCTCGCCGCCGTCCAGCGCGTGCCTCCAAGGATGGCGATCGGGCGCTTGGCGCCTTCGAGGAGCGCGCCAAGCGTCTTGATCTGGGAGGGGCCAGGATGGCCCTCGACCGGCTGGTAGGCCTTTGCCGCCGGCGCATCGGCGCTGCGGGTCAGCATGTCCTCAGGCAGCGTCAGCACGACGGGGCCCGGCCGGCCGGAGGTTGCGACCGCAAAGGCGCGGGTGACGAATTCCGGGATGCGGGCGGGATCATCGATCTCGCCGACCCATTTGGCGACTTCGGTGAAGGCGCGGCGATACTCGATCTCCTGGAAGGCTTCGCGCTCGCGCGCCTCGCTCTGCACCTGGCCGATGAACAGGATCATCGGGATGGAGTCCTGCTTGGCGACATGCAGGCCGGCGGACGCATTGGTGGCGCCGGGGCCGCGCGTGACCATGCAGATGCCGGGCTCGCCTGAGAGGCGGCCCCAGGCATCGGCCATCATCGCAGCGCCTCCCTCCTGGCGGCAGACGACGACATCGATGTCGGTGTCATAGAGCGCATCCAGCACCGCCAGATAGCTTTCGCCGGGTACGCAGGCGATACGCTTGACGCCGTTGGCGACGAGTGCGTCGACGACGAGCTGACCTCCAGTTTTCATGTTTTCCTCCCGATAGTCATTCTTTTGTTTTCAGATTGCTTATTTCAGATTGCCGGCGAAACCGGAGCGATGCTCGCAGTCTTGTCGATCCGGCGCTCCCGCCAGATGATGTAGAGACCGGAGCCGATGATGATGGAAATGCCCAGCCATTTCAGCGCGTCGGGCAGGTCGCCGAAGACGAGCCAACCGAAGATCGTCGCCGAGACGATTTCAAGATATTGCAGCGGCGCCAGCACGGAAGCAGGGGCCGAGCGATAGGCATAGACGCCGAGCACGCCCGAAATGGTGGCGGTGACGCCGACGCCGAGCAGGTAGTACCAGGCATTGCCCTCGGGCCACACCGGATCGAGAACAGCGGATCCGGTGCCTTCGCCCAGCCACAGCAGAACGAGGCAGAAAAGTCCGCCCCAGATGCCGGCATGGAACTGCATCGACCACGGGTCTTCGTTCTGCGCCACCATGCGCGTCACCAGCAGGAACACGGCAAGGCCGAAGGCGGCGACGATCGGCAGCAGCGCGATCAGCCCCACTTCCTGCATGCTCGGCTGGATGACGAGCAGCGCGCCGAGGAAACCGACGGCGCAGGCGGTGTAGCGCCGCCAGCCGATGGTTTCCTTCAGGAAGATGCTGCCGAGGATGGTGAGGATGATCGGCTCGACGAAGAAGATGGCGATGGCATCGGCCACCTCCATCACCTTCAGCGTGGTGATGAAGGAGAGCATGGTGACGACAAGCAGGCCGCCGCGCAGCGCATGCAGCCCGGTCTTGCGCCAGGTAAGGTCGAACAGGCTGCCGCGCACCACGACGATCGGCAGGATGAAAACGACCTGCAGGATGAAGCGCACGGCGGTGATCTGCGCCGACGGCACGGTTGCGATCGCGAGCTTGGCGAAAATGTCGATCAGCGGCGACAGGAGCACCGAAAGCACCATCAGCGTCAGGCCGAAGGAGATGCGGTCGTTGGCATTGGCGGTCTTGGGGAGGGACATGTCTGCCATGGTGATTTCGGGTCAGGACCTCTTGCCGACGGCGACCTTGTCGGCCGCAGCCTTGGCGGCGGACCTGTCGACGGCGGATTGGCACCAGGCCGCAAAATCCGCGGTCGCCTTCTCGCGGCCGATCTCGTTGAGCGTCTCGTGGCGCATGCCCTCGTGAATGGTCACCGACACATTCGTCATGCCGCGCGCCTTCATTTGGCTGCCGAGCCAGCGAATGGCGCCGCCATTTTCGGTCGAGGGGTCGGCGCTGCCGCCGACGAGATGGACGGGCAGGTTGGCCGGCAGGCGCGCCAGCCGGTCTGCGCGCGCGCCGGCAAAGGCGAGCCGCATCAGGTCCAGCCACAGCGATACTGTCGCGTCGAAGCCGCAAAGCGGGTCGGCGATATATTTCGCCACTTCCGCCTCGTCGCGCGACAGCCAGTCGGAATCGGTCTTGCGATCCTTGATCGCCTGACCCCAGGCGCCGAAGGTGAGCTTGGAGAGTAGCGGGCTCGGCACATCCGAGCCCTTGAGCGCCTTTTCGATCTTCAGGATCAATTGGCCGCCGCGCCCGGCAATGCCCGGACGGAAATTCGAGTTCCAGACAGCAAGCGCGTCATAGAGATCAGGATCGGTCTCGGCAGCGTTGAGCGCAATCAGCCCGCCCATGGAATGGCCGAAGAGAATGACCGGCAGGCCCGGATGGGCGGCAGTCGCAAGGGCGCGCATCGCCTTGATGTCGGCAAACACCTTGTCGAGGCCATCCCGGTTCGAGAACATCGCAAGCGGCGCATCCGGCGCGCGGGTCGCACCGTGGCCGCGATGGTCATGGGCGTAGACGTGGAAGCCGTGGGCGGCCATCACTTCCGCGAAACGGGCGTAGCGGCCGGAATGTTCGGCAAGCCCGTGGCTGACAAGAACAATGCCGCGCGCGTCGATCGTTGCCGGAAAGTGGCGCCAGCTCAAGGTAGCGCCTGTCGGGCTTTGATGCGTCCTCACCTGCCCGAACATGCCTTCTCCCGGACCAATCGTCAGCTTTGCCGATATCAAATCGATTTGCATGGGAAAGGCAATCGCTGCTTGGTGATCTCTACGCATGAGGTCACAAGCGATTTCCCGGACCTGTAATTACCAGTTGCAATTTTCCCGTTTTGAGCGATATTTGTTCCCGTTTTGTTTTATCGGGAGAGTGTCATGGCATGTTGGAGTAAAGCGATATCAAGTCCAATGACAATTGTTGCGATGGCGATGGCGATGCTGCTTGCCCCGTCGTCCTTTGCCTTGGCGCAGGAGAAGGTCAACGCTGGAGCGGATAGTGGCTCGTCCCGAACGGACTACGTGCTCGCCGTCAGCTGGCAGCCGGGCTTCTGCGAGACGCGGCCTGAGCGCAAGGAATGCGCCAGCCAGACGGCGGAACGGTTCGATGCCACCAACCTGTCGCTGCATGGGCTTTGGCCGTTGCGCAAGAGCTATTGCGGCGTGGCGGCCGAGATGCGCAGCCAAGACCGCAAGGGTGATTGGCTCGATCTGCCGAAGCTTGCCATGGCTGATGATACCGCTGCGCGGCTGCTGATCGCGATGCCCGGTGTCCAATCCGGGCTCGACCGTCATCAATGGTTGCGCAGCGGAACCTGCCAGGGGGGTACGGTCGACGACTATTTTGCCGCGCAGCTTCGCATGCTCGAGGAGCTCAACCGGTCGGCCGTGGGCGCGCTCTTCAGAGGACGCATCGGCTCAGAGCTCGACGAGACGGCGATCAAGCAGGCGTTCGACCAGAGCTTTGGCCAAGGTGCCGGCGATCGGGTGCGTATGCGCTGCCAGACCGTCGCGGGGCGCAGCGTCATCACCGGCCTGACGATCGGGCTGACTGGAGACATCTCGGGCAAATCCGGCCTCACGCCGCTGATCCAGGCGGCGGGGCCGACGGAGTTCAAATGCGCCAAGGGCTTTGCCGACGCGGCTGGCCGAGGATAGCGGCTGACAAGCCTCACTGGCATGGGATAGGCAGGGGCAAGCGCCTTTGGCGATTGCCCCTTTGCACTAATTCGCCTACATAGCGGGCAAATTTCCTTCCATGCGGAGCTTTCCTTTATGGCACGTCAGTTCATCTATCATATGGCCGGGCTCAATAAGTCCTACGGCGCTAAGAAGGTCCTGGAGAACGTTCATCTGTCGTTCTACCCGGACGCGAAGATCGGTATCCTCGGCCCGAACGGCGCCGGTAAGTCGACCGTGCTGCGCATCATGGCCGGCCTCGACAAGGAATACACCGGCGAGGCCTGGATCGCCGAAGGCGCGACCATCGGCTACCTGCCGCAGGAGCCGCAGCTCGACCCGACCAAGACCGTGCTCGAAAACGCCATGGAAGGCGTCGCCGCCAAGACCGCGATCGTCGAGCGCTACAACGAGCTGATGATGAACTATTCCGACGAGACGGCGGAAGAGGGCGCAAAGCTTCAGGACATCATCGACAGCCAGAACCTCTGGGATCTGGAAAGCCAGGTCGAAATGGCGATGGAAGCGCTGCGCTGCCCGCCTGGTGATGCCGATGTCACCAGCCTTTCGGGCGGTGAAAAGCGCCGTATCGCACTCTGCAAGCTGCTTCTGTCGCAGCCCGACCTGCTGCTGCTCGACGAACCGACCAACCACCTCGACGCCGAGACGATCGCCTGGCTCGAAAAGCACCTGCGCGAATATCCCGGCGCCGTGCTGATGATCACCCACGACCGTTACTTCCTCGACAACGTCACCGGCTGGATTCTCGAGCTCGACCGCGGCCGCAGCATTCCCTACGAAGGCAACTATTCGGCCTACCTGATCGCCAAGGCCAAACGCATGCAGCAGGAAGGCCGCGAAGAAGCGTCCCGCCAGAAGGCGATCGCCCGCGAACAGGAATGGATCGCCTCCAGCCCGAAGGCCCGCCAGGCCAAGTCGAAGGCGCGTATCCGCTCCTATGACGAACTGGTCAACGCGGCGGAAAACCAGCGTCCTGGTGATGCGCAGATCATCATCCCGGTCGGCGAGCGTCTCGGTCAGGTGGTCATCGAAATGGACGGCGTCACCAAGGGCTATGGCGACCGCCTCCTGATCGACGGTCTATCGCTGAAGTTGCCGCCGGGCGGCATCGTCGGCATCATCGGTCCGAACGGCGCCGGTAAGACGACGCTGTTCCGCATGATCACCGGTCAGGAACAGCCAGACAGCGGCTCGATCCGTATCGGCGACACGGTGCATCTGGGCTATGTCGACCAGAGCCGCGACGCGCTCGACGGCAACAAGACCGTCTGGGAAGAAATTTCCGGCGGCGCCGAAGTCATCAAGCTCGGCAAATACGAAATGAACTCGCGCGCCTATTGCTCGACATTCAACTTCAAGGGCGGCGACCAGCAGCAGAAGGTCGGCAATCTCTCGGGTGGTCAGCGCAACCGCGTTCACCTCGCCAAGATGCTGAAGAATGGCGGCAACGTGCTGCTGCTCGACGAACCGACCAACGACCTCGACACCGAGACGCTGGCGGCACTTGAGATCGCGCTCGAAAACTTTGCCGGTTGCGCTGTTATCATCAGCCACGACCGCATGTTCCTCGACCGCCTGGCGACCCATATCCTCGCCTTCGAGGGCGACAGCCAGGTCGAATGGTTCGAAGGCAACTTCGAAGACTACGAGAAGGACAAGATCCGCCGCCTCGGCCCGGATTCGGTCAACCCGAAGCGCGTCACCTACAAGCGCCTGACGCGCTGACAATCCTGTGCGTCGCGTGAGCCCGGCCTCGCGCGACGCACCCATCTTCTGCAGCATGGGTAGGCGGCAACCGTCTGCGACGTTGGGGCGCCGTGCGTCCAGAAGAACGCACCAAGGCTGCGCCAGCACTCTGATTCGAGAGCATATATGCGCCTTCAGAGATTCCGATTGAAAGCGGGATGCTCAAGGGAGGCATGACGGTGGGTGTCGCGCCACGCGTCGACTTAGAGCGTTTCATCTTTAAACGGAAGCGATTCTGTTGGCTCAAAACGGCCGTTCCACACGAAGGATGGCGCAGAGCGATGCGGACCCATCGGTCAAGCCATCCGACACAGTGGACGGCCGTTTTCAGCCAACCCGAAGGGCCGGATGAATTTCGGCCATTACCGGCGGCGTCCGTCTCGACCGCAGCTTCTGCTGCGCTCTTCGCCAGCCGACTTGGTTCTGGCCGAAATTCCCTCCGGCAGAATGCTTCCGTTTAAAGATGAAGCGCTCTAGCTGAAAAGGCTTGAAACGCTTTGTTCTCTCGCCGTCCGGGCCAGGGCCTCGCCTAACAAAGGTGCGATAGTGATGCGTCTTATATTGGGGGTCTGACGTTGAGCTTCGGTTTCGCGAATGGAATCGGTCACCACCAGTTCCTTGAGGCTGCTGGTACCAATGCGTTCGCAGGCGCCCTCGGAAAGAACGCCATGGGTTATGTAGGCCGAAACCTCCTTGGCACCGGATTTCAACAACGCTTCCGCCGCGTTGATCAATGTCCCGCCACTATCGACGATGTCGTCGATCAGAAGGCAGCTTTTGCCTGAGACATCGCCGATGATGTTCATGACTTCCGATACTCCTACGCGGGGTCGCCGTTTGTCGACGATCGCGAGATCGGTGCCGATGCGCTTGGCGATGGCGCGAGCGCGCGCCACGCCGCCGACGTCGGGCGAAACGACCATTAAATTCTTGGCGTCGTAGTGCTCCTGAATGTCGCGGGTCATCACGGGCGCTGAATAAAGATTATCAGTCGGAATATCGAAAAAGCCCTGAATCTGGTCCGTATGGAGATCGACTGTTATGACGCGATGGACACCTGTGCCCGCGATCATGTTGGCTACCAACTTCGCCGAGATCGGCGTGCGGCCAACGGCGCGGCGATCCTGACGGGCATAGCCGAAGTACGGGATTACGGCGGTGATCCGGCGAACTGACGAGCGTCGCAGCGTATCGGCCAGGATCAGCAGCTCCATGAGATGGCCGTCGGCCGGGGTGCTTGTCGACTGGAGAATATAGACGTCCTCACCGCGCACATTCTCATGAAGCTGAACGTGGACTTCTTGGTCGGCGAAGCGCTTGACCGTGCAATCTGTCAGGGGAAGATCCAAGTGGTTGGCAACAGCTTCGGCAAGGGCGCGGTTGGAGTTGCCGGTCACCAGCTTCATGAGCGCGATCCTGTTTCAAGGAGCCTTCGGGAGCAGAAGTTTGCGTCTTCGGCACCTTTAGAGTCTTGCGTGTGGAATCACAACCAAGCGCCTTGCATTTCTTGCGAGATGATCGGTTTGGCTTGACTTAACTACGGGCTTGTCCCGATTGCCGCTTGCGGACAACGACCCTGCTTACGCCGTCGTGTCGAGATCAAGCGAATGCAATCCGACGGCGGAGAGCGCGAAAAGCGGTTGACCTCCTGCTGCGATTGGAGAGGCGCCGCGCCCGGCAGGCGCACACAGGCGCGCTGCAACGTGTTGACGTGACGCCCGTTTTCCTTCAACGGCATTCGCTTCAAGGCAACAGGGAACAAGGGACGCCTCGGGCTGCCTCGCAACCCGTGCGCAAGGCGACGACATCTGGGCGCCGCGGGCAGGCAAGCTTCGCCCGCTTGCCTGACGGAACGGTGGAAAGTCCTGTTCCTTGAGCGGCATAGTTTGCTCTGTCCGCGCAAATCCGCTTGCGCTACATCCGTAAATCACATAAACATATCTTTATGTGTTGATGGGGATTGGTATGGCGGATCAGAGAGAATTAAGTCTCGACGCGCTGGTGGATGTGCTGAAGGCTGCGGGTGAGCCGACCCGCATGCGCCTGCTCGCGCTGCTTGGCGCGGGGGATCTCACCGTCACCGATCTTACCGAAATTCTCGGACAATCGCAGCCCCGCATTTCGAGGCACCTGAAGTTGCTGGCCGAAGTCGAGCTCGTCGACCGCTACCAGGAAGGCGCATGGGCCTATTTCCGCCTTCGCCAGGAGGGTGCCCGCGTGTCGCTGGTGCGCGCGATGCTTGCGTCTGCCACATCGGACGACGCGGTTCTGTCGCGCGATGCCTCAAGGCTCGTCACCTTGAAGAAGGCGCGGGCCGAAAAGGCCCAGGCCTATTTCAGCCGCAACGCGGCCGGTTGGGACGAGCTTCGGCGGCTGCATGTCAGCGAGCGGGACGTGGAGACGGCGTTGCGCGACATGGTTGGCGACGAGCCGGTCGACAGCCTGTTGGACCTGGGCACCGGAACGGGACGTATTCTACAGCTGTTCGAAGGCCTCTACCGACGCGGCATCGGCATCGATGCCAGCCGCGACATGCTGGCCGTTGCCCGTTCAAATCTGGACCGTGCCGGCATCACCAAGGCGTCGATCCGCCACGGTGACATCTTCAACCTGCCGCTCGACGGCCAGGTGTTCGATCTCGTCACCATTCATCAGGTGCTGCATTTCCTCGATCAGCCGGAAGCGGCGATCGCCGAGGCCGCCCGCATGCTGACACCCGGCGGACGGCTGGTGATCATCGATTTTGCCCCGCACGGACTGGAGCACTTGCGCGACGAACATGCCCATGCGCGGCTCGGCTTCTCGCATCAGGCCATGACCGATTGGCTGGCGAAGGCCGGGCTCCAACTGGAAAAGACGACCGATCTGTCGCCGGAAGGCACGGACGGAGGAAAACTGACGGTGACAATCTGGCTGGCGCGCGATCAGCGCGCCGTCGAGGAGAGCGAAGCGCCACATCAGCGCATGCAAGCAGGGGGACTTTGAGAATGACGGCACAGACGCTTTATCCTGCCGAGCGCGGCAATCTGCGGCTTTCCTTCGAATACTTCCCCCCTAAAACCGATGAGATGGAAGTGCAACTCTTCCAGACGGCCGAAGATCTCTCTGTCTTTTGTCCGGCCTTCGTGACCGTCACCTATGGTGCGGGCGGTTCGACCAAGACGCGGTCGCTGACGACAGTCAAGCGGATGATCGAGGAGAAGGGCTTTGCCAACACGGCAGCGCATCTGACCTGCGTCGGCGCGCCCAAGTCGGAGGTGGACACGGTTATCGACGAGTTTCTCTCGTTCGGCGTTCGTCACTTCGTGGCGCTGCGCGGCGATCCGCAGGGCGGAATCGGCAGCACCTACCAGCCCTTTCCGGGTGGTTACGAGAGCAGTTCCGATCTCGTGCGGGCGCTCCGCGATCGCGGCGATGTCGAGATCTCGGTATCGTCTTATCCGGAAAAGCACCCGGAAAGCCCTGACGTCGATGCCGACATCGACATGCTGAAGCGCAAGGTGGATGCCGGTGCGACCCGGGCGCTCACCCAGTTCTTCTTCGACAACGACGATTTCGAACGCTACCTCGAGCGCGTGCGCCGGGCCGGCATCGATATCCCGATCGTCCCGGGCATCCTGCCGATCAACAACTTGGGCCAGGTGCAGAAGTTTGCCGGCCTTTGCGGCGCCAGCGTGCCGGAGGTGATCGTCACCCGTCTTGCGCATCTGGAAGACCAGCCGACCGAGCGCTTCAAGGAGGCGACCCATATCGCCGCCGAGCAGATCGTCGATCTTGCCCGTCGTGGCGTCAGGGATTTCCATCTCTATACCATGAACCGTTCGCCGCTGATCACGGCCGTCTTAGACCTCGTCGGGTTCGAGCGCGCGGACGAGACGGCGCAAAGCGAGCATGTTGCGCTGAAGGCGGTTGCCGGCGCGGCGGCGTAAAGCCCCGCGATTTCGCCCGCAAATGTGGAAAGGGTCGATTTCCTCGGGTCAGCACGGATGTCCCGGCGGAAAGCCGACCTTGAAAAAGCGAAAGCGCATGAAGGTGTCCTTCATGCGCTTTCTTTTTTCCTGCAGCGTCGAGGCAGATTGCTGTGTTGGCCTACCTCAAAAATCTCTGCTGCAAATTGAATTCCCGGAAAATTAAAGTCCCTATTTCGGTTTGGACTCTCAGCGGCCTGACTTCAGATGAAGAGCATTGTGGCCACGAATACGAACGCTGCACTAATCATGAGGACATTCAACGAATGTGTAAGTCCCATCGAAGACCCTCCTTGCGCTGACCGTTAAAACATAGGGCGAATTAACGGCGCTTAAAAGGGAAACTTGTGCTGCAGTGCAAAAACACGTGATCACATTTGCCTTATCAACAGGGCTAGTCGTTTGAAATTAAATCGCATTTTAACGTGCCACATTTTTTTCACAATCGCTGCCGGAAGGTTAATGTAAACGTTTGTAACCGAGCGTGAGTGCTTCGGAAGGGCACGTTTCCCGCCATTCCCGGCCTGTTCGATTCCTCCTATGCGGCGCGTTTCATCCTGAGGATCCGGCCGTCGAGTACGGCAAGGCCGGCGGCAATCAGCGCCATGCCGCCCACATCTGCCGGCTGCAATGTCTCGCCCAGGAAGAGATAGCCAAGCAGGATTGCGCTCGGTGGAACCAGAAGCGTGACCAGCGACGTGTTGGTGGCGCCAACCTCGCCCATGATGCGGAAGAACAGGATATAGCCATAGGCAGTCGAGACGAGCGCGAGGCCGAGAATGGCAAGCGTCGCCTCGATCGGCGGCATCGGCAGGGCCCAGGGCGTGTCGATGAGGCATGCGACCGGCAGCATCATCAGTGACGAGGCGGTCAATTGGCCGGCCGCGGTGACGGGTGGTGCCAGGCCGCGGAAGCGCTTGCCGTAGGTTGCCGCCAGGCCATAGCTGACGGCGGCCAGTACCGGCAGCAGCAATGCCCAGAGCGGCACGCCGCTGGCGTTGCCGAAAAGCCCGGCGATGGCGCTCGGCCCGATCAACACCACCGTGCCGGCGAGGCCGAGCAGGCAGCCACCGATCTTGGCGGTGCTGAGTTTCTCGTCGTCGGTTGCCATGTTGGCGATGATCACGGTCCAGACAGGCGTGGTTGCGTTCAGGATCGCCGCAAGCCCGGCGCCGACCTGGGTTTGCCCGAGGAAGATGAAGGCGTGCGGAATGGCGTTGTTGATCAGGCCCATCAGCAGGAACTCGCGCCAGCGGCTCGCAAGCACCTGATAGATGCCGAAGCGCCCACGAATATAGATGTGCAGCGCCAGAGCCGCGAGGCCGAGCCGCAGGAACACGAGCGTGAATGGCGGTACATGCGCGACGGCGACTCGGGCAAAGAAAAAGGATCCGCCCCAGATGAGCCCGAGCAGGGCGAGAAGCGCCCAGGTCCGCATGGTCATCTGCTGGCTGGCTGCCTGTGATGGTGCATTCATCGTACTGCTCGCGCTTTCTGCGCGGCCGCTGCCGATCCATTCGAGCAATCGGGATGCGCAACTGATTAGATCACGTCTCCACGGTGCGCCGATGGCGGTTCACTGGCCCCGGGGAGAGGCATCACACAGGTCTAGCGCGGCGAGATGCAGGACACCACCCACTTCTTGCGGGGGGGGGGCAGCCCATAAGTGATCTCGGTGTTTATCGCTGGTCGGGGAGGGAGGCGCCTGGCGGCTTCGGCCCGTTGCGATCGGGGGAGCAAGGGCGAACATCTGCCCGGCCAGATCCCGGCCGGGCAGATGTGCATTCGGTTCAGGCGGAAATGCAGAAGCGCGCGATAGGATTGTCTTCAAGCATTTGCCGCGCTGCTCTTCTTCCGGAAATGCTTAGAGCGAGTTCAGCAGTTCGAGCGTTGCCCAGCCGTCGGCGGGACGGCCGAGGCGCAGCTGTTCCTTCTGCAGCGCTGCGCGGGTGCCCGAGCCGAGGATGCCATCGACCTTGCCGACGTCATGGCCGAGCGTCTGTAGCTTGGTCTGCAGCGCCTTCATGCCGGTGTCGTCGAGGCCCTGTTCCGGGTTGCCGCCCTCATAGGTCGGTGCGCCGCCGAGGCGGGTCGCGAAATAGGCGGCCGAGGTCGTGTAGATGAACGACTGGTTCCACTCGAGATAGACGTTGAAATTGGGGTAGGTCAGGAACGCGACGCCCTTGCGGCCCTGCGGCAGGACAAGCGAGGCTTCAAGGTTGCCGAAGGACGTGTCGCCATTGCGCGGCTTGACGCCGAGCGCGAACCAGTCGCTCGCCTTCATGCCCGGCTGCAGGCCGGTCTTTTCCCAGGGCAGCTGTTCGGGAACGCTGACTTCCTGGATCGCCGGCTGGCCGGCCTTGAAGCCGAGGCTCTGGATGAACTTGGCGGCGGTCAGGATCGCGTCCGGCGAGCTCTTCTTCAGGTTGACGTGGCCGTCGCCGTCGCCATCGACGCCATAGGCGATGATGTCTTCCGGCAGCATCTGCACCTGGCCGATCTCGCCGGCCCAGGCGCCGGTGGTCGTTGCCGGGTCGAGGTCGCCGTGCTGGACCATCTCGATGGCGGCGATCAGCTGCGGGCGGAACATTTCCGGCCGGCGGCAGTCATGGGCAAGCGTGACAAGCGCATCGCGGGTGTTGAAGTCGCCCTGAACGGCACCGAAATCGGTTTCCATGGCCCAAAAGGCGGTGATGACAGGGGCGGGAACGCCGAATTCCTTCTCGGCGCGGGCGAAGACGTCGGCATATTCCTTCATCTTCTGGGCGCCGATATCGAGGCGCGATTTGCTGACGGTGCGCTTGGAAAACTCGGTGAAGGTCTGCTTGAACACGCCTTGGGCGCGGTCGCGGCTCAGCACTTTCTCATTGATGGCGGCGCCGGCAAGTGCACGGTCGACCACGTCGGCCGGCACGCCCTTGGCGACTGCCTCGGCCTTGACGCCCTGCAGGAACGCGCCGAGATCGCCGCCGCAAGCCGGTGCCTGCTGCGCGAAAACGGGCGAGGCTGTCAGCGCGAGAAGCGCGACGGACGCAAGAGCATGCCGGGTTTTGAGGATCATGATAATTCCTTTCTGTCGCCGCACGGCGCGATGCGCCGCCGCTGGCGGTCAATGTACCAAAGATGCAATCTGCCGCTCGTCTCTCAGAGCATTATGACGGAAAGAAGAAAATGGGTCGGTTTGCCGCGCTAATGCACAGAACCGTGGCCGTCGTCATTTCGGCTTGGAGACGGCCGCAACCCAATTCTTCCAGTTCTTCGGCGAGCCGGCAAAGACATTGATGTCGGTGGCGCCGTCGATGCCTGGTATCACGCCGGTGCTGGTATATTGCCAGAAGGCCCAGCGGCGCTCGACATAGACTTCGCCCGGATGCTTGGCGACGGAGCGGACCCAGAAGTGGTGTTCCTTGAACTGGTCGACGAGGTTGTCGCGGTGGAAGTCGACCGAGGTGTAGATAATCGGTCGCTTGCCGTAATGGGCTTCGAGCCGGTCCATGAAGCGCTTCATCTCGACGCGGACTTCGTCCGGCGAGGGGCGGGTGCGGCAGGTCTTGGATTCGCCGTTCCACTCGACGTCGAGAACCGGTGGCAGGTAGACGGCGCTCTTCGGCACATTGGCGATGAACCAGTCGGCCTGGGCGTCCGCCGTCGAGCAGAAATAGTAGAAGTGGTAGGGCGCATAGGGAATGCCGGCGGCGCGGGCGCGCTGCCAATATTCGTTGAAGCGCGTGTCGACCCGGTCCTTGCCCTCCGTCGCCTTGATGAAGGCGAAGGAGACGCCGGAGTTTTTCACCTTCATCCAGTCGATATCGCCATTCCATTTGGAGATGTCGATGCCGTGGATATTGTGATGCTGCGGTGTGCGGTCGCCGAAATCCTGCGGATCGGTATCGTTGAAACGCGGCGGGATCGATGCGGTCTGCATCAGATCGTAGTCGGTCGACGAACAGGCGGAAAGGAGGGTGGCGATAGGCAGCAGTGCCAGGAGAAGCCGGCGCATGGAGGTCCTGTTTCGAAACGATCGACGATCCTGCCTCACACGATGGCTTCCATGATGGTGATGTCCCCCAGCGAGGCGTGAACCTCATTTTCACCATATCATCGTAAAAATTGGGTTAGCTCAAGCGGGAATTGCGGCAGCCCTCTGATCGTCAAGCAGTGCGGCGGCCCGATTTGCCTGCAAGGATGCCTATAGCCCGACTCATCCGTTGATTGAAACGACGATCCTTTGCGATTGATCGACTCAACGGGTGAGAATTGGTCTCTTCCCATAGCGTGACCACCGCCGCAACTGCCGCAAGCGTGGCACCGTCAATGAACTGCGGTCACTTTCACCTGAATGAATGCTTTCAAGCCTTGGTGAGTGCCTTCTCAAAGCTCTGACCGATGCTCCTAATCTGCTGCCCACTGGCAAGCAGCTTCAGCCTCCGTGTTCAGGCTTTTTCCTTCGGGGGCCACGCGCAGTGGACAGATTGTTGCGCAATTTCGTCCAAAATTTTGAGTCTATACTGGCGATCTCTGTCTCATCCGTTTCCCCAGACCGGTCGTGCTCAACAATCGGAGTACCATACTTGCCTGTTCCACCGATCATCCGGAACCACTTTTTCATCTCGCGTTTTCGGCTCCGATAGGCCTTTGTATCATAACCCATGGTCTCAACGACGACAGTGGAGTTCAATACTAGTGGTCCTTGGGCACTAACAACGAAGTCGGGAATGCATACCGGCCGCTCTGTCGGGAGACGCGGCCCCATGTCGGATAGCGGCTTCAATATTTTAACTTCGAGGCCGAATGTTTCGAGGTATGTTTTGCAATCAATTACCTGGTCTAAGGTTGCCTTCTCCAGTGCACTGTCAACGAGAGCAAAATGGGTTTTTCCTAGGCAAGGATGTGCATACGCTCTGATTACCCTCGGAGTGTCCTGGGCCATCGGCTTAGCAACCAGACATATCGCGAGATATGGTGTGCGAGCCGGTTGATACCCTCCGTAAGTGTAGAGATGCCCATCGACCG
Organism: Ensifer sp. GW823-FHT05D09; assembly: GCF_058795755.1. Lineage (NCBI taxonomy): Bacteria > Pseudomonadati > Pseudomonadota > Alphaproteobacteria > Hyphomicrobiales > Rhizobiaceae > Ensifer > Ensifer sp. GW823-FHT05D09. The sequence continues at coordinate 299,308 of NZ_JBXAIA010000003.1, read as the reverse complement.
CGATGTATGGAGTATCCCGCTCCTCGTTTATAAAAAGGGTTTCTCCGACGATGCGTGAGAAGGTGTCGATGTAGATGCCGTGCGGCCTGCCGCGCCGCCAATCGTGTTCCTCAGCGTCGAGTCGTTTGCGAAGGTCCATGTATTCGCTGAACGACGTTGCAATCCATTTCGAGAGCGGCTGGTCAGTGTCCAGATAAATATGTTGGGCCGACTCCTCGATGAGGGCGATCTGGTCAGCACGGCGCTGAGTATCCTCTTTCCTGGCGAACTCGTCTAATACCTGTATCTCGCATGTCTCAAGAATCTCGACGAGAAGCCGTGCCAGTCCGGGGCGTTTTCGAGCAGAGGAGACGTTTTTTGATGACGGTACATCATTGGCTTCGTTGCGTATGAAAGGTGGGACCAGCCTTCTCGGGCGTCTCGTCGGTACCGCCTTCCGGTAGGTTTCCACTACTTTAGACTGTTGCTCAGGATATTTCGCAAATTCACAGTGTTCTGCGTGAGGGAAATTTCGCGCGAAAGGCTCGCGTTGTATTCCGTTCTTTGCATGAGGGTATAGAATTGGTGGGCGGGCTGTCTCGCCCTGACAGTCGCATGCAAGCCAACGATGTTTCGCAGCGAATTTAGACGCTACCTTTAGACCTCTAGTTTTGGCTTTAGTTTGTCTGAATTTACCAAAAGCTCTTTTCAGACTGAGGTAGTCTCTACAACTGACCGGCCCCAGTTGCTTGAGTGAATTTTTTACAACAACATTTAGCAAATTGGTGTCTTTCAGGCCCAGGTTCGATGCTCTCGTAAACTGGGAGATTTAAAAGTGCTTTTGCCACCAGGGTATGAATTTTATTCAAAATTTCTTTTCAGCTTTGGACCCTTGCGTATGCAGGAACTGGACCTGACGCTTTCGGTCAGGAATGAGCGACCGCATCAGCCGTACATCATTGGGCAACTCTTTGACGAAGCGCAATCCTTGCGACGGACCACAGACCGGAGTCGCACAACACAGCAACTTCGACTAGGCTTAGCAAAAATTCTAAGAGAGGTGGCTCCAGAAATCGCTGCGACCACAGAATGTCGATTGGCTTATCTTGGGCTGCAAGCAGGGTTCGTAGAAGCAGTGTTGCAAGAAATCGAACACTACAGGCAGTAGGGCTGCTTGTGTAGCAAGGTCGGCTCAACGTCTTCGCCGACATCGCCTGACGGCGTGGCTCAACATCGCTGAACTGGACTCGAACAGGCGACGACAATGACCCCGATGCTCAGTTGGCGAAACGCAGCAGTCGCCACCAATCGGAATAGCGCGCTCCTTCAGGACTACCGCGACATGCTTTAGTGTGGGACGATCTCTTTTAGAGCTGAAGTTCCGTCGTACACGAATGTTACGCTGTAGCGGGCCCTGGTAACTCCGACATACAGCTCAGGTTTGACACCGCTCACAAGCTCATAGTCTCCCGTCTTCAGCCATTTCTCCGCCTTCTTATGCGGGAATATTAGTATTCTGTCGAAAGTCATACCCTTCGACTCTCCAAAGTTCAGGGCGGGAAAACCAGCGCATTCCGTTTTCACAGATAATCGTAGCACCTGCGGCTTAAACTTGTTGATGTACTCGGTAACGTCCCCTGTCTTTATCGAAAACACGCCGTCATGACCGGTCAGGTCCTTGTTTCGCGACTGTGTCTTTTCGTGGTCGGGGTAAAAGCTGTCAGCAAGATTTGCGATTATTTGGTTGCACCGATGGGTCTCGACCAGATGCTGTAGTTCAACGAGCTTCTTTTTCTCCCAGTCCCGAAATTTCTTGATGATATCAGGCCCGCGAAAGCCTTTGTGACGGTTGGAATTATTGGTCGTGAAAGTGGATTGCCGGGGATCGCCCACAAGAACGACTTCGAGATTGGACCTGAGCATCAGTTCGAGGATGTCGAGGTCGTATCCAGCGAAATCCTGAATTTCGTCGATGTAGACGCGTTCAAAGCGCTGCTCCAACCGACGCATGATCGCGTTGTCGGATATCGCGTTACAGTCGCAGACGAACTCCGCGAGCTTGTTCGAGTAGATGTTCGACGAATTTCCGAAATAATAGCGGCCAGCGTCCGATTTGGGAGCGAACCTGTCGACCGTCGTTTCCGTCCAAAAAATCCCGTCTATGCGTTTGTCGTATTTATGGTTCCTGTATGGCCGAGCCATTTCGCGGAGAAGGAACGTGTACCAGGGGATGATCTCTACGTGTTGCGGGATGGCTTGCCCACGCTGATAGAATTTGGCCTGAATCTCGCGAACATTGTTTCTGGTGTAGGTGATGATTGCCGACCGGACCGACTTGTCGGCCAGGACCTCGTCAACGATACGTGTTGTCTTTCCACCACCTGCAGCAGCGATGACAATCCGGTTAGGCGACCGCACGGTTGATATACTCCGGTACGTTCCACGCTTTATCGGTTTCGAAAAGCCGTAGCGCGACCTCGGTTTTGTTATTCTGCATGAACTTCAGCAGGTCTTCGTCCGTGGTGTACGTGGTGCCCAGGATATCATTCAACACAGCCCGGTCATTGGCCTTGAGAATCTGCGGTTCCAATGTCCTCGCATTCTCGTCGGGATCGTACTGAACTGCGATGTGTTTATGCTTGAGATAATCGGCGTACTTTTGCTGCAGCCGAGCCACGTCCCCATCGTTGTCGGTCACCACGTCGACCTTGGTATTCAAGATGTCAGCGATCTCCAAAAAGCGTTTGAATGCGAGAGAGCTGACACTGATGACATCGACGCCCGCCTCAATGGGCATCTTTCCGTGTCTTCGATGAAAGGCTTTCTGCACAATAAGCTCATCGGATGGCCCTTCAACCAGGATCGCACGCTTTGAAAGCACTAATCGAAGCGTGTCGTAGCCCGGCAGTTTTAGGAAGTAATCCCGGGTCTTCGGATCGAGCGCTGTTAGCTTGGTCGCGATGCCGTTCATGAACATCAAAACGGAACCAATCCCGAGCTTGTTCATCACGTAGCTGCTATGGGTGGTTATCAGCAGCTGCCGGTCTCCGCGTTTGGCGGCGATATGAGCGATCAAGCTTGCAAGATTTGTAAATGAAAGATGGTTCTCAGCTTCCTCGATCAAGAAAACGTGGGAGCTGTCCGCAACATCCAAGGCTAGCTTGATTTTGACTGAGCTTTGTTCACCTTTGCCAACAAGCGTCATCGGAATCTCATCAAGGTGCGGCATCACACCTGACTCCCAGCTTGCCCGAGCCGAGCTGTCGAGCGACACGGTGATCGCCTTATCAGAAACATGCCCTTTTTTCGCTTCAAGACCTGAATTGATCGCTGCCACCTTAGGGTCGGCCAGGAAGCGATCTTTCATCTGCCGATATGAGAGAGCGAGACTAACCTGCTCCTCACGCGTCAAGCTGTCCTTGACCACATCCAGGACATATCGATTGGCAACACCATTGTTCCGCAGGGTGCTCGCGTCGATGTAGCTGGGTCGAACTGGAATGGATCGTGCTGTCACATCGTTGTCAGCGAAATCGCGCCACCGGACAATGTAATGCTCTACTGGAACCGTTCGAATGAGCGAGGGATCGGCGATGTAGTCATCATACTCAGCCCGGTAGCCTTCGTTGAATTCGATCAGCATTCTGACGCCTGGAACGTCAAGCTTCAGGGAATTTATCTTTCCTTTCAGCTTTGTCAGGTCGGGATCGTCCGAGAAATAAAGCTCGATTAGTATCGAAGGCGGCGGACCGACATACTTCTTGTGCAGTGCCGCAATGTATTCCGTGACCACCTTGGAATTGAAGAGGTAAGGGTGCAGTTCCCCCTGGATAGCACGGCCGTTGATCTGCCCACTCAAGGCAAGATGTATTGCTTCCAGAAGGGTCGATTTCCCGCATTCATTGTCGCCGACAATGACGTTTAGGTTCGGATTGAGATCAACCGACGAGTCCAGCAAGCACCGATAGTTTTTGATGACGACTTTTGTAATGTGCACCGACATCCCCGCGATCCATCCTGAAAGCCGACGAATCGGTTCAGATGCAAATATGGATTCTTACCGTGGGGATCGTTCATGATACAACTGATGCGTTAAATCTTGCGCTTCAATAACCCGGGATATCGATACGGTCATCACCCTAGACGCAATGACGCCGGTGGTAGTATATCCGAGGTTCGCGCGGATCAGGCCTTCAGCGCTGGGTAGTAGACGTCTCCGGCGTAAACTTTGCCTGTATAGCCCGGTACCTTTATGGGCACCTCGGAGAACCAGCCATTGACCACTGATTTCGCGGCCGGTGCGGCGGCCTTGTACCCGTTCCAGACCGTCTCGGTCATCATGATGGGTTTCGTTGCCGCCCGCGTAACAATGCTGCGTTCGGATACCAACATCATCTGGAAGTTCGGGTCAGAGTGTTGGATGCGATTCCCGAGCAGTTCGGATGAAAGCTGACGTACGAAGTCACTGGGATAAAAGTCTCTCCAGGTTCCATCTCCACCCAGCCCGGCGAAAATGCCAAGGGGTGACTTGAAGTGTGCGGACACGATTGGAATCGGAACGCTTTCCTCGGGTTTGTTGGCCAAGTCCGTCAGTTTGCTCGCAACGTTCGCAGGTCTTCCCAGCCATACAAGATTTCGGTAGGCAGCTTGATCAACGCCCCGGCGACGCACGCCTGTTTTGGTCGCTAACATATTCCCAGCATCAATCCCAATGCCGCATTCAACCTCGCCCCGCTTGAAATGCAGATTGATCACATGCTGGGAGATCGTATTCATCGCAATCGCGCATTCCACGGCATTTACATACGCGTCTGTGGTATCGAATATGACCATGACACGGTCACCGATAATGCCTCTGACGTGCCCTTTATGGTAACGAGCACAGCGTGTCATTGCCCTGACAAAAGCTGAGTAGAGCTTGGCTACCGTCTTTGGTTTGTGGGTAATATTCAGCTCGGTTGACCGGCGTATGTCGATGTAAAGTACGCAGGTCTCGATCAACTTCGCGCCTTGTCGCTTGGCGTCCAAGTTTGGAAACGTTATTGCCGGGTCGCCTGAATGTGGGACCGTCTTTGTCCCCGTCACATCAATCTGAAAGTCTGCCGCCAGGATAGTGCTGACTTCCTCGACAATCTCATCGCGCAGGTCCTTCATCGTCATGGATTGCTCCCGAATAGCGCCGATAGAAGCCGCCACAGACTGATGATGCCGGGAACCGAGACAACAAGGATCGCACAAAACACGATCAATGCGCCGGTGTTGAAGATCGTAAGTTTCCGCTTAGTGATCTGACTGTTGACAGCGATTTGGATCGCCAGGTCGTCCAGGTAGTTTTGGGTGGCGGATTCATTTTCTGGCGGAAGGTATCGCTCCAATACTCGCTGTTTATATGCAGCGGGAGCGAAGGACGCAGCATCACCAAAGTACAAGAGGGACTTCGATTGCTCCGGGTCTTTGTGAAAGCTGTTCAACAGGGTCTTAGGGAGAAACGAATATAATGCCGTCAGCGCCGTGAGAATGAACAATGGCAACGCGAAGGTAAAAGCCGTTCTCCACTCACTTCCGAGCGTGGAATTATTCAGGTTGCTTATCGAAGCTACTATCGAGGCAGAGGCGAATGTAAGCAGGGCGGCATTCTTGGTTTCCGCAAACTTCAGGAAATCCAGAACCCGAGCAAGTGACGATGTAAGGACACGTTCATACGCTTCTTGTTGATCATTCTTCATTGACTGCCCCGATCCCGTAATAAATTGATATTGACGGATATCGGGACAGCTACGCAACGGAAACTTACTTCACTCGCAGGATTCCCCAAGAAATTGCAGCTGCGGCATCACCGCCCGTAGGTCGCAGCCGTCTCGAACCGAGGTTCTAACAGTTCAGCAATAGGACCGATGTTACGGCCGACATGCATGATCATTGGGAAGCCCTGTTCTGTAAGCTTTTTGACTGCACCGAGATTGCCCTCGGAGGCAGCCACGACTAATGGTCTTGGGGCATCTTTGCTGTATCCGAACTCGATATCCCCGACGAATTCGGAGGCAATGTACGTCGCAGCTTTGATAAGAGTGTTGATCGCTGCCGTTGCGGCCTTCCAATCACCACGTAGTTCGTCATTGGCGTTCGCGGAGGTGTTCCAGTACGAGAAGAATTGGTACGCACCCTCAATCGTATTGTCTTCGCCAATGCGCATATGAACGTAATTGGCCATGCGTGCCAGGGTCGCCGCAGTCGTCCGCTCCAATCCGTCCCGGTCAAATTCAGGGTCGTTAAGGACGAGATAGAAGTCGAACATGCTGCGCTCGTCGTCGGATTCCGTCATCTCAACGTACGCGCCTTCGAAATATAGGTTCTTATCCTTGTCGATGACCAGTGCTTCCTGGTGCCCGAAATCGAAAAATGAAAATCCGTCGCCACCAGGTATAACGAGGTTGGACAGGTTCCAGGCAGAGATGTCCTGATCCGGCAGTTTGCCAACGAGGGCCGAGACATCGTAAACGTTAGGCACGTCGCCTGACACGAACACGCTCCCAACCAGCTCTTTCAGCTTCTCGACGCGAAACATATAGAACTGCTGCTGCTCAGCAGACATGTTTTCGAGGTCGCGGTTATCAGCCCAAGTCAGTGCGACATCATTCTCCTTGCGTGAACGACGTCCGGACAGGCCACGGTGTGAGACTGCCGCCTCGTAGCCGATTTTCTCCGGACGGTTTTCCAGAATGCCAGGAAGGTCGAGGAAGCGAACGGGATGCGGGTCATGTTTCATGGTGTGTCTCACGGCGTCGATATCCGTCAGGCTGACGCGATGCAAAGCATGACACAAAGGCCGCTTGACATATAGAACAATACGTGAACATATACCGGCCACCGGGCAGATGACGTGTCCGAACCGAAAATAAATCGAGGTCGCGAGGCCTGGAAACGAAGGAGTTCTGAAGAATTCCTTTGGTCGTTTAAAATGCCTGAGAAAAATGCAATCTCTTGTTCGGATTTGTCGAGGTACCTTCTCGTCCGCGCCGAAAAGCAAAGGAAAAATGCTGTGACCTATAAGCTATGCATACGAAACGAACGGGATGTCCGTTCGGCAATCGTCAGCTAGCAAAGCGTTTTTGCTCGGCTGATTTGCTGAGCACCATCCCACCGAGGTCAACCCAAGTTAGGGAACGGTGGATAAAATGAAATTCCTCAAAAGCTACCATCGCTGTGCACCCCGGTCGTCTCGTGACGAAGGGCATCTGCGTGCGATGAAGCCTATTCCGAACTTCTTCCATCACCACGGTCTAGCGATAGGATTCTGACCCCTTCGAGGGTCAGCGACATCCATTCCTATCCGAGTTCCACCGCGCTTCCTGTCAGGAGCGCGAACGATGGAGGCTGTGATGAACGGCTCTTTCGATAGCGGACGCGTGGCTTGTAAGCCCGTTTCCGTCGAGCAACTTGTCGTGCTGGGGGTGCCTGAGCACATTGTCATGTCGCTGCGTGCGATGTCGACCGTGCCCAAGGCTATCTTAGGCAACGAGGGTGTACCGTTGCCGGATCGTGAGGTGCGTGATGCGCGCTAAATCGGTCTATGCGGTACTGAATTCCCTGTTTTCGGCAGAACATGAGCCGGTCTATGACCCGCCCAAGCGTGTTCGCCACAAGACGCTGCCGGTGGAATTTCCCACGCGCAAATGCGTCAGTGGCGGCATTCGTTGCCGTTCTCCTCTCATGGCCGATGGCGTTCTTCACCTCGACACCGATCCGGATGTCGTGGCGATCTCTCCGTATCCGCTGACTGCTGATGCCTGGGTCGAGATTGAACCTGGGGTCGAGGATCGTCTGCATCATTTCGCGGATGTGGCTGCCAAGCGCCGCGACGGTTCTGTCGTCTTCCTGAAGTATGAAACTTTCTACATGCAGGAAGAGCGGCCGTGGCATGTCAGCGAGGCCAAGGCTCTTGCCGATTATTATCTGGAAGTTTTCGGCTGTGCCTTCCGGGTGCTGAACGAGGCTTCGCTTCATATCGAGCCTCGTTTCTCGAACCTGCGCCAGATGTGGCAGCACCGCGAGGTCCGTTCGCAGCCGGTCGATCTGGATCGTGTTCGCGACGCCATCGCCCCACTTGGGCATCCGGTCACTATCGATGATGTCTGGCGATACCTGGGCACACCGCAGCACGCGGTTGTCTGGGAAGGCGACGATGCGCCGACGGTCCTCCCTCAGTCCAATCCTGTTTTCACAGCTGTGATGCAGCTGGCGATGCGCGGAGAAGTTCGCCTCGACCTTGGCAAACGGCTGACCATGAATTCCCTGATCCTGAAGGTTTAACCGATGTCGATTGCGTCCGAAAAATTTGAGTTTCTCTTGGCCAAGGCGACAGCGATCCTGTCACCTCGCGATTTCAATCTGCCGGAAACGCCGGTCGATCAATACGACTCTCAGCTTCCTGGGATCGCCATGGGCGAGCGCATTGCCCTGTACCTGGCCGATAAACGGACGTTCTCCGTCTATGAATTCAAAGGCTGGCAGAATTCCGGTCCTGGAATGCCGAAAACAATGCTGTTCCACGAGTTCCAGTACGCGACGCCGTTTCCGATGACTGCGCACCAATACTTCTGGCTGGTGGGGCAAGGCCGGGCAATGAGTTTCAGCCTGCAGCCGGACGCTGGTCAGCCGCAAAATGCACTGAACCTGACGATCAATCAGCGTGAACGTGCTCATCGCGCCAAGGAATATATCGATTTCTATTTCAAGATCGTGGAGGAGCAGTACGGCTTCAAAGAGACAACGGTTGCCTTGCGAATTGCCAAGGCCGAAGTTGCAAAAATGAGGCAAGAGGACACGTGTCCCTCTGATGCAACGATGTACCGGTGGATCAGGAAGGCTCGGGTCCGGACCGATGATCCTATTGCCAAGATGGCCCCAAAGCGTAACCCCGGAAACACCAGTAAACGTAAGAGCGTGCGCTTCTATGAGGCTTTGCGGGAGGCTCTCATCATCGCCCTCAGCGATCCGGAGAGAACTTATCTCACCATCAAAGCGGCGATGGAAGCCCTGACCGCAGAAGGTGCAGAGTTCCATGATGTAATTGCCGAGTTTCGAAAATGCTCGGACCGGCATTACCAACGCATCCTGGAAAACGCCGATCCCTACAGCAAAATCTATCTCGGCCACGGTGCAGATGCAGCTGCTCGCCTGAGTTCGGCGAAAATGCGTTTGGCACTGCCAGATCATCCGCTCGATGTCGTCGATGTCGACTACACCACACTGGATGTTTTCGTCTTTGATCCGACGTCACGCTTTGCCTTTGGCCGTCCGAACATCCTGGTGTTTCGTGATCGCCACTCCGGTATCGTGTTGGGCTTCTATATCACCTTCGGTGCGCCATCGATCACCAGCTTTATCGCTGGTCTGAAACATGCGGCTTTCCCCAAGGACCCGGCGACCCTGCCTGAAGGGGTGACCTGGCCGTGGTTCGGGATTCCGTTCCGGATCGGTGTCGACAATGACATGCACTTGATCGGGAACGATATCCGCAGTGCCGCCCGCGAACTGGGTTTCACCCTGATCGAGTACCGGCCCGGGCATCCGTGGGAAAAGGGGGCAACCGAGCGCTTGTTCTCCATCCTGAACAAGCATCTCATCCATCGTCTGCCAGGTTCTACAGCCGGATCACCTAAGGAGCGTGACGAATTCGACGATGAGAAGGAGAAGGCCGTTCCACAGTTGCGACTGGACGAACTGCACGGGTTTCTGGCGCACTATTTCGCTGAGATTCACAATCGCAGCCTGAAGGCTGGTCTGGGGCCGCTGATCACGCTCGAAGATTATCCTTGTGATCGCTGGGACCGGGGTATCATCGGATCACCCACGCGTGCTCCGATCAACCCGGACGTCTTCACCCGCATCGTCGGTTACACCGATGGGGTGACCGTGCAGCGAGACGGCATCCGACTGGACTATCTGCATTACTGGTCACCAGAACTGCATGCGCTGAAGCAGCACCCGAACCACCGGGATGGCAAAGGCAAGCACAAAGGCACCACCTACCAGGTAACACGCGATCCGAACGAGGTCGGTTTTCTCTATGTCAACGACCCGTATCGGAACGTCGTGATCAAGGTGCCTGTAATTGATCGGGACGCCAAGTACGCGAGTGGCCTGACACTCTTCGAACATCAGAAGGCCATTAAGCACCACAAGGCGACGATTGGCAAAGTGACGGACAGCAAGGGCTTGATGAAGGCCCGTCGCGATCTGGAACTGCGAATGATGGAATTCCACAAGCGCCATCGGAAATACGACCCCGCAAAAGCATTGGCGAAATTCATCCGTTCGGATGCGGCCAAGGCCCGGCTGTCCAGGATCGTGGAACTGACACCTGACGAAGCCGTCGACACGCACATCGACTACTTCAGCCCCGAGGTCGCGACACCTGCGGTGAAATTGAGCGACAACCGTCGTAGCCGGATGCCCGAGCCTAGGGACGGCAATCAGGAGGTACCGACCACTCCTGCCAGCAATGACAGCGCCACGGGTGACGATGAGCCGGTGGGACGGGGAAGCCAAGAGAACGAACCTAATCCGGGCCAGCGCGACGACCGTGATCCGGATTTTGACAAACCTGATTTCTGAGAGGATTGCTTATGGAGCACAGGCGTAACAGCAAGCCGATGACGGCAGAGGAACGGGTCGAAGCGTCGAAGCAGTCGGCCAGTGTCCGGCAAGCATTGATGGAAACGATGCTGGTACCGTATCCGCAGTTTCGTGACGGGATCAAATTCATCAGGAAGTTCCACGTACCGGTAGAAGGCGGCAACCCTTCAGCCGGGCGAATTGGTGGACTTCTTGGCGAATCCCGCGTCGGGAAGACGGTGATCTGCAATTACTTCGTGTCGCAGAATCCACCTTTCTACGACGATGAAGGCGAGTTCTACCCGGTCGTATACGTCCAGGCTTCGGATGAAATGAAATTGCCGTCATTGGCTGACCGCATCTGCATCGCGACCGGTGCCCGTTCCTTGACGGTCAAGCATAAGCTGGTGGTCGATGCGACGCTGCTTCGCCTGGCGGCTGCAAAGACCCAGCTTCTGATCATCGATGATGCCCATTTCATGTACGATGGTCGCAACCAGACGGACCGGCGAAATTTCATCAGTTTCGTGAAGATGGTTGCGGACCAAAAACTGGCCAGCGTTTTGCTGGTGGGAGAAGACAGCATTCTCGACACGATTGACGCAACGCCGACGTTGTCAGGCCGAGGCTTTGTCTATGAGCACCTGCGTGCATTTTCGAAGCACGACGAAAGGAAGAACTTCCGGAACCTGTTGCTGGCCATTGAGGACCGCCTGCCATTCGCGCAACCTTCGAATTTCATCGAAAAGAGCATTTCTGACGATCTCCATCGCTTCAGCGGCGGTCTGATTGGGCGCTTGGTAAACCTCATTCAGCAGGCATCCTATTTCGCAATCGACGATGGTTCGGCTCAGATCATGCGCGAACATCTGCGAGATGCCTCACGGAGGCTGGTCCCGGCGCATCCGGATCGTTCCTATCGCTATTTCGAGATTGGAGCCAAGAAATGAGTTTGGATTTCAAGCTTGCGCGTCCATTCTCCCGGTGGCGATTGAAGCCGGAAATTGGTGAACCGTCCTATAGCTATTTCGCTCGTGAAGTTGCGGACGAAGGCCATGACAGCCTTCGGGTTTACGCAAACGAGATCGGCCTTGATGGGCGTAACATCAATCCGGAGCAGCTCTTGCACTCATTGGAGAAATTACCACTCGATCAGATGTACAAGGACCGTTTGAGGTACGCTACGCCCATTCTGAGAGAAGGGTTCTATTCGCTGGGGCATGAACGCCTGCGGCAAAAACAGGTCTCGTTCCAAACAAGGCGCTTCTGCCCGAAGTGTCTTTGCGAAAGCCGTTTTCACCGTGTCTGGTGGGATATCGTCGATCTCCACGCATGTCCCGTTCACGAGGTTCTCTTGGCGACGGATGTGCAAGGCCATCGCTTGAACTGGAACTGGCCGCACTTCGATAATTCACCTCAGGGTTACCCCCTCCCGAAGGTAAGTGTGACACAGACCGAGGGGGCCTCTCTCCGCCTCCATTCCTTCATTCTCTTCCGGCTGACTTCGGGTGAGCGAGAAAGCGGTTCGCTCGCAGGATACGATCTCTTCGATATTATCGATGGCGCAACCTTCTTTAGCCGGTGGATGCAAAGTGATAACCCCGCAAAGCTTGGTCTGCCATCGGCAGTTGATGTCGAATACGGTTTCTCGATCCTTGAGCTTGAAGAAGGTGACTTGCGTGAATGTATCCGGGACTGGCTCGTAGCCAAAGTGCCTGCGGAGGCCTTGCGCAATGGCTTCCATGCGTCGTTGCCAGGCTTTTCGGGCTATTGGCGTAACCGCCCGTGTAGCCGTTTGAGATCGTACATCGAGACGGTGTTGTTCGAAGAATTTGCCAAGGTCGGCACCTTGGGACGCAAGTTCGTGCGGTACCGGCCCTCGGAGCGATGTGAACGGACGCTGTTGGAAGCCGCTCGGGAACTTGGCTTGCCTCCAAAAGGGGTGAGCAAGTTCGTGCAGCAACTCGGTCTCTTGCCGGATGCAAAATGGAACGGCGATGCCTTGTCGTTCAACGAGGACACGTTTCGAACGCTGAAGGACGCCGTCGAGGATTTGATCCCGTCGACCGACACATGGGATATTGCAGGGCTTCCCGGTCACGAATTCCGCGTGCTGGTCAAGGCAGGCAAGGTCAAGGAATTCCATGGATTGCCGGTCGATGGAAAACGCGGTGGCCGGGTCTCGGCCCGAGCCGTAACCAGCTTGATCCGGAAAGTGACAGAATCAGTTGAGCGAGAGCCCAGGCGCGGGATGATGACGTTTTTTTCGTATGCCAAGCATCTTGGTATCAGCCAGGGCGATCTGGCACTGCGCATCGTCGAAGGAAATCTGGTTGCCGACGCTGTCAACCCAGAGAGGCCTGGATTCAGATCGATGTACTTCAATGCACCTCAGATCGGGTCTGGCGCTCGGAGCGATGTCGAGGTTACAGAGAACGCGCATGACAGAGCTGATGTCGCCACCCTTTGGGAATGCTTCCGTTCGCGTTTGAAAGAGGTATGCCCGGCATTTAAAGTCCCGGACGATGCCGGTGCCGAATTTCAGATTTTCACGAGCAACCGCAAGCTCGCGATGGCGGTCTCGGTCGACCCCTCCGCTTTCTGCCTCGTCTTGACCCTGCATCCGGAACTTACCCGTCGCAGGTGGGACCGTTACCTGGAGGATAAGGAGGAATTGCGCCGCGTCGCGGCTTCGGGGCGCTGGACCCCGACAGTGGACGGCAAGGGTTTCGCTGTAACGTTCAATGTCACGACGCGGTATCAGGCCCGGGAAATGGCGACAGTGCTGAACGGTCTCAAGCTCATCCTGGCGTGACTGATCTCGCCGTCAAGCCTGTGCTTGTTAATGACGTATTGTGATACCAAGTATATGAAACAACAACAGTTCCTGCATCCTGTAAAAACAGTGGCATCGTCGATATGAACAAGAAGACCTTGATAGCTGTCGGCGACATCCATGGGATGGCTCATGTCCTGAAACTTCTGTTGCAACACCTCGAAAACGAGTTCTCCCCGGAAGACGCACAGTTCGTTTTCCTTGGCGACATTATCGACCGGGGGCCGGATTCGCTTCCGGCGGTAAATCAGGTCTGCAGGATCATCGAGACGTTCCCAGACTCTGTGATGGTCCTTGGGAATCATGACTTCTATATGCGTAACCTCGCCAATCTTTCATTAGCGAGAGACGAAGAAGACCGGTGGTTTGCTCAAGGGGGCATGAACACATTGGAATCCTACGGTTTGGACGACGGTGACCTGGTCGCCGCAGGAAAGGTACTTCGGCGCGTAAGGCCCAGACACGTCACCTTATTCGAGAATGCCGTTTCGCATTTCGAGACCGAAAACCATTTCTTCGTTCATGCCGGAGTTGATCCGGAGGTGCCGTTGTCGGAGCAATTAGCGCACGACCTGATGTGGATCAGGAAAGGGTTTCTCGATCACACGTTACCATTTGAGAAAATGATCGTTCACGGCCATTCGATAACGCCGTCGGAACTGCCGGAAGTTCACTCCAATCGCATTGCCATCGATACCGGTTCGTATCGGACGGGCAGAATTACGGCGGCTATCTTCCGTGCTGACATCCTAAGCGGGTTTGTATCTGCCGAAATCGATAATGACGGTGAACGTGTCCGTCTATTTGACGCTTCCGCAGAGGAAGTCGAGTGTTTTCAGGCAGCGTGAACTTACTGCCTTGGGCGCGGTGAAACGCTTGGTAAACGGCGATAGCCGGATGAACACCCGTTGACATTCGATATTTTGTTCTTTATTTGTTCCATTCATGACGAAACTCGCGCTACACCTACTACGAATAACGCCTTGATCGCTGCCTCCGATTGGAGGCCGTTCCCACGCGTTTACGTGAGTAGTTCAGATGAGTGTTGAACCGTCGTCTTCTCAATCCTGGAAGACAGTATCCCAGGGCCAGATTTTCTACCCTTCAGCTACAATCCGATGTGATGGCCCTGTGATCTTTCGCAGCCAGTTCGCCAGAGATGTGGCTTGCCTCCTCGACGTTGATGACGTCGTTACTGAATGGCGATGCCAGTCGCTGTCGTTCGTCAATGGATGCGATACCTATCGACCTGACCTCGTAGCCCGAGTTGATGATCATCTCGTTGTGATCGATGCGATCACCGATGATACGCCATCGTGGATCGCGGAGGCGGTCTATCAGAGTGGTCATAAGTATGAAGCGGTGCGCCGCCCTGATCTGCCCGCGATCCGGCTGAAAAACGCAAAAGACCTTCTTCGATATGGAAAGTTCCAGGCGGGTCTGGAGGATCGCGTACGGCTTCTGGCCGCTTTGGACGAACACGGAACCCTCACGCTAGCCGAATGCCTATCGGTGTTTCGAGAGACCCGGCCAATAGCAGGCCTGGCGTCCATGGTTCTCAACCGCTTCATCGAGATTGATCTGGACGAAGCGTTGATCGGACCCGAATCCACCGTCCGCCGCCGTCGCGGCTGACCTCCGGTTTCGAAAGCAGCTGGGCTGCTCCGAGGTTATTATGTTCAAGAGAAAATCGAAGGTTGCGAAATCCGCAGAAGACTGCGCGTTGTTGTGCTCTATGAAGAGAGCCCTGAAATCCCACCCTGTGTTTGCCAAAGGTGGCGAGGGGATTTTGGTGTTAATCACGCCCGAAAACCACGTACCCGCGCGTTATGGTACAGCCATTCTAGATGAACTGTTTCCGGATGACGACTTCCGGCGCGATGATCGAGGCTTCATGTACGTCCTGAAGGGCGACAAGCTGTCGAAGACGCTGAACGATTTCCGGGATGATTGCCTGAAGAAGCGAAGAGCCATCATCGTCGTCGAGCATGGCGCGTCGATTCCGGCCGAAATCGGTATCGGGGCAGACGTCGTTGCTGACATTCCTCCAGTGAACCACCGAGATTTGCAGATCGCCTGTCGGGTTGTTCTGGGGATCAGAGTGACTGTTCAGGCGGCGCAACAGGCTATGTCTTATCCCGAACGGCTCTTGTGGGCGGCGTTGCGTCCTGGTCGGCCTATCTCGACGGTTTTGGAACGCCTGGCAGCAGTACGGCCGGATGAAGACGATACGCCAACGCGTAGACCGGCTCGGGAGGTTCCTGCTCTGACAGACATGTTCGGCTATGGCGACGCGAAGGCTTGGGGAATGCAGCTCGCACAGGACTTGGCTGACTGGCGCAACGGCAACATTGATTGGGATGACGTTGACCGTGGCATTGTTCTGAGCGGCGCTCCTGGCGTGGGCAAAAGCATCTTTGCTCAGGCCGTAGCGAAACAGTGTGGCGTGAGACTGATCGCAACGTCACTCGGCCAGTGGCAATCAAGGGGGCATTTGGGAGACTTGCTGAAGGCTATGAGAGCCGACTTCTCGGCAGCAAGGGAAGCTTCGCCGTCCATTCTGTTCGTCGACGAGTTGGACTCAATCGGCGACCGGCAGAAGTTCAAGAATGACAATTCCGATTATTCGATCCAGGTCGTCAACGCCTTCTTGGAGCTGTTGGACGGTGTGGGTGGGAGAGAAGGCATCATCGTTATGGGTGCCACAAATCACTATGACAGGATCGACCCTGCCGTTGTTCGGTCGGGACGTTTGGAGCGACACGTGGTCATCCCGTTGCCAGATGCGGCCGACCGTGTAGGGATTCTGTCGCAACATGTAGATTTCTGTATTCCGGTTGATGAACTGCACAAGCTGGTCGTTCCGACACAAGGAATGTCCGGTGCCGACCTGGCCCAAGCTGCTCGCAACGCCCGGCGCATCGCACGTCGGGAAAAGCGAACGGTCACGGTCGATGATTTGCTGGAAGGATTGCCTGAAGTCTTCCGTTTGACCGATGATCACCGGTACGCAAATGCCATTCACGAATCCGGGCACACTCTGGTCGGGATCAAGCTCGGTGTCGGGAAATATGTTGGTACTCGCGTGGTCGAGCAAATTTGCCTCGGTAAAGGTGCCAGCAATCAGGCAGGGGCTGCCTATTTCGAGATGCCCATCATCGCGCACCGGGGACGAGCCAACTACGACAACCAGATCGCGATGACCTTGGCAGGTCTGGCAGCCGAAGAACTCGTTTTCGGTGAAACCTACGACGGCGCGGGTGCTGGTCCGTCGTCTGATCTTGCAAGAGCAACGAGGCTGGCCACAATGATGGAAACGACACTGGGAATGGGGGCATCATACCGTCATTGTGGGGCAACAGATGACGATGCCTTGGAAAATCTGCGACGGAGTGATCCGGAGTTGAGGGGAAGGATCGACGCGAAGCTTGCCAAGGAGTTCAGCAGAGCAAAAGAAATTCTGGAAAAGGAACAAGATGCCCTGGTCGCTCTGGGCAAGGAATTGTTCGAACTCGGAGTCCTTGATTCTCAGAGAGTCAGCGAACTCATGAATGGGACGATTGGGAAAAAGAAGACAGCGGCTTAAGTCTCGATTGAGACCCGATGAAAAATTGCGTGACGCTGTCGAGCTGGACGGCGTCACGCAAAAGGTCAGGACAGCGCCTTATTGACCGCAGCAAATAGCTTTTCAAATTGCTCCACCTCTGTTTGCGAAAGGTGCGATGCGTCGTGATCCCTGCTCCAGCGGAGGAAGGCTTTCGCAAGTTTGTACTTGCTGAAGTCCCTTATTTCCTTCGCGAGGATATCGACAGCTGGTTTATCGGATTGCTTCTCAAAAACCGCTTTTACGTCGATCTCGAACTCAGACCTGACCACTTCAACTAGCGTCTCTCGTAGCAGGTCCTCGATTTCTGACTTTTCGACGGGATTTTTAAGGAAATCCTTCGTTCTCAGGATCGCCTTCTGTTTCAACGTGTGGACCAGAACTTCTTGCTTGGCAACGTCGTCCCCAGCACGGTCGGAATCTAGCAGGGCGGCAACCTTAAGGTTGTGAGCGTGAAGGATCGTGGCGAAATATGTTATTTTGCTAGCGGTTCCTGCGGGAATAAGTGCGACCTTCGGATCGAGGTGAACTTTCCCAGCTACGTTCAATAGGTTTGAAACGGCGTCGATATACCAATAGTCGGTCAGCCCCTCCAAGATGAAGTTCTTTTTTTTCGTAAAGAGGCTTTGAGCGAGATCATATCCAAGAGCCTCCTGTAACGGAAGCAGTCCGGCTGGATCGTTAGACGTCACGGTCGTGTGGACCTTGGTTCCAACTTTCCGGTCGGTCATTTCAACTACACGCACGAGATCGAGTTCGTCGCTGCCAACCAGGAATGGCGAATGCGTAGTGAAAATCGTCTGATTGTTTTCTGACAATCGGGTGATGGTTTTCTGGAATTCACGCTGCTTTAAGGCATGAAGGCTAACTCCAGGTTCATCGAGCAGGAGGATTGCATTCTCATAGTTGTCTTCAGCCTCGGCAAAAAAGACGACAAAGAATGACACAAGCCACTGAAAACCTTCTGACCTTTGATCCAATTCAACCGACACACCAAGATCATCTTCGACAACGACTTTGAGATATTGACCATCAGCAAGGACGCGTAGGCGATCTGCTTCAGCACGATCAGGATTTGGATTCCAGATCGACCTGATTTCCTCAGTAAGTCTGGCACTTGCCGCATCCAACTGATACTGACGCTCGTCGGCACGTCGTTCGATTGCTGACAGATTGCTTTCGCTGGCGTCTCTACGCTGATCGTCTGTGACCGTACCGGCTTTCGCTAACTCCTGCGCATCGAAACCAAGGAGTTTGAGTAAGCAGAGGTTGCCGTAGTCATATTTCTCGTCATCCATCAGTTTCTGTGAAACGCGCTGATGGAGGTGTGCTAGGTGGATACGGGGCCGAACACGGAAGTAGTTGTTCGACAGAACGAAAACGGGCACGCGTTGATCTAGGGTCGTGAGAACCTCGTCAGCTCCATCGGCGGCGTCGAGGGCAGCGACGATTGCGTCATATCGCTCTTCTATAGTTGATCCGGCGTCGATATGGCTGATTTGCTTCTTCAGCCATAACCTAATTTTTGCGCGGCTCTCTTTACTGAGGTAGTAGTTGGCGGAAATACCATCAAGTGCCGCTTCTAAATCGGTCGCCGTTTTCGTCGTGTCGGCTCCGGCATCAGTAGAGAGGCGCGCATCCACGTGTGCCGCAAGGCGATCAAGGTCTTTGCGGATTTGCGAGAGGGTAGTTCCGGACGTGCTCAGGTCACAGCTGTGCGTGGCGCTGTTATCGAGATACCTGGTTAATGTGTATGTATTGACCTTGTCCCTGAAGCTTTGTGGAAGGGCGTCCCGATCTTCCTCTTCCAACGAGAATGTTGCCGTCACCACCTTTGAAAGGCTGGGTTTCACCTTGCCGCGCGTGATGTCGTTGTACAGCGACCTGGGATAGTCTCTTAACGCATCGAGCTTTGGAACACCCTCGGGCCGCTTCAGATGCTGGATGGCTTGGAGGATTGCGGACTTACCAGCTTCATTCGGTCCAACCAGTATCGTTTTTTGACGCTCGATATCGATGACGCCTGTATCTTTTATGCTTCGGTAATTTGTCACCCTGACAGTTTTAAGCTTCATTGCATTTCCTCCAGCCTTACCGAATATGCTCGTTCAGGCGGCAGGAAATGGCAATTGCTTCAACGCTACAATCCTCAGCTGTTTTCAGCTGGGCGACGACATTGAGAGCGCTGACCTGCGGCAACAGCTTGGCGCAATACTAATCGATCACTCTCCTCTGAGAACGTTGACGGTGGCTTCGGCTGCGACTAGCATCAGATGTGTCGCTAAGTCATTGCGTTTGCAAAGGTTGCGTCGGCTACTCGCATTTGAATTGGCTTGTTTTAGGAGAAAGCCAAGGTTTCCCAATGACCTTTATTCTCATGCGATGTGTCGGGCGATAATGCCGCGGCCGAAGGGCGGTGGTAGACTGCAAGCCAGGCATAACCACGACCGATGGCCCGGCGCTCGAGCTGTGCGCCGTTGCGCCTGGCGCGCTCTGCCAGCACCTCGAACAGCGTTTCGCGCGGCGTCACATGGAAACGTTTGAGCCAGCCGCGCAGCAGGCGGCGGAAGCTTTCCGGCAGCCGTTCCTGCTGGCCGAAATCGGCGATATGCAGCGAGCCGCCGGGGTTGAGCGCGGCAATTGCCGCGTCGATCGCACCCTGCCAGTCCGGTATCATCGACAGGGAATAGGAGATGACGATCCGGTCGAAGCCGACTTCGCCGAACGACCGCGGCTCGAAGCTGGTCGCGTCGGCCACACGCAGCATGGCGGGGGATCTGCCGCGGCGGCTGAGCTTGGCTGCGGCCGAGGCGAGCATCTCGGCGGAGATGTCGAGACCGAAGAGCCGGGCTCTCGGAAAGCATGTGCCGATCAGCGCGAGGTTGCGTCCCGTGCCGCACCCGACTTCGAGAACGGAGGCGCCGGGCTCCACGTTCAGCTCGCGGATCAGCGTGTCGCGGCCGAAAAGATAGTATTTGCGCGTCAGATCGTAGACGTGCCTCTGGTAGCGGTACATGTGGTCCATGCGCCGCTGATGGCTGATCTCGCTCTGGTGCACCTCGCTCATGCCTTCTTCCTGTAGATGTGGAAGCCGCCATAGATGGCCGAGCGATCGGCGTTGCCGAGCTTCAGCGATGTCTCGGCATCATAGTGCCACTGCTCCATCAGTGCCGGCGAGAGACGGCCGGTGAGGATGCTGTCTTCGGCAGCAGTGCGGAAGATGACGGTCGCGTCTGCAGCAGCGGTGCGGGTGATCTCGGTCCACAGGTCGTTCAACCGCTGGTCGTTCATCCAGTCCTGCGCGTCGAGCAGGACGTAGCGGTCGACCGATGCGGCCGGCTTCTTCGCCAGAAGCTCGGTGAAGCTGGCATGATGGACCTGAACGTCCTCGGCGCGGTTGCGGATCGTCTCATAGTTATCGGTGTGCAGGTAGGCCGGAAGGTCGCCCTCATGCGGCAGGGGATAGCGTCTCGCGAAGGCCTGCCAGGCGAAGTAGTTTTCCCTGAGCGGAAAATGGCACGTCAGCTTTTCAAGGCGATGGCGAAGCACGGCGGCCAGCGACTTGTCGGCGCTGAGGCTTGCCAGTTCGTCGAATTGCTGCGGCGGGATGCCAAGGCCGAACAGCGAGCTTTTCTGGCTGGTGATCCAGCGGATGAACGGACGCTCGAACAAAGGCGCCAGCCGTGTATCGAAAAACTGGCGCTGCTCGCGCATGGAGCGTGCCTGGACGAACTCTTCCGGGTTGACGCCGTGCAGACGTGCCAGGATGTGGCTGGCAGCGATGAAGCGGCCGAGCAGGCCGGTGCGATAGATGTTGCGGCCGAAGACGCCGATGCGTCGACGCCCGCTGACGCTGCGGCCGTTCCAGTAGCTTCGGGTCGCCTGGTCGACCTTCGGGGCGATGAACAGATCGAATGCCTGGACGTTCGATTGGGTGCCCTGCGTCGCCAGGAACCGCACGACGTCCTTATGACCAGGCAGGTGGCGGAAGGCGGCAAGCTTCAATCGGTTGAGCGCGATGTGGTGTGGGTTGAGATCGACGACGTCGATGCGGCTGGGGCCGGCCGAGAGATAGGTCAGCATGTTGCAACCGCCGGAGCCAATGGTGACGATGCGGTGCCCCGGGCGAAGCTGCATGGCTTCCATGTCGACGATAGGGTCTTCCCAGATCTGTGGATAGACGAGGCCGGAGAAGAGCAGGCCGAACAGGCGCTCGGAGAGGCCAGCAAGCGAGAAGGTCTTGTGTTGCAGGAGGGCGTTTTTCAGCTTCGGATTGTTTCTGCCAAAGCCGACATCAGGGGCAAGTTCGGTCATCTCTGCCGCTCATCCAGTTGAAACTTAGCCGCTTCTAAAGTGACTCCGCTACACTTTGATGACGGGGTTTTTCACAGCTCCCGCACTGCACAAAAATAGCTGACTACGATTTTTCACCCATAAGAATTCATTAAACCCTGGCGTGCTAGCTCCTTCTCATATTCGGGGGGCGTCGACATGATGTTAAGAACGTTTCTGCCGAAGCCCGAGCAGCGATTTGCGGCTGCCGGCACGGCATTGGGGGCTTTGTTTCCGGCGATCTGGTTGACCACGGAAACGTTTTTTTCGGATGGATCCTTCACCCATTGGAACTTTTCCGGAGCGCTCGCGGCGGGCGTCATGCCCTTCGTCGCTGGAGCCTCCTTCTACCGCTGGTCCTATTCACGACGGTTGGAACGCGAGCTCAAGGCCGCGCGCCGCGCCGAGCGGCGGCTGCGCAACGAGGTTCATCGCGATCGGTTGACCGGGCTTGAAAACCGCTCCGCACTGGAGGCAGACGTGTTGCGCGCTCTGCGCTCTGATGGTGCGCCGTTCGAGCGCCGGCCGCTGCTGCTGATCGATCTCGACCGGTTCAAGGCGGTCAACGACACCATGGGCCATGATGCGGGCGACCGGCTGCTGAGCGGTATCGGCCTGCGGCTGAGGCGAGCCTTCGCCGGCGAGGCGACGGTCTATCGCCTCGGTGGCGACGAGTTCGTACTGCTTGGTCCGGGTTCTCCGTCGGATGCCGAGGTCACGACCCTTGCCGGCCGGGTGAAGGCGCTGTTCGATGCGCCCTTCGATCTGGTCGATGGTCAGGCGGCTTCTGGTTGCAGCATCGGCGTCACGTTCCTGGAACAGGGCGATCTGTCGACCGGCGCGGTCTTGAAACGGGCGGATCTCGCGCTCTACGAAGCCAAGGAAATGCGTGGCAACAGCCACGTCTTCTATGCGCCGCATCTCGCGCAAGCCGCCGAAATGCGCGCCGAGGCCGAGCGCGACCTTGCCCGTGCAGTCTCCCAGCGGGAGTTTTTCCTGGAATACATGCCAATCGCCGGCACTGCGAGCGGCGTCATCCGGGGCTTCGAAGTCTTGCTGCGCTGGTCGCACCCGATCCGCGGCGTCATCGGCACCGAAGCCTTTGCGGAGCCGTTGGAGCAGGGAACACTTGCGTTGACGGTCGGCAACTGGGCGTTGCGGCAGTCTTGCCGGCAGGCGGCGAACTGGCCGTCTCCAGTGGCCCTGACGGTGGCACCCTTCGCGCTTCAACTGCGAGATCGCGATTTCCTCAGCCATGTGAAGACATGTCTGGATGAGGCCGGGCTGGCGCCCGGCCGGCTGACGATCGAGGTGTCGGAAGCGCTGTCGACCGGTGACATGATGTTGATCGGCGAAAACCTGCATGGCCTGCGCGCGCTCGGGGTGCGCGTGGCGCTGAGCGGCGGCGCTGCGGCCTCGCTGCCGCTCAACCTTGTCGGCGAACTTCAGCCGGACCAACTGACGGTGGACCTGCCGGCGATCCGCGACATCCATGGCAGCGAACGTAGCGTCGCCCTGCTCGCCTGCCTGGTCAAGATGGGGCAGGTTCTGCGGCTGCCGATGGCGGTGCGCGGCATCGCCAGGGAAAGCGAAATGGATTGCGCCCGCACCGCAGGCGCGGTGGAGGCCTGGGGTCCATGGATATCACCGGCGTTGCCGGCACGGGATCTTCCGCCGCTGTTGCATGGTGCTAGCGACGGCGACGCCCGCCAGCTGGCATAGCCGGACGGCAGCCAACAATCCGAAGCACGACGCAAGGGCTTTTCCTTTCGGTCAAATGCTGCTTCTCTCCGGCGTCAGACGGGAGGATGCGATGGCACGCCTATTGAAGACTGTCGGGACCGCGGTCGTCGTCGCCATTGCCGGCGTCGGCGGATGGCTGGCCGTCGCGCCGCCGGAACTGCTGAAGGTCGGCGATGGATACGCCGCTAAGATCGTCTGCTCGAATGTCTTCATCGCCGGACGTGACGGACAGGCGGTGCTGGCCGACGACGTGCAGGCGCCAGGCCATCCGCTGCTGAAGTTCATCACCGTCTCGGTGGACCGCGACAAGCGGTTGGTCTCTGCCCGCATCTTTGGCTTTGCCGCACCGGCGCTTGCCGCCTACCGCCCGGGGCTTGGTTGCGCCAACGTCGACGCAGACGATCTCGCGGCCCCTGTTGCGACCGCAGATCCGCCTGTCCCTGATATCGCACGGTCTGTCGACATCTCCTGGCCGGACGGCGACAAGGCCGATATCGACCCGGCCGTTCAGGCACTGATCGAGGATGCCAATCTCGCCGGTCCCGGCGTGCGTGCGGTCGCGGTGGTGCGCGATGGACATCTGATTGCCGAGACCTATGCCGCGGGCTTCGATCGCTCGACGCCGCTTCTCGGCTGGTCGATGACCAAATCGGTGACATCAGCGCTGATCGGCATGCGCGTCGCCGAGGGGCGCATGGATTTGACGCGCGCGGGCCTCCTGCCGGAGTGGAGCGGCGATGCGCGCGCGAAGATCAGGCTTGCCGACCTGATGGGCATGGAGAGCGGCCTGGAATTCAACGAGGGCTATGGCAATGTCAGCGACGTGACGCGCATGCTCTATCTCGAACGGGATATGGCCGGCTTTGCCGCGGGCAAACCGGCGACATCCGAGCCGGGCTCGACCTTCAGCTATTCGAGCGGCACCAGCACACTGTTGTCGCGGCTGTGGATGCGGAGCTTCGGCGATCCTGCCGCTGCACTCGCCTATCCGCGCGATGCCCTGTTCCTGCCGCTCGGCATGACGAGCGCGGTGCTCGAGACCGATGCCAGCGGCACCTTTGTCGGCTCATCCTACATGTATGCAACGGCGCGCGACTGGGCGCGTTTCGCGCAGTTCCTGCTTCAGGACGGCACCTGGAAGGGCAGGGCGCTGTTGCCTGGAGATTATGTCGCCTTCATGCGGACGCCGACCAAAGCCTCTGGCGGCGAGTATGGTGCAGGTCAGGTGTGGCTTCAGGAGAACGGAGTCCGCGCCGGCACCGGTGTCTTTCCGGCGGATGCCTTCTGGATGCTCGGACATGACGGGCAGGCGATCATGCTGGTGCCGTCGCTCAAGCTTGCGGTCGTGCGCCTGGGGCTGACGCCATCGCGTGGCGGCTATGACGTGCAAAAACTCAACGCCAAAATAATAGAGGCGCTCGATTGAGCGCCTCCTGAACCTTTTTGTCGAAACGATCGGGCTTGCTTACTTCATGCCGAGATCGTCGAGCAGGCCCTTGCGTTTGGCGTGGTAGTAGTAGCCGCTGGCATAGAGCTTGACCGCGCCGTCGTGCTTGTTGTCGGCAACCATCCAGGCGCCGTGCAGGTACTTCGTCGCATACATCAGATTGGTTTCCGCATCGAACAGGCCCTCGGCCGGGCCTTCGTAGCCGAGTCCCTTGGCGGTGTTGTAGCGGATCTGCATCAGGCCGTAATTGCCCTTGCTGTAGGCGCGCGGATTGTAGTTGCTCTCGCGCTTGACGACGCGGTGCACAAGCTCGACCGGAATGTCGTTGAGATCGGCGTAGTGCTTGATGAGCTTGTCCAGGTCCGGACGCGAGCTGGACGGCGCGTTGGTCAGCTTCAGCGATTCGGGAATGACGCTCGCAACGGCGGCGACGCTCGAACCGATCACACCCATCTTCGGCTTTTCCGTCGGAACGATCATGCGGTTGGCAACGAGCGTTTCGAGGCCGACGGGTTCGCCGGTGTCGAAGTCCGATTCCATCGCGGCAGCCACCGCAAGGGTCGAAACGGGAAGATCTTGAACGCGGCTCGTCTTCGGCGAGACAAGGGCAGATGCGGTTTCCGGCAATGCCGTGGCATCGGCCGAAGCTGCAACCGGCGTCGCCATGGCGACAGCCTGGGCTTCACCCGGCTTGCTGCCGGGGACGGCCACGACTGCCGGTGCCGGACCGGCAGCCTGCGCGAGGTCGGTGCCGACGGGATAGGTGGTTGCCATGCCGGCCGTCTGTGCCGACAGGGCGGCGGCCGCCGCGGTTGCCGCGCCATCGGGCGTCGGCAGGGCATAGGCCGTCATTTCCGTGCCGGGCTTTGCCAGCGGGGTGACCGTCTGCACGGCCGTAAGCTCTTCCACCGAGGTATGCTCGACAGTGGAGCACCCCGAGACGAGTGTCGCCGACAGAATAGCTGCCACGCCAAACGTCTGTTTTGAAAGGGAAATACGGAATTTCGCCATGCTGTCACTTTCGTGCTTCTGGGCCCCGCAGCCCCTGCAAATCAACGGCTGCCAGCCGCCATGCGTGAATCTCCATTAACCCATGGGGCGGCCGGCAGCAAGCGCAGGGGCGAATTTCAGGCCGATGCCCGCTTCATGGCTGCCGTCAGAAGCCCGGCGCCGATGAGCAGCGAACCGCCTGTACGGTTGACGATGCGCCGGATATTCGGCTTGGAAATGGTGCTCTTGGCGGCGGTCGCGAGTGCGGCATAAAGGCTGGCATTGAGGATGGCGAGGGTCAGGAACGTCACCTCGAAAATCGCCATCTGGGTAAAGAGTGGCTGCGACAGATCGAGGAACTGCGGCAGGAAGGCGACGAAGAAGACGATGCTCTTGGGATTGAGTGCCGTGACCGCGTAGGCATGCAGGAAGATGCGCAGCGGCCGTTCCCTGGCGGGTGCCTCACCACCCGTGCCGTCATTGCCGGCAACCGGTGCCCGCCAGAGCTGGATGCCGAGCCAGACGAGGTAGGCGGCCCCCACCCACTTCAATACGGTGAAGATCGCAGCCGAGGTGGCAAGCAGCGCGCCGAGGCCGAGCATCGACGCGGTCATGGCGGTAAAATCGCCGAGTGCGACCCCGGCAACGGTCGCGCCCGCCGTCTTGCGGCCGTGACCGAGCGCATAGGAGATGACGAGCAATATGGTCGGGCCGGGGATGGCGAGCAGCACTGCCGAGGCGGCGGCAAAGGCAAACCAATGTTCGAACGACATGAAAAAGGCTCCGCGCTTGAGGGCTCTCCGAGACTGATCTCTGGAGGGAGCCACCAAGGCGCGGAGCCGTCAACTGCCAATCGAGAGGCTCGGCTTGCCAATAGGCAGTCGCCCGAAGCCGATGGTCGGCGTCGGGCGCTTCGTTCCTGGAGCGCCGTGCGTTCATATGAACGCACAAAGGACGCTCCAGCACTTTAATTCTAGAGCATCTTTCTGCCCTCAAGTGATTCCACTTGAAGACAGGATGCACTAGTCTTCCGCCTGCCACTTCTGGCCGATGACGTCCATGACGTCGCCGAACCACTTGGTCGAGGTGTCGAAGTGCTTGCCGCCCTTGATGCGCGGGAATTCGATTGTTCTGAGCTTGCCTGCCTGGTCTTCGTCGTGGCCGGTAACGCCGGAGACCTTGTTGAGTGCGCTTTCGACGGCGAGATCGACCATGCTCTGGATCAGCCGCAGGTCGTCGCCGTTTGCCGGTGCCGAGCGGGCGTAATAGCCCGACTTCTGCACCATGGAGCGTTCGGCGCCGAGAAGGGCGGCAAACTGCTTGGTGAACCAGTTGCCGACATTGATGGTGTCGATCTTCACGTGGCCGAAGGCATCGCGCTTGACGGTTTCGCCGGCGGCTTCCCGCTCGGCGACGATCGCGTCGAGGCAGGCGCCTTCGCTGACGAACAGCGTGACAAAGCCCGAACGGTTCATGACACCGCGCAGGCGCTCGGCTTCTGCCTCAAGGTCGAACTTGATCTCGGGCAGGTAGAGACCGTCGATGTTCTTCAGCTGCCTGTTCATCATGAAGCCGTCGACGAACTGCTTGTCCTCTGTCATCTGGACGTAGGAGCGCGCGGTTGCTGCCGTCAGCCAGCCGCAGTGGCGGCCCATGACTTCATGGACGACGAGCGTGCGCGGGGCGGCACTCTGTTCGTTGCTGACATGATCGAAGAAGCGAGCGCCGTATTCGGCGGCCGTCCAGGCGCCGAGCGTCTGGCGGATCGGCACCACGTCGTTGTCGACCGTCTTCGGCAGACCGACGACCGTCAGGTTGTAGCCGTTGGCGCCAAGATAGGCGGCAAGGTCTGCGGCGGTGGTGTTGGTATCGTCACCACCGATCGTGTGCAGGATAGAGATGCCGTCGGCGGCAAGCCGTTCGGCGGCGACGCGCAACGGGTTTTCACCTTCCTTGACCAGGCCGCGCTTGACGCAGTCGGCAGCATTGGTGAGCTTGACGCGGCTGTTGCCGATCGGCGAACCGCCGTGGCGGTGGAGGATGTGCGCGTTCTCGCGCATGTCCCTGGTGATCTCGATGCGGTCGCCAAGCAGGACGCCCTGGTAGCCGGAGCGATAGGCCACCAGCTCGTAGTCGGGCGCGATGTCGGTGTAGCGCTCGATCAGGCCGCCAACGGCGGATGACAGACAGGGCGCGAGCCCGCCCGCCGTCAGCATTGCGACTTTCTTCTTGGCCATGTTTCCTCCTCGGGATTCGGCACGCAATTGGTGGGGCCTCTCTAGCGCAAAACGGATGGAAGTTAAATGACGGCTCTGTGGATGTCCTGTCGGCAAGCGCGCAGGTTTCGCCGCATTCGTCTCCATTTCCGCCGTGGACATGATGTCGCGCAAGGGAAGGGGACGGGGCAACGACGCCAGCGTCAATACGGTGCGGGGCAGGGGCTCAGGCGTTTATCCGCCGCCGCAGGTGTGTTCCCCAGGGAACAGGCGGGAACCCTTGCGCTATCGCAACGTTACTCAAACGGATTGACAATAGTGAGGGGCCATCACAAATTCGTCATTCCCGTGGTTCGCCGCAGGCCACCGCTTGCAATTTGCCACCACAATAGTCCATGCTATAGGCTGGAGAGACAGGAAAATCGTGCATGTCATTCTGGGATAGCCTCCTCAAGATCGTCACCGCCACGGGCAACGCGCTTGCCGGTGTGGTCGAGGCCGTGCGCACCCTGTTCGAAGGCGACCCCGAAACGCGGCGCAAGGTGGCTTTCTCCGTGGCGATGATCGCGCTTTCGGCCAAGATGGCGAAGGCTGATGGCGTGGTGACGGAGGCGGAGGTCTCGGCCTTTCGCGATATCTTCGAGTTTCCCGCCGATCAGGCGCAGAACGTTGCCCGTCTCTATAATCTCGCGCGCCAGGACGTTGCCGGTTTCGAAGCCTATGCCGAGAAGATGGCGTCGCTCTGCTCGTCCTGCGAAAACAATTGCCCGATCCTGGAAGACATCATCGACGGCCTGTTCCACATCGCCAAGTCCGACGGCGCAGTGCATGAGAAGGAAATGGCGTTCCTGATGCGGGTTGCCGAGATCTTCAAGATGGACGAAGCGCACTTCGAACAGATCATGGCGCGTCACGTCCATAGCGACGGCCGCGACCCTTATCTCGTTCTCGGCGTTTCGCCCAAGGACGATTTCGCCAAGATCCGCAAGCATTACCGCGTGCTGGTGTCGGAGAACCATCCCGACAGGCTGGTTGCACGCGGCGTGCCACAAGAGTTCCACGCGATCGCCAATGATCGCATGGCCGCGCTCAATGCCGCCTACGAGGCGATCGAGAGAGAACGCCGCGCCGCATGACGTCGAAATACTGCGACTACTCGGGTGCCCGCTTCATGCCGTCGCCCAATTTCGGCGACCGTGCGGACGGCAGGCTGCCCGATATCATCGTGCTTCATTATACCGGCATGCCGACGGCGAAATCTGCGCTCGAATGGCTGTGTCGCGAGGAAAGCCAGGTTTCCAGCCACTATTTCGTTCATGAGGACGGCCGTGTCGACCAGCTGGTGCCGGAGGCGCGGAGGGCCTGGCACGCGGGGAAAAGCGTGTGGAAGGGCGAGACGGACATCAATTCCAGCTCGATCGGCATCGAGATCGCCAATGCCGGTCACCCCGGCGGGCTTCCCGAATTCCCCGAAAAGCAGATCGCGGCGGTCGCCGAATTGTGTCGGGACTGTGGCGAACGGTGGTCGATTGCCCCTGAGCGGGTGCTGGCACACAGCGATATCGCCCCGATTCGCAAGGTTGACCCGGGCGAAAAATTTCCGTGGCATCAGCTGCACCGCGAGGGCGTCGGGCACTGGGTCGAGCCGGCGCCGATCGGCGGCGGTCGCTTTTTCCAGCGCGGCGACCGCGGACAGCCGGTCGAGGCGATACAGTCGATGCTGTCGCTCTATGGTTACGGCGTTGAAGTCACTGGCGATTTCTGTGACAAAACCGAGGGAACCGTTGCTGCGTTCCAGCGGCATTTTCGTCAGCAACGGGTCGACGGCATCGCCGATATCTCGACGCTCGATACGTTGCATCGACTGCTCCAGGCGCTACCTCAGTTTGGTGCCTGACGCGCAAAATTTTTGCGTTCTAAATTAGCTTTTCCGGTCATTTCCGCACAAATTTGCTGCGTTGCCACATGTTTACCATGATGCGGCATTCATTTGCCGCTCATTGAAACTGCAGGAAACGCAAGGGCAACACGGTCCTTCCTGTCAATGAAACGATCGGGAAGTGAGGCTCGAACGGCGGGGTGCGCCGTGCTGTCCATTCCCCAGACCGGAGACTTCAAGCTACATGAGAATATCGTCTGTTGCTGCGGTGGCGGCATGCCTTGGCATGTTCTTCGCCGGGATTGGTACGTCGTATGCGGGGAACGTCGACAAGACCATCAAGACCTCATCCCTCAAGTCAGTTACACGGACGACAGGCTACCCGAACCCACAGCTCGCACAGGGCACGCAGTACACCATCCTGATCCAGTCCTATGCCAAGCAGTACGGCGTTCCGATCGATCTGGCCCATGCGATCGTCAAGGTCGAAAGCAACTTCAACCCGAAGGCTCGCGGCAGCGCCGGTGAAATCGGCCTGATGCAGATCAAGCCCGCAACGGCACGCATGATGGGCTACTCCGGCTCCTCCAGCGGTCTCTACGATCCGGAAACGAACATCAAGTTCGGCATGAAGTATCTCGCCATGGCGCATGAGCTTTCCGGCGGAACCACCTGCGGCACGGTCCTGAAGTACAATGCCGGCCATGGTGCCAAGCGCATGAACCCGGTTTCCAAGCGTTACTGCGGCAAGGTTCAGAGCATCATCGACTGATCGATGCCGATCGTAGGGCGCGCCTGATCGTGCGCGCAAAGCACGCTTCATCGATTGAAGCGTGCAGCATGACCTCCTCGCATCGGCCGACGCCGGCACGAGGAAGGGCCTCGGTTCAGGGGCATTGTTTCCGTCGAATACCGAGCATCAACCGCCGGCTGTCTTCAAGCGGTGGCGGGTGCTCCAGCCGGACAGGTCTCGCGTTCCGGCGACCTTCAAAACGTAATGCAACCGCAGTGCCATATCTGCGCCGGCATGCTATCCAGACCTGATCGAAATGGTGAGGACGGACATGTCGGAAAGCTTTGATTTCATCGTTGTCGGCAAAGGCATGATGGGGGCGGCGGCAGCGCGGCACCTGGCGCTCTCGGGCGCTCGGGTGGCCCTGGTCGGGCCGGACGAGCCCGGCGACTGGGCCAATCACGGCGGCGTCTTTTCCAGCCACTACGACAATGCCCGCATCACACGCACGATCGACGACGATCCGGTCTGGGCGCGGCTCGCCAAGCGTTCCATCGACCGTTACGACGAGATCGCCGCTCAAAGTGGCGTCGACTTCTATGCCGAAGTCGGCTGCCTGATCGCCGGGCCGGCGCCGGGCGGCAGCTACGACTATATCGAGAAGGTGGCCAAGGCGCGCGACACGCTTGGCGTCGAGGCGCCGCTTCTCGAGCAGGGCGCACTTTCCGAACGCTTTCCCTGGTTCCGTTTTCCCGAAGGTTTTGCCGGCATTCACGAGGCGCAAGGGGCCGGATACATCAATCCGCGCGCGTTGGTGCTGGCGCAAACGATCTGCGCGGAAAAGGCCGGCGCACGGATCGTGCGCAGCGAAGTGGCCTCGGTATCCGAGGCCGGCGACCGCGTCGTCATCACGACCGTGGATGGCGCCACGCTCGGTGCTGGGCGGGTGATCGTTGCTGCGGGCGGGTTCTCTCTTTCCGACACGCTTCTTCCCCGGCCGATCGACCTTGTCGTCAAGGCGCGTACCGTATTTTTTGCGGAGGTCGCAGCCGGCGATCTTTCGACCTATGACCACATGCCATCGCTGATCGGCGCGGCACCGGAGCAGGAAAAGAGCTACTATCTGCTGCCGCCGGTCGCTTACGCCGACGGCAAGCACTACATCAAGATCGGCGGCGACCCGACCGATCGCGTGCTCGACAGCGAGCCCGCGGTGCGTGCCTGGTTCCGCGGCAGCGCTGGCGCCGGGGCGGCTGCGCACATGGGCGGGCTGCTTGCCGAGGTGATGCCCGGCTTCAAGCCGGCTTCGACGCATTTCAGACCCTGCGTGACGTCGTTCACCCGCCATGGTTTTCCCTATATCGGCTTTGCCGGCAGCGACCGCATCGCTGTGGTGACCGGCGGCAACGGCCAGGCAGCGAAAAGCTCCGACGAGATCGGCCGGCTCGGCGCCGTGCTGGTGGCCGAGGGCCGGATCGACGACCCGGCCTATGAGACGGATTTCGCCGTGGCGTTCCGCTGAACGTGAAAGCGCGGGTGGGCGAGCGTTGAAACGCCGGGCCTGCCGTTTTTCTCTGGCGCTCGGCTTCCCGGTCGTTTAAGGACCGCCTGCCAGTTGGCCGGGCAGCCGCGCTCCGCAAGTGCCGAAAGGCCGCGGGGGGAGGAAAGTCCGGGCTCCACGGAAGTACGGTGCCGGATAACGTCCGGCGAGGGCGACCTCAGGGAAAGTGCCACAGAAAGCAAACCGCTCCGCTTGCGGAGTAAGGGTGAAAGGGTGGGGTAAGAGCCCACCGCGGACATGGCGACATGGACGGCACGGCAAACCCCACCGGGAGCAAGACCGAATAGGGATGACGCGGACGCGCAAGCGTCCAGCCTGTTTCCGGGCCAGTCATCCGGGTGGGTTGCAAGAGGCTGCGTGCAAACGTAGTCCCAGATGAATGGCTGCCACGTTCCGTTGTCTTCGGGCAGCGGGGCCATACAGAACCCGGCTTACAGGCCAACTGGCGATTTTTCCTTTTTCTCAGCGGTGTCGCGCGCTTCGAGACGCGCAGGCGCAACCATGTTCAGGCGGGTATCGTTTCGATGCCGAACCGGATGAAGCGATCAGAAATCGCGCAGGGAAATCCTGCTCCCCCGCTTTGCTGCATTCTTTCTCACATTCTGATTTCTCAACGATTTGAAGCCGTTTGACCGTCGCATTCCAGGGCAGCGGGGGTCGCTTCGTAACGCTTCGTTAAACTTAACAACCTATCAATATTTGATCAGCTACCCGGCTGCTCAAGAGCCAATCCCATTGACGCCCATATGGTCCCATGATATCCCATAATGGTACTGCGCAAGGGCCGCTTCGTGGCCCATCATCGCAAGATTCCAGGGTCTCCCGGCATCGGGAGATGGGCGGGCATGTTGGTGTCCGGCGGGGGCGTTTTGTGAGCGTGGTCGAATGTTCTCGCGGGTCGATGATTATGGCCCGTCAGTCTTGGGCGGCCGTTTCGAGTCATGAACCGCTTCTTGTCAAATGCCACCAATCGGATCGATGCAAAGGGGCGGGTGTCCGTGCCTTCGGCGTTTCGTTCCGTTCTGTCGGATGGGGGCGTCCGGGAGCTATACTGTTTTCAGGACTTCGTCTTTCCGGCGATCAGTGTCGGCGGGCCGGAGCTTCTGGACCGGTTCGAGAGGCAGATGGCGGTCGAGGATCCATTTTCCCCGGCGGCCAACGAGATGTCGCTGCTCGTTCATGGGGGCGGGGTCTTCGTCAAGCTCGATCCGGAAGGCCGGTTGATGGTGACGGATTTCATCCGCGACTTCACCGGTATCTCGACCGACGTGATGTTCGTCGGGCGGGGCGATTATTTTCAGCTCTGGGAGCCGCAGGCCTTTCAAAAGGCGCAAGCGGCAGCCCGGGAAGGGCGCAAGTCACGGGGGCTGCGTCCGGAATAGAATGGAGAGGCGGAATGGTGACGGAACAAGGCGGAGGAGCTTCTGAAGCCGATGGCGGACCGGTCCGTCACATTCCCGTCCTCCTGAACGAGGTTCTCGCGGCACTCGAGCCGGCTCCCGGCAAGGTCATTCTCGACGGCACGTTCGGTGCCGGCGGTTATGCGTCCGCCATCCTCAATGCCGGTGCCGATGTCATCGCGCTCGACCGCGACCCGACGGCGATCGCCGCGGGCCAGTCGATGGTCGCGGCCTCCGGCGGCAGGCTCAAGCTCATTCATTCGCGCTTTTCCGAACTTGCCGAGCATGCGCCAGCTGGCAGCCTTGACGGCGTGGTGCTCGACATCGGCGTGTCGTCGATGCAGATCGACGAGGCCGAGCGCGGCTTCTCCTTCCAGAGGAAGGGTCCGCTCGATATGCGCATGTCGGCCGCCGGTGTCTCCGCTGCCGACGTTGTCAACCGGGCCAAGGTTTCCGATCTCATTCGCATCTTCGGTTTTCTCGGTGAGGAAAAGCAGTCGGGCCGCATTGCCCGCGCCATCGAGAAGCGCCGCGCCGAAACGCCGTTTGAAACCACCCGCGATCTCGCCGGGCTGATCGAAATCGTCACGCCGCGCAAGGCCAAGGACAAGATCCATCCGGCAACGCGCGTTTTCCAGGCGCTGCGCATCTTCGTCAACGACGAGCTCGGCGAACTCGCCCAGGTGCTCTTTGCTGCCGAGCGGGCGCTGAAGCCGGGCGGTCGGCTCGTGGTCGTCACCTTCCATTCCCTTGAAGACCGGATCGTCAAGGCCTTCTTCCAGGATCGCTCGGGCAAGGCCGCCGGTTCGCGGCATCTGCCGCTGGTAACCGCGCGGCCGGCAACCTTCACACCAGTTGGAAAGCCTATGGTGGCAGCCAGCGAGGAAGAAGCGTCCCTCAATCCGCGCGCCCGGTCTGCCAAGCTCAGAGCCGGTATCCGCACGGAAGCGCCATCGCCGGGAAACGATCTATCCATTTTCAATCTGCCGGAACTGGCGAGCCTTGCACGGTTGGGGGGCTGAGAGAGATATGCTGCGAACACTCGACATAGTCCTTATCGTCGTCATGACGGCAGCCGCCACGGTCACCTACACGATCAAGCACCAGGCCGAAAACAAGCTTGAGCAGGTGCGCAAGCTCGATGCTGCCATCAAGCTGGAAGAAGACACGATCGATCTTCTGCGTGCTGACTGGGCGCTGCTGACGCAGCCGAACCGGCTGGAGCGGCTGGTTGGCGCCTTCGGTGCCGACCTGCAGCTGGCGCCGACGCCCTCTACCCAGCTCGTTCGTCCCCAGGAACTGCCGATGCTGAAGGCGGATGTGCCGCCGACGGAAGAAGAAAAGAAGCTCGCCGCCGCCAAGGCAGCGGAGCAGACGACCGATAATATCGAAACAGGTTCGGTGGCGCGCTGATGTCGTTTCTCTCCCGCATCATGGTTCTGAAGAGCAAGGCGCATTTCTCCGCAGGCGGCAACAACCTGCCGGCTGAGGCCAAGCTCAACGTCACTTTCCAGGGCACGCGCAAGAAGACCACCAATCAGGCGAAGAACCGTGTGGCGATCATCATCGCCAGCTTCGGCATCGTCTATGCGGTCATCGGTGGCCGGCTGGTGCAATATGGCATGGCGCAGCCGGAGACGGTGTCGAGCATCGGCCGTGCCGACAACCTGATGGCCTCACGCCCCGATATTCTCGATCGAAACGGCGAGATCCTCGCCACCGACATCCGCACGGTTTCGCTCTATGCCGAGCCGCACAAGATCGTCGATGCGGACGAGGCGGTTGAGCGGCTGGCAACGGTTCTGCCTGACATCAACGCCCGCGAAATCTACAACAAGCTGAAGTCGAAATCGCGCTTCCAGTGGCTGCGCCGCCAGCTGACGCCCAAGCAGCAGAGCGAGATCCTTGCGCTCGGCATTCCCGGTGTCGGCTTCCGGCCGGAGAAGCGTCGCTTCTATCCGGGTGGCCCGACCGCCGCCCACATCCTCGGCCACGTCAACATCGACAACCGCGGCGTTGCCGGCATGGAGCGCTACATCGACGGGCAGGGGCTCGCCGATCTCGCCGCCATCGGCATGACCAGCGATGCCAAGCTCGAGCCGGTCAAGCTGTCGATCGACGTCCGCGTGCAGAACATCGTCCGCGACGTCATCGATTCCGGCATGAAGAACTACCAGGCGCTGGCCGCCGGCGCCGTCGTGCTCGACGTTCACACCGGTGAAGTGCTGGCGATGGCGTCCGTTCCTGACTACGATCCCAACAAGCCGGCGGAAGGGGCCGAAGAGGGCTGGATGAACCGCATGTCGAACGGCACGTTCGAAATGGGTTCCACCTTCAAGACCTTCACCATCGCCATGGGGCTCGATTCCGGCAAGGTGACGCTCAACGACAGTTTCGACGCCACGGCACCGATCCGCATCGGCGGCTTCACCATCAAGGACTTCCACGGCAAGCGCCGCGTGCTGACCGTGCCGGAAATCTTCCAGTATTCGTCGAACATCGGCACGGCCAAGATCGCCGACCTCATCGGCATTCCCGGCCACAAGGAATTCCTGACCCGCATCGGTCTGCTGTCGAAGCTGCCGACCGAGTTGCCGGAGGTCAAATCCCCGAGCCAGCCGCGTGAATGGAAGAAGATCAACTCGATCACCATTTCCTTCGGCCACGGCGTTTCGACGACCCCGTTGCAGACGGCCGTTGCCGGTGCGGCACTCGTCAACGGCGGCAAGCTGATCCCGCCGACCTTCCTGCCGCGTTCGGAAGAGCAAGCGGACGAACTGGCAACCACGGTCGTCAAGAAGAGCACCAGCGACGACATGCGCTTCTTGCTTCGCTGGAACGGCATCGCCGGCTCGGGCAAGCGCGCGCAGGTGCCGGGCTTCAACGTCGGCGGCAAGACCGGAACGGCCGACAAGGTCGTCAACGGTCGCTATGCCAGCGACCAGAACTTCAACGCCTTTCTTGCAGCCTTTCCGATCGACAATCCGAAGTACATCGTGCTGACCTTCATCGATGCGCCGAAGACCGGCGAAGGCGGCGGACGGACCGCCGGTTCGAATGCCGCGCCCATGGTTCGCGACATCATCAGCCGCTCCGCACCGCTTCTCGGCGTCGAACCGAAGTTCGGAGAAGATGGTTCTGCCATGCTTGTGTCTTATTAGGCATGAAATGAGAATGCGGGACGATTCGCGATTCCAGCGGATCGAGAGCGATGTGAGACGTGCGGTTCATGAAGATAAAAGACCTGGCGGGAACGAGCTTCCCTGAACTTTCTGCGCAACTGGATGGCGCTTCCTCTGCGATCGAGGTTGCCGGCATCACGGCCGACAGTCGGCAGGTGCAGCCAGGGGATCTTTTCGTCGCCGTATCCGGCAGCAAGGCAAACGGCAACACCTATATCGCCGATGCGCTTTCGCGCGGCGCAGTCGCCGTGGTTGCCGAAAGCAATGCGAAACCGGATGGAACCTCCGCGCCCGTTCTCTCGCTCGCCAATCCGCGCGCCTTCCTCGCGCGCGCTGCCGCCGCCTTCTACGGCCGCCAGCCCGAGACGATGGTGGCGGTGACGGGGACGGCCGGCAAGACCTCGGTTGCCTCCTTCACCCGGCAGATCTGGGCGCATTCCGGCCTTGCTGCCGCGATGATCGGCACCACGGGCGTCGTTGCGCCCGGCCGCAACGATTATGGCTCGCTGACCACGCCAGATCCTGTTTCCCTGCACAAGCTTCTGGCCGAACTCGCCGACGCCGGCGTCACCCATGCGGCGATGGAAGCGTCCAGCCACGGCCTCGACCAGAGCCGGCTCGACGGCGTCAGGCTTTCGGCCGCCGCCTTCACCAATCTCGGTCGCGACCACATGGATTACCATCCGACTGTCGAACACTACATGGCCTCGAAGATGCGGCTCTTCGATGCGCTGTTGCCGAAGGGCGCGCCGGCGGTGATCTTTGCCGACGACCAGTGGTCGGAGCAGGCGATCGCCGCTGCCCGCAAGGCCAAGCTCGATGTCCGCACCGTCGGCCGCAAGGGCGATTTCATCTCGCTGAAGCGGGTCGAGCATTTCCGCCACAAGCAATCAGCCGAAGTCCATGTCGGCGACGACATCTTCGAAATCCACATTCCGCTGGCTGGCGATTTCCAGGTGGCCAATGCGCTTGTCGCCGCCGGCCTTGCGATCTCCACCGGCATCAGCGCCAAGGCGGCGTTCTCCGCGCTTGAAAAGCTGCAGGGCGCCTCCGGCCGCCTCGAACTGGTCGGCCAGACGCGCGATGGCGCGCTTGCCTATGTCGATTATGCCCACAAGCCGGATGCGCTCGAAAACGTACTCGCCTCCGTGCGACCATTCACGACGGGTCGCGTCATCGTTGTCTTCGGCTGCGGCGGCGACCGCGACAAGGGCAAGCGCCCGATCATGGGCGAGATCGCGACGCGGCTTGCCGATGTGGTGATCGTCACCGATGACAATCCGCGCTCGGAAGTCCCTGAGGTTATCCGCTCCGAAATCATGGCTGCCGCCCCGGGCGCGACCGAAATCGGCGACCGCGCCGAAGCGATTCGCGCCGCCGTCGGCATGCTTCAAAGCGGCGACACGCTGATCGTCGCCGGCAAGGGACACGAGGAGGGCCAGACGGTCGGTTCCGTCACGCTGCCATTCTCGGATCATGCAGAAGTCCGCAAGGCACTGGGAGGTCTTTGATTTGAACTGGCTCTGGACAAGCAGCGATCTTCTGGCCGCAATGCACGGCCGACCGGTTGGAAACCTGCCCGAAGGAGTAAGCGGCATATCGATCGACAGCCGCTCTGTCGGCAAGGGCGAAGCCTTCTTCGCGATCAAGGGTGACCGGGTCGACGGCCACGATTATGCCGGCCTCGCGCTTGCCAACGGCGCGGCGTTGCTCGTCGTCAGCGAAGGCAAGCTGCCGGCGCTCGGCCGCCTCAGCGCACCGATGATCGTCGTCGACGACGTGCTCGAAGCGATGATCCGGCTTGGATGTGCGGCGCGCGATCGCAGCGCCGCCAAGATCATCGCCGTCACCGGTTCGGTCGGCAAGACCACCACCAAGGAGATGCTGCGCCACGTGCTGGTGCCGCAAGGCCGCGTGCATGCGTCCGTCGCCTCCTTCAACAATCATTGGGGCGTGCCGCTGACACTGGCGCGCATGCCGGAGGCCACCGATTTCGGCATCTTCGAAATCGGCATGAACCACCCGGACGAGATCCGGCCGCTGACGAAGATGGTTCGTCCGCATGTGGCCATCGTCACCAGCATCGCCGCCGCCCATCTCGGCAACTTCGAAAGCCTCGACCAGATCGCCGAGGCCAAGGCCGAGATCTTCGAGGGCGTCGTCAATGGCGGTCACGCTGTCATCAATCACGACAGTGCCCAGTACAGGCTGCTCGAGAAGGCGGCGGGTGCCGCCGGTGTCAGCTACATTCATTCGTTCGGCGTCAACCCGAAGGCGGAGTTCCGTCTTGTGGAATTTGCCGGCGCTGCGGATGGATCGGTGCTCTGGGCAGCGCTTGGTGGCCGGACGATGGAGATCACCATCGGCGCACCTGGCCGTCACATTGCCGAAAACGCGCTGGCCGTGCTCGCAGCCGTCAAGCTCGTCGGCGCTGACGTCGATTACGCCGCCTCGTCGCTTGCGACCGTGCAGGCCGAAACCGGCAGGGGACGCAGGCACCAGTTGCTGGTCGGCCCCGGCACGCTGACGCTGATCGACGAAAGCTACAACGCCAACCCGACCTCGATGCGGGCAGCGATTTCGCTCTTGAAGGATTCGACGCCGGCACCCGGCGGGCGTCGTATCGCCGTGCTCGGCGACATGCTGGAGATGGGCGACCATGCCGTCGAGGTTCACGCGGCGCTCGCGAGGCCCCTGTTTGAGGCCGGGATTACCGATGTGTGGCTCGCAGGGCCGTTGATGGCCCACTTGCGCGACGCGCTGCCGCCGGAAGTCTCGGTCGTCTACCGCGAGAGCGTGGAAGAACTGAAGGCATACGCACTCGGCGCGGTTGCGGCTGGCGACGTGGTGATGATCAAGTCGTCGAAAGGCACGGGCTGCGTCAAGATCGTGCACGCGCTGATCGAAGCCTATCCCGAGCCTGAGGCCGAGGAGAACGAACCGACGGCATGATAGCCCCGGCCGCAGGCTGTCGGCGGGCAATGATGCGACCGAAGACATGACGATAGCGACCGTTGCGCGCCTCATGGCGCGCGCAGCGTTGTGAGGGTCGCCGCAGATGCCGGTGACGGTGGATACAGCTTTGGGTTAGGCAGCGCGACCTAACACTTTTGTATACAAGCGCGTATCGTTTTTCAGATGATTCTGTTGGACGGTGTCCGATTTTAAACCTTTGGGGAAAGGTCCCTTAATGCTCATCTGGCTCGTGGAACTGGCGGACCACTTTCAATTTTTCAATCTCTTTCGCTACATCACGTTCCGTACCGGTGCAGCGCTTTTCACGTCGGCCTTGATCGTATTTCTGTTCGGACCGCGCATGATCGATTCGCTCCGTATCCGTCAGGGCAAGGGCCAACCCATCCGCGCCGACGGACCCCAGACGCATTTCAAGAAGGCCGGCACGCCGACGATGGGCGGCCTGATGATCCTTGCCGGCATCGTGGTGTCGTCGCTGCTGTGGGCCGATCTTTCCAGCGTCTATGTGGTGTCCACCCTTCTCGTCACGCTCGGCTTCGGCGCCATCGGCTTCTATGACGATTATCTCAAGGTCACCAAGCAGTCGGACAAGGGCTTTTCCGGCAAGGCGCGCCTCGGTTTCGAGTTCCTCATCGCTGCCATCGCTGTGTTCTTCATGATGCAGGCTTCGCTCTCGGGCGGCGCTGCCGGCTCGACCTTCGGCTCCTCGGTCACGTTCCCGTTCTTCAAGGACCTGGTGATCAATCTTGGCTACTTCTTCGTGCTTTTCGGCGGCTTCGTCATCGTCGGCGCCGGCAATGCGGTGAACCTGACGGATGGTCTCGACGGGCTTGCGATCGTGCCTGTGATGATCGCGGCCGCCGCCTTCGGGCTGATCGCCTATCTCGCCGGTAACGCCGTTTTCGCCAACTACCTGCAGATCCACTTCGTGCCGGGCACCGGCGAGCTTGCCGTCATCCTCGGCGCCGTCATCGGCGCCGGCCTCGGCTTCCTCTGGTTCAACGCGCCGCCCGCCGCTATCTTCATGGGCGACACCGGTTCGCTGGCGCTCGGCGGCCTGATCGGCACCGTCGCCGTCGCCGTCAAGCATGAGTTCGTCATGATCATCATCGGCGGCCTGTTCGTCATGGAAACGCTGTCGGTGATCATCCAGGTGTTCTGGTTCAAGCGCACCGGCCGCCGCGTCTTCCTGATGGCGCCGATCCACCATCACTTCGAAAAGAAGGGCTGGACGGAAAGCCAGGTCGTGATCCGATTCTGGATCATCGCCGTCATCCTGGCGATGATCGGCCTGTCCACCCTCAAGCTGCGGTGATCGGACGATGATCGCGGTCAGCACATTCAAGGGCAAAAAGGTCGCTCTCTTCGGGCTTGGCGGCTCGGGGCTCGCGACCGCGCAGGCGCTCGTGGCCGGCGGGGCCGAGGTGACGGCGTGGGACGACAATCCCGACAGCGTCGCCAAGGCCACCGACGCAGGCGTGCCGACGGCGAACCTGCACGGCATCGACTGGCGCGCTTACGCCGCCTTCGTGCTGTCGCCCGGCGTGCCGCTGACCCATCCGAAGCCGCACTGGACCGTCGACCTCGCGCATGCAGCCGGCGTCGAGATCATCGGTGATGTCGAGCTTTTCGTGCGCGAGCGCCGTGCGCAGGCGCCCGACTGCCCGTTCATCGCCATTACCGGCACCAACGGCAAATCGACGACGACGGCGTTGATCGCCCATATCCTGAAGGAAAGCGGCCGCGACACGCAGCTCGGCGGCAATATCGGCACGGCCGTGCTGACACTCGATCCTCCGAAGGCCGGCCGGTTCTACGTGGTCGAGTGCTCGTCCTACCAGATCGATCTTGCGCCGACGCTCAACCCGACAGCCGGCATCCTGCTCAACCTCACGCCCGATCATCTCGACCGCCACGGCACCATGCAGCATTATGCCGACATCAAGGAGCGGCTGGTGGCGGGCAGCGGCACGGCGATCGTCGGCGTCGATGACAGTTTCTCAGCGCTGATTGCCGACCGCGTCGAGCGGGCAGGTACCAAGGTTGTGCGCATCTCGCGCCGGCATGTCCTGGCAGACGGCATCCATGCCGAGGGATCACGCATCCTGCAGGCGCAGGGTGGAACGTCGCGGCTCTTCGTCGACCTCGACGGCATCCAGACGCTGCGCGGCGGCCACAATGCCCAGAATGCGGCAGCCGCAATCGCCGCCTGCCTTGCCGTCGGTGTCAGCGAAGACGAGATCCGCCAGGGGCTGGCAAGTTTCCCCGGGCTGAAGCATCGCATGCAGCCGGTCGGCCGCAAGGGCACGGTCGTCTTCGTCAACGACAGCAAGGCGACGAATGCGGATGCCGCTGCCCCGGCCTTGTCGAGCTACGAGCGCATCTACTGGATCGCCGGCGGCCTGCCCAAGGAAGGTGGCATCACCTCGCTGTCGCCGTTCTTCCCGAAGATCGTCAAGGCCTACTTGATCGGCGAGGCGGCACCTGCATTTGCCGCGACGCTCGGCGAGGCGGTGCCCTACGAGATCTCAGGCACGCTTGAAAAGGCCGTGGCGCATGCGGCGGCGGATGCGGAAGGCGACGGCAAGGGCGCTTCGGCGGTGATGTTATCCCCGGCTTGCGCAAGCTTCGACCAGTATAAGAACTTTGAAATACGCGGCGATGCCTTCGTGACGCACGTCAAGGCATTGCAGGGCGTGACGATGCTGATCTGACGCGCACCCGCCGGCGCGCTCCCGTAGCGCGCGGCAGGTGGCGGTGATGCCGGGGTATCGGACGTTTGGCGCAAGCGCGCCTGATAAAGGGGACTGACAAGATGGTAAGCCGAGCCGAACGTGGCCCTGTGGCCGACTGGTTCTGGACGATCGACAGGTTCTTCCTGGCGACCTTCATCCTGTTGATGGGCGTCGGCTTCATGCTGTCCTTCGCGGCAAGCCCGGCGGTCGCCGAGCGTATCGGCCTCGACAGCTTCCACTTCGTCAAGCGCCACGCCGTGTTCCTGTTGCCGTCGCTTGTGGTGATGGTCGCGATCTCCTTCCTCTCCCCCCGTCAGGTGCGCCGGGCGGCGATCATCCTGCTCGGGGTTTCGCTCTCGATG
Organism: Ensifer sp. GW823-FHT05D09; assembly: GCF_058795755.1. NCBI lineage: Bacteria > Pseudomonadati > Pseudomonadota > Alphaproteobacteria > Hyphomicrobiales > Rhizobiaceae > Ensifer > Ensifer sp. GW823-FHT05D09. The sequence continues at coordinate 256,716 of NZ_JBXAIA010000003.1, read as the reverse complement.
ATGGTGCTGGTGCTGTTCATCGGCCAGGAGGTCAAGGGCTCGATGCGCTGGATCTCGATCGCCGGCATTTCCATCCAGCCCTCCGAGTTCATGAAACCGGCTTTCGTGGTCGTCTGCGCCTGGCTGTTTTCCGAGCATGCCCGCCAGCCTGAAATCCCCGGCAATCTCTTCGCGATACTGCTCTTCGGCATCGTCGGCGCGCTGCTCGTCGCCCAGCCGGACCTTGGCCAGACGATCCTGACCACCGCTGTGTGGGGCGGCATGTTCTTCATGGCCGGCATGCCCTGGCTGTGGATCATCGTGCTTGCTGGCGCTGCCTTCGGCGGCTTCTTCGTCGCCTACACCATGCTGCCGCACGTGGCCGGCCGTATCGACAAGTTCCTCACCGGCGAGGGCGACACCTTCCAGATGGACACGGCGCGCGAGGCGATCATCCGCGGCGACTGGTTCGGGCGCGGCCCGGGCGAAGGCATCGTCAAGCGCATCATCCCCGATAGCCACACCGACTTCGTGTTCTCGGTGGCGGCCGAAGAGTTCGGCATCGTCTTCTGCATGCTGATCGTCATGATCTTTGCCTTCCTGGTGCTGCGTGGCCTCAACCATGCCTTCCGCGAGCGCAACGACTTCAACCGTTTCGCCGTCGCCGGCCTCGTGCTTCAGATCGGCATCCAGTCGATGATCAACATCGGCGTGAACCTCGAACTGCTTCCGGCCAAGGGCATGACCCTGCCGCTGATCTCCTATGGTGGCTCGTCCATGGTGGCGATCTGCGTCACCGCCGGCTTCATCCTGGCGCTCACGCGCCATCGCCCGGAGAAGCGCGCCGTGGAGCGCAGCCTGTTTCGGTCCGGCATTGGCGTGCCGGCGGAGTAAAACATGACCAAAGGCATTATTCTTCTTGCCGCCGGGGGAACCGGCGGCCATCTGTTTCCAGCCGAGGCTCTGGCCCACGAGCTGAAGGCAAACGGCTATTCGGTGCATCTGGTGACCGACAGCCGCGCCGAGCGCTTCGCCGGCAAGTTTCCGGCCGACGAGGTGCACGTGGTGCCGTCGGCGACCATCGGCTCGAAGAACCCCATCCACGTCGCGCGCTCGCTGTGGACGCTGTGGACCGGCATGCGCGCCGCGCGCCGGCTGATTGCGCGTCTGCGGCCGAAAGCTGTCGTCGGCTTCGGCGGCTATCCGACCGTGCCGCCGTTGCTGGCGGCAACCGGCATGGGCGTGCCCTCGATGATCCATGAGCAGAACGCCGTCATGGGCCGCGCCAACAAGGCCCTCGCGTCCCGCGTCAAGGCGATCGCCGGCGGCTTCCTGCCCGAAGGCACCGGCGCCTTCGCCGCCAAGACGGTGACGACAGGCAACCCGGTGCGCCCCGCGGTGCTCGAGGCTTCGAACGTTGCCTACCGGGCGTCAGCGGGTGCTGAGCCGTTCCATCTCGTCGTCTTCGGCGGCAGCCAGGGCGCGCAGTATTTTTCGAAGGCCGTCCCGCAGGCGATCTGCAGGCTCGACGACGGGCTTCGCCAGCGGCTGAAGGTGACGCAGCAGGCGCGCCCGGAAGACCGCGACGGCGTTATCGCCACCTATGAGAAGCTCGGCGTGCCCGCCGACGTCTCGCCGTTCTTTACCGACATGGCCGAGCGCATCGCCGATGCCCAGCTCGTCATCTGCCGCTCCGGCGCCTCGACGGTATCAGAGCTTGCCGTCATCGGCCGGCCGGCGATCCTCGTTCCCTATCCCTATGCGCTCGACCACGACCAGGCCGCCAATGCGGCCGCCATTGCCGCCAAGGGCGGCGCCAAGGTGATCGTGCAGGCCGAGCTCACCGCCGAGCGTCTTGCCGGCATTCTTGCCGACGCCATGGCCAATCCGCAGTCGCTGGCGCAGATGGCTGCCCATGCGCGCGAAACCGGCAAGCCGGACGCCGCGCGCTTGCTTGCAAGCATGGTAGAGGCTATTGCCAGCGGTTCGACAGTCGCGACATTCAAGGAAGCACGCTCATGAAAATGCCGAAAACGATCGGTCTGGTCCATTTTATCGGTATCGGCGGTATCGGCATGAGCGGCATTGCCGAGGTGCTGCACAATCTCGGTCACCGGGTGCAGGGCTCAGACCAGTCGGATAGCGCCAACGTCCAGCGCCTGCGCGACAAGGGCATCGAGGTCTTCGTCGGACACAAGGCCGAAAACATCGGCGATGCCGAAGTCGTGGTGGTTTCGACGGCGATCAAGAAGGACAACCCGGAACTGATCGCCGCGCGCGAGAAGCTTCTGCCGGTCGTGCGTCGCGCCGAAATGCTGGCCGAGCTGATGCGCTTCCGCAACGCGATCGCCATCGGCGGCACCCATGGCAAGACGACGACGACCTCGATGGTCGCAGCTCTTCTCGATGCCGGCGGCCTCGACCCGACCGTCATCAATGGCGGTATCATCAATGCCTACGGCACCAATGCCCGCATGGGCGAGGGCGAGTGGATGGTGGTGGAGGCCGACGAATCCGACGGCACCTTCCTGAAGCTGCCGGCCGATGTCGCCGTTGTCACCAATGTCGACCCGGAACATCTCGACCATTACGGCAATTTCGACGCCGTACGGGCCGCTTTCCGCCAGTTCGTCGAAAACGTGCCGTTCTATGGTTTCGGCGTGCTCTGCCTTGACCATCCGGAAGTGCAGACGATGGTCAGCAAGATCGAGGATCGCAAGGTCGTCACCTACGGCGAAAACCCGCAAGCCGACGTGCGCTTCCACAATATCCGCATGGATGGCGCCACCTCCGTCTTCGACGTCGAGATCCGCCGCCGCCGGACCGGCCAGGTGATCACGATGAAGGATCTGCGCCTGCCGATGCCCGGCCGGCACAACGTCTCGAATGCAACGGCTGCAATCGCGGTTGCCCAGCGCCTGGGTGTCAGCCCGGAAGCGATCGCCAAGGGGCTTGCCTCTTTCGGCGGCGTCAAGCGCCGCTTCACCTTTACCGGCGACTGGAACGGCGTGCGCGTCTATGACGACTACGGCCACCATCCGGTCGAGATCAAGGCGGTGCTGCGGGCCGCGCGCGAAGCGTGCCAGGGCCGAATCATCGCCGTGCACCAGCCGCACCGCTACTCGCGGCTCGCTAGCCTGTTTGAAGATTTTTCCGCCTGCTTCAACGACGCCGATACGATCCTGATCGCGCCTGTCTATGCGGCGGGTGAAGATGCCATCGACGGCATCAACGCCGAAGAGCTTGTCAATCGCATCAAGGCAGGCGGTCATCGCGACGCCCGGTATGTGGTCGGCCCCGAAACAATCGCGCCGGTTGTCAGCAAGATTGCGCAGCCGGGTGATTTTGTGGTTCTCTTGGGGGCTGGCAGCATCACCTACTGGGCTGCCGCATTGCCACGGGAACTCGCAGACATTTCAGGAAATTGAGTATGAAACAGGTCAACGGTCAGAAACTACTCGAAGCACTCGGAAGCGGGGTCAGCGCCGTTCGCGGCCGCATCACGCCCGACGCGCCGATGGATCGCGTGACCTGGTTCCGCGCCGGCGGTCTTGCCGAGCTGATGTTCCAGCCGCACGACACCGACGATCTCGTCACCTTCCTGAAGCTGGTTCCGGCGGACGTGCCCGTCATGGTCATGGGCGTCGGCTCCAACCTGCTGGTGCGCGACGGCGGCATTCCCGGCGTGGTCATCCGGCTGTCGGCCAAGGGTTTTGGCGATCTCGAACTCGTCGGCGAGAACCGCATCAAGGCCGGCGCGATCTGCCCGGACAAGAACATCGCGGCGATGGCGCTCGATAACGGCATCGGCGGCTTCTACTTCTACTACGGCATTCCCGGTGCCATCGGCGGCGCTCTGCGCATGAATGCCGGCGCCAACGGCTCAGAGACGCGCGAGCGCGTCGTCGAGGTGCATGCGGTCGATCGCCAGGGTAATGCCCATGTGCTGTCGAATGCCGATATGGGCTACGGCTATCGTCATTCCTCGGCGGCGAAGGATTTGATCTTCACGCATGCCATCTTCGAAGGCTATCCCGAGGACAAGAACAAGATTCGCACCGACATGGACGCCGTGCGCCAGCACCGCGAAACCGTACAGCCGATCCGCGAAAAGACCGGGGGATCGACCTTCAAGAACCCGGAAGGTCACTCTGCCTGGAAGCTGATCGACGAAGCGGGTTGCCGCGGCATGATGATCGGCGGCGCGCAGATGTCGCCGCTGCACTGCAACTTCATGATCAACACCGGCCAAGCGACCGGCTACGAGCTGGAGTATCTCGGCGAGACCGTGCGCAACCGCGTGCTCGAACATTCCGGCGTCCGGCTGGAATGGGAGATCAAGCGCATCGGCACCTTCATGCCGGGCTACGAGATCAAGGAATTCCTCGGCCGCGGCATCGCCTGAGGTTGAGTGAACAGGCATATTGAGAAGGGCCGTGGCGGCGACGCTGCGGCTCTTTTTGTTTATGTGGCGAGCGGTGTGACCTGCATTCCTCTGCTCGGGGAAAGAACGGTGGATCAGAGAACGCCACCATTGGGCAGCGACTGCCACCGGGCTCTTTGATAACGAATGCCGTATTCCCAGCGCAGCAATAACGTCCCAGGAGAAAAGCGCGAGTGAGTTGCCTGCAAAAACTGTCGTCCGTGAGGTCGTTCCTCTTTCTCGCTCTGTTGGCCAATTCCGTATTCGTTGTGCCCGCCATGGCGATGGATGAGGTTCGCCTGCGCGCTGTCGTGGCTTCGCTGGGCGACGGTGCTGAAGCACAACGTCTCGAAGCCAAGGTTGCCGATTTCGTGAAATCTGGCGATCAGGCCGGGCTTGTGAAGCTGGCCGAACAGATCGAGATGAAGGACGGTGATTTCTTGGAGAGCCTGGATACGATCCCCAACTTGCAGCAAATCGGGCTTTCCATGGGGCCATGCCATCACGCCAACATTGCCATCAGGCTCATTGCGGTGTTGATCGCCGACGGCACGCAGCCGGTCATCCGAAACGGCGTGATGATGATCGACGGCACGGAAGTCGATAACACGTTCGCTGAATCGATGCACCGCTGTGAGCTGATTGCCCAACTTCCCAAGCAGGTTCGGCGGATCGGCTCAAGCTGCGCCATGACGGGGGACTGCGGTGACGATCCGGACCTTACGACACCACAGTGAGCCGTTACTTTATTGGCCGAGCTGGTCACGGAGCTGGCCGACACGACGGTCAAGACATCGACGAAGATCGAGGCTTCCCGGATCCGGCGGAGAAGGGGTACACAGGCTCCGTCATGGTCGGGCTTGACCCGAGCATGCAGGCTTCACTCCCTATGAGGGAGGTCCGTGCGCGGATCCTCGGGTCAAGCCCGAGGATGACGGGAGGAGAGGGGTTGGCCACCTCAAACTCCGGGATCAATGCACAGAGCCGCAGCGTTGCCGCTGCGGCTCTTCTTGTTTGTGGCCGGCTGCGAAGTCGCAGCCAATCCATTATCAGGCTGAGACTTCTTCCTCGGTGGACAGGACCAGGCACACGAGCGTGATCGCGGCGGCCGCCAGCAGGTAGTAGCCGACATAATCCAGGCTGTAGTTGGTCGCGAGCCAGGTGGCGATGTAGGGCGCCAGCGACGCGCCGAAGATACCGGCGAGGTTGAAGGTCATCGACGCGCCGGTGTAGCGCACCGAGGTTGGGAACGGGGCGGCAAGGGCTGCGCCGATCGGACCATAGGTGAGCCCCATCAGGCCGAGACCGAGGATGGAGAACAGGAAGGCGCCGCCAAGACCGCCCGCCAAAAGCGGGGCCATGACGAGGCCGAAGGCGCCGATGGCGATGGTGGTGACGATCAGCACCAGGCGGCGACCGTAGCGGTCCGACAGGATGCCCGAGACCGGGATCATCAGGCCGAAGAACACCACGCCGGTCATCTGCACCACGAGGAACTGCTCACGCGAGTAGCCAAGCTTGGCCGTGCCCCAGGACAGCGAGAACACTGTCATCAGGTAGAACAGGACGAAGGTGGCGAGCGCCACGAAGGTGCCGAGCACGAGGCTGCGCTTGTGGAAGCGGAAGATCTGCGCGATCGGAACCTGCACGCGCTCGTGCTTGTCGATCGCCTTCTGGAATTCCGGTGTCTCGGTGATTTTCAGGCGGACATAGAGGCCGACGATCACGAGCAGAATGCTGGCAACGAAGGGCACGCGCCATCCCCAGGCGAGGAAGGCCTCGTCGGTCATGACTTCGCCGAGGATGAGGAAGGTGCCGGCCGACAGGATGAAGCCGATCGGCGCGCCGAGCTGCGGGAACATGGCATACCATGTACGCTTGCCTTCCGGCGCATTCTCGGTGGCGAGCAGCACGGCGCCGCCCCATTCGCCACCGAGGCCGAGGCCCTGGCCGAAGCGGCAAAGGGCCAGCAGCAGCGGGGCTGCGACGCCGATCGAGGCATAGGTCGGCAGAAGACCGATGACGACGGTGGAAATGCCCATGGTCATCAAGGCGGCCACCAGCGTCACCTTGCGGCCGACCTTGTCACCGTAATGGCCGAAGATCACCGCGCCGAACGGCCGGGCGAAGAAGGCGATGGAGAAGGTGGCGAAGGACTGCAGCATCGCCGATGTCGGGTCCGACGTCGGGAAGAAGAGGTGCGGGAAGACCAGCACGGCTGCGGTGGCGTAAACGTAGAAGTCGAAGAATTCGATGGTGGTGCCGACGAGGCTGGCGAACAGCACCCGGGCAGGGGAGTTCACTGCCGGCGTCTGCAACGCGCTATCCTTCGGCGACAGGGAGGGTGTCGCGTCTGTCATTGTTGTCGTTCCTGATATGGATGTCATGCCGTCTTGGGAGGCGGTTCGGGCGTCTTAACGCAAGTTTCCGCACGATGAAACCCTGAATTCGTAAGAAGTGCGAACGAATCCTTGGGGTGACGCAGCATTATTCCGGGGCTGCATGGCTTCGGTGGATGGAGGGATTCGTTGCCGCCGAAATAGGCACTGCAGCGCGTGTGCCGTGTCCGATTTCGTGTTTTGCGCGCGCTGGCGGCCCGCCGCAACCGGGGTTGACCGGAATCAAAATGTGGCAAACTCTGGCCGACAGAAGCAATGGGCTTCGGTTTTCGGGAGAGAGTGCATGTTCAAGAAGCTTTCTGCGGAATTTCTCGGTACATTCTGGCTCGTTTTCGGCGGTTGCGGCAGTGCGGTGCTGGCAGCTGCCTTTCCTGAGGTCGGCATCGGCCTGCTCGGCGTCTCCTTCGCTTTCGGTCTCACCGTTCTCACCATGGCCTATGCCGTCGGCGGCATTTCAGGCGGGCATTTCAACCCGGCCGTTTCCGTTGGCCTGACCGTTGCCGGCAAGTTTCCGGCGTCCAGCCTGGTCGGCTATATCATCGCCCAGGTGGCGGGTGCGATCGTCGCGGCTGCCGTCCTTTATGTCATTGCCAGCGGCAAGGCGGACTTCCAGCTCGGTGGCTTTGCCGCCAACGGCTTTGGCGAACATTCGCCCGGCGGCTATTCGCTGACCGCGGCGCTGGTCATGGAAGTGGTGATGACCTTCTTCTTCCTGTTCATCATTCTCGGCGCCACCCACGGCCGCGTGCCCTCAGGTTTCGCACCGATCGCCATCGGCCTGGCGCTGACCCTGATCCACCTGGTGTCGATCCCGGTCACCAATACGTCGGTCAATCCGGCCCGTTCGACGGGGCAGGCACTGTTCGTCGGCGACTGGGCGCTTTCGCAGCTCTGGCTCTTCTGGCTGGCTCCCATCGTCGGTGCGGCGATCGCCGGTATCGTCTGGAAGATTGTCGGTGAAGACGAGGTATCGCTCGCGCATAATTCCCTTAAGGAGAAATTGGCCTGACAAGAATATCGTGCAGCAAATCTGAGCTGTTCGGCGTCTTCACCCATCACGTTTGACGCTTGGCGCTCCGCTGAAAATGCCGCCAATCACTAAGGCCCCGCATCGAACTGGTGCGGGGCCTTCATTTTTTAGTAGTTTGTGTTTTGTGTAAGCAGGTCGCGGCAAGTCGCTGATTTCGCGCCGGAAAGTGTTGTATTCACTGCGTTTTCGCGCGCCGCTGCCGATCGTTTCCCGACTAAGGTTAATAAAAGTAAACGGTTCATTAACTATAATGCCGCTCTAGTGCCCCCAATGGCCACCGGCGACTCGCGATGCCGGAACAAGCCAGACGCAAGCAAGCGCTGCGATAGTGGCGTATTTTCGGGGGTATGAATGAACGGCAAGCATGTAGCTGTCCTTATGGGCGGATTTTCTTCGGAACGACCGGTTAGCCTGTCGTCCGGGGCTGCGTGCGCCGATGCTCTGGAAGCGGAAGGTTTCCGCGTTACGCGTGTAGACGTCGCGCGCGACGTCGCCTCTGTGCTTGGCGCGCTGCGCCCCGACGTCGCCTTCAATGCGCTGCATGGTCCGTTCGGCGAAGACGGCACGATCCAGGGCATCCTCGAATATCTGGAAATTCCCTACACCCATTCCGGCGTGCTGGCCTCGGCGCTCGCCATGGACAAGGCGCAGGCAAAGCATGTGGCTGCCGCGTCCGGCATTCCGGTTGCTGAAGCGCTCGTCATGGATCGCAAGGCATTTGGCCCGAAGCATCCGATGAAGCCGCCTTACGTCGTCAAGCCGGTCTGTGAGGGCTCGAGCTTCGGCGTCGTGATCGTCAAGGAAGATCAGTCGCACCCGCCGCAGGTCGTGACCTCCAGCGAGTGGCGCTATGGCGACCGAATCATGGTCGAGCGTTATGTCGCCGGTCGCGAACTCACCTGCGGCGTCATGGGCGACAAGGCGCTTGGCGTCACCGAAATCATCCCGCAGGGCCACGCCTTCTACGATTACGATTCCAAATACGTAAAAGGTGGCTCGCAACACGTCATTCCGGCACAGGTTTCACCAAATATTTACCAAAAAATACAAACACTCGCATTGAAGGCGCATCAGGCAATCGGTTGCCGCGGCGTCAGCCGATCCGACTTTCGCTTCGACGACCGTGGCTCCGGTGAAGGCGAACTGATCTGGCTGGAAATCAACACCCAGCCCGGCATGACCCCGACCTCCCTGGTGCCTGAAATGGCTCAGCATGCGGGCCTTGGCTTTGGCGAGTTTCTGACGTGGATGGTGGAGGACGCTTCGTGCTTGCGGTAAGGGGCAAAAGGGGCAAGAGAGTTCGTGACCCGCTGGGCGCAGTTGCCGCCGAGGCGGATGGCGCACGCGTTCTGCCGCGTCCGCTTCGCAAGGCCGTGCGCTTCCTGGTCAGCCTCGGTAGTGGCCGTGTCCGCTTTCCCGCCCACACCGGCACGATTGCCGCCATCGCCTTTTTTGCCGCCACCGGTTTTTACGGCATGTCGCTCGGCGGTCACACGCAGAACGTCGCGCAGGCGTCGACGACCGCGGCCGGCTTTGCCATCGAGGATGTGCGCGTCTCCGGCAACGAGCAGACATCCGAGATCGATATCCTTCAGCAGCTCGGCCTTGACGGCACGACGTCGCTTGTGGCGCTCGACATCATCGAGGCGCGCAAGCTGATCGCCGAACTGCCCTGGGTTCAGGGCGTGACCGTCCGCAAGGTCTACCCGAGCACAATCGAAGTGACGCTCACCGAGCGCAAGGCCTTCGGCATCTGGCAGCACGGTTCCGACCTGTCGCTGATCGAGCGAAGCGGTAGCGCGATCGCGCCGCTGCGCGACAACAAGTTTGCGGCGCTTCCGCTGTTCGTCGGTCGTGACGCCGAGACGGCGGCGGCCGATTTCTACGACGAGTTTTCCCGCTGGCCTGAAATCCGCTCGCGGGTGAAGGCCTTCGTGCGAGTTGCCGGCCGTCGCTGGGACCTGCGGCTCGATAACGGCATCGTCGTCAAGCTGCCGGAACACGATGTCGCCCGCGCGATGCAGGTTCTCTCCGACATGGAAAGCCAGCATCAGTTGCTCGAGCGCGACATCGCAGCCGTCGATCTCAGGCTGGAAGATCGGACCACAGTTCAATTGACGCCGGGTGCGGTCAGCCGGCGCGAAGTTGCCTTGAAGGCGAGGGACAAGATGTTGAAGGCGCAGGAGACGGAGAAGAAGAAAGAGGGGCGGATATGAGTTTGTTCGGTTCCTCCAGCTTTGGCCTGCCGCGCCTGAAGCCGCTTTCTTCGAAGCGGTCTCATGTCGTCTCGGTGCTGGATATCGGTTCGACCAAGATCGTGTGCATGATCGGCCGGCTTACGCCGCGCGCCGAAAGCCAGATCCTGCCCAATCGCACGCATAGCGTCGAGATCATCGGCATCGGCCACCAGAAATCCCGCGGCGTGAAGAACGGCGTCGTCGCCGATCTCGATGCGGTCGAAAGCGTCGTGCGTCTCGCCGTCGATGCGGCCGAGCGCATGGCGGGCCTCACAATCGACAGCCTGATCGTCAACATTTCCGCCGGCCGCCTGCAGAGCGACGTCTACACCGCGACCATCGATCTCGGTGGCCAGGAAGTGGACGCCAGCGACCTGAAGCGGGTGCTGTCGGCCGCCGGCCAGCAGTCGCTGCGCTCCGACCGCGCCATCCTGCATTCGCTGCCGACCGGCTTCTCGCTCGACGGCGAGCGCGGCATCCGTGATCCACTCGCCATGTTCGGCGACGTTCTCGGCGTCGACATGCACGTGCTGACGGCCGAGCGGGCCGCGCTGAAGAATCTCGAACTTTGCGTCAACCGAGCGCATCTCTCGGTCGAAGGCATCGTCGCGACGCCCTATGCCAGCGGTCTGGCGGCTCTCGTCGACGATGAAGTCGAACTCGGCTGTGCCGCGATCGACATGGGCGGCGGCACGACGACGATCTCGGTCTTTGCCGACGGCAAGCTGGTTCATGCGGACGCGGTCAACCTTGGCGGCCACCATGTGACGACGGATCTGGCGCGCGGTCTTTCGACCCGCATCGAAGACGCTGAACGGCTGAAGGTCGTGCACGGTTCGGCACTTCCCAACAGCGCCGACGAGCGCGACATCGTCTCGGTCCCGCCGATCGGCGAGGACGACCGCGATCAGCCGACCCATGTGCCGCGCGCGCTCGTATCGCGGATCGTGCGTGCCCGCATCGAGGAAACGCTGGAACTCATCCGCGATCGCATCCAGCGCTCGGGCTTCAGCCCGATCGTCGGCAAGCGCATCGTCCTGACCGGTGGCGCCAGCCAGTTGACCGGCCTGCCGGAAGCGGCGCGCCGCATCCTCGCACGCAACGTTCGCATCGGCCGTCCGCTCGGCGTTTCCGGGCTGCCGGCTGCTGCCAAGGGACCGGCGTTCTCCACGGCCGTCGGCCTGATGATCTATCCGCAGGTCGCCGACCTCGAAACACATGCGACCCATGGCGGCATGTTTTCGTCGATCGGCAACGGCAACGGCCGCATCGCCCGCATGGGCCAGTGGCTGAAGGAAAGTTTTTGAGTAACGCGGGTGCCGAACAGGGACGGCGCCCGGTGAAGACAAAGTTGGAATTTCAAGGATTTGGTCGGCTCGGCAAGGCGGCCAGAAAACAGAAGGAACGGGTACTATGACTATCAACTTGCAGAAGCCGGATATCACGGAGCTGAAGCCCCGCATCACCGTCTTTGGTGTTGGCGGCGGCGGCGGCAATGCCGTCAACAACATGATCACCGCGGGTCTTGAAGGCGTCGACTTCGTCGTTGCCAACACCGACGCGCAGGCACTGACCATGACCAAGGCAGAGCGCGTCATCCAGATGGGTGTCGCCGTGACCGAAGGTCTTGGCGCCGGCTCGCAGCCGGAAGTCGGCCGTGCGGCTGCCGAAGAGTGCATCGACGAGATCATCGATCACCTGCACGGCACCCACATGTGCTTCGTCACCGCCGGCATGGGCGGCGGCACCGGCACCGGTGCAGCCCCGATCGTCGCACAGGCCGCCCGCAACAAGGGCATCCTGACCGTCGGCGTCGTCACCAAGCCGTTCCATTTCGAAGGCCAGCGCCGCATGCGTCTGGCTGACCAGGGCATTGCCGAACTGCAGAAGTCGGTCGACACCCTGATCGTTATCCCGAACCAGAACCTTTTCCGCATCGCCAATGACCGCACGACGTTTGCCGATGCGTTCGCGATGGCCGACCAGGTCCTCTATTCGGGCGTTGCCTGCATCACCGACCTCATGGTCAAGGAAGGCCTCATCAACCTCGACTTCGCCGACGTCCGCTCGGTGATGCGTGAAATGGGCCGCGCCATGATGGGCACCGGCGAAGCCTCGGGCGAGGGCCGTGCAATGGCCGCCGCCGAAGCTGCTATCGCCAACCCGCTGCTCGACGAAACCTCGATGAAGGGCGCGCAGGGCCTGCTGATCTCCATCACCGGCGGTCGCGACCTGACGCTGTTCGAACTCGACGAAGCGGCAACCCGCATCCGCGAAGAAGTCGACCCGGACGCCAACATCATCCTCGGCGCCACATTCGACGAAGAACTCGAAGGCCTGATCCGCGTATCGGTCGTTGCGACCGGCATCGATCGCACGGCCGCGGAGGTAGCCGGTCGTTCGGCTGACTTTCGTTCGGTAGCAGCCCAGAAGCCGATCATCCGCCCGTCGGCAGCCATTCCGGCCCAGCAGCCGGCTGTTGCCCACCACCAGCCCGCTCCGGTTCAGCAGCCGGTCGCCCAGCCGGTGCAGCAGCAGAACTCCGTCGACCAGATCGCGCTTGCGATCCGCGAAGCGGAAATGGAACGCGAACTCGATATCGCGACCCGTGCCGCCACCCAGGCACCAGCACCGATGCAGCAGGCCCATGAGGACTTCCGTCCCCAGAGCAAGCTTTTTGCCGGTGCTGCACCGGTAGAGGCCGCTCCTGTCATGCGCCAGCCGGCCCCGGTTCAGCGTCCGGTCGAAATGCCGGTTCACGCACAGGCCCAGCCGCAGCCGGTTCAGCGCCAGGAACCGATCGCTCCGGTCATCCGCCAGCAGGCCGAGCCGGTTCGCATGCCGAAGGTCGAAGACTTCCCGCCGGTCGTGAAGGCCGAGATGGACCAGCGCGCCCAGCCGGCGCCGCAGATGCCGGAAGAACGCGGCCCGATGGGCCTCTTGAACCGCATCACCAGCTCGCTCGGCCTGCGCGAAAAGGAAAGCCACAGCGTCTCCGCCGACATGACGGCTGGTGCGCCGGCTGCCGCTTCCCAGCAGCGCCGTCCGCTGTCGCCCGAAGCCAGCCTCTATGCGCCGCGTCGCGGCCAGCTTGACGATCACGGTCGCGCCGCACCGCAGGCGCGCTCGCACGAAGATGATCAGCTCGAGATCCCGGCGTTCCTGCGCCGTCAATCGAACTGATCTTGAAGGCCCGTTCCTTCACCTTGCCGAGTGCCCGGGCTAACGCCCGGGCATTTTTGCATTTCCGTCATTTTTTCAATAGGTTGCTTTGGTTGCCTCGTCCGTCGCAAATGCGTAACAAAGCGAAACGAACAGTGATTTGGAATGGTGCCTCAGAACCTCTATTTTCAAACTCGGAATTGGGGATGCATGCGATTCGATCACGCGCTGTCTGTTCGAAACGCAGAGTTCCGACCTTTGTGTCGAAACTCTCGGGCGCCTTTCTTGTGCCCTGAAAACCGCTGCATCCGCCTGATGTTTGGGCCCTGGGGCCATAGGTATTGAAAGTGACGACGAGAATGGGAATCGAATTGCTCGGGTTTCAGACCACGATTGCTAGCCCGGTAACGCTCAAGGGAATTGGCGTTCATTCCGGCGCCGAGGTGGAAATCACCTTCCATCCGGCCGAAGCCGATGCGGGCATCGTTTTCCAGCGCGTTCTTTCCAACGGTCGCCTGAGCGAATTCAAGGCGGTGTCCTCGCAGGTCGGCAATACCGATCTCTGCACTGTTCTCGGCATGTCGCCGGCCACCTCGATCGCGACGATCGAGCATGTGATGGCGGCTATCTACGCGCTCGGCCTCGACAACCTCACCATCGAGGTTCACGGCGCCGAGATGCCGATCATGGACGGCAGCTCAGAACCCTTTATCGACGCGATCGAACAGGTCGGCGTTCGTGCGCTTGCGGTCAAGCGTCGCTACATCCGAGTGATCAAGCCGGTCAGAATCGAATCGGGCGCGTCCTGGTCGGAGTTCACGCCCTATGACGGCATGCGCTTCGAGGTGGAGATCGATTTCGATTGCCCGTTGATCGGTCGCCAGGCCTGGAAGGGCGACATGACGCCTTCGGTGTTCAAGCGCGAACTGTCGCGTGCCCGCACCTTCGGCTTCATGCGCGACGTCGAGCGCCTCTGGGCGGCCGGCTACGCGCTGGGTTCGTCGCTCGAAAATTCGGTCGTGATTTCCGACGACAATTCGGTCATCAACGTCGAAGGCCTTCGCTACACAGACGAATTCGTGCGCCACAAGACGCTCGACGCTGTTGGCGACCTGTCGCTTGCCGGCGCGCCGTTCATCGGCTGCTACCGTTCCTACCGCGGTGGTCACAAGATGAACGCAAATGCGCTCAAGGCTCTACTCAGCGATCCCTCGGCCTACGAGGTTGTCGAAACCGCCACACCACGCCAGCGCACCCGTGCGCGCGACATGGTTGCGGTTGCAGTTCCGGGCTTCGCGCCCTGGTCCGCATAACAACAAAAGGACACTCTCCTCCAGTCGCCGGCCGAAAGGCCGGCATTTTCATGTCGGCGCCGCCACAAATTTGCATGAATCACCGATCATGACGTTGCGGTCTTGAGGCAACTTGCTCTAAAAGCGCATGTCTGGCGGGGTCCATGCCCGCAGAATGGAACGGGAATATCCGATGGTTCTTGCAGTTTCTGTTGATTTGAAGAAGTCAGCGCGTGTGTTCGCCGTGGTTGTCGCGGCCGTTGCCGGCAGCGCCCTGATTACCGCCTGCCAGAACGATCCCGATATCGACATCACCAAGCTGACGGCCGAGACCGATCCGCCGGAAGTGCTGTACAACCAGGGTCTTGCCAACCTCAATGCCGGCAAGACCGGCGAGGCGGCGCGCAAGTTCGAAGCGCTCGACAGGCAGCACCCGTTCTCCGAATACGCCCGCAAGGCGCTGGTGATGAACGCGTTCGTTTCCTACCGCAACGGTCAGTACCAGGAGGCGATCAACGCCACCGGTCGTTACCTCAACCTCTATCCGCAGTCCGAAGATGCTGCCTACGCGCAGTACATCCAGGGCCTTGCCTATACCAAGCAGATCCCGGCGGTGACGCAGGATCAGAAGCCGGCCTTCAAGGCGATCGAGGCGATGCAGGCCGTCGTCGACAGGTATCCGGACTCGCAATATGTCGAGGATGCGCAGTCGAAGATCCGCTTTGCCCGCGACCAGCTCGCCGGCAAGGAAATGCAAGTCGGCCGCTACTATCTCGAGCGCAAGGAATACCTCGCCGCCGTGTCGCGTTTCCGCACGGTCGTCGAGCAGTATCCCAATACCAACCAGGTCGAAGAGGCTCTGGCCCGTCTGGTCGAAGCTTACTACGCCATGGGCGTGACCTCCGAAGCGCAGACCGCTGCCGCCGTTCTCGGACACAACTATCCTGACAGCCAGTGGTATGGTGATTCGTTCAAGCTGCTGCAGTCGGGTGGTCTCGAGCCACGCGAAAGCGGAAGTTCCTGGATTGCGCGCGCAGGCAAGAAGCTGATCGGCGCCTGATACGGAAGATTTGACCCCGGATGCTCGCCCAGATTTCGATCCGCGATATCGTCCTGATTGAACGGCTTGATCTGGCGTTCGAGGCCGGACTGTCCGTGCTGACCGGTGAGACCGGCGCGGGTAAATCCATTCTTCTCGACAGTCTGTCGCTCGCCCTTGGCGGGCGCGGCGACGGCTCGCTGGTGCGTCATGGTTCCGACAAGGGGCAGGTGACGGCGGTGTTCGACGTGCCGATGGGGCACTCGGCGCGGCTGATGCTGCGCGACAATGGCATCGACGATGACGGCGACCTGATCTTCCGTCGGGTGCAGTCGGCCGATGGCCGCACAAAAGCTTTCGTCAACGACCAACCGGTCAGCGTGCAGCTGATGCGGCAGCTCGGCCAGACGCTGGTCGAAATCCACGGACAGCATGACGACCGGGCGCTGGTCGATATCGACGCCCACCGCACGCTGCTCGACGCCTTCGGCGGCACGACCGACGAGGCCGAACAGGTTTCCGGTCTCTATCGTGCCTGGAAGGACGCCGAGCGTGGGCTGAAGAAACACCGCGAGCGCGTCGAGGCAGCGGCCCGCGAGGCCGACTATCTGCGCTCGTCGGTCGAAGAGCTGGAAAAACTCAATCCGCGCGACGGCGAAGAGGATGAGCTCGCCGAAAAGCGCGCCCGAATGATGAAGTCCGAGCGCATTGCCGGCGACATCAACGAAGCGTCCGAATTCCTGAACGGCAATGGCTCGCCTGTCCCGCTTATCGCCTCTCTCGTGCGCCGGCTCGAGCGCAAGAGCCATGAGGCGCCCGGCCTGCTCGAAGAAACCGTCGAGCTGCTCGACGGCGCGCTCAACCAGCTTTCCGACGCTCAGATGGCCGTCGAGCGGGCGTTGCGCAACACCGAATTCGATCCGAAGGAGCTGGAGCGGGTAGAAGAACGCCTGTTTGCACTTCGTGGCGCCAGCCGCAAATATTCCGTGCCGGTCGCCGAGCTTCCGGCACTGGCCGTCCGGATGATTTCCGATCTCGCCGACCTCGACGCCGGTGAAGAGAAACTGAAGCAGCTCGACGCGCAGGTGGGCGCTGCACGGGTGGCCTTCGACGCTGCCGCGCGCACGCTGTCCGACAAGCGCCAAAGCACCGCCTCGGCGCTGTCGGCCGCCGTCATGGCCGAGCTGCCGGCACTGAAGCTCGAGCGCGCCCGCTTCATGGTGGAAGTGCAGAGCGACGCCGCGCAGCCGACCGCAGACGGAATCGATCTCGTCGAATTCCATGTCCAGACCAATCCGGGCACCCGGCCGGGGCCGATCATGAAGGTGGCGTCCGGGGGCGAGCTTTCGCGCTTCCTGCTGGCGCTGAAGGTGGCGCTTGCCGACCGCGGCTCGGCGCCGACACTCGTCTTCGACGAAATCGATACCGGCGTCGGTGGCGCGGTTGCCGATGCGATCGGCCAGCGGCTGAAGCGGCTTTCCGGCACGGTGCAGGTGCTTTCCGTCACTCACGCACCGCAGGTGGCCGCACGCGCGGCAACGCATCTGTTGATCTCCAAGGGGCCATCGGCCGAGAAGGCCGAGATGATCTCGACCCGCGTCGCCCGCATGGACGACAAGGCCCGCACGGAGGAAATCGCCCGCATGCTCGCCGGCGCCTCGATCACCGAAGAGGCGAGGGCGGCTGCCGCAAGGTTGCTGTCCGGCAACGGTTAAGGCTCCTACGTCTTCTCGCCAGGTTGCCGGGCCCTCCGCGTACGTGTTTTTATTCGTCTTTGGCGGAATAGCGGGCGGCATAGCGCATGTGGGAGAGACTACAGCAGCGGCTTCAGCTTCGGCTGGAGCAGATGCGCAAGCATCCAGAGCTGATCGTGATCTATTCGCTCGCCTTCGTCGGTTACATCCTGACGATAAAGGAAGCGGACAAACAGCTTGGAGTGCTTGGTATCCTGACAGTGGTCGGCGCGACCGCGGTCCTTCCTTTTGTGGTCGCGCGGCTTTCAGGTCTGCGCAGCATCGAATTGCCGGAGGAAAGCGATGGCTGGATCGAGCCGCCCGGCCTTCTGCGTTCCAGCATGGAGGACGAGCGTCCGTATCTGGTTCGTATCCCGCCTTCGACCGCGGTTGCCTATGATGTGATCCGCAAGGCGCAGGATGTCTTCCAGAGCGACGCGATCGATCCGGAGGAGGATATGAAGGCCTTCTTCTCCGATCCCTACAGCCTGATCTGCCTGCAGGATTCGGACGACCATATCTTCGGTTTCACCGACTACTACGTCTTCGAGAAGAACCACTTCAAGCTGTTCCTGCAAGGCGACTACGGCTTCGACGATCTGCTTGCCAACGGGCTGCTTGCCCATCCGAAGGCGCGCAAGGCCAAGGTGGTCTATCTCGCCACCATCCTTAATCTGAGCTACCTGCTTGATTCCATGCGCAGCGAACGCCGACGGCAAAACGGCATTCTTGTCTGGGCGACGGTGTCGGCGATCCTGGAGTACCAGGAGTTTCCGCCTGAAGGTATCGACCTCTACGGCATCGGCTGGGACAAGGGCGGCGCCGCCATCCTGAAGATGTTCGGGCTGGAGCCGGTCGGTCGTGTCATGCGAGGCCTTGCCGAAGGCAAATGGATCTACACCCGACGCGGCATTCACCGGCAGGATCTGGAGGTGATACGCGCCCGCTACCAGAAGCGATACGAACGTTGGTGCGAACTGGAGATCCGCCGCTGCGCCGATGTCTCGCCAAGTGTCGTTTCCGCCGGATGATCAGGGGAGCTTGCTCGCGGTCGCTCTTTTCTTTCCCGGCAGTTGCTCTAAAAAACGACTCCCAATCCGGAGTCGTCGCGCATGTCCAGTGAACTGAAACCCGTCGAGAACCTCACCGAAACGGAAGCTGCCGGGGAACTGGCTTTTCTCGCCTCCGAGCTCGCCCGTCACGATGCGCTCTATCACGGCAACGACGCGCCAGAGATCACGGACGCGGACTATGACGCGCTGAAACGGCGCAACGACGCGATCGAGGCGCGGTTCCCGGCACTCATTCGCGAGGACAGCCCGTCGAAGAAGGTGGGGGCGGCCCCCTCGGTCACGTTCCAGCCGGTCGTCCACGCCCGGCCGATGCTGTCGCTCGACAATACGTTTTCCGACGAGGATGCGCGTGATTTCGTGGCGTCCGTCTATCGGTTCCTCGGCCAACTGCCCGACAACTCGATCGCTTTTACCGCCGAGCCCAAGATCGACGGTCTCTCGATGTCGCTGCGCTACGAAAACCGGAAGCTGGTGACGGCCGCGACCCGTGGCGACGGCACGACAGGTGAAAACGTCACCGCCAATATCCGCACCATCGGCATGATCCCGCAGACGCTGCCGGCTGGCGCACCTGAGATTGTCGAGGTGCGCGGTGAAATCTACATGGGGAAATCGGACTTCGCCGCCCTCAACGCGGAGATGGCAGCACTCGGCAAGCCGCTCTACGTCAATCCGCGCAACACCGCGTCAGGCTCGCTGCGCCAGCTCGACGCCAAGGTGACGGCCAGCCGCAAGCTGCGGTTCTTTGCCTATGCCTGGGGCGAGATGTCGGAAATGCCTGCAGATACCCAGTTCGGCATGGTGGAAGCGTTCAAGGCCTGGGGGTTCCCGGTCAACCCGCTGATGCAGCGGATCTCGTCCGCCGACGAACTGCTGGCGCACTACCACCATATCGAGCGTGAACGTCCGGATCTCGATTACGATATCGACGGCGTGGTCTACAAGGTCGACAGGCTCGACCTGCAGGCCCGCCTCGGCTTCCGCTCGCGCTCGCCGCGCTGGGCGACAGCGCACAAGTTCCCGGCCGAGCAGGCGTTTACGCGGCTGACGGCCATCGACATCCAGGTGGGCCGCACCGGCGCGCTGACGCCGGTCGCACGGCTGGAGCCGATCACCGTCGGCGGTGTCGTCGTCACCAACGCCACGCTGCACAACGAGGATTACATCAAGGGGCTCGGCAACTCAGGCGAGCCGATTCGCGAGGGCCGCGACATCCGCATCGGCGACATGGTCATCGTCCAGCGCGCCGGCGACGTCATCCCGCAGATCGTCGATGTTGTCATGGACGAGCGCAAGGAGGGGAGCGAACCCTATCGTTTTCCAACGACATGCCCCGTCTGCGGCAGCCATGCGGTGCGCGACATCAACGAGAAGTCCGGCAAGGTCGACGCAGTGCGCCGCTGCACCGGCGGGTTCGTCTGCCGGGCGCAGGCGGTCGAGCATTTGAAGCATTTCGTCTCGCGCAATGCCTATGACATCGAGGGTCTCGGTTCCAAGCAGATCGAGTTTTTCTTCGAAAGCGAGGATCCGACGCTGTCGATCCGCACGGCCGCCGATATCTTCACGCTGGAGAAGCGCCAGGAGGCATCGCTGACGAAGCTCGAGAATATCGACGGCTTCGGCCGTGTCAGCGTGCGCAAGCTCTATGATGCGATCAATACGCGGCGCTCGATCGCGCTCAACCGCTTCATCTATGCGCTCGGCATCCGTCATGTCGGCGAGACCACGGCCAAGCTGTTGGCGCGCTCCTACGGCACCTATGAGGCCTTCGGTGCGGCCATGGGCGAGGCCGGCAGCTTTACCGGCGATGCCTGGAACGAGCTCAACAGCATCGACGGGATCGGCGAAGTGGTCGCGCGCGCCATCGTCGAATTCTACAAGGAGCCGCGCAATCTCGAAGTGGTGACGCGGCTGCTTGCGGAGGTCACGCCTGAAGACGCGGAAAAGCCGGTTGCAAGCGATAGCCCGGTCGCCGGCAAGACCGTCGTCTTTACCGGTTCGCTCGAAAAGATGACGCGCGACGAGGCCAAGGCCAGGGCAGAAAGCCTTGGCGCCAAGGTGGCAGGTTCGGTGTCGAAGAAGACCGATATCGTCGTCGCAGGCCCGGGGGCGGGCTCCAAGCTCGACAAGGCGCGAGAGCTTGGCGTGCAGACGATGGACGAGGACGAGTGGCTGGCGCTAATCGCGGGCTGATGCATTTCCAGGAAAAGTGCGAAGCGGCTTTTCGTCAAGACATGCGTAAAACAAGGAGATAGAGCGTTTCCGCGGGGTCGTTCAGACTGGAAACGCTCTGATGCCTGCCGATCAGGCGCGACCGGCAGGCGTCGTGGTTACGCCTGCTCTCGATCGTAGGCTTCTGATGCGGCTTTCAGCGCGGAAATGTCGTCGGCGCAGATAAAGCGCCGTAGCGCTTCGAATTTCGCCTTCTCCCATTGGTAGATGCCGAGACCGAGCAACGTCTCGATGTCGGTTTCGGAAAAGCGCTGGCGCACCGGCCGGGCCGGATTGCCGGCAACAATGGTATAGGGCGCCACATCCTTGGTGACGATTGCGCCGGATGCGATGACGGCACCTTCGCCCAGCGTGACGCCCGGCATGATCATGGCACGCATGCCGATCCAGGCGCCATCGCCGATGACGGTGTCGCCCTTGCCGATATAGGCTTCGCCGATGACGTCGAGGAAGGGATAGAGGCTCACCCAATCGGTCCGGTGGGTGTGGTTGCCGCCCATCAGGATCACGGCCTCGGCGCCGATCGCGACGTAGTCGCCGATGCGCAACTGGTCGATCGGCCATTGCGGCTCCCAGGCCTTCAGGCTGTAGTCGTCGCCATAGAGGTAGCGAACGACGCTCTCTTCGAAAGAGCCGGTCCAGGCGTTGCTGTAATAGCTGTTGGTGCCGCGCACGTGGATGTTCGGGTTGCGCACGGTCTCGTGCAAAAGCTCGACCTTGGACCAATGCTTGGCTTCGACAGTCGTGGACATGGGGCTTCCTCTTTCTACATGCTTGCAAGCGCTGGCTATCATTCGCTTGCCATTCGTATCCGCTCCCCAACTATCGGATTTCCGGTGCAACTTCTTCCAGAAATGGCCGCCGAGCGACGGCTTCGGCTGGTGCTGCGGCCATTCGATCACACAAAAACGCCCGCCGCAGGAAGCGGCGGGCGCAAGGCAGGGGCATAGTGTTAGATCAGGAGGCCTGCTGCTGGGCTGCCATATCCATCCACATGTATTCCCAGACGTGGCCATCCAGATCCTGGAAACTGATGCCGTACATGAAGCCGTAATCGATGGCCGGCTTCCAGGGCTTGGCGCCGGCGGCGAGCGCCTTGGCGAGCAGGTCGTCGCATTCGGCACGGCTTGAAGCTGACAGCGCCGTGATGACTTCCGTGCCCTTTGACGTGTCGCTGATCTCGCCGGTGATGAAATTGCGGAACTTCGGTTCGGTCAAAAGCATGACGAAGATGTTGTCCGAGATCACCGTGCAGGCGGCCGTGTCGTCGGAGAACTGCTCGTTGAAGGTATAGCCGAGTGCCGCGAAAAAGCTCCGCGACGCCTTCAGGTCCTTGACGGGCAGGTTCACAAAAATCATGCGCATGGAATGCTCCTCATAAGGGATTTTCTTGGTTGGACATTACTAGGACGAACGGCTGGACACGCAGCCGACAGCCGGTCAGACATTTTTTTGAGGAATGCGATGTGTCCGTGCTGAGGTGGTGCGCAATCAGCGGTTTTCAAGAATTCCTGGCTCACCCAAGGCTGCCGGCAAAGCGCTCGGCGAGGCGGTGGCGTTTGAAATGCTCGGCGATGAAGTCGACGAAGACACGGGTCTTTGCCGGCAACAGCGTCCGGCTGCCGTAGTAGATCGAGATCGGGCCTGCATCGGCATACCATTTGGGAACGAGCCGCACGAGGGCGCCGCTTTCGAGGTGGCCGAGCACATCGGGAACGGCGATCAGGGTCACGCCGAGGCCGATGAGGGCCGCCCGGCACATGGCGGTCGGGTCGTTGACGACGAGGGTTTCGCGCGGCGTGGCGCTCATTTCATCGCCGCTCACGTTGCGCATCGTCCAGTGGCGGATGCGTCCGGTGCCGCTGGCACGCATGACGATGCCATCAAGGTCGGCGAGCCCCGAAGGGTCCAGCGGAAAAGGATGTTTCTTCAGGTAGGCGGGCGAGGCGACCGCGATGATGTGCGCCGGTGCGATCGGCCGCGCGATGATGCCGGGCGAAAGCTCGAAGCCGCCGCCGATCGCCGCGTCGAAACCTTCGGCTACCAGATCCACCTGCCGGTTATCGAATTGCCAGTCGAGGCGGACAGCCGGATATCTCTCCAGGAACGCCGGCACCAGCGGCAGGATGTGATCGATGCCGAAGGTAGGGCTGAGGCTGACCTTGAGCAGGCCCGCGGGTGCGCCGCCTTCGGCCGACATGCCAGCGATCGCGTTTTGCAGGCCCTCGAGATTGTCACGGATGGAAGCGAGGAAGCGCTCGCCTTCCTCGGTCAACGTCAACTTACGCGTCGATCGATGAAACAGGCGAACGCCGAGGTTCCGCTCCAGCATCGCGACGTTGCGGCTGACCGCTGCCGGCGTCAGCGCCAGTTTTCGCGCCGCGCCGGAAAAGCCGCCGAGTTCGGCGCTGCGCACGAAGGATTCGAGATTGGCAAGGGTTTCCATGGTCGAATATTCAAGCAATCGTTGAAGATGATGAAAGCGATTGCCAGCTTATGCTGGCGGAATGAAATGGCAATATCCACTCCATCGAAACGCTGAAGGAGTTGATGTCATGACCGAGAATAGAAAGACGCTGGAAGGCAAGGTGGCGTTGGTGACGGGAGGTTCGCGCTCGATCGGCGCCGCCGTCGCAAAGCGCCTCGCAACCGACGGTGCGGCCGTCGCCATCACCTATCACGGTTCGCCGGAAAAGGCGGCCGCGGTGGTCTCGGAGATCGAGGCTGCGGGCGGCCATGCGCTTGCCATCAGGGCGGATGCCGGCGATGCCGGTGCGGTGCGCGCCGCTGTCAACGAGGTGGCAAAGACGCTCGGAGGCGTCGATATCCTCGTCAACAACGCCGGCATTGCGCTGGGCGGTCCGATCGACGAGATCACCGACGCCGATTACAACCGCATGATCGCCGTCAACGTCACCGGCGTCTTCGTCGCCACGCAGGAGGCCGTGCGCCGGATGAAGCCGGGTGGCCGCGTCATTCATATCGGCTCGTCGATGGTGCGTTACGCCGCCTTTCCAACCGCCTCGCTCTACACGCTGACCAAGGGTGCGGTCGCCGGCTTCAACCGCAGCCTGGTGCGCGATCTCGGCCCTCGCGGCATCACCGTCAACACGGTGCATCCGGGGCCGACCGATACCGACATGAACCCGGACGGCGGACCCGTCTCCAAGATCGTCGGTCCCGGCATGGCGATCGGGCGCTATGGCAAGCCGGAGGAGATCGCCAGCGTCGTCTCTTATCTGGCAAGCCCGGAGGCTGCCTTCGTCACCGGCGCCGACATCGTTGCCGACGGCGGCTTTACCGCCTGACCGGTCCACGTCGATGAGAAACGGGTGTGCCGGTCGGCGCCCCGTCAACACTCCTCAACCCTGATCAGCGTCGCCGCAGCCCCAAGAAATCGGCTGCTACCAGCGGCGCGTACCAAGGAGAATGTCCATGTCCATCGGTATTATCGGATCCGGCAACATCGGGTCGGCCTTCGCCCGGGCGCTCGCCAAAGCGTCGATCCCTGCAACCATCGCCAACAGCCGCGGGCCGGAAAGCCTGAAGGCGCTGACAGATGAACTTTCGCCCTTCATCACCGCCGGCACGCGGGAGGAGGCGGCAAGCGCCGACATCGTGCTCGTTGCCGTCAACTGGTCGAAATTGCCAAAAGCACTTGCCGGCCTGCCAGCCTGGAACGGTCGCATCGCCATCGACGCCAACAACCCGATCGAGGCGCCGCTGTTCAAGCCGGCCGAGCTTGACGGCCGATTGTCGAGCAAGATCTTCGCCGACCTCGTGCCCGGCGCCCGCGTCGTCAAGGCCTTCAACCATCTGCTGGCACAGCTCATCTCGGGTGATCCGGAGGCAGAAGGCGGCAGCCGCGTGCTGTTTTTCTCCGGTGACGACGAGAGCGCAAAGGCCGACGTTGCCCGACTGATCGACCGGCTCGGCTTCTTCGGTATCGATCTCGGGTCGCTTGCGGTCGGGGCCAAGCTCGCGCAGTTTCCGGGCGGGCCGTTGCCGGCGATCAATCTCGTCAAGTTCGGCTAGGGGGCCCCGGAGCCGATCTCTGCCCAATCCCGCGGGTCGCGCCGATTTTTTCGGCGCGACACACTGAACTTTGCCGGCTTTGCCGCCCTTCGGACCAACGGTTTCCGGCAGGGCGCTTATCATTTGCACCGCGAATGTTTCTGACCGATGTTCCGTGGTCTCCAGACCCTGCTGAGGGGTGCTGCGAGACAGGAGGAACCGGGCCGCGGGCCTTTGACATGAGGAAACATCATGCGCTTGAACCAGGTGACGGTGACGATGCCCGATCTCGATGCCGGGTGGGTATTCTACCGGAAACTCGGCCTGGAGCCGATCGTCGATGCAAGGCCGCATTATGTGCGCTTCGTCTGCCCTGACGGAGGCAGTTCATTTTCGCTGCATCAGGGCGAGGCGACGGCGGGTGGGACCACCGTCTATTTCGAGTGCGATGATCTGGATCTGACCGTCAGCCGGCTGATCGAGGCCGGCATCCTGTTTGCCAGCAGCCCTGCTGACAAAAGCTGGCGCTGGCGGGAAGCCGAAGTTTTTGATCCCGCCGGTAACCGTATTGTGCTCTATTTCGCCGGAACCAACAGGCTCGATCCACCTTGGCGGGTGCCAGCGTCTGCGGCTCAGTGAGCCTCAGCGTGCCAAGGGGGCGCAAGTTCATCGGACCGATACCGCACTTTTGCGTCTGGCCGGTGCGACGTCGATGACCGGGTTGTTCCCATTCGCAGCGGCACCATTTCCGTTTGTCTTTTTGC
Organism: Ensifer sp. GW823-FHT05D09; assembly: GCF_058795755.1. Taxonomy (NCBI): domain Bacteria; kingdom Pseudomonadati; phylum Pseudomonadota; class Alphaproteobacteria; order Hyphomicrobiales; family Rhizobiaceae; genus Ensifer; species Ensifer sp. GW823-FHT05D09. The sequence goes on along the minus strand of NZ_JBXAIA010000003.1, from coordinate 231,339 downwards.
GCTGCACAAGATAGAGGTTTGCAGCCAAATTTTGTGCAATTGCCTTTTCGCGGAGCGGGCCAAGCGCCATATGCCGCGGGGCGGGGCGCGATCGGCGCCTTCGCGGATTGGAGGGTCCGGATTTGAAGACCATCACCACCATTGCCGAGCTGCGCGCAGCCCTTTCCGAGCACCGCCGTGCAGGCCGAACGGTCGGGCTCGTGCCGACCATGGGCTATCTTCATGTCGGCCATATGGAACTTGTGCGACGCGCGCGTGAAGACAACGATGTCGTGGTTGCCAGTATCTTCGTCAATCCGCTGCAGTTCGGCCCCAACGAAGATCTCAGCAAGTATCCGCGCGATCTCGCACGCGACCAGGCGATGCTGGAGCAGGGTGGCGTCGACTTCCTGTTTTCGCCTGACGTGTCCGACATGTATCCGCGCCCGATGGAAACGGTCGTCGACGTGCCGAAGCTCGGTTCCGAGCTCGAAGGCTCGGTGCGTCCTGGCCACTTTGCCGGCGTTTCGACCGTCGTCACCAAGCTGTTCAACATCGTTCAGCCGGACCGAGCCTATTTCGGCGAGAAGGATTTCCAGCAGCTGCAGATCATTCGCCGCATGGTCGAAGATCTCGCTCAGCCGGTTTCCGTCGTCGGCGTTCCGACGGTGCGCGAGGCTGACGGGCTCGCCTGTTCGTCGCGCAATGTCTATCTGACGGCAGAAGAACGCCGGGCGGCGGCCATCGTGCCGAAGGCGCTTGCCGAGGCCGAACGGCTGGTGGCGTCCGGCATCACCGACGCTGCCGAGGTGGAAAAGGCGGTTATCGCATTTCTCTCGACCGAGCCGCTCGCACGGCCCGAAGTCGTGGCGCTGCGCGACCCCGACACGCTCGAAACCATTCACGAGGTCGGCAACAAGCCGGTCCTCCTGTTGCTCTTCGTCCGCTTCGGCACGACGAAGCTGCTCGATAACCGCGTGATTGCGTCCAAATCCGCACGTTTTGCAAAGGTTGCCTGAGAATGAGCGTACAGTCCTCGAAACGCCGCCTGAGCCCCGCCAGCATCGAAGCGCTGAAGGGCGAACGCCCGATCGTCAGCCTGACGGCCTATACGACGCCGATCGCCCGGCTGCTCGATCCGCATGTCGATTTCCTGCTGGTCGGCGATTCGCTCGGCATGGTGCTCTACGGTCTCGATACCACCGTCGGCGTCACGCTCGACATGATGATCGCCCATGGCCAGGCGGTCATGCGCGGTTCGGAGCGCTCCTGCATCGTCATCGATCTGCCGTTCGGCTCCTATCAGGAATCCAAGGAACAGGCCTTCCGCAGTGCCGCCCGCATCCTGAAGGAAACCGGCTGTAGCGCGGTGAAGCTCGAAGGTGGCGCCGAAATGGCCGAGACCGTCGATTTCCTCGTCAGCCGCGGCATTCCGGTCCTCGGTCATGTCGGCCTGATGCCGCAGCTCGTCAACACCACCGGCGGCTATCGCTCGGTCGGCCGCAACGAGAAGGAAGTGGCGAAGATCCGCCGCGACGCCAAGGCGATCGATGATGCCGGTGCGTTTGCGATCGTCGTTGAAGGCACGGTCGAGCCGGTTGCGCGCGAAATCACCGGCGAGTTGCGTTCGCCGACGATCGGCATCGGCGCGTCGCCGGCCTGCGATGGCCAGATCCTCGTCTCCGACGACATGCTCGGCCTGTTCAACGACTTCAAGCCGCGCTTCGTCAAGCATTTCGCCGAGCTGGCTCCGGCGATTTCCAAGGCGGCCGAGGAATATGCGGCGGAGGTGAAGGCGCGCAGCTTCCCGGGCATCGAACATACGTTCCAGGTCAAGCGCTAAGGCGCTCCGCCTTCACGCGACTTTGCCCGTGCCGAATGAAAGCACGGCGCTTGTGACAAGGGGGCAGGTCGATGCGGCCTGCGCCCCATCCCACCGGGGTGATCCCGGATGGGCCTCAGGCTGACCTCATGTTGACCTGACGGTTGTCGGGACATGGGATGTCGGCGGCAACGAAACGCCAGCGTTTGCCGACCTCATGCGCATTTCGTTCAAGCCTGCAGCCGCCAGGCATCATAAAATTCAATCATTGTATAAGCGCAATTGAATTGTTGGGCAGGGGCGAAGCGCCTATCTGTCCGGCACAGGACGATAGCCGTGAGCACCAAGGCGCGCGACGGCCGTTACACCAAGTTTGAAATGCTGCATGTGGCCTGGATCGATCTCGATCTAAGGCAGCATGCCGCGGGCGCCGAGACAAGGCGCCGCGGGAGGAACCCATGAGAAAAGACGAATTCTGGGAGGGCGTGCGCGGCGGCTTTCCGATCATGCTGGCGGCTTCGCCGTTCGGCGCGCTGTTCGGCGCGCTTGCGGTCGACAACGGCTTTACCATCGCCGATACCGTGTTCATGAGCGCGACGGTTTATGCCGGCGCGAGCCAGATGGTCGGCATCGAGCTGTTCGGCAACCACGTCCAGCCCTGGCTGGTGGTGCTCTCGGTGTTCGCGGTCAACTTCCGCCACGTGCTCTATTCCGCCTCGATCGCCAAATACATCCGGCATTTCACGCCGATCCAGAAATTCTTCGCCTTCTTCCTGCTGGTCGATCCCCAATATGCCGAGACCGAGAAACGCGGCGAGCGCGGCCTGCCGGTGACCTTCCCCTGGTATCTCGGCTTCGGGCTGGTGATCTATTTCCCCTGGATCTTCAACACGCTGCTGGGCGCGATCTTCGGCCAGATGATCGGCGACCCCAAGGCGATTGGCCTCGACGTGCTGTTGCCGATCTATTTCCTTGGCCTCGTCATGGGCTTTCGCAAGCGCGACCGCTTCCTGCCGATCGTTGCCGTTTCGGCCGTCGCATCCGTTGCCGGCATGCATTTCGTCGGCTCGCCCTGGCATGTCAGCATCGGGGCGCTGGCGGGTGTGCTGCTCGCTGCCTGCCTGCCGCCGGTCGAGACTGTGGCTGCACCGCCCGTCGCCATCGAGAAGGAGGCCTGAGCCATGGATCCGCAGCACCTCAACCTTGTCTATCTCATCATCGCGGCGGCCGTTGCCACCTTCGTCACCCGCATCGGCGGCTATGTGCTCATCACCCAGATGAAGCAGATCCCGCCGCGGCTGGAGGCGGCGCTGAATGCCGTGCCGGCCGCAGTGTTGACGACGCTGGTCGCGCCCGCCTTCGTCTATGGCGGCTTCGACGTGGCGGTCTCGATGTTCGTCGCCTTCGCCATTGCGCTCGGGCTCAACCTGTCCACCCTGCGCATGCTGGTCATCGGCTGGGTGGTGGTGATGCTGCTGCGCCACCTGGTGCTGTAGGCGAGCAGTCCCGCATCCAAACCGAAAACGCCGCGGTTCTGATGAACCGCGGCGTTTTCGTTTTGTCTCTGATCGTATTCCGGCTTAGCGGCTCAGCGCCTCGGTTGCTGCCTTCAACCAGTTGCGGGTCTCGTCGCTGACCAACAATGGCATCAGCTTTTCGCGCGTCTCGGCATGGTAGGCGTTGAACCAGGCGAGTTCCTCGTCGGTCAAAAGCGCCGGCAGCACCAGGCGGCGGTCGATCGGGCAATAGGTGATCGTATCGAAGCCGAGCATGGGCAAGTCGCCGCCGGCGATCTCTTCGGCCGGCTGGACCACGATCAGGTTTTCGATGCGGATACCGAAGGCGCCGGGGCGGTAGTAGCCCGGCTCGTTCGAAAGGATCATGCCGGCCAGCAGCTCCTGGGTGGAAAGCCGGGCGATGCGCTGTGGGCCCTCATGCACCGAGAGATAGGAGCCGACGCCGTGGCCGGTGCCGTGGGCGTAATCAGCACCCGCCTTCCAGAGCGCGATGCGGGCCAAGGGGTCGAGGTCGACGCCGCGCGTGCCCTTGGGGAAACGCGCCGTGCTGATGGCGATCATGCCCTTGAGCACCAGGGTGAAGAAGCGCTTCTGCTCTTCCGGCACCGCGCCGATCGCGACCGTGCGGGTGATGTCGGTGGTGCCGTTGATGTATTGCGCGCCGGAATCGATCAGGAACATGGTTCCGGCCTCGATGGCGCGGTCGGTGTCGGTCGTCACGCGATAGTGCATGATCGCCGCATGCGAACCGGCGCCGGAGATGGTGTCGAAGGAAATGTCTTTCAGCGGGTTCTGCATGCGCTCGCCGACAGTGGCGCGGGCGGCTTCCAGCTGGTTGGCGGCGCCGATTTCGGTGACCGTGCCGGGTTCGGCCCTGTCGAGCCAGGCGAGGAACTCGACCATGGCAGCGCCGTCCTGCAGATGCGCGCGGGTGGAACCCTCGATCTCGGCCTTGTTCTTCTGGGCGCGGGGCAGGCGGGCGGGATCGACGGCTTCGACTACCTTGCCGCCGTTGCCGCGGATCAACTCGGAAATGGCAAACGAAGCGAGGTCCGGGTCGAGCATCACGGCGGCGCCGGCAGCACCGAGCGCCTTCAGGCGGTCGTCGAAGGTCGAGGGTGCTGCGATCTCGGCGATCTGGGTGAGATAGGCTTCCTGCTCGATGCCGGTCTTGCGCTTATCGAGGAAGATCTCGGCGCGGCCATCGGCATGGACGATGGCGCGGGCGAGCGGATGCGGCGTGTGCGGTACATCGGTGCCGCGGATGTTGAAGGTCCAGGCGACGGACGAGGGGTCGGTCAGCACCACGGCACCGGCGCCGGCCTTGCCGAGGCCGGCAGCGATGGTCGCGATCTTGTCCTTGGCCAGTTCACCGGCCTGTTCGATCGGCTGAATGGAGACGCGGCCAAGGGGCGCGGCCGGGCGTCCGGTCCAGATGCGGTCGAGCGGGTTGTGATCGAGGAAGACCAGCGAGCCGCCGAGCGTGGCAAGGGCCTTTTCCAAGCGGCGCACTTCAGCACCGGTGTGCAGCCACGGGTCGATGCCGAGCCTGAAGCCCTTGGTGCCGTTGTTTTCCAGCCACAGATGCGGCGGCTCGCCGATCAGGTCGCCGCCGGTAAAGACCTGCCCGTCGACCTGCTCTTTCAATTGGGTGACGTAACGTCCATCGACGAACACGACGGCCTGACTCTGCGTGATCAATGCGATACCGGCCGACCCGGTAAAGCCGGTCAGCCAGGAAAGCCGCTCGGACGAGGCCGGCACATACTCGCCCTGGAACTCGTCGGCACGCGGCACGAGAAAGCCGTCGATGCCGAGGCTCGCGAAGGACGCGCGCAACGCTTCTGTGCGCTCCTTGCCGAACTGCGGCGTGGAGGTGACTTCAAAGGACTGAAACATGAGGGATTTCCGGTAAATTGGGCGGAGAACCGCGGGAAAGATGCGCGATCTTAGCGGAAACGACCCTTATGAGGAAAGAGGCGACTTCCTGCCGGGCAAGTGTGCCGCGTGGCGTGCACAGAATTAAAGGGCAATTGCTCATTTACCATACATATGCGCTTTGTGCATGGCTCCTATGCCAAGAAGCCGCTTTCTCTATCGGAATAATAGTTTATAAGCCGCCTCAACGAACACGGACGAACATCCGGTGGTTCAAAAGCCTGCAGTTCCGAGAATAGTTGATCATTCTGTTCTCCTCCTCCCTCAAGGGTGGTCAATTTCGGAACGGTAGACGCCCGCTCGAGCGCTCCTCCTCCTCAGGCTCGCGGGCATGGTCGGTCTCAAGCCGACCAGCAGGCGATGCCCCTGGCATCGCCTTTGTTTCGAAGGGCCGCCCGTCATGATGGACGTGGCGGCCTTTTCGTTTTTCCGGGTTTTGAAAGTGTGTGCGCGCGAAGCGCATCAGGCGCGACGGTTGCGTTGATATCGCTTTTTCCTTCGGGCATCCGTGCGATGCCGGCTCTCATTGTGGTTTGCGAATGCCCCTCACCCTAGCCCTCTCCCCGCAGGCGGGGCGAGGGGACGTGCGCGATGGCTGGCGCAGCGGAAGGCGGTGGGCTGAGATGCTTGTTTATCGGACGACAGGACGTCTCTGCGCATAGCCCTGGCTCGAAGACCGCCAGTGCGCGGGAAGGTAATGACGTGGCGGTACGGTGCCACAGATGCCTTCTCCCCGCGTGCGGGGAGAAGGTGCCGGTAGGCGGATGAGGGGCCGCTGCGCACGCGCTGGCAAAAAGCCGAAATTACTTCTCCAGGTGGATCGTGACCCAGCCGTTGCGCCAGATGGTGCGCACGTGGCGCAGGTGCTGGCCGTTGTAGTGGGCAAGCACTTTCCAGCGCTGTTCAGCGAGAATACCCGAGAGGATCACCGAGCCGCCGGGCGCGAGGTTGGCGGTCAGCTGCGGCGCCATCTTCATCAGCGGGCGGGCGAGGATGTTGGCGATGATCAGGTCGAACGGGCCGTTGCCGCTGAAGGCGGTCGAGTGAAAGCCGGGGGCGGTCGCAAAGGTCATGCCGGTGACGACACCGTTGCGCCGTGCGTTTTCCTCGGCGACGCGGGTTGCGATCGGGTCGATGTCGGTGGCAAGCACCGGCACGTGCAGGAGCTTCCAGGCGGCGATCGCGAGCACGCCGCTGCCGGTGCCAAGGTCGAGCACATTGCGCACCGTGCGGGTGCGCGCGACCGTCGCCAGCACTTCGAGGCAGCCCGCGGTGGTACCGTGGTGGCCGGTGCCGAAGGCCTGGCCTGCCTCGATCTCGATGGCGATTTCGCCGGTGCGGACCTTGTCGCGATCATGGGAGCCGTGCACGACGAAGCGGCCGGCACGCACCGGTGCCAACCCCTCGAGCGACTTGGCGATCCAGTCGATATCCGGCAGCACTTCGCGCGTGATCGCGAGATGGGCAAAGCCATCGGCCAGCGCCTCGGTCAGGCGCTCGTTCACGCCTTCCTCATCAACCCTCATCATGTAGATCGAGGCTTCCCACACATCACGCTTTTCGTCGACTTCCGTCGTGCCGATGGCAAAATCCTCTTCGCCGAAAACCTCGCTCAAGCGGTCGAGCACGGCTTCCGCCTGCTTCTCGGTGGTGGTGACGAAAAGTCTGATCTCGCTCAAGGCTCTGTCCTTCGGCTGACACTGCATAATCTTCGCGCGCCCGTTCTGGCGCGCGGCGCTGCAAGCCCCCGCCGCTAGCATGAATGCCGGGCAAACGCAAAGCGCCGGGCGATGCCGGCGCTTGCAAAAGAAAAGCATTCGATTGAGGCTGGAGCCGTCCTCAGCCCTTGGCGAGGTTCTCGAGCTTCTTGATCGCCGTCTCGGGGTTCTCCTCATAGGCGATGGTGCCGGAGAATTTGCCGTCGGCGTCAAGCAGGAACACGGACGCCGTATGGTCCATGGTGTAGTCTCCGTTAGGCTGCTTCTCGTCGAGCGGCACCTTCTTGGCGTAGACGCGGTAGCCCTTGACCATGTCCAGGACCTTTTCGGCCGGGCCGGAAATGCCGGTGATGCGCTTGGAGACGTTGGACACGTACTGGCCGAGAATGTCAGGCGTGTCGCGCTCGGGGTCGACGGTGATGAAATAGGCCTGCAGCTTGTTGCCTTCCGGATCGACCTTTTCCAGCCAGCCGTTCAGCTCGAACAACGTGGTCGGGCAAACCTCCGGGCAATGGGTGAAGCCGAAGAACAGCGCTGTCGGTTTGCCGGTGAAGGCCTTTTCGGTGATCTCCTTGCCGTCCTGCGCCACCAGTGTGAAGGGCACGCCGAAGGGGCCGGAGGCGGCCTGCTGCTTCGACTGGGTCATCTCGTAGGTCAGCCAGCCGAGAACGCCGGCCATGACGACGACAGCGGCCCAAAGGGCGATGCGAATGGTTTTCATGCGTGCTACCGATTTGTTGGGGCCTGAGCCGGCCCTATCAGGTTGATCGGCTTTTGATACCGTCTCCATCGCGGCCGCGCAAATGGGAGAATTGCCGCAGGCAAGTTGACGCATTTCCAGACGAAAACCGCTTCGGACTTTTCCTGGAAATGCTCAGGCGGTCGGCTTCATCAGGTCACAGGCACCAGGCAAGGCCGGATTGGGCAAGCGCCAGGAACATGTCGGCGCCGTTCGCCATCCAGCCGCGGAATGCAAGAACCGACACGACGGCGAGCGTCATCGCGACAGCTGCAAGCAGCGGGAGCCGGATCGATCTCTGCGGTTTCGTGTTCATGGCCCCATCATAGCATCTGAAACTGCGCGGGGAAGGGGTGGTGAACCGCGCTTGTCCCCAGACTTGCGTGCCCGTCTTAGCGAATGCTTAAGGTCTGTTTGCCAGTGTTTCGACAACGCGGGTGAAGTGCTTCACCTCTACATGACATGACGTCATCCGGTTTGATCGAGCCCGGCTTTCCGCATCGATTTTAACGGAGGACTTCGCCTGGCTTTGGGCAGGTCCGTGACCATGGACTGCTCTATGACCGCAACGTCTGCTCCTTTCAAGAAGAACCTCTCCGTCAGCCAGCGGCTCGCAACGCTTGCCGGTGCCGCCTTCGTCGGCTTCGGCTCGGTGCTTGGCGTCGGCTGGTACGAAGACATGCGCTCGAACGAGGCGCTGAACGGCGCGATCACCGCGCAACGTGGCCTGACCACTGTCGATGAGATGCGGCTCGCCACCACCAACCTCGTCCTCAACGCCATGGATACGATCGTCGACCGCGACGAAGGCGTCGTGCATCCGGAACGTGCCGCCGGCATTGCGACCACGCTCGGTCTGTTGGAGGCGAGCAAGGCCGATATCAAGACGCTGGCGACTTTGCTTGGCCGTGCCGACGCGCTCTCCACCTTCGACGCGGATCTGGCAGAACTTCGACAGGCGATCGGTGTCGACCTGAAGGCGCTGGTCGAAGGCAAGGCCTCGACGGAAGAATTCGGCAAGATCGACGACGCGATCGACGGGGCCGGCGAACGGCTGGGCGCTGCACTGGCACAGCTCTCTCAGGCTGCAACCCATCTGGTCCAGACGCGGGTCGACGAAGCGCGCGCCGTTTCGGCCGATGCGCTTCTGCTCCAGACAGCCGCCGGCCTGCTCGCCATGGCGACCTTGCTTGGCCTGCTCTGGTTCCACGGCTCGACGCTTCGCCGCGGTATCCTCGGGCTTCGCGACAGCATGCAGCGCATCCAGAAGGGCGAGCTCGGCTCCAAGGTCGAAGCGCTCGATCGCGGTGACGAGATCGGGGTCATGGCCCGCTCGGTCGATCTTTTCCGCGTGTCGGCCATCGAAAAACAATCGCTCGAGCAGAATGCGGCGGCCAGCCGCCGCGAGATCGAGAAGGAGCGCGAGCAGCAGCAGGGCGAGCGCGACGAAGCGGTGCGCCGCATCCAGGCGGCCGTAGACAGCCTCGGCCTGGCGCTGACGCAGCTTGCGGATGGCGATCTGGCCGTGACGATCGACCGGCCCTTCGACGGCAATCTCGACACGCTGCGCCGCAACTTCAACCAGACGGTCGAGCGCCTGCGCGACGTGCTCTTCAACGTCAAGGAAAACGCCCTTTCGATCGAATCGAACGGTCGCCAGATGCGCAGCGCCGCCGATGACCTGGCGCGCCGCACCGAAAAGCAGGCAGCCTCGCTGGAGCAGACCTCCGCAGCCCTCGACGAGATCACGGTGACCGTGCGCACGGCGACACAGCGCGCCGAAGAGGCGAGCCGCATGGTCGACGACACCCGCACCAATGCGCAGGAATCCGGCCGGATCGTCGGCGAGGCGATCGACGCCATGGCCCGCATCGAGGATGCGTCGAAAGAGATCGGCAAGATCATCAATGTCATCGACGAGATCGCCTTCCAGACCAATCTGCTGGCGCTGAACGCCGGCGTCGAGGCGGCGCGGGCAGGGGAAGCCGGCAAGGGCTTTGCCGTGGTGGCACAGGAAGTGCGCGAACTGGCGCAGCGCGCCGCCGGTGCCGCGAAGGATATCAAGACACTCGTCAGCCGCTCCGGCAACGAGGTCGGCACCGGTGTCCGGCTGGTGCAGGCGACGGGTGAAGCGCTCGGCCGCATCGGCGTCGATGTCGCCCGCATCAACGAACACATGAGCTCCATCGTCATGGCGGCGCGCGAGCAGTCGACCGGGCTCAACGAAATCAGCACGGCCGTCGGCCAGCTCGACCAGATGACCCAGCAGAACGCCGCGATGGTCGAGCAGACGAACGCCTCCAGCCACACGCTGGCGCAGGACGCGGAAAAGCTGACGCAGCTCGTCGGCCAGTTCCACGAAGGCCGCGCCGCTCACGCTTCGATGCGCTCCAGCGCGCCTTCGCAGGCGACCTCCGGCGTGAAGTCCGCAACGCCGCCTCCCGTTCAGACGAAGACGACAGCGTCGCCGGCATCGACGCCGGTATCTGCAAGGCTGGTGCCCAGGGGCACCGACAGGGCCGTGCCCCTGCGCAACCTTGCCTCGGCAAAATCGACCTCGCGTCCAGCTCCATCCCCCGCCAAGGCCCTCATGGGCAAGCTTGCGGGCGCATTCGGCAACCAACCGGGCTCTGTGCCATCGACTTCGGCCTCCGGTGAGAATTGGGAAGAATTCTGATCATGTCCAACGCTATCAAGCAGTCCGGCGCCTACCTCGAAATCGTTTCGTTCCATCTGGGCGACCAGGAGTTCTGCATCGACATCATGGCGATCCGCGAAATCCGCGGCTGGGCGCCGGTGACGCCGATGCCGCACACGCCGCCCTACGTGCTCGGTCTCATCAACCTGCGCGGCGCAGTGATCCCGGTCATCGACATGGCCTGCCGTCTCGGCATGAAGATGACCGAACCGTCTGAACGTTCGGCGATCATCGTCACCGATATCGCCGGCAAGCTGGTCGGCCTGCTGGTCGAGCAGGTGTCCGACATGATGACCATCAAGAGCGAAGATCTGCAGCCGGCACCGGAAATCATTCCGGAAGCGCAGCGCGCCTTCTGCCGCGGCATCGTGGCGCTCGAAAAGACCATGGTCTGCTTCCTCAATCTCGACACCGTGATTGCTGACGAGCTGGCCCAGGCGGCCTGATCGCAGTCAGTCGCATCTTTCTGCGCCACGGCCCGGAGCATTGTTCCGGGCCGTTTTCGTTTATTTTTTCCGCGGAACCTTGGGCGACGGCGAGCGGTTTCCCTCGAAATAGCCGATCATTCCGGCGACATCGCTCGCGGCACTGCGCTTGCGCGCGCCGTTTCGGCTGCGAAAAATTCCACTCTTTCAGATGCTTGCTGACCCGACCCCGCGCCGGACGCGTTTGGCGTGCAAACCGGTCAAGTTACAGTCGCGTAATGTCCATCACGGTTGCACGATATTATGTGAGCGAAACGTCAACTACATCAGAGGAACAAGTGGGTGTATGGTACGTTCTTGCTCGTACCCGAACGGAGGCCGGGTGGTGCAAGGACAAACGACATAGGAGTTATGTCATGAAAACGTCTCTGAGAAACTCACTTGCTGTATTGGTTCTAACGACGGCGGTCGCCGGTATTGCAGCTCCGGCATTTGCCGACAGCTACTACCAGGGTATCGACGCCCATGCCATGAAGCCGCGCACGACAACGGCGCAGCCGAGGATGATGTATGACAACGGATCCGTTGATCGCATGTCGACCGGCAGCATTTACAGAACCGCTCCGCCGCGTGTCATCTACCAGCAGCCCAGTTTTGAAAGATATCAAGGTGGCGACGGCGAATACTACCAGGGTATCGTCCCTCCTAACTCGTACTGAACATTGAAGACTTTCGGCCAGTTGTGGGGACTGGCCAGTGACAAAGCCCCCCGGAACGTGGTTCGGGGGGCTGTTTTTCAACCAATATCGTCTGAAGGGTTGGCAGCGGGACGCGCGATCAAGGCGCAGGCTTGCCTTCCTGCCAGTTGACGGTCTGTCCGTAGAGCGGGATCGTCGTGATCGACATCTTGGCCGAGCCGTCGGTCAGTTCGCGCGAGTGGGCAAGGTAGATCAGCGTGTCGTTCTTGCGGTCGTAAATCCGGGTGACGAGCAGGTCTTTCCAGATCAGCGACAGGCCGGAGCGGAAGACTTCCTCGCCTTCCTTTGACAGCTCGATGTCGCCGATCTCGATCGGGCCAGTCTGGCGGCAGGCGATCGAGTTGTTGGAAGGGTCCTCAAACCAGTTGCCGTTCTTCAGCCGGTCGATGATGCCGCGATCGAAATAGGTGACGTGGCAGGTGACGCCCTTGACCTTGGGGTCGCTGACCGCGTCGACGATGATGTCGTTGCCGAGCCAGTCGACCCCGACTTCGCCGACGGTTTCGGCGTGGGCGAGGGTCGTCACGAGGGCGGCAAGGCCGGCAAGCATCGAGATGCGGAACGAACGGGACATGGATTTCCTCCGGTGGATTGCACCGTTCACATAGGTTCTGCCGCGGTCAATGCAAGATGAAACTGCAAGGCGGCCTGGCGGTTCAGGCTTTGACAGGACAGGCTGGTTCAGCCGGTATCGCGCAGCAACTGCGGCGTGAGCGAATAGGCTTCGGCAGCACGAAGCTGGGCTGCGGCAGCGGCCAGCACGCGGGCGCTCGCATCCGGCTGCAGCCGGCCTGCGATGGTGCAGCGGTCGCGACCGTCTGCCTTCGAAGCGTAGAGCGCCATGTCGGCCCGAACCATCACGTCGGTCATGGTATCGCCGGTGCTCGCACTGGCAATCCCGATGCTGACCGTCAATCGGATCGGTTGGCCAAAGCGGCCAACCGGCGTGTCGCGGACCGTGCGCCCGATCTCCTCGGCCAGGAGAAACGCTTCCCCTTCGGTATGATCGGACAGGACGATGCCGAACTCCTCGCCGCCGATGCGCCCGAAAGTGCCGCGCCCGGCAAGGCAAGCGGTGACGATACCGGCGAAGTGACCAAGTGCCGCATCGCCGGCAGCATGGCCGTAACGGTCGTTGATCTGCTTGAAATAATCGAGGTCCAGCAACAGGAATGCGGCCGGGCGCGTTCGGGCGAGGCACGATGCGAGCAGGCGCTCGCCGAGGTCGGTAAAGGCGCGTCGCGACAGCGCTCCCGTCAGCTCGTCGCGGGCGATCGTGGACTTGAGTTCGGCGATGACGCGATCATGCGCCATGAGGACGACGCCGAGATAAAGGATCGGCATGTAGAGCAGCCACATGGACGCCAGCGCGAAATTCCAGGCGACCTCGGCGACCGGGCCTGTCTGGTCGACGGTGGCAGCTGGCAAATGTGCAGCGGTATGCAGAAGCGTTACACCGGCAACCGCACTGCCGATGATGATCGCTCGGCGTGCCGTCGGGTCGCTGGCGGTGCGCAATCTCAGGACGGAAATGGAGGCGATCACGAACACGGCAGCCGCTATGCCGAGCGCGATCAGCGCCCGAGCCGCGAAACTGTGCGAGCCTGATGCGGCCAGAACCGAAACGGTGGCAGCCAAGGTCGTACCGAGCGACAGGATTGCCGGCCACCAGCTGGGCAGCGCGAAGAACGCCCGGAAGCCGGCGAGCACGAAAAGACAGGCGATGGCAAGGAATGCATAGCCGACCAACGCCAGCGGCTGGAGCGACGGAAGCCCGGATACCATCACCAACGCCATGGCCACAGCCGTGGTTACACAGCCTGAAGCGAACTCCGCAGCCCCTGGCGTCGCGCCTTTCCGCAGCGACAGCAGAACCGGCAGCATCACCAAAAGGGAGATGATCGATAAGGCAGGAAGAAAGCTCATTTCGAAACGGCCTGTCGTGCTAAAATCGAGGAAGGCGGCTTGCGGCAAAGTCAGATATGCAGGGTCAATTGGTAGCTTTGGCGCCTTAATGAAATCCGGCGAAAATCGCTGCAATTTTAGCGATTGCCGTGATTGGAACGGTTGTCCACCGACGCCGCGTGACAACTGACGGACGGTGCGTTGTTTTGCCGGTTACGACCTTGCACGGGACGGTTCAAGCGGCCTTTTGCCGGCCGGGAGAGGCGATATGTTCACGGGACCGGTGTTCTTCGAAGACAGGGCCGATGCCGGCCGTCGGCTGGCGCTGGCGGTGGCAGCCTCCGTCCCGTCGGCTCCCCTGGTGATGGCGTTGCCGCGTGGCGGCGTGCCGGTTGCCTTCGAGATCGCCCTGCACCTCGACGCACCGCTTGAAGTGCTGATCGTGCGCAAGATCGGCGCGCCCGGACACCAGGAGTTCGGCCTTGGCGCCCTGGTCGATGGCGAGGAGGCGGAGCTGGTTCTGAACCGCGAGGCGGTGCGCCTCGTCCGGCCGGCACGCGGCTACATCGCCGCCGAAGCCGAACGACAACGTGCCGAAATCGCACGGCGGCGGGTACTCTATCTCGGCGACCGCGAGCCACTGTCGCCAAAGGGGCGCAACGTGGTGCTCGTCGATGACGGCATCGCGACCGGCGGCACGATCCGCGCGGCGATCCAGGCGCTGCGCCGCGCCGATGTGCGCAGCCTGCTGCTGGCGGTTCCGGTCGCGCCGGCGAGCGCAATCGCAAGCCTGCGCCCGTCGGTCGAGGCCATCGTCTGTCTTTCGACGCCAGCCTTCTTCCGCGCCGTCGGTCTGCACTATCGCGACTTCGAGCAGACCTCGGATGCGGAAGTCATGGCCTTGCTCCGCAAGGCGAGGCACGGCGAAGGTGAGGGCGCTTGAGACGGTGGTGCCGCCGCCGTCCTCAGATCCGGACCGTATTGAAACCTTGCAACCGCCGCGCCACATTCCCAGTGCTTGATTGAAGCGTGGGGGACGGCCGCCTGAGGAGGTGGGCCGAAAGAGGGGAATGATGGTAGTTTCACGGGACATTGGGAAAACGCTTGCCGATTTTTGCCGGCCGGAGCGGATGGCGCTTGTCGTCTATGACATGCAGGTGGGGATCACCAACCAGGTCAAGAATGGTCCGGCGATCCTGGCCGAGGTGCTGAAGGTGCTGGAGGCGGCGCGCGCCGGCGGCTATCCCGTCATCTTCCTCAGGCACCTGTCGATGCCGAAGCCGCTGATGGGCGCGTTCCAGATGCGCCAGGCGATGGCCTGGCAGCGCACGGACGATCCGGATGCGGTCAGGCCCTGGTTCCTGCGCAACACGCCCGGCTTCGAGCTGGTGCCGGAACTGGCGCCACGCGAGGATGAGGCGATCCTCGACAAGATCACGTTTTCCGCCTTCGAGGGCACGCCGCTTGCCATCATCCTGCGCGATCTCGGGCTGACGTCGTTTGCCATCTGCGGCATTGCTACGGAAATCGGCATCGACCCGACGGTGCGTCATGGCGCCGATCTCGGGCTCGTGCCCATCGTCATCCGCGACGCCTGCGGCGCCGGGCATCACGAGGCCGGCGAACGGTCGATGGACAACATCGCCTTCATGGGCGACGCGATCCTGACCGGCGTCGACGAGATCATCGGGCAGATGGCAAGGGGGTCGTCAACGGGCCGGCGTGTCGCCTGACGGCCTCTGCCCGCAAAGACCGGTGTCCGGCATGAAGATGCGCTGTTAGCGGACCGGTTCCGGTCGGTCTGCCGCGCACGGTTCACTCAGGCTCGGTTCCGCCAATCCACCTATCGTGCTTGCCCAAGGCATGTCGCCACCTGATCGTTGAGACAGGCAGTTCGCGACAACATCAGTCGCGCCTAATGTTTTCAAATTGCAGGGGAAAAGTCAGTCTCAAAGATGCGCTGCGCGCACAATTCGCAGATGCTGTCGGGCAAAGGCCCGTGCTCAACCAAAAACAGGAACCGACATGACCGACGCACTTCGCATCCGCCCGATTGCCCGCGATGATTACGAGCAATGGCTGCCGCTCTGGGATGGCTATAACGCCTTCTATGGCCGCTCCGGCGCAACGGCGCTGGACCCGGCGATTACCGCGATGACCTGGTCGCGCTTCTTTGACGGCTATGAGCCGGTGCATGCGCTGGTGGCTGAAAGTCATGGGCGGCTCGTTGGGCTCACCCATTATCTCTTTCACCGCAACACGACGGCGATCGGCCCGAACTGCTATCTCCAGGATCTGTTCACCAGCGAGGCTGCGCGCGGCAAGGGTGTCGGCGCAGCGCTGATCGAAGGCGTCTACGAGGCTGCTCGCCAGGCCGGATCGACGCGGGTTTACTGGCAGACGCACGAGACCAACGAGACGGCGATGAAGCTCTATGACAAGGTGGCGGAGAAGTCGGGCTTTCTCGTCTACCGCAAGATGGTCTAGGCTTCAGCCGGGCTGGGGTCGCGGACAGGGGGAGCGCCATGGGCAACGTGCAGGTTTCGACGATCGGCTTCACGAAATCGTCGGCCGAAGATTTCTTCGATCGGCTGCAGAAGGCCGGCGTCAAGACGATCGTCGATGTCAGGCTGCACAACACCTCGCAGCTCGCCGGCTTTGCCAAGGCCGCTGATCTTGCCTTCTTCCTGAAGCGGATCGGCGGCATCGATTACGTGCACCAGCCGCTTTTCGCACCGACCGAAGCAATCATGAAGGCCTACAAGACCGACAAGGGCGACTGGAAGACCTTTTCTCGGGACTTTCTGGATTTGATGGCCGAGCGCAAGATCGAGCAGCAGGTGCAGCCGGAGGCACTACAGGGCGCCTGCCTGCTCTGCGCCGAGGACAAGCCGCACCGCTGCCACCGCACGCTCGTCTGCGAATACCTCAACGACCGCTGGGGCGGACGGTTGCGCGTGGAGCATCTGTAGGCCCGGAAACTTCTAAATCAGACGCAACTGACGTTGGTAGAAGTATCAGTTAATCGCTACCGCCAGGTCGTTTCACGGAGCAACGTGGCGGTCTCTGGGATCACCGAAAATTGCTATTATGCGGCTCGCCGCACTTGGTTTGTCGCCATACGCTACTAACGCGACAGCATGCAGTCTTTTCGATCGCGCCTTTGCATTCAGGCGTTCAGTGGGTCACAGAGCTGTTTTGAGAGATTACCAGTTCACGCTTTGCGTCAGGTGCTGTCTTTCATCCTCGACAAGGTCAGCCAAGTTTTTGAGTTCTGACACGAGGCCGCTGTGATCGGCGTCTATAGGATCATACTCTACAACTTTTAAGTTTCTATTCTTTCGAAGAGAATTTTTTAGATCTGTCGTCTGGTTTTCACTAGTTAGAAAGTAATGCGGCTGGCTACTCGGGAAGCTAAAGTTTTGGTTCTCTAGTATCAGATTTACATCAGGATCAGAATATCCCGTCCCTATAAATATCAAAGAATGTGTCAGCAATGCTGCGTCGAACGCTTGGTAGAACGACGAGTGCTGCATTCTCGCTTTGGCGTAGTCACTTTGTGTAAATATTAGCCTATCTGGAGAATTCAATGATCCGTGGACTTTTACGATATAGCGACTGTTGCCACGAAGAAACTCCGCCATGTCGTTATCATAGTAATGCTTGACAATATGTGATCCATTCTGAATGGAGTTTGCCGCTCGCTCATATATATCGTCGAAATTTAAAGAAAAAACGATCCGTCCGTCAAGCTTAATGATTGTCTGATGGATCTCACCTGGGATAAATTGAGGTGCTTGAAACTTGCTGCGCAAATAAGCATTCCATTGCTCATCGTAACGGTTTTTCAACCATTCGCACGCATGCAGAAGATCGCCTGCATCGATTGCACTCTGAATATGAGGTGGAGTTGCAACAGGGCACTCAGCTAGCGCCATCTCTAAGAAATTGCGCCACGTTGGCGGACGGGCACCATTATTGCCCACGGAATGACGAGAAACACCTGAACCAATAACAATTATTGCGCGACGGCGAGCCAAGTCGTTTATTAAAGGGTTGGGCCAATCAATCATTGAATTCTTCTGGTCAACTCATCCGCAACGGATTCGAATATCTCTCGTGCATCTTTGACTTTGGCGAAATGAGCGCCTACGACCCCGTCACTACTTGTTAGTTCGAAAACTGGCGTGTTTGTATTCTGAGACATTGGGATCAAACTGAACAAGTTTGGGACAGTACCAATTTCAAACGGATTTTGCGGATATCCATTCTCAAGCAGATGGTCCTCAATGACCTTATCAATCCTCGCCCGGATTGTTTCATACGCCAGCACTGGCCTCCTTGTGCCAGTGCTGTCGCGTTTGGCCATGTATTGCTGAGTTACATAGCCAATAAATAACGCCTTCCCAGTCTCAAAATTCGGTAGCTTACTTTTGTCTTTGACGTTTTCCAGTCCTCTAATCCAATCAATCGACCAATCTTTGATCCAGTCGGAGATATTTTCAAATGCTTTCAATGCGAAAATGTCGATCGACATTGGGCTGATAAAATAGTCGGCGCTAAGCAAAATTGATCTATTTAACGCGCCTAGTGAAGGAGATACATCAAAAAATACATAATCATATTTGTCGAGCCGCGTCAGTAATTCTGTGAACACCAAATTTGTCTTGATCCCTCTGATGCCGCCGCCTTTTGCATCCCCCCAATCCTTAGCCAGCAAATCTTCCGTAAGTGCCAATCTTGGATCACCCGGAACAACATCAACCAAGAATTTTGGCGACCTCATTACCTCAAACTCAGTAGAATATCCTTCTCCGAGAGAAATTGGCTCTATGAACTTGTGGATTGTCATAGTGCCACTACCGTTTCCGTATATCTCTTCGATTACACTTTCATCAAAGAAGTATTGTGTGGCATTACACTGAGGGTCTGCGTCGATAACGCAAATTTTCATGTTTCGATGAATAGCCAGGAAGGCCGCCACATTACATAGCAACGTTGTTTTCCCAACGCCGCCTTTGTTATTAAAGAATGCAACTGATTTCATGTGGCTCTCACAACTTTATGTTGGTCTAGTAGCGCCGTGGCTGAGCTTTGACAAGGTCTTTTGCCTTGTTTCAAACCTTCTCGACGAACCCATCCAGCACGCGCTTCTGCCCGGCCTTGTCGAAGTCGATCGTCAGCTTGTTGCCTTCGATCGCCGAGATGTTGCCGTTGCCGAACTTCATGTGGAAGACGCGGTCGCCGACGGTGAAGCGCGAGGGCTCGGTGCTGGTCGATTTTGCCACCAGTTCGCCGTCGATGGTGCGGCTGCGCGGGCCGCTTTCGCCGTAGCCGATGCGTTCGACGGCGTGGCCGGAGCGTGAGCCCCAGTTGTCGCGCGTCGCATCCGAACGGTTCTGCTGGGCGCGCTTCCAGCCGGGGGTCGAGTAGTTGTTCTGGAACGGGTCGGCCTTGTCGAAGCGCGACTGGCCGTAGCCGCCGCGGCCGTACCCGCCATAGGATTGCTCGCTCTCGGCGACGTCGACATGGGTGATCGGCAGTTCGTCGAGGAAGCGTGAGGGCAGGGTGGATTGCCACAGGCCATGGATGCGGCGGTTGGAGACGAACCAGATGTGGCAGCGGTGCTTTGCCCGGGTGATGCCGACATAGGCAAGGCGCCGTTCTTCCTCGAGGCCGGAGCGGCCGCCTTCGTCCAGCGCGCGCTGGTGCGGAAACAGGCCTTCCTCCCAGCCGGGCAGGAATACGGTGTCGAATTCCAGCCCCTTGGCCGAATGCAGCGTCATGATCGAGACGGCATCGAGGTTTTCGTTCTGCTCGGCGTCCATCACCAGCGAGACGTGTTCGAGGAAGCCACGCAGGCTCTCGAAGGCTTCCATCGAGCGGATGAGTTCCTTCAGGTTTTCCAGCCGCCCCGGCGCTTCGGCCGATTTGTCGTTCTGCCACATCGCGGTATAGCCGCTCTCGTCGAGGATCTGCTCGGCAAGTTCGGTATGAGGGGTGGTTTCGAGCAGGCCCTGCCAGCGGCGGAAATCGGCAACGACGTCGAACAGGCCTTTTCGGGCCTTCGGCTTCAGCTCGTCGGTCTCGATGATATCGGTTGCCGCCGCCAGCATGGGAATGTCGCGGGCGCGGGCATAGTCGTGCAGGGTGCGGATGGTGGTGTCGCCAAGGCCGCGTTTCGGCGTGTTGACGATGCGTTCGAAGGCGAGATCGTCGGCCGGCTGGCAGACGAGCCGGAAATAGGCCATGGCGTCGCGGATC
The DNA here is from genome assembly GCF_058795755.1 of Ensifer sp. GW823-FHT05D09. Lineage (NCBI taxonomy): Bacteria > Pseudomonadati > Pseudomonadota > Alphaproteobacteria > Hyphomicrobiales > Rhizobiaceae > Ensifer > Ensifer sp. GW823-FHT05D09. The sequence continues at coordinate 211,576 of NZ_JBXAIA010000003.1, read as the reverse complement.
TCGAGCCGCTCATAAAAGCGCGGGCCGCCGATGACGCGGTAGTTGAGGCCGAGCGTGACGAAGCGGTCTTCAAACTCGCGCATCTGGAACGAGGCGCGCACCAGGATCGCCATGTCGTTGAGCTTGTGGCTCTTGCGCTGCAGCTGCTCGATTTCCTCGCCGACGGCGCGGGCTTCCTCTTCGGAATCCCAAGCCGCGTGCACCTGTACCTTCTCGTCATCCGGGTCGGTGCGTTCGGTGAACAGCGTCTTGCCGAGCCGCCCCTCGTTATGGGCGATCAGATGGGCGGCGGCGCCGAGAATATGCTCGGTCGAGCGGTAGTTGCGCTCGAGTTTGATCACCTTGGCGCCCGGGAAATCCTTCTCGAAGCGCAGGATATTGTCCACTTCCGCGCCGCGCCAGCCATAGATCGACTGGTCGTCGTCGCCGACGCAGCAGACGTTCTGCGGCACGCCCTTGGGGCGCTGCGCCAGGAGCCGCAGCCACATGTACTGTGCGGTGTTGGTGTCCTGATACTCGTCGACGAGGATGTAGCGGAACTTGTCGTGATACTCCTTCAGCACATCCGGATTGCTGCGGAACATGCGGATCGGATGTAGCAGCAGGTCTCCGAAGTCGCAGGCGTTCAGCGTGCGCAGGCGGTTCTGGTAAGCGGCGTAAAGCTCGCGGCCCTTGCCGTTGGCAAAGGCGCGGGCATCACCCTCGGGGATCTGCGCGGGGTCGAGCCCCTTGTTCTTCCAGCCGTCGATCATGCCGGCGAACTGCTTGGCCGGCCAGCGCTTGTCGTCGAGACCTTCGGCCTGAATGATCTGCCTGATCAACCGGATGACGTCGTCGGTGTCGAGGATGGTGAAATCGGAGCGCAGGCCCACGAGTTCGGCGTGGCGGCGCAGAAGCTTGACGCCGATCGAGTGGAAGGTGCCGAGCCAGGGCATGCCCTCGACCGCATGGCCGACGAGCACGCCGATGCGTTCCTTCATCTCGCGCGCAGCCTTGTTGGTGAAGGTCACCGACAGGATCTGCGAGGGGAAGGCGCGGCCGGTGGAGAGAATATGCGCGATGCGGGTGGTGAGCACTCGGGTCTTGCCCGTGCCGGCGCCAGCCAGAACAAGCACCGGGCCGTCGAGCGATTCCACCGCTTCGGCCTGCTCCGGGTTGAGGCCGGAGAGATAATCCGGGCGCTGCTGCCGGTCGCGCGCTGCCATGGCGCGCGCGGCGATGCCGCCCGTTGCCGGCGGCTGCGGCTTACGCGGGGCCGGCTCTTCGTCGAAGAAGGGTATGTCGTCGAAACCACTCATCATGCGGCTCAATGTAGTGATTCGGAGGCGAAAGGCCAGAAAGGATGTTCTTCTTTTATTCCGTTTTCTGCGCCAGCCGCACCAAGCCTGTGGAAAGACAGGCGATTTCGAAGCCGCTTATCCTCCATCAAGTTCGACTGCGAGCCGTCGTCAGGCCGTCCTGTCGAAGGCGGCGTCCACCGGCACCTGCAAGGCGGTCGCCAACTGGTTGGTTCTGGCGGCAAGCGAGATCACGCGCAAGAGATCGGCATGCTCAGCATCGGTCATGCCCTTGGCCTTCGCTGCCGCCGTATGGGAATGGGCGCAGTAGCCGCAGCCATTACTGACGGAAACGGCGATGTAGAGCATTTCCTTGACCAGCGGATCGAGGGCCGAGGGCGTTGCCATCACTGCCTTGACGTCGCGCCAGGTCTGCTCCAACAGATCCGGATCGAAGGCGAGCCACAGCCACATGTTGTTGATGAAGTCCGATTTGCGGGTGGTGCGGATGTCGTCGAACACGGCCTTGACGCGCGGGTCGGATTCCGGATCGGCGGGTGGGGTAATGGTGCTCATGATGTCTCCGGGTCATTGTCCGGCGGCGCGTGCCGCCGGATCGGTAGGAAAACGGGTTCAGATGAGCGCAAACACGCGCGCAGGGCCGCCGGTGCCGCCCCGATGCTTCGGCGCGCCGAGCACCAGGGTCGCGCCCTTGGCCGGCACCTTGTCGAGGTTGGCGGCCGCCTCCAGCCCCCAACGGCCTTCCGGCAGCCAGGCATAGTGGGTGGCGAAATCGGGCGAGGGGCCGTGGTCGAGCGACAGCGTGTCGACGGCAATGCCGGCGGCCTTGGTCTCTTCCAGCAGATACTTTGCCGCCTCGACGTGGAAGCCGGGGAAATGGAGCTTGCCGTCGGCATCGGCGTTGCGGAACTTGTCGGTGCCGAGATGCGCGCCCCAGCCCGAGAGCATGGCGACGCAGGCGTTTTCAGGAATGTCGCCATTGGCGGCGACCCAGGCCTTGATGTCGTCGGGCGTCACTTGGGCATCGGCGTCGGCAGAGGCCTTCTGGCGGATGTCGATGACTGCGAGCGGCACGACCAGCTTCTCGACCGGCAGTTCGGCCACGGACAGGCCGTCGGCGGAGAAATGCAGCGGCGCGTCGACATGGGTGCCGGTGTGCTCGTTCACCCGGAGCTCGAACATGTTGAACTTGTCCTTGGCGTAGTTGAATTTCTCCTCGCGGAAGAACTGCTGCTGGCCGAAGAAGGTCGGGAACTCCTCGTAGAGTTCGTGGGTGAGGTCGGTAACGCTGGCATGTCCCTGGGCCAGCGCCGGCGGCGCGATGCCCGCACTTGCCGCTGCGATGCCCGCCGTTCCGACGGCTGCAGCTTTAAAGAAGCTGCGGCGGGACAACATTTTCTGCTTTACGGATTCCATGACACACGCATCGCACATGACTTTGCTCCCCTCTCAAGAACCGGTCGAAACCTGATGGCAATGGCTGCCGGCGGTTGCAGGATACCTCAGTCGCCGTGACTGTAAACGGTGATTGTCTAGTGTTTTCCTAGGGAATGATACGATATCGCTGCTGCTGGTGCGATGATGGTCCGGATGACATCATACCGCCAACAAATTCGCTTTTATTACAATTGCGTAATGATGGCATTCCGTCGTTGCCCCCAAAGGTCCGAACAACGATACTTGGGGCAAATCGGAACGTTCCGCCGGTGCGTGCCGCGCTGGAGCGTGTTTTGCATATTTGGAGACATGAATGCGGGTTTGGAAACAGCTGGCGGTCAGCGCCGTTGTGCTTTTGGTGGGTGCCGGCGTCTGGGTGCGGTTCGTGCCCGGGGCAGGCGAAACGCTGGCGGCGATCGGTGTTTCGCACCCGTTGATCGATGCTCTCTCCAAGCAGGACGGCGGTGCTGGCGGCGAGGGCGGCCAGGGTGGCGGCGCACGCAGGCAGGGCGGCAATGATGCCGTTCTCGTCATGGTGCGTCCGTCGGCAACGGCCGTCGTCAACGACCGGCTGAACGCTATCGGCAATGGCGAGGCGATCCACTCCGTCACCGTGACACCGACGGCCACCGGCAATCTCACCGAAATTCTCGTGCGTTCCGGCGACAGGGTGGCTGAGGGCCAGGTGATCGCCAAGCTCGACAGCGACGACCAGAAGATTGCCGCCGACCAGGCGCGTCTGACGCGCGACAGCGCAAAGGAAAAGGTGGAACGCTACCGCAACCTCAGCACCGCGCGCGCGGTGACGGCCGTCGAAGTGCGCGACGCCGAAATCGCCATGCAGACCGCCGAACTGGCACTCAAGACAGCCGAGCTCGATTTGAAGCGCCGCGATATCGTCGCGCCGTCGAAGGGCGTCGTCGGCATCATCACGGTCAATGTCGGCGACTACGTCACCACGACGACGCCGATTGCCGTCGTCGACGACCGTTCGGAGATCCTCGTCGACTTCTGGGTACCGGAGCGTTTTGCCAACAAGATCGTCGTCGGCCAGCCTGTGACGGCGCATGCCATCGCCCAGCCGGGCAGCCAGCTCGACGGCGTCATCCATGCCATCGACAACCGACTGGACCAGGCAAGCCGCACGTTGCGGGTGCGGGCACGTCTGGAAAACCCTGACGACACATTGCGGGCGGGCATGTCCTTCTCGGTAACGATGGCCTTCGATGGCGACACCTATCCGACCGTCGATCCGCTCGCCATTCAGTGGAGCTCCGACGGCTCCTATGTCTGGCGCGTGAGCGCCGACAAGAGCGAGCGTGTTCCAGTCAAGATCATCCAGCGCAACCCGGACAAGGTGCTGGTCGATGCGGCCTTGAGCGAAGGCGACGAAGTCGTCACCGAAGGCGTGCAGCGGCTGCGCGATGGCGGCGAAGTCCGCATCGCCGGGCGCGAGCGCCGCGATACCGCGCAGAAGGTCGCGGAGGACGTGAAGTGAGCGACGCCAAGGAACCGGGACACCAAACCGCCCGCGAGGCCGGCAAGACCGGCTTCACCGCCCTTTTCATTCGCCGGCCGATCTTCGCGCTGGTGGTCAATACGTTGATCGTCGTTGCCGGCCTTGCGGCCTGGAACGGCATCGAAATCCGCGAGCTGCCACAGGTCGACCAGCCGGTCATATCGGTCACGACGACACTCGATGGTGCTGCGCCCGAAACGATGGACCGCGAGGTGACCTCGGTGGTCGAGGGCGCCGTCTCGCGCGTTCAGGGCATCAAGGACATTTCCTCGACATCGTCCTTCGGCCGCAGCCGGGTGACGCTGCAATTCTCCGACACCACCGATATCGGCCAGGCGGCGAACGACATTCGCGATGCGCTCGGCCGCGTGCGCAACCAGTTGCCGGAAGATGTCGACGAGCCGAGCATCGTCAAGGCGGATGCCGATAGCCAGCCGATCATGCGCCTGGCGCTGACCTCCGACACCATGTCGATGGAAGACATGACGCTGCTGGTCGAAAACGAGATCAGCGACCGGCTCGCCGCTGTCGAGGGTGTCGCCGACGTCGCCGTTTACGGCGACCAGGAAAAGATCTTCCGCATCGACCTCGACCAGGCCAAGCTCGCCGGGCGCGGGGTGACGGTGGCAAACCTCAGGACGGCGCTTGCCAACGCCTCCTATGACGTGCCGGCCGGCAAGCTGACGAGCGCCAGCCAGGACATTTCGGTGCGCGCCACCGCCGACCTGCAGACGCCGGAGCAGTTCGAAAACCTGATCCTTGTCAACAATGTCCGGCTGCGCGATATCGGCACGGTGACGCTCGGGCCTGATACCGGCTCAACGGCGCTGCGCTCCAACGGTCGCCAGGGCATCGGCCTTGGCATCATCCGCCAGGCACAGTCCAACACTGTCGATATTTCGGAAGGCGTGCGCAAGGTTGTCGAGACGATCCAGACGGAAATCCTTCCCGAGGGCACGCAGCTCAGGATCACCAGCGACGATGCGGTGTTCATCAACGGCGCCATCCACGAGGTGGAAATCGCGCTGGTCGTGGCGATCTTCATCGTCACACTCGTCATCTACATGTTCCTGCTCGACTGGCGGGCGACGCTGATCCCGACGATCACCATGCCTATTGCGCTGATCGGTACCGTAGCGGCGATCTACATGGCCGGCTTCTCGATCAACATCCTGACGCTGCTCGCCATCGTGCTTGCGACAGGTCTTGTGGTCGACGACGCGATCGTGGTCCTGGAAAACATCGTGCGGCGACGGGCTGAGGGGCTGGGCCCGAGGGCCGCGGCCGTGCACGGCACGCTCGAAGTGTTCTTCGCGGTGCTGGCGACGACGGCGACGCTTGCCGCTGTGTTCATTCCGCTGTCGTTTCTTCCGGGGCAGACCGGCGGTCTTTTCCGCGAGTTCGGCTTCGTGCTCGCTTTCTCGATCCTCTTGTCATCCTTCGTGTCGCTGACGCTCTGCCCGATGCTGGCATCGCGCATGCTGACGCAGGAGAACCATTCCAAACCCGGGCCGATGCGCCGTTTCGGCGCGCGTGCGTCCAAATTCTATCGCGTCACCCTGCGCGGCTGCCTCAATGCGCCACTGATCGTCTTCGTCGTTGCCGCCTTCTTCACGGCCATGGGCGGTATCGGCTTCATGACGCTGAAATCGGAGCTGACGCCGAGCGAGGACCGCTCGCAGGTGATGATGCGCATCAACGCGCCGCAGGGGGTGTCGCTCGAATACGCGCAGGCGCAGATGCGCCGGATCGAGGACGGGTTGCAGCCGCTGGTCAAATCCGGCGAGATCGACAACATCTTCTCGATCTCCGGCCAGGGCGGCTCGGCCAATAGCGGCTTCATGGTGCTGACGCTGGCGCCCTGGGGCGAACGCGAACGCAGCCAGCAGCAGATCGTCGCGGAGATCAACAAGGTGACCGCGCGCATTCCCTCGGTGCGGGTGTTTGCGATGCAGCCCAACAGCCTTGGCATTCGCGGCGCCGGCAGCGGCCTGCAGGTGGCGCTGGTCGGAAACGACTACACCAAGCTTGGCGATGCCGCCGCAAAGCTCGTGCGCCAGATGGAAGACAGCGGTCGCTTCGAGAACGTGCGGCTGAACTACGAGGCCAACCAGGCGCAGCTTTCGATCACCATCGACCGCGAGCGCGCATCCGACATGGGCGTCGATATCGGTGGCCTGGCCTGGGCGTTGCAGGCGATGCTCGACGGCAACAGCGTCGTCGATGTCTTCGTCGACGGCGAATCTTACCCGGTCAAGCTTCTGTCCTCGACCAATCCAGTCAATGACCCGACCGACCTGCAGAACATCTTCCTGAAGGCCGGCGACGGCAAGATCGTGCCGATGTCGACGATTGCCAGCGTCGAGGAAACGGCCGTGGCGCCGCAGCTGTCGCGGGAATCGCAGCTTCGCGCCGTGTCGCTGTCGGCGGGGCTGAAGTCTGACCTCGCGCTCGGCGAAGCCTTGACCATGGTCGAGCAGATGGCGGAACCGCTGTTGCCGCCGGGCTCGCGCATCATGCCGCTCGCCGAAGCTGCGACCCTCAACGAGAACGCCAACGGTCTCATCGTCACCTTCGGCTTTGCCCTCGTCATCATCTTCCTGGTGCTGGCCGCACAGTTCGAAAGCTTCGTCAGCGGCCTGATCATCATGGCGACGGTGCCGCTGGGGCTCGCCTGCGCGGTCTTTGCGATGATCCTCACCGGCAATACGCTCAACATCTACAGCCAGATCGGCCTGGTGATGCTCGTCGGCATCATGGCGAAGAACGGCATTCTCATTGTCGAATTCGCCAACCAGCTGCGCGACCGTGGCCAGGATGTGCGAACCGCGATCGAGAATGCTGCCAACATCCGCCTCAGGCCGGTGATGATGACAATGATCGCCACCATCGTCGGCGCGGTGCCGTTGGTGATGGCAAGCGGTGCGGGGGCGGAAGCGCGCATTGCGCTCGGCTGGGTGCTGGTCGGCGGTCTCGGCCTTGCGGTGGTTGTGACGCTTTACCTGACGCCCGTCGCCTATCTCGTCATTGCCGGGCTCACCAAGCCGCATGCGGACGAGGAGCGCAAGCTCCACGAGGAAATGGAGGCCGCCGCCGCGCTTGAAGCGAAGTAACGGCGGCTCGCGTGGCGCTGCCGGCCCAAGGATGCTCCAGCACTCTGGCTATAGGGCAGCTGCCGGCCTTCCATGGCTCCGCTTGAAAGCGGGATGCGCTAGAGCGCTTCATCTTTAAACGGAAGCATTCTGCCGGAAGGAATTTCGGCCAGAACCAAGTCGGCTGGCGAAGAGCGCAGCAGAAGCTGCGGTCGAGACGGACGCCGCCGGTAATGGCCGAAATTCATCCGGCCCTTCGGGTTGGCTGAAAACGGCGGTCCACTGTGTCGGATGGCTTGACCGATGGGTCCGCATCGCTCTGCGCCATCCTTCGTGTGGAACCGCCGTTTTGAGCCAACAGAATCGCTTCCGTTTAAAGATGAAACGCTCTAACCCCGAAGCTCCAGCCAGACGGCGAGGAGGTAGACCAGCATGGCGATAGCGCCGAACGCGCTCCTGCCGGCGTGCAGCCTGCCCCAGTGAACGAGAAGCCCGCGGGTTTCCTCGTTGACTTCCTCTGGCCGCGTTGCCTCCAGGCGCCGGTTGATCGGCATGATCAAGAGGATCGTAAAGGGCCAGTTCAGGAGAATGACTGCTGCCCCGAAGCCCCAGAGCCCATTGCCGCTCTGCCACCAGGCGGCAAGACCAAGCAGGCCCGAGATGATCGCGAGCGAGGCCTGCATCTGGAAACCGCGACGGTAGGCCGGGACCCATTGCGTCAGCGCTGCGCGGTTGTCGAGCCGAAGCCTTGCCGGCTGTTCAGCCAAGTTGATGTAGATGGCGGCGCCGAAGAATATCGAGGCCGTCAGCAAAGCGAGCAGACCGAACATATTTTTTCCTCATGTAGTGCCGGGAGCGGCCAGCCGACCGGGCTTCTTCTCTATCCCGTTTGTCGCAGGAAAGGGCCAGATTGTTGTGTTGGCAGGATGTTGTGACAGGCCGGTGTCGTCGGCACAACGCCTGCTGCCCAAGGTCCGCCCTCGGGGGCGTTTCCCGTCACAAGACGAAAGCTTTGTGACACTCAGGTCTCACCACCGGCGTTTTCACGCGATAGTCTGCTAGAGACTGCGTCAACGTCTGGACAAAGTGATTCCGATTTGCACAGTAGCGCCTTGAAATGAAAGCGCTTCCCCAAGGTCGGAACGGGGCGGTGCGGATGGCATGAAGAAGGGACGTTTTCCGTGGCATTGAAGGCGATCAGGGCTGGCTCGCGAAACGAAACCGGGATCGATACCGCAAAGGCGCAGCTTGCCGCCCGATTCGGCGATCGGTTCCAGACGGGCGAAGCGATCCGCGCCCAGCATGCCCACACCACCACCTATATCCCGGCGCAGCTTCCCGACGGCGTCGTCTTTCCAGAAAGTGCAGACGAAGTCCGCGAGATCGTCGCGATCGCCGCGGCCAACACCGTGCCGCTCATTCCCTTCGGCACCGGCTCGTCGCTCGAGGGCCATGTCAACGCGCCGCACGGCGGCATCTCCGTCGACATGATGCGCATGAACCGCGTGCTCGAAGTCAACGCGGAAGATCTGGACTGCCGGGTCGAGCCCGGCATCACCCGCGAAGAGCTCAACACCTATCTGCGCGACACCGGCCTGTTCTTCCCGATCGACCCTGGCGCCAACGCCTCGATCGGCGGCATGGCCTCGACGCGTGCATCCGGCACCAATGCGGTGCGCTACGGCACCATGAAGGACAATGTGCTGGCGCTGACAGTGGTGACGGCAGACGGTCGCGAGGTGCGCACGGCGCATCGGGCCCGCAAGTCGTCGGCAGGCTACGACCTTACCCGGTTGTTCGTCGGTGCCGAGGGCACGCTTGGCATCATCACCTCGATCACGCTCCGGCTCCAGGGCATTCCCGAAGTCATCTCCGGCGGCGTCTGCCCGTTCCCGACGATTGCCGATGCCTGCAATGCGGTGATCCTGACGATTCAATCCGGCATTCCGGTTGCCCGCATCGAGCTGTTGGACGCGCTGCAGATGAGGGCCTGCAACAACTATTCCGGCCTTTCCTATGAGGAGACGCCGACGCTGTTCGTCGAATTCCACGGCAACAGCGAGAGCGTCGAAATGCAGTCGCGGCATTTTGCCGAAATTGCGGCCGACTTCGGCTCCAGCGGCTTCATCTGGACCACCAACCCCGAAGAGCGGGCGCGGCTGTGGAAGGCGCGGCACAACGCCTACTGGGCCCAGAAGAGCCTGATCCCCGGGGCTGCCATTCTTTCCACCGATGTGTGCGTGCCGATCTCGCGGCTGGCAGATTGCGTGGCGGCGACCCATGAGGATATCGCAGCACACGGCCTGACGGCCCCGATCGTCGGGCATGCCGGCGACGGCAACTTCCATGTCGGGCTGCTGTTTGACGACAAGGACGCCGCCGACGTGGCGCGGGCCGAGGCCTTCGTCGAGCGGCTGAACGCGCGGGCGCTGTCGATGGACGGCACCTGCACCGGCGAGCACGGCATCGGTCAGGGCAAGATGCCGTTTCTCGAAGCCGAACTTGGCGACGCGCTGGATCTGATGCGGCAGGTCAAGCGTTCACTCGATCCGCAGGGTATCTTCAACCCCGGCAAGATCTTCGCCTGAAGCGAGTGGACGGGCGAGGGGAGAGCGGTGCTGCAGCCGCCCGGTGGGGCGGCAGGCAACGCCCTCGCAATGGTTAAGGACGAAGGCGTCCAAATGTAATGGACGAAGACGTCGCTTTGGCGTTCATATGGACGCAGACGGCGCCGACGGGCGCCTTGAGAACTTGATGGGAATGTAGGCACGGTGCTTTCGCGAATTCTGGTTGCCATCGGCGGTCTTGTGGTCGTTGCGCTTTTTGCGGCGCTGATCGCCCCGTGGTTCATCGACTGGACGGGATTCCGCAAGGAATTCGAGCGCGAGGCAAGCCGCATCATGGGCAAGCCTGTCGTCGTCCACGGCAGCGTCGACGCACGGCTGATCCCGTTCCCGACGGTCACGCTCAATGACGTGCGCGTCGGCGGCAGCGACAAGGGCGAGCCGTTGATCCAGGTCGCGCAGTTCTCGATGAGCGCGGAGTTGGCGCCGTTCTTGAGCGGCGAAGCCCTGATCTTCGATATGCGCCTCGACCGGCCGAAGGCCAAGGTCAGGCTTCTCCCTGACGGCACGCTCGATTGGGCACGCGGAACGCGCACGGCGATCCCCGCCAAGACGGTGGTGCTCGAAAACGTCGAGATCACCAACGGCGAGATCGAGTTCATCGACGAGCAGACCGGCCGAACTCGGCGCGTGACCGATCTTTCCGCCGATCTTTCCGCCCGTACCCTGGCTGGCCCCTGGAAGGTGGAGGGGCGGGCTGCGCTTGATGGCGAGGCCGGCAGTTTCGCCTTTTCCAGCAACGAGGTGGACGAGACAGGTGCGCTGAGCCTCAAGGCGCGGGTGACGCCGGACAAGCGTCCCTTCGGCGTCGAGCTCGACGGTGCACTGAAGATCGTCGACTTCAAGCCGGTCTACGGCGGTCGCTTCACGCTGACCGAAAACCGCCCGCAGGGCGAGGCAAAGGATGCGGACGGCCATGCGCCGCTGCGCATCAACGGTGATTTCCAGCTGACCAATGAGAGCATCCGCGTGCCGGAATACCGGTTCGAGATCGGCCCCTCGGACGATCCTTACGTGGTGACCGGCGAGGCGACGCTTGATACCGGCAAGGATCAGAAGTTCCTGCTGATCGCCGACGGCCAGCAAATCGACGTCAGCCGCATCGGCAATTCCGGCAGCAACGGCAAGACCGGGCGCGACCCGGCGATTTCCATGCGCCAGCGGCTGGAAGCGATGCTGGCGATTGCCGCCGACATCCCCATTCCGCAGGTGCCGGGACGGGCCAGCCTGAAACTGCCGGCGATCGTCATCGGCGATACGACCGTGCGCGACGTGCGCATCGACGTGCAGCCGGATGGTGCCGGGTGGGTGATCGACAATGTCGTGGCCCTTCTGCCCGGGCGCACCCAGCTGGAGGCCAAGGGACGGCTCAACCTCAAGGGCCAGCGCTCGTTCCGCGGCGACCTGCTTCTCGCGTCCAACCAGCCTTCGGGCCTCGCGAGCTGGCTGGCGGGCTCCGTCGATCCGGCGATCCGCAAGCTGAAGACCGCCGGCTTTTCGGCAACCGTCAACCTGACCGACACGCTGCAGCAGTTCGAAAACCTGGAAGTGGCCGCCGGCGATGCCAGCCTCAAGGGGCGGCTCGAGCGTCAGTCCTTCGCCGAACAGCAGCCGAACCTGTCACTGCAGCTGAACGGCAATCGCATCGACCTCGAAGCCCTGCAGGCGCTGGCGGGTCTGGTTGCCGGCGATGCTTCGGCCTCGACGCTGATGCAGCATGCGATTGCCGCCGACCTTTCCGCCGACGAGTTTTCCGCCTTCGGCGAGGACGCGCGCGACGTTCAGGCGGTGGTGACATTCAAGAATGGCCAGCTTCAGGCCGAGCGCGTGGCGATCGGTTCGCTTGCCGGCGCGCAACTTGCCTTTTCCGGGCGCGCCAGCGGCGATCTCGAAAAGCCGGTGATTTCGGCCAAGATGAAGCTGGCGGCCAAGGACCTGACACCGTTTCTGGAAATGATCGGTCGGCACGCCGTCGATCATCCGGCCCTTCGCCGCCTGACCAGGGCCGGACCATTCTATACGGACGCTGCCTTCGACGTGACGCTCACGGCCGGTAACAAGGAAGGCAACGCGCCGGCGACCTTCGGCATTTTCGGCACGGCCAACGGCACCAAGATCGCCGCCAGCTATCAGGCGCCCGACATGGCCCAGGCGCTTTCTGGCAAGGGCATGCTGCTTGAAGCGACGCTCGAAAACCCGCAGACGCTGCTGCTGCTCGGCCAGGCCGGGTTCGACCCGCTGCCTTTCGATGCCGATGCCAATGGCATCCTCTCCATCAAGCTGCAGAGCACCGATGGCTCCAACGCCAATGGCACGGTGACCTTTACCACCGAGAAGACGTCGCTTGCCGCCAAAGGCAGCTTCGATCTCTCGCGAGACCATTTCCTCGAGGGCCAGGCCAAACTGACACTCCAGACCGAAGACCTCGAGCCCTATCTGCTGCAGCAGGGCATCGCGTTGCCGCAGACGGGCACTGGCCTGCCGATCTCGGTTTCGGCCGACGTGGCGACGACACCGGAGGCGATCGCCTTTACGACCGTCGAAGGCAAGGCCGACAACAACGGCTTTGAAGGCGCCCTGACGATCGACCGCAAGGTGCCGGGCAAGGCAGAAGGCCAGATCAGTGTTGCAACGCTCGATCTCGCCTGGCTGGCCGAGGGCATCCTTGGCCACGTTCAGGACATGTCGAGCGGAGCGCTGTCGAAAACCCCTGTGACGCAACCCGCCTGGACCGGTTTCAACGTGGCGCTCGATGTGCAGGCCGCCAACTTCTGGCCGGGGTTCTACGGCGCCATCGGCAACTTTGCCGGCAAGCTTGAGTGGAAGGGCGACGAGATCGCTTTTACCGATGCGACCGGCGACTGGCTCGGCGGCAAGCTCGAAGGCCGGTTGCAGCTCGGCAATGCCAATGGCTCCGGCTTCCTGCGCTCGCGGCTTGACGTCAAGGGCGGGGATCTGGCGCAGGCTGGTTGGACGCATGCGGGCGCCCCGGTCGCCACCGGCACCTTCGACCTTTCGGTAGCGCTCGAGGCCTCGGGTGCGAACGCGCAAGCCATGGCCCATTCCGCAAGCGGCTCGGGCACCGCCACCTTCAATGGCGTGACGCTCAACGGCGTCAACAGCGCGGCGCTGCCGCAGCTGATGGCAACTGCCGACGCCATGAAGACGGAGATTTCGGCTGACGCAATCCGCCAGGCGGCGGAGGCAGCCGTGTTTTCCGGCCAGTCGGTCGTCGGTGTGGTCAAGGTCCCCTTCAGCATCGCCGGTGGCGTGCTCAGGGCGCAGAACGTCACGGCTGCCGACGGCAACGCAGCCTTTGTCGGCGAAGCATCGGTGGATCTGGCGGCGGAGCGTCTCGACGCGAACATCGACATGACCTTCCGGCCGGGCGACGAGGCGCTGGCCGGGGCCGAGCCGCGTGTGCGGCTGAGTTATGCCGGCCTGCTTTCGTCACCGGGCGTGAACCTCGATGTTGCCGATCTCTCGAATTTCCTGTCGCTTCGGGCGTTTGAGCGCGAGCGCCGGCGCGTCGAGACGCTGCAGGCCAACGTGCTTGAGAAGCAACGGCTGCGTCGCGAGGTGCAGCTTTACAAGGCAAAGGCGCAGCAGCGCGAAGTCGAGCGCCTGCGGGCGGTCGCCGAAGAGCGCCGGCGTGCAGCGGCGGCAGTTGAGGCGGAGCGGGTGAAGGCGGATCTGGCGGCCCGCGCAGAGGCTGAACGAAAGGCGGCGGAAGAGGCCGCGCGAAAGGCAGCGGAAGAAGCCGCGCGCATCGAACGCGAACGCCAGCAGCAACAGCAACTGGGCGCCCCGTCGCAGGTGCCGCCGGGAACTGTCGACGGGCCTCAGAAGCCGGGTGGGCAGGGGCTGAATTTCGACGTGCTGCCCGATGTCACGGTGCAATAGGGCGCTATAGCGCTTTGAATTGCCGCATGCTCATCGTTAAGCCAGGTACGATTTAAGGAAACATGCAGAAGGCGGGCCGGGGAAGCGCGCGATCGCTTTGTTTTCACGTCTTTCCTGCTGGGCGACGCTTTGCATTTTTCCTGGACTGCGGCAGTGGAGCGGAACGCAGAGGCAGAGATGCTGTGCGTCTCTCCATGTCGCGGCAGCGGCTTGATCGCCGGCGCTTGGCTGACGGTCCGGGGGCCTTGCGGGTGCCACGTGTCAGATGTGACGCGCCAAGGCAGCTGTCGAGCTTCATGCATTCTGCCGTCTCCTCCGGTCGCGTGCGACTTGAGGAGAAAATGAAGCAGAACACCAGCCGTCCCATAGATCGCTCGTCGCCAACCGCCGCAACGCGTCGGATCAGAAGCGGATGGCGACCCCCAGGATCGGTCCGTGCTGCACCGTATCGTATTCGAAGCCGTCGTTGCTGTAGTTGACGCCGAGCGCGCGATAGCCGGCGACGGCCGAGATCGTATCGGTAAACTTGTAGCCGAGGCCGAGTGCCGCATCCCAATCGAGATCCGCGCCGCCACCGCCGACCAGCCCCCAACCGGTCAGATAAAACTCGGGCGTGAAGTTATAGGTGCCGCGCAGGCCGGCGACCGCATCGACCCAGGTGGCACCGTCATCCCGGCTGACACCATCCAGCGGGCCGCCGGAGAACGAAAGTGTGGTGTCGACGGACCAGACTCTCAAGCCACCGACGATATCGAGATTGGATGACTGGTCTTCGTAAATGGCATAGCCGACGCCCAGCAGCGCGGCAAAAGACGTCGAGTCCACATCCACGCTATTGGCGAGGATACCGTTCGGCGTGCTGCCGTCGGCGGACAGCTTGGTGTACATGACGTCGCCGAAGATGCTGTAGGGTCCGTTGCGCGCCTCGCCCATCGCCATGAAGGCAAAATCGAGATTGTCCCAGATGTCGCTGAAACTGGAATCGATATGCACCTCGGGCAGCCCGAACTGGGCCGTATCGCCCCTCAGGCCCGCCATCCAGAAGTAGGGTGCGACGGTGAACTGCCAGCCGCTTTCCGTCTCCTGCGGCTGCGCCGTGGGCGCAAGGAGCGGCGCGATGTCGGCGGCGCTGGCGACCGCGGCCGATGACAGGGTCAAACACGTGGCCAGACCGATCCGAGCATAGAGCTGCATGCCTTCCTCCCTCTCATGTTGCATGAGCGCCAGAGGTTGCGGCCACTGGCAGCACCTCGATTGTTCGAAATTAGATGATGCTAAACAAGCATATTCGCGTCAAATTCCGTTTCGGCACGCGGGAATTGTGCGAGGTGTGGCGCAAGGCACACAGAAGGCGAGGGGCGGGTTCCCGTTGCAATCAAAAGTCTATGTTTCGGCGAGCTGGCGCGGCCTGCTTTGCCCGGTGTGCGGCTCTGGTGCAGCGATCGAATGCCAATCTGATTCGGCTGCCGGCGCCTGTCGTGGCAGCAGTGAAGCGCAAAACCCCTAAAATCCTAATGGATTGATTGAGCTGGAGTTAGCATTCTGCCTTCACAGTGTGGCTTGCAACGGGGGGTGGCATGACGTCGCTGGATGAGGGCCTTGATCGCCGCGCGATCATCTGGATCGTGAACTGGACGTTCTCGGGCGCCGTCGGTTGCACGACCGTTGCCGTTCTCGTCACCTATTACTACATCGCCCCCTTCGGAGCTGAGGTGATGGCGACGTCGATGCGCCTTGCCCTGTTCATCCCGCTGCTCTTGGCCATCCCGCTTTTCGCCGTCATCGGCATCAAGCTCCAGCAGCTAGCATGCGCCAACGATCTGCTGACACTGGCGAGCCGCTACGACGGCCTGACCGGCTGTCTCAATCGCGCTGCGTTCACGTCGGATGTCACGGCGTTCGTTGCCGAACAGGATCTCAAGCCATTTCCAGCCACCTCCGCGCTGATGGTGTTGGACGCCGACCACTTCAAGCGCATCAATGATCGCCATGGCCATCTCGCCGGTGACGATGCGTTGGTGGCGATAGCAACCGAGATGCGCTTGGCGGTTGGCGATGTCGGCCTGATCGGCCGTCTCGGCGGTGAGGAGTTCGGCGTGTTCGTTCACCATGCCCACCCCGCAACGATCGGGGCGATGGCCGAGCGCATTCGCCTGGCGGTGGCCGAGCATGGGCAGGCGATTGCTCCGGATGCCGATCCGGTGACGGTCAGCATCGGCGTGGCGCTGTTTACCTATCCGGTACAGTACGAGGACATCTTCAAGATCGCGGACGACCAGCTCTACCTCGCCAAGAACACGGGGCGCAACCGGGTGTGCCTGATCGAGTATTCACGGCTGCCGGGCGGGATCAGGGCCATGGCGACCCAGCTGCGCGAGGGCCTCGCCGGCGCCCTGACCGACGGGTTCGCAAGCCAAGGCGACGAGGTGTCACGTGTCGCCGGCCGCTGAGCGCGGCACGTTCGACTTGATCCAGTCGAGAACGTAGACCCGAAGTGCCGAGGAGAGGTTGCTGTCACTGCCGCGCGCGTCGTCAATCTCGACGATCAGCTGGGCGATCGGCATGGCGCGGGTCGCCGCGATCGTCTTCAGCTCCAGCCAGAACGGGTCCTCGAGCGAAAAACTGGTGCGGTGCCCGTGCAGGGTGGCGGAGTGTTTTCGGATCATCGCCGGAGCTCGCAAATTGATTCAAGTCGTTGGCGGTTTGATTCGGGACGCTGCTGCAAGTCATTGCGGCAGAATCGCTTTTGCCGAGCCGTGCGCCGGCTTTGATGCTCTAGCAACGCATTCACGCGTGAGACGTTCCGCACAATCTGTTTCGATGATGATTTGAAGAAGGTCGCAGCCGCTTACGCGCCCTGTGCCTCAGTCCTCGGCCTCATCGGGTCGATCGGCTGCGGGCTGGCGGCGCCCCTGGTCGAGGGCTTTTGCCGCTTTCGCGTTCAAGGCTTCGGTCAGCGATTTCTCGGCTTTGGTGCGGCCGAACGAGATACGGTTCTGTTCGGCCTGCTTCTCTTTTTCGGCGCGGGCATTGCGCTTGCGGAACTGGCGTAGATTGACGACGTCACCACTCATGCCGCGCCCTTTCAGCTTCCTCAGTTCTTCTTGCGGAAGGAATCGAGCGAAACGACCGAGCCGCCGCCATTCTTGGCTTCGCCGGATTTCTCCGTATCCTTGGGCGGCACTTCGCCGTCGGTTTCAGGCACGGGGTAGGCGGTGATCTCCGCCGATTCGAGTTCTTCCTCTTCGGCCACTGCCACGTCGAACTCGAGTTCGAAGTTGACCGAGGGGTCGTAGAAGCCGCGAATGGCATTGAACGGAATGACGAGCCGCTCCGGTGTATCGGAGAAGGAAAGGCCGATCTCGAAGCCGATATCGGAGACCTTGAGTTCCCAGAACTGGTGCTGGACGACGATGGTCATCTGCTCGGGATACTTGGACTTCAGGTGCTGCGAGATGCGAACACCCGGCGCTCCGGTCAGGAAGGTGATGAAGAAATGGTGTTCGCCGGGCAGGTGGCCGGTGGCGGCAACCTCGGTCAGCACCTTGCGGATGACGCCGCGAAGCGCATCCTGTGCCAGAATGTCGTAGCGAATGTGGTCCTGGCCCATGGGATTCCCGTCTTTCTCGAACTCAATTCTACTGTCGGCTTTCCATTGCCCGTCAGAATATGACGAGTCAATTATCCAAGCATCTATAGACCATTTCGAAGCGGGGGAGAAGGTGAAGGCTTCTGTTGCCAGGTGCCTTCGGACCCCGCCTTACGGTGCTACCCGGAAGGACTTGATTTGAAGTGTCGCACCGCCGTTAGGCAGCGAGACGTGCTTCAGCATAGTTGTCGTTTGCAACTATAAGTTTAGCCCGATAACGGTGGTACAATGCCGAGCAAAAAGTCGATCTTTACGCCCTTGTCGATCCTATTTCGCCCCCATCAAAAGCCGGTCATCGACGTGTCGACCGGTTTTTGGTGGAGGCGCCGGGTACCGCCCCCGGGTCCAATGGGTTTATTTCACCGCCCGTTTATTGCCATAGCCGCCCGAAGACGGCATCTGTCATATAAGTCTTTCCAGCGGCCAAGAAAAGGGGAGCAAGCGGATAAATCGCTGCTTTTCCAAAACGCTTGACATGATTGGCAGCCATGAAAAACTCCGGCTGCTGCAGGCGGGCCGCTGGGGCATGCGGGGTACGGCTGCGGTTTTTCGAGCAATCCCAACGTGGAGGCATCATGACCGACTATCTCGCAGATGTGCAGAAGTATGACAGCGGCGCCGATGAAGCCGTTGTGAACAAGATCGTGCGCCATCTCGGCATTGCGCTTCGCAACAAGGATTCCTCGCTCGTATCGGCCACCGACCCCAAGGAGCTCGATCGCGTCAGGGAAAAATGGTGCGAGAAGAAGCTCGGCGTCGCGGGTGCGGACGCGGACGCAGCCATCTCGGCCACGGCGAAGGCGATGTCTGCGGACCGCTCCAAGTCGCGCGTGACCTTTTATTATCTGGTGGCCAAGAACCTCGGCAAGCTGCAGACGCTGTAGGTCGCGGTGAGGTCGGGTCGGATCGCCCCGGGGTCATCAACCTAACCGATGCCTTGAGGCGGGATGCCGGTGGAAAACGCGCAGGCTTCCTCAAGGTCCCGGCTCGAGCGCGGCTAAATTTGCGGGATAAACATCCCCAAGACATTGGTTTGCCGCCGGCTTCACCCTAAATTTGGGACAACACGAATCGGCGGCGCCAGACCATGCAGCAATATCTCGACTTCCTCGACCATGTGATGACCAGCGGAACCGACCGGGGCGACCGGACGGGAACGGGCACGCGCTCGGTCTTCGGCTACCAAATGCGCTTCGATCTGGCGGAAGGCTTCCCGGTGCTGACCACCAAGAAGCTGCACCTGCGCTCGATCATTCACGAACTGCTCTGGTTCCTGAAGGGCGAGACCAACATCGCCTATCTCAAGGACAATGGCGTCAGCATCTGGGACGAGTGGGCGGACGAAAACGGCGATCTCGGCCCTGTTTACGGCTACCAGTGGCGCTCCTGGCCGGCGCCGGACGGACGGCATATCGATCAGATCGCCGGTCTCGTCGAAAGCCTGAAGACCAATCCGAATTCGCGCCGGCATATCGTTTCGGCCTGGAACCCGGCGCTGGTCGACGAGATGGCGCTGCCGCCGTGCCATTGCCTTTTCCAGTTCTATGTCGCCGACGGCAAGCTTTCCTGCCAACTCTACCAGCGCTCGGCCGACATCTTCCTCGGCGTGCCCTTCAACATCGCCTCCTACGCGTTGCTGACGATGATGGTTGCGCAAGTGACCGGGCTGAAGCCGGGCGATTTCGTCCACACCTTCGGCGACGCGCACATCTACCACAACCATTTCGACCAGGCGCGGCTGCAGCTTGCCCGCACGCCGAAGACATTGCCGACCATGCAGATCAATCCTGATGTCAAGGATCTGTTTGCGTTCCGTTTTGAAGACTTTACCCTTGTCGGTTACGAAGCCGATTCAACGATCAAGGCGCCGATCGCCGTCTGACTGCTTGCCGCTTCGGGCAGTGCGGGCGGTGTGATCGATACGGGCATTCGCGTGATGGCGGCAGACCGGGAGGTCTTCCGCCTATGACGTAATTCAGGCGTTGCAGCGACCTTGGCGTGTTCTGTTTTACGCCGCGCTGTCGGGAGGTTTCGATGCTGACGCTCATCCACGCACCGCAGTCGCGCTCCTCGCGGATCGTCTGGCTGCTCGAGGAGATCGGCGCGGAATACGAGATCCGCTATGTCTCGATCCGCCGCTGGGATGGAACCGGTGCGCCCGACGAAAACAATCCGCATCCGCACAAGCAGGTGCCGGCGCTGCTGCACAAGGGCGCTCTGATCTGGGAATCGGCGGCCGTGGTGCAATACCTCACCGACCTTCATCCCGAATGCAGCCTCGGGCGGTCGCCCGGCCATCCCGAGCGCGGCGCCTATCTCTCCTGGCTCGCCTATTATGCCGGCGTGATCGAGCCGACGGCGCTGGCGCACATCACCGGGGCGACGATCAACAATCCGGCGCAGGCGCGGCTCTACAGCGAAATGTGCGGGCATGTGATCGACGTGCTCAGCCGGCAGGCCTATCTGCTCGGCGCGACGATGAGTGCCGCCGATCTGCTTTTGGCCAGTGCGCTGCAATGGATGCGCAAGATCCTGCCCGAGAGCGAGGTCGTCGACCGCTACATAAGGGTGGTGACGGACCGTCCGGCCCTTGTCAGGGCAAGTGAAATCGACAGCAAACCGAATGGGTTCCATGACTGATACCAGCACCAAAGAACCGAAAGTCTCCCTCATTGCAGCGGTTGCCGCCAACGGCGTGATCGGCCGCGAGGGTGATCTGCCCTGGCGGCTTCCGACCGACCTCAAGCGCTTCAAGGCGCTGACGATCGGCAAGCCCGTGATCATGGGGCGCAAGACCTGGGCCTCGATCGGGCGTCCGCTGCCGGGCCGGGCGAACATCGTCATCAGCCGCAGCGCTGATTACTCCGCCGAGGGCGCGATCGTCGTGCATTCGCTGGAAGAGGCGCTCGCCGCGGCGCGGCGAGAAGCTGAGGCAACCGGTGCGGACGAGGTCTGCGTCGTCGGCGGCGGCGAGATCTATCGCCAGGCGATCGGTGCGGCGGATATCCTTCATATCACCGAGGTTCCGGCCGAAGTCGAAGGCGATGCGCGCTTTCCCGAAATCGATCCTGCCGTCTTCGACAAGGTGTTCGAAGAGGATCTGCCGCAGGGCGAGAAGGACAGCCATGCCATGCATTTCGTGACCTGGCGCCGGCGTAGCGCAGGTTGAACTGGGATCATTGATCGGCGCCGGCCGGCGAAAGTGCCGCTGCACGTTCGAGGTGTCACAGCGCTTTGGTGCGGCAGATGCGACGCGCGGCGCTGTAACGGCCTATTCGTCAACTATTTTGAACCATTTACGGTGAACTCTGGCCTATCGCGTTGAAAGCGATGCATGTCATACCTATAACGGGTTCACATCGTGGACGTCCGTGCATTCGCGCGGCAGTTCATCGTGAGCAGTATTCAAAAGAGAGGTTTTGATGCCCTGGAGCAATCAGAATGGCGGCGGCGGCCCTTGGGGTGGCGGCGGCGGCGGCGGAGGCAATCAGGGTCCATGGGGCCAGGGGCCGAACCGCCCGCGCGGTGGTGGTGGCAAAGGCGGCCCGCCGGATCTCGAAGAGATCATTCGCCGTGGCCAGGATCAGCTGAAGAACGTCGTTCCCGGCGGCTTTAACGGCGGCGTCTTCGCCATCGTCGGCCTGCTGATCGTCGGCTTCATCCTGATCAACTCGATCTATACCGTCCAGCCGGATGAACGGGGCGTCGAAATGCGCTTCGGCAAGCCGAAGGACGAGATCTCGATGCCGGGCCTGCACTACCATTTCTGGCCGCTCGAAACCGTCGAGTTCGTCAAGATTACCGAGCAGCAGCAGAACATCGGCGGTCGCAACAGCGGTCAGTCGAATGCCGGCTTGATGCTCACCGGCGACCAGAACATCGTCAACGTGCAGTTCTCGGTGCTGTATTCCGTCACGGACCCGAAGCACTACCTGTTCAACGTCGAAAATCCGTCCGACACGCTGCAGCAGGTTGCCGAAAGCGCCATGCGCGAAGTGGTCGGCCGTCGTCCGGCCCAGGACATTTTCCGCGATAACCGTCAGGCGATCGCCGCCGACGTGAAGAGCACGATCCAGGCGACGATGGACAGCTACGGTGCCGGCATCTCGGTCAACACCGTGGCGATCGAGGATGCGGCTCCGCCGCGCGAAGTTGCCGACGCGTTCGACGAAGTGCAGCGCGCCGAGCAGGACGAAGATCGCTTCGTCGAAGAAGCCAACCAGTATGCCAACCAGATCCTCGGCAAGGCCCGCGGTCAGGGCGCGCAGATCCGCGAAGAGGCAGCCGCCTACAAGGATCGCATCGTCAAGGAAGCGGACGGTGAAGCCCAGCGCTTCATCTCGGTCTACGACGAGTATTCCAAGGCGCCCGACGTGACCCGCAAGCGTCTCTATCTCGAAACGATGCAGGGCGTGCTCGGCAAGTCGAAGAAGGTCATCATCGACGAGAAGAACGGGCAGGGCGTCGTGCCCTATCTGCCGCTGAACGAAATCGGTCGGCCGGCACAGACGGGAGCCGCACAGTGATCAACAATCGTACTTCAATCATCCTGATCCTGCTCGCGGTCGTCTTCGTCGGTCTCTACTCGTCGGTCTTCGTGGTCAACGAGCGCCAGCAGGCGGTCGTCGTCCGCTTCGGTCAGATCCAGGACGTCAAGACCGAGCCGGGCCTTTACTTCAAGCTGCCCTTCGCCTTCATGGATGCCGATCGCGTGCAGTATGTCGAGGACCAGGCCCTGCGCTTCGATCTCGACAACATCCGCGTCCAGGTCTCGGGCGGCAAGTTCTATGAAGTCGACGCCTTCGTCGTCTACAAGATCGCCGACCCCCGCCGCTTCCGCGAAACCGTTTCGGGCGACCGTGACTCGGCCGAGGCCCGGTTGCGCACCCGTCTCGACGCATCGCTGCGTCGCGTCTACGGTCTGCGCGGTTTCGAGGCAGCACTCTCCGACGAGCGTGCATCGATGATGCGCGAAGTTCGTGCCGACCTCCAGGCCGATGCCGAAACGCTCGGCCTCAGGATCGAGGACGTTCGCATCCGTCGCACGGACCTGACACAGGAAGTCTCGCAGCAGACCTTCGACCGCATGAAGGCCGAGCGTCTGGCGGAAGCCGAGTTGATCCGCGCTCGTGGTAACGAAGCGGGCCAGCGTCGCCGCGCCATCGCCGACCGTCAGGTCGTCGAGATCGTCGCCGACGCCCAGCGCGAATCGGAAATCCTGCGCGGTGAAGGCGAAGCCGCACGGACGAAGACCTTTGCCGACGCATTTGCACGCGATCCGAAGTTCTTCGAATTCTACCGTTCGATGACCGCCTATACGGAGTCGATCGGCAGCTCGGACACGACGCTCGTGCTGTCGCCGCATTCGGAGTTCTTCCGTTATTTCAATGACTCGGAAGGCAACCCGCCGGCTGCGACAACGACGCAACCGGCGACCGGGAACTAAGCGGACTATGTCCGACTTTCTGACCGGGATCGCTTTCTTCCTGATCATCGAGGGGCTGGTGTACGCACTGGCCCCTTTGGTTTTAGTGGAATTGGCGAAGCGTTTGCCGTATGTCCCGGAGCATCAGCTTCGACTGGCCGGGGTATTTTCCGTTGCCGCCGGTGTCGGACTTGTCTGGTTGCTTCGAGGATAATGCGAAATGCCACATAAACTGCTGATCCGGCTGGTCGATGCCGAATATGCGATCACCCGTCTCAATGTCGGTTCCCAGATGCCGGAATGGCTGCCGGGGCCGGGTTTCTGGACCGTGTCCAGCTCGCGAGAGGAAATGACCCTCGTCTGCCGCGCCGCGCGCGTGCCTTCCAGCACTCAGAGCTCGCTCGGCTGGCGCTGCTTCCGCATCGAACAGCACTTCAGCGTTGATGTGCCGGGCGTGCTTTCTTCCGTGCTCAGGCCGCTTTCGGCCGCAGGCATCGGCGTCTTTGCCAATTCGACCTTCAGCACCGACTACATCTTCGTGCCCGGTTCCGATCTCGACAAGGCGGTGCAGGCGCTGAAAGAACATGGGCACGAGATCACGATCTGATCGTTAGTCCCGCTCCGCTCTTTTGGGTGGATCAGAAAATCGTGTCTGGACGCTTCTGAATTCCGCCGTATCTTCAAAGGAGGATCGGGCGGAACGGGATCCCCGGATCGCGTCGTTGTCACCAGCTGCATGACGCCTGCGACCGGCATCGGTCGAAGGATTAGGGTATGCTGAAAATCAAGGTCGCTGCAGCGATCCTTGCGTCTGTTGGGCGCGTGGGGCTGCAGAGCATCGCATGACGCGCTATCCTTTGAGGTATCGCACCGCCGAGACAATGTGAGGAGCTCCGCGAATTGTCCACTCGATCGAAATCCCTCGGCGCCCTGGCGCTGGCCGCCTCGCTGCTTCTGTCCAATGTCGCGATGGCGCAGACGGCCGCCGTTCGCCCGCCGAGCAATGGCCCCGCATCCGTCGCCGACCTTGCGGCCGGCCTGCTTGATGCGGTCGTGAACATTTCGACGTCCCAGCGCGTCAAGAACGACGACGATGCGCCGACGCCGCAGGTGCCCGAGGGCTCGCCCTACCAGGACTTCTTCGACGAATTCTTCAAGGGGCAGGCAGACAAGGGCGGCAACCGCCAGCGCACCGTCAATTCGCTGGGATCCGGCTTCGTCATCGATCCCGCCGGCGTCATCGTCACCAACAATCACGTGATCGAAGGTGCCGACGATATCGAGGTGATCTTTGCCAACGGCAGCAAGCTGAAGGCCAAGCTCGTCGGCAAGGATACCAAGACCGATCTCGCGGTGCTGAAGGTCGAGCCGAAAGCGCCCCTGAAGGCGGTACCTTTCGGCGATTCCCGCAAGATGCGCATCGGCGACTGGGTCATGGCGATCGGCAACCCGTTCGGCTTCGGCGGCTCGGTGTCCGTCGGCATCATCTCGGCGCGCGGTCGCAACATCAATGCTGGCCCCTACGACAATTTCATCCAGACGGACGCCGCCATCAACCGCGGCAATTCCGGTGGCCCGCTGTTCAACATGCAGGGCGAGGTGATCGGCATCAACACCGCGATCATTTCGCCTTCAGGCGGCTCGATCGGCATCGGTTTCTCCGTTCCGACCGAGCTTGCCGCCAATGTGGTTCTGCAGCTCAAGGACTTCGGTGAGACACGGCGCGGCTGGCTCGGGGTGCGCATCCAGCCGGTGACGGACGATATCGCCGAAAGCCTGAAGCTGGCCTCGCCGCGCGGTGCGCTGGTCTCGGGTATCATCGAGGGCGGGCCGATCACCAAGGGTGAGATCAAGGCTGGAGACGTCATCATCAAGTTCGACGGTAAGGATGTCTCGGAGATGCGCGACCTGCAGCGGGCAGTCGCCGAGAGCGGCGTCGGCAAGGCCGTGGACGTCGCGATTATCCGCGACGGCAAGGAGCAGACCGTCAAGGTCACGCTCGGCCGGCTGGAGGATGGCGAAGACGTCGCCAATGCCTCGGCAACCACAAGCGACGAGGGCAGTGACGACAAGAAAACCGACCAGCCACCAGCCGCCGAGATGCCGGCCTCCGACACGGTGCTTGGCATGAAGCTGACCACGCTCAATGCCGAAAGCCGCAAGAAGTTCGGCATTGCCGACGATGTCGACGGCGTCGTGATCGCCGAGGTGCAGGCAGGCTCGGCCGCAGCCGAGCGTCGGGTCGAGCCGGGTGACGTCATCGTCGAGGTGGGGCAGGAGGCGATGGATACGCCTGACGACGTCTCCGAGCGTGTCGAGGAGCTGAAGTCCGACGGTCGGCGCAATGCGCTGCTGATGCTTTCCAACAAGACGGGCGAGCTGCGCTTCGTCACCGTTCGCATGGAATAGCGCGGCACGGCGCGATGGCATTTTCCTGAATCCTTTCAGGTTCATCGCGCCGCTTTTTCCAAGGCTGATTCCGGCTCTTCAGATTCCGATTCAGGATCACTTCTTCTGCCGAGCGCCGTCGGCTGGATCGATGAAGCCGCGAGCATTGTCGTGGGGTGCAGTTGCAGTGCCGCCCTCTCTGGTCCGTCCGTCGTTTCAACCAGACGCACTTGACGGCAGATCATGCCACCTGTCCATCCGGGCGCGCGTCGGTCGCGGTGGCGATCGCGTTGCTGCATGATGTTGCCCTCGGATCGGTGCGGACCTGAGGCTTCATGCATGAGCGGTGCTTTCTAATTGATCGTAGCAGCTGCGAATTGAAGTCGGCATGGATCAGCGGGCGTCGTGCTCCGGAGTGATCAGTCGCTGCTGCAGCCTCGGCATGCGCCCGATGCCGCGTGTGAACCGCTGCCGTGTTTCTGGCGCCCTGGCGGTTGAAAAGTCATCAGGCGAAGGGCGTCGATCAGGGTCTCGAGGATGGCGTACATGGCCGGATCCTCCTTTCTGTCCGTCATTTCAACGCACTTGCCGCCAGCGCTCAAACGAGTTTACAGTCTGCTTCGGATGACTTGAGGTTATGCATGAAGCGCGGCCGCCTACCCCTGACAGCGTTGCGGAGTTTCGAGGCGGCGGGCCGGCTCGAAAGCTTCACGCTGGCTGCCGGCGAGCTTTTCGTCTCGCAGGCGGCCATCAGCCGGCAGATCCGTGAGCTGGAGGACCTCGTCGGTCGGCCGCTGTTCGAGCGGCGGCATCGCAGCGTCCAGCTGACCGCGGAGGGGCGGTCGCTGCTGTCGGTGCTGACTTCGGCCTTCGACATGGTCGGAGACAGCCTGGAGGCGCTCTCAGGCCGCAAGGCAAGCCAGATATTGAAGGTCAGCGCCGAGCCATCCTTTGCCGGCTGCTGGCTGCTGCCGCATCTGGCTGAGTTCCAGGGCGAGCATCCCGAGATCGACTTGGTGATCGACGCCGATCCCCGGCTGGTGGGGTTTCGCAGCGGTGACGCCGATATCGCCATCCGCCACAGCCTGAACCTCTCGTCCTGGCCGCGCGTCGAGGCGCGGAGACTTGCTCAGGTGGAAATGATCCCGGTGATTGCGCCGGAGCTTTCGCGGTCCGGCCGGCCGTTGTCGATGCCTGCCGATCTCCTGCAGCATGCTCTCCTGCACGAGGACAATCGCGAAGCATGGCAGCAATGGTTCGCCGCTGCCGGCGCAGGGCCGGTTCGCATCGAGCGGGGCGCGATCTTTGCCGATGGCGCCATGGTGCTGCAGGCGGCGCTACGCGGTAACGGCGTCGGGCTGATCGACCGCGACCATGTGCGCGACGAGCTCAAGACCGGACGCCTGCTGCAACCGTTCGACATCTCGGTGCCCTACGGTGCCTTCTTTCTGGTGGCGCGGCGGTTCGATGCGCTGTCGCAGGCAGCGCAGTCGTTCGCTGCTTGGGTCGAGAAGAATTATCCGGGGGCAGGGCGCGAGCGCTGATGCCTCAGCGAGGGTGGTGGGGAGGCTGCCCCTCATCCGCCTGCCGGCACCTTCTCCCCGCGCGCGGGAGAAGGGCGATCGTCGTGACCGTCTCGCAGGCGCTATGGACTGGCTATTGTTCACGTCGAGTGGGTGGCAGTTGGCCCTCTCTGAGGGTGAATACGCCTATGAAGGCCGGCAACGTCACGCCCAGCGTCTCTCTCCCCGCTTGCGGGGAGAGATGTCCGGCAGGACAGTGAGGGGCAAGCCCCAAGCGATGAGTGCAGGGCGGCATGCGGATGGAGCGTGTGCGAGAAACCTTACCGGCGTTGCGGCGTGATCACGTCCCGGCTTTTGCCGGCTGCGCCTGCCAGTCCGCCCGTGTCATCGCATAAAGAACGTGGCGAACGAGCTCAGGTTTGTCTGCGGGGATGCGTGGGTGGTTGAAGTCGCGGGTGGGGTCGCGGTGCATGCCGAGGCGGACCATTGCCGCCGTCGAGCGGTTGTTCTCGGGAATGGCGAACGAGACGATCTCACGCAGGCCCTTTTCCTCGAAGCCGAAGCGGAGAAGGTCGAACGCCGCCTCGGTGATATACCCTTTGCCCCAGAAGGGGACGGCAAGCCGCCAGCCGATCTCGACCGTGCCTTTCGGCAGGAAAGGGTCGAGGTCAGTGTAAGCGAGACCGCAGAAGCCGATCGGCCGATCGTCCGCCTTGAGGGCGACTGCGAAGAAGCCGAGGCCGGTTTCTGTAATGCCGCGGCCGACGCGGTCGAACAGTGCATCGGATTCCTCGCGGCTGCGGCGATGGGGGAAGAATTCCATCACTCTGGGATCGTTGTTGATCTCGAAGAAGAGATCGCGGTCGGTCTCCCTCCAGGCGCGGATGCGCAGCCGCTCGGTTTCCGAGACGATCATCGGACGAAATCGGTCTTGCGATAGCCCTGCAGATAGAGGAGGGCCGTGAGGTCGCCATGGTCGATGCGCACCTTCGCCTGCTCGGCAACCACGGGCTTGGCATGGAGCGCAACGCCGGTGCCGGCGAGCTGCAGCATGCCGAGATCGTTGGCGCCGTCGCCGACGGCAAGCGCCTCGTCGGTGGAGATGCCGAGGCGGCCTGCGATGTCGATGAGCGCGTCGACCTTTGCCTGCTTGCCGAGGATCGGCTCGGCGACTTCGCCGGTCAGCGTGCCGTCCTTCTCGATCAGGGTGTTGGCGCGGTTTTCCTGGAAGCCGAGCATGTCTGCGACCGGGCCGGTAAACACGGTGAAGCCGCCGGAGACGAGCGCGGTGTAGTAGCCCTTCGCCTTCATGGTGGCGATCAGCTCGGGGCCGCCCGGCGTCAGCGTGATGCGCCTGGCGATGACATCGCCGACGACGCTCGAGGGCAGGCCCTTCAAAAGCGCGACGCGCTCGATCAGCGCCGGCTCGAAGGCGACCTCGCCGTTCATGGCGCGGGCTGTGATGGCGGCGACCTTGTCCTTGAGGCCCACTTCGGCGGCAAGCTCGTCGATGCATTCCTGGCCGATCATGGTGGAATCCATGTCGGCGATCAGAAGCTTCTTGCGCCTTGTGTCGGCGTCCTGGACAGCGACGTCGACTGCCACGCCGTTGAGTGCGCCGCGTAGCGCCGCCTCGGCGGCGAAGGGGTCTGTGCCGTCCCTGAGCGCGAGGTCGCAGGCGATGCCGTCGGCGAGCCAATAGAGGCCGGATGCCTTGACGGCGTCAGCGGCGGCTTCCGCGAGCGCTGGCGTCAGAACAGGATTTGACGGATTGGCGATAAGCGTGGCAACGAGAGCCATGGACAACAACCTTGAAACCGATACGGACGCGATCCTGATAACCGGGCCGACCGCCAGCGGCAAGTCCGCGCTTGCGGTCGAATTGGCGCGCCGGCATGGTGGTGTGGTCATCAACGCAGACAGCATGCAGGTCTATGATACCTTGCGGGTGCTGACCGCCCGCCCTGACGAGGCCGACATGGGTGGTGTCGAGCACTGTCTTTACGGCCATGTGCCGGCGGGGGAGCCCTATTCGACCGGGGCCTGGCTGCGCGAGGCCGAAGCGCTGGTCGGCCAACTGCGCAAAGACGGCCGGCTGCCCGTCTTCGTCGGCGGCACCGGGCTCTATTTCAAGGCGCTGACCGGCGGGCTTGCCGACATGCCGCAAATTCCGGCCGACATCCGCGAGCGGCTGCGGGAGCAGCTGAGGCAGGAGGGGCCGGAAGGGCTGCATGCCGAGCTTGCCGCGCGCGATCCTCAAACGGCAGAGGCGCTGAAGCCCGGCGACGGCCAGCGCATCGTGCGCGCGCTCGAAGTGATGGAGGCGACCGGCCAGTCGATCCGTGTCTACCAGCAGAGAAGCGGCCCTGAGATCATCGATCCAAAGCGCGCGCGAAAGCTGGTGGTTCTGCCAGATCGCCAGGTGCTGCACGAGCGCATCAACCGCCGCTTCGGCTTGATGCTGTCAGGTGGGGCTATCGACGAGGTGCGTGCGCTCATGGCGTTGAACCTCGGTCCGGACATGCCTGTGATGAAGGCGATCGGTGTCAGCCAGATTGCAGCTCTCTTGCGCGGCGAGATGGATGAGGCCGAGGTGATCGAGACCGGCTCTGCCGCGACCCGGCAATATGCGAAGCGCCAGATGACCTGGTTTCGCAACCAGCTCGACGACAGCTGGCAGCGCATCGCGAATGCCGCCGAGTTACTTTGAACTCGGGGCGGGCGATCGCGCCGTCAGATGACGATAAGCGTTTGAATTTGTTGGGAGGAGATTCAGATTTGCAGCGTAAAGCCGCCGGTCTCGGCGGCTTTGTCGTTCTGTGCGGGGGACGTTTAGTCGTCAGCACAACGCCCCGTTCTCGCTCTTCCTCAGACCTCACCGGGAGGTGCGTTTAGTTGCCTGTCGGCATTGATAAGGTGAACCCTTCTTTAGACAACTGATCGCGCATCCACTGGAATTGCTCATATTTCGAGATCTCGATCGGACCCGCGTAGCTCTGGCTCTGCAGCTTGCGCGGCGGATACTTCACATAGGTTTGCATCAGCTGTTTGATCGCGTCGCTGATGGTTACCATCGTCCAGGTCCGCTCCGTATAATTGTTCATGAAGATGTCGTAGCGCTCCTGCGGATCCTGCCAGAGATCGAAAACCTGCGGGACCGTCGCGACATATTTGGATGGACCTTTCCAGCCAAGGTTCGAATCGACCGCCAGCCCCCCTGTCGACTGACCGTCGTCGCCGCGCAGGTTGAAAACGGCCTTGTAGTTGCCGACACGGGCAGCGCCGGGCGAAAGTTCGTTCTCGGTGAAGTAGAACCAGGATGTGCGTTCCGACTTGCCCGTACCGAGCAGGATCGGTGACATGTCATAGCTATCGAAGATGGTCGGCTGGCCCTCGCGGTCCTTGTCCGGCAGGGCGACGCCGGCGACGGAGGCGAATGTTGCCATCAGATCAAGGCCGCCGACGATATCGTGGTTCTTGCTGTTGGGCTTGACCTTGCCCGGCCAGACAGCGATGGCGGGAACACGATTGCCGCCTTCACGGACGGTACCCTTGGTGCCACGGAATGGCGTGTAACCGGCGTCAGGGTACACATCCTGCCAGGCACCGTTATCGGTGGTGTAGAACACGAGGGTATTTCTGTCCAAGCCGGTCTCATGGAGCTTATCCATGATGCGGCCGATACGGGTGTCCAGTTCGACGATGCTGTCGGCATACTTCGATTTCGACATCGACTTATGCTCGAACTCGGGTGCAGGCATGTTCGGCTGATGCACCTTCATGAAGTTGACGCTGATGAAGAACGGCTTGTCGGATTTGGATGCGTCGTCAAGGAAGCCGACTGCGGCCTTCTCGACATAGCTATCGAAGAACGGGATGCCGACAACGCCCGGTGCACCGTTGATCGTCGGCGTATCGACGTACTGGCCGTTGATCTTGAACTCTTCCACGGCCTTTTCACCGGTTCTGCCCGACAGTGCGCCTTTGGTCACGCGCTGGAACATCGCTCGCAGCTTCGGATCCATGTCGGGGAACCAGGTTGGATCGGCGTAGGTATAGGCGTTCAGGTGATAGAGCCCGCAATACTTCATCACGTCGAAGCCCTGAGCGTTCGGTAGCGCGTAGTCGGCCTCCCCGAGGTGCCACTTGCCGGTGAAGTAGGTATCGTAGCCGCCAAGTTTGAGAACGGACGCAAGTGTCCATTCGGCGGCAGGCAGGCCACCGCCTTCGCCTTGAAACGCGACCGTTGTCATGCCGCTGCGATTGGGAATTCGCCCCGTAATCATCGCTGCACGGCCGGGCGTGCAGCTCGGCTGGGCGTAGAAGTCAAAGAACGTCATTCCACTGGCCGCCATCTTGTCGATATTGGGTGTCGGCATGCCGCGTCCTTCTCCGCCGCCATAGGGTCCAAGGTCGCCGAACCCGGTGTCATCGGAGACAATCATGAGAATGTTCGGCTTGGCCGATGGCGCAGTCTGGGCTGTCGCCGATCCACAAGGGACGGCGAACGTCAGCACTGCAGCGGCTGTCGCGAGGAGGGCCCTTCGCGTTCCGGCGCCCAGTTCGAACCTTGGAAATGAGTGTGGTCTATCAGCGTGGTCTATCATGATCTGTGTCCTCATCTGTTGCATGGATGTGACCGTGAATTAGATAGGCGGGAATACGCGCAGCCCGGCTGGATGAGCCAGGCGGCGGGAAGCCCGATTGCTGTTCTGGCATTGTGCGCACCGTTGGTACGCGGCGCACCATCTCCTTTTTTAGAGTTTGCGCAAGTACGTTACGGTAACGAAGAAGATCACTCGTCGGTTGGCCCCCCGATGTGTCCCGTGTGCGGTGGCGCGAGAGCTTCCATGCCGACAACGTGCACCACAAAATCCGGCCGATGACCGACCCTGTCGTAACCGTTACAGAGTTGACATCTCGCCACATTAGATCACCCTGAATTGCAAGGGGACTGGGGCAGCGACGTTGTCGTCGGCATCAGCATCAGTGGAAATGTCTTTCAGGCGATCGTCGCAGGGATAACCGGCGTTCGTTTCTCGGGCGGGGTCCGATGAAGTCCAGACAAACGAGACTCTTCTTCTTCAAAGAGTTCTATCGCCAGCTTGGCGTTGTCTGGCCGATCTTGTCCGGCATTCTTTGTGTGATGGTCGGCTGCGGCGTGGTGATCGGGCGAATAGAAGACTGGCGGATAACCGACGCCCTGTATTTCACCTTCGTTACCGGTCTCACCATCGGATACGGAGATCTGGCACCGAGCCACACGTCTTCGCGCGCTTTGGCTCTCGTGATTGGCCTTGCAGGGATTGTTCTGACGGGTCTCGTTGCCGCCGTCAGCGTCCAGGCGCTGAGGGCCACAGCCGATAAAAACAACGAATGAGGGCCGCTACAACAGAGCCCTGTTTTCTTCATCTGTCTGCAGTCCGGTCGAGACGCCTCGGTGCTTTTTGGGGGGTATCATGAGCCAGCTTTGGCATGAAATTCGGCACACTCCGCTCCTTTGGCTGCTGGTTCTGGCGCCGCTGGTGCTGGTGGCCCATAGCGCAGCGCCCGAGGCGCACACGCTGCTGTTCCTGTTGTCGGTGTTGGCGATCATTCCATTGGCAACCTTGCTAAGCCACGCCACCGAAGCCGTTGCCGCGAGAACGGGCGACACGGTCGGCAGCCTTCTCAACGCGACGCTCGGCAATCTGACCGAACTCATCATTGCGCTCGCCGCATTGCGACTTGGTCAATACACGCTGGTAAAAGCTTCGCTGGCCGGCGCGATCGTCTGCAACACGCTCTTCATGCTGGGGGCGTCATTCCTGCTCGGCGGCCTAAAATACCATGTTCAGGACTACAACCGCGTCAGCGCTCGGCTGCAGACGAGCCTGCTTTTCCTGGCAACGATCGCGCTGATCGTACCCTCGGCAATGGCCGAAGCCGATAGTCTCGCTGCGGCGCCGGATTTCATGCAGGATCTGAGCTTCGGTCTGGCGATCCTGCTGATCATCACCTACGTGTTGGGGCTGTACTTCTCCCTGAAGAGCCATCGCGAATTGTTCGGCAGTGCGGAGCACGCTACCTCGGATGAGCCTCCCTGGCCGTTGAGTGTTGCGCTTGCTACGCTTGCCGTTGTGACGGTCACGGTCGCCCTGGTCAGCGAAGTGTTCGTGGAATCGGTGCAGCATGCGGCAGAGACGTTCGGAATGACGCCCGCATTCGTGGGCTTTATCGTCGTTGCGCTCGTCGGGGCAGCCGCAGAAATGACCTCGGCGTTTTCCGGCGCTCGCAAGAACCGGCTGGACCTGAGCGTCGGCATTGCGCTCGGCAGTGCGGCCCAGATCGCCCTCTTCGTTGCTCCTGTTCTCGTGCTTTTGAGTTACGTCATCGGCCCGGCGCCGATGGACCTGCAGTTCTGGCCGGGTGCAGTGATCATGGTGCTGGTGGCCGCAATGACGGCCATCATCGTCACGAACAGCGGTCGTGCCGCGTGGTTTGTCGGCGTGCTGATGCTGATGGTCTATCTGATCTTCGCCATGACGCTGTATCTGCTGCCGCCCAAACTGCTTTGAGTTCACGCGCAGGCACGCAACCCCGACGACGGCCGCGGCATTGCGGTACGCCCGATCTCGGGCATTACTTCGGAAACAGGAATGTCATCGTCAGGCGGACGCCGAGGCCCTCCGGGCCATTGTCAGGCGCTGCCGCCCAATAGCGCACGCCGGCGCCGAGGCTGATCGGCTGCTTGTCGATGGTGATCAGCTTGGAGATGTTGAAGTTGATCGGGACGCTCCATTCGTCCGCCTTCCAGTCGTAGGTGGATTCGGTGTTGAGCGTGAAAGTCCAGGCGTCCGGCGTGGTGTAGGACAGGAACGGCTGCAGGAAGGTGGAGCTGATGTCGTTGCGCTCGTCGCTGCCGGCAAACGACCAGATATGGTTGGCGAGCGCGCCGTAGGTCCATTCGCCCTCCTGCTTGAGGATAACAACGGTCGGGCCGATGCCCCATTTTTCGCCGCCGAGCAGGTCGTCGGTCGCCGTCGGGATCAGGAAAGCCGGGCCCACGCCCCAGATGATACCGCTTTCGGTGGGCTTGGCGGGCGAAAAAAACAAGCTCTGCAGGGTATCGCCAAGGCCGAACTGCGAGCCGCTCGGGCCGGCGATGTCGTTCTGAGACGTCACCGGCAGAATGGTTCGCGAAATGACGTTCCAGTCCGCGTTCAGCGAAAAGGGGATGACCGGCTGGATGTTGACGGTCGTCTTGTTGCCGTCATCAGGGCCGTAGCCGTGGTCGTAATTGAACTGGAAGGGAACGCTGATCAGCGAGGCAATCGGGTTTGAAAGCTTCTTGGCGAGATCCGCATTCGAATCCTGCGCCTGCGCCTGCGCCGTCGTCGCGAATATGGCGAACAAGGCTGTGGCGTACTTCAACCTGGCATATCGCATGATCGACCCCCTCAATCGACCGACATGCATCGATTCTTGTGCACCCCGGCCATGATTCTCAGATGCGTCCAGTGTGGCTGCGTCATCGTATTTTAGCAACGGCAAGAAAACGCGAGGCAGATCTTAGGTTGCATGACGGTGCCGCGCGCCCGTTTGGCCAGGCGGGATTGGTCCGCTGGCGATGTCAATACGCCCTTGGTCGCGGTGCCATGTCCCAGCCGCCGACGATCCGGCGGACAAGCCCGGAACCACCTTCAGGGCGACACCGGGACCAGGACCTGCCAAGGCACGCTCGGCCTCAGGGTTTGCGGATGATGCTGCCGAGCGGGCGCTTGAGAAGGCTGTCGCGCAGCGAGCCTTCGCGCCGCGGCTCCGCTGCGGGGCGGGCGGCATTGGGATCGGCGGGTGACAGCGGGCGATAACCGGTCGTCGGCTCGGGGGGCTCCGTCAGAAGCTGCTGGCGGATCTGATTGAAGCGTTCAAGCTGCGGATTGCCGGGCTCCGGTGCGCGCGGCAGCATATCGGGGCGGTAGGGCTCGATTTCGTCAGGGCTCTCTGCGAAGTCAGTCTCTGCCGGCTCGTCGTGGGCCTCCGGTCCCAGTTCCGTGGCCCAGAGCCGCTCTTCCTGTTCACCGGGGTCGGTAGCCGCCAGATAGCTCTGCTGGAAACTGGAGATGTTCGGGCCGGTGATCGCCCGCATGCGGTTGACGATCGAGCGAATGTCGACGGTCGGTGGCGCGTCCTCATCCACGCGGTCGGTGATCCCGTGGGCGCGCGGCAGCCGCTCCTCCTTGACGCGGTCGAAGCGCATGCGCATGGGCACCGCCACCGCCTCGCCGAACGCGATGGCTTCGCCGTTGCCGATCGACGAGATAAAGCTGGTGGTCGAGATCGACGAGTTGGGAATGGCCGAGCGGATGATGTCCTGGTCGCGGTCGTTGGCAAGCCGCATGGCAAAGACCGTCGAGCACTGCGACAGGATCGTCGGGTCGAGTTCGCCCGGGCGCTGGGTGATGATGCCGAGCGAGACGCCGTATTTACGGCCTTCCTTGGCGATGCGGGCGATCGCCTGGCGCGTCGGCAGGAAGCCAAGCGAGGGATCGGCGGGCACGTAGCGGTGGGCCTCTTCGCACACGACCAGCATATGGATGCCGCCATTGCTCCAAAGGCCGATTTCGAACGCCATGCGGCAGAGGACCGAGGCGACGGAGTTGACGACTTCGGAAGGAATGCCGGCAAGCTGGAAGGTGGAGATCGGCCGGCCTTCGCCGGGAATGCGGAAAACCTTGGCGATCGTATCCTGGATCGTGTCGGAGATCGTGTTCGACGAGAACATGAAATGGTAGCGCGGGTCGTTGATCGCCGAGATAATCCGGACTTTGAGCGAGCGCAGGTGCGGCTTGTCGTTTCGCCCTTCGAGCCGACCGATGCGCTCCTCGATCAGCGCCAGCAGATCGGC
This sequence comes from Ensifer sp. GW823-FHT05D09, assembly GCF_058795755.1. Classification (NCBI taxonomy): domain Bacteria; kingdom Pseudomonadati; phylum Pseudomonadota; class Alphaproteobacteria; order Hyphomicrobiales; family Rhizobiaceae; genus Ensifer; species Ensifer sp. GW823-FHT05D09. The sequence continues at coordinate 175,831 of NZ_JBXAIA010000003.1, read as the reverse complement.
GATGCGATAGGGCACTGGCGTGTCGGCGGTCACCGAGCTTTTTTCCGACTGGCGCCGCATCAGGCCGGATTCGGCGCTGCCCTTGAAGGCCTTCTTCGCGTCCGGGATGACGTCGCGCAGGATGTCGAGCTCTTCGGGAACGGCCGGTCGGCCACGGAAAATGACCTCGGCGAACTCTTCCAGCCGGAAGAACCAGAAGGGCAGGTCGAGCGTTTCGGGGTCGATGACGACCGAAAGCTCCGGGAAGGCGGCGGCGAACTCGTTGTGCGGATCGAGGATCAGCACGCGCAGCTTCGGATCGGTGGCAATCGCCTTGTTGAGTAGCAGCGTCACGGCGGTCGACTTGCCGACGCCCGTGGTGCCGACGATGGCGAAATGCTTGGCGAGCATCGACGGCACATGGATCGTCGCATCGAGGCTTTCGTCCTGCGTCAGCTTGCCGATGATGCAGCAATCGTCCTGGCCGGAATCGTAGATGCGGGCGAGATCTGCGGCGCGGATGCGGTGGGCAACCGCACCGAGATAGGGGTAAACGCTGATGCCGGCGGAAAACTCCTCGCGGCCGCTTGGGCCCGGATGGACTTCGCCCATCAACTCGACTTCGATGCGGAACGTGTTGTTGGTGTCTTCGCCCCATTCGGAGCCGACAGTCTGCATGGAATAGACGAGCGCGACGACGCGGTTCCTGCCCACGGTGATCGAAATCAGCCGGCCTACCGACCAGAGTTCGGTCAGCGATGTTTCGCCCTGTTCGGCGACGGCGGCGATGGTTGCGCGCGAACCGCTGCACGCAACGACGCGGCCGAGGAAGCGATTGCCGGGCTTCAAGCCGTCGCGGCGATCCTGCTCTCCGGCACGTATCGAGGAATGAAGATCATTGTTCAGCAACGCAAAACCCCGCACAACGGTCCTTCATGTTAGCGCTGGGGATTTAACAACTCGTTTCGACACAGGCTGCGAGCGACGCGGGCCTGATCTGGTGCATTGTTCGGATCGTTGTATGCGAGTAAGCTAATATAGCGAATTCAAAAATCTGCCTGCCACGGGAGATTTACATCATGAAAATTCGTGACAGCGTGCTTTTGGGCGCAGGTTTTCTCGCCATCAGTTGCATCTCCGGCTTGGCGCAGGAAGTCAAAGGCGTCCCGGGCTCTCCGCAAGCCACAATCACGATTGACGGCAAACAGCTTCCCCAACCTGATCCAAGCTTCGGCGGCGTGATCAATCAAAAGGCCACGGAATCGCAGCCCTGGTGGGCCCCGCGCATCGTCCCGCCGCAGGGTGCTCCCAACGTGCTGCTCATCATGACCGATGATGTGGGATTTGGTGCGCCCGGCACCTTTGGTGGTGTCGTCCCGACGCCTGCTCTTGATCGCATCGCCCAAGAAGGCCTGCGTTTCACGAACTTTCACTCCACGTCGCTGTGCTCACCGTCACGCGCGGCGCTGATTACCGGCCGCAACCATCACGTCGCCGGCTTTGGTGTCGTTGGTGAGATGGCGACAGGATACCCAGGCTATGACTCGATCATCCGCAAGGAGAACGGCACCATAGGCACCATTCTCAGGGACCATGGCTATGCCACCTCGTGGTTCGGCAAGAACCACAACACGCCCTTCTATCAGTCAAGCCAGGCGGGCCCGTTCGACCAATGGCCAAGCGGGATGGGTTTCGATTATTTCTACGGCTTCGTCGGCGGCGACGCGAGCCAGTGGCAACCGAACCTGTTCCGCAACACCACGGCCATCTACCCGTTTGAAGGCAAGCCCGATTGGAACCTGACCACGGCAATGGCCGACGATGCCATACAATACATGAAGCAGCTGAAGGAGATTGCGCCAGACAAGCCATTCTTCGTCTACTACGTGCCCGGCGGCACCCATGCGCCGCACCATCCCACGCCGGAATGGATCAAGAAGATCGGCGATATGCATCTCTTCGACGAGGGGTGGAACAAGCTTCGCGAGACCATCTTTGCCAACCAGAAGCGGCTGGGCATCATGCCCGAGAATGCCAAACTGACACCTTGGCCAAAGCAACTGCCGGAATGGGATACCCTCAGTCTCGAGCAGAAGAAGCTCTTCATCAAGCAAGCGGACGTTTATGGAGCGTACCTCGCCTATACCGACAACGAGATCGGCAGGGTTATCCAGGCTGTCGAGGATCTGGGCGAACGCGATGACACGCTGATCATCTACATCAGCGGCGACAATGGCGCGAGTGCCGAAGGCACGCTCAACGGCACGCCGAACGAGTTCACCACATTCAACGGCGTTCCGGTGCCCGTGAAGGATCAGTATCTCTGGTACGAATTCTGGGGCTCGGACCGCACATTCCCGCATTTTTCCGCTGGTTGGGCGTGGGCGATGGGCACGCCGTTCAAGTGGGTGAAGCAGGTCCCGTCGCACTTCGGCGGGACGGCTCAGGGCATGGCGATGTCGTGGCCGGGCCACATTGCCGACGCCGGAGGCATCCGCCGGCAGTTCCACCATTTCATCGACATCGTCCCGACGATCCTTCAGGCGACCGGTATCCAGGCGCCGGACACGATCAACGGTGTCCAGCAACGCCCCTTCGATGGCGTGAGCATGATGTACACATGGGACAAGGCCAATGCCGAGGCGCCATCCGCTCGCACGACCCAGTATTTCGAGATGCTCGGCAATCGCGCCATTTATCACGATGGCTGGGTGGCGGCGACGACGCCAGCGACCCTGCCGTGGGAACTGAGCTCCAAGACGCCTCCCGATGTGATCTCAGGATACAAATGGGAGCTCTACAACGTCGAGGACGACCCCACCCAGTTCGACGATCTTTCTGCCAAGATGCCGGACAAGCTCAAGGAAATGCAGGCGCTGTTCTATTCGGAGGCAGCAAAGCACGATGTGCTGCCGCTGGATAACTCCACGCTCGCCCGCTGGAACGCGCCTCGTCCGAGCCTGACGGCGGGAAGAGCGGAATTCACCTATTCGGGCGAACTCAGCGGCGTGCCACCCAGTGCCGCTCCGAGAATACTGGATAAGTCCTACACGATCACGGCCGAAGTCGAGATACCCGAAGGCGGTGCGGAAGGCATGATCGTTACCGAGGGTGGGCGGTTCGGCGGTTACGGGCTGTTCCTCAGCAAGGGAGAACTGGGGTTCGGCAGCGGAAAGGTCGTCTTCCTCTACAACCTGCTCGACCTCAAACGGACCACATGGGAAGGGCCGGCACTGAGTGTCGGCAAGCACACCATCGTCTTCGACTTCAAGGCGGACGGGCCGGCATTGGGGCAGGGTGGCACGGGTATCTTGACGGTGGATGGTAAGGAAGTGGCCAGGAATTCGATGGATCACACCACGCCAATTACGTTTCCTGAGGACGAATCGTTCGACGTCGGCCTGGATACGCGCTCCGGCGTCGCGATGATCGAGTATCGCTACGATCCACCTTTCAGGTTCACTGGCAAGATCGACAGGCTGACGTTCAGATTGAACGAATGACCGACGATGAAGCCTTGGGTCTTCGTGCCGCTCCAACGCCCATGATCGCAATGAAAGGCAGATGCCGGAGAGCGCGATGAAATCGGTTCTGATGTTTTCGGCCGTCGGCGAGGCGGCCACGGGGATTGCGCTGCTCATCGTTCCGTCTGTTGTGGCGGAGCTATTGTTCGGTGAGCCCGTCGTCGGCGCAGGGGCGGCGGCGGCTCGCGTCGCCGGGATCGCCCTGATCGCATTGGGGCTCGCCTGCTGGCAGCGTTCGCCTCTGGTCGGCATGCTGGCCTACAATGTGGCCGTGACGCTGTACCTTGCCTATTTGGCTGCCGCCGGTGGGCTCACCGGTGTCCTCCTGTGGCCGGCCGTCGCGCTGCATGCCGTCTTTTCCATCCTCCTGTTGCGCGCCTGGCTCGCCGCTCCGGAGCGTTGAACACAGATCCTGGTTCATGACGCGAGCCCTCGGGGCAACAACCTAATTGATGGCATCTGTATCTAACCTATTGTCAGTGTTGAGAAAACGGCAGCTGAAGAGGCGGTGATCGCCGGCCCGGCAGCTAAGCCGTTCGAGAACCATGCGCGCAGTTGCCAATGTAATTCAACCAATTGGTTGACTATTTGTTGGAGTGGGCGTACGTTCAACCAAATGGTTGAATTAAAGGTGCCCGAGATGCTGTTCGTCTTTCACCCCGACCACGAGCCGAATGCCCAGGAACGCTTCTGGATCGCCCGTCTCGACAGGCTCGAGACGGTGCTGCGCCAGCGCGTGCCTGCATCCGCAGAAGGCGATGGCCTTATCGGCCTTGGACAGGTCAACGCCCGTTCAACCAAACCTCACCCGACTGACGCCGGCCTGATCAATCCAGGCCCGGTGGACCCAAGCCAGAAAAACCGAAGCACGACAAACCCAAGAAGGAGACGGCAGATGAATGATCTTGCGACCCTCGACGCCTATGGCGTGCTGAGCCAACCGGACACTTTGAAGTTGACGCGGCTTTTGCCGGGTCCGATCGAGCGGGTCTGGGCCTATCTGACCGACAGCGACCTGCGCAGGCAGTGGCTGGCGTCGGGTGAGATGGAGATGAAGGTCGGTGCGCCGGTCGAACTTGTCTGGCGCAACGACGAACTCACAAACCCGCCCGGCGAGCGCCCGGCCGGCTTTCCCGACGAGCACCGGATGGCAAGCCAGATCACCGAACTCGATCCGCCGCGAAAACTCTCGATAAGCTGGACCGGCAGCGGCGACGTTTCCTTCGAGCTGGAGCCGGTGGGCAACAAGGTGCTCTTGACCGTAACCCATCGCAGCATTGCCGACCGCGCCACCATGCTGATGTTCGGTGCCGGCTGGCATATGCATCTCGACATCCTGGCGGCCCGTGCGACAGGGACCGAGCCGATGCCCTTCTGGGACGGCTGGAGCCGGCTGATGAAGGACTATGATCAGCGCCTCCCGGCCTGACCGGACGAAAGACCCGCTCCGCCCGGACGCGCGGCGGAGCGCTCGTCATCGTCCGCTGGCAGCGCCGGTTTGCTGCAGCAAGCGTGCGAGGGGGCAGGGCAGCCGGCATGTCGGCACCTTGCGGGACCTGATCTCAAGTCTGCCCGCAATGTCGACGCAGAAGATCGGGCGTGCGTGCAGATCATCGACCTCGACGCGTTCGGCACCGATCAGGGCGCGCGGCTGCCTGGCGATCTCGTGGCAAGGCTGGTCGATGAGTGACGCCGGCTGGAGTTCGGCCGCAATCGATCGGCGCGCGGTGAAGTCAGCAACGTTGCTGCGTCATTCCCGCATCGGGAGCGATTTGAAGCCGGAAATCTGCAGAGGCTGCCTCGACGGGCATGCTGGGCTTTGGCTGGCGGTGGCCGGGGTCGGCTCTGTCGCGCTGCCTATTCGTGCGAGTTCATGTCGAAGACGACCCAGCGGAAGAACAGGTAGATTGCGGCCGCGCTGATGACCAGCGGCGAGAGTACGGAAAGATCAAGCATATCATTGCCTTGTTTTTTAGAACTGCATCATGCAGTGGAGCCATCTTTCCTCAGCCCCCTTAAATTTAAGTGGAACAATATGGTAAACGGAATTGATTGATGGCGGCGGCGCGCAGCGGCGTCACCAGTGCTGGCCGCGGCAGTGCCGGCCCGCTTCAGGACGATCGGATATCCTCCGGAAAAAGCGTTGACGCTTTAGCGCTTTGTGTTTATCAAATCGTCCCATGATAAATTTTGCGATTATTCTTGTGGTGGGACGGCGCATGGGCAGGATGGTGTAACCATCCGGCGGTAGCCACCCATGCGCTAAACGAGGCTCCTGACGGGGCCTTTTTTTATGCCTTCAAACAAGCTAAGCACCCAACTGGGAAAAGGGACGGAAGCAAGTCAATGAGCGGTACAGAAAACCAGATGACAGGCGCGGAGATCGTTCTCCAGGCACTGAAGGACAATGGCGTCGAGCATATCTTCGGCTATCCCGGTGGCGCCGTGCTTCCGATCTACGACGAAATCCACCAGCAGGAGGATATCCAGCACATCCTCGTTCGCCACGAGCAGGGCGCCGGCCACATGGCCGAAGGCTATGCCCGCTCCACCGGCAAGGTCGGCGTCATGCTGGTCACCTCGGGTCCGGGTGCTACCAATGCGGTCACGCCGCTGCAGGACGCGCTGATGGATTCCATCCCGCTGGTCTGCATTTCCGGCCAGGTCCCGACCTCGCTGATCGGTTCCGACGCCTTCCAGGAATGCGACACGATCGGCATCACTCGGCCGTGCACCAAGCACAACTGGCTGGTTCGCGACGTCAACGATCTCGCCCGCATCATCCATGAGGCCTTCCGCATCGCGCAATCCGGCCGTCCGGGTCCAGTCGTCGTCGACATCCCGAAGGACGTGCAGTTTGCGACCGGCACCTACACGCCGCCGTCGGCCGTCCCGGCCCAGAAGAGCTATCAGCCGAAGACGCAGGGCGACCTGAAGAAGATCGAGGAAGCCGTCGAACTGATGCGGACGGCCCGCCGTCCGATCATCTATTCCGGTGGCGGCGTCGTCAATTCCGGCCCGCAGGCCTCGACACTGCTGCGCGAACTGGTCGAGCTGACAAACTTCCCGATCACCTCGACGCTGATGGGCCTCGGCGCCTATCCGGCTTCGGGCAAGAACTGGCTCGGCATGCTGGGCATGCACGGCACCTACGAAGCCAACATGGCGATGCATGACTGCGACGTCATGGTCTGCATCGGCGCGCGCTTCGACGACCGCATCACCGGCCGCCTCAACGCGTTTTCGCCCAACTCCAAGAAGATCCATATCGACATCGACCCGTCGTCGATCAACAAGAACGTGCGCGTCGACGTGCCGATCCTCGGCGATGTAGGCTCGGTTCTGGAAGACATGGTTCGCCTGTGGCGCGCGGCCAAGAAGGCCGACGACAAGACGCGGCTCGCCGACTGGTGGGAAGGTATCGTCAAGTGGCGGGCGCGCAACTCGCTGGCCTATGCGGCCAACGACGATGTCATCATGCCGCAATACGCGATCCAGCGCCTCTATGAGCTGAGCAAGGGCCGCGACACCTACATCACCACCGAGGTCGGCCAGCACCAGATGTGGGCCGCCCAGTTCTTCGGCTTCGAACAGCCGAACCGCTGGATGACCTCGGGCGGTCTCGGCACCATGGGCTACGGCTTCCCGGCCGCCATCGGCGTCCAGGTCGCGCATCCGAACAGCCTCGTCATCGATATCGCCGGCGATGCCTCGATCCAGATGTGCATCCAGGAAATGTCCTGCGCGGTCCAGTACGGCCTGCCGGTCAAGATCTTCATCCTCAACAACCAGTATATGGGCATGGTGCGCCAGTGGCAGCAGCTGCTGCACGGCAACCGCCTGTCGCACTCCTACACCGAGGCGATGCCCGACTTCGTCAAGCTGGCCGAAGCCTATGGTGGCGTCGGCATCCGCTGCGACAAGCCGAGCGAGCTCGATGCTGCGATCCGCAAGATGATCGATACGCCGGCACCGGTCATCTTCGATTGCCGCGTCGCCAACCTCGCCAACTGCTTCCCGATGATCCCATCGGGCAAGGCGCACAACGAGATGCTGCTGCCGGATGAGGCCACGGACGAAGCGGTCGCCAACGCGATCGACGCCAAGGGCCGCCAGCTGGTTTGAGATAGGGACAGGAAACAACAAAATGAGCGCACACCTTCAACCGACCGGTTCCGCCTATTTCATCGCCAAGGAAACCGAAGTCGCCGAAACGCACACGCTTTCGGTTCTCGTCGACAACGAGCCGGGCGTTCTTGCCCGGGTCATCGGCCTGTTCTCCGGCCGCGGCTACAACATCGAGAGCCTGACCGTTTCGGAAACGGAACACGAAGCGCATCTGTCGCGCATCACCATCGTCACCCGCGGAACGCCGCACGTGCTCGACCAGATCAAGAACCAGCTGGAAAGGCTGGTTCCAGTCCACCGCGTCGTCGATCTGACGGTGCGCGCCGGCACGCTCGGCCACGACCGCCCGGTCGAGCGCGAACTGGCGCTGGTCAAGGTGCATGGCTCGGGCGACCATCGCGTCGAGGCCCTGCGGCTGGCTGACGCCTTCCGCGCCTCGGTCATCGACGCCAACATTGATCACTTCGTGTTCGAGATCACCGGCAAGCCATCGAAGATCGAACAGTTCATCGCCATCATGAAGCCGCTCGGCCTCATCGAAGTCTGCCGCACCGGCATCGCCGCGATGAACCGCGGCCCGCAGGGCATGTGATTTTCTGCACGCAAGGGTGGTTCATGCCGTCCTGGCGCCTGTAGTGCCATCACACTTCAAACTTGGGCAGCCTCACGCTTCACGCGGGGGCTGCCTTTGTCCTTCAAGCCGGGATCGTCTCCTCGCACCTCGTGCCGGGGCTGCCCCCTCACCCTTACCCTCTCCCCGCAGGCGAGGAGAGGGGACTGGCACCGAGCGTGCCTCGCTCTTCTGCTTCGCCGCGAATTTTTCAAAACCTGTGATCCAATGTGCGCGGCGATCCGCCGTGGCCGCCCCTGTGAACTCAGTCGCAAACGACGCGTTTGCATCGCGGGCTAGCCACGCGTGTTCTTCTCCCCGCAGGCGGGGAGAAGGTGGCCGGCAGGCCGGATGAGGGGCAGGCGAAGCCCACGCACCGACCCGCTGTTGACTTCGCCGGCATTTCTCGCCGACTAATCGTGGACAGAAACCCCGGAGATATCAGGTGATGAGCTCCACGACGATGCAGGCGTTTGTTCTGACGCGATACGGTGGTCCCGAGGCTGCGCAGTTGCGCGCGGTGCCGCGTCCGCGACCTGCACGAGGCGAAGTGCTCGTCCGTGTGCATGCCGCCGGTCTCAATCCCGTCGACTACAAGACCCGCGAAGGCATGCTCAAGGTCGTCCAGCGCTATCCCTTGCCAACTGTCATGGGCAACGAGATTGCGGGCGTCGTCGAGGAGTTGGGAGACGACGTCACGTCCTTCAAGCCGGGAGACCGCGTTTTTGCGCGCATGCCCAAGGGTGCCATGGGGGGCCTTGCCGAATATGCGGTGGTGCCCGCGCAGTTCCTGGCGAAGATGCCGGCGTCGATCGATTTCACCACCGCAGCCGGTGTGCCGCTCGCCGGGCTCACCGCGCTGCAGGCGCTGCGCGACGAGCTTCATGTCGGCCCAGGCAGCAGGATCCTTATACCCGGCGGCGCCGGGGGCGTCGGTACCTTCGCCATCCAACTGGCGAAATGGCTGGGGGCGGAGGTTACGACGACGGCATCGCCGCGTGGCCGTGCGCTTGTCGAAGGGCTCGGCGCGGACGTGGTGATCGACTATACGACTGAAAGCTTCGAGGAGCAGGTGCGCGGCATGGATGGCGTCTTCGATCTGCTTGGCGACGAAACGCTTCTAAAGTCATTCAGCGTCGTCAAACGCGGTGGAAAAGTCGTCTCAATCGCGGGCATGCCCGAACCGGAAACGGCCCGCAAGGATCTCGGTCGCGGCATGTTCTTGCGAACGCTCTTCTGGCTTGCGTCCTACCGGATACGCGCAGTCGCGAGGAAATACGGCGTCTCCTACCGTTACCTTTTCATGCATCCTGATGGTGTAGAGCTTGCCGAGCTTGCCGGTCTCATCGAGTCAAAATCGATCACGCCAGTCATCGATCGCGTGTTTCCGCTCAAGGACGTTGCCGAAGCCTTTGCCTACCTGGAATCCGGCCGTGCCAAGGGCAAGGTGGTGGTGGAGATAACAAGCGGCTCGCACTCGTAAACGTCTAGTGTATCGGCACCGTTTCGAGGGCCGCGAGCCGCAGGGCATGTGCTTTTCAGCCAGCGGACAGGGGCGGCCCTTGCCTGGGTTATCGGAGCCAGACAGGCGAGTTTGCCCTCACGCCAGCCCTCTCGTCGCAGGCGGGCTGAGGGGGCAGCCTCGAGTTTGTGCCATTCGGCTGGAACTGGGCCGGTCTCCCGATCCTTGTCCGACAGGCTTGCATCTTCGCTCGGTCTTGCTGCGCACGTCAAAAGGGATCAACATCCGCTTTTGATGCCTGTTCATCGGGGGAAATCGGACAGCCAGCGCCGGGAAGCCGGTAACCTTCCACTTGCCCGAGAACACAAATTGCCCGCTCCGTTGCCGGCAAACATCGATGGTGAATGAACTCTCGACAATTTTCAGGAGCGCACAAAATGCCAAGCACCAAGCGGCCTTACGATGAGTCCCTTTTGCGCAAGGCCTTCGATGTGGCGCGGCGCTCGCGCGAAGGCGGGGATCACCCGTTCGGTTCCATTCTCGCCGACAGTGATGGCAATGTCCTGCTGGAGCAGGGCAATGGCTACACTTCGGAAGGGGGCGACCGTACGGCGCACGCCGAGCGACTTTTAGCCACGCGCGCCGGCAAAGCCTATGATCTGTCGTTTCTTGCCGAATGCACGATGTACACATCCGCCGAGCCATGCGCCATGTGCTCGGGCGCGATCTATTGGGCAGGCATCGGGCGCGTCGTGTTTGGCCAGTCCGAGAAGGAGATGAAGCAACAGATTGGCGAGAGCGAGGAAAATCCGACGCTGGATCTCCCCTGCCACATCGTGTTTGCCGCGGGCCAGCGCCCGACGGAAGTTGTTGGCCCGATGCTTGCGGGCGAGGCGGCGCAACTGCACGAAGAATACTGGTCTGGCCGTTAGAGTTCCATGCGTTCAGACGATCAAGCTGTCGTCCGACACCAGGCCACGCGCCCGCTTGAGGCGCATCGAGCGGGTCACGGCGATGTTCCTGCCTGTCGATGGCGAAGGCGGGCGGCTATCGACGGATGCGGCCCGCACAGTGAGACCAAAACGCCGTTAGATCATCTCCAGCGACCTTTTGCGCTTCGGCGGCGGGAAGGCGGCGTCTAGGGCGGCGAGGTTTTCGCCCGTCAGGTGAATGTCCATGGCGTCGCGGTTTTCGCCGGCGCGTGCCGGTGAGGCAGTCTTGGGGATAGAGATCACGCCGGGCTGTGTCTTGAGGAAGGCGAGTGCGATCTGTGCCGGCGTTGCCTGATGCGCCTTGGCGATGTGGACGAGATCGGCGTTGCGCAACAGCCGGCCCTCGTCGAGCGGCGAATAGGCCATGACGGCGACACCGCGGCTCTGGCACCAGGGCAGGAGATCGTATTCGATGCCGCGGCGGGACAGGTTGTAGAGCACCTGGTTGACGGCAACGTGTCTGCCATCCGGGACTGCAAGCAACTCCTCCATGTCGTCGACATCGAAATTGGACACACCCCACGCGCCGATCTTGCCGGCTTTCTTCAGGGCTTCGAAGGCCGCAACCGTCTCGGCGAGCGGATAGCCGCCGCGCCAGTGCAGCAAGTAGAGATCGATATGGTCGATGCCGAGATGTCTCAGGCTGCGCTCGCAGGCGGCCTCGGTTCCATCACGGCTGGCGTTCGACGGCAGCACCTTGCTGACGATGAAGGCCTCGTCGCGCCGGCCCTTGACCGCTTGGCCAACGATCGCCTCGGAGGCGCCGTTGCCGTACATTTCGGCGGTGTCGATCAAGGTCATGCCGAGGTCGAGGCCGGCCTGCAGGCTTCTCACTTCGTCTGCTGCGCGTGAGCGCTCGTCGCCCATGCGCCAGGTGCCCTGGCCGAGAACCGGGACGCTGCGGCCGTTGATGAGCGTGGTGGTCGGGATCGGATCGTGCATGCGGTTTCCTCTTGGTCGGATGTCGCGTCGCGTTCGGCTTCGGGCAGGGACACGGCGTTTCTCGCGTGGCAATCTAGCGCAATCGGCTGGTCTTTCGAGATGTCATTCGAAGGCAGCGGATCAGGCTCACGAAGCCGACCGGCCGCGCTCCCTTTCCAGCTTCTGCAGGATATCGACGAAGGCGCGCACGCGGGCGGGGCGATAATGCGACGGCGGGTAGACTACGTGGATGCCGCCCGATGGCAGCGTCCAATCGGTGAGAATACGGACAAGGCGGCCCTCGGCAAGCTCGCTGCGGACCTGATAATCCGGCAGCACGGCAAGGCCGATACCGGCAAGGGCGCAGCAATAGGCGGCATCCGTGCTGTCAACGGCGACGACGCTGGTGCCGACGACGGGCGCCTGTTCGCCGCCGGCATGGGAGAACGTCCAGTTCAGCGGCGCCTTCAGCGCGCCGTTGGCGATCCAGCTTGCCTGCGACAGCGCCTGCGGGTGCTCGACCGTGCCGAGGCGGACGGCGTAGGCGGGCGATGCCACCAGATATTGCTCGAAGGTGCCGATGCGCCGCGCCCGTTCGCTGGAATCCACCAGCCAGCCGGCGCGGATGGCGATATCCAGCCGCTTCTCGATCATGTCGAAGACGATGTCGTTGAAGGACAGGTTCACCTGCATGGCCGGGTAACGCGCGACATAGAGGGCGACTGCGTCGACGACGACGCGCATGCCATAGTCGAGCGGTGCGGTCAGCGTCAGCGTGCCGCTTGGAATTTCCGCTTCCTCCGAGACTGCGCCGACCGCCTCATCGGCGTCGCGCAGGATCAGCACGCAGCGCTCGTAAAAGCGCAAGCCGCTGTCCGTCGGCCGCAGCCGCCGCGTCGTGCGGATCAGAAGGGTGGTGCCGAGCTCCTTTTCGAGCTGTGCGACCTGATGGCTGACGGCGGCCTTGGCAAGCCCGAGTTTTTCCGCCGCCGCGGTAAACGACCCGGCCTCGACGACAGCAACAAAATGGGAAAGTCGGTTCAGATTGACGGTCATGCGACTTTTCTTGTGATTGTCTGAAATGATCAGACAATCTGTTCAAGCTGCCGGGCTTTTTCAAGAGGGTTTTGCCCGGCATTGTCGCGCCATCGACAATTGGCCTGGTGAAGGAGACCTCATGCACATCCTGATGACGCGGCGCGCCGCATTGAAGACGGCCGTTGCCGCTGGCGCAGTTGCCCTGTTGCAGCCGGCCGGCAGCCTTGTGGCCCATGCTGCATCAAAGCTCGAATGGACATACTTCCAGGCGAACGAAGTCGGCTTCAGCCGTACGCCAGTGCTTCTGACCGGCGAGAAGGAGGCAATCCTAATCGACGGCGGCTTCACGCTATCGGACGGCAAGGCGGTTGCAGACGCCATCAAGGCGACGGGCAAGAGGCTGACGACGATCTATGTCAGCTGCAGCGACCCGGACTTCTATTTCAGCCTGCGCCCTGTCGTCGAGGCGTTCCCGGATACCAAGGTCTTGGCGGCGCCGGCGACCGTTGCGGCGATCAACGCCAATGTCCAGACCAAGCTCGATACCTGGAGCCCGCAGCTCGGCGACAACGGGCCGAAGGTGCTTGCCGATGTCACCATCCCCGAGGCGTCTGATCTTTCGTCGCTGTCGCTCGAAGGCAATCGGATCGACATCGTCACCATCGATGGCTTGAAAGATCGCCGCTACCTGCATGTGCCTTCGCTCAACGCCATCTTCGGCGGCGTACTCGTCTATTCCGGTTCGCATGTCTGGGTCGCCGACGAACCTACGGCGGAAGGCCGGAAGACGTGGATCGAGGCGCTCGAGGCGATGGCGGCCCGCAAGCCCGATATCGTCGTGCCGGCGCACAAGGGTGAGGGAGGGCCCGAAGGCATTGAGGCGATCCTGTTTACCCGTGACTACCTTATCGCTTTCAACGCGGCGGAAGCCAAGGCCAAGGACAGCGCCGAACTGATCGCTGCCATGACCAAGCTCTATCCGGATTTTACCGACGTCTCATCGCTCGAGCTTGGCGCCAAGGTCGCCAAGGGCGAGATGAAGTGGGGCTGAACCCATCCGACACCATGGCGACCCGTCCGTCTTTTGAGGCGCGCGGGTCGCTGCGGCACCTTGCGTTTCCGCATGTTTTCATCGTGGGGTCGGGCGGATAAGTCCCTGTTCGATCTAAGTCTGGTCCTCGAAGCGGCTGGTCTCGTCACGATCGCGCTCGTATCGCCTCATGAGCGGAAACGGCGGTAGCCAGGATTCGCGACGGATTGTCCAGAGTTCATAGGTCGGCGTCAGCTGGTCCGGTGCATCCAGGGATCCGAGGTTCACTTCGACTTCGTCCGCAGAGCGCGAGAAAACGGGCGAGCCGCAGCGGGGACAGAAAAACCGGCCGGCGTAATCGCGTGTTTCGCCATCGATCGCTACGGCATGCTCCGGAAAAATTGCGGAGGCGTGAAACAGGGCGCCATGATGCTTGCGGCAGTCGAGGCAGTGGCAAAGCCCCACCCGATAAGGACGACCCGACGCCACGATCCGCACCTTGCCGCACCGGCAACCGCCCGTGAACCGGTCCATGCTGCACCTCCTCCAAAATCAAGCGGGCGGAATGTTTATAGCCAACGGCGCTGCCATTGCAATTTCCGGCCCAGGCAGGCTTGCATCGCACAAGTTGTCCCTCGATCTTGTCACCGTGACAAATATCCGGCTTCGCGTCGGAATTAGGTCAACTATGTTGACCTAATTCAACTGGAGAAAGACCATGCAGGCCGATACGCTTCTGGCGCTGTTTCTGTTCGCATTCACGACGTCGATCACGCCGGGTCCGAACAACATGATGCTGTTTGCCTCGGGCGTGAACTTCGGTTTCGTGCGCACCATTCCGCATATGCTGGGCATCGGCGCCGGATTCTTCTCGCTGCTGATCGCCGTCGGTCTGGGGCTCGGCGCGCTCCTGCATTCCGTACCGCTGCTCTACACCATCCTGAAGTTCGCCGGCGGCGCCTATCTCGTGTGGATCGCCTGGAAGATCGGCACCTCGCGCTCCCTTGGCGAAGGCAAGGCCGGTGCCGCGCCGATGAGCTTCCTTTCTGCGGCGGCGTTCCAGTGGGTCAACCCAAAGGCCTGGGTCATGGCCGTCTCGGCGATGGCGACCTATACAGGCGGCGCGAACTACCTCATGAGCGTGCTTGTCGTCGGCCTCGTCTTTGCGCTGGTCAACGTGCCGAGCGTCTCCACCTGGGCCGGCTTCGGCTCAGCGCTCAGGCAATGGCTGTCGGAACCGGCACGGCTGAAATGGTTCAACATCACCATGGCGGTGCTGCTCGTCGTCAGCCTGTGGCCGATGCTAAAATAGTTGGAACTGCGGCTTTGCCAGCATCAGCCAGAAGATGCCGATGACGGCAAAGAAAGCCGGGAAGCCGCAGGCAAACCAGATGGCATAAAGCCGATCGAAGGCCGCCGGCAGCGGGGTATTTTCTGCCACGGCCAGCCGCGCCAGATTGCGCAGCCGGATCTGGATCCAGACCACGGGAAGCCAGAACAGGCCGGTGACGACATAGAGGATCAGCGACGCCGCGATCCAGCCTTCGCTGAGCGACCAGCCGACCCCTGTCGCCAGCAGATAGCCGGTGATCGGCTGAAACACCACGGCGGTGGCGGTGAAGACCGTATCGGCGACGACCACCGTGCCTGCAACATGGGCGATCAGCCGCGCATCGCGGGTCCGGCGTGCCATCACCATGAAAAATGCAATGCCTGCACCGGTGCCGAAGAGCGCGGTGGCGCCGATGACATGGGCAAGGCGCAGGAGATCGTCCGACAGCATCAGCGTTCATCCAGGATGGCGAGAGTGGCGAGCGAAAGCAGGATCGACGGCAGAACCTTGACGAGCGGCCCGAGCGGATCGGCCCAGAGCTCTGGTTCCACGAGGGTTGCGGAGACGAGATAGGCTGCGGTCAGTGCAAGCATGCCGACGAGAGCCCGTTTGGCGTAGGGGCGGACGAGCACTGCGATGCCGAGCACGATATCGGCAAGGCAGGTCAGGAGCGTCAACGATGTCGCCGGTCCTTCGCCCATGAACCGCAGGAAGTGCTGCCGGGCGGCATCGAGGTCGAGCAGCGGGATCAAGCCTGACAGCAGCCAGAACGCCGAAAGCCCTGTGATCATCAGCGGCTTCAGGAGATAGAGCCGGGCAAACCAGAGATCCTGCACCCCTGCCGGGTTGGCTGAAAGCGTCTGCCTGGCCGAGAGCAACGGGATCGCGGCACGGTTGCCTTGATCCGGTGCCGCACCGACGCCGCCGGCCATGACGGCAAGCGCCGTCGAGCGCAGCGGCGAGCGCCAGCCGAGGCGTCCGGCGATGTCGGCAACGAAGCCGGCCGGCGCGGCAAAGGCAGCCGGCAGCGCCACGATGCGGGCGGCGGGCAGACCGAGCCAGCCACGATGGAGCGCCACAAGTTCGCCAAGCGTCAGTCGCTCGCTGTTGCCGAGCACGAGGTCGCTTCGATCGGGCAGGAGATCGGCGACCGCGGCGCTGACGGCTTCCATGACATCGCTCAAGGCAACCGTCTCGACGCGGGCATCCGAATGGACGAGCGGGATCGCCAGGGGCAGGGCGGCAAACGCCCTGATGAGCGCCGAGCCGCCATGGGCGTTGCGGCCGAGCACGAGTGCCGGGCGCAGGATGACATGCGATATGCTGCTTGCGGCAAGTGCGTCATCGGCGCGAAACTTGGTGGCGAGAAAGGCTCGCTCCGCGCCGGCACCGCCGCGAGGGGCTGAAATCTGCACGATGCGCATCGACGGCTTGTTTTTGGCGGCGACATAGAGCGCCAGCATCGCCGCTTCCTGAGTTGCGGCTACATCGTCTGAAAGCCCGTCCTGAAGCGCGCCGGCGCAATTGACCACCACGTCGTGGCCTGCGACGAGGGGCTGCCAATCCTCAGGCGTGCGCATGGTCGCAAGATCGGTCGAAAGCCACTGTGCATCGGGCATCCTCAGACGGGCGCGGCCGACATTGCGGCCAAGGCCGGTCACCGCATGTCGGTCGCTTTTCAATCGATCGAGGATGGCCGAGCCGATGAAGCCGGTGGCGCCGAGAATCAGAATCTTCATGGCATCAGATTAGAGGGCCGCGGGTTACAATTGACAATCGAAGGTAGCCGGAACATTCGAAATGTGCAGCGTAGCTTCATGCGTTGAATGGGTTCCGTCTTGCTGAAGGACGCAAGGGAAGGCGTTCGCCGCGCCGAGCTGGCGCCATTCCATGGCCCATGCGGACATGGCTAGGTCTTCAGTCGCCGAAAACGTCGAGCCAGGGCGATATGATAAGGAGCAGAATCGCGACCGCAGCGGCCCCGCTAATGGCAAGCCGGTATGCCCATTTTGGCGACAATCGCGGTCCATCGAGGGGCTTGCGTCTCAACAAAGGCCGGATGAGCCTCTCCCGCACCGAAGCAGGGGTTACGATGTCTCCGTCGGACTGCCCGATGGTTTCGTCGATGGCCGCTCGAATGCGCTTGCGCTCCGGCTCGCTCAGATCGAGCCGGGTGAGCTTGTCGTCAAGCAGGATCGGCAGCGACACGCCTTCGGCAACAACGGCAAGGGCGGGGTAGTCGTGACCGGCAAAGGCGGTTGCCGGCAACGTTCCGCTGTCGCCGGTCGGCCGGAGGTACAGCGGGTGCTCGCCCGGTTTCATCCGGGTATAGGCTGTCTTGATCGCACCGCGCGCCAAGGGAAGGCTCGTCGTGTAGCGCAGCACCTGGCTGCCGCTGAGATCGACGATGACCGGTTTCAGCAGATACTGCCGGCCGGCCACGCGGCGAGCAAGGAAAATGGGCATAGCCTTGAGCAACATGACGAGACTGAACAGCGCAAGGCCGGCGCCGAGGATAAGTCGCTGCGCAGTCGACCGCATGATGGTGCGATAATCATGGGCGAGGCTGATATGCTCGGGATTGTCGCCGGCGATGGTAACGTTGCCCTGCCGGCAAGCGCCGGGTTGGCCGACCGAACGGGTGCTCAAGACATGCTCTTCGGGCCTGCCATCGTGCTGAAAGCGAACCTGCGTTTTGCAGAGCGGCGGCTCGCCGCTGCCACGCACGCAATCGACCGTGCAGATCTCCGCGCCGCTGACGAGAACGGGGTTCTGGCTGATGGCGTAATCGCGCCTGATCTCGTCGATCGGCAGCCGCAGCAGCCCGACTGCGAACGGCAACGGGAAAAGTGCCAGTAGCAAGAAAAAGAAGCCAAGGGAAAACGACGGCGCAACGATCCTGATCGCACGGGATGGGAAAGCACTTTCGATTGGTGTCGTCATCCGCTGTCCGTTCCCTCATGCCTCGTCCCGAATCCGCCGCCACTGGAGGGTCGTCGCGTCGAATCACCGGGCGTGCGAAGACCTTAACGCAACCTTGGACTTGTGACGGTCGCGGATTGCAATCATCTCGTCGTCGCTTGCTTGATGATGACTTGCGGTCGAGGTCGTCGGGTTGGCCTGGGTGGCAGGACCATGTCGAACCGGACTTGTTACGGTGACAATTCTGGCCCACGGCCGCTGGTAAAATCGATTTCGAAATCGGCGTTTATTCGCTACGACTATTGCCTCAGGGAGGCAGCGGCGCCATCGGCGTGGCCGCGGGGCGCCGTGCTGCGAGGAGCCAGGCAATGTCCGAACACCATCATGGCCACGATCACCATGATCACGACCATCACCACGACAACCATTTCACCGACATGGAAGCGCGGGTAAAGGCGCTGGAAACGGTGTTGACGGAGAAGGGGCTGATCGACCCGTCGGCGATCGATGCCATCGTCGAGACCTATGAGACCAAGATCGGCCCGCGCAATGGCGCCCGCGTCGTCGCCAAGGCCTGGAACGATGCGGAATTTGCCGACTGGCTGAAGCGTGACGCAACGGCGGCAATCGCCAGCCTCGGCTATACCGGCCGGCAGGGCGAGCACATGCGGGCCGTGTTCAACACCGCCGACACCCACAATCTCGTCGTCTGCACGCTCTGCTCCTGTTACCCCTGGTCGGTGCTCGGCCTGCCGCCGGTCTGGTACAAGGCGCCGCCCTATCGCTCGCGTGCGGTCATCGACCCGCGCGGGGTGCTGGCGGAATTCGGGCTGACGCTGTCAGACGAAACCCGCATCCGCGTCTGGGATTCGACGGCGGAGCTGCGTTATCTCGTGGTGCCGGTGCGGCCTGCAGGGACCGACGGCCTTGACGAGGAGCAGCTTGCCGACCTCGTGACCCGTGACGCGATGATCGGCACCGGGCTTGCACTTTCCCCGGAGGTGCTGCGATGAACGGCCCGCACGATCTCGGCGGTCAGCATGGCATGGGGCCTGTCGCGCCCGAGCCGAACGAACCCTATTTTCACGCCGAATGGGAAAAGCGGGCGCTTGGCGTGACGCTTTCCTGCGGCGCATTCGGCGCCTGGACGATCGACGAGAGCCGGCATGCGCGCGAAAACTTGGCCCCGGCGACCTATCTCTCGGCAAGCTATTACGAGATCTGGACGCGGGCGCTGGAAACGCTTTTGAAGCGCCACGGCTTCGTCACCCAGGCCGAGCTTGACGGCGGCCACATGCTCGAAAAAGGTGCGGCACCCAAGCGCGTGCTGAAGGCCGAGATGGTGCCGGGCGTGCTTGCCAAGGGCGGCCCCTGCGACCGCCCGGTCGATCAGCGCCCGGGCTTCGTCGTCGGCGAACGGGTGCGCACGAAGAATTTCAATCCGACGACCCATACGCGGCTGCCGCGCTATGCGCGTGCCAAGGTCGGCACGATCGAGGCGCTGCAGGGCTCCTTCGTCTTTCCTGACGACAATGCCCATGGCCGCGGCGAGAGCGCGCAGTGGCTCTATACCGTGGTGTTCGACGGGGGTGAGATCTGGGGCGAGGGCGCCGACCCGACGCTGACGGTCTCGATCGATGCCTGGGAGAGCTATCTTGAACATGTGTAAGGTGGCGTCGCCACTGGTTGCTTCCGCAGAGCTGCCGAAATCGCCGGAGGGCGATCCTGTTTTCGCCGAGCCATGGCAGGCCTCTGCCTTCGCCATGACCGTGCGGCTGCACGAAAAGGGCGTGTTCTCCTGGCCGGAATGGGCCGAGGCGCTTTCGGCCGAACTCTACAAGCCCGGCCGCAAGGCGGATGCCAGCGACTATTTCGATTGTTGGGTGGCGGCGCTATCGCGGCTTGTCACCGAGCTTTCGATCGTATCCGGCGGCGAGTTGGAGCATCTGACGCAGCGCTGGCAGCGCGCGGCCGAAGCGACGCCGCACGGGCATCCGATCCTCATTGAGAACGATCCGCTGCGGTAGCGGCCGGGGTGCGCCCATGCTGGCGCAGCGTCCGACCCAAGCAGGCAGGCATAGCCGATGCAGGTCCAGTCAGCGCGGCCAGGCGTGGGCTGATCGGCGGGCTCACTCCGTGTGCCGGGCCGTTTTGGGAGCCGGATGGGTTGCCGAGGGCTCGACGCCGATAGCGCAACAGCAGTGCATTCATCGATGACCGCAACGCCAAGGGAGACTGCGCAGCCCTGGGCGTACGCCCGATAACCCGTGCCGATGGAAAAAAGAAACCAATGCAATCCGGCGCTTGAACGATGGCGCGGAAAAGATGTTGGCGAACGCGATTTTGTCAACGATGATCACTCGCGGGGATGAGGTTGCAGACTGTTCACATCCCATCGAATTGCGCGATCAGACGCCGGCCGTCCTGACATCGCTCCCGACCGGCAAGCTGCTCAAGACCATCCATGCAAAGTCCCAGCGATTGAGTCCATTCAGGCCGTTTCAATGGTGGAGGAAACCATGAGAGCCGAAAGTCGACTAGCAACAGGAATACTCGTCTTGGCACTGTTCGTGCCTGCTGCGCATGCGGAGGATAATGCCCGCGCCATTCTGAAATCCATGTCGGATTACCTGGCGAAACAGCAGGCCTTTACCGCAACCTTCAACTCCGACATCGAGGTTGTGACGCCCGAAATGCAGAAGGTTCAGTTCGCAAGTTCGGGTGAGGTGTCCGTCAGCCGCCCGGACAAGGTTTATGCTGCCCGCACAGGCGGTTTCGCCGATGTCGAGATGTTTTTCGACGGCAAGCAGATGACCGTTCACGCGAAGAACGCCAAAGTGTTCATGCAGGCCGACATGCCCGGTACGCTCGACGAGCTTGTTTCGAAGCTTGAAGCAGATGGCCAGGCGTTGCCTGGAGCCGACCTGCTTCTGTCCAACGTCTACGATGCGCTCAATGCCGGCATCATCGATGCCAAGCATATAGGCACCGGTGTGGTTGGCGGAATCGAGTGCGAGCACCTCGCCTTCCGTAACGCCGATACGGATTGGCAGTTGTGGGTGCGCACCGGGCCGGAACCAATCCCTTGCAAGTATGTCATCACCTCCAAGGCTGTGGGGCAGGCGCCGCAGTACACGCTCGTCATCAATTCCTGGAGTGGAGAGGCGAAGAATGACTTCAAGTTCGCACCGCCGGCCGACAGCAAACGGGTGGATGCGAAGGCGATGCCCCATATAGATGAAGTTCCCGAAGGAGGCAGCCAATGACCCGCTATGCAAGACTAGCCGCCCTGGCAATCGGTATTGCCGCGATGCTCCTGGGCGATATTCCGACGGATGGAACTGGCTCCTTCATCTCCGAAGCCCAGGCCATTGTCGGACGCCCGCTGACGCCGGTCAGCTACGCCGGAGTGGCGCGCCGCACGACACGCCGGACAATTGCAGCGGGAGCTGCGGTGGGCGCGACGGTCTACGCGCCCGGCTGCGTGCAGGTTGTCGATGCCTACGGGCGGATCTATACCCGGTGCCGCTGAAGGCTCAAGCCATTGACCGAACACGGCGTGCAGCGAACCTTAGTTCCGGGCGCTGCCGCCAAATGTGCGATCCTCCCGGACGCCGGCGAACGAACTGCGTTCAGGACGCAGCCGGCTTCTCGAACTGGCGGTAGCATTCGTCGGCGACCTTCTGCAGAAGCGCGCGCGGCACTTCGCCGGTGACGGCGTAGCCGATCGGGCCGTCGATCCAGTAGAAGGTCTCGACGCCACCGCTGCTGTCGATGCGGAAGCTCGTCTCGCGGTTGTCGGGATTGCGGCCGAGCAGAACCGTCAGCCGCTGGCCGCTTGCATCCTCATACATGAACAGCGCGCCCGCCTTGCCATTGACCGGCAGCAGCCGGCCGCCGACGAGTGAAAAGCCGAGGCTCGACAGATCGGGGATGTTGAGCGGATGATCGAGGCGCTTGCCGAGCCAGTTGGCAAGGTGGGTCTGCTGGTCCGGCCCGACCTCGACGGCGTGGCGCACTTCGCTCGCATAGATGAGAAATGCCGATTGCGCTTGGCGCGGCAGGCTTTCCGCTACCTGGGCAACTTGCTCTGACCGCTGGGGCGTAAGGATATGGGGAGCATAGAGCCCGGTGAGGGCGCCGGCGGCAAAAAGCAGGAGACCGGCGGCAATACGGCTGCCAAGGCGTTCGGTCCAGCGATCGCCCGAAGTGGCAACCTCGCTGACATTTGTGGGTGACAGCAACGCGCGGTCGCGCTCGTCGCTGCGGGCATAGGGGGAGAACATGGCACGAAGCTCGGTTGCCTGGGCCTGCCATTGGCGAACGTCTTCGGCGCGCGCCGGATTGCGCTCGAGCCATTGCTCGACCCGCGCCCGGTCCGCCTCGCTCAGGAAGCCGTCGACATAGGCGTTGAGGTCGTCTTCGGAGACGGTGTTCAATTCGTCCGTCATTTCGGTCTCCGCATGCTGATCACGTTGTCGTCCTTCATCGCTTCGGCAAGCTGGTGGCGCGCGCGCGACAGCCGCGACATCACCGTGCCGATCGGTATGGCCAGCATGTCGGCCACATCCTGGTATCGGTATCCCTCGATCACCACGAGCATCAGCACCGAGCGGTTTTCCGCCGAAAGCCCGTTGAGCGCGCGCTCCAGCCGCGAGCGCTCTAGCGGATCGCTCTCATAGGTTTCGGCCTGCAGTCCGAGGTCGTCGTCGAGTTCGACCTGCGGGTGGAGCGCCGTGTGGCGGTGCCGGTTGCGGCTGAGATTGGTCATGATGGTGAAGGCCCAGGCGCGCAGGTTGACCCCGCGCCACTGGGCGCGGCGCGCCAGAACCTTCTCTACACAATCCTGCAGCAGGTCTTCACCATCCGGATCCGAGCGCACGAGGCTGCGCGAATAGCGCCGAAGCGCCGGCATTAGCGCCAGCACGTCCTCCTCGAACCGGTCGGGCGCGGCGGCATTCGCCTCCGCACCCTCGCTCATGCGGTCACGGCTTGACGACATCCCAGACGCCCTTTACGCCATCGCCGGTCGCGTCACCCATCTTCTTGTCCTTGATCCAGAAGTACAGCGGCATGCCGTCCTTCGCCCATTGCTTGGCTCCGTCCTTGCGCTCGACGATCGTAAAGGCTCCCTCGGCCTTGGCATCGCCTTCGACCATGAACGGCGGCCAGTTGGTGGCGCAGGAATCGTAGCAGCTGGACTCGCCCTTCTTGTCGTTCTTGAACGTATAAAGCGTCATGCCGTTGGCGGCGGCGAGCACATTGCCCTTCGCCGTTTCGACCGTCTTGACCGGCGGTGCCGCAAAGGCGACGCCGGCGACAAGAGAAATAGCAATCGCTAGGGGTAACGGTCTCATGGGAGCTTTCCTTCCTCAAGTTGTTTCTGATGGAGTGCGCGGGGTGCGTTTCCGAACATGAGACACGAGGAGGGCGGCGATTATTCCCGGATGTGTTGCATCGTCGTGATTTTCTTGAAGGCGACGATGCTGGCCGCGCTCAGGCGCGATCCGCGACGAAGCGGGCGAGCGCCGGGCCGATCATGGTGATGATCATCAGGCGGGCGGACTGCAGCGCCATGACGAAGGAGAGGTCGACATTGCTGGAGGCCGCGATCACCGCGATGGAATCGAGGCCACCCGGGCTGGTGGCGAGATAGGCCGTCAGCGGATCGATGCCGGCGACCTTGATCAAGATGAGGGCGAGCAGGCCGGAAAACGAGATCAGCACGACGATCGAGATCACCGTCGGCACCAGGGCGCGGCGGGCATGGGCAAGGATCGAGCGGGTGAAACCGAGGCCGATGTTCCAGCCGAGCAGGCCATAACAGAGCGCCAGCAGCCATTGCGGCAGCTCGGTGGTCATGACGCCGCTGACATTGAGCACCGCGCCGACGAGAAACGGCATCAGGAATGCGCCGGCCGGCACGCGCAGCATCCGGCCGGCAAAGGCGGCGCCAAGCCCGACGGCAAGCGTTGTCAGGAAGGGAAGCACAGAGACCGGCTCGAACCAGACGATCGTGGTTTCGGCCTCGGTGCCGGTGACCCAGAGATGGGCGACCATGGTCGCGGTGCTGGCCACGAAGATGACGCGCAGATACTGCATGAAGGCGACGAGGCGCGCATCGGCGCCGTAGGCGTCCGCCATCATCAGCATGGTGGAGGCAGCGCCCGCCGACGAGCCCCAGATCGCGGTCGTGCCCGGCAGGATGCGCATGCGGGTGATCACCCAGCCGCACAGCGTGCTGACGGCGATGACGGAAAGAATAACGCTGAGGAACAGCGGCCAGTTGCCGGAAAAAGTGCCGAGCATGCCCGGCGTCATCGCGCCGGCGATCATCATTGCCAGAATGAACTGCACGCAGAAATACACCTGCTTGGGCAAGCGGATGGTGCTGCCGTTCATGCCGAAGAGGACGGCCGCGAACATCGGCCCCATCAGCAAGCCGGCGGGGATGCCGATCAGTTCGAGGATCACCGTAAAGACCAGCGAGACCAGCATGAGAAGCAGCCACTGCAGCGCCGGTGCGAGCCGGCCGATGCCGACGGGTGCCGAAGGGGTGGGCATGGCGGGCTGGTCGGGCTTCAAGGGCATTCTCCGGCATTGCTTCAGGAGCTTTGCGCGTTCGCGCGTGCCTGATCAGTTTGGCGCGGACAGCCCCGTCGATGGGGCGATATGCCGCGCAACCGCTCGTTAGCAGCATTGCGCGCGGGCATTCAAGCGGCAGGCAGCCCACAGGGCAAGAAATGGCCACAGCCGAGACGGCGGGAGATCGAGATCTCAGGTCGAACTGTACTGGGGCGTTGCCCTTGCGTTGGGCAGTCGTGATGTGTCGCCGTGCACCCGGACGTCAGATAGACCCGCGATATCCGGGCGATCCGGTGCAGGATTTGGCGATCGGGGCCCGCTCAGAGCGCAGCCGCCGGCTGCCGGCCGGAAATCCGGGCTTGCTTGTGCACCCCGAATCCTGACACTTCGCGTCATGCAATTTGCTCCGCAACAGGACGAGGCCCTCAAGGCCGTTTCGCAATGGCTGAAGGAAGGCCGCTCGCCGCTCTTCCGGCTGTTCGGTTATGCCGGCACCGGCAAGACGACGCTTGCGCGCCATTTTGCCGAACATGTCGATGGCGACGTGCTGTTTGCCGCCTTTACCGGCAAGGCCGCCCAGGTTCTGCGCTCCAAGGGGGCGAGCAACGCCAAGACCATCCATTCGCTGATCTACCGGCCGCGCGGCGAGGAAGAGGTTTCCGACGAGGAAACCGGCAAGACCTCGATCGCGCCGATGTTTTCGATCAACCGCCAGAGCCCGGTCGCCAAGGCAGCGCTGATCATCGTCGACGAATGCTCGATGGTCGACGAGGCGCTCGGCAAGGACCTGATGAGCTTCGGCACGCCGATCCTGGTTCTGGGTGATCCCGGCCAGCTTCCGCCCGTTACCGGCGGCGGCTACTTCACCAACCAGGATCCGGACTACCTGCTCACCGATATCCACCGCCAGGCGCGCGACAACCCGATCATCCGGTTGGCGATGCAGGTGCGCGAGGGCAACGAGATCGCGCATGGCGACTACGGCACCACGCAGGTCATCGGCCGCGGGCAGGTCAACCAGGAACTGGTGCTGGAGGCCGACCAGGTGCTTGTTGGCACCAACAAGACGAGGCGGCGCTACAACCAGCGGCTTCGCGAGCTCAAGGGCTTTACCAGCGAGTATCCGCAATCGGGCGACAAGCTGGTGTGCCTCAGGAACGACCCGGCCAAAGGCCTGCTCAATGGCTCGCTCTGGCAGGTCATGAGTTCGTCGAAGGAAACGGTCAAGCCGGGCATCAACCTGATGATCCGCCCTGAAGACGACGACATGGATCGCGGTGCGGCCAAGATCAAGCTGTTGAAGGCGGCCTTCGAAGAGGTCGAGGGCGAAATCCCCTGGACGACCCGCAAGCGCTACGACGAATTCGACTTCGGCTATGCCCTGACGGTGCACAAGGCGCAGGGTTCGCAGTGGAACAACGTCGTTTTGTTCGACGAGAGCTGGGCCTTCCGCGATACCCGCGAGCGCTGGCTCTATACCGCGATTACCCGCGCGGCCGAACGCCTGACGATCGTTCGCTGACTTCGGGCGGTCGCCGAGGCTTCGAGCGGAGGAGACCCCGTGCCGATCAACCGGATCATCCTTTACGCCCATGATGTGGAGGCGAGCGTTCGCTTCTACGAGATGCACTTCGGTTTCGAGGTTTCGCGGGAGCCCGGCGACCGGCTCGTCGAGCTGATCTGCGGCCAGGGCGGCGCCAGCCTGATGGTCCACCCGGCGGCCAAGGGGCAGCGGCGCGGCCAGTCGCTGGTCAAGCTGGTGTTCGATGTCAGGGATGTCGAGGCGTTCTGCGCGCGCTGCGCTGCCGAAGGGCTGGTGTTTGGCTCGATCCATCAGGCCGGCGGCTATCAGTTCGCCAACGCGAAGGACCCAAGCGACAACCCGATCTCGGTGTCGAGCCGGGCCTTCCGCAAGGTGTGACGACCGAGATTTATTCCACCGACATCGCCGTCGTAGGGCCCGATTGGCAATGGACGGCTGGCAGCAACCTGGCGATTATCGCTTGGTCGCCATCCAGAGCACATGGCGTGCGCCGCCGCGTTTGCCATTTGCGCGCACATTCACCTCGTCGGTGGCAAAGCCGACTTCGCGCAATCGGCGGGTAAAAGCGCTATCCGGCGCCGAAGACCAGACGGCAAGCACGCCGTTGGCGCGCAACGCAGCCTTGGCGGCACGCAGGCCGGTGTGGTTGTAGAGGCTGTCGTTGGAAGGGCGCGTCAACCCGTCGGGGCCATTGTCGACATCGAGCAGGATGGCATCGTAAGCGGCCGATTTCGAACGGATCAGCCCACCGACATCGCCGACATGGATCTCGACCCTGGGATCGTCGAGCGTGCCCTTGTGCAGATCCGCCATCGGGCCGCGCGCCCAGTCGACCACGGCAGGCACGAGCTCGGCGACGACCACTCTGGCATCGTCCGGGAGGACGCCGAGGGCGGCGCGCAAGGTAAACCCCATGCCGAGTCCGCCGATCAGCATGCTGGCATTCTTGCGGCCGGCGATCCGCTCATAGCTCAGCGTCGCCAACGCTTCTTCCGAGCCGCTCAACCGGCTGTTCATCAATTCGGTCGAGCCGAGCATGATGGAAAACTCGCTGCCGCGCTGCTTCAGGCGCAACTCGTCGCCATCGCCGGGAATGGTTGCGCGATCTAGCTGGATCCAGGGAAGCATCGGGGTGTCTCGTTCATGTTGTTTCGGCGCCTCGTACCATGCAGGTGGCGCCGAGAACATCATATTATCCCTGACCGCCAGAGAATTGCAGCCGAATGGTCCCGCGAAAACGGCCGATAATCGTCTGCCTTCGGCACGCGGTGGGCAACGCTTCTCGCCATCCCCTTGGCGAGTTGGGGGCGCCGGCGCGGGGCCTTTACGCCATTTATTCCGCGGCGATCAAGCCCGAAAGCACCGCCTTGGCGATGGCCTGGAAGCGGTTATGGGCATTGAATTTGCGGATGATTCCGGCTTCGAGCGTCAAGGCTGCCGCCAGATCCATCTCCATCAACCGGGCGATGCGAGAGGCGGGATAGCCTTCGGCCATGAAGGTCAGGCACTCGCTTTCGATCGGTGAGAGGTGCACGTGTGCGGCGTCATCGGGTGAGGGCTCGCCATTCTCTGTTTCGCTTTCCAGGAGTTCGGATATGCGTTGCATCTGTCGGCGCAGGTTGGATTGCTGGGCGGCCAGTTCCCGCCGCCGCGACAGCAGCGCCTCCTTGAACAGCCGGTCGGCTTCGGTCTGGTCGTCGGCTCCAGCGAGGCTCGAGAGCAGCTCCTGGATGGCAGCGATCGGCATGTCGATTTCGCGGCAGGCGTTGATGACGGCCATGCGCCGGATATGGTCTGCTCCATAGACCCGCATCGGCCCCATGCGGGCGGCGATAAGCAGGCCCTTCTCCTCGTAGAAATGCAGGGTGCGGTGGGTGACGCCGAAGGCATCGGCCATATCGGCGATTGCAAGCGGGCTTGAGGGGTCGTGGTGGGGCAGCGGCAGTTTTGGCAGGTAGCCGACACGTTCGGGCGCCGCCAGCACGCCCTCGTATTTCCAGTGGTCTCGCGGCATATCGATTGTCCCCGGTTGACGGCGCCGCGCGCCCGATCAAGGGAGGGCAGGTCGTCGTAACGCTTCGATTTGCTGCATAATTGGTCCCGATATCGCTGCCGATTTACGGAATTATGCCGCAGGCATCAGGAAGCCGCCACGACCGTCCGTGACCGGGAGCGGAACGGATCCGCACTCCGAAGCCACCGTCTGGAGTCGACGATGGCGCCTGCTGCTCGGCTGGGGCACACCGCGCCAAGGGCGCGATTACTGCTGACAATTGTGCTTGCCTGACGAGCAACCAGGCACCAATTCCCAACGCATGACTACACCGTATACGCGAATCGCATATATGAATAGTCCTTAATATTGCAGGGGATATGCTGGTTTGAGCGGCGTCGGCCGAGCGCCTCCCGGCGCTCTGAACCATGGTTTTCGTCAGTGTCCGACGACCTTTAGCGGGCTCTTGGCGCTGAGGATGAAGAGAGGCTCATCGCCGCGCAGGGGCGCCAGCTGCTGCTGGCAGGACCAGGCCTTTTCGAAGCTGTCGCGCGTCAGCAGCTTGCGGTATTGCGCGGTCGCGGTCATGCAATCCATCAGCGGGCTCTGGATCTGTTCCTCGCTCGCGTGGGTGTAGATCTCGCCATCCAGAGAGAACAGTTCCGATGCCAGTGACATGCTTTCGAACAAAAGGTCCGGCTCGCTCCTCAACCGCTCGATGGTGATGAAATCCTGCCGCAGCGGCACGCCTTCACCGTCATGCTTCAAGGTCACGCGTACACCGGCTGCGGGCGCATCGTACCAGGTCAGGTCGAGCGAAAACGACAGCGCGGCATTGCGCGACACCGGCCGTCCCGTGTCGCCATCGGTGGCGCGCGCCAGCGTCTTGTGGCGCTGGGCGGCGGTGCGAAGGGCAGTGGCGAAGGCCTTGATATCGCCGTTCTGGTCGCCCGAAACAATGACGTTGACCGACGGCAGCACACGCTCGGTCGCATAGCGGCCGTTGAACAGCTTCGCCTGCGCATCGATATCCAGCGTCATTTCCGGTGAGGGCAGGGGCGCAAACAGGAGCAGCGGCAACACGGACAAAACGGCGAGCGGCGAAGACAATGGTGCCGGCGGCCAAGCTGTCTTCTGGCCGGGAAGGCGCTTCCTCGTCAGCTTCGGCTGACGGGCTTGCGGCTCGGCAGCACCAACCGCATCGATCCGTCCACGGCTGTATTCGGGTACATAGGTGCCCTTGGGAATGACCAGATGCCATTCGTCTCCAGCGCCGTCGGTCTCGTAGTAGGCCTTGAGCAATTTGCGCAACTTGCCCGCATGCACCCGCACCAGCGGGTCGCTGTCGGCATTGAACGCCTGGGGGCGATCGAAGACGTCGATGGCGATCGAGTAGCCCTTCAACTGCGGACCTTCACCGATCATCTCCTTGTCGACGACATAGGCGAGAAAAGCGCGCAGGCGTTCGGAACGTGCAAAAGCCTTGCTCTCGAGGATGCGGCGCAGAATCTGCCGGATCGTCTCGTTGCAGGGTCTTTCGACCGTCGTCATCGGTTGTTGCTCCAGGTTCATTCGCCGCGAAACTTTATGAAGGTGATCGAAGGGCAGACTATGGCCATTCGATGTGATTCGGAAATTTAGGCTCAAAAAAAGCTGTTGTCAGGAGTGCTTTGCTCCAAACTTGAGTTTTATCTGAAATAAAAGCAGGAATTGCGACCATCTCCCTGTGGCAGAACGTAGCGGTACCATGTTTGCGGGTCTTGCGCCGCCTGAATCCATACCGGTCGAGTGCTCTGGGTCGAGCCAACCCCATGGGTCTGATTGCATGTTAGGTCCCACTAATGTCAAGGTTTCGTCAAGAGATGGCCGGCAATCAGGCGGCGCCGGGCCCGACTTTCGCCGGCGGACGTACTCTTTGGAATTGCTGCATAATCTTGGCCTCAAACCGTTTTCGGTTTTTGCAATTATGCAGTAGAAGATTGCATTGACATTGCCCGCCTCTGGAAAGTTCCGACATGCCCGCAAAACTGTCCGTGAATCTGAATGCCGTTGCCATGCTGCGCAACCGGCGCGATCTTCCCTGGCCGTCCGTTACTGCGCTCGGCCGTATTGCTCTCGAGGCCGGCGCAAGCGGGCTGACGGTGCATCCACGCCCCGACCAGCGGCATGTGCGCTTTTCCGACCTGCAGCCGATCCGCGATCTCATCGACGACGAGTTTTCCGAGACCGAATTCAACATGGAAGGCTACCCGAACGAGGAGTTTCTGCGCCTCGTCGAAACCCATGAGCCGGAGCAGGTGACGCTGGTGCCCGATGATCCGGCGCAGGCGACCTCCGACCACGGCTGGGACTTCCGCAAGAACCACAACCTTCTGGGGAGTGTTGTCGGCAGGCTGAAGAAGAAGGGGTTCCGGGTTTCGCTGTTTGCCGATGGCGACGAGGACGCGGAGGCGCTGCGCATTGCCCGGGAAACCGGTGCCGACCGCATCGAGCTTTACACGGGGCCCTATGGCGGCTGCTATGACGACCCGGAAAGGGCGGAGAAGATTGCCGCCGAACTGGGGCGCACCGCCGCGATCGCCGCCAGCCTCGGCCTCGAAGTGAATGCCGGCCACGACCTGACGGTCGCCAACCTGCCGCTGCTCGTCAAGCATGTCCCTAACATCGCCGAAGTGTCGATCGGCCACGGCCTGACGGCCGACGCGCTGGAATACGGCATGGCCGAAACCGTGCGCCGCTTCCGCCGCGCCTGCGGGCAGGCGGTGTGATGCAATGCAAGCGGTCGCGGATCGCGAATATGCCTATTTCTGTGCCGTAGGCGCCTTCGACCCGACAGATATCACTAATGCAATCGGCCTTGATCCCAGCGAAAGCTGGGCAACGGGGGAAGGGTTTTTCGCACGGGGGCATGCCTTCAGGCGGGCACAGTCACGCTGGAAGCTCGATAGCGGGCTGGACGATACGCATCCGCTGAACCAGCATGTCAGATCTCTGTTGGATGCCCTCTCGCCCTATCGTGAGGGGCTGCTGCACGCCGCGACCATGGCCAAGCTTCAGATCACCTGCGTCGGCTACTATCAGCAGAGTTTCGGCTGGGGGTTGGACTTTGAGCTTCAGAAGCTTGCCACCGCCTTGAGCATTGGCTTCTGTTTCGACATGTACAGCTTTGGCGATCATCACGAAGAGATCGTCGCGTTGCGGGAACAGGTGTGCGTTCGCAGCCAAAGGCCGTAGGGCCGCGGTCAGCGGCGGCGATTTGAGCCGGATGATTGCGGTTCGCACGATACGAGAAGCAACTGCAGGACGTCCGGCCCTTCGCTCCCCGAACAGTCTCGGCATCTCTGTTTTTCAGAGCGTCCTGCAAGACGCGAATTTGATGAGACGACCGATATGAAAGACATTTTCGTCGTTACCCACACGCAGTCCATCCATCACGAAGAGGATAGGGTGGGAGGCTGGTACGACACCGACCTGACGGCGCGGGGCCAAGAGGATGCGGCGGCGACGGCCGAACGGCTGCTGGCGTTGATTGGTGACAGAGACGTGGAGATCCACAGCTCGGATCTTCGTCGGGCTTCGCAGACGGCGGCAGCCATTGCCAGGCGGTTCCAACGGCCGGTGGCCGAGACCGCGGATCTCCGGGAAATCAGCTACGGCGTGGCCGGCGGCAAGCCCCAGGCGTGGCTCGACGCGCGCTATAGTCCGGCGCCCGACGACAACCGGCTCGATTATCCCTGCGGGATCGATGGCGCGGAAACGCGCCGCGACGTGGCCGCCCGCGTCTATCCCCGCGTGAACGCGATCGTCGAGCGGCCGTGCGAGACGCAGATCATCGTCACCCATGGCTTCACGTTGACGCTGGTTCTCGCGGCCTGGATGAAGGTGCCGATCGATGCCTGCGGCTTCCTGAGCTTCCCGGCAAAATCGGGCAGCATCACGCATCTACGCCAGGATAACTTCTTCCGAAACCGGGCGGTCGTCAGCCTGGCGGATGCTTCACACCTGATGTGCTGAGCGCCGATCGCCCTTGCAAGGGGTGCTCAATTTCCACCACAGATATCAACGGCAAGACTGCTATAGGTTGAGCCAATGTTTTCCCATATATGCGGCCAATGACATCTCAGACCAGTTTCCGTGAGCGCATCGCGCTCTATGCCCTCCTGACCTCGCTCACCTCCATCAGCGTCGATGCGCTGTTGCCGGGGCTGCGCCAGATCGGCGCCGATGTCGGCGTCGCGCCACCGCTTTCCACCCAGCACATCATTTCGCTCTTCATCCTCGGCATGGCATTCGGGGAATTGCTGCTGGGCCCGCTCTCCGACGCTATGGGGCGAAAGAAGGCGCTTGTTCTCGGCCTTGGCGTCTATGCGCTCGGAACGGTCATCGCCATGGTGGCCGGCTCGCTCGAGATGGTCATTCTGGGCCGGCTGCTGCAGGGGGTCGGCGTGTCCGGGCCGAAGATCGCCACGCGCGCCATGATCCGCGACCAGTTCGAGGGTGACGCAATGGCCCGGGTCATGTCGTTCGTGTTCACGCTCTTCATTCTCGTGCCGATGCTGGCTCCGGCCTTGGCGCAGGGCATCATCGCCATCGGCGGCTGGCGCAGTGTCTTTGCCGTCTATCTTGCCGTGGCGGGCCTTCTCGGGGTGTGGCTGGTGCTGCGGCAGCCGGAAACGCTGCCGCCAGCCAAACGCATTCCCTTTCGCCCAAAGCTTCTCCTGCTGAACGGGCGGCGCATCCTGTCGAACCGGCGCGTGACGCTCTTGATCGTGGCGACCGGAATGGTTTTCGGGGCGCAGCTCCTCTATCTCAGCACGGCGGCGGATCTGTTCTTCGATGCCTACGGGATCGGCCAGACCTTTCCCTTGTATTTCGCGATGCTGGCGACAGGCATCGGGCTTGCCTCGTTCCTCAACGCGAAATTCGTGCAGCGCCTCGGGGCGGAGACGATGGCGCGATATGGCTTTCTCGGTCTGGCCGCAGCCGGACTGGTGATGCTCACGGTATCGGCTTCCTGGAGCGGACGGCCGCCCTTACCTCTGCTGATGGCGCTCGGCTTTGCGGCGTTCTTTGCGATCGGGGTGCTGTTCGGCAACCTGAACGCCATGGCAATGCGCTCGCTTGGCCAGGTCGCGGGGCTGGGCGCATCGTTGATCGCTTCCGGATCCAGCCTGGTGGCGACCCTGTTTGCGATTGCAATGGGTGCCTTCTACGACGGTACGACGCTGAACCTTTCGGCCGGCTTCTTCCTTGCCGGCATCAGCGCGCTTGCCCTGGCCGAGATCGCGGTGCGAGGAGACGTGGCGCCGGTAGAGGCCGCTCGATAGACGGCGACGCAAGCCGCGCAGCGCCGATGGAGCCGCTGTCGCCGTTTCGCAGGGGCTGCCTCGAACGCGCAGCATCTCGGCTTTCGGATGTTTCACAAACTGGGTGAAACGCTAATCGTTATGGACGACGGAAATCTTGTTTCCCGAGGGGTCGCGCATATAGGCGGCGTACCAGGTGGGCCCGTAATGTGGGCGCGCGGCGGGCGCGCCTTCATCTGCTCCGCCATGGGCCATGGCCGCTTCGTAAAAGGCATCCACTTCCGCACGGGATTTGACCATGAAGCCGACCATGGCGCCATTTCCGGCGCTTGCCGGTTCGCCGTTGAAGGGTTTGCAGACCCACAGGACAGGTCCTGCGCCTGCTCCACCTTCGGAATAGGCGCGCCAGCCCGGAAAATCCGTGTGCTTGCTCCAGCCGATGGTCGCCAAGGCTGCGTCATAGAAGGCATTGGACGTGTCGGAATCCAGTGCGCCCACTGTCATGTAAACGGTCATGATCTCCCCCATTTCTCGGTCGTGGAACCGACGGGATCTATATCGCGATGTCGTGAACATAACAAGAACAAAAACGCGAATACGCTATTTCTGGTTCAAGAGCCTGATCGGTCGTCGGCAGGGCAGGCAGATCTGGAACAACGTTCCCGGACTTCTCCGCAAACGATGAGCCCGGCGCAAACGGCCGGGCCCACCACGTTTCTATGAGCGCCGATCAGCCGGCAAGCCTTGCCCTGCTGGCGTCGAGGAAAGCGGTGAGCGGCAGTGGCGTGGCGCCGGTCAGGGTCGTCACGTCGCTCGTCACCATATCGATATGGCCCTCACGGGTGTTGGCGTCGAAAGAGACGACGATCGGGATCAGGAAGTCGGGCAGGCCCGCACCCTTCAAGCCGCCCGCCAGCGCGTCGTCGGAGATGTGCACGACGTCGAGCGGCTTGCCGGCGGCCTTGGAGACGAGGGCTGCGATCTCGTCGGTCGAGCGCAGCTCGGGTCCGGTCAGCGTGTAGGTGCGGCTTTCGCTCCCTGCGGAAAGCAGGGCGGCTGCGGCGGCCTTTGCCGCGTCGGCGCGGGCGAGATGGGCGAGGCGACCCTGGCCGGAGGACGAGTACCACTGTCCGGTTTCAAGCGCATGCGGCAGCGCCATGAACAGGTTTTCCATGTACCAGCCGTTGCGCAGGATGGTGTAGGGGATGCCGGTCGCCTTGATGGCGTTTTCCGTGCCGAGGTGGTCCGGCGCAAACGGGATGACCGAGGTTTCCGGATTTGGCATCGAGGTGTAGAGAATGTGCTTCGCCCCGGCCTTCTCAGCGGCGGTGACGGCGGCCAGGTGCTGGCGCAGGCGCTTGCCCGGCTGGTCGAGTGCGTCGGTGGAGATGATCAGGATGCGGTCGGCGCCGGCAAAAGCCTCGTCGAGGGAGGCCGGATCGTCGAAGTCGGCAACGCGTGCCTGTACGCCCTTGCCGACATAGTCGGACAGCTTTGCCGTGTCGCGGCTGGTGGCGATGATTTTGGCGGGCTCGACCTTGCCGGATGCCAGGAGCGCATCGAGCACGAGCTTGCCGAGCTGGCCGGTGGCGCCGGTCACGAGCAGTGTATCGGACATGAACTTTTCCTTTTCTCTGTGGTGCCAGCCGATCGGCTTCGGGAGGGAAAGCGGGTCTGCCGGTATTGGTCTCTTTTTGAGAGTTGCTCTAATCTAGTAATCTGGTAAGAGCTGTAAAGGAGGCAGTTTTTTCTGCTGTGGTTACAAAAAGGGTACCGTCCCCCGCGTCGAACAGGCGGAGAAAGGCAGATACCGATGAACAAGCTGACCGGTGATGTGAAGGGCAAGCGCGTGGCGATGGTCTGCGGCGTGCCGATGGATGTCGAAAACTGCCCGGTGCGCGATGTCATGGACAATATCGGCGGCAAGTGGAATTCGCTGATGATCCTGTCACTCGCCGACGGCGCCCTGCGGTTTTCCGAACTGCGAAGGCTGATCCCCGATATTTCCCAGCGCATGCTGACGCAGACGCTGCGCGACCTGCAACGCGACGGCTATATCAGCCGCACGGTGTTCCCGACGCAGCCGCCGAGCGTGGAATATGCGCTGACCGATCTCGGGCGCTCGCTGTTGGATTTGCTGAAGCATTTCGTCGACTGGTCGCTTGCCAACCACGGTGCCATCCGTTCGGCCCGCCAGGTGTATGACGCGGCGTCCTGAGGGGGCGATCGTCCGGTCTGCCGGAGAGGTTCGTTCAGCCGCCTCACCTTTGGGTGCGCTCTGCCCCTCACCCTAACCCTCTCCCCGCAGGCGGGGAGAGGGGACGAGCGATGCGGCTGCATCATCACCTGGCATCTATTGTCAAAGAGCGGAGTGACTGAGAGGCGCTGTCGCGGGACGAGCGTGTGCCGCGATGTCCCTTCTCCCCGCCAGGCGGGGAAAAGGTGCCGGCAGGCGCATGAGGGGCGGTTGCGTCCCGCCGCGTGCGCGCGCCATGCGCGACGCCATGTCCCGGCAAGGCAAGCTTGCCGTAGCGCCTTGATTTTCCCTATAGTTTGCCGATGGATCGAAGCCAGACATCGATCCGGCGCCATTACGAGGGACCATGAAGACACTGACTATCGGCATTGCCGGTGCCGGCCCGGCGGGGCTCGCGGCAGCCCTGCTGCTTGGCCGGCAGGGCCATCGGGTGGAGCTGCTCGAACGTTTCCAGGAGCCGTCACCTGTCGGTTCCGGGCTGATGCTGCAGCCGACTGGCCTGACGGTTTTGGGCGCGCTTGACCTGTTGCAGCCGATGCTGATCCTCGGCAGCCGGATCGACCGGCTTTATGGTGCCGACGCGAAGTCCGGCCGGACCGTGCTCGATGTGCGTTACGATGCGATAGCCGGTGGTCGTTTCGGGCTGGCCGTGCAGCGGGCGGCCCTGTTCGGCGTGTTGCACGATGCCGTCGTCGCGGCGGGCATTCCGATGCGCACGGGGGTGACGCTGGCCGCGGCCAGCACGGCGGGCGAAAAAGCGCTGCTGCTCGACGCCTCGGGCCAGGAGGTTGGACGCTACGATCTCGTGATCGATGCGACCGGTGCACGCTCGGCGATCGCAGCCGGGGCAGCGACGGCGCCCGGCGTGCGCGAACTTGCCTATGGCGCCTTCTGGGCGACGCTCGACAGCGACGGCCTTGCCCATGACCCGCACGCGCTGACGCAGCGCTATGACCGAGCCAAGGTGATGATCGGCATCCTGCCGGCGGGCCGGGCGCAAGCCGGGGCGCGCAACCGCGTCGCCTTCTTCTGGAGCGTCAAGGCGGGCGATGCCGATGCCGTGAAGCGCGCGGGTCTCGACAAATGGAAGGCGGGCATTCGCGGGTATTGGCCTGAATGTGCGCCCTTGCTCGACCAGATCGACGATTGGGAGCAGCTGACACTGGCGCGCTATGCCCACCGCACCATGCGCCCGCCGGCGTCGGGCCGCGTCGCCTTCGTCGGCGACAGCGCGCATTCGACAAGCCCGCAGCTGGGGCAGGGCGCCAACATGGCGCTGATCGATGCGGCGACGCTGGCCCACACGCTATCCGTGACTGATGATCTCGACGCCGCACTTGCAGCCTACGGTCGGGCGAGGCGCAACCACATGGCGCTGTTCCAGATGTTGTCGCTGGCCTTCACCCCCTTCTACCAGTCGGATTCGGTGGCCCTTGCCTGGCTGCGCGACCGGCTGGTGGCGACGATCGCCCGCATTCCGCCTTCGCCGGCGCTGCTCGCTTCGATCGTCTCGGGCACGCTGATCGATCCCTTCGCGGCCGCGGGGCTGAAGGAGTGCGACTGGGCGCGTGTTAAGGACGAAGGTCATCGGTCGAGCGTGGCAGCGGCGGTGCCGGTGCCGGTGCCGGTGCGGGCCTGAAGCGTCCTGCCTCAGAGCACATTCACGGCGCGCGCCTGTCAGGCGCGTCTGCTTGCCCCCTTGTCCTTCGCCTTACCCATGTCCTTGCCCGGAGAGGTTGGGCAGTGTCGGCTGAAATGCGTTGGGGGCGGCGCATCCAGGCTGTATAAGGCCGCCTCTTGCGACGAGGCCGTACGGCTCGATTCGCCCCATGACGAGGATGCCCATGACTGTATTCGTGTCTGCCGTTCTGGTGCATGTCGCCGATGTGGAGGCGGGGCTTTCCTGGTACCAGCGTGCCTTCCCGAGCGCCGAACGGCGCCGGCTGGAGGCTTTCGATTTCGAATATCTGAAGATTGGCTCGACCCATCTGGAAATCGTGCCGGCGGATGAGAAGGTGGCAAGCGGCGCGGCCGGTACGGTCGTCTATTGGCAGGTCGAGGATTTCGACCGGGCGCTTGCCCATTTCAACGATCTGGGCGCACCGCTCTATCGCGGTCCGCTGGCTATCGAGGACGGGTTGTGGATGTGTCAGGTCCGCGACCCCTGGGGCAATTGCATCGGCCTTCGCGGGCCTCGCAGCGGGGCGCAAGGCCTCTAAGGGTCAAGGTCTACCGTTCGCAAAGTGAGTCGCGAACGCGTCGTAGCGCTTTGTTTTTGCATATGTTCGTGGAGTTAGGCGGCCTTGGCTTCCAGGCCCTGCAGAGCGCGCGTCAAGGCGTCGTAACAGGCGGGGTCGAGGCCGGCCCCGACATCGGCTGCCATGATCGCCAGCGCCTTCGAGGCCGGCATGGCAGCGCGGTAGGGTCGGTCGGCCGTCAGCGCGTCGAAGATATCGGCGACCGTGACGATGCGCGTTTCGAGGTCGAGTTCGCTGCCTGAGAGGCCGTTGGGATAGCCGCTGCCGTCGAGTTTCTCATGATGATTGCGGGCGATTGTAGCGAGCCTGCGAAAAGCGTCGATCCGCTCCAGGATGGCGGCGCCGAGGTCGGGGTGGCCCTTCATCGCGGCCCATTCCTGCGGGTCGAGCTTGGCAGGCTTGTCCAGAACCTCGTTGGAAACGCCGAGCTTGCCGATGTCGTGCAGCAGTGCGCCACGCACCAGCCAGCGTTTGCGGGCGCGGCTGAAGCCGAGCTCCGTCGCGATCAGGTCGGCAAAGAGCGCCACGCGCTTGCTGTGGCCGCTGGTAAACGGGCTCTTGGCGTCGATGACCTGGGCAAAGCCGTCGGCGATGTCGTCGAGCAGGTCCTCGTCCACGGCCTGTGAAAACCCGGCCGGCTCAAGGGCAAAGACGCGGTTGTCGAGCTGTGGGTTCTCCAGTGCCGACCAGAAATCGGGGTCAGCCGCGACGTCTTCGAAGACCGAAGCCAGATGCGGGTCGAACCACTTGCCGGCTCGACGACGCACTTCGCGACAGGCGGCCTTGCGGCCGGAGGTGATGTAGAAGACGTCGACGACCTGCGCGAGAAGTGCGATGCGCGCCAGCAGAGAGATCTCCGCACCCTTGCGCCCGAGCGGTTGGCCGCGGCCGTCCCAATGTTCGTCGAGATCGAGGATAGCGCGGGCGACCGGCTCTGAAAAGCGCATGCGGCGGGCGATCTCGGCGCCGCGTTCGCAGCGGGTTTCGATCAGCTCCCGGTCGATCTTGCCGCCGCTCATCGCCAGGTTCAGCACCGTGCGCAGCTTGACGGCGAGGCCGGAGCGCACGGCGGTGTTGGCCGCGATGAAGCCGAGAACCTGGGTGAAGCTGTTGTCGATCAGCTTGACGTTGCGCTTGAAATCATGGTCGCTGGTGGCAAACAGCTTGCAGATGCGGGCCGCGTTGCTGCTGCAGCCGAGGTCCTTCAACAGCAGGGTGTAGTAGAGATCATGTTTCTCGGCGTCTGAAAGGCCGAGCCTTTCGCCAAGATGCATGCCGATCCAGCAGCAGCGCACGCTATGGCCCGCCGGCTGGCCGTCCGTCAGGTCGAGCGCGTAGCTGAGCGCGCTGACGATTTCCGCAAGCCGCAATTTCTGCGGCTGACGCTCCGGCCGCGATATGCCCGCCATGCTCACGCAATCCCCAATCCCTGCAATCTTTCCTTAGCCGCCAAGGGGTTAAGGCGGGCTTAGGGCTTGTCACGAAAAGCGCCTCAGTCGGGTTTCCCCGGTAGCAGGCCGATCCGGACGTGTCTGGCCGTGATTAAGCCGGTCACTCCGTAGCTTGCATCCCACTCAACGCGGAAATGCTCGTCCACCTTGGTGATTTCCAAATCGAAGATGATGCCCGGTACCATATCGAAATCGGTACAATTGATCGCGGTCACGCCCTCAAGGGTAAGAGTGACTATCGCGTGCTTGTCGAGGACGAAGTAGCCCTTGGCATCCACCTCGTCCGTCATATTCCAGGCGTGAATGCGCAGCAGCCCGGCTCCGTTACTGGAGACGGTTATCTCAAGCAGTTTGGAATCATGGAAGCGGGGTACGCGCCCGAACCACTCAAACAGCGCATTTCCACCAGGGATGTCGTGCAGGACGGACGTAGAAGGCATTGCAGCTCGCGAACGGGGGGGGAGTGGTCGGCATAACCCTGTATCAAAAGGGCCATCGAAGCTTTTTGGGGGTCCTGCCACGTGAATTGCGACAAGCTGTCGGCAGCGTAGCCGAAAGAGCTGCGTTGTGCCAGCGACGTGACCGACGCCGAATGAGGGGCTTCTCGAACCGCTTCCAGCGCGTTCCTGCTATCAGCGCCGATCTTGTTCCTAGCCGTTGAAAGAGAGCGGCAATGCAATCTCTTCTGCGCGCTGCTCGGGCAGCCTCTGCGCTTCCGAGACGACCTCATGTGGAAGAAGGCCAACCACTGACCCCGATGGTGGGCCGGGAGCGCTGCGGGCGCGAGGCCTCAGCCGCCGGCTCGATCATCAATCGCCAGACGGCCAAGACCTGCGAGAGCGAAGGGCCGCGCGCCTATGGTGCCGGCAACTAGATCAAGGGGGCGAGCGCCGGGCGCCCGTCGAGCATCGCTAGATGCCTGCCTTACGCCGCCCGACGGAGATCCTCTTCGCCGAGGGCAAATTCTACGGCGGCGTCTGCGTGGATCGCGGTCGAATCGAAGCCCGGCAGCGGCAGAGCCTTCGGGTCGAGGATCAGGCAGATCTCGGTGCAGCCGAGGATGACGGCATCTGCCCCTTCGGCCTCGGCCTTGTCGATCAGCTCGACCAGCGCCCTGCGCGAGGTGCCAAGCACCTTGCCGGCGCAAAGCTCGTCGAAGATGACGTTGTGCGTCAGCGTGCGACCGTCCGCGTCGGGCACCATCACCTCGATGCCGTGGCTCTTCATGCGCTCGGCGTAGAAGCCGTGTTCCATGGTGTAGCGGGTGGCAAGCAGCAGCGGCTTGCGGATGCCGGCGGCCTTGAGGCGGGCGGCAGTCTCGTCGATGATGTTGATCAGCGGGATGTCGACGGCCGCCTGAACGGCGTCGGCAATCAGGTGCATGGTGTTGGTACAGATCAGCACGCAGTCGGCGCCGGCGCCCTTCAGCCCGCGGGCAACCTCGGCGAGCCTTCCTGCGGCGTCATCCCAGCGGCCGGCCTTTTGCAGGTCGACGATCGACTGGAAATCGACGGAGTGCAGCAGCACCTCTGCCGAATGCAATGCACCCAGCCGCTCGCGAACGGCCTCGTTGACCATGCGGTAATAGACCACCGAGCTTTCGAAGCTCATGCCGCCGATAAGGCCGATCTTGCGCATTTCCATCATCGCTTTCCCTGTGCCTGTCGCCACTCGCTTTGGTGCTTTGCGGCTGTCGTTCGATTGAGGGAAATATGCCGGATCTTCTTCCGCAATGGTTTGCTTATATAGCGAGAGAATGGCATTTTGGCGCGAACGATTTGCGTCATGTCAGTGGATTGTGCAAACATGCCGCGTGCATGCGAATTGAAATGGGAGTGATCAGCGTGATTGACGAGAGAGACCGGAAGCTCCTGGCGCTGTTGCAGCAGGATGGCAGCATGCCGGTCGGCGAACTTGCCGACCGGGTGAACCTTTCGCTTTCCGCCTGTTCACGCCGGATCCAGCGGCTGGAGGAGGCGGGCTACATCGCCAGGCGCATCGTCGTTCTTGACCGCGAGCGCATGGGCGTGCCGACCACCGTGTTTGCGATGATCAAGACCGCGCATCACTCCGACGAATGGATCGAGACCTTCCGCAGGGCGATCAGCGACATTCCCGAGATCGTCGAGGCACATCGATTGACCGGAAACTACGACTATATCGTCAAGGTGGTGCTGCCGCGGGTCGAGCATTACGACGTGGTCTACAAACAGATCGTGCGCAAGGTCGAGCTGTTCGACGTTTCGGCGTCGATCTCGATGGAAATCCTGAAAAGCGGCACGGCGGTGCCGGTCGATTATGCGGAGTGACGGCGCGGACGCGACAGCCTCTGCCGTTACGATTGGACCAGGAATACCAGCGTTTCCGGCAGCACGCCGTCATGCGCCATCGCATCGGCCGCCGGTTTGGTCTGCATGAAGGCGTCCAGCTTTGCCATGTCGGCAACATCCATGACCAGGCCGACGCGGTTGGACGCCTTGATGTCGACGAATGTGCGGATATTGGTCACGCCGATCGGTTCGAATATCTGCTTGCGCAGAGGGGATGCCAGCCAGTGTTTGGTGTCCTTGACATCGTGATAGACCATGATTGTGGGCATGGTGGCCTCCCTTCGGGGTTGGACGCAAATCCAGGTGCACTTCTGCGATGTGCCGCCTTCCCTTAAACGACAAGACGAGTGTGGCTGTTTTCGGCCAGTCATCCCAAAGATATGTCGGACATCCGTTCGGATTAGCTCGGACATAATGCGACCGCGGGCGCGGCGACTATCCGACCGGCCGCGATGACGGTCCATTCGACGCTGCCAAAAAAATGACGGACCCGAACCATGATCGCTGGTTCCAAGGGTCCGTCACGCAGAACGGGTGAATTTGGTGTGCCCCGACCCTTGGTGGGGTCTCGGGCGACCCCGGTCGGGGCCGCCTGTGCTGGCATGCAGGCTGTCGTGTGGTTTAAAGCGACAGGCCTGGTGCGTTGTCCTTCGAGTGTTCCGGCGCATTCACATGTCGGTGCCGGCAGTGTCGATCCTGGGGGCAGGCTGTTTGTTTCAGATAAGGTTGGTCTCGACGTCGATGTTGCCGTGCGTTGCCTTGGAATAGGGGCAGATGGCGTGGGCCGCATGGATCAGCTCGTGGGCGACGTCGCGGTCCAGTTCCGGCAGGCTGACATTGAGCCGTGCACGCAGGAAGTAGGAGCCGTCATTGACGTTCAGATCGATCTCGGTGTCGACAGCGAGACCTGCCGGGAGCTTGATCTTTCTCTGCAAGGCGGCGACCTCGATCGCGCCGATGTAACAGGCGGACCATGCAGCACCGAAGAGGTTTTCGGCAGCCGGGTGCGGCTGTGCCAGCTTGAGTTCGAGCATGCCGTCGCTGCTCTTAGTGCCGCCGTTGCGGCCGCCGGTGTTGTGGGTCTTGCCGGTGAAAAGAAGCTTCTCGGTCATGGTGGTATCCTTTCTGGTTAAGTTTTATCGCATCCGCTTCAATCGGATGCGAGATAAATATGCCAAGTGAAGTGGGATGTCAATACCGTTGCGATTTAATCGGATACGATTTATATAGAGGCGACACAGAGGACAATGGAACAGGATATACCGATGCCTACATCCCCGACAGCAAAAGGTGCGCAAGCCGCTCAGTCTTCCGCAGCGCAGGCCGAGACCGGCGGCAGGAAGCTTTCGAACTTCCTGTGCTTTGCCGTCTACTCCGCCAATCTCGCCTTCGGCCGCGCCTACAAGCCGATCCTCGACAAGCTCGGCCTGACGTATACCCAGTACGTGACGATGGTGGCGCTTTCGGAAGAAGACGAGCAGACCGTCGGTGCGCTCGGCGAAAAGCTCTTCCTGGAGTCGAACACGCTGACGCCCATCCTCAAGAAGCTCGAGGCCGAGGGCTATCTGCAGCGCCGGCGCGATCCGGCCGACGAACGGCAGGTGCGCGTGACGCTGACGCAGGCCGGCCACAGGGTGGTCGAAATGGACCCGGGTGCAGCGCTGACGGATGCGACCGGTCTTGGGGACGATTTTCCGGTCGTGCAGCAGACAGTGGCGACGCTACGCGACAATCTCCTGCGCGCAACGCAGGGCGGTTCCGGGAAAGTATAGCGGACGGTGGCGGGGGCGGGCAGATCTACCACGGCCCCGCCCGTGCGAGATGCTGAGGGGCGGCCAGGGCCGCTCCAGAGCCACACGCGTGGCTGGGTGGACGTCGCATAGCGTCGATGAAGAGAGCGGGTTTGCGTCCTTGCGCCGACCTTGAAGGCGAGGCTCAATAGATGCGTTCTTAGCCAGGCCGGGAGAAAAGGCCTGGCGAGGAGATCAGCTGGGGCTGCGTGAGCAGCAGAGGGGCTTCTCCCGTCCTCCCAGCACCAAGCCGGCTCCATTGGGCATGGCCGATGACTTGGGAAGCGCGTGGACCGATCTGCCCTGCCGACGTCGAGCGGCATGCAAACACACCGCCATTGTTCGACACAGGGCAAGGTATACCCCGCCTGCCTCAATGTGTCGGTGGCTGTGAATTCATGCGTCCTCTTCCTGGCATCATCACGCCGCAGCAAGCCCGGCTGGCGCCAGCATCTCGGCGGCCTTGGAGTAGCCGCCGTCCATTCCATCCAGGAAATGCAGATGCGAATCCGGCTTGGCCGAGGGAACCAGGCAGGTCATCAGCGCGTGAGACTGGCGATGCAGTCCGAAATTGACCTCACCACGGTGCCTGGCCGCGACAAGAAGGGTTTCGACCCGATCGATCTGTTCGCGCGTACAGTCGAGCGTCAGGCGCAAGCCATCGTCGTACTTGCGGAAATCCGAACCGGCCGCGACCGTCGACCAGCGTTTTGGATCGACTTGCGTGCGCTCGTCCTTGGGTATGCCGATGGCATCCGGTACCGGATTGGATTGCCGCGGCCCGGCCTCAAGCACGGAGAGAACGCGTCTCGCCAATGAGACGAAACCTTGAGCGCCTGACTGTGCCGTCGGCTCGACCAGCAAGGATAAGATTTCACCGCGCTGGCTCGCAAACGGCTTCCACTCGCATCTGAGGCCGGTCAGGTTCGGCTGCGCCGTGTCCATGTGCGGCTTTACCAGATAGCGCCCGCGCTTGATCTCGTTCTCGGCCCAC
Source organism: Ensifer sp. GW823-FHT05D09 (assembly GCF_058795755.1). Classification (NCBI taxonomy): domain Bacteria; kingdom Pseudomonadati; phylum Pseudomonadota; class Alphaproteobacteria; order Hyphomicrobiales; family Rhizobiaceae; genus Ensifer; species Ensifer sp. GW823-FHT05D09. The sequence continues at coordinate 131,385 of NZ_JBXAIA010000003.1, read as the reverse complement.
TTCAATCCGCCGCCGGCAAACATGGTGTAGGTGGCGTCCTGCGAGGCCGCGTAGCGCGCGATCGTCACATCGCGCCCGTTGGCGCGAACGTCGCGCACGGACAGCAACCCCGTTCGAAGGGCCAGGCCAAGGCTGCGCTTTGCAAAGGTGGCGACCTGCCGCAACGCCGATGTGGCGGTTGCGGCAGCCTCAGGCGGCAACGCGAATGCTGCCCCATCGCCGCGAAAGACGAAGGGAAAATCGAACGTGCCCCAGGCATTGCCGAAAGCGGCAATCGCCGAGGCGCCGGCGAAGTTGACGTCCTCGTAGCGACCCGATCGGGTTGCCGAGGTCGAGTCGACGACATCGGTGATGGCAATCAGCCAATCATCGGGCAATGGCTCATAGATGGCCGGGTCGAGCACATCGGAGAATTGGCTGTGGGCTTGCTGTGGCTGAACTTGGTCACTGTGCATCATGTTCTCCAGGTCGACATGAAGGCGGTCAGGTCTGCCGGGCAGCCGGCAGACCTGACCGGATCGCGTTCAGACCAGATTGGTGGCTACATCGATGTTGCCGTTCGTCGCCTTGGAGTAGGGACAGATCTTGTGGGCGGCATGGATCAGTTGATGGGCGATATCCCGGTCGAGGCCCGGAAGGCTGACATTCAGCCTGGCGCGCAGGAAGTAATTGCCGTCATCGACGTTGAGATCGATCTCGGCGTCGACCTCGGCTCCCGCGGGAAGCGTGATGTTTCTTTCAGACGCGGCGACCTGAACCGCGCCGATGTAACAGGCCGACCAGGCGGCGCCGAACAGGCGTTCTGCGGCCGGATGCGGCGCGGATAGCCGGATGTCCAACTGGCCGTCGCTGCTGCGGGTGCCGCCGTTGCGGCCGCCGGTGTTGTAGGTCTTGCCGGTGAAAAGAAGCTTCTCGGTCATAGCTGTATCCCGTTTCTGGATTAATTCATGTCCGATTAGTTCGGATGCGATGTAAATACAGAAACGAAATTCGGATGTCAATCAAAATCCGATTTAATCGGATGCGAGGTATTATGGGGAGGGTTGCCTGGCCACACCGACGGGCAGGCAGCTCTCCATGGAATTGGCCGAGCAGACGGTCCTGCGCCTCACGCCACCCGTGTCCTTTCCGGGCCGCGATCGCCTGGCGGCAGCGCCTGCCGGCAGAAGCCGTCTCATCCCGGCGAGGGGTGCCTTGCGTGACCTTCGTGGCGTCCAGCCGATGGCGGACGTTGGGGGCTCACGGGCCGCTAGGGGGCGGAGGGGGAGGAGCGATTGTCCGGGCTGCGGCATGCGGCTGTTTTCCGGCGGTTCAAGCCGTCAGCTCGGCAAAGACCAGCCGGAAGCATGCCCCGCCACTTGGCGAGGTGAGAATGCGGATTTGCGCGCCGTGGCGCTGAACGATCTGCAGAACAAGGTTCAGGCCGAGACCGGCGCCCCGATCGCGCGGCTTCAACCGATGAAACGGCTCGAAGACACGCTCCCGCTCCGCTTCCGGAATTCCAGGCCCATCGTCACTGATCTCGATCACCCGGTCGCATGCCACTCGCACGATGATCGAGCCCTGGTTTCCCGCATGCTCGATCGCATTCTGGATCAGATTGGCGATGGCGCGCGCAAGCGACGCCGGATCGCCCTGGATCGGCGACCGCTCCACCTCGGGCTCGAAGGAAAGGTCATAGCCCTGGTCGATCGCGAGCGGGGCGAGGTCGGCAGCGACGTCGCGGCACAATTCGACCAGATCGACCGGCGTCAGCGGCTTGGCATTGGCTTCAAGCCGCTGCAGGTCGAGCAATTGTTCAGCAAGCGCCGAGATCCTCTCGCAATCGGCGATCAACCGATCGCGATCGGGGCCAGCCGCCAGAGAATCGAGCCGCGCCTGCAGGATAGCCACCGGCGTGCGGATCTCGTGCGCCGCATCGAGGATGAAGCGCTGGTGTCGATCATAGGCGAGGTCGAGCCGATGGAGCGCGCCGTTGATGCCCTGGACGAGGGGCCGGACTTCGCTCGGAATGGCCGTTTCCGTCAGCCGGTAACTCCGCCGGGCAATATCGATGCCGTCGGTTTCGCGCGCCAGCTGCGAGATACCCTTGATGGCACGATTGACGATCAAGGGGACGCCGATCACCGTGACGAGCGCCAGCAGAACCAGCATCGGGGCGAGCGACACCTTGGAAAAGGTGAGAATGAGGGATTGCTCGTTCATGAGTTCACCCTGTCCGAAGACGGTGAAATCGCCGGCCGGGCTCGATCGGCGCCTGAGGACTGCAAGATAGGGCGAGGGATCGCCGACATCGCGGATATCCGAATAGGTCATCCGGTCGAGTGTCTGGCTGATGCCCTTGTAGATCTCCGGGATCTCGCCGATCTGCAGGATCTCGCCCCGGTCGCTGCGGGCGATGAACCAGAATTTGGGATGTCTGGCGAGCACATCGGCCAGCTTGTCGGTTTTGGCGAAGGCAAGCTTGCCGTCCGGCCGTCTCTCTATCGCCGCAAACGCCGTCTCGACCGGTGCCGGGCCGATGAGCACGCCGCCTTCGTCGGCAACGACCAGCAGGGTGACGAAGGAGAGACCGAAGACGAGCAGGATCGCCAGTTGCAAGACCAGAAGCTGCGCGATCAGGCGCTGCTTGAGGGACCGTGGCCAGAGCTTTCTCACCATCTGCACCCCATTGTTAGACTGGCAACGCGGTGCATCGAGCGCTTGCGGCCAATGCAGTTTTTATCGCATCGCGACGTTTGCAAACACTGGATTGCACGGACATTGCACGGATATCTTTGACCGCATTTCGCGGCGGCTGAGGCGTGTCGGCGATATCGGGAGATGGTGGGATTGGCGCAAGGCGCGCCATGCGCAGGCGCACTGCACGGTAGCCCATCACCCTATTGCAGGTCCGCGCCAAGCGCCATATCCGATTTTGCAAGGGTGACATCCAAAGCGGGCTGTTGTGCTGGTGCGCGCGTGCTCCACATTTGAGAAAAGTCAAATCGGGATCAGGACCATGCAGGACAGGCATCATGTCGTCGTCGTCGGTGGAGGATTTGGCGGGCTGCAGCTCGTCAACGGGCTTGCGGGTGCACCGGTACGCATCACGCTGATCGACCGGCGAAATCATCACCTGTTCCAGCCGCTGCTCTATCAGGTCGCCACCACGCTGATTGCCACCTCCGAAATCGCCTGGCCGATCCGCAACCTCTATCGCGACCGACCGGAGGTGACGACGCTGCTCGGCGAAGTGACCGGTGTCGACGCCGGCGCCAGGACCGTAACGCTCAAGGGCGGGCAGGCGATCGGCTACGATACGCTGGTGCTTGCGACCGGCGCGACCCACGCCTATTTCGGTCACGACGAATGGGAGCCGGTGGCGCCGGGGCTGAAGACGCTCGAGGATGCAACCACGATCCGCCGCCGCGTGCTGCTTGCCTTCGAGCAGGCGGAACTTGAAGAAGACCCTGTCATCCGCCAGGCGCTTTTGACCTTCACCGTGATCGGTGCCGGGCCGACGGGCGTCGAGCTTGCCGGCATCATCGCCGAGATGGCGCACCGCACGCTGCCCTCCGAGTTTCGCCGCATCGATACGCGCCAGGCTCGCGTGATCCTGGTTGAGGCGGGACCTCGCATCCTGGCTGCCTTCAGCGAGGACCTGTCCGAGTACGCCCGGCGCGAACTGGAACGGCTTGGTGTGGAGGTTCGAACCGGAACGCCGGTGACGGCCTGCACGGCGCAAGGCGTGACGATCGGCGAGACCTTCGTGGCCAGCCGCACGCTCGTTTGGGCCGCCGGTGTCCAGGCATCACCCGCCGCCCGCTGGCTCGGCATTGCCGAGGACCGGGCGGGAAGGGCAATCCTCGGTGCCGACCTAAAGGCGCCCGGCCATGACGATATCTTCGTCATCGGCGACACGGCCAGTGTCACCTATGACGGCGGCAAGCCGGTGCCGGGCATCGCACCCGCCGCCAAGCAACAGGGCGCCTATGTCGCCAAGGTCATCCGTGCCCGCCTTTCAGGGGCCAAGCAGCCGGGCGACTTTCGCTATCGCCACCAGGGGAGCCTGGCGACGATCGGCCGGCGGGCGGCGATCATCGATTTCGGTCGCTTCAAGATGAAGGGCGCGCTTGCCTGGTGGATCTGGGGCATTGCCCATATCTACTTCCTGATCGGCACGCGCAGCCGCTTTGCCGTCGCCTGGAGCTGGTTCTGGACCTATCTCAGCGGCCAGCACAGCGCCCGGCTGATTACCCAGAAGGAGACCCTGCGCGACGGGCAATAGCGCCAAGGCAGGGCTGCGGTTCGAGCGATGCTGGCGACGGAAGTAGCGCGCCCAACACGCTCGCGGCCACCGTCCGATGGGTCGATGACGGATGCCGACGGGCGTCAAGGCGCGCCCAGGTGACGCCAACGATGGTCCCATGCGGTGTCAGAAAGTCTTTGCTTTACAAGCATCAATTGTATGCTAACTCTCTGATGTAGGATCGATAATCTGATCTGCGTTGGGGAGACGGAGATGGCAGACCTAGTGCATCCGAAAGCGATCGAACATCTGCCGATGTTCATCACAGCGCCTGGGCAGACCGATGTTCTGTTCAATGTCGTCGTGGTTTTCCTGCTGCTCGCGATCTTCATGCTCGGCATCTTCTACCTGCGCCTGCATGCTCTGCCCGAGCAGATGGCCCATGGCGCGAGCAAGGCGAAGTTCGAGGTCGTGGCGGTGCTGGCGCTGATCGCGCTGTTTACCCACAACCATCTCTTCTGGATCGCCGGGCTGCTGCTGGCGCTGATCGATCTGCCAGACTTCTGGTCACCCCTCAGATCGATCGCGCGCTCGCTTGAGAAAATGTCGGGTCGCGAGCCGGAGCCGGAGCCGGACGCTCACGGACATGTCCCTGCCGTCCACACAGCCGTTGCCGAACCGGCGACGCCTGTCGTGGAAACCACGGTCGTTTCGACCTCGACCCACGGGAGGGCATGAGCCATGTTCGAGTTCCTGCTCTGCTCCATGCTGACCATCCTTCCCGACTACCTTTATCGCCGCTATGTCCAGGACAGGCGGTTCGGCCGCGAGATCACGCTCTATTCCGTCTGGTACGAACTTCGGTACGGCATCACCGCCTGCGTGATCCTCACGCTGTCGCTGATCACTCTGATCTTCTATTTCCATCCCTCGACGAAGAACGTCACCTCGGCATTCCGGACGGTCGCGATCCTGCCTGAGACCGGTGGCCGCGTGGTGGAGATCTTTGCCACGCGCTACGAGAAGGTGGAGGCCGGCCAGCCTCTGTTCAAGCTCGACAGCACCGAGCAGGAGGCCGCCGCCGAAGTCGCGCGCCGGCAGATCGCCGAAGTCGATGCCCAGATGGCGGTCTCGCGCACCGAGTTGACCGCCGCCGACGGCGTGATCGTGCAGGCCGAAGCCGCCGTGAGGCAGGCTCAGGACGAGTACGATACGCAGGTCGAATTGAACCGGCTGAATGCCAACGTGGTCGCACGGCGTGAGATCGAACGCCGGCAGGTCGCGCTCGAAGGACGCAAGGGCGCGCTCACGGCTGCCGTTTCCAACAGGCAGACGCTGGAGACGAAGATTTCGTCCTTGCTGCCGTCGCAAAGGGCGAGCGCCGAAGCGGCCCTGACGCAGGCCGAAGTCGACATTGCCAAGACGACGGTACGTGCCGGCGTGTCCGGCACCGTGCAGCAGTTCACGCTTAGGCCCGGCGAAGTCGTCAATCCCATGCTGCGGCCGGCGGGCGTTCTGGTGCCCGAAGATGCCGGCCGGGCGCGGCTGGTGGCCGGTTTCGGGCAGATCGAGGCGCAGGTGATGAAGGTCGGCATGATTGGAGAGGCCACCTGTGTCGGCGTGCCTTTCACCATCATTCCCCTTGTTGTCACCGAGGTGCAGGACGTGATCGCGTCGGGTCAGGTCAGGGCGAGCGACCAACTCGTTGATGTCACGCAGATATCTCAGCCCGGCACGCTCACCGTGGTCATGGAACCGCTGTTCCCCGGCGTGCTCGACGCTGTTCCGCCCGGCAGCAGTTGCATCGCCAACGCCTATACCAACAGCCATGACGAGCTGGAATCGCCCGATACCAGCTCGCTGCGCTGGTTCTATCTGCATGTGGTCGACGCGGTTGGCCTGGTGCACGCGATGATCCTGCGTATGCAGGCGGTGATGCTGCCGGTGCAGACGCTGGTGCTGGGCGGGCATTGATGGCGCTGCCCTGTCTGGAACGGCAGGCGGTGCAGCCTTCACTGCCGAACAAGGGGTGTTGCTTGACGCACGCTGCGGGGCGTTCCGTACCGTTAGGGTATCTGGCCCGACGGTTGCCGCACCTGCCAAAAAATGGGCTGCTCGACAACCAGCGTCGCCTGCTTCAGTCCCTGCGCAAGGTGAACCGCAATGTGTTCGCCCGCAAACAGATGCGTTCAATCCGGCGGCTCTCGCCGATCATACCGGGCAGGCGGTAAGATAGTCACGGCCTGAAGCACGCGCAGGGACCGGCCAGCGGGTCACGCGTCCTTGCTTTTTGCCGCTTTTGCTCGCGTTCCCGAAGACGTCTTCTTCTTCGCCTTGGCCTGGTTGAAGTCGATGGCAGCGCGGATGAGGTTTTGGAATGCGCGCTCGTCGATTTCGTCGCCCTCGAAGAAATCGATCGCCCGCCAGACCTTGCCGTTCAGGCCGTTGTTGAACAGGTTTTCAGGGTCCGGCAGGCTGGCGCCGTGGGAGAAGGTCAGCTTCACCTTATCCTTGTGGGCGTTGCCGACGGCGATGATGCCGTCACGAGACCACACCGGGCTCCCCATCCACTTCCATTCCTCAACGATGTCCTTGTCGGTCCCAAGGATGAGCTTACGCACATTGGCGAGTGTCTTGCCGCGCCAGTCGTCGGTGTTGGCGATCAACTGGTCGATATGCTCAGATGCATTCATTGGGTCTTCATCCTCCAACTTCCGGCGCGGCTTCATCTGACTGCAACAACAACAACGCCTGGTTCGGCTGGGCGCGAGACGTTGTCTTAGCTTTTTGACGTGTGGACTGAGAAAATACTGCCGCACAATGCCTCAAATCGGAATCGATTCAAGGCATTGTGCGTGCGGATTAATGCGTTTCTGCGCCGTAAAGCCCAACGCGGCACCGTCATCCAACCAAGCCGAAAGCGGTGCGCTGGCCCGGCCCCCGGAAAAGGCTTGGCCTCGTCTCGAGGATTGATCGGGTTGGCGTGCGTTCTTTACATCCAATGGGTTCGGGTGCTGCGTCGCGCTCAGGCAGCCGTTGCGCCATCGGTCGCAAAGCGCCTTCAGCTTTCATCGCCGGATGATGTCGCCATCGTCCACGGTTCCCATATCTCGTCGGGGCTGCCACCCTGGCGACGGTAGAAGCGTTTCGCAGGCTCGTTGCCGGCAAGCACGGTCCAGTTGATGCGCGGCGCGCCGATAGCGGCGGCGTGGCGTTTCAGGGCGGCGATGAGGGCAGCGCCAGCGCCTGATGAGCGTGCGCCGTCCTCGACGAACAGTTCCTTCAACACGACCGTCGGTTTCAGGTCGTAGGTCCAGGGAATGGCATAGTGCACGGCGATGCCGATCACGCGACCGTCGAGTTCGGCGACGAGGACGCCGAAGCGCGGGGTGTCGCATAGGCCATGGTCGATCAGGTCCTGTTCGGTGACGGCGAACCTGTCGATGTAGCCCTCGAACACGGCGAGGCCGCGCATCAGCTCCAGCACCTTGGGCACATCGCGATTGTCGAACGGGCGGACGGAAAGGCAATTGGTCATCGGGTTCCTTAAAGGGGCAGGGTCGGCGTCGATGTTCCTGCCGTCTACCTTGGCGTGTTTGCGTTGATCCGCCAAGGCCGCCTGATGGCGGCCCTTCCGTCTCGTATCCGCCGCCGTCAGGCGGCCAGCAGCAACTGCGGCTCGCCGGGGGCTGTACCCGAAGCGAAGGCGAAGCCCTCGTCTTCCCAGCCGGTGATGCCGCCGATCATGATCTTTACCGGTCGCCCGAGCCGGGCGATCTTCAGCGCTGCCTGGTCGGCGCCGTTGCAGTGCGGACCCGCACAATAGGCGACAAACAGGGTGTCATCAGGCCATTCGGCCATGCGCTCTGCAGTGATCTCGCGGTGAGGCAGGTGGATCGCGCCCGGCACATGGCGGCGGGCGTAGGCAGCCTCGGTGCCGACGGCGTGCAGCAGCACGAAGTCCTGCTCGCCGCTCTTGAGGGCATGGGCGACATCGGCGCAATCTGTCTCGACGCTGAGGCGCCCGGCGAAATGGGCCATGGCGATCTCGGGCGCTGCGGCTGGGGTTTCGGTGACGTAGCTCATCTGGCTCTCCTGTGGCTCTGGTCTTCAGCGGTTGACGAGGATGGTTGTAACAACGTCGGAGAGGGGCTGGCAGATGGCAGGTTTGCCATATATGCTCAAGATCATGCCAAAACCATCCACCTCACCCCCGTCGACCGCCAACCCGCTTGTTGTCGCTCTTGCCTATGATGGTCTCTGCACCTTCGAGTTCGGCGTGGCGGTGGAAATGTTCGGCCTGCCGCGTCCTGAAATGGGCGAGGGCTGGTATCGCTTCGCCGTCGCGGCGATCGAGCCGGGGGAGTTGAGGGCGACCGGCGGCATCCGGATGGTGGCCGATGGCGGGCTCGATCTTCTGGGTGAGGCGGGCACCATCATCGTGCCCGGCTGGCGCGGGGCCGATACGCCGGTGCCCGAAGCCCTGTGCCAGGCGCTGCGCGCCGCGCATGCCCGCGGCGCGCGGGTGCTTTCCATCTGCTCCGGCGTCTTCGTGCTGGCGGCAGCCGGCCTGCTCTTTGGCCTGAGGGCAACGACCCATTGGCGCTATACGGACAAGCTGAAGGCGGCCTATCCCGACGTCGAGGTGGTGCCCGATGTGCTCTATGTCGACAGTGGCACGGTGCTGACGTCTGCCGGCAGTGCCGCTGGCATCGATCTCTGCCTGCACCTCATCCGCCGCGATTTTGGCAGCGAGGCGGCAAACCGGGTGGCCCGACGCCTCGTCGTGCCGCCGCACCGCGATGGCGGGCAGGCGCAATATATCGAAAGGGCGGTGCCCAAGGTGCACGAGAGCGCACGCCTCGGCCCGCTGATCGACCGGATGCGCGCTGAGCTCGGCGAGGATTCTTCGACGGCCGTGCTTGCCAGATCCGTGGGCATGAGCGAGCGCACCTTCCTGCGCCGCTTCGAGGCGGCGACCGGCACCACGCCGGCACGCTGGCTGCTTGGCGAACGGCTGGCGCGGGCCCGGCAACTGCTAGAGGAAAGTGCGCTCGGCATCGAGCAGGTGGCCGAAGTTTCCGGCTTCGGCTCGACCCAGACGCTGCGCCACCATTTTCGCCAGCAGCTTTCGACGACGCCCGCCGCCTATCGCGCCATGTTCGGGCGGATGGGGACGCCTGCAAGCGGGCTTGCCGAAGCCAGCGTGGAGTGATCCGTCAGCGACCACGCTTCTGGAGCGCTTCCCTTGCAATCGGTGCCGTCGAAACCCTCTATCTGTTTGTTTCTCCGTGAATCCTGGCGAAAAATCGCTGCGCGCTTCTGCCGGAATTGCTCGAGGAATGCATAGCCTTGCTCTCGACGGAACAGGCGACGTGCACGTGCAATTTTGCTTCCTCAGCGTGACGATCCCGGTGGCAGACCGTTTTGCAACGCTCCCATCAAGACCTGTCGATTGATCACCGGATACGGCGATCAATCTATCCTCCCTGCTGTCACTTTTGCGATTGCAGCCTTGATGGTCGCCCGGCCATCGAAGGTGTGGCCGCCTTGGGTGGGCGGGTTGATCTTCTGTTTCTTCGCAGGCCCCGCGGGACCACATCATATGTTGGGCTCCGGGTGCACGCTCCCGGAGCCCTTCGTTGGATTTACGGCTGCAGATTGACGGTCAGCCTTGCGATTTCGCCATTGAAAGCGAAGGGCACCTGATAATCCGTTTCTTCTACGCCTGTGCGGGTATCGACGCCGACATCGAAAGTCTCATCCCAAGGCATGAGCGCTGGAATCGTGTGCGGTATTTTCGCATTCGCAACCTCCTTGCCGTCGACCTTCAGGACGCCAGTGCCGCCCTTGCCCATGCCGGGTCCGTCAGATTTGAAATCGAAGACCAGTGTGTGCTTGCCCGATGAAAGGGTGTCCTGACCTTGCCAACGGAAGCGCTCCATATTGACGAAATTATACAGAAACACGGGCTTGCCCTTGAGCAGATAGAACCCGTATCCACCGAAGCGGCCCCCTGTGGTGACGAGCATACCTTCGCCGCCGTCTTCAGGAACGGTTATCTCTGCGGTGATCGTATAGGACTTGTTGATGACGCTTGGCGCATTGCTCGTCGGGATACCTGACATCACGCCGCCGTAACTGAACTCCGTCCGCCCGGCAGTGGCGCTCGGTCGTGGCGTCGTAAGGCGCTCCAGGATTGAGTTGTCCAATGGGAAGACGTCGTATTTTGCCGCTTCCATCAGAAACAGCTCCTGCATCTGATGCAACTTTTCCGGCATTTTTGCTGCAAGGTCGTTGTTCTGCGAATAATCCTCCGTGAGGTTGTACAGTTCCCATTTGTAGCCATCGACGACGTCGGGCATCGCGGTCGTGCCCATCAACCAGGGTGCTGCAGGCGGCGTCGTGCAGGCATACCAGCCATCGCTGTAGATGCCGCGATTGCCGAACATTTCAAAGTATTGGGTTTTGCGGGCAGATGGCGCCTGGGCATTGTCCCAGCTATAGGCCATGCTGACGCCTTCGATCGGTTTTTGCGCAACGCCATCGACCATCACCGGCGCAGGAATGCCCGTCGCTTCGAGGATGGTCGGAACGATATCGATCATGTGGTGGAACTGAGTGCGAACGCCACCGGCCTGCTTGATCCGTGCCGGCCAGGACATCGCCATGCCCTGACGCGTGCCGCCGAAGTGCGAGGCAACCTGCTTTGTCCACTTGAACGGCGTGTCAAAGGCCCATGACCACGCCACCGACATATGCGGATAGGTCTGGTTCGAGCCCCAGCTATCAAAGAACTTCATCTGAGCCGCAACCGGCATCTGCATGCCTTCGATTGTGATAAGCTCGTTTGGCGTTCCGAGCACGCTTCCCTCGGCGCTGGTTCCGTTGTCACCCTCGATATAGATGACCAGGGTATTGTCGAGTTTTCCAAGGTCATCGACGGCCTGGATCACCCGTCCGATCTCGTGGTCCGAGTAGGCCACGTAGGCAGCATACACCTCGGCCTGGTGGGCAAACAGCTTCTTGCTTTCTGCGTCGAGAGAATCCCATGTCGGCAGGCTATCTGGCCATTCGGTTAGCTGCGTGTTGGCGGGAATGACGCCAAGTTTCTTCTGATTGGCGAAGATCTGCTCGCGCAACTCGTTCCAACCCATGTCAAATTTGCCCTTGAACTTGTCGATCCATTCCTTCGTGGGATGATGGGGGGCATGGGTGGCGCCGGGCACGTAGTAGACGAAGAACGGCTTGTCAGGTGCTGTCGCATTTAGTTGCTTGATATGATCAATCGCGTTGTCGGCTGTGTCCGTTACGAGATTGTACCCGGGCTTGCCGGTCCAGGGAAAAATCTGGGTCGTGTTCTGAAACAGGTACGGCTCCCACTGATTGGTATCTCCTCCCATGAAGCCGTAGAAATAGTCGAAGCCCATTCCCGTCGGCCATTGATCGAACGGACCAGCGGTGCTGTATTGAAAAGCGGGGGTGTTGTGGTTCTTTCCGAACCAGGACGTGGCGTAGCCGTTCTGCTTCAGGATCTTGCCGATCGTCGCGTTCTCGATACCGATGATCGAGTCATATCCGGGATAACCGGTCGCCTGCTCAGAGATGACGCCGAAGCCCGCCGAATGATGATTACGGCCAGTGATCAGCGCGGCGCGCGATGGGGAACAGAGCGCGGTGGAGTGGAACTGGGTAAAGCGCAAGCCGGCGTTTGCAACACGGTCCAACGCTGGCGTCGGTATGACGCCTCCGAAGGTGCCTGCAACACCGTAGCCGGCGTCGTCCGTCATGATCAGCAGGATATTTGGAGCGCCCTTTGGGGGCACGATCTGTGCTGGCCAATAGGGCTTGGAGGTCTTCGCGTCGAGACCGATTTCTCCACCGAAGGCCGCTGGCGGGTTCGGCAAGTATCGGCCGTCGATCGTCGTTGTTGCACTGGGCGAGCCAGGCACGCCAGTGGTTTCCTGCGCATTGGCGTTGAAATTCGGAGTTGCCGTCAAACTCAAGGTAGCAAGAAACAGCGTTCCAAGTCTTAACATTGTCGCTTCTCCTCTGCTGAAACAGAGAGAATTACAGAATGCTAAAATTAGACAAGGATGTAACCGTTACGATGCGGCTTTGAAGGCGGGAAGGGCAACGCCGTGCTGTTGCGCGTGGTCTTGTTTCGCTCGGATACCGCACGATCTCCATCAATGCGCCTGCGCCGCTCCGCCGGTTCGTCGGATGAGATAAGGCTTCAGGGCGGCGCGGACCGCGCCGCCGAGCCGTGCGCCAAGAGTCAGGCTTCTGACGGCGCGAGTGTCACACGCTCCTTTCGGAAGCACCGTGTGAAGAACACCCTGTCGGGTGCCGAACCGATGGCTTTGGCGATCACGGCCGTCGCAACGATCGCAAAGACCAGCCGGCCGAAGAAGACACTCGCAAAATCGGCGCCGAGTGCGACAACGAGCAAAGTGTCCTCTATCAGACTGTGGGTAAAGCCCATGAAGACGCAGGCGAGGAAGACCTGTCGCGGCGCGACGCTCGCCGCGCGTGCCTCGCGGATCAAAAGCGCGCCGCCATAGGAAATGCCAAGGAGCACGCCGACGGCGGCGAAGGGCACCGTCTGCTGCTGGATGCCGGCTAGCCGAAACAGTGGCGCCATGCCCCGGTTCAGCCAGCCGAGGATGCCGACCATCTTGAGGATCTCGATCAGCCAGCTGAGCGCCAGCAGCACGACGAGCATGGTGCCGAGCGTCTTCAGCGTGCTCACGACGAAACCGATCCAGTCGGCGCTCTGGCTTACCGGTATCCATGTTGGCTGCAGCGGGGTGGAGAGCCAGCCGGTCGCGGCGAAGAGTTGATGGAGCAGTGCCGCGAAGATCAGGCCGCCGCCTACGCGAAGCGCTGCGGTGACCACGAAGCTCGGGCCGGCCTTCTGGATGATCCGCTGCTCGATCGGAATGGCGTGCGCCACCAGCAGCAGCGCCGAAAGCACGGTCATGTCGGCGGTGGTCAGCTCTGACACCGGCACGAGAGTGAAGACGACCACCACCGCGCCCCAGATCCCCACCAAAAGTCCCGACAGCCAGGCAAAGGCAAGCTCTGGCGGCAGGCCGACGAGCGTCATCAGCGGCTCGAAGGCCGGCGCAACGGCGCGGATCACGCCAAGCTCCTGCAGGATATGCGTGGCGACGGTGACGGGCACGATGATGCGCACGAGGTCCCAATAGACTTCAAGCGTATCCAGCGTCTTTCGATAGAGGATGATGTGAAAGGTCATGGCGATGTCTCCCTGGTTGTCCTCCAAGGACTAACGCGAGGTCGTTCGCAGTTGTGGTCAAAATATGCGAGTTTGTGCAATAAAATTGCATGCGACGACAAAGGGGAATGAAATGGACCGGATCGACAAGAAGCTGCTCACACTGCTGCAGCAGGACGCGTCGCGAACCAATGCCGATCTTGCGGCCGAAGTCGGGCTGTCGCCATCGAGCTGCCTGCGTCGCATCCGGCGGTTGAACGCGGCTGGTGTCATCGAACGCGTCGTCGCGGTCCTCAATCCGGCCAAGGCCGGGAGGTCGGTGAAGGCGATCATTACCGTGGAGCTCGAGCGCCACGGCGAACAATATGTGCGCCGGTTCCTCGACATGGCCGCCAAGGAACCGGCCGTCACCCAGGCCTACAGCGTCAGCGGCGCGACCGACGCGCTGCTGATGCTGCGGCTGAAGGACATGGAGGAGCTCGATGCCCTGACCGAGCGGCTCTTTCGCGAGGAGAGCAACGTTGCCCGGTACTACACGACATTCGTCATTCGCACGGGCAAGGACACGACGGAGATACCGCTCTGATGCGTGACGGCCGGGCGGCTTCGCTGACCGTGCCCCCGATGCAAAGGGGACGCGCAGGAAGCGCCGGGGCGATCTACCCCGGCGCACATGGACGGCTTTGCCGCCGGCGTCATTTGACCGCGGCATTGCCCCCATCGGCATAGAGCGCGGAGCCGGCGACGAAGCTTGCCATCGGGCTTGCCAGAAACAGCGCCGCCCGTGCGATCTCGTCGGGCTGGGCGATACGCTTCATGGCATGCAGGCCGGCAGCCCATTCCTTCTGTTCCTTGCTGCCGCCGGCCGGGGTATCGACGCCGCCGGGAAGCAGGGCGTTGGCGCGGATGCCGCTTGCGCCATAGTCGGCGGTGATGCCCTTCACCAGACCCATCAGCCCGGCCTTCGAGGCACCATAGGCGGACATGCCGGGAATACCGGCGCTGGTGCCGACGAAGGTGGAGGTGAAGACCAGCGATCCGCCACCGCGCTTCAGCATCGCCGGGATCTGGTGGCGGGCGCCGAGGAAGGCGCTGGTGAGGTTGGTGCCAAGCGTCTCTTGCCATTCGGCCGCGGTGATCTCGGCGAGCGGCCGCATCGCGCCGACTGCGCCGGCATTGTTGATGGCGATGTCGAGGCCGCCAAACCGGTTGACGGCGGCGTCGACCAGCCGGGCGTGCGTGTCTTCATCGGCAACGTCGCCGCTGACGGCGATCGCTTCACCGCCTTCGGCACGGATCGCCTCGACCACGGCTGTGAGCGGCGCTTCGGCGCGGGCATTCACAATCAGCTTCGCGCCCTCGGCGGCGAAAAGCTCCGCGACCGCACGGCCGATACCCGACGACGCGCCGGTGACGATAACGATCTTGTTCAGCAACATGGACATGGACTTGCTCCTCTTGGTTGAGGGCCCTTGCGTATCGGCGGCAAGGAGCAGCGCCCACCCGATTTCCGATCGTTGCAAAGGAAAGACGGGGGGCGTCGAGGATTCGAGCAGCCGGGAGGTACTGAACACCGCGCGGCGCGGAAAGCCGCGTCGGAGCCCGGCCGCTGCCACGATCCCATGTTGCCGTGCGCGCACGAAAGCTCGGCGTGGCGATGAATCGGCTCAAGCGCCTTCGTGCCAGGGCCGACGGTTGATGACCTTCAGCGGAAGACGAAAAACCAGACAGCGAAGGCCAGTATCCAAATCAGGACATAGTAGAACGCTTGCCCCTCGACCATGGCGAGATCCCCGTTCGGCTCCATTTTAGCATTGATGCAAGCAAAGGGTAGCTTTAGCGCCCGTCCAGGAGCGCACTGAAGGTTTTGAGATCGATATTGCCGCCGCTGAGCAGAATGCCGACCCGCTTTCCGCTACAGGCGATTGCGCCATGCAAGACGGCCGCGGCCGCCAGGCAACCGGTCGGCTCCACGATCATCTTCATGCGCTCGGCAAAGAACCGCATCGTCTCGACCAGTTGGGCATCGGTGACCGTGACGATATCATCGACCGTATTTTTCAGGATGGCGAAGTTGTGGTCGCCGACATGCGTGACGAGCGCGCCATCGGCGATGGACTTCGGCACCGGGATCTTGACCACTTCGCCCTTTTGCAAGGATTGCTGGCCGTCGTTGCCTGCCTCGGGCTCGACACCGACAATGGTGCAAGTGGGCGAAAGCGCCCGGGCGCTGAGCGCGCTGCCGGCAAGCAGACCACCGCCGCCCAGGGGAACGACGAGCAAGTCGATCTCCCCGACCTCCTCGATCAGCTCCAGCGCCGCGGTGCCTTGTCCGGCGATAACGTCCGGATGGTCATAGGGAGGGATCAGGGCCGCACCCTGTTCGCGTGCAAGGCGCTCGCTTATTTCCACGCGATCTTCCGTGTACCGATCATAAAAGACGATCCGGGCCCCGTAGCCCCTCGTCGCCGACACTTTTATCTCTGGTGCGTCGCGCGGCATCACCACGGTCGCCGAAACTCCCTGGAGCCCGGCGGCATAGGCAAGTGCCTGGGCGTGGTTGCCGGAGGAGAAGGCGACCACGCCATTCTTCCGCGAGAGCGTGTCCAGCGCCGCGATGGCATTGTACGCACCGCGGAACTTGAAAGCGCCCGCACGCTGCAGAGGCTCCGCCTTGAAAAAAAGCGCTGCTCCGGTTCGGGCGTTGGCAGTCCGCGATGTCAAGACGGGCGTGCGGTGCGCTACGCCAGAGATGCGTTCTCGTGCGGTCTGGACATCGTGGAAGGTCGGGATATGCAACAAGGCGGATGCCGGTGCAGGATTGATCAAGGGAACCTCCGTTGCGCGCTCGGTGGACCCGGGCGAGGAAGATTTGTTCAAGGCACGACAATGCACTATCGCGCGCGTGTTTGCACGAGCAAGGTCGAGCGGTCATCGGTGAGGGGCGCTGCGTGATCGCCGGCCCCAGGCTGCGTGTGGCTCAGGCTCTCCGGCTCCGCGATTTTCAATCGGTGGGAGTGGTGGCATAGTCGCCCTTGCGGGGCAGCATCGAGCCGGCCGCGTCGGGCGCGCCCAGATCCTGGGTCCCAGGTGCATTCGGGCGAGAGAGGGGAACGAGATGCTGAAAACCTACGCCGGCAGTTGCCATTGCGGCGCCGTTCGCATCGAGGCGGATATCGACATCAGTGCTGGAACGGGCAAGTGCAACTGCACGCTTTGTAGCAAGATGCGGCTCTGGTCGGTGGAGGTGAGGCCGGAGGCCTTTCGCCTTGTTGCCGGCGAGGAGGCGCTGACGGATTATCGCGGCCGTAATCCGGTCGCCCACCACTTCTTTTGCCACCATTGCGGCGTGCGTCCGTTCGAGCGCATCGAGATGCCGAACATGACGGGCCACATCTACTACAACATCAACGTGGCGTGCCTCGATGGCGTCGATATCGAAGAACTGGTCGCGGCACCCGTCACCTACTTCGACGGCCTGAACGACGATTGGGGCTCGACACCATCAGAGGTGCGGCATTTGTAGGGCTTCCTCCTGGCAGCTATAACCCTTTTGTATTTAAGCAGTTCTTGATGCGGACCTCTTCAAGCCTTCGCCGAGATGGTGCCTCGGTAACGTTTTCGCCACGTATCTCCGTGGAAGCGGTTTTTCTGGAATTGATTGATAGTGGAAACGACATTTCCTGAAGCCTTCCCGAGCGCACTGCGCTCCCAGTCGGCGATTGCTGTTTCAGCACTGAAACTGAGTTCCGACTACGTCTCCGATCAATTCTCGGTCAATGTTCTCGGCGAGATCCTGCGTATACCTTGGCGGGTTCTTCCCTCGACAAAGCCGGAGTTTGTCGGCGTGAACGTGCAACAGCGCCAAATCGCACTGTGCATGCTGACACGCAGTGCCGATGGCTTCGCACGTCAGGCCGCTCTGCGAGAAGTCCTTCACATCAATGAGCCCTGGTCCATTCCATTCGTCATCGCGCTGATCGGCGAATACGTCGTCGAGATCATTGATGACGTCTATGCGGCTCTGCCCGATTTGGAGCGGGACGTTGTCTCAGCATTTATCAAGGCAAACCCTGCTTTTTATAAGCTCACCTGTGACAGGGTGGTGAGCTATTGGGACCTCTATTACCGCCGGCAGTTCCCGCGGAGCGACTATGTAGGCTTCAAACTTTTGCGGCAGCTGGACGCGTACGCATGATTTGAAAGGGCGGGATGGCGCGGCGGTCCTGGGGTCGCAATCTTTCGGCCTATCGGCTGAGCTGCGGTTCCAGCGCCAGCAACGTCTTCAGCGCCGCCAGTGTTTCCCGGAGCGCCCGGTCGAGCCGTTTGTCGCGGCGAAGCACGAGGGCGAAGCGGCGCGAGAGTGGCGGCGACAGCGGGCGTACGACCAGCCGCTCCCGATCGGTGGCGCGGAGCGCGATTTCCGGAACGAGTGCCGCGCCGAGGCCAACGGCGACCATTTCCTTGATCGCATCGACACTGCCGAGCGCCATGACCGGTTTGACCGTTGTGCCGCCGGAAGCAAGCCATTCATCGGTGATCCGGCGCGTATTGGCACCTGGCTCGTAAAGGATCAGCGGTCGCTGCGCCAGGGTCTCGGGTGTAACGGTGTCGGGCAGGGCGGTTTCCGCCGGGGCGATGGCGACGAAGCGTTCGTCGAACAGCGGCGTGATCTCGAAGATGCGGCCGGCGACCGGCAGGCTGACCAGCCCGATGTCGAGCAGGTTGTCATCGACGGCCCTGACGATGTCGGCGCTGTTGCCCGTCGTCACGGTGATATCGAGGTCGGGAAAGCGGCGCTTGAGATCGGCGAGAAGGGGCGGCAGCAGGAAGGCGCAAGGGGTGGCGCCGGTGCCGAGCCGCACGCGGCCGAGAACGCCCTTGGCATGGCGCGCCACCGCTTCGACGGCCTGGCTCGTCGCCGCTTCGATGCGACCGGCATGCGCCAGCAATTCCTCGCCCGCCGCACTTGGTCTCGCCGTGCGGCCGACGCGCTCGACCAGGCGCACGCCGAGTTGTCTTTCCAGCGCCCGTACCTGCAGGCTGATCGCCGGTTGCGTCAGCCCCAGGCGCTCTGCGGCGGCAGAAAAACTGCCGAGCTCGGCGACCAGCGCGAAGGTTTTGAGATAGTCGAGGTTGAGGGCGCTCATATCAAAGTTTCTCTTATGAGTTGGATATGAATGCTAATCTTCTTTTATGGAATGTCGAGGCGCAGACTGCGGTCATGATTGGCAACAGAACACGGGTGTTCGACATGATCCGGGAACTTGGGCTCTACCTCGCCGCTTCGCCGCGCTCGCGGTACTGGCAGTTGCAGCAGTTGCGTGAACTGGACGCGGAACGTCTTGATGACCTTGGCATCACGCCTGCCGAGGCGCGGCACGGAAGGCGCTCAGAGCGCGCGCCGGTCTCCTCGCGGCCGGTTGCGGTTACGGTACGGCATGCGGAGGCGGCACGGGCGGGGGCGATGTAGGCGGCAAAGCATCGGAGATCACCTCGTCGACCGGTCGGCGACGCAAACGCTGCGCCCTCAGAGACCGTGCGCTACCGACAAGCCGTCGAGCTCGATCTCGCCGGCGGCAAGCACGGCGCCGCCGTAGATCCACAGCGGATTTCCCACGCATTCCACGCGCCCGCCCGTCACGACGATGCCGTCGCTGTCGTTACAGGCGACGATCGGCCGTGCCGTATGCATGCTGTAGCGCAGGAGTGCGGGCAGGTAGGCGGCGTCGTCGCTCAGATGCGGGAAGAACTCGAACTGCACGAGATCAAGCGCGTCGCCATCGGTGATGTCCTCCGGTTTTCGTCCGACAAACAGGGCGTCCGTTGCGATCGTCGGGGCCATGAGAATGGCGCCGGCGCTGACGCCGACCAGGATGCCGCCGGCGAGGGCCCAATTGCGGAGCCGCTCGAGCATGCCGCCTCGCTTCAGCCGCTCGAGAAATTCGCCGGTATGTCCACCCGCAAGATGAATGGCGTCACAGGCGAAGAGTGCGGCGATCTCCTCCTCGGCGTGCGGTTCGTCGAGATCGAAGAACAGCGGCAGATCAAGGTCGGACCGGTCATAATACGACTGAGCGTTCGTGAAGAAGTAGCGATCCGGCTCCGGGCCGGATGCCACATAGGCAAGCCGATTTCCGGTTCCTTGCGCCTTCAGCAATTCGACAAGTCTGCGATCGATTGCAGAGCAGTCGGGGAAAATCTGATCGCTGTAGAGGATGAGGTTGAGCAACTTGGCCTCTTGCGTCGCTGTGCCGTCCGATTTGCGCCAATTCACCGTCGCGCTGTGCAGTGAGCTTTGTCGATCAAGAGGGGAGCCGTGGTCAAGTTCGGTCCGCGATGGGCGAGATGGTGTGAGCAGGATTGTAGGTTCGTGCGCTTGTGCCGGTAAAGTTGCCATGCAGTCCGGCGTCATGTAGCGGACACCACAAGAAAGCCATTGACGGTCTTGAACAATCGCAGCGTGTTCAAGCTGCCGCGGTGTTGCGCAATTCCGATGACGACCTCGATGTCCTGTGAGTGCCTATGATTTTTACAGTTATCATGTTGGTGGCGCTCGCCATTCCCTTTTTGCTGGCCATAACCGTCATTGTCCTTGTCTTTCGCGGGTTGCGCTACCTCTGGCGGCGGACGCGGCCTGACCAGATCATTCGGCGCGGTCTCATTGTCGCGGTTGGACTGGCGGCGATCGCATTGCCGTTTGTTGCCAACAAGGTTGGGGAGCGAAACCATTTGCTCGGGCGCGTCCCTGAGCCACTCGAAGTCGCGGAGATCGAATATCGCCTGGAGGAATTGTTCGGTGTGGGTTTCATGCCCGGCGACAATGAAACCGGTTTCGTTGTCTATCGGCTGACGGACAAGAGCGCATCCTGGGCACGAGGACAGGGAAGCCGGCTCGGCGAGGTGCTCTCGGGTGCAGAAGGAACGTGGCGTGCGACACCCGTCGACGACGGCAGCAACGATAAAGCTGTAAGCCTCTGGCATCGTTATGACGACAGGCCGGAGATGATGGAAGTGGAGCTTCCTGCGCGCCATCCGCCGAACCTGGAGGAATACCTGGAAAAATACGGCTTTTCGATCCCGATTGAAAAAGGGCGGACAGACGAGGCCAACAAGGCGATCCAGTCCGGTGGATCGTTTTATTCCTACGGAGGGGGCGGCAGCGTCACGATCGTCGATCCCGCTCGCGGCAAAGTCTACTTCGCCTACGCGGGGTAGCGGTGCACGACCATATTAGGCGGCCGCCGACACACGGCGGCCATAGCGCCAGACGCCGAGCCAGCTGAAGCCATGGATGGCAAGAGCAAGGCACAGCCAGAGAACATTGGTAATGAGATCGTTGCCGGATGAACCCGCGGCCACGGACAGGAACTTCGTAAAGCTGGTGTAGGACGCAAAGAGCGCCCAGACCCCGGCAAGCCAGCTGAAGGGCCGCCAGAGTGCGAGTGGAGGGACGTTCAGGTTGAAGGCGTAGGCAACGAGGCCAGTTGCCGTGCCGAGCGCCATGACCATGCTCGTGGAAATCACGATCCAGCCGAGGGACGTCAGGCCGACCAAAGCGCCGATCGCCATCAGATAGCCGATAAAGACCAGGCCGAAAGCAAAGGCCAGGCTATAGAGAACTGCAAAGATCTTCCACATCGCGAATCACACCCACAGGCTGCAAAACGCCACTTTCGGTGGCGTCGTGCGCTTTGTCCACTGGCTGGCGTAAGCAAGTCCCTCAATCGGCACTGAGCGCCACCGCCGGCTGCAGGCGCGAGGCGTTGCGGGCGGGAAGGAAGCCGAAGACGAGGCCGGTCAGGAAGGCGCAGGCAAAGGCGAGCGCCACCGGGCCGAGCGTGAAGGCGACGGGCATGCCGAACTGGCCTGCGAGCGCGCCGACGCCGAGGCCGAGCAGGACGCCGAGCGTGCCGCCGATCGCCGAGACCACCAGCGCCTCGATGATGAACTGCAAGAGGATGTCGCGCTGGCGCGCGCCGGTTGCCATGCGCACGCCGATCTCGCGGGTGCGCTCGCTGACCGAAACGAGCATGATGTTCATCACGCCGATGCCGCCGACCAAGAGCGAGATGGCGGCGACCGAGCCGAGGAACAGTTTCATCGTGTTGGAGGTTTCGGTGAAGGCCTCTCGCACCGACGACATGTTGGTGATCTGGGTGTCCTGACGCTTATGGCGCTGGTCGAGCAGGGCCTGGATGGTCTGCTGCGTGATGTCGATCGCGGCGGCGTCTTTCACCTGTACGGTGATTGTGCGCACGTTGCGCTGGCCGAAGAGGCGCATGCTGCCGGTCGTCAGCGGCACGAGCACGACGTCGTCCTGGTCGTTGCCGAAGGAGGTGGCACCCATTTCCGCCATCACGCCGATGACCTGGAAGGGGATCTTGTTGACCAGCACATATTGCCCGAGCGGGCTGTCTCCATCAGGAAACAGTGTCTTGACCACCGTCTGGCCAAGGACCGCGACCGGCGCATAACTGTCCATGTCGTCCTGGGTGAGGAATTCGCCCTGCTGCATCTTCCAGGATTTGGCGGTGGTGAACTGCGGCACCGTGCCGTTGGCGCTGGTTTGGTAGTCGACATTGCCACGCCGCACGGTGACGTTGCTGGTCAGCTCGGGCACGGCGAAGGCGACGTTCGGCACTTCGAGAATGGCGTCGGCATCGGCCGGCACAAGGGTGACGTTGCTTCCCCCCGCGCTGCCGCGGAAATTCGCCATGCTCGGCCTGACCACAAGCAGGTCCGAGCCCATGGAGGAAATGCGGTTGAGCACGGAATCCTGCGCCCCGGTGCCGATCGCCAGCATGGCGACCACCGAGCCGACGCCGATAACGATGCCGAGCAACGTCAGGACGGTGCGGAAGAGATTGGCGCGCAGCGCCCGAAACGCCATCTTGACGGCCTCGGTGACATCGGCGATCGCCGCCGAGCCTTCGCTCGCCGTCTGGCTCAGCGCCCGCGCGGCCTCGGGGTTGGCGCGGCCCTTCTTGGTGCGGTCGGCGACGATGCGGCCGTCATGGATCTCGATGAGGCGATCTGCCTGTTCGGCGACCTCGCGCGAGTGCGTGATGACGATGACCGTGTGGCCCTTGTCGTTCATGTCGCGCAGCAGCGCCATGACGTCGGAGCCGCTCTGGCTGTCGAGCGCGCCGGTCGGCTCGTCGGCCAGCACCACGCGGCCGCCGTTCATCAGGGCGCGAGCGATCGACACGCGCTGCTGCTGGCCGCCTGAAAGCTGGTTGGGGCGATGGTCGAGCCGTTCGCCGAGCTTCAGCTGGTGCAGAAGCGCTTCGGCGCGGTCGTGGCGGTCGCGCGCCGACATGCCGGCATAGACGGCGGGCACCTCGACGTTTTCCTGGGCACTCGCGGTCGGAATGAGATTGTAGCTCTGGAAGACGAAGCCGAAGGTGCGGCGCCTAAGCGCCGCCAGCTCGTCGGTGTCGAAGCCCGACACCCGTTCGCCGTCGATGAGATAATCGCCCTCCGTCGGCTGGTCGAGGCAGCCGAGGATGTTCATCAGCGTCGACTTGCCCGAGCCGGACTGGCCGATGATCGCGACGAATTCGCCGGCCTCGATGTCGAGCGAGACGCCATGCAGCACCTCGACGGCGAGATCGCCGTTGAAATAGGTCTTGCTGACGTGCCGGAGCGAGAGGAGCGGGGTCATGGCGAACTCTTGAATTGGCCTTTAGAACATCGGCGGCATGCGCATGCCGCGCTGGCCGCCGCGGTTGCCTGCAGCCGGGGTGTCGGAGCCGGTAGCGACGACGACGGTATCGCCTTCGTTCAAGCCGCTTTTGATCTCGGCATTGACGCGGTTGCGGATGCCGACCTCGACGGCGCGGGTTTCGAGCGCGCCGGAGGCGGTGACGACAGTCACCTCGGCGCTACCGCCGGAAGCGCCGGCCTTGCCGCCGGCAGCGCCTGCGTTGCCGCCACGTTTTCCGCCAGCTTGGCCCGTGCCTTTTTCACCGCTCATCCGCAATGCCGCACTCGGCACCACCAGCACGTCCTTGGCCGCGGACTGGACGAAGAACACCTGGGCGCTCATCGACATCATCAGCTCGCCTTCAGGATTGGCCACGTCGAAGAGGGCGTAATAGAGCACGACGTTGTTTGCCGTGTCCGGCATCGGCTGGATCTGGCGCAGCTTGCCCTCGAAGCGCTTGCCCGGTTGGCCAAGCAGGGTGAAGTAGGCGTCCATGCCGACCTTGAGCTTGCCGACGTCGGCCTCCGATACCTGGGCCTTGACGGTCATGGTGGAGAGATCGGCGATGGTGACGATGGTCGGCGTCGTCTGGTTGGCGTTGAGCGTCTGGCCTTCCTTGGCCGGGTTGGCGACGATGGTGCCGCCCATGGGGGCAAAGATCTTGGTGTAGCCGAGATCGACCTTGTCGCCGGCAAGCGTCGCCTGCTGCTTGCGGATCTGCGCTTCGATGGCGTTGACGTCGGCTTCGGCCGCGGCAAGATCGGCGATCGCCTGGTCGAGCGTCGACTGGGCGATGCTTTTAGCAACCACCAGGTTGCGCTGGCGGTCGATATTGGCCTGCTTCAAGACGAGCTGAGCCTTCTTCGAGATCAGCTGCGCCTGCAGATTGGCAAGCTCGGCCTGGTCGATCTCGATGCGGTTTTCGATGGTCGCGGGGTCTATTTCGGCGACGAGCTGGTTCTGCTCGACCTTGTCGCCGATATCGACGTGCAGGGCCTTCAGCTGGCCGGAGACCTGGGCGCCGGCATCAACCGACTTGATCGCGTCAAGGGTGCCGACGGCGGTCACGCTGTTTTCGATATCGCCGCGCGCGACGACCTCTGTGACCATGGCAGTGGTGGTCGGGTTCGTCGCATAGCGCGTCCAGCCGTAATAGCCGGCACCGACGACGGCAAGCACGACGGGAACCCAGAGCCAGGTGCGCGAGCGGCGCTTGCGCCTGATGGGGGCTACGCCAGGAATGAAGGTGACGTTGGGCGTCGCGTCGTCGCGCTGCGTGCTCTCGGTGCGTGCCGTCTTGCCTGTCTTGTTCATGCCCATTCCCGGCTTTTGCGCGCCATCATCACAGGCGCAAATCATCCTAGCAGCAAATAGGCACAAACGGCCGGGCCGTGAAGCATTGAGATCATTATATTATTGTAATGTTTTGGCTGCGGGGAGGCGCAATGTTCCCGCAGCCAAGGGCTCCCTGGTGTTACCCTTTCAGCCCCGAGACGGTCAGGAAGGTGCCGATGACGGCCAAGCCGTTCGGCATGCCGTGACCGATGATGGCGCACCAGGTGCTCTTGCGGCGCTGCGTGATCCAGCAGAGCAGCAGGCTCGTCAGCAGGAGCCCCGGCAGAACGTGGAACCAGAACCAGTGGAAGGCGGTCCACTGCAGGCCATTCAATATCCAGGCATGGCGGTAGCCGGCGGCTTCCTGACGCGGAAGCAAATAGCCGCGAAACAGCAGTTCCTCGCCGAAGATGTTGAGCGCAAACAGCATCAGATGCAGCGCCAGGAAATCCCAGCGCCCGAGCCCAGGCGCGCCGAAGACGGTGCCGGAGGTTTTCAATACGTCGAGGAACCATTCCGGCGGGCGCATCGGCACGTTGTCGAGGATGAAATCCTGCACATACCTTTCGAGGAAAACGATGGAGACGATCATCGACAGGCCGATGAAGACGCCGCTCGCGATATCGGCCCCCGAGGGCCGGGGCAGCCGCAGGCGCTCGCGCCAGGCCTTCGTTGCGCCCTCCCGGCGCAGACCGGCGAAGGTGATCGCGAACATCAGGAGGAAGTTTGCGCCGAGCGGCACCATCACAGCGTAGGGGCCGCTCCAGCCGCGCTCGAGAAGAAAGGGAATGAGCAGATAAATGGTGGTGCCGGCGGTGAGCGAAGGCCCCATGAAGATCGCCCAGGACTGGAGCGCATAGATCGGGGGCAGGGAAGAGGCAGAGGTTCTCAAATCAATCTCCATAAAACGAACGTTCGTTCTTTATGATCAGTTGACAGGCCCGTCAATTGCATGAGAACAAACGTTCGTTTTTACGGGGAGGATCTCTTGCCACGCCTATCCAGCGACAGGGCCGACGAACGCCGGCGCCACATTCTCGATGCCGCCATGCGCTGCTTCATCACGTCAGGCTTTTCCGCGACGTCGATCCGCGACATCTGCCGCGAGGCCGGCATGAGCATCGGCGGCGTCTATGTGCATTTCGACGGCAAGGAGGCGATCGTCGAGGGGCTGGTTGCCGAATTGCTGCCGGATCATGCGTTTCCACTGACCATGGCAAGCGATCTCGCGGGGCTCGAAGAGGCGCTTGTTGCCGATCACATCGCCTCGATGCGGGACTGGAACGCCGGCGAAGCGGCCGCCTGGCTGGAAATCGTCGGGGCCAGCCACCGCAGCCCGCGCATAGCGGCAATCTTTTCCGCCCGCCTGGAGCGGGCAACGCTGGCGCTTTCGACGGCGCTGGCGAGCCTTGGCAGTGGAGACATGAGCGGGAGCGCAGCGCGTGTTCACGCGCAAGCCCTGCTTGCCGCGCTGGAGGGCCTGTCATTGGTCGCGCTCCTGCAGCCTTCGGCGAACGACGAGGGGCGGGCGAAGGCAGCGCGCATTCTGGTTCGTGGCGTCCTTGGCAGCGTCATTCCAGATGTGCGGCGCGCCGGCGCCTGAGGCGGGCGCACTCGCTCTGCTCAAGCGCCCGCGAGATTTGCCCTCACCCTAGCCCTTCCCAAGAATGCGGGGAGAGGGGATTTGGCCATTGTCGCCGCCCGGTTCGCAAAGAGCTGACGAAAAGCCTGTCGCATCGTCGGTCGCCCTGTTTACTGTGGGGCAGACGCCGGCAGGTGAAATGGGGCACGGAAGCTGAGCCTCTAGCTGCATGAGCGCGGTGGTGGCCAGCAAATGCAACCAGTGGCCGCGCACGGCACTGCGGTGTCCGGAACAAGCATGTGCTCAACCGCGCGAGGTCATCCACACACCAACCAGCGTCACCGCGAGCCCCGCGAACATCGCGCCTGTCAGCGGTTCTGAAAACAGCATCCAGGCCCACAGCATCGTCACGGGTGGGCTGAGGTAGATCGCGGCACTCACCTTGGCCACGGGGAACAGTCGCAGGCTGGTGTAGTAGACGGCGTAGGCGAGGAACGTTGCGATCAGGACCAGCCAGATCATCCCGATTGCGAAATCGCGCGTCATCGGCGGCGCTAGGCTGCCTTGGGTCAACGCGCACAGGCCGAAGAGAACCGAACCCGTCAGTGTATGGATGCACAGGCTCTGGTGGACAGGCATGGCTTGCGTCTTGCGTCGCCTGTGCAGGACCGAGGCGACGGCGAAGATCAGCATCGAACCGACGGTCAGTCCGTAGGCCCACACCGGGGCCGTGCCGAAGCTGAGGCTGTCGAAGGACACGATCAAGACGCCGACGACGGCAATCGCGGTGCCCAGCCATTGCCGCCTGGTCAGGCGCTCGCCGAGGACGGGCTGCGAAAGGGCAGCGATCGCCAGCGGCAGGAGGTCGGCGATGAGCGCGACCAGGCCCGTCGGCACCTTCTGCTCGATCGCCAGCGCGAAGCCGCCGAGATACAGGAACACGGCCATGACGCCGAACAGGGCCTGATCCCTGACCGCGCGCATCGACAGGCGCGGCCCGATGGCCAACGCGAAAGGCAGAAGGATCAGTCCCGACAGCAGCGTGCGCCAGAAGAGGAGGAGCATGACACCAGCCTCCTGGTTTGCATAGCGGATGCCGACAAAGCCTGAACTCCACCCGATGATCAGCAGCGTGGCGAGCAAAGGCCAGAGCAGCGGATGGCGGCTCGCGTTGGCGGAAGGAAGCGCAATGTCGGTCATCGAGGTCTCTGGCTGTGGGAATATGAGCAACCAATAGGCGGATAGTGCCAAGCGCGCACATGACAAATTTCGATGGATGCATGACATCGCGCAAATCTGTGTCATGGCGGGCGTCGTTCGTGATAAGTCCATTTCGGAAGAGATTGGAACGGAGATGGCCATGACCGAACTCAACAGTCGCCGCCTCGAGATCGACGCATTGCGGGCGCTCTGCGCAATCCGCCACCATGGTGGCATTACCCGCGCGGCCACTGCGCTGGGCCTCTCGCAGTCTGCCGTAAGCCACAAGATCAGGAGGCTGGAAGTCAGCCTTGACTGCGATCTGCTGAGCCGGAAGCCGGAGGCTCCGATGTTCACCGCTGCGGGGGAAGACCTGCTCGACTATGCCAGCCGTATCCTCGGGTTGCACGACGAGGCTCTGCTCAGCCTCTCGAAGACCCCGCTGGCGGGCAGGCTTGCCCTCGGTCTTACCGAAGATACCGCGTGTACCGACCTTGCCCGCATCCTGGGCAGGTTTCGGCGCCTGCATCCCAATGTCTCGGTTCGCACCAAGGTGCGCATGAGCCTCGTCCTGCGCGCCATGCTCGAACGGGGCGAACTCGATGCCGCCATCGTCCAGGTCTTCAGCCATGAGGTGCGTCCCGCCGACGTCGTGCTGTACCGTGAGGAGCTTCATTGGGTGAAGCATCCGGATCTGGCGCTCCCGCAGGACGGCCCGATCCCGTTTCTGTCGTTCGACGATGAGTGCTTCTACCGCCAGTGGGCACTCGACATCGGCCAGGACGATGCGGTTCTCGAAACCGTCTTCGAGTGCTCGAGTGCCGCCGGGATCGTCTCGGCCGTCAATGCAGCCATGGGTGTGGCGTTGGTGAGTGACCGGCATATCCGTGGCGAGATGCACGTCGTCACTGACCGGCTGCCTCGGCCGCCATCGCTCGCCTATGTCGTCCGCCGTGCAAGGAAATCGAGAAACCCGGCGCTGGACAGCCTGGTCGGCGAGATCGAGAAGGAAACCGGCCGATACGGAGGTTTGGCCATCGCCGGCTGATGGCGATGCGCTGCAGCTATCGCATGCCTTTCGTTCCGGAAGGAGCGTCGTTGGAGGAGGGAACGGCGAAGCCGCGCATGACAGATAGGGCGGATGCCTTCCGATGCCGACGGGTGCATCGACCCCACCGGCTTGCAGCAACCGCTCAGGATCCCGATACACCGGCTCAGCCAAAATTTCGCTCACCCGACAAAATCGTCTTGACGCTTTCAACGCGCTTCACTAGAAGAATGCGAACCGTACCGTACGGTACTGAATTGGGTGGAGCCAGGTGCAAAGCGTTGCTGCGACAAGAGAGGCGAATGCCGGGAGCGGCTTGACCGAGCGTCAGGGCGTCGTTCTTGAAGAGGCGTTGCGTCTGCTGGTCGACGGCGGCGAGAAGGCGCTGACGACAGCAGGCGTCGCCCGGGCGGCCAACTGCTCGAAGGAAAGCCTCTACAAGTGGTTCGGCGATCGCGACGGGCTCTTGTCGGCGATGATCGGCTTCCAGGCGAGCAAGGTTCGCACGCAGGACGTTGCCGCAAGTGCGCTCGACGCGGAGAGTCTCAGCCGGCACCTGGTGGTGTTTGCTAAGGATCTGCTTGAGGTTCTCTCCGGCGACGTGTCGCTGGCCTTGAACCGGCTGGCGATCGGCCAGGCAAGCCGCGAAGGCTCCAAGCTCGGCCACATGCTGCAGGAGCGCGGCCGCCGGCAGATCGGGCGGCGGGCAGCCGCTCTGCTTGAGGCCGGCCGCAAGGCGGGGCTCCTGGCCTTCGACGATGCCGACGAGGCTTATGGCGCGCTTTACGGGCTGGTCGTTTCCGACTGGCACCTGAAGATGCTGCTGGGCGAAGAGGCCGGCGAGATGAAAAAAGGTTTCAGCCGCAAGGCGGAGCAGGCGGTCAGCGCCTTCCTCACGCTTTACGGCAAGAAGGTCTAACGGCGGGGAGATCTCTGCCAGCAGCGCCGGGTGTCGAAGAGACGCAAAGGCCGCTGCAGCACTGGAATTGCAAGACTGTGCGCCGGCAAGCGCGGCAGTTTCTGCAGAACACGGAATTGCTGGGTGATGTCTGGATCTATCGGTTCAGATGTTACGTAGCGGAAACAACAGACAACTAACGGGAAGGACCATTCAAATGCGCGTCTATTACGATCGTGATGCCGACATCAACCTCATCAAGTCCAAGAAGGTCGCTATCGTCGGCTACGGCAGCCAGGGCCGCGCCCACGCGCTGAACCTGAAGGATTCCGGCGCCAAGGAAATCCGCGTCGCTCTGAAGCCGGGTTCGGCAACCGCTGCCAAGGTCGAGGCCGATGGCCTTTCCGTTCTCTCGGTCGCAGAAGCCGCCAAGTGGGCCGACCTGATCATGATGGCAACGCCTGACGAACTGCAGGCCGAAATCTACAAGGCCGACATCGCCGGCAACATCCGCGACGGCGCTGCCATCGCATTTGCCCACGGCCTCAACGTTCACTTCGGCCTGATCGAGCCGAAGGCGACGCTCGACGTCGTCATGATCGCGCCGAAGGGCCCGGGCCACACGGTTCGCGGCGAATACCAGAAGGGCGGCGGCGTTCCCTGCCTCGTTGCCGTTCACCAGGACGCTTCGGGCAACGCCCTTGACCTCGCGCTCTCCTACGCCTGCGGCGTCGGCGGCGGCCGTTCGGGCATCATCGAAACCAACTTCAAGGAAGAGTGCGAAACCGACCTCTTCGGCGAACAGGCCGTTCTGTGCGGCGGTCTCGTCGAGCTCATCCGCGCCGGCTTCGAAACGCTGGTCGAAGGCGGCTACGCGCCTGAAATGGCTTACTTCGAGTGCCTGCACGAAGTGAAGCTGATCGTCGACCTGATCTATGAAGGCGGCATCGCCAACATGAACTACTCGATCTCCAACACGGCAGAGTGGGGCGAATACGTCACCGGCCCGCGCATCATCACGGCTGAAACCAAGGCCGAAATGAAGCGCGTCCTCACCGACATCCAGACCGGCAAGTTCACCTCGGAATGGATGCAGGAATACAAGTCGGGTGCAGCCCGATTCAAGGGCATCCGCCGCGTCAACGACAACCACCAGATCGAAGAAGTTGGCGCGAAGCTGCGCGGCATGATGCCGTGGATCGGCAAGAACAAGCTGGTCGACAAGGCGAAGAACTAAGCCTTATCCGACAGTTGAATGAGAAAAGCCGGGGTGGAAACCCCGGCTTTTCTGTTTGGGCAGGGCGTTATGCGGCGAGAGGCGTTTTGTCGGCTCATCGCGGAAACATCCGCCGGCAGCCGGCAGCGCCTCATGGGCGCCACTCTTTCCGGTATTCAACTGAGGCTTGCGCGCCGAGGGAGAGCCTGGATGAGATCGTATCTGACGGAATTGCGCGGCCTGATCGGAAACCGCCTGCTCCTGCTGCCCTCCGTCGCGGCCGTCGTCCACGACGATGCGGGCAAGTTGCTTCTGCAGGAGAAAGCGTCGGGCGAGGGATGGAGTCTGCCGGCCGGCGCGATCGAGCCGGGGGAGACGCCGCAGGAGGCCATCATTCGGGAGGTGATGGAGGAAACCGGCCTTGCGGTCACCCCTGCCGCCATTCTCGGCGTCTTCGGCGGGCGGGACTTTCGCTATACCTACCCGAATGGCGATCGGGTCGAGTATGTCGTCACGTTGTTCGCATGCCGGGTCGTCGAATACGGAGGAGCGTGGACGGACGAAGAGACGCGGTCGCTGCGATTTTTTGCGCGCGACGAGATGCCGCCGCTTGCATTGCCGTACCCCGCTTCGGCTTTGTTTTCCTAAGCGAGCGCTGAAGAAGGCGCTATTCGACGTCACCGGCGAGGCGGTCCTGGATAGGGCGGCGAGGAATAAGGTCTATCTATCGCGGCGCGCGGGGTGTCGCGCCCTTTGAAAACGAAGGAAGCCGGGGCAAAACCCCGGCTTTCCCTTTTGAGCCAATGGCCGTGACGGCCAGATTTCAGTTCAGATTCTCGGCTTGAAGCAGCGGCATTTCCGCCTTGCTGCAAGAGAATGGAACGTCCAGTCCGCAATCGGGGTGGGCAATGCGCCCGGCTTGGGCATGATGCCCGGCACCGCCGCTATCGCATGGCGGTGAAGGTGGTAGGCGGTACTTGCAAGGCAGCGGCGATGCGCTGCAGCTTGACGGGATCGGTATCTGCGCCGAGTTCGACCTTGGAAATTTCGGTTTCCGTCAGGCCTGTGGTGACCGACATTTCATCGACAGTGTAGCCGTGGGATTCACGCGAACGCTTTACGGCGGCTCCGATGCTGACGCGGGATACGGTGGCGTCGGTAGCCTTATTCAGATTTTTCTTAAAGGACATGAAGTGTCTCCTTCGTTCGTCCACCGACAAGGAGTTTTGTCGGGTGAAGGGGGCCCGAAAATATCGTGCGACTCGAATAATGAGTGGCGTTCAGGCATCGCTAATATAGCCAGGGCGACCGTCAAGGCAACCTGGCCAAGGCATTTTTGAGTGGATAGAGCGGTATCACCGGCCGGCGGGACCGCGGGCGCTCCTGAAAAAATCGTTTGGAAACCTTACGATACAGGGCCTTGGGCGAGGCAGCCGCCCCTCCGAAAAAAGTGCGCCGAGCGCGTGCTTTGGATGGGAAATGGCACTGTTTTCGATGCGAATACTGGCCGCAGGCGGGCCTTTGATCAAAGATTTTCCGAGGTCACGGTCAGGAAGCGAACGGGTTCGGTGCTGACCTCGACCTCCATGAGGCCGAGACTTTTCAAGGTGAGGTCGATCGAGCGCCGGGCCTGGATCTCCGGCGCCTGGTCGAGCACGATTGCCATCAGCCCTTGTCGCAGGTAGTGCCGCGTCTGGTCGGTCAGCTCATGACCGACCCAGAAGATTGCGTCCCTGGCCCTGCCGTTCAATATCCGGGCGACGCCCTTGTTGTCGCCGCCGGCGCTGTAGACGCCGACGATATCGGGGTCGCGGGCAAGCGCCTTGCCCAGAAGCTCCATCGCATCATGTTCGTCGTCGCGGTCGAACATCACTTCGGCGAAACGGTGCGCGGGGCTGCCCCGTTCGGCGAGATAGGTGGAAAAGCCGCGAATGCGCTCCTTGTGGTTCTCGTAGGCGCCGCTGTGGCAAAGCGCGACGAGGGTGCCGGCGCGTGCCGACAGCATCTGCGACATGTAATGGGCGGCGGTGCGGCCGGCGGCATAGTTGTCGATGCCGACATAGGGCAGTTCCGGGGCGGGACGGGTCATGATCTGGACGACGGGAATGCCGCGGCTTGCGGCCTTCCTGACGCTCTCCACCACGTCGGGGTGATCCGGCGCCACGACGATCAGTGCCGAGCGCCGCAGCTTCGGATTGGCAATGATGCGGGCAAAATCGACCGGGTCGTTCTCGCGAGCAAAGGTGCGGTGGACGGCGATATCGTGGTCGAGCGACGCTGCGATGCGCTCGAAGGCCTCGTTCATGCGCGAATAGAAGCTGGTCTCCGGGCGAACGAGAATGACCTCGATGCGAACGACGCCGCGATGGGCCTCCGGCAGGGCGCGGCCATAGCCGAGCCTTCTGGCGGCAACGAGGACCTTCTCCACCGTTTCCGGCCGCACGCCGCCGCGGCCGTTGAGTACGCGCTCGACCGTGGCCGTGCCAACGCCGGCTTCGCTGGCCACATCCTTCAACGTCTTCTTCGCCACCGTCACCTCCGGATCCGCAAATTGAGATCAGCATTCGCGGTCCGTGCGGTCAATGATCAAATTTGATCATCGAAGCATTGGAACCGGGCCGTGGGGCGGGGCTATCCTATTGGCAGTTCGGGAGGACACACCGAAGTTCGAAACGATCCCGCGAAGGAGCATCCCGCTGCGCTCATGGCCAAGGGATGACGGAGGAGCACCATGAAAATCGCACTCGACCCGCATATGCATCGCCACCTGCCGCTGGATCAGCTTTGCCGCAAGGCGGCCGACCTCGGCTACGACCATATCGAGCTGTCGCCGCGCGACGACTTCCTGCCCTGGTGGGTGCGGCCACGGGCGCACAAGGCGCGCATCGCCGAGTTCAAGAAGGCGCTGGCCGACCATGGCGTCAAGCTCGCATCGCTCCTGCCGATGTATCGCTGGGCAAGCCCGCACGAGGACGAGCGCCAGGCGGCGGTGCGCTACTGGAAGGAAGCAATCCGCATTGCCGTCGAGATGGATTGCGACACGATGAATTCGGAGTTCGGGCGCGGGCCATCGCCCGATCGCGGCCACCGCTCCAGCTGCTGCGGCGGCATGCACAGCCACGAGCACAGCGAGGCCGCGTGGTGGCGGTCGATCGAGGAACTGGTGCCGGTATTCGAAAAGGAGGGCGTGACGCTCAACATGGAGCCACATCCCGAAGACTGGTGCGAGACGCTGCATCCGGCGATCGACATGCTGAAGACCATCGGCTCCGACAACGTCAAATTCCTCTATTGCGCGCCGCATACCTTCTATTTCGGCGATGACATGGCCAGGATGATCCGCGACGCCGGGCCTTTGATCAACCACGTCCATGTCGCCGATACCTACAATCACAAGGCCTCCTCGGGCCTGCGCTACATCGTCAATCCGCCGGGCGCCAAGGTGACGATCCACCAGCACATGGACATGTACCAGGGCGAGATCGACTGGGACGTGTTCTTCTCCTCGCTCGCCGCGGTCGGCTTCGACGGAATCGTCACGGCCTGCGTCTTCGGTTGGGAGGAGAGGGCCGACCAGTCCGGCCGCTTCATGCGTGCCGAGATCCAGAAATACGTCGACAAATACTGGCCGCGCGGCTGAGCCGCGGCCTGCCAACACCCCTTCGATCAAGGAATGAAGCCGTGAGCATCACGATCACGACCGCCCCCTGCTGCTGGGGCGTGGACGACGTCAACAATCCCGACCTGCCGGCCTGGCGCCGCGTGTTCGACGAGGCGGCCGCAGCCGGCTATGGCGGGCTGGAGCTCGGACCTTACGGTTATGTGCCGCTCGACGACCGGCTGGTTGCCGCAGCCCTTGCCGAGCGCAACCTCTTCATCGTCGCCGGCACGATCTTCGACGATCTGGTTTCGCCCGACAACCGCGACAGCCTGCTGCGCCAGACGGACGAGATCTGCGCCGTCATCACGAGGTTGCCGCAGCCGCCGCAGGTGGCCCGCCAGCGGTTTGCGACGCCCTATCTGACCGTCATGGACTGGGGGCACGACGAGCGGGACTATGCGGCCGGGCATTTCGAGCTCGCGCCGCGACTTTCGGACGAGGCCTGGGCTGGGATGGTCGCCAATATCAAGGCGATCGCCGAGCGCGCCGGCGACCATGGCGTGCGGGCGGTGATCCATCCCCATGCCGGCGGCTATATCGAATTTTCCGACGAGATCGAGCGCATCGCCCGCGACGTGCCGCAGGAGACCGCCGGCCTCTGCCTCGACACCGGCCACACTTTCTACGCCGGCATGGACCCGGTGGAGACGCTGAGGCGTTATGCCGACCGGCTCGACTACGTCCACTTCAAGGATATCGACCAGGCGGTGTTCGACCGGGTGATGGGGGAAAGGATCCGCTTCTTCGAGGCCTGCGGTCAAGGTGTCATGTGCCCGATCGGTCGCGGGGTGATCGACTATCCCGCCATCAGGCAGACGCTTGCCGACATCGGCTACCACGGCTTCATCACGGTCGAGCAGGAGCGCGACCCGAGAAGCGTCGCGGGCAGCCTGGCGGATGTCCGGGAGAGCCGCGACTACCTCGCTTCAGTCGGCTTCTGATTTGTAATCAGTACGCACAGAGCCGTTCAAACTTTTGATTTCATGCATGTCGGTGCCATCAGGCACGCCATGCGTCATAGACAGGATACTTGACCATGACGGAAGCGAAGAACAGGCCGATCCGCTGGGCGATTGTGGGTGGCGGGCGCGGCAGCCAGATCGGCTCGATCCACCGCTCCGCGGCGCTTAGGGACAACACCTTCGAGCTGGTCGCTGGCGCCTTCGATATCGATGCGGCGCGCGGGCGCGCCTTCGGCGTCGATCTCGGGCTCGATCCGTCTCGCAGCTATCCGGATTATGCGACGATGTTTGCCGTCGAGGTCGACAGACCCGACGGCATCGAGGCGGTGTCGATCGCCACGCCCAACAACACCCATTTTGCCATCTGCAAGGCGGCGCTGGAACATGACCTGCATGTGATCTGCGAAAAACCGCTCTGCTTTACGGTGGCCGAGGCCGAGGAGTTGAAGGCGTTGTCGCAGGCGCGCGGCCGTATCGTCGGCGTCACCTACGGCTATGCCGGCCACCAGATGATCGAGCAGGCCCGCGCCATGGTGAGAAATGGCGATCTCGGCGAGATCCGCATCGTCAACCTGCAGTTCGCGCATGGCTTCCATAGCGCCGCTGTCGAGGAGCAGAATCCATCGACCCGCTGGCGCGTCGACCCGAAATTTGCCGGGCCGAGCTATGTGCTCGGCGATGTCGGTACGCACCCGCTCTACCTTTCCGAGGTGATCCTGCCGCACCTGACGATCGAGCGGCTGATGTGCGCGCGCCAGAGTTTCGTCAAGAGCCGGGCGCCGCTCGAAGACAACGCCGTGACCCTGATGGAATATGACAACGGTGCCATCGCCAATATCTGGTCAAGCGCCGTCAATGCCGGCTCGATGCACGGCCAGAAGGTGCGCATCGTCGGTTCGAAGGCCAGCATCGAATGGTGGGACGAGCGGCCGAACCAGCTCTCCTTTGAGATCCAGGGCGAGCCCGTGCGCATCCTCGAGCGCGGCATGGACTATCTCTACCCGCAAGCCCGGATTGACGACCGCATCGGCGGTGGCCATCCGGAAGGCCTGTTCGAGGCCTGGGCCAATCTCTATCGCCGCTTCGGGCTGGCGATCAGCGGCACACGAGGCCTTGCGCCCGAGGGCCTGGAAGATCTCGTCTTCCCCGGCGTCGACGCCGGGCTCGAAGGTGTGCGCTGGGTGGAAAACTGCGTGCGCTCGGCCGATGCCGGCGGCATCTGGGTGGACTATCGCTAAGGTGCGGGCGACCGATCGCGAGGGCAGGCCTGCGGCTAAACCAAGGTGCAGGCCTGCCTGTGCAGATCAGCGAAGGGGCGTGCAGCCCTTGACGTGAGGGGCCTTGACGCGGCCGGCCTGAAGGTCGCTCCAGAGCGGCAGGGACGGATCGGGCCCACCCAACGTCGCTTCGTAGGTGGCGCGGTTCATCTTAACCAGGCGCCCGCCCGCAGTGATGCCCACCAGTTCCTTCTTGCTTACAACGGCTATGCTGACATTCATGCGGCAGAAAAACCGCTTGTCGCCGTTCGACGCGATCCAGCCCTGCGAACCAGCCTTGTTCTTTGTGAGCTTGCTGACCTTGTAGCCCTGCTTTTCGAGCTGGGCCAAGGCTTCGGCGTTGGCGAGGCCCGGCACGAATAAGAAGCCGACGACCGCGGCGGCGAGCAATGTCTTGACTGAAATCGACATAAAATTTCAACCCCTGATTATACTATGGCAATGTGCTCTACGTTCAGACGACGTCGCGTGCAACCTGGATTTGTCGCGTTGCTTAACGCAGAAAACGGCATGGTGATTGGCGCTTGTTCTTCGTTCACGCGGCAACGAAGCGGGCGGGCAGGCGGTCGTGGCAACGCCGATTGTGACAATGCCGGTACATGTCCCGCAACGCAGACGCCTGCGCGCAAACGCTTGCCGCGCCTGTTCTTGCCGCGCCTGTCTTGCCGATCCTGTCGCCCGCCAATCCGGTGGTTCTTCCGGGCCGGCGTTTCCTTGAGGAAATGGCATGTCGTGCCGTCTTTCGCTCCGGCCTTGCCATTCCCGCGAATCCGGCTAAACCGAAATTCCGGCCACCTCAAAGGAAGATGTCATGCCGGATTTTTCCACACTTGCACTTTTTGCCGTTGCCTCGCTGGTGCTGACCGCCACGCCGGGTCCCGATATGCTGCTGATCGCTTCGCGCAGCGTCAGCCAGGGGCAGGGGGCGGGGTTTCTCACCTATGCCGGCATTGCGCTTGGCACCTACTGCCACGCGCTTGCCGCGGCGCTGGGGCTGTCACAGCTGATCGCCACCGTGCCGATCGCCTATGAGATCGTGCGTTGGGCCGGCTGCGCCTATCTTCTCTATCTCGCCTTCAAGACCCTTCGTTCTCACGCGATCGACTTTTCGCCGTCCTCGTCGCTGAAACGCCTGTCGCTTCGGCGGATCCTGGGTGAGGGGCTTTTGACCAACCTGCTCAATCCGAAGATGGCGCTGTTCGTGCTGGCGTTGTTTCCGCAGTTCATCCGGCCGGGAAACGGCGCGATCATCGTGCAGACGCTGGTGTTGGCAACGGTGCTGAACGGCATCGGCTTTCTCGTCAACGGCACGGTGATCCTGCTCAGCGGCCAGATCCGCAGCCGGCTTTCGGCACCCGCCCGGTTCAGGAGGCTGCCGCAATATCTGCTCGCCGGCGTCTTTGCCGGCCTTGCCTGCCGGCTGGCGCTCGGTGCCAAGAACTGACGCGACCTCCTCGTCGGTTCGGCGCTCATGCCTGCAATGCCTGAGCACACGGTGTCAGGATAATTGCATGTTGACTCAATCAACAAATCATTGTTGATTGAGTCAACTTAAGGCTGGATCACCCCGATGACACTCCCCAACGACCACCCCGACGTGGCGGCGCTGCGCGCCTTCAACCGCCTCTATACCAACCGTCTGGGCCTGCTGAACGCCCATCTCGACCAGAGCCCGTTCACGCTCACCGAAGCCCGCATCCTCTACGAGCTTGCTCATCGCGACGAGCCGACCGCGGCCGACCTCATGCGGACGCTTCAAGTGGACCGCGCCCAGCTGAGCCGCACGCTGAAGCGGTTTGCCGATCGTGGGCTGGTGGAGAAGGCGGAGCGTCCGGAAGGCGGCCGCCGGCAGCCGATCGCGCTCACCCCGGTCGGGCGCACCACCTTCGCCGCGTTGGAGCAGAACACCTGCACGACCATCGGCGCGTTGCTCGATACCCTTGCCCCGACCGAGCGCAGGCGGCTGATCGCGGCCACGGGCATCGTCAGTGAAGTCCTTGGGGAAAAGGCAGGAGGGGCGCTGCAGTTGCGCGATCTGCGGCCGGGCGATCTCGGCTGGATCATCCACCGCCAGACGGTTCTCTATGTCGAGGAATATGGCTGGAACCAGGAGTATGAGGCGCTGGCTGCGGGCATCCTTGCGGATTTCGTCAAATCCTATGACCCGGCCCGCGAGGCCGCCTGGATTGCCGAGATCGATGGGCGCATCGTCGGCTCGATCTTTCTGGTGGCGAGCGACAAGCCCGGTGTCGCCAAGCTCAGGCTGCTTTATGTGGAGCCGGATACGCGCGGACGTGGCGTCGGTGCAGCGCTGGTTGCCGCCTGTATCGAGCGCGCCCGCGCCGTCGGCTACGACACGCTGGTGCTGTGGACCAACAGCGTTCTGACTTCGGCCCGCCGCATCTACGAGCGCGCCGGCTTCACGCTTGTCGAGGAAGCGCCGCACCATTCCTTCGGCAAGGATCTGGTGGGCCAGACCTGGTCGTTCGATCTCGGCCATGGGTGACGCGCGCGGTGGCCGGCGAATGCCGAACGCAGGCCGCCCGTGCCGGAAAAACCCTGGGATGGGTTGAGATGGCGCCATTCAAAGGCTATCTGGTGCCAACCACAAATGCCGCTGCGGCGGACACCCATCAGAAAACCACAAGGCGCATCCCGGCATGACCCCAGATTTCCTCGTCACCCATTCCGGTGGCTTCCATGCCGACGAGCTGATGTCGAGCGTCATCCTGACCCGGCTGTTTCCCGAAGCGAAGATCGTGCGCAGCCGGGCGCCGGAGTGGATCACGCCCGGCTCCAACAGGATCATCTACGATGTCGGCGGCGCCTATGATGCGCAAGCGCAGATCTTCGATCATCACCAGCGCGGCGCACCGCTGCGCGAGGACGGCCAGCCTTTGAGCTCGTTCGGCCTGATCTGGAAGCATTATGGCCGCGATTACCTCGTCGCCTCCGGGGTCCCGGAAGCGCATGTCGAGGCGGTGCACGCCTCCTTCGACCGCAGTTTCGTGCTGGCGGTCGATCTGGTCGACAACGGCGCGCTCAGCCCCTCCATCGCCGGGCCGCTTGCCGGCCTGACGCTGCCGGCGCTGCTTGAAACCCTGAAGCCCGTTTTCGACGAGACCGATCCGGATGCCGACGAGCGCGCCTTCCACGCAGCGCTTGTGATCGCCCGCAGCTTCGTCGAGGCGAGCGTCGGACGGAGTGCAGCAAAACTGCGCGCCGAAGCCGTCGTGCACCAGGCGATCGTTGCGACCGGCGAGGGCCGCGTGCTGGAGCTGCCGATGGGCATGCCCTTCCGCCCGGCCATCGTAAAAGCCGGCGCCGACCACCTGCTGTTCGTCGTCCACCCGCGCGACAAGGACTGGACCCTGACCGGCATCCGCCGCGCCGACGAGGGTTTTGAGCTGCGCGCCGACCTGCCGGCCGCCTGGGCCGGCCTCACCAACGAGGCGCTGGAAGCCGCCTGCGGCGTTGAGGGCGCCACCTTCTGCCACAACGGCCGCTTCATCGCCGCCGCCAGGACCCGCGAGGCGGCATTGGCCATGGCGGAGCTGGCGGTCGCTGAGGCTGTGGCCGTCGAGCCCGCTTGACGAAGACGACATTGCTTCCCCGGATGAGGCCGGGAAGCGCAAAGGCGAGTTAGCCCAGCTTTTTCACGTCACACGGAGCGTGTCAGGCCACCATCGACCTTGAGGTTCTGCCCGGTGATGTAGCCTGCGCCCTCGGAAGCAAGAAAGGCAACGGTCGCAGCGATTTCGGCGCTTGTGCCGTAGCGCTTCATCGGTACGGCCTCGCGCCTGTCTTCCGTGGCCGGAAGACTGTCGATCCAGCCGGGCAGAACGTTGTTCATGCGGACGTTGTCGCCAGCGTAGGTGTCGGCAAAAATCTTCGTAAAGGCGGCCAGGCCGGAGCGGAACACGGCCGATGTCGGAAACATTGCCGACGGCTCAAACGCCCAGGCAGTGGAGATATTAATGATCGCGCCGGACTTCTGCGCCTGCATGACCGGCGTGACGAGCCGCGCCGGGCGAATGACATTCATCAGATAGACGTCCATTCCCGTATGCCACTGCTCGTCGGTGATATCGAGGATGGAGGCTCGCGGGCCGTGTCCAGCACTGTTGACCAGGACGTCGATCCGACCCCATTTCTCCACGGTCGCGTCGACCAGGCGCTTGAGATCGTCGTTGGATTGATTCGAGCCGGTGATGCCGAGGCCACCGAGCTCGGCCGCAAGCGCCTCACCTTTGCCCGACGAAGAAAGTACGGCCACTTTGAAACCATCGGCAGCCAGTCGCCTGGCGCATTCGGCACCCATGCCACTGCCACCAGCTGTAACGATAGCCACTTTTTCTACTGACATCTTTTGCTCCTCTCACGCGGAAATATCATACGAATTGCCTATTCCTATGCATTGCCATACCATTTCCGCCGCGGGTTTACGAAGCAGTTCAACTTTTATCTGGCAGTAGAAAAACTATTGAATGATCGACGCTCCCGGAAAGCTTCCGTCACTGAACGCTCTCAAAGCATTCGAGGCTGCCGCGCGGCATCTGAATTTCAGGCTTGCTGCCGAAGAGCTCGGCGTCACCCAGGGAGCGGTCGCGCAGCAGGTTCGCGGACTTGAAGGCGAGCTCGGCGTGAAGCTGTTCGAGCGGCTGCCGCGGACATTGGCGCTGACGGGCGAGGGGCGTGCCTATATCGCCGATATCCGACGGGCCTTCGAGATTATCGCAAGAGCGACGGGTGCGCTGAAACCGCAGCCAGTTCGTCTTACGATCAGTACCACCCCGACATTCGCGTCCAAATGGTTGATTCCCCGTCTGCCCGACTTCACGGCCCGACATCCGGAGCTTGACCTGCATATTCTCGCCACGGAACGCATGTCCAGCTTCCAGGCTGATGGTGTCGATCTTGCTGTGCGCTACGGACGACCGCCATTCGGGCCGGGGTTGGCAACCGAGTTGCTGTTCGGCCAAGAGATTGTTGCCGTTGGCAGTCCGATGCTGCTATCCGGGCGACCGCCGCCAAAGACGTCAGCGGAGTTTTCCGGCTACACGCTCCTGCACGATGCCCACAATTTCTGGCCGGAGTTCATCGAAAAACACCTCGGAAAACTGGAGCGGACGTCGTTCAAGGGGATCAGCTTCAGCCAGACGTCCCATGCGATCGAGGCTGCGATCGCGGGACAAGGCATCGTTCTCGCGAACCGGGATTTCGTCCAACGGGACCTGGAGGAAGGTCGCCTCATTCGAGCCCTGGAGGGATCGCTCTTCGGACCGTCGGATTTCTATCTGGTGTGGCCGCGCTATCGTAATTCCAGTGCCATCGACATGGTGGTCGCGTGGATGATCGCGGAGGCGCACCGGAAGTGAACGACGACCGCTCCTGACGCACTCGGACTGTTCGGCCCCATCGCGCCATCGGATCCGCCGCAAACGCAAGCACGACCGTTTCGATCGCCAGATCTTCCTCGGCCGCGGCCATGACTCTCACTGTTGGCGATTTCACACTGCCTTCCTGACGTAGATGGTCCGACGGCGCGCCCGCGCCCATTCTCAGCTACGCGTCGTAACCCGGATGGCGTGGGAGCGACGTCGGTTGCTCCTGGCTCAGCGGTTCCGGATTCGCTGGCGGTAGCCGACAAGTGAAGTGTTTGAATCTGCTTTCGGGAGCCATGAGAAGTTATTCGACTGTCTGTTCAAGGTCGATACGGAACAACCGCTTCTCACTGACCGCTCGCACATGTTGTCAGTTCGAACTTCCTAGCCTGCTACCGCCAGCACATTGGAGCGCAGCGCGGAAAAATATCGTTCCACATTCGCATGGCGGCAGTTCTCACTTCGCGTTGACACGCCAACGGCGCTTCCATCTCATCCTGTCGAAACGGAGTTGCGCTCCTCAGAACTGCTTTGCAGTCCGCACGCGTCCACCAGTGGATGTCTCGCCGCCGTCGGCGATGTTGAGCAACAGGCTCAGGTCCAGCATCCACAGGTCCGCGGTCTGCCACGACACCCCGGCCGTCAGCGAGCCGAAGGCACCCGACCCATCGAGGCCCGAGTAGCCGCCCGTCAAGCCCAGCTTCGGTGTCATTTGCGTGCCGTTTTCCAGCGTGAACGATCGTGCGATCTCCGCTCCCAGGCTGACACGGAACTGCTCCTCGTCGAACCCCCCGATATCCACCGTTTCCCCGGCATCGTTTCGAACCATGTAGTCGTCGACGCTTTCGGAGAAATACAGGATACGCAGTTTCGGCGTGAAGGTTGTCGCTTCGTCGATATCCCATTGCCCCTCGAGTGCGGTGTCGGCCAGCCAGCGTGTCGTGTTGAACGTGCCGTCCCAGAACGCCGTGTCGATATCGTTGGATGAGCCGCCGTAACGCAGGCTGGCGTTCCAGAAGATGTTGCGGGCTATCTCGAACGAGGCATAGGGACCCGCAAGCCAGCCGTTGCCGGTCAGTTCTGCATCCTCATCGCTCGGGTCGCTCATCCGGTCATAGTGGAAGGACAGACCCACAAGCGCCTTTTCCGTCAGGAGATAGTCGGCGCCGGTGTTGATCATCGCAAAGCTGCCCCAGCGACCATCATTGTTATCCCGGTTGTGCACCAGGAAGGTGCCGTCGATCCAGATGTTGAACGGCGAGGACGCGGCCGCACTAACGCCGTCGGCATTGTCGCGCGCCGCCTCTATCTGCCGCAGGCTGGTGGAAACGCTCCCCTCCATGCCGTCCTGCGACGGCATCATGCGCGCGGTGACCGGATCGGTCGCCGCCTCCATCTGGCGGCGCTCCAGAAGCCCCGGAACCTTGATGGCCGAGGAGATCATGTTCTGCCGCGTCTCGACGAAGCCACGTACCAATGCATCGATGTCCTCGGCGACCCTGTCCGCATCAAGCGCCAGCCGGTAGGTGACGACCCCGGTATTGGACGTACCGAGCGCGCTGATCAGCCTGTAGCCGACCTGCACCTCGCCGGAATAGGCGGGATCGGGCTTGAATTGCAAATACCAACCGGCAGGAGCTGTGGCAGCGCCAACCGCTGCCACCTCGCCGCGAATGATCGTCGCCGTGCCGGCATTCGCCGGCTCGACAAAGGCAAGCTCAGCCCCCGTGAACGGACCGCCCGTCGCACCGCGGTTGAGGTACACATTCGCAGGCGTCCCACCGGCCGGGACATCCACGATGAGGTCGACAACCGTGGCTGTCCGCCGCTTCACCGGCAAGGTGAACGTCGCCTTGCCGGTAGCACCAGTGCCATCGCGCACCTGAATGGCAAAGCTATGCGTGCCGGCAGCGTCGACGGAAAGCGGGCCGGTGAGTTCGCCGGTCGAGATGTTCAGCACCAGGCCTTTCGGCAAGCTGCCCGAAACGATGC
Organism: Ensifer sp. GW823-FHT05D09; assembly: GCF_058795755.1. Lineage (NCBI taxonomy): Bacteria > Pseudomonadati > Pseudomonadota > Alphaproteobacteria > Hyphomicrobiales > Rhizobiaceae > Ensifer > Ensifer sp. GW823-FHT05D09. The sequence continues at coordinate 87,649 of NZ_JBXAIA010000003.1, read as the reverse complement.
TGTAGATCAGCGCCCCCGTTCCGCCCTTTGCGGTGATCGATTGGCTGTAGTCTTCGCCTGCCATCGCTTCATCCAACGCTCCGCCTGGCGGGGTGAAGACGAATTTCACCTCGGGCGGCTTGATCTTCAGCGAATAGCCGGCCGAACCGCTCGTGCCGACAGTATCCGTCGCCGTAATGGTGACGGAAAAATCACCGCTCGCCGTTGGCGTGCCACTGATCGCACCTGTCGAAGCATTGAGGTTCAGGCCGCCGGGAAGTGCGCCGGCCGTCACCGCATAGCCAATGGTCCCCACGCCGCCACTCGCCGATATCGAGGTGTCCGAATAGACGGCACCGACCGTACCGGCTGAAAGCGCTGAACCGCTGGCCGGCGTCAGCACCACGGCAGTAGCCCCCACGGCAATCGTGTAGCTCGCCGCCGCGGAACCCGATGTCGCTGCCGTGGCCGTCACGGTGAAAGTCGCCGTGCCAAAGCCTCCTGCGGTCGGTGTGCCCGTGATCGCAGCGGTCGATGCGTTGAGGCTTAGCCCTGCGGGAAGCGCACCGCTCGTCACCGCATAGCCAATGGTCCCCACGCCGCCACTCGCCGAAATCGAGGTGTCCGAATAGACGGCACCGACCGTACCGGCTGAAAGCGCTGAACCGCTGGCCGGCGTCAGCACCACGGCAGTAGCTCCCACGGCAATCGTGTAGCTCGCCGCCGCGGAACCCGATGTCGCTGCCGTGGCCGTCACGGTGAAAGTCGCCGTGCCAAAGCCTCCGGCGGTCGGTGTGCCCGTGATCGCAGCGGTCGATGCGTTGAGGCTCAGCCCTGCGGGAAGCGCACCGCTCGTCACGGCGTAGCCGATCGTCCCCACGCCGCCACTCGCCGAAATCGAAGTGTCCGAATAGGCCACACCGACCGTACCGGTCGAAAGCGCCGAACCGGTTGCGGGTGTCAGCACCACCGACGGCGCGGTGATCGTGATCGAATAGCTGGCGGCGGCCGACCCGGTCGTTGCGGCCGTTGCCGTCACCGTGAAGTTCGTCGTTCCAAGAGCCCCGGCTGTTGGCGTGCCCGCTATCGCACCGGTCGATGTGTTGAGCGCGAGCCCCGCCGGCACCGAGCCGGAGGTGACGGCATAGGTGATCGTGCCGACACCGCCGGTCGCCGAAATGGACGTGTTCGAGTAGGAAGAGCCCACCACACCGGCGGTCAGGGCCGTGCCGGTCGTCGGCGTCAGCACCACCGGTGGCGCCACAATTGTTATCGGATAGGTGGCTTGCTCCACGTTGCCGAACATCGACATTACCTCGACGTCAACGCTTGCGGTGCCAAGGGCGGCGGCCGTTGGCGTGCCTGTGATTTCGCCCGTTAAAGCGTTTATCATCAGGCCGTCCGGAAGTCCGCTTGCTGAGAAGGTAACCCCACCCAAGGGGGAACTCGCCGAGATCGACGTGTCCGTATAGGCCGAACCGACAACGCCGCCGGTCAATGCAGTGCCTGACGCCGGCGAGAGATTCAGTGGCGGCCCGACGATCGCGATCTGATAGGCCTCTGCAACCGAGCCGCTTGTCGCGGCAGTCGCCGTAATTGTGAAATTGAACGTGCCGATAGCGGTCGGCGTGCCGCTAATTGCTCCGGTCGACGTATTCATCGTGAGCCCTGGCGGAAGCGCACCTGCCGTCAGGGCATAGGTGACGGTTCCCACGCCGCCCGTCGCCGAAATGCTTGTCGAATAGGCGACACCCGCCGTGCCTGATGTCAATGGACCGCCGAGCGGGGCCAGGACCAAAGGTGGCGCGGTGATCGTGATCGAATAGCTGGCGGCGGCCGACCCGGCCGCTGCGGCCGTTGCCGTCACCGTGAAGTTCGTCGTTCCAAGTGCCCCGGCTGTTGGCGTGCCCGCTATCGCACCGGTCGATGTGTTGAGCGCGAGCCCCGCCGGCAGCGAACCGGAGGTGACGGCATAGGTGATCGTTCCGGCGCCGCCCGTCGCCGAAATGGACGCGTTCGAGTAGGAAGAGCCCACCGCACCGGCGGTCAGGGCCGTGCCGGTCGTCGGCGTCAGCACCACCGGGGGGACGGCATTGATGGTGACGGTAACGTCCTGCAGGAGGAAGTGCACGCCGCCGGTCGAGATGGTGGTGCTGTCCTGGACCTTCAATTTGAAAGTCGAACTGCCGACCGCCGATGGTGTGCCGGACAGGAGACCGCTGCCTGAGAGACTTAAGCCCGCGGGCAGGCTGCCGCTGTCGCGGGTATAGGTGTAACCCGGGGTGCCGCCGCTTGCCGAAAACTGCACGCTGTAGGCCGTGCCAACGCCGCCGTCCGGCGGGCTGTCAGGCGTCACGTCGATGACAGGCGCAGCGATGAGGACGCTGTAGGCCTTGTCGAGCGTATTGGCTGTCGGTGTCGTCGAATCGACCACGCGGACGGTAAAATTGTAGGGACCCGAGCCGGTCGGCGTGCCGGAGATGACACCGGCGGAGGAAAGGGTGAGGCCGGGCGGCAGGTTGCTGCCTGCCACGAGCGAGTAGGTATAGGGGCCGGTTCCGCCGCTCGTGCTGAGCGTCTGATTGTAGGACGTGCCGATCGCCGGCGTGGCAACGTTTGAAGGTGTGACCGTCAGCGGGGAGGCCGACGGATTGATCGTGACGTTGAATGTAATCGGTACTGCGTTATCATCCTTGACGATGAACGTGTCGGATGTCGCGCCGTCACCATTGTTGGTGTAGATGAGCGGGGTGTTTGACGGCATTCCGAAAACTAGGCTGCCATGGGATGGCGGTGCGATGGCCGGCGAATCAAAGCCGAAATCCGCGCAAGCAAAGGTTGCTGTACCGCCCGAGGTTATGGTTGCCGTCTGTGGGGAGGTGCAAGCCGCCTGAGCCGCCGTTGCCGGCCATAGGACGATCAGCCAGATCAAGGCCAGAAACGTCGGGAAAAATGCCGGCTTGGCGCAATGCCTGCGCGAAACATCTGACTTATAAAGATAATTCTTATGCATCATCATGCGCCCCCCACACACAGAATACCGCGAGGAGGAAAACTCCACATCGCGGCCCGCCCGTTCTGCGTCTTCGCCGGTCACTGGCATGAAACACGAGGCAATACAATCCTACGGCGTAGCTGGTGATAAACTTCGCTTAAGAAAGGGGAGGGCGGCGATGCGAAAAATGTGGCGTTAGACGGCTATAGCGTAGACGTAGAGTCCATCATCATCGGGCGTGGCGCGCCCGAGGAGATTCGAAACGGTACTTCATGTTTCGAACGCGCTGTGGATGTCTGCTTTATCAGCCTTGCTCTTCGGAACCGGACAGTCCGCTTCCGGCCCCAAATCAGTCACCTTTCCGCACAGAGCACACGTCTCCTATTGGCGTAAAGCGGACGCCGAGCAGGACGACCGACTGGTGGCATTTGCTACACAATTGCGCGCATCTGAGTGGAAGAGGGACGCGATGGGCCTGGCAGACACCACGCCTCCCCGAACCTCACTCCACCAACCCCGCCTTGCGTAAGCCCTCCACCCGCCGTTCGAAATCCTCCGGGTTGCGGAAGGGCAGGATGCGGCGGCGGCGGGGGATGGAGAAGTTGGGGTTGAGGTCCAGCGCCCGCGTCCATGCCTGGCGGCTTCGTTCGTGGTGGCCGAGGTGGCCGTGGCAGGAGGCGAGCAGGGCATAGGCGGTTTCGGACTGCGGGTTTCGCATCAGCCGCGCCTCGATGGCGAGGATCGCCGTTTCGTAAGCGCCGAGCGAAAAGTGGGCGTCGGCGAGGAATTGCAGCAGCAGTTCGGGATAGAGCGGATCGAGGCGCATGGAAATGTCGAGTTCGGCGAGTGCGGCCTTCGGGTCGCCGGTAAAGATCAGTGCATGGGCGAGCGCCATGTGGAGCTGCACCGAATTGGGCGCCAGCGCCAACCCCAGATGCGCCTCGTCCTGCGCCCGGTCCAGCTCTCTCATCCACATGCAGGCGATGCTGAGCGCGAAGTGGCCTTCTGGCTGGTCCGGTGCCATGGCGACGGCCCTTTCGGCAAGCGCGCGGCCGGTGCGCAGCGACTGCTCGGGCTCCGCGCTCCAGTCGTTGATATAGTCCAGCACGTGGGTGAAGGCGATGAGCGCATGGGCGGCGGCATAATCCGGTTCGATGGCGACAGCGGCCTCGGCGAGGTTGCGCCCGGCGGCATTGGCAAGACGCGTGTGCACTGAGGCCTGCTCGCGGCCACGCAAGAGCAGCTCGTATGCCTTGACGTCGACCGGGCGGCCGCCGGCGAGTGGGCCCTTGTCGCCGCCCGTCAGCTGAACTTTCAGCGCGGTCACGATCTCCCGCGTCAGTTCGTCCTGAACGGCAAAGATGTCGGTGAGATCGCGGTCGAAGCGATTTGCCCAGACATGGCCGCCGTCATTGGCATCGACCAGCTGCGCGGTGACGCGCACGCGGTTTCCGGCCTTGCGGACGCTGCCTTCGAGCACATAGCGCACGCCGAGCGCCTTGGCGATCTCCGGCACGGAAACGGCCGCGTTCTTGTAGACGAACGACGAGTTGCGGGCGATGACGTGCAGTTCCGACAGCCGGGAGAGGTCGGTGATGATGTCCTCGCTGATGCCGTCTGAAAAATACGTCTGCTCGCCGTCGCCGCTCATGTTGTCGAAGGCGAGAACGGCGATGGAGGGTTTTTCGGGCAGGTGGTAAGGGCTCGGCGGCTGCGGCGGCGTGCTTGCCTGTGAGGGGGGCGGTGACGGGGCCTGCGCCCGGCCATCGGCCGCATGGGCAACGCCGATCTCCAGCGCGTAGATGCGGATCGGCTCGACGATGTTCTTCAGTTGCGTGGCGCCGAGGTCGGTCGCTGCGAGGTCGAGGCGCGCCTTCACCTGGCGGTAGGCATCCTCGGAAAGGCAGATGGCGCCGGGGCGGGCTATACCCTCAAGCCGCGAGGCGATGTTGACGCCGTCGCCCATCAGGTCTCCATCGCTTTCCTCGACGACATCGCCAAGGTGAATGCCGATGCGGAACTCGATGCGCCGGTCCTCCGGCACGCCGGCATTGCGCTCGAGCATCGCGCTCTGGACCTCGATGGCGCAGCGCACCGCATCGACGACGCTGCGAAACTCGATCAGGCTGCCATCGCCGGTGCGCTTGACGATGCGGCCGTTATAGACGGCGATGGTGGGATCGATCAGGTCGCTGCGCAGCGTGCGAAGCCGCGCCAGGATACGCTCTTCGTCGGCACCGGCCAGCCGGCTGTAGCCGACAACGTCGGCGACGAGGATGGCCGCAATTTTTCGCGTATCGCTCATGGACAGCAGCTCCGACCGCATGCCGACCCGCTGATATCGACCTCTTGCGCCGGAGCGGTTTCGGTTTTCGGCAAGGACAGAACCGCAAAGGCACCCGCGCTCGTTCGCTCAGGGACTGTCGACGCGATCGGGAGGCCAAAATCGCCCGGCCCTTCGGGTGATCAGTTGTCGGCCACCGGCAGCTTCGCAATTCCCAGCCGGAGCCAAGGCATCGCTCTGAGGTCCGCTCTTCGCCCGATGGCCGCACAGGGTTCCACGCAATCGGTCAATTTCAGCGCAGGTCGGTCTGACACCAGATTACCACAGCGGCGGGGCGACCGCCTCTCGTCTCTACCTCTTCTTTAGAAGTTGCCTATCGCATCAAAAGTGGCAAACTTCGTGCCGTGTATGGCGGAAGTCAGCCTATTCAAATGATGGGGTTTATCGTGACACTTGCAATCAACGACATCGCACCGGATTTCCAGGCGGAAACCACGGAAGGCAAGATCCAGTTCCATGACTGGATCGGCGATTCCTGGGCCGTCTTGTTCTCGCACCCGAAGGATTTCACGCCGGTCTGCACCACCGAGCTCGGCTACATGGCCAAGATCAAGCCCGAATTCGACCGGCGTGGGGTCAAGATCATCGGACTTTCCGTCGATCCGCTCGACCGCCATGCCGGCTGGGTCAGCGACATCGCGGAAACGCAAGGAGCAGAGCCGAACTTCCCGATGATCGCCGACGTCGACTACAACGTTTCCAAGCTCTACGGCATGCTGCCGGCGCCGGTATCGGGCGACCCGACGCAGCGCACCGCCGCCGATAACCAGACCGTGCGCAACGTCTTCGTCGTCGGGCCGGACAAGAAGGTCAAGCTGATCCTGATCTATCCGATGACCACCGGCCGCAACTTCGACGAGGTGCTGCGGGTGATCGATTCGCTGCAGCTCACGGCCAAGCACAAGGTGGCAACACCGGTGAACTGGAAGAACGGCGAGGACGTGATCATCGCCGGCTCGGTCAGCGACGAGGAAGCCAAGCAGAAGTATCCGGAAGGCTGGCGCGCGCCGAAACCCTATATCCGGATCGTGCCGCAGCCGAAATAAGTGTTGGTGCGGCTCACCGCGCCACCGCATACCGCCTGAAGCAGGTTGCACGAGAACGCGTTCATGCGCCGTGGTTCAGGTTCCCGGTTTTCGCATGCCGTTGCCCCAAAAGCGCTGCGCGCTCTCGGGTGCCGTGCCTCAAATCGGAGCCGGTTTCAGGCGCATTGTGCAGACGTTCTTCAAGCCTTGCGGCATCCAGCGGGTGAAATTTTCCCCGCGGGATGCCGCAGGTTCGTGCAAGGGACAAGCCGATGATCTTTCGTCAACTCTTCGACAGCACATCCGGCACCTACACCTACCTGATTGCCAGCCGACAGGGTGGGGAGGCGCTGATCATCGACCCGGTTCTGGAAAAGGTCGACCGCTACCTGCAGCTGGTGCGCGAGCTCGACCTGAAACTGGTCAAGGCGGTGGACACCCACCTGCATGCCGATCACATCACCGGGCTCGGGGCGCTGCGCGACCGTACCCATTGCATCACCGTCATGGGCGAACAGACCGCCGCCGACGTGGTTTCCATGCGGGTGGCTGAGGGCGACCGCGTTTCGATCGAGGGCCTGAGCCTCGACGTGCTCTACACGCCCGGCCATACGGACGACAGCTATTCGTTTCTGACCGGTGGGCGGGTGTTTACCGGCGACACGCTTTTGATCCGCGGCACCGGCCGCACGGATTTCCAGAACGGCGATCCGCGCCAGCAATATGATTCGATCTTCAACAAGCTATTGAAGCTGCCCGACGACACGCTGGTCTATCCGGCCCACGACTACAAGGGCGACACGGTCTCGACCATCGGCGAGGAAAAGCGCTTCAATCCGCGCCTGAAGGTCGGATCGGTCGACGAATATGTCGACCTGATGAACAATCTCAACCTGCCGAACCCGAAGATGATGGATGTGGCGGTGCCGGCCAACATCCATGTCGGTCTGCACCAGGACGAGATCGCTGCCAAGGGCTGGGCGGTTTCAGCCGTCGAAGCCATGGCGCTGAGCGGCCGCGCGGACGTGGCGATCGTCGACCTACGCGAAAAGGCGGAGCGCGAAAAACATGGCGCCATTCCCGGCGCGCTGCACGCGCCCTATCCGGAGCTGCGGGAAAACATCGGCGCCGGCGGCATGCTGCATGAGCTGGCGCTTGCGACCGGCAAGCGCATCGTCTTCTACTGCGCCTTCGGCGAACGCTCGGCGATGGCGGTCGAGGCGGCGCAAGCTGCCGGACTGATCAGTGCCTGCCATATCGAAGGCGGCATCGATGCCTGGAAAAAGGCGCATGGGCCGCTGGCGCGCTAAGGCGTAACGCGCAAACGACTTAGTATAACGTCTCAAGCTTGCTGCATCATCTTTTCCTTGAATGGGAACCGATTTAAGACGTCGTGCAGGAGCCGGAAGGGGTGGGGCAAGAGACAAGCTTGGCGGCAAGACCGGCGGATCGACCTGAGGGGGCGATGCGCCGGCCGCTTTGCGTTGTCGCGTGCCGTCCCTGACCGTCGGGGCAGTGCCGACGCGGCGTTGCTCCGGGTTTCGGTTTCGCGCCAAACAGGAGGACAATGGCACGATGCACAAGGTTTTGACGATTATTTCCGTGGCGCTGGTAGCAGGGGGACTGGCCGCCTGCTCCAAGACGGAGGCGCTCGAACAGGCAGCGCCGGAACCGGTGGCAGCCCAAGCGAGCACGGAAGCAACTGGGGCCGGCGACAAGACCGACGAGATGGCGTGCCTTGCCATGGTCGGCCGGCAAGCAAAAAGCACGGTCACCGCGTTGAGCTCGCAACCATCAGGGGCGAGCACGGTGGTGATGGTCGGCGTCGGGCCGAAGAACGTGCCGTGGCGCTGCGTGGTGTCGAAGGGCATCGTCTCGGAGGCGGTTGCGACCGCAGGCTAGAGCGTTTCCGATTTAGACGGAAACACAGAAACGCTCTATGTCTCTGTTTTTGAGCATTTCCTGACGGAAAACCGCTCCGCACTTTTCCTGGAACACGGCCGACGGAGCCCTTGCAGACCGAAAAGGTCCGTAGGCTCCGTCGAAACCGGCGTTACGTCTCTCCCGTGAACTGGGAGAGGGCTGCAAAGTCGTCATGCAGATGGCCGGCCGCAATGGCCCGCTGGAAGACACGCTCATAACCATCGACGACGCTCCGGTCGATTGCCCGCGCCACCATCAGATCCTTGAGATGACGGAAGGCGCCGTAGTGCGGCGAGATCGACGAAAGTGTTTCGGCGTCGCTTTCAAACCGCCCGGCATGGGTACGCTTGATCAGGTCGGCGACCAGCCCTTGAACGACGGGGGCGGTCGCTGTCCATTGCCGGCCAAGCTCGCCAAGGTCGATGCCTTCGGCTCTGCTGACGGCGATGGCGTGCAGCCCGCCGAACAGGGCGCCCCACATCAGCGCCAGCACGGCGCTGTCGAGCGCATTGGCGAGCCCCGGCTCGGTGCCGATGTGCTGGACGTTGCCGCCGAGTGCGCGAAAGACATCCGCGTTCTCGGCGAAGGGTTCAGGCGCACCCGAGAGCAGGATCGTGCCCGCGTCGGTGCCGATGAAGTCGGGCGTCGCGAGGATTGCGCCGTCGATGTAGCGGGCACCTTGGGCTTCTGCCCACCGGCTGGTCTCGCGCGCGCCCTCAGGCGTTCCGGACGTCAGCTCGACGATCAGCTTGCCGCGCAAACCGGGCGCGACGTCGCCTGCACGCAGCAAGGCTGATGTCGCGCCGTAATCGCTGACATTGACGATGACGATCTCGGCCGCGTCGATCGCTTGCCGGACGGATGGCACGACGGTGGCGCCGCGTGCGCCAAGCGGCTCGGCTTTCGCCGTTGTCCTGTTCCAGACCGTGGTGCGATACCCGGCGTCGAGCAGGGCGAGCGCCAGCGCCGATCCCATGCGCCCGGTTCCCAAGACACTGATTGAAGGCTTCATTGCAAATCTCCATATCCATTGGCGCGACGCACATTTTTGCCGTCGCGGGGCAGAGGTATGGTGGCGGATGGGGCGCACAATACGCACCGGGTGGTAAGTGGTTACGCCGGGGTAAGTGCTTACCCCCAGGGGTAAGTGCTTATCCCCGAAGGGGTAAGTCCCTTGGCCGCGGAGACGTGTTTGCTGGGCGGTCAAGGAGAATATCGTGAACCCGACAATGGAAAATTGCGGCTTTGCCGCCGCACTCAAGGCGATCGAAGGCAAGTGGAAGGTCGATATTCTCTGCGAGCTCGGGCGCGCGGCGCGGCGGTTCGGCCGCCTTCGCCAGTCGATACCGGCGATCAGCGAAAAGATGCTGGCCCAGCAGCTGCGCGAACTGGAGGCGGACGGGCTTGTCGACCGCACTGTCTATGCCGAGCAGCCCGCCAAGGTCGTCTACTCGCTGACGGAGCGTGGCGCGGCGCTGAACGTGGCGGCCGCCGCCTTGTGCCGGTGGGGGGAGGCGGCCCGACGGGATGCCGTCCGCCCATCGACCGCCGCTGCCGATCCCGTGGTGGCTTGAGGCTCGGGCCCCGCGGTCGAGCGAAAAAGGGGGGGCTGCCACCTGCCGCCTTCGACGTGTTTCATGGGCTGTTACCTTGGGAACACCTGTCGCCTCGGGCGTGGGCTAGTATCCATGACATGCAAGGCAATGACCTTTGCCAAGAGCAATGCGAACCATCTGATAGCCTCCCAGTCAGGCGGTTCACGTGATCCCAGCGAGCCTCCCCGTTGGTGATCCGCATCTGCAAAGACCCGCCGCGTGCTGACCGCGGCGGGTCTTTTCTCGTCTGGGCCAAAGCGTCCCACCGCCGTCCGGCCGGTCGCCGCTTGCTTGACACCCATCCCGATCCTGTCACGATCCGGCCGCTTGGCCCCAAGTCCCCGGACTCTGGCCCGGCTCTGTCGATTACGGTCCTTGAGGAGAGTGTCATGAAGATAAGCCTGCGTGCCGGCGCCACCATTGCTGCATTCGCTCTGGCCGCGCCCGCCTTTGCCGGCATTCCGCTGGTCAATGCCACCTGCCCTGGCAATATCGAGGTTCACGCAGACGAGGGCGGGCCGATCTACATCAATGGCAAGGAAGGCAAGCTGAAGAAGTTCAACGACAACTACTTCGAGGCCAAGGGTGCCGGCGTGACGATTTCGCTCAGCATCAACCCGGATGGCTCGCCTGCCGTTTCCTATACCGGCAAGGGCGGCGCCAACGGTATCTGCACCATCAAGTAGGCCTATCTGGCGGCAAGCAGCGCCGGAAGTTCACCGAGGAAGGCATCGCGGGCACGCACGCCAGGGGTGCCGGGCTCCGTCTTCTCGTCCTGTATCAGGCGGGCAAAGACCAGGGTTCTGTCGTCCTTCTGTGCCCAGCCGACGAACCAGCCCCAGCCGCGCGCGTAGTCGAAGCTGCCGTCGGCCCGGCGCGGGAAGGCGGCGCCGGTCTTGCCATGCACGGTCCAGCCGCCGGGGATCTGGCGCTCTTCCACCACCTTCAGCGTCATGTCCGTGGCGTGCGCGCTCACAGGAAGCCGGCCGTTGACGAGCTTTTCCAGGAAGGCCACCTGTTCGCGCGGCGAGATCTTCAGCGACGAGGCGATCCAGGCGCGCTCAAGCCCGTTGTTCTTGCCGGGATCGCCGGAAAAGTCGGCGTTGCCGTAGCCGAATTTCGTGGCGTAGTCGTGCAACGCCTTCTCGCCGAGCGACTTCGTCATCTGCTGGGAAAACCAGACGACGGAATATTTCATCCAGCGGAGCGCATCAGTCGGCTGCTTCCAGTTGTCGCCGCCCCAATCCACATAGCCCTCGCGGAAGGCGAGCGTCGGCTCGTGCTCGTCCTTGAGATAGCCGCTGTCGTAGCCCATCAGGCTGAGCGCCACCTTGAACGTCGATGCCGGGGTGACGCGGCTGTCGCAATCGCCCTCTTGCAGCACGGTGGCTTCGCCCCCCGCATCGACCATCAGGGTGCAGATCGTACGAGCCTCGGCCGTTGTGATCGTGGATCCCGCCAACAGCATGCCGGCGGTAATGAGGCGAAGGTTCATGGATGTTTTCCTTTGCGTTGCAGTTTCGGCCGGCAGATAGCAGCGGATCCTTCGCAGCGACAAAGGGCGATTTTTGGGGCGAGGCATGAGAAAAATTTGGCCTTGATTACAGTGAGGCCAGAGGCGCCTGCTGCAACGCGGACCGCGCTGGCGTGATCCCGCGGGGAGCCGAGGCAGGCGCGGCCATCGGGAGTGGACCTGAATGCAAATTGTGACGTCGAAATGCTGCACAAGCGGCGAACGTATTTCCATAGTCGATATCGCTCCTTGCTAAGAACACAATGTGCCTGTAAAGGAACCGCCATCGATCTTGCTTGCTGAGCTTTGTTTTCTCGCCGACCGGCGTTCAAGCTGACCTTTCCTATCAAAATCGATCTTACTGCCGTGTCCGGCGCAAATCCGGGCGGCGAACTTTTTGATTGAAAGGAAATTCTTATGAATACTGGAACCGTAAAGTTCTTCAACACCACCAAGGGTTTTGGCTTCATCGCTCCGGACGACGGCGCAACCGACGTTTTCGTGCACGCTTCTGCTGTTGAACGCGCCGGCATGAGCTCGCTCGTCGAAGGCCAGAAGGTCCGTTTCGACATCGTTCGCGATGCACGTTCGGGCAAGAGCGCTGCCGACAACCTGTCTGCTGCGTAATCACCGATATTTCGTCTCTGGTCCTTGACCACGGATGTACTGGCATTGGCCATTGAGACGATATTGAGAAGGTCGGGATTTCCCGGCCTTTTTCTTTGCGCGCTTTTCCTGTCGGAGAACCGCTTGGCGGTTCTCCCTGGGAGTGCCTAAAGCACGTCGCGATCTTTCAGATTCGCTTGGCGCGCTTTAAGTTCTTGTTCTTGCGCATGTCGTTATCGCAAAATCGCGGCACACTTTTGCGCGACATGCTTTAGTCGAATGTTTCTTTCGAGCCGTCGTCATAAATGACCGCACGCACGCAGGTGTAGGCGGTGATGTCGTCTGCATTGATCTTCAGCAGCCGCTCGATCGTGAAGGGTCCCCAGACGCGCTTGCCGGTAAAGGTGCCGCCGGCGGGAATGGCGATGTCCCTGTCAAGCTCCAGCGGGCCGATCGTCGCGCCCAGCGCGTCGGTGAAGCCCAGTTGCGCATCGACCATGCGAATGCCTTTTCCAGCGCTGGAGCGAACGGTAAAGGACAGCTCGTTCATATGGCTGTCGAGCGGTTTTATCGACCACATCGAGATTGTCAGCAGATCGTCGTTGCAGGCGGCAAGGGCTGATGACGTTGCCGCCAGCACCAGGGCGAGGGCCCATAGAACGCGACGCATGGATCTTCTCCGGTTGCGGGACGGCACGAAAATGTTGGCGCTGGACCGCGCAGCCCAAGGGGGAGGCCGGGCGCGCCCGAAGTGGTGGATTTCGACGGGCGTCGACTCGAATGCCCGTCTCCTGAGGTCGTACCCGGTTGAAGGCCAAAAAGCCGAAACGATTCGACGTGGTTGCAGCGCGACCTTCGTGCGTCTGAAGACATGCACGGCGCTGCGGGGCAGAGGGCATCCGGCTTCGGCCAGGCGCATTGCGGCTCAATGCGTGTTCAGGATCGCCAGTGCCTTTTCCGCGTTGCGGCGGTTGAGGCCGGTCATGGTCCAGGAGCCGATATGCGCCGGCGTGCCCGTGAAGACGTGATAGATCGTCCAGGATCCATCCGCTTCGACGCGTCGGCCGAACTGATAGAGATCGCCGCTCAGGCGCGGCGGACCGCCCTGAGCCTGCCAGCCCAGGAGCGTGTGGTTTTGCTGTTCGTGGTTCTTGCTCATGTCAAATCCTGCTGTTGCCTTTCATAAGAGGCGATGTCGCTCCAGGGTCTCGCGGCCGCGCCGCAATTTGACGGTGCTTTCGTTGACACCTTTCTGCTCGCCGTCCGACAGGGATTTCGGCTTTCGGGCGGATGTCTTTCGGGTGATCGGTTTGCTGTTGGCGGCAATTGCCGGCGTGCCCCTCCATTGGAGCAGTTGCTTCAGTTTTCCGTAGTAGGTCATGGCGGTTCCTTTGCTGGAGCGCATCGCGATCTCGAGGGTTCGCTTGCTGCGTTTCAAGTTCCTGTTTTTACGCATGTCGTTGTCGCAAACCGCGGCACATTTTTGCGCGACATGCTTTAGTGCCGTGGCATGCCCCACTCGATCGGTTCGAGGTTTTCCTCTTTGCTGACGCGGTCCTGGCCAAGCTCGTCGTTGCGGATGCGATACTGGGGCTGGCTGTCGCGAACGGGCATGATGGCGGTGATGCGATAAGTTTCCGCCGCATTCGGCGGGATATGGCTGCGATCCCTGAGGCGGACCGACAAGCCAACGGTGAAGCGATGTGCGGGCATTGGTTCTTGTCCTTCAGGGCTTGGATGGCGGGGCGAAGGCATGTTTGGCGCGGTCGACAGCGATGATGCGGTCGAGCTCGTCCGGCGCGATCGCGACCATGCGCATGCACTGCTGATTGTCCGTCGTCGCCGGCACCTTGATAAACGTGGCGACGCGATGGTAGGCGAGCCACGAAATGCCTTCGATCAGCTCCTCGTCATCATCCACCTCATAGTCTCCGGCCGCGAGCATTCCTTCGACTTCGGGCAACTGGAAGGGTTCGCTGAAGTGGACGGTGCGGTGCTTGGTTCGGCTGAACATGACGTCTCCTTCCGACGCCGGAACGTGTTCGGCGTTGCGGTCATGGCGGTCGGGTTCGTTGTCGACTGCGTCATAGCCGTAGGTTGCGGGCGGCGATGCGCCCCTTTTCGTCTTTCCATATTTCGAAGCGGAAAGTCTGGCCCGGAAAGATCGATTTGATGCCAGATTTATAAAGCGCCCGCGCGTCGACGTAGATTGCGCGACCACCGTTTTCCGGCTGGACAAAGCCGTATCCGCGGTTGAAGTCGAAACGCATGATCGTACCTATGATCATGTCAGCACACGGCGTTCGAGGAATGCCGAGCATGCGCGGCGCGCACACTTCAACGGTCGAAAATGGGGAAAATGGCGGGTCGAAAGCCTCTGACGCCGCGAAAAGCCAAGCTGGCCAATGTCGATGAAACACTGTGAGCCTTAATTGCGCCTAACGCAAGGTCGTCACGAATTTGGCCGAATGAGTTGCAATCTCGCTCCTGTTCGCGTTATGCGATTCACGCCCCTACTCTTCGGGAGACCGTTGGTGTTCATTGCTCATTTGCCGGCTGGCTATCTGCTCAGCCGTTTCATCGCGCGCGGGCGGCCGGCGCAATCCGGTTCGATCCTTGCGACAGGGATCATCTGCTCGGTTTTGCCTGATTTCGATCTCGCCTATTTCTACCTGATCGACGGCCGGCAGACGCCGCACCATGACTACTGGACGCACACGCCGCTTTTCTGGCTGGTTGTCGCAGCGGTTCTGGCGCTGACGCTGACGATGAGTGGCAGACGCAATCAACTTATCCTCGTCGGCGTGGGCCTGGCGAACGTGCTGTTGCATCTGCTGATGGATTCCATCGCCGCCGATATCCGCTGGCTCTATCCGTTTTCGGATCTGCGCGTGAACCTCGTGCACGTTCCGGCGCTCTACAAACCCTGGTATCTCAACTTCCTCTTCCATTGGACTTTCGTGGCCGAGGTGCTGATCGTGCTTCTGGCCACCGTCGCCGCTACACTCGGCTGGCGGCGCTGGCGCAGACGGACGGTGGCAGTGCCGGCGACCCAATAGCCGGTGGGCCTGAGCTTGCCGGTTCTGGGGACAACTGCCGGCTGATCGAAAAAATCACGGTCCTTTCAACGTCCGGTGTAGCCGGGCGTTGACGGACGTCGATCCTGTAGGCATCCTGCCGGCCAAAGAAGACAGGGCGGCGGGAAACGCTGCCGGGGCCGGAAAGCGGCCCGGCCACGGGAACAGTTGCATTCCATAGGGTGCGGGCATTGCCCGCCACCCGCACAGCATTTCATGCGCATTCGCAAGTCATTCAAGTCGATCGGTCAAGCTGCTCGGAGGGGACTGTGAAGAGACGTATCGAGTTCTGCATGTCGGCCTGCCTGGCGCTGCTGCTGGGAGCCGCTGTTCCCGCTGCGGCGGCGGATCTGGTGATCGCCATGCCCAACTGGCCTTCCGGCCAGGCGACGGCCAACATTCTCAAGGTCAGTATCGCCAAGAAATTCGGCCTCGATGCGGAGGTGAAGGAACTGGGCACGCTCAACGCCTTCGTCGGCTTCGAGACCGGTGACGTCGATATTCAACCGGAAGTCTGGCAGCCGAATTTCGGCGACATCGTCAAGAAGTATGTGACCGACAAGGGTGTCGCGACGCTCGGCGCGCGCAGCGTGCCGGCCTGGCAGGGTCTCTGTGCCACGCCGGAGGCGGCCGCGACGATCAAGACGATCGCCGATCTCAGCGACCCCGAGAAGACCAAGATCCTCGACACGGACGGCGACGGCAAGGGTGAGCTGTGGATCGGCGCACCGACCTGGCTTTCCACCGGCATCGAGCGGACCCGGGCCAACAGCTACGGCTACAGCGCCAACCTGACGCTGTTCGAGGCGGAGGAAGAGGTGGCAATGGCGGGTGTCGATGCGGCGATCGCGACCGCGCGGCCGATGGTGTTTTACTGCTATGCGCCGCACCACGTCTTTGAACTGCACAAGATCGCCCGGATCGAGGAACCGCCGCACGATCCGGCCAAGTGGAAGATCGTAGGTGCCGACGACCCCTTGTGGATCAGCAAGTCGACGGCGGCGACCTCCTGGGACGCGGCGCATTTCCAGATCGCCTACGCCACGGGCTTCGGCAAGAAACATCCCGAGATCGCCAAGTTCCTGGATCAGGTGGATTTCTCGCCGGAAGAAGTGACGAAGATGAGCTACGCGCTGGAGGTCGAGCGTCAGGCGCCGGCCGACTACGCGAAGAAATGGGTTGAAGACAACGCGGCACGCATCGACGGGTGGGCGAAACCATGAAGACGACAGCGGATCGAAAAGGCTCCTCCTTCATGACCCAGACGCGCAAGCTTGGGCTGGTGATGCTGGCCGCGGGCCTGTGCTTCGGGCCGCCGGCAGCGCTGGCGCAGACCCAGATCTACGACGCCAGAACCAAGAAATGGGTCAATTACGACAAGAAGAAAGCCCGGCAATATTATGCCCGCAACAACCAGCTGCCCGAGGCCTTTCGCCGGCAGGTGGTGCCGTTCCGCACGGCGGAAAAGCCGGGCACGATCATCATCGACGGCAACCAGCACTTTCTCTACCTGGTCCAGCCCGGCGGGCAGGCGATCCGCTACGGCATCGGCGTCGGGCGCGAGGGGTTCGGCTGGGCCGGCATCGTGCGCGTCGGGCGCACGGCCGAGTGGCCGACCTGGACGCCGCCGCCCGAAATGGTGGCCCGTGATGCGAACGCGGCGAAATGGGCAGCAGGCATGCCCGGCGGCCCGGACAACCCGCTCGGCGCCCGCGCGCTCTACCTCTACGAGGGCGACCAGGACACGATCTACCGCATCCACGGAACGGTGGAGCCGTGGACGATCGGGCTCGACGTGTCGTCCGGCTGCATCCGCCTGAACAATGACGACGTCACCGACCTGCATTCGCGGGTCGAGGTGGGTGCAAAGGTGATCGTGCTGATGCAGGGGGCCGCGCTCTACAAGGGTGTTTGAAGAAGGGATCCGGACAGGCGAACGGGCAGGGGGCGCGTCCGGGAGGCATATCCCGTCCGGTGCATTCTGCGGGGTGCATCAGGTGCGCATGGTTGAGGAGGCATCGCCGACCGATCGGGGTAGGGGACGGCCAGTCGGGGAGCGACTGGATCTACAAGAGGATAATTCTTGGTGAGCGAGGGGATAATGCGTTCAAAAAGCTGGATTTTGGCGGCGGGCATCGGCCTTGCCTTTCTCGGTGGCTGCCAGTCGTCGTCACCACCGAAGCCTGAGGAGATGGCGCGCACGAGCCTGCAGACGGCACCGGCCGATCTGCAGTTGATCTGCGCCAATGCGGCTGCGGGCACCGCCCAGGTCGACAGCAGCAAGGTTCTGCCGACTAGCTCGCGCCAGCTGGATGCAGCCTCCTACAGCGTCGATCTCGACGCCGGCGGGCGCAAGTTCAACTGCATCGTCGACAGCAACGGCAGCGTCAAATCGGTCCAGCCGGCCGCCTGACCTTTAGCGCGTATCGATGACGGAAACCTGTCGGCTAGCCATGGCTCAGCTTCGGCAGGCCCCTCACGCTTTCTGGCGGCGTCGAGATCCTTGATCGACGCGTGAGCATCGTTCCGCGGATTTCTCCTGGCCGGAAGATCATCCGAGCCTGTCCTCCTGGGTCTATCGTCGAAGTTTGGTAGCAAGCGTCCGCGGACGGTGTTCCCGACCCTTTGCCTTCGCGCCTTTCTCTGGCGCGTGCCTTGACGCTCTCAACCGAGCGGAGAAGGCAGCCAGCGGTCCTGGTGGCCGTTTCGTCGTCGCTTGCGATGGATATGGCACGCTTACTGGTTGCGGCTTCGGTCCGCTTTTCCGGCAATATCTTTGTGCGCTGCAGTAATTTAATGCTGCAATGCAGAGTCATGTCTCGAGCTTGATATTGATCAATAAAGTATATTTTCCCAGAAAACCTTCCAATCGGAACAAAAATATGCTCTCATAGGTTTAGTTGGAAGGAGGATGTGCCATGCCAAGCTTTCTGGAGCACTTTGCACTTTTCGACGCCCTGATCATCGGGGCGATCTGTACGCTTCTAATCCTGAGTTACTTCAGCCGCGAGGCGTAGGACAGCAAGGCGGATCGAAGATTTTTGGCCGGTCGACGGCGATCGGTGGGTTCCGTTCGAGTGTCCGGCCTTCGAGTGTGTTCGGCCTTGGAACCGCGTGGATCGCGCACGGCAATCGTTTCAGCGAGTGAACCCAAGGGTTTCTCCTTCCACTTCGCGCAACTTCGCGGAAGCGTGTGCTTTGCTATTACTGCCGGAAAGGGCGAGAGGACGACGGCGTGGCATCTTGGTACTATCTGGTGGGACAGGATCAGCACGGCCCTGTTGGCGATGAAGATATTCGTTCGCGGATGCCATCAAAAACGCTGTAGCCCTGATGTCAGCATCACTTCGCAGTGGGAGCCAGTCACGGTTCGCGGCATGGCAGCCTTGCGGACAGCGGTGAAAGCCGCGACCGATGACGACGCCATCGTCGAAGTGACAGTCGTCGTCATCGGACGCAATGCGCGGAGAACACTTGTGTTCAGCCGAGGTCGCTCGCTGGATCAGGCGGCGGCGAAGGAGAATTTCGTCGACGCCATGTTCGGGACAGCGAACTGACAGCCGGCCGATTTTCAGGGCCGTCGCCGATTGCCGGCTCTCGCCATCATTCGGCGCGTCGGGCCGTCAATCGGCGCGGGTCGCGCTGACATGCAGCCAGCGGGTCGGCTCGTTGTCGTAGCCACCGCCGTCAGCCTCTTCGATCGTGATGTCAGACCATCCCGCCCATTCGAAGCAGGTCTGCAGCCAGGCGGCCGAGGGATAGTTGAAGTAACGGCCGAAGCGGTCGTGGCCTTCCCGTTCGCCCGCCTTGAAGCTCGCCTGGATCAGGCCGCCCGGGCGCAGGGCCCTGAGAACGCGCACCAGCACGTCGGGCAGTTCGGTTCGCGGCACATGCAGCAGCGAGGCTTCGGCCCAGATGCCGTCGAACCTCTGGTCCCACACGATCTCCTGGAAGGTGACGACCTCGACCTTGCGCCCGATCCTTTGTTCCGCGGCGCGCGCCAGTTCCGCGGAGCCGTCGCAGGGCGTGACGTCAAGGCCGGCCTCGATCAGATGCAGGCTGTCGTGACCGCCGCCGCAACCGAGGTCGAGCACGGCGGCGCCGGGCGCCAGCCGGGCGATGAAGGCACCGAGGCGATCGGCCGGAGGCTTGCGGTCGCGCGCTGCGTAGCTCTCGGCATTGTCGCGGTAAAAGGTCATGGTGTCGTTGCTGGCTGTCGTCACCTGGTATTCCCTCTGCGTGGCTGCATCATTCGAGCGTGCTTGCGCATTTGCCTAGGAAAAACGGCTTCGCACGTTTCCTGGAAATGCTCCACCCGAGCGGCTGATATGCGGCCGTGCGATTGCGCCAATATTGCGCCCGTTCCGGCTTCAGCCGAATGGCGCATTTCTGCGGTGCCGCGATCGGCGACGCGTCTCGCCGTGCAGCGCGAATAGACGGCGGAACGCGCAAGCGGTCCGCAGATTTTTGCGACGATCTGGCGGGACAACCTTTTCCGCACCTCCTTCAGGAACTCTGGGAAACCGAATCCGCCCTCATGGCTTGGCGAAAGATATCGAAACACCCAGGACGGATGTAAAGTTCGATGCCGGACATGTTCGCAAGGATCACATCAGCCATTCAGGGCCGCCGTTCGATCGCCTGGCGACGCTGCAAACCCACCGAAACGAAGGAAGGCCAAGATGATGAAACTCTATGGATTGGGCCCGACACGCTCGCTTCGCGCACTTTGGGCGCTTCAGGAACTTGATGCCGACTTCGAGTTCATACCCGTCAACTTGCTGGGTGGCGAGAACCGCCACCCGGATTTCCTGCGCCTCAACCCCGCCGGAAAGGTTCCGGTCCTCGTCGATGGAGATATGGTGCTGACGGAATCCGCGGCGATCGTGATGTATCTGGCGGAGAAATACGCCGCCAAGGGGCTGATGCCCGCCGACCTGACTGAGCGGGCGCAGGCCTATCGCTGGTCGCTGTTTGCCGTCACCGAACTGGAGCAGCCGCTATGGCGGATCTCCAAGCACAGCTTTTTGTATCCCGAAGACAAGCGCCTGCCCGAGGACATCGCGCTTGCCCGGGAGGAGTTTGCGGCGATGGCACAGGTGCTCGAGCGCCACATGGATGGACGTACTTTTGTCGTCGGCGACCGGATCAGCATCGCCGATTGCGTCACCGTCTATGTGATCGACTGGGGCAACGAGGTCGGGCTGATCGACAGCTGCCCCAATCTCAAGGCCTATCTCGAGCGAATGTATGCGCGGCCCAAGGCGCCGCCGCGGATCGCCGACGCCCTTGCAAGCCTCGAGGCCACCGACTGATCAGTGGTGCTCGGAAGGGCACAAGGACCAGGCGCTGGGGCCCGGACCTTGTGTTCAACACCTATTTGCTGCCGGACCCGGACAGTTTGGCCATGACGTCGTCGAGGTTGAAGCTCGCAGGCTTCTGGCGGATCGGGAAGTCCTGGAAGCTTGTCAGCCATTTCGCAACGATCGCCTGCGATGGCACGACCACGAAGGCCCTGTCGAAGAACCACTTCTCGTACTCGATCGATTCATCGCCACGCTCGAAGGGGTCGGCGCGCAGGTTGAAGAGTTTGGGTGCGCGCAGGGTGGTGAAGGCGTCGCGCCAGACGCCGATACCGGTGCTTTCCTGTGCCTTGAACACCACCTTCCAATCCTGGAAGCGGACGGAGACCAGCTCGCCGTCGTCGTTCCAGTAGAGGAACTCGCGACGTGGAGCGTCGTTCACCTCGCCCTTGAAATAGGGGACGAGGTTGTAGCCATCGAGATGCACCTTGAAGGTCTTGGCGCCGGCCTGATAGCCGGCCTTGCATTTCTCGACGATATCCGGCTCGCCGGCAGCCGCGCAGAAGGTCGGGATGAAGTCGTAGTGCGAGGCGATGTCGTTGTAGATGGTGTTCGGCTTGATGACGCCAGGCCAGCGGATGCAGGTCGGCACGCGGTAGCCGCCTTCCCAGTTGGTGGCTTTCTCGCCGCGGAACGGGGTGTTGCCGCCATCCGGCCAGGTCATCACCTCGGCACCGTTGTCGGTGGTGTAGACGACGATGGTGTTTTCGACGAGACCGAGATCGTCGAGCTTCTTCAAGAGTTGGCCGACCATGCCGTCATGCTCGACCATGCCATCGGAATAGACGCCCTTGCCGGTCTTGCCCTCCGATTCCGGCTTGAGGTGGGTGTTGACGTGCATGCGGGTGGAATTGAAGTAGCAGAACCAGGGCTTCTGGGCATTGTGCTGGCGATCGATGAAATCGAGCGCAGCGGCCAGGAATTCCTCGTCGACCGTTTCCATGCGCTTCCTGGTCAGCGCTCCCGTGTCTTCGATCCGGCCGTCGGCATAGGAGTGGATGACGCCGCGCGGGCCGAAGCGTTTGCGAAACTCGGGGCTCTTGGGATAATCCGGGTTCTCGGGCTCTTCCTCCGCGTTGAGGTGGTAGAGATTGCCGAAGAACTCGTCGAAGCCGTGATTGGTGGGCAGGAACTCGTCCTTGTCTCCGAGATGGTTCTTGCCGAACTGGCCGGTGGCGTAGCCGAGCGCCTTCAACAGTTCGGCGACTGTCGGGTCCTCCGGCTGCAGGCCGACATCGGCGCCGGGGAGACCGACCTTGGTGAGGCCGGTGCGGATCGGCGACTGGCCGGTGATGAAGGCGGCGCGGCCGGCGGTGCAGCTCTGCTCACCGTACCAGTCGGTGAACATCGCGCCCTCGTTGCCGATGCGGTCGATGTTGGGCGTGCGATAGCCCATCATGCCGCGATGGTAGATGCTCGGGTTGAACCAGCCGATATCGTCGCCCATGATCATGAGGATGTTCGGCTTGGCGCCACTGGCCGCGGCCGACGTGGATTGCAGCGCGCTTGCCGGCGTCGCTCCACCCGACGTGGTCAGCGCTGCTGCCGCAAGCGCGCTGCCGGCAAGCAGAAGGTCTCGCCGGCTGACCCCCGACGGATGCCCGTTCGCGGATTGATCGTCGTCTCCCTGATGCGTACTCATGGCGTAATCCTCCTATCGTTGAGTGATCGAGAATGCGTCCGGTCATATGCAGACGATTGACGGGGGAGCCTGCGCCCTGTTTTGGCGATGGACAAGTTTGTAACGGTTACGCGGACGTCGCCCGACGACGCGTAAGCGCCGGGATACCGGAGGTCGCACGGGGTTGACGCAACGTTGATTGCATGACGCTGGGTGAGGGGCGGCGCAGCCAGAAAATCGCGTGATTTAGGTCAACAACATTGACATAAATTAGCCGCCATGATCCTGTCGAAGGACAAAGACAATGAATGCGGAACGCGAGCCCTATGGCGCTGCCCGCTGCAAAAATCCTTGAGGAAACGACCCAATGCTCGACTGGGACCACATATTCGCGACGCGCTCCAGCCGGATGCGCGCCTCGGAGATCCGCGAACTGTTGAAACTGCTCGACCGCCCCGACATCATCTCGTTTGCCGGCGGTATTCCCGATCCCGAGCTGTTTCCCGACGTGGAGTTCAAGGACGCCTATGCGGAGATCTTCTCCGGCCCGGCCGTAAGCGCTGCCTTGCAGTACTCCGTCAGCGAAGGCTACAAGCCGCTGCGCGAATGGCTTGCCAAGCAGATGGAAAAGATCGGCATTCCGGCCGGTGTCGACAACATCTTCATCACCTCCGGCTCGCAGCAGGGCCTCGACTATATCGGCAAGCTGTTCCTGTCGCCCAACGACACGGCGCTGGTGACCTGGCCGACCTATCTCGGCGCGCTGCAGGCGTTCAACGCCTATGAGCCGCACTACGACCAGCTGAACCCGGGCGGAAACCGCACGCCTGCGACCTATGCGGAAGCGGCGAAAGCCGCCGGCGGCCGCGTCAAGTTCGCCTATCTCTCGGCCGATTTCTCCAACCCGACCGGCGAGACGGTGGACCTGGCAGGGCGCGAGCGCGTGCTCGATCTTGCCGAAGAGCTTGATATCGCCGTCATCGAAGACGCGGCCTACCAGTCGCTGCGCTACGACGGCGAGGCGATCCCGCCGATCCTGGCGCTGGAAATCGCCCGTAAGGGTGACATCAACAACACCCGCACCGTCTATTGCGGCTCGTTCTCCAAGACGCTGGCTCCGGGCCTGCGCGTCGGCTGGGTCTGCGCCTCGGAAACGGTGATCAAAAAGCTCGTGCTCCTCAAGCAGGCGGCCGATCTGCATTCCTCGACCATCAACCAGATGGCGATCTGCACGGTTGCCGAGCGTGGCTTCGATGCCCAGGTCGCCAAGATCCACCGGGTCTACAAGCATCGCCGCAGCGCCATGCTGGCGGCCCTTGAGAAGTACATGCCCGATGGCGTGACCTGGACCAAGCCCGAAGGCGGCATGTTCGTCTGGGTGACGCTGCCGAAGGGCATGGACGGCACGGCACTTCTGGCCAAATCGCTGGAGACCGCCAAGGTCGCCTTCGTGCCCGGCCGTGCCTTCTTTGCCGATGGTTCCGGTGAGAACACGCTGCGCCTCTCGTTCTCCTGCGCCAACGACAAGATGATCGAAGAGGGCATTCGCCGTCTCGGCGATCTCGTCCGCGGGGAAGCGTTGGCGCTGGCGGCCTGATCGCGACCATCCTGCTTTTCGTCAAAGGCGCGTCCGCTCAAGCGGGCGCGCCTTTTTCGTTTCGCAGTGTTGCGGCTCGGTCGTCGCAGCCACGATGCGCTCTCGCGGCGCGTTGCACCGGCGCGCCATCTCCGCTACAACGGTCGAAATGGCCGGGCGCTGTCCGGTCACGTAAGCGTTAACGTCACTCAACGCGTATGATCGAACGGCTCAAGCGGCTTCGGTCTGCGCGACTGTGTCCTGCGGATCGACATCGACGAGCGTCAAAAGGATACAGATGGACACGACCCAGACTTCTTCCCACAATGCAACAGCGCCGAAGATCGAGCGCGTGCGCCACGATCTCAAGCGACGTTCGCTTGTGGTCACCGAGGCCGAGAGCATCACGCCCGGCATGCTGCGCATCACGCTTTCGGGCGAGGACCTTGCCGATTTCGTCAGCCTTGGGGCCGATGATCACGTCAAGATCATCGTGCCTTCAGCCGATGGCACCGAGGAACGGCGGGACTATACGCCACGTCGTTATGATACGGCCGCCCGCACTCTGGTGATCGATTTCGCCTTGCACGAGGCCGGGCCGATCACGCAGTGGGCGATGAATGCACGCCCGGGCGACGCCTTGAACATTGGCGGGCCCCGCGGTTCGGCCGTCGTTTCCAATGTCGAGCGCTGGCTCCTGATCGGCGATGAGACCGCACTGCCGGCGATCGGTCGACGGATCGAGGAGATTGGCGCAGGCGCTCGCATCACCAGCATTGCCGCGATCGCCGATCCTGCCGAACAACAGGCGTTCGAGACGAAGGCCGAGCTCAGATGCCATTGGGCCTATCGCCCGCTGCATCAGGCAACCGACGCTTCAGCTCTCCTCGCCGTCCTGCGCTCCGTCGTCATCGAGCCCAACACCTTCGTCTGGGTCGCGGCCGAAGCCTCGGTGACGCGGGCGATCCGCGCGCATCTGACCGAGGAGCGCGGTTACCCGCTCTCCTGGATCAAGGCATCGGGATATTGGGTGAAGGGTAAGGCGGACAGCACCGAGAAGTTCGAATAGCCAGTGTTGCGGCATGGTGGCCGGCGCTCCGCAGGGCGCGCCACCGCCATTGCCGGCGGCCAGGCCTGCAGATCCCGGGTTGCGGGGCGGAAATTCGTCCGTTCGACCGGCGATCGTCAGGATCGATCATTGAAGGACAGGTGGTCTCTGTGGATCGTTAAACGGCGCTTGAAGCTCCAGGCGCCGGATACGGTCCCGTGCCCGCGTATCACGCGCCTTCGAGGTAAACGGTCGATGGCGAAATTCCGCCGGTGCGGCCGATGAGGCGGCGCTGACGCCGGCGGTGGCACCTAGAGCGTTTCCGGCTTAGACAGAGTCGCAGAAACGCTCCAGCACCTTGTTTTTACGCATTTCCTGACGGAAAACCGCTTCGCACTTTTCCTGGAAATGCTCTAGCGCTCGCCAGCCTGGAGCCGTGCCGTCATGGCGAGACGAGGGGCTCGGCCTCGTAGGCCCGATGCAGCAGCCCCAGGAAAGCCGAGGGGTCAAGCAGAGGTGTCTGGTCGATCCGGCTGACGGCGATGCCTGGTGTCCACGAATTCATCACCACACCGGCAAGGCCCGCGAGGTTGGCCGGCCTGATCTCCTGCGTGCGCTGGGCGATGCCAAGCCGGGCCAGTTGCCGCCGCAGGATGCTCATGGTGGTGCCTGTCAGCATCTC
This sequence comes from Ensifer sp. GW823-FHT05D09, assembly GCF_058795755.1. Taxonomy (NCBI): domain Bacteria; kingdom Pseudomonadati; phylum Pseudomonadota; class Alphaproteobacteria; order Hyphomicrobiales; family Rhizobiaceae; genus Ensifer; species Ensifer sp. GW823-FHT05D09. The sequence continues at coordinate 62,302 of NZ_JBXAIA010000003.1, read as the reverse complement.
GGCCTCAGGCCAGACGATAGCGTCACCGTCCCAGAAGGCGAGGTTCCAGATCGAGGCTTCGGTGAGGCGGCCCTGACGGTCGACGAAGGCGGCGTCGTCAAACCCCTCCGCCGCGGCCTGGCGCAGATAGTAGGTCTTGGCGACCTCGCCGACGTGCTTGACGGTCGGCAGCGTGCGCTCGTGGCCGACAGTCCTGAGCGCCAGCGGACCTTTCGGACCTGATGAGGCCGGACCGGTGCTGACAAGCACCTCGAGCCCGACATCCGGCCCGGCAACGGTGAATTCGCCCGCCGGCGAATAGACGGTCGCCATCAGCGAGTGGTCGGCCGGCGAGGCGGCGAGTGCTGCGCGCAGATGGGAGCGCAGTTCTTCGTCGGGCAGGGCCTTGCCGAACATTTCGATCGATGCGTTGCGCAGGCGAGCGAGATGCAGATCGAGACCGCGCACCTTGCCATCGCGAACCTGCATGGCGGTGAAGTGGGCGTAGCCGGCAAAGGCGAGCGGCGAGAGATCGGCAGCACTTGCCGCGTGACCGTTACGTTGTGCGGTGGAAGAGGTTGGGTCGGCAGGCATGATATTGCTCCAGGGGTCCGGTTTGCGATGGGGCTGCTGCCGCATCTCTCACGATGATCATCGGACATTGATTGGCCGAAGAAAAACAAGTAGTTCTCGAGGGATCATCAAGGCTGGTTTGAAGATCGATGAGCCGAATGCTGCCAGGAACCCGCGCACTCAGAACCTTCGAGGCCGCCGGTCGACATCTGAATTTCACCCGCGCCGCCGACGAGGTGGGGCTGACGCCGGCGGCGGTCAGCTACCAGATCAAGGAAATCGAGGACCAGCTCGGTCTCGTGCTCTTCACCCGCACCAGCCGCAGCATCCAGCTGACACCGGCGGGTGCCGTGGTGTTCGAGGCGGCCGTTCAGGCGCTGGAGACGCTGCAGCGGGCCGTCGGCCGGGCGCGCCGGATGGAGCGGGGCGCACGGCAGCTGCGCGTGTCGCTCAGCCCGCGTTTTGCCACCAACTGGCTGTTGCCGCGGCTATCGCAGTTCCGCGCCGCCAACCCGACCATCGAGCTTACCTTCGACATCACCGACGAGATCAGGGATTTCGACGCCGACGATGTCGACATCGCCATACGCTTCGGCTCCGGACGATATCGACGGACACGGTCCGAGCGCCTGTTCGAAGCGGTGATCGCACCGGTCTGCAGCCCGAACCTGATTGCGGCCGGTGCGAAACCGAAGACGCCGCGCGATCTCTTCGGCCAGACGCTGTGTCATGTCGAGTGCACCACCGAAGGCATGCTCTGGCCGAACTGGCGGATGTGGATGGGGGCGGCCGGGATCGACGATTTCGACGACAGCCGATGCGTTGCCTTTACCGACACCAGCCATGTGGTCGAGGCTGTCATCGCGGGTGGCACGGTTGGTCTCGTCGATCTCGCGATGATCCGCAACGAGCTGTCCGAGGGGCGACTGGTGCAATTGTTCGACGTCGGCGTCAGCGTCGCCGGGGACTGTGCCTATCACCTCGTCTATCCCGAAAGCTCTGCCCAGGACCCCCGTGTTCTGGCCTTTTGCGATTGGATGATGGCCGAGCTGATGCCGGGAGAACAGCCTGTGGCGACGACGTCCGTGGCCTCGGGCTGACCTGTTGTCGAGGTAGGGCATTTCGGCGAAAGGTTCTGCTCGTTGTGCGAGCTGCAAATGAAAAGCGCCGCGTCTCGGAGAGAGGCGCGGCGCGAACCAAAGGCCAAAAAGGCTTTCGGTGGGGCAGGATTAGAACTTCACGCCGATACCGAAGGTAACCTGGTGCTGGTCGAGGTCGACCTTGACGTCTTCGATCGTCTTGCTGCCGAAGTCGTTGAAGCGGTATTCGGCGCGGGCGAAGATGTTGTTGGTGAAGGCGTAGTCAACGCCAGCGCCAACGGTGTAGCCGCTGAAGGTACGGTCGACGTCACCGATACCCGGGACTTCGACGTAGCCGCTCGTCGCGGTCCAGCCGGCGGTCGTGTAGATGAGCGCGTTGTCGAAGGCGTAACCGGCGCGGGCGCGAACCGAGCCTGCGAGGTCGGTGCCGACCTTCACGTCGGTGCCGAAGATGTCGTACTTGTTGTCGTTCCAGTTGTAGGTCAGATCGCCTTCAGCGCCGATGACCCAATCGCCGAACTGGTAGTTGTAGCCGACGAAGCCAGAGATCAGGCCGCCGTTGAAATCTTCGCTGACGCTTGCGCCGGGAACGCTGAACTTGCCGTCCAGCCAGCCGCCGCCGCCCTGAACGCCGAGGTAACCGCCGGTCCAGGTGAACGCCTCGGCTGCCTGCGCTTCCGGAGCGGGAGCGATGTCCGCAACGGCGTCGGCTGCTACGGCCGGTGCTGCGAGCGCTGCCAGGATGGCGGCGGAAAGGATAAGCTTATGCGACATGTCAATGCTCCGTAGAATTTGGCACCACTTAATGGGGTGCCGGCTTCTAGCAAGCAGTGATCAGGGTTGCTGTCACAAATATGCCACAGCATGCAACTTCAAGTTATGTGAATTTTGCCGCGCCGATAAGGCTTTGTATCCACATGTGTTTTAATTTATTATAATTGCTTCATATTTGTCGATTTCCGGCGTGCGGCAAAATCTCACATTGCTCGCCTGAGTTTACTGGTGGTTGTGGCCGGCGTTCCCGTGGAATCGCGGATTTCCCGGGCTGCTCGAGGTGGCGCGACTGCCCGCTGGATCAGGTTTTCATGCCGGCAAGATCGAGCCTGAGCACGGTTTCGCCGCCGATGCTCTGGCCCGTTTCGCGAAAGCCGAAGCGCTGGTAGAGCGCGTGGGCGCGGGTGTTGTCCGGGTAGACCCCGAGATAGATCGCGTCGCATCCGGGGATGGTCGCCATCGTCTCGACCAAAGCGGCGAGCGCCTTGCCGCCAAACCCCTTGCCCTGATGGCTGATGTCGATCATCAGCCGGTAGATACAGTGGTTGCCGTCGTCAGGGTCGAGCGCGTACATGGCAAAACCGACGGGCTCTCCCTCGGCCATGACGGCAAAGCCGACGCATTCCGGGCGTTCGGCCAGTTCTTCCAGCGATTCGTCGTTGCTGGCGATGAAATCCGTCTGGCTCTCATCGACCCTCAGATTGCGGATGGCATCGGCTTCCACGGCCTCGGCCGGCAGCAGGGATATCGGCATTCACATCCTCAAGTTTGCATCCCTGGTCATGCGTCAGGGCGGCTGGAAAATGACGCCGCAGAGATCGCGCGGTCGGATTGCCGCAACATTGCGGGCAGGAGGGAGAGCGCGAATTTCGGCCGTGTTCTTGTTGCCGTGCTGTATCGTCGGCGCCCGGGTGTTCGCTTGCGGCCAGGTGCAGCAGCGATGCGGATTGCGGCGTGCCGTTCCGGTGTGGAAGCGGCATTCCTGGCGATCAACCGCCTTTGCGTAACTGTTACGTACTCCTTCGATCCGCTTTTGGCGTGGTAGTTTTTCCGGCGTGACCGGTGGGCCGCCAGCCATGTGCCGACCGGCGAAGCAAAGGTGGCCTCGGCCGTCCGAGCGGCCCCTTCAGGAAAGTTCGAAAACCCGAGTTTCAGCGCAATCGACGACTGCAATCCTCACCAACAGGAGACGATCAGCATGGTAGAGAATGTCGATAAGCCATCCAGCAGCGAAACCCAGACTTCACTCGACGTCGATCGTCGCAGCCTGCTTCTCGGCGGCACGATGTTTGCCGCGGCCGCCATGGTCGGCTCCAGCGCGCCGCTCAACGCCGCAAGGGCGCAGCAACAGCCAGCCTCCGGAAGCGGCAAGCCGCCAAACATTCTCGTGATCTTCGGCGACGACATCGGCATTCCGCAGATCAGCGCCTATACGATGGGCCTGATGGGCTACCGCACGCCCAATATCGACCGGATCGCGGCCGAGGGTGCGATCTTCACCGACAGCTACGGCCAGCAGAGCTGCACGGCCGGCCGCGCTTCCTTCATTCTCGGCCAGGAACCATTCCGCACCGGGCTTCTGACCATCGGTATGCCCGGCGACCCGCATGGCATCCAGGACTGGATGCCGACGATCGCCGACGTGCTGAAGACCAAGGGCTATTCCACCGGCCAGTTCGGCAAGAACCACCTGGGCGACCACGACGAGCATCTGCCGACCAACCACGGCTTCGACGAGTTCTTCGGCAATCTCTACCACCTCAACGCCGAGGAAGAGCCGGAAGGCTATTTCTATCCGAAGGATCCGGAGTTCAAGAAGAAGTACGGGCCCCGCGGCGTCATCCACTCCTTTGCCGACGGTAAGATCGAGGACACCGGCGCGCTCAACACCAAGCGCATGGAGACCGTGGACGAGGAATTCCTGGCTGCCGCCAAGGACTTCATCGATCGCCAGCACAAGGCCGACAAACCGTTCTTCGTCTGGTTCAACTCGACACGCATGCACATTTTCACGCACCTGAAGCCGGACTCGCTTGGCAAGACTGGCAAGGGCATCCATGCCGACGGCATGGTGGAGCATGACGGCCACGTTGGGCAGCTTCTCCAGCAACTCGACGACCTCGGCATCACCGAGAACACCATCGTGCTCTACACCACCGACAATGGCGCCGAGATCGCGCTTTGGCCCGATGGTGCCATGACGATGTTCCATGGCGAAAAGGGCACCACCTGGGAGGGCGGCTTCCGCATCCCGATGATGGTGCGCTGGCCGGGCGTGGTGAAGCCGGGCACGCAGATCAACGATCCCGTGACGCTGATGGACTGGCTGCCGACCTTCGCCACGGCCGCCGGCATCAACGACGTCAAGGGGCAGATGAAGGAAGGCTTCCAGGCGGGAACCAAGTCCTTCAAGGTGCACCTTGACGGCTTTGACCTGACCGAACTTCTCAAGGGCGAGGCAAAGGAACCGCCGCGCGACTCCGTCTATTATTTCGACCAGGGCGGCAATCTCAATGCCATCCGCTGGAACGACTGGAAGCTGAGTTTCGCCATCAACAGCGAGGGCAACATTGCGACGGCGACGCGCGAGGTGCCAAGCTGGGCAAACATTGCCAATCTTAGAATGGATCCGTACGAACGCGGCATCAAGGAAGGGGGCGGAGCCATGGATTTCCTCGCCCGCAACATGTGGCTGCTCGTCCCGGTCCAGGGCAAGATCAAGGAGTTCTTCTCCGATTTCAACCAGTTTCCATACCAGGCAGGCAGTACGCTGAACGCGAGCGGCATCAACTACGGTCTGCTGGCACAACAGGCGGCCATGAAGCGGCTGAACGAGTTGGAGGGGCTGGCGCCGCGGTAAGTCCGGGCGGTCCTATCCGGTTTTTCTCGACGATTGTCGGCCGGCGCCCTGCGCCGGCCGAACTGCTTCGGGCAGCCAGAGCAATGCCCGTCAGTATTCCTGCGCGGTCGGGCGGAACAGGATCTCGTTGATGTCGACATCCTCAGGCTGGCTCATGGCAAAGACGACGGCGCGCGCGAAGCTGTCGGCGGGGATCGCCACGCGCTCATAGAGGGCGCGCACATTCTGCGCGACGTCCGTTTCGGTGACACTGTCGGGCAGTTCGGTCGCAACGGCACCGGGCGAAATGATGGTCGTGCGGATGTTGTAGGGTTTTACCTCCTGCCGCAATCCTTCCGAGATCACCCGCACGGCATGCTTGGTGGCGGCATAGACCGCACCGCCGGGGCCGACCTTGTGGCCGGCAACTGACGAGACGTTGATGACGTGGCCGCCCATCTGCGCCTTCATGTGCGGGAGTGCCGCGCCGATGCCGTAGAGCACGCCCTTCAGGTTGACGTCGATGGTGCGGTCCCAATCGTCCACCTTGCAGCGCTCGAGCGGCGAATGCGGCATCAGCCCGGCATTGTTGAGCATGACATCGATGCGGCCATAGAGGCTGACCGCATGGTCGACCAGGCGCGTAACCTCCTCGAACGACGTGACGTCGGTTTGAAGTGCTGATTGCCTGCCGAGCGAGAGTTCGTCGGCGAGTGCCTGCAGCCTGTCGATGCGGCGCGCGCCCAGCACTAGCCGGGCGCCTTCCCGGGCAAGCCGGCGAACCGTTGCCTCGCCGAGGCCGCTGCTGGCGCCGGTGATGACGACGACCTTGTCCCTGATACCTTCCATCCCTGTTGGTCCTTTCATGCTGTTGGCGATCAACGGCCGACGCGTGCCTGCAGGTGGGCCGGATAGCGATCTCCCTCGATGGTGACTTCGGCGAGTGCACTGTCGATTTCGCCAAGATCGCTGGCGCTCAGTCGCACGGCCGCAGCGCCGATGTTTTCCTCGAGCCGGTGGAGCTTGGTGGTGCCGGGGATCGGCACGATCCAGGGCTTTTGCGCCAGCAGCCAGGCGAGCGCGACCTTCGCCGGCGTTACTTCCTTGCGGGCGGCGATCTGAGCGAGGAGATCAACCAGCGCTTGGTTGGCTTTGCGCGCTTCGGGCGCAAAGCGCGGCACGACATTGCGGAAATCCTTGGCTTCGAAGGTGGTGTCGGCGTTGATGGCGCCGGTGAGGAAGCCCTTGCCGAGCGGGCTGAAGGGCACGAAACCGATGCCGAGTTCTTCGAGCAGCGGCAGGATTTCGGCCTCCGGCTCGCGCCACCAGAGCGAATATTCGCTCTGGAGTGCTGCGACCTTCTGTTCCGCATGGGCCTTGCGGATCGTCTGCGGCCCGGCCTCCGACAGGCCGAAATGTCTGACCTTGCCCTCGTCGATCAACCGCTTCACCGTGCCGGCCACGTCCTCGATCGGCACGTTGGGGTCGACGCGATGCTGGTAGAACAGGTCGATCACATCGGTCTTCAGGCGCTTCAAGGCTGCATCCGCGACCTTGCGGATTTGGTCCGGCCGGCTGTTCATGCCGCTTTGCCCGCCTTGCTCATTAAAGTCGAAGCCGAACTTGGTGGCGATCACCACCTTGTCGCGGATGGGGCCGAGCGCCTCGCCGAGAAGCTCTTCGTTGAGGTACGGGCCATAGGCTTCGGCGGTGTCGAAAAAGGTGACGCCGCGCTCATGGGCGGTGCGGATCAGGGTGATGGCCGCCTGCTTTTCCGTCGCCGGGCCGTAGCCGTAGCTGAGGCCCATGCAGCCAAGACCGAGGGCCGAAACTTCAAGGCCGCTTTTGCCGAGTGTGCGCTTTTCCATGGGGCTGTTCCTTGTCGCGAATGACGATGTTTCAGGGATAGAGAGGGGCAGGGATTGGAGAGGGGGCCGCAAGGGTTGGCGATTATTCTGCCTTGATTTCAGCACCGTAATCCGCGTCGTCGACCTTCTCCAGCCAGTCGACGACCTTGCCGTCGAGCGCTTCAGCGATGGCGATATGGGTCATGGCGGCGGTCGGTGAGGCGCCGTGCCAGTGTTTCTCGCCCGGGTCGAACCAGACGATGTCCCCGGGGCGGATCTCCTCGACCGGGCCGCCTTCACGCTGGGCGCGGCCGAGGCCGGAAAGAACGATGAGCGTCTGGCCGAGCGGGTGCGTGTGCCAGGCGGTGCGCGCGCCGGGCTCGAAAGTGACGGTGGCACCACCGACGCGCGCCGGAGCGGCAGCGCTGAAGGGAGCGTCGATCCGCACCGTGCCGGTGAAATATTCGGCTGGTCCCCTGGCCGAGGCTGCACAGCCGCTGCGTTTGATGTTCATGGCCTCGATCCCTAGTAAATGCCGCGTGGCCCCCATTGGGCCTGATGTGGGGTCCGATGGCGGGCCTGACGTGGTTGCGTCGTCTCAGGTAATTTAAGGCGTGGGATTAATCAGGATTAGATGGTAAATCTCGCAAGCCCTTATGAGAGGAATTCATGAATGCCGCGTCAGTCGATCAACGACCTCATTGCCTTCCTTGCTGTCGCACGGGAACGCAGCTTTACCAAGGCGGCAGCGCAGCTCGGGGTCTCGCAATCGGCGCTCAGCCACACGATCCGCGGTCTCGAGGCACGGCTGGACTTGCGGCTTTTGACGCGCACGACGCGCAGCGTGTCGCCGACCGAGGCCGGCGAGCGGCTGTTGTTGTCGATCGGCCCGCGGCTGGACGAGATCGACCGGGAGCTGGCAGCCCTCAGCGAGTTTCGCGACAAGCCGGCGGGCACGATCCGCATCACCGCCGGCGAGCACGCGGCCGATCGCATCCTCTGGCCGGCGCTGGCGCGGCTGTTGCCCGATTATCCGGATGTCCATGTCGAGGTGATCGTCGACTATGGCCTGACCGACATCGTCTCGGAGCGCTACGATGCCGGCGTGCGCCTTGGCGAGCAGGTAGCGAAAGACATGATCGCCGTGCGCATCGGGCCTGACATGCGCATGGCCGTAGTCGGTGCACCCGCCTATTTCGCCACGCGGAAAGCGCCGCTGACGCCGCAGGAGCTGACGGAGCACAATTGCATCAACCTGCGCCTGCCGACCCATGGCGGCCTCTATGCCTGGGAATTCGAAAAAGAGGGCCGCGAGGTGAAGGTGCGCGTCGAGGGCCAGCTCGTCTTCAACAACATCGCGCTCAGGCTGAACGCGGCACTCGGCGGGCTGGGGCTCGCCTATCTGCCTGAGGATGCCGTGGCGGCCGATCTTGCTTCGGGACGGCTGCTGCAGGTTCTGCAAGATTGGTGCCCGCCTTTTTCCGGCTACCACCTCTATTATCCAAGCCGACGCCAGACTTCGCCCGCCTTCGCGCTGGTGGCCGACGCGCTCCGGTATCGTGGTTCGCGTTAGGAGGTCATGGGGTTGATGCTGGCCTCTGCACCTTTCTCGGCCTGGCCAGACAGGAAGGCGTTCGCCTGCCGCATTTGGCCCCGGCGAAAGCGGTTGTTCGCGGTATCAGGCAAGAACCTCGGGTTCGTCGCTTGTCGCATAATAGGTCACGGCAATCGCAATCCTGCTGCGCCCGACCAGTTCGCAGATGGAGCTCGGAACCACGACGGATGAGACCATGTTCGAGCCGTAAAATGGCAGGCCGACATCGAGCTGCGCACTCTGGACCGCGCCATCATCGACCAGTTTCGCAACGTTGTCGCCAAGCTTGCGAATGGTTGAATCGATCCAATTCCAGAAGCTGACCTTGTTATCGGAAGCGACCGCATCCTCGTCACGCATGGAGACGTCGACCTGAGCGTGCTGTCCGCCGTGCGAGGTCTGGCGCGACCACACGACCGGACAGCCGAGCGCATGCTCGAGAGCCGGTTGGGAAATCGATACACCTTCGAAGCGCAACATAACACCCATCGTGTCCATGTGTATTCGTTTGCTCCCATAGCGTGAGTGGTCTTACAAAGGGCTGTCGTCAGAATTGCACCCAAAGGTTGATAAACGATGCAGAAATTCTTTCACGGCGAGCCGGGTCGGATTGCCGATTGTTTGAAGGATGGGTGGTCTCTCTACCTCTGTGACGTCAACGGTACGTGGCAACGGCCAGTCGAAGCGTCTTTCATCAAAACCTATTACGAGCAGACCCTGCTGCTTTGGGGCGGTTATCCGACAGACTATATTTTGGCAGCAGAGCAGTCGCTTCCTTCGTTTGCCGGGCTTGTCGACGTTTTCGATGGATTGGAGAACGGCACTGCCGACGCGATCCTGCTGGTCGGCTACAACGACGGAGGCATGTTTTCCATCTCCAGAAGGCTTTTGCCTTTTCAGAAGGGCGCCCAGCCAGCGCCGTTGTGGCGGCCGTTCGATGGAAGGTACCGGAGCAAGGGATAACGGCGTTTCTTCCGTTTTGCAGTTCCATGGGTGTCGGGAATGCGTGCATGTCCAAGCCAATTCAGAACAAGCTTTCGAGATTGCGGCATATCGGCTGGTCGGCCTGGGATCGGATCTGGCTGATATCGACAATGCAGCAATGGGATAGCGAAGCGTGCAGGGGCTTCGTCGACGAAAATGACAGCTATCTTGTCTCGGCGGTCGATCAGTTGCAGTAGGGGCTCCTGCTTCCCGAGGATGCCGTGGCACCACACCTTGCTTCGGGCCGGCTGGTGCAGGTTCTCGACGATTGGTGCCCGCCTTTTACCGGCTACCACCTCTATTATCCAAGCCGACGCCAGACCTCGCCCGCCTTCGCGCTGGTGGCCGACGCGCTCCGGTATCGTGGTTCGCGTTAGGATGTTATCGCATCTGGTGTCGTTGCTCGGCCCCGTTTGACGGAGAAACGCAAAGGGCGCCCGTTGCCGAACGCCCTAGGGTTGCCTGCGTGATCTGCGTTTGACGGCTATGCCCGAAAGCAAGCCGCCGCGTTCACGTTATCAACTTTCCGGTGATTCCAAGTTTAATGAGCGGTTAATACACGGAATTATTTTATTGCCGGTGCAATCCAGGCGGTAACGCCGACAGTATTTCTCTCGGTTCCATTAGAATGCCGCAGTTGCAGTCTCTGTTCTCGCCCGCAAACTCGTGTTGAAGCCGTTGCGGCGCACCCTTTTTGGCGTCGCCCTCAACGGCGTCCTCCGCGCTTGGCTAGGTAATTTCTGCTAACCAGAAGGAGATTGCTATGAAAACGGAGATTGCAGTTGGACTGACAGTGGCTTTCACCGCCCTCGTTGCAACGGGTGCGATGGCCCAGAGTAAATTCGGTTCGGAAGCCGGCTGGGACATTCTGGTGAAGGACAACATGGGACCGGGATGCCTGATTACGAAATCAAATGCAGACGGGACACAAGTTCAGATGGGTATCGATGCAACGGCGGCGCTGCGCGGTTACATGGCACTCTACACAAAGGCTGATGCCAATGTTGCAGCCGACGAGAAGCTTGCGGTTCTGTTCGATGTCGATGGCGAGAAATTCAGTGGCGAGGCGAAGGGCCAGGTGATGGACGGCTATCGCGGTGCGTTTGTGTGGGTCAACAATCCTGACTTCATCTACGACCTGGCCAAGAAGACGGCGGTGACGATTACGCCGGCAGGCGGCAATCCCATTGTCGTGAAACTGGCGGGAACCGATGCCGCCTTCAAGGCGCTGCGGGCTTGCCAGGCCGCTCAGTAACGGCGCCCTCGGCAAACGCGAAGGGACTGCGGGCGGGAAGCGTGGAACATCTACCGACGATGGTGCACACCCGCCGCTGGTACGGCTCAGCTACTCGCCAGCCTGCCGACGGGCGGCGTTTCGGCCAGTTCCCAAGCGCCGGGCGGTTGGCCACCGCGAAATGTTCGACGGAGAGGGTGTACGGTTCAACTTCCCTCATTCCGGCCTTGTGCCGGAATCGAGTGACCTGACGTCGTTCACGTCAGGAACGCGTCTTTCAGCCCAAGGACTTGGGCTGGCTGGGTTCCGGCACAGGGCCGGAATGCGGGCAAGAATTGTACGATCGGCTGAACGCTTCGGGCTCGTGCAACTCTTGGCTTACGCAACACGGCTGCGGCACGCTCAGCCTTCGCGTCGGATCTCCGGCTCCCGCGTGCCCTTCCACGCGAAGGTGATGGTGCGGCCCTGGCGGATGTTCTGGATGACAGCGGGGCGGAAGACGGCGATGCATTCGCCTTGGGCATGGCGGGCGGAGGGGTAGATCAGGCCGTTGCCACCATCGGCAAAGATTGTCGCGGCGAGCGCCTGGCCGGCGGGATAGGCAAGGGCCGGGTCGGGACCGAGATAGGCGGCATCCTTTTCTCCGCGCACATCGTGGAAGCGGCAGGTGAAGCCGGCGATCAGCTCGCGATAGGCGCCGATATCCTGAAAGATGCCGGCGTCGGCCAGCGCCCGGGTGCGGTGATAGACGATCTCGGCCTGGCAGGTTTCGAGCGCATTGTCGCCGAAGGCGCAGTACCAGGCGCCGCGATCCTCGGTGTTGAAGCGGTTGCCCGGTGGGCGGGCGTGGCAGAAGGCGGCGTTGATCAGCGACCAGCCATAGCCGAAACTATCGTTCAGAAGCTCGGCGGGGCTGACGCCTGCCGGAAGCGCCAGCTGGCTCAGCCGCGCCGACGTCAGCGCCTCCAGCCGGTTGAGGATCTCGATATCGTCTTCGTCGTCGCAAAGCGGTTTGACGGCCGGCTCGTCGATATAGGCGGTCGAGATCAGCCGGACGGTGGCCGGATCGGTGAAATCGATCTCAGGGATCATAGGCCGCCGCGCAGGCCATCGAGATAGCGGCGCACTTTCATCATCGCCGGTATGCCGCCCTCGATCATCAGATCGACCGGAGACTGGCCGTCAAACACAGGGCCGGTATTGACTGCCTTTGGCCATTGGTAGGTCAGCGGCCCGTTGAAATAGAGGCGCAGGCTCTTGAAGATGCCGACGATCAGGCTGGCACGCATGCGCTTGTCCTGATCGAGCCGACCCTTGAAATCGCCAGCCTTCATCCGGTTCCAGGTGGCGATCGGTACATCGAAGAGCTGCGATGCTTCCTTGTTGGTCAGCTTCCACAAGTCGCAGGCCCTCACCACCGCCTTGACGATGACGGCTTCCTCATGTCTTGCGGCATCCCGTTCGGGGGCAAGAGCCGGCTGCGCGCTGGGCATGATCGTCTCCTATGAAACTTTTTGGCGTATCATATGATATAAAATGGATCGTTTGGGCGGGAAGTCAAGGGGTGGTTTTTTCGGGTGCGTCGGCACTGGCACCGGTTTAGGAACGCTGGCTGACAATGGGTCAAGCGTGGCCGGATTGCCCATACCTCGGGTTTGCCCCTCACCCTAACCCTCTCCCCGCAGGCGGGGAGAGGGGACGTGAATCGCGGTGGCACCGGCACATCACGTTGGCTGCTGAAACGAAGCCACCGTCAGAGCATAACCTTGAGTACGGCCGGTTGCCGCGGATTTCCTTCTCCCCGCATGCGGGGAGAAGGTGGCCGGCAGGCCGGATGAGGGGCTTTTGTCCAGACTGCAACCTGGCATTTTCAAACATGCGGCCCCAGCAGCGACAGATCGGCCTCGCCGAGCCTGTCCTTGGCGCTGCGCAGCTGGTGCCAATAGGGATAGAGCACCGGCGGCAGGCTGACGGCATCGAGCAATTCGCGCTCCTCGTCGGTCAGTTTCAGGCTGGCGGCGGCGAGATTGTCGCGGAACTGTTCCTCCTTGCGCCCGCCGATGATCACCGAGGTCACACCCTTGCGGTCGATCAGCCAGGCAAGCGCAACCTGTGCCGGCGAGACGCCGCGTTCGCCTGCAATTGCCACCAACATGTCGACGATCTTCCACAGCCGCTCCTCGTCGCGGATCGGCGGCTCGTTCCAGCCGGCAAGCTGGCGGGTGCCATCCGGCGTCTGGTTGCGCCGATGCTTGCCGGAAAGCAGGCCGCCGGCAAGCGGGCTCCAGACGAGCACGCCGAGCCCCTGGTCGAGGCTGATCGGCAGCAGCTCGTATTCGGCCTCGCGCGCCTCGAGCGTGTAGTGAATCTGCTGGCTGACGAAGCGATGGCGGCGGTCGAGCGCGCTGATGCCGAGCGCCTTCATGATGTGCCAGCCGGAATAGTTGGAGCAGCCGATATACCGCACCTTGCCGTGATGGACGAGCGTGTCGAGCGCCTCCATTGTTTCTTCGAGCGGCGTCTGGCCATCCCATTCGTGCACCTGGTAGAGATCGATGACGTCGGTTTTCAACCGCCTGAGGCTCGCCTCGCAGGCGGCAATCAGGTGATGGCGCGAGAGCCCGCCTTCGTTCGGGCCCGGTCCCATGTTGAAGCGCGCCTTGGTGGCGACAAGCACGCCGTTCTTGCGCTTGCCGCCGAGGATATTGCCGATGATCTCCTCCGAGCCGCCGGTGGAATAGATGTCGGCGGTGTCGATCAGGTTGACGCCGGCATCGAGGCACATGTCGACATAGCGGCGGGCTTCGTCGAGACCGACATTGCCGACCTGCGCGAACTTGCCGCCGCCGCCGATCGTCATCGTTCCCATTGTCAGTGTCGAGATCTTCAGGCCGGATCGGCCGAGCAGCCGGTATTCCATGGTCAGGCTCCTTTGCTGGTCGATGTCGCCAAACGGGGCGAAGCGCCCCTACAGCGAGAGGCGAGGCGTCGGGCGTAAGGTAGCGGCGCCGAGGGCGGCTGCAAGGCCGCGGGCGCGAGTTGCGCGCAGACGGCTTCCCGCATGACCCAAAAGTGACCTCCCGTTTTCTTAGGGCTGGCTCACACACGGTGAAATGGTATCGTCACGGCTGAGATTCGAGGGGAATCACTGTCATGAAATACGCCAAAAGCCTAGCTTCCGCGTCGGCTGTTGCCGCTGGCCTGACATTGGCAATCGCGCCGTTTTCGGTGGCCGAGGCCGCCGAAAACGGCGCGGGCTTCTATCTGCTCGGTGCCCGCGGCCCATTGGCCGGCCTGCTTGCGCCGCCCGGAACCTATTTCCAGAACGACAACTACTTCTATGTCGGCGAGCTCAAGGGCAACAAGCAGCTTCCCCTCGGCGGCGAGATCGTCGGCGACGTCAAGGCGAACCTGGTCGGCGTCTTCGGCACCGGCCTCTGGATCATGCCCGAGGAGGTGCTTGGCGGCAATCTCGGTTTGAGCGCGATCGTGCCCTTCGGTGGGCCCAATGTCGACGCGACGCTTTCAGCCCCGCGTGCCGGCCGCTCGGCCTCGGCCTCCGATTCGGTCTTTACCATCGGCGACCCTGTGCTCGGCGCCTCGCTCGGCTGGCATGAGGGCGATTTCCACTGGACGGCGAATGCCAGCCTCAACATTCCGATCGGCGACTACCAGAAGGGCGAGCTTGCCAACATTTCCTTCAACCGCTGGGCAGGCGACCTGACGTTTGCCGGCACGTGGTTCAACCCGGAAACCGGCTTCGATCTTTCGGGTGCCACCGGTATTACCTTCAACGGCGAGAACCCGGCGACGAACTATCGCACGGGCACGGAATTCCACGCGGAATGGGCCGTTACCCAGCATTTCAGCCCGCAGTTTTCCGCCGGTGTCGCCGGCTACTTCTACCAGCAGGTGACGGGCGATAGTGGCTCAGGGGCAAGGCTCGGCGATTTCAAGGGTCGCATCGCCGCCGTCGGCGGTACGCTCGGCTACAATTTCAAGGTGGCCGAAACGCCCGTGTCGCTGACCTTGAAGGTCTTCCAGGAATTCGCAGCCAAGAACCGCCCGGAAGGCACCGCCGGCTTCGTCACCATCGCGTTTCCAATCGGCACGCCGCCGAAGCAGGTCGAGTAAGTCTCAGTCCGTATCCTGGAGTTCGCCGGCGGCCGACTTCAGCCGCCGGTGAGAAACCGCGCCGGCATGAGATCCTTGTAGGGAAACATGTGGAAGTAGGGCCGTGCTTCGGCCAGCACGCGGCGCATGGACGGGCGTTCGAGCAGCCGTTCGAAATAGGCCGACAGGTGCGGGTAGCTGTCGGCGAAGGGCTCGACGATACCGCCATAGAAGAGCGCTGGCGCCGCCGCGCAATCGGCAAGGCTGAAGGCGGCGCCGCCGGCGAAGGCGTTGGCGGCGAAATGCCGGTCGGCCATGGCATAGGCGACGCCAAGCGCCGAACGGGCGTCGGCGACGCCGCGATGATCGTTCTCGCCGGGGCTGCGCAGCGTGTCGGTGACGATCTTCTGCATCGGCACGTGGATGTAGAGATCGAAGAAGCGATCCCAGAGCCTCGCCTGCAGCGCCGCGTCGACGTCCCCAGGGATCAGCGGTTGGCTGCCGGGATAGTGGCGATCGAGATACTCGATGATGACAGAGGTTTCCGGGATCGTCGCGTCGCGGGCGCTGTCGCGCAGAACCGGCATCTTGCCGACCGGCCAGAGCTCGGCAAAGCGGGCCGCCTCCTCAGGGTCCAGAAGGTCCACCAGGCTGGCGTCGAAGGGCGTGTCGTTCTCGTAGAGCGCGATCAGCACCTTGTGGCAGAAAGAGGCGAGCGGATGCAGATAAAGCGTGAGCGACATGCGGACGGCCTCCGATGCTGACGTTCCGGGCGCGCGTTGTGTCCGGCAGCGCCGTGCAACGCGCAGGGGTCTGGTTTCCCGCGTGATGTTATTGCAAAACTGATACTGTTTTGCAATCAGTTTGTGCGGTGACGCCCGTATGGTCCGCGGTATTGCGCGCTGCTGCGGCCCCACGTTTTTGCGCAACGCCTTTGAAAGTCAGAAAGCTGCCCTAGAATTAAGAGGAGGCGGGGCGTTGCAACGCACGGCGCTCTCGCGATCTCGATAGGGGAGGATCGCCGATGCGCTGCTTCACGGTAGTTGGACCTTCGCAGACAGGTAAATCCACGCTGGTGGAAAAACTGGCTGCGCTGGGGGAAAGCTCCAGAAAGGTCATGTCACCTTACGGATTGAACGTCACCGAATTCGAGATCGGCAAGGAGGCGTGGTGTGCGCTCGACGCGCCCGGCGCCACCGAAGCGCTCGCCCATGCGCAGCACGCGCTTCTGGCTAGCGACGCCTGCGTGCTCTGCGTCTCGCCGGCGCCGGAGGAGGCGGTGCTGGCGGCACCCTATCTCAAGGTGATCGAGGCATCGGGCACGCCCTGCATCATCTTCGTCAACCGCATGGATGAGCCGCGCGGGCGGCTGCGCGACGTCATCGCGGCGTTGCAGGACTATTCCAGCCACATGCTTATCCTGCGCCAGGTGCCGATCCGCGAGGGTGACAGGATCGTCGGCAGCTGCGACCTGATCTCCGAACGCGCCTGGCGCTATCGCGAGGGCCAGACCTCGGCGCTGATCGAGATCCCGGACACGACGCTGGAGCGCGAGAAGGAAGCGCGCGCCGAGCTGCTCGAACACCTCTCGGAGTTCGACGACTGGCTGCTCGAAGAGCTGATCGAGGATCGCGAGCCGGCCAGCGACACGATCTATGCCATTTCCTCGCGGCTGCTCAGGGAGAACCGGATCATTCCTGTCCTTGTCGGGGCTGCTAGCCACAGCAACGGCATCCTGCGGCTGATGAAGGCGCTGAGACATGAGGCGCCGCCGGTCGACATGCTGCGAAAACGGCTGGGCGCAGCAAGCAAGATCCCTGAGACGGGCCTCGCCGCCGTCAGCTTCCACGCCTACCACCGTCAGAATGTCGGCAAGACCGTGCTGGTGCGGGCACTTTCCGGTGGCATCAAGCAGGGGGCGCCGCTCGGCGGTGGCGGTGTCGGCTCGGTGCAGGACCCGGCAACCGGCAAGCCGCTTGCGACAGGGACGCCGGAGCCCGGTACGATCTTTGCCGCCGTCAAATCCGACCATTTGCCGGTGCCGGCCCTTCTGACCGCCACGGCCGCGTACGAAGCCCCGGACTGGACGGTGCCGCCGACGCCGATGCTGGAGCGCATCCTGGTGCCAGACAGCGAGCGCGACGAGACCAAGCTTTCCGGCACGCTGGCCAAGCTTGCCGAGACCGATCGCAGCCTGAAGGTGATGCAGGAGGAGGGTACGGGCGCGCAGCTGATCTGCGTGCAGGGGCCGGTGCACTTGCGCGATCTCTGCAAGACGCTGGCCGATGTCTTCCATGTGGGGGTCACCGACCGGCCGCCGAGCCCGACCTATCGCGAAACGGTGCTGAAACCCTCCGATGTGCATTACCGCCACCGCAAGCAGACGGGGGGCGCCGGGCAGTTTGCCGACGTGAAGCTCAGCGTGCACCCCAACGAGCGCGGCGGCGGCTTCAGCTTCAACGAAACGGTGAAAGGGGGCGCTGTGCCGCGCAACTTCATTCCCGCGATCGAGGCGGGTGCGCGCGAGGCGATGGAGAAGGGGCCGCTCGGCTTCCAGGTGATCGATGTCGGCGTGACGCTGACAGATGGACAACATCACGCCGTCGACAGCTCCGAATTCGCCTTCCGCGCCGCCGCCAAGATGGGGGTGCGCCAGGCATTGTCGCAAGCCTCCGCTGTGCTGATGCAGCCGGTGGTGCGTGTCGAGATCCACATTCCGTCGATCTATTCCGGCAGCCTGGTGCCGATCGTTTCCACCTACAAGGGGCAGGTGCTGGGTTTCGACCGCGACGAAGCCGCCAAAGGCTGGGATGTCTTTCGCGCGCTGGTGCCGGGGGCGGTGCTCGACGAGCTGGCGCGGGCGCTGCGCTCGGCAACGCAAGGGATCGGCTATTTCTCCAAGAGCTTCGACCACTTCGAGGAGCTCTACGGCAAGGAGGCAGACGCGGTGATCCATGCCCATGGGACGGCGCAGGCGGGATGAGCGCAGGCGAAAGGCATTCGCCGGGCGCGGGCTGCGAAGCGATCTTCCCCTAACTTTGAGCGGGAAAGCTGTTTGGTCGCGCGTGTGGCAGGGGCGCTGGTGAGCCGAAACCATTCGGCGGCGATGTAACCGTAACGTACTTTCCCTGGGACACGGCAAAGCGCATCGTCGCTGCGAAAACAGGGAGGAGCGACCATGAACCGATTGCAGTCCACCGTCAGCCTGTTGCTCATGTGCGGCCTCGTGTCGGTCGGCTCTCCGGCGCTGGCTCAGCAGGCAACCGACGAGGAAGTCAGCGAAGCCTATATCTATCTTCTTGGCCGCCTGCTCATCACGCGGCAGCAGCAGCTCGACTTCCAGGAGGGCTTCAAGTGGAACGAACTGATCCACCGGAAGCCCGGCGCGGTCGACTGGCCCAATCCCAACCTGGATGTCGCCTATTCCGAGGCCTGGGTTGCGGTGGACGAGAATAGCTGCACCATCGTCACAGTCCCCGAAATCAACGACCGCTATTACACGGTCCAGTTCCTGAACGGCTGGGGCGAGACGCTCGCCAACATCAACGAGCGCCTGTTTCCCGGCAGAGCCTCGGGGGATTTTGCCGTATGCCTGCAGGGCGCGAAGGTCGAATTGCCCGGTAACATGATGCGCATCGATCTGCCGGTGCCGCATGCCCGGGTTCTGGCCCGCGTGGCGCTTGGCAACGATCCGGAGCGGGCCGTGGCGCTACAGCATGATTTCAAGCTGCGCGCGACCGGCGCGCCAAAGCTGCCGGATATCCCGAAGACGCCGATCTTCGATCTCGACAAACTCCCGGGCGTGGAGGCATTCGAGGCCGCTGCCGCGGCGCTGGATGGCGAACCGGATTTAAGCGTCGGGCTTGAGAAACGGCAGGCCGATGCGCGCGCGATCGCGTCGGCGATCAAGGACAATGCGCAAGAACGCAGCCGCGTGGACGGCATCATCAAGCAACAGGCCTTCGCGCAGATCGGCAAGGCAGGCCAGACGATCGGCCATGGCGTCATCCGCAACGGATGGGCGCGCCCGGGCGTGGTTGGAGAATATGGCCTGGACTACATGGCACGAACGCTGGTCAACAATGGCGGCATCTGGGCGAACATCAAGCCGGAGGTTCTCTACTATCGTGGCGGCAAGGACGAGAGCGGTGGCGACCTGACCGGCGATCACGCCTACAAGATGACCTTCCCGAAGGACGCATTGCCGTCGCGCTTTGCCAAGTATTTCTGGTCGGTCATCGCCGTCGACAATGTCCATTTCCGCGTTCTGCCGAACCCTCTGAACCGCTTCCTGCTCAATGAGCAGACGCATCCGGAGTTTGGTTCGGACGGTTCGCTGACGCTCTATTTCGCAACCGACAAGCCCGCCGACGCGCCGGATGGAAACTGGCTCCCGATCCCCAAGGGGCAAAAATTCCGCCTGACGTTCCGCTTTTATGGCCCGCTCGACGGCGTTGCGAACGGCACGTACTGGCCGCCGGCGCTCGTCAAACTGAACTGAATTCTCGCAAGCGATCAAGGGGCAGGTGTGGCCTGCCGGTTCTGTGCCCGCTTGGCTTTTACCCAAATGGCTGGCCCGGACTGGAGAATGATGGGCAGCGCCTTATCTCAACCGCCAAGTGGGAAACGAACAGCGAGAGGAAGACAGGCATGGCCAAGAACACGATTTGCGTATGGTACGACAAGGACGCCGAGGAGGCAGCCCGCTTCTACGCCAAGACCTTTCCGGATAGCGCTGTGGGGGCCGTCATTCGCGCGCCTGGTGACTATCCGTCCGGCAAGCAGGGTGACGTCCTGGTCGTCGAGTTCACGGTTGCAGGCGTTGCCTGCATCGGGCTCAACGGCGGCACCGCGTTCACGCATAGCGAGGCGTTCTCCTTCCAGATCGCCACCGACGATCAGGCGGAAACCGACCGCTACTGGAACGCCATTGTCGGCAACGGTGGCAAGGAAAGCGATTGCGGCTGGTGCAAGGACAAGTGGGGCATTTCCTGGCAGATCACGCCGCGGGTGCTGACCGAGGCGCTTGCGGTTGGCGGCGCTGAGGCAAAGCGTGCTTTCGACGCGATGATGACCATGAGGAAGATCGACGTTGCCGCGATCGAAGCGGCAAGGCGCGGCTGAGGCCTCCGGCCGTCGCGCGTGTTCGGCCGGCCCTGGTGCGAAATGGGGCGGGTGGTGCAGGGCGGGTGGCTCCGGACAGCGAAGCAAACCGTCCGCGACCGCCGTCAGGTGGGGCGCCGTTTTTTTGGACAGAGGGCGAGGTCGGGGACGCCGCACTGGCGGGCGCCCCTAGAGCGTTTCCGATTTAGACGGAAACACAGAAACGCTCTATGTCTCTGTTTTTACGCATTTCCTGACGGAAAACCGCTCCGCGCTTTTCCTGGAAATGCTTTAGTGCTTGGGTCACCCGTTTCAGCCGGCGTTTGTCGGCTGCGGCCGCGTTTGGCGCGCGGTTGTGGCGCCAGCCGGCACGAACTATGCCACGGCGTCGTGTTCCTCGCGCGCGGCTTCCCAGACTTCCCGCGCTGCATCCATGTTCATCAGCGCGATCCCCAGCCCCACGATCAGATCCGGCCAGGCCGAATGCCACAGGTAAGCCGTCGCCAGGCCCGCGCCGATGATCGCGATGTTGGCGAAGGCATCGTTGCGGGCAGACAGGAACGCTGCCCGCGTCAGGCTGCCGCTCGTATGACGGTACTGGACGAGAAGGTAGGCGCAGAACAGGTTGACCAGAAGCGCGCCGAAGCCCGTCAGCGACAAGGCAAAGGGTTCGGGCGGGATCGGGTCCATGAACTTCGCCCAGGCCGTCCACAAGAAGGCAAGCGCGGGGACAAGCAGAATGAATGCCATCGCCATGCCGACCCGGGCTCGGCTGCGCACTGTCCAGGCAAGCGCAAAGAAAATCAGGATGTTGACGGACGCATCTTCCAGGAAATCGACGCTGTCGGCGAGGAGAGACACGGAGCCGATCGCAAGCGCTACGAGGAATTCAACCCCGAAATAGGCCAGGTTCAACAGGGCGACGATGAGAACGACGCGGCGCAGCTTGCTATCCACAAAAAGGTTCCTTCGCTGACGAGATAGACCGTCGATACTGTGGCACACCTGTCAGCATCTGTTGATTATCCGAAGCGTTACATTTGGATATATTCCTATCGCTCATGGAAACCTCTGCAAACACGTCCACCACTCCTGCGCGCAGCGCGCCGGCAGCATTCGGCGGCGGCGCAGTGATCGGCGCACTCGGCGGCCTCATCGGCCTTGGCGGGGCAGAGTTCCGCTTGCCGCTGCTCATTGGCCTGTTCAACTTCGCCGCGCTGGAAGCCGTCATCCTCAACAAGGCGATGAGCCTGGTCGTCGTTGCGACAGCCCTGCCGTTCCGGGCCGCCACCGTTCCGTTTGGAGCGATTGCGGAAAACTGGTCCATTGTGGTCAATCTGCTCGCTGGCAGCCTGTTGGGCGCATGGTTCGGGGCAGGGTGGGCGACGCGTCTCCGGTCCGAAACCCTCTATAAGGTCATCGCGGCCTTGCTCGTCGTGATCGCGGTCATTCTGGTTGCGGGCCATCATGCGACAGCGGGGCAGCCACTCCTGACTGGATCGGCGCAGCTTGTTGCCGGCGTCGTGGCAGGCTTCGTCATCGGCATCGTCGCCTCGCTCTTGGGTGTCGCCGGTGGCGAACTGCTGATACCGACCCTCGTGCTTCTGTTCGGCGCGGACATAAAACTGGCGGGCAGCCTTTCACTGGCCGTGAGCCTGCCGACGATGCTGGTCGGCTTTACCCGATACAGTCGAGACCAAAGCTTCTCCGTTCTGAGACGCAACACGCGCTTCCTCCTCATGATGGCGGCCGGCTCGATCGTCGGCACCTTCATCGGTGGATTGCTTTTAGGTGTCGTACCTAACGGCGTCCTGCTGCCGGCCCTCGCTGTGATTTTGCTGATCTCTGCCGCAAAGGTCTGGCGGCACAGCTGATTGAAGCACTCTCATTTGCATCACAAAATGCAACACTTGGCACCTTCGTTGTCATCCTGGTGCCTGATGCATCAATGTCGGTTTCTCTTGGTCGTCGTTATCGATACGATCTGCGTGCCGTTGGTTTTCGGCTTGTGTTTGGAGCCGACGCCGCCCCGGCGGGCTTGCCGGAACTGAATGAGCCATCGTTGGTCGCTTCGCGCCAGAGCATAGTAGACAGCAAATGCGACAAGGGTCGCTTTCGACCTTGCGGCTACTGTATCATCAAGGCATCTTTGGGTACCCAAGAGACTCCATCCTGAGTTGCATTTCTTGGCCCGCGTCGCTTTAATCGGGCCCGTTACCTACCGTGACTTGCAATCGGCTCATTTGTGGTAGCATAGTGTTGGATCAGGCGAGCCGACAGGCCTTGCCAGGATCGGCAAGGAACGCGATTTCGCGCGGCTCTCACGACAGAGCAATCCGAAGCCACGGCCTCCCCATTACAATCCCGCCGCACCGCGCGTTGCTCTGTTTTTGCCTGACCAAACGGAGGAATGAGCATGGCAAGCGATGCAACTCCAACGCGAAGAGATATACTGTTAACCGGCGGGTCGCTGCTGGCGATGTCGGCAATTGGCACCACTGCGAGCGTTACCATGAGCCGCAGCGCGATGGCGCAAACAGCCGGCAAGAAACCAAACATAGTGGTCATCATGGCGGACGATGTCGGCATCTGGAATATCGGTGCCTACAATCGCGGCATGATGGCGGGCCGCACTCCCCATCTCGACAAGCTTGCCGCAGAGGGGATGCTCTTTACAGATTACTACGCCGAGGCGAGTTGCACGGCGGGACGGGCCAATTTCATTACCGGGCAACTTCCGGTTCGAACCGGCATGACCACGGTCGGACAGGCAGGCTCGCCCATCGGTCTGCCTGCTGCTGCGCCCACTATCGCAACGGTGCTGAAGTCGATGGGCTATGCCACAGGACAGTTCGGCAAGAACCATCTCGGCGATCTCAACGAGTTCCTGCCGACCGTTCATGGGTTCGATGAATTCTTCGGCTACCTCTACCACCTGGATGCGATGGAAGACCCTGCGCATCCTGGTTATCCGCAGGAATTGCTGAACGTTGTCGGTCCGCGCAACATGGTCCACTCCTGGGCCACCGAAGTGGACGACCCGACGGAAATGCCGCGATGGGGCAAGATCGGCAAACAGAAGATCGAGGATGCCGGCACGCTCTACCCGAAGCGCATGGAGACGGTCGATGACGAAATTCGGGACCTGTCCTTCAAGTTCATCGACAAGGCAAAGGCCGACGGCAAGCCGTTCTTCCTTTGGCTAAACCCGACACGGATGCACATCGTTACGCATCTGTCGGAAAAGTACGAGAAGATGCGCAACTCGGAGAATGGCTGGACCATCCATGAAGCAGGAATGGCCCAGTTGGACGACATTGTCGGCGACACCATGCAAAAGCTCAAGGACATGGGCGACGATGACAACACCATCGTCATATTCACCACCGACAACGGCACGGAAAACTTTACCTGGCCCGATGGCGGACAGACACCGTTCTTCGGCGGAAAAGGCACCACCTACGAAGGCGGCTTCCGCGCTCCGGCAATGATCCGGTGGCCAGGGCATGTTCCTCCGGGTTCGATATGCAACGGGCTGATGTCCGGCCTCGACTGGTTCCCCACACTTGTGGCCGCTGCCGGGAGTACCAACATTGCCGTCGAACTGAGAGCGGGCAAGGAACTCAGTGGCCAGACCTACAAGGTTCACCTTGATGGCTATGATCAGACCAGCCTGCTCGCTGGAACCGGCCCGTCGAACCGTCACGAGATCTGGTATTTCGCCGAAAGCGTGCTCGGCGCGGCCCGTATCGATGACTACAAATACACCTTCATGGAACAGCCTGATGGTTGGATCGGCAACACCATCAAGCTGGATGTGCCGACCGTTGTGAACCTGCGCCTTGATCCGTTCGAGCGGACGGCCTTCTTCAAGGGCAACGTCGGTTCGCAAGAGTATTTTGAATGGTACAAGTTCGAGTTCTGGCGCTTTGTCCTCGTCCAGCAAAGAGTTGAGGAGCTGGCAAAGTCGGCGATCGAATTTCCGCCGATGCAGAAGGGTGCAAGTTTCGGAATAGACGGCGTCAAAGCACAGATCGCCGAGGCGATGCGCAAGCAGCATGGGCAGTAAGCCCGCATCGACATCCGCAGTCGGAAGCAGCGGATACGGCGCGGCGCGGTTGAAGCGTCTATGTTCCTCAACCGCGTCGCATCGTGGCGAACGGCGTCCTGCAGCCGGCCCTCGCTGTGATTTTGCTGATCTCTGCCGTCAAAGTCTGGCGGCACAGCTGATTGCGGCACGCGCATTTCCGACGCGTCACGGCGTGCTGAATGCAGCCGGGCAATCGTGATCGATCCCTCGAAAAAAGCGACTTGTCGCGCGTGGCCGATCGGCGTAATTGTCGGTCGTCGCGAAAAGCGACCGCTTCCCTTGATCCGCTCAGTGGCGGAGTAAACAGGTGGACGAATTGGCGTCCAGGCGGTCAAGCACATGTCATCCCTGCGCTCTTGGGCAGGGATCGGCCAGCGGCTCCCAAAATCAATAACTGACACACCTTGTAGCGTCGCGCTTCACCTATGGCGCACTATTCGCTGCAAGCCTTTAAACTCGCTGCGCAATTCCCGCCGGAAACGATCCGATGCGGGGAATTGTGCATAGCCCTGATCGCGAGCTATCGGCGCTTGAGGCGTTCGCATGCTCGCGTCCGCCGGAGCGTGCCATGACCAGACCCCTTATCGTCATTTTCATTGCCATCGTGCTCGATGCCGTCGGCATCGGCCTCATCTTCCCGATCCTGCCTTCGCTCTTGAAGGAGGTGACCCACACCGACAACGTCGCGCCCTTTATCGGAATAATGACCGCGCTCTACGCGGCCATGCAGTTCGTCTTTGCGCCGGTGCTCGGTGCGCTCAGCGATCGCCTCGGCCGCCGGCCGGTGCTTCTGATTTCGCTTGGCGGCGCTGCCATCAACTACCTGTTGCTGGCCTTTGCGCCCAATCTCCTCGTGCTGTTCATCGGCCGCGCCATTGCCGGACTGACGAGCGCCAACATCTCCGTGGCGATGGCCTACATCACCGACATTTCGCCTGAGGAGAAGCGTGCCCGCCGCTTCGGGTTGTTCAACGCCATGTTCGGCATTGGCTTCATCATCGGCCCCGTTCTTGGCGGCGCTCTTGGTGATCATTGGCTACGGCTGCCCTTCATCGCGGCGGCGGCCCTCAACGGCTGCAACCTGCTGCTGGCATTGTTCATCCTGCCGGAATCGCGCACGCCCAGCCGGGAGAAACTCGATCTTTCGGCGCTGAACCCGCTCGCGCCCCTGCGCTGGGTTTTCTCGGTGAAGCGCCTGCTGCCAATCATTGTCATATTCTTCATCTTCAGCGCCACCGGCGAGGCCTACGGCACCTGCTGGGCGCTCTGGGGCGGCGATACCTTCCAGTGGAACGGGCTTTGGGTCGGGCTGTCGCTCGGCACCTTCGGCGTCTGCCAGACCCTTGCCCAGGCCTTTCTACCCGGCCCGGCGGTAAAACTGCTCGGCGAGCGCGGGGCCATTTTGACCGGTGTCGCCAGCGTCGGCGCAGCACTTATCGTCATGGCGCTTGCGACGGAGAGCTGGATGATCTTCGCGATCATGCCGGTCTTCGCGCTCGGCGGCATCGGCGTGCCGGCGCTGCAGGCGCTGGCGACCGGAGAGGTCGATGACAGCCAACAAGGCCAGTTCCAGGGCGTGCTGGCGTCGGTGGTGAGCCTTGCCTCGATCGTCAGCCCGCTGGCGTTTTCAAGCTTCTACTTCGCCGTCAGGGAGCAATGGCCGGGTGCGATCTGGCTGTCGGTCGTCGTCGTCTATGCGATCGCCGTGCCGTTGATTTTCGGCTTGCGGTTGGGGCGCAAGCCTGCGGCGGTGGGCTAGCGGGGGCTCTCCTGATCGCGGACCGTTATCGTTACAATTAACAGTTACGTACTTCCCGATCGTCACATGAGTGCTAGGTAATTTACCTCGGCGGCTTCGACGTCTGGTTCAACCGCGTCACGCCGCAACGGCCAAACGGCTTGCCGCCGTCGCATGGGCGGCGGATAGCCATCGCCCGTTCCGGCTTTTGTCGGACGATTGCTTCAAGCTGGTTTGAGCGCTGCAGGCGCAAGTTCAAGAGCCCGTAGGCGCAACTGTGGAGGACAGATCGCATGTCTAGCAAAACCCTGATTTTCGCGGCGATATCGCTGACATTCGCAACAGGTGCTTTCGCCAAATCCCCGTCCGACGTTGCTGATCTCGTGGGCGCGCGTGCACCGGGAGCTGAAAGCGAAATGCAGGCACGCGGCTATGAGGACGTCGGCGGCAACAATACGTGGTGGAACGCCGGCACCAAGGTTTGCGTGCGAGTGCACGTTTCCCAGGGCAAATACTCCGCGATTTCCCAGATCAAGGCTGCGGCGTGCGGCCAGAGCGGCGGCACCAAGACGCAATGCCCACCCGATCTCTCCCAGGCGGACCTCTACAAGCATCCGGGTTGCAGCCTCTGAAGGCATGGGATTGTGCCGTTCTTGAGCACGTGAGCGGCTTAACGGGAAGAGCCGGCGGCCGCGGCAATCTCGGCATAGCGCCGCTGGCGGTCGTCGATTTCCTGCAGGAGCCAGCCGAGAAAGCTCTTCGTCACCGGCTTGGTGCGGAACAGCTCTTCCTGGCAGACGAACTGGTAGGTCTCATTGGGTTCGTAAAAGTGGTCGTGCACCAGGCGGACCTGACCGGATCTCAGTTCGTATTCCACCATGGTGCGGTCGATCAGCGCGACGCCCTGTCCTTCCTTCACCGCTTCCAGAATGATGTGCTGGTCGTCGAAGATCAGGTCCTGGCGGCTGGGCGGGAGCCTCAGGCCGGAGGAGGCGATCCAGCTCTGCCATTCCTGCAGGCCGCGATAGTGCAGGCGGTTGCCGGAAAGAAGGTCGTGCTTGTCGGCCTGCGCCTGCCAAATGGCGCTGCCGCAGACCGGCACAAGGCGCTCGCGCAGGAGCCGCTGCGAAAACCGGGCGGGCGGCGGGTGCAGGCAATAGTCGATGATCACGTCGGCGGTGCCGGTCGCCGGCGTGTTGGTTTCGAGATGGGAGAGATGGATCTGCAGGCCGGGATTTTCGCTGAGGAACGCGGAAATGCGCGGCGCGATCAGCTTCATCGAGAAGAACGGGCCGACCTTGACGCGCAGGATCTTCTGGGTGTTGCGCGGGCGGATATGCTGGACGACGCCTTCGAGATCGTCGAAGGCGCGGTTGCAGGATGCAAAGAGCAGGGCGCCTTCGGGCGTCAGCTCGACGCCGTGCTGCTTGCGGATGAAGACGCTGAGGCCAAGATTGTCTTCGAGGATGCGGATCTGGTGGCTGATGGCGCCCTGGCCGATGCAGAGCTCGTTTGCCGCCGCCGTCAGGCTGCCATTGCGGGCGGCCGCCTCGAAGGCGCGCAGGGATTTGAGGCTTGGCAGATCGCGCATGGGGTTCTCCGGAAGGCGGTCGATCCGCTCGACCATATATGAATTTTTTAGATGTCTGGGATTATTTCTTTGGCATTGCGAAGCGCGGGAACGTCGCCCATTGTCGACGAATAATAAAGCGAAAACGCAACAACGATCGGCAGTAAATTCAGGGATTGGCAGGCGAAATCGACATTGGGTCCGGCCCGATGCGCGGCTTTGCGGGCGATAACCCGAAGGCGCCGAGACTGATGACAAAGGGAACGACATGCAAAAGAAGTTCATGCGTGCGACAGCATTTTTCTTCGCCTGCGCCATGGCCGGCACGAGCCTTGCGGCGGACAAGCTTTCGATCGGCACGGAAGGCGATTATGCGCCATTCAACTATGTGACGGCTGGTGGCGAGATCAAAGGTTTCGACTATGACATCGGCCAGGCGGTCTGCGCCGAGATCAAGGTTGAATGCGTGTGGAGCACCAACGAGTGGTCCGGCATCATTCCCGCACTTCAAGCCAAGAAATTCGACGTGATGATCGCCTCGATGGCGATCAACGAGGACCGCAAGAAGGAAGTGGACTTCACCAAGCCCTATTACTTCAACGCCATGCGCTTCATTGCTCGCAAGGACCTGGGGCTAACAGACGTTTCGCCGGAAGCGCTGAAGGGCAAGGTGATCGGCACGCAGTCCGGTTCGGTGGCCGTCGAGGCGCTGCAGGAGTTCTTCCCCGACAGCGAGGTCAAGCTCTACCCGACACTCAGCGAAGTGTTCCTCGATATGGCCAATGGCCGGCTCGACCTGATCCTCGAGGGCCAGATGGCGCTGACGGACTGGCTGGCCAAGGACGATAGCGGCTGCTGCGATTTCGTCGGCGACAGCTTCATCCTCGATACGGCGCAGGGCAACGCCATGGCGGTGCGCAAGGGCAACGAAGAGCTGCTCGGCAAGCTCAACGGCGGGCTCGAGGCGATCATGGCCAACGGCACCTACGACAAGATCCGCAAGCAGTATTTCGACTTCGACATCATGGCGCGGCCGAAAAGCACGAGCGAATATTTCCGATAGATAGCGAGGGGCGGGCAGGCGAGCTTCGTGGCCTGGTTTACTAAAGCCCCTCATCCGGCCTGCCGGCCACCTTTTCCCCGCGTGCGGGGAGAAGGGACATCGCGGCAACCGCTCGCAACTATAGCCGCTGTCGGCACTTCAATGGTCTCTCCTGGGTGATGGATGAGCTGCAGCCTCACAAGGAAACTGTGAGCGGCAAGCCTCTCCCAAGGAATTCGCATGTCGCGTGCTGCGTTTCACGCAGGGCGCAACATGCGACGGGCGCGGCGCCGGGGTGTTCGCGCTTCCCCGGCGCCCGTCTCTTCGATCTTCTCCCATTCCCCGAATGAAAGTGCATGCCATGAGCTTCAAGGTCGCCGTTCTCGAGTTCAACCAGGAAACCAACACGTTCTCGAAGCTGAAGACCGGCTTCAAGGATTTCGAGATGTGCCACTATTTCAAGGGTGCGGCGATCGAGGACAATTGCCGCGGCACCAATTCGGAAATCGGCGGCTTCATCGACTGTTGCGACCGTTTTGGCTGGGAGCCGGTCTATACGGTGGCGGCCCGGGCCGAGCCCGGTGGCCGGATCGATGAGGCGACGCGCCTGCGCTTCGTCGCAGACGTGACGGCAGCACTTGAGGGCGAAAAGCTCGACGGCGTTTTCATCGTCTTTCACGGCGCCATGTGCACGGAGACATCAGACGACGCGCAGATCCAGCTGCTTCAGGTGGTGAGGGGAATTGTCGGGTCCGACCTGCCAATCGCCGCCACCTTCGACCTGCACGCCAATTCGGCGCCTGAGATGGCTGACCTTCTCGACATTGCCGTCTCGTTCCGCACCTATCCGCATGTGGACATGGCGGAATGCGCGACGAAAGCCGGGGCCCTGCTGGAAGCGGCGATGCGCCGCGAGATCGCGCCCGCCATTGCCATTCGCCAGCCGCCGATGATCAACGGCTGCAACGATGGCCGCACCACCCATGCCTGCGCCATGACCGAGCTGCTTGACATCGCCGATGCGATCGCGCGCGAGGACGGTATTCTCGCGACCTCCATCAATGCCGGCTTCTACGACGCCGACATCCACAACACCGGCCCTTCGGCCGTCATCTGCTACGACAAGGCGAAGGTGGCTGACGCCGATGCGATCGCGCATGCAGAGCGGCTCTGCGACGAGATCTGGCAGCGGCGCGAACACCAGGATGAACAATTGCCGCTGACGGCACTGCCGGGCGCCATCGCGAAACATTTGGCAGTCAAGCGCAAGCCCGGGCCGCTGGTGATCGCCGATTTCTCCGACAATCCCGGCTGCGGCGCCTATAGCGATTCCACCTGCCTGCTCTCGGGCCTCTTGCAGGCGGGTGTCACCAATGCCGCCTTCGGGGCGATGTGCGACCCGGCGGTCGTTGCCGAGCTGATCGAAGCAGGGCTCGGGGCCGAGCGCGAGGTGACGCTCGGCTGCAAGATCGACCCTTCCGTCGGCGGCGGGCCGATCCGGGTCAAGGGCACGGTGCAGGCGATCTCCGACGGGCGGATCATCTTCGAAGGGCCGATGTTTAAGGGCCTGCCGGCGTCTCTCGGCCCAAGCGTGCGCTTCCATGTCTCCGGCATTGACATCCTGATTTCGAGCGAGCGCCAGCAGTTGCTCGACCAGAACCTCTTTCGCGCCGTCGGCATCGAGCCCGCGACCTACGACGTCGTCGTCGTCAAGTCGCAGCAGCATTTCCGCGCCGCCTTCGGCCCGATCGCATCAGAGATCATCGAAGTCGACGCCGATGGCTTGAGCACCGCAAATATCGGCGCACGCACGTACCGACGCGTCCGCCGGCCGGTCTATCCGCTGGACAACGACGTGGCGGTCGCCGCCAGTGCGATTGCGTGACGCGACGGTGGCCGGGGCTGCAGACGACGCAGCCCCGGGTGTTATCTCTTATCCGGGGAGCGCGCGGCCGCTGTTGCCACCAGCCTTACCTTTGCCCCGGCGCCCGAGCGATCGATGGCGTCGACCACCTTGACGGCAAGGATTGAAGGTTGGGCGTCGACCGCGTCGAGCGTCGCGCGGATCGCGTCCTCGATCTTCCTGCTCACGGCATCGGCGACGATCCCTGGAAACACCGAGATCCTGATTTCCAGCCCGTCGGGCAGCGGCACGAACTGGAATTGCCGCACGCCGGCCGTGCCCGTCAGCGGCGAGCGCAGGCGGTGCGCGTGGACATCGATCGTGCCGCCGCCGCGTTTGGCGAAACGAAGCATTTCCTCCCGGCGTCCGGCGATCGAGGCGATGCGCCAGAAGGGCAGGCCGCATGGACAGGGTTCGCTTGCCATGGTGACCATGTCGGAGATCTCGTAGCGCACCAATGGCAGCGTGCGGTTGGTCAGCGTCGTCACAAGCAGTTTTGCGCCCTGGGTGCCGTTAGCGACGGGGCGATTGTCGGTATCGACCACTTCGAAGACGAAGGCATCTTCGGCGAGATGCAGGCCATCGGCGCGCAGGCATTCGTGACCCATCGGCCCGGCCTCGGTGCAGACATAGCTGTTGGCGACGGTCGCCTGCCAGGTCTCGGCTGCGATAGCGCGCACATCCTGCGTCAGCGTTTCGGCGCTGGTGCGAAATAGCCTTGGCCTGATCCGCAACCGTCCGGCCTCCTGCTCAGCGGCCAGCACGCGTACGAATGAGGGATAGGTCGAAATGACTTCGGGCTGATAGGCATTGAGCGTTTCGACGATCGTCTCGGTCGGCATCAGCACGTTCAGCCCGGGTGCCTTGGGCCGGATCGCCCGCAACTCGGCGCCGATCCTATGGGAGATGTGGACAGGGGACGACGCAAAGACCGCCATGCTCCGCGTGGTTTCCTCGATGCCGATAATTCTCTGAAAGCGCACCATGGTGGCGATCGCAGCCAGCCAGGCAGCGCCGTCGAACGCGGTGATCCCGCGCTCGCCCGTCGTTCCGCCGGTGGCGGCCACGCTGAACTCACCAAGCAGCAGGCTTCCCGGATCGTCGCCGTCGAGGTGCCGCTCGACCTGATGTCGGTCGAGCCTCGTGTCGGTGACGATCCGGTCGAAGTTTTCCATGAGCGCGTGCTTGTTCAATACCGGAAAGGCGGCGAGCGCCGCCTCCCGCGCCACGAGGGCACCGATGGTGTCGCGATAATAGGGCGAGGAATGGATGGCGTGCTGCAACATGGATTGCAGTTGCGTCGCCTGGAAGGACAGCAATTGCTCCCGTGACCATTGGCAGCGGCTGAAAAGCGCTTCGGAATGCTGCCTGAGCGCTCTGGTGTCGAGCGTTGCGATGGATGGCGATGGCGACATTGAAGTGGCCCCGAAAGTGCCCTCGTGCCTGCTGTTACCCTGGCCCGTCGTCACCCATCTCGTCGTTTCGATGGCGAATGGCCTACGCTCAAGCTCATGGCACGCAACCATACCAGATTGCCAAAAAGTCGGGAACAGGCGGGTCGATGGTTGCTCCGCCATCGCCGATTTCACCAATGTCGAGCCGCCAGATCGGCCCAGCGCCATACGCCACAGCACTGGCAACGACGTGCGTTCCATGCGGTGACGCTGACCCGGCTCTCGCTCATCGTAAAACGGGTCGCCGCCGGCACCGGCCGCAGTCCGCTGAGCCGCACTTGGGCGCAATCGGCGTCAGTGCAGATGCACCAGCTTGTCCGGGTTGCGCACGATATAGATCGCCACCACCTTGCCGTCCTCGATCTCGAGTGTGGTCGATTGCAGCTCGCCGTCGGCCTCGCGGGTGACGAAACCGGGCAGGCCGTTGATGAAGCCGGCGCGCACCAGGTCCTCGCCTGATCGCCGATTGGCGGTAGCCGGACAGTTCCTGCCTCGACCCATACGCAATGGAGAAGCCGCCGTTCATCGTGTGAACGGCCGTTTCGCGCCGATCGCCGCCATTGCAATTTCATATTGCAATGCGGAAAGTTTGCGATATTACGAATTTACTCACCACGGACCCGGTGAAATTCCGGGTGGCTCTTCTGGCCGCCGATCCGCCAGACCACGCAAAACCTGCATGCCATTCAAACGACCGCTCAGCAGAGCGCGTTCGCCATGCTTTGCGAGAACTCTTCAGATGCAATTTTCTTCGATCCGCCGGGATTGGTCCGCCAATCCCATGCGCGAAATGCTCGCTGGGGCCGTCGCGACGTTCGCGCTGATTCCAGAGGTTATCGCGTTTTCCTTCGTTGCAGGCGTCGATCCGCAGGTCGGCCTGTTTGCTTCTTTCATAATCGGCATCGTCATCGCCTTCACAGGTGGCCGTCCGGCAATGATATCTGCCGCTGCGGGCTCGGTCGCCCTTGTCGCGGCACCCCTGGTTCATGCTCACGGACTTGCTTATCTCTTCGCCGCCGGACTGCTTGCCGGGGTGATCCAGATCGTTTTCGGGCTTCTCCGTCTCGGGGTCCTGATGCGCTTCGTTTCGAGATCCGTGCGGACGGGCTTCGTCAATGCATTGGCAATCCTCATCTTCGCAGCCCAACTGCCGCATATTGTCGGGGGAGACTGGCTTGCCTACGGCATGCTGGCGGCGGGCCTCGCAGTCATCTACCTCGTACCGAGGATCACGACCGCCATCCCATCCCCGTTGATTTGCATTGTTGTCCTGACAGTCGCATCGATCGCCTTGCAGCTGCCGGTCATGACAATTGCGGATCTCGGAAAATTGCCCGATTCCCTGCCGGTCTTTGGCTGGCCCGCCGTGCCGATGACGCTGGAGACGCTGACGATCATCGCCGGCCCGGCACTTGCCATAGCCATGGTTGGCCTCTTGGAATCGATGATGACGGCAAGTGTTGTTGACGATCTCACGGGCACGCCAAGTTCGAAGAACAGGGAATGTGCGGGCCTTGGCATCGCCAACACGGCCGCGAGCCTGTTCGGAGGGATCGCTGGCTGCGGCATGATCGGCCAGACTGTCAGCAACGTGAAATATGGCGGACGGGGAAGACTTTCCACGCTATTCGCCGGCGCATTCCTGCTCGTCCTTATGGTTCTGTTGAAGCCATGGGTCTCCCAGGTTCCTGTCGCTGCCCTCGTTGCAATCATGGTAATGGTGTCTATCGATACGTTCGATTGGTCGTCGTTGAAGACGCTGGTCGTTCACCCGAAGATGTCCAGCGCCGTCATGGTGGTGACCGTTGTTGTCACGGTGTTCAGCGCCAACCTTGCTCTCGGCGTCACCATCGGCGTTCTCTTGAGCGGCGTGTTCTTCACCTTCAAGGTTGCCCGCCTGATGAAGGTGGAAACAGAGACCGATGCCAGTCGCGGGCAGGTGAAGTATCGCGTATCAGGGCAAGTGTTCTTCGCCTCGGCCGATGTCTTCATCGACGCATTCGATATCGAGGAAGCCAAGGGTACGAGCGTGGTTATCGATGTTTCGCAGGCCCATTTCTGGGATATCACGGCAGTGGCGGCGCTCGACAAGGTCGTAGATCGTTTTCGAGCCCACGATATCGCAACCACTGTCTTGGGGTTGAATGATGCAAGCGCAACTTTGATCGGAAGCCTCGACAGCCCAGCGAAACTCAAGGAAATCTGATTTCCGCCCCGAACAAAAGACCCTTCCGGTGCGAAGCTGCAATGCGTTTCGACCGCAAGGGGCCGGTTCCCGCTGGTATGCTTCCGGTGCTTGCCTTTTCGAAGGCGGGCGCAATCCTCCAATTTGCCGCCACCCATTGACGTGGGCGTTTTTCAGCACAATAGGGTCAAGCCGAAAAATGTGGTAAGCGCCAGCCAGGCAATGACAGGAGTGTAATCGTGAGCGAACCGACCGTAGCAGATGCAACAAACCGGATTTATGAATCGCTCCAGGCGGACAATGCCGATATCGACATGCATATCGCGACGCTCAAGGCCGCGTTGACGCGGGCGGGTTTGAAAGAGGCCGTATTCGACCCGGCCAGGCTCGTGCAGAACAACCGTTCCGGCCGGAAGCTCATGCAGGCGTATTTTCGGCAGCGCGGCGTAACGGTCAAATTCTCGGCTTCCTGAAGCCTTCCTGTGACGCCGAACAGGCCGCAGTCTGACGGCCGGCCTGATCACCCTCAATGAGGGGTGACACCAGGCTTGGGCCTTCGGACGCGAGCTGAGGTGCGCGGTCCGTGCCGCCGTGGTCGACGTATTTCTCACCGTCGTGAAGCTCCATGTGGTTTACGCCTTCGACGATATGGAGCGCGCGCCGCCCCCGCATTGCGAGCGCGCCGAACGGGCGTAATATCATCGCGCAACGGGCTCGCGACCGCGATGAAACTGCACTGCGCCCTTCTTGTCTGCGTCGGTCTCCTGGCGGGCAGCACGTCCGCCGAGCGGTCCTCGTTTGACGTCGATCTCGAGCTGGTCCTTGCCGTCGACGTCTCCTATTCGATGGAGATCGACGAGCAGCAGCTGCAGCGCCAAGGCTATGTGGATGCCTTTCTTCAGCCGGAACTGGTCGCTGCCATCCGGAGCGGGCCGATCGGCAGGATCGCGGTGACCTATGTCGAGTGGGGTGGCTCAGCCGTGCAGGTCTTGCCCTGGACGCTGATCGACGGCGTCGACACCGCCCGCCAGTTTTCCGAGACTTTGCAACGGCAACCGACACGGCGGATATCCTTCACCTCGATTTCCAACGCGCTTGCGTTTTCCCGACACCTCTTCCGCTTGAGCCCATTTCGCGGTGTGCGCCGCGTGATCGACATTTCGGGGGACGGGGCGAACAATTCCGGCGTACCGGCGCCCGTCGCCCGCAACTCGACTGTCGCCCAGGGCATCGTCATCGACGGACTGCCGATCCTGTTGCCACGCGGGGACCTGGAATCGATCCCGGATCTCGACGCCTATTACGAGCATTGCGTGATCGGTGGAGACGGCGCCTTTCTCCTGAAAGTCTCGGATACGAGCGATTTTCGGGAGGCGATCCTCAGCAAGCTGATCGTCGAGATACGGGGGCCGAACGTTGCCCGGCTTCAGCGATCCGAGCCGTTTGTGCGACGCGTCGACGCCAAAGCCGGCTACAATTGTTTCGTCGGCGAAGAGATGCAGGAGCGCCGCATCGGGCAATAAGCCCGGCGCAGCAATTGGCGTCCGAGCGTGTGAGCGCATCAGGGCAACGGCTTCATGCCGCTGGCGGACATCTGCTAATGCAGATGTCCAAGCTTGTCCGGGTTGCGCACGATGTAGATCGCCACCACCTTGCCGTCCTCGATCTCGAGTGCTGTCGACTGCAGCTCGCCGTCGGCCTCGCGGGTGACGAAGCCGGGCAGGCCGTTGATGAAGCCGGCGCGCACGAGATCGGAGCCGTGCTTGCGGAAGAGGGCGGCCAATTGCTCGTGCACCTTGATGACCGCATCGAAGCCGAGGATCGGGTGCATGGCGGCCGAGCGTTTGCCACCGCCGTCGGCGTGGATGCTGACATCGGAGGCGAGCATGGCGCCGAGCGCCTTCAGGTTGCCGCTGCGCGAGGCGGTGAAGAAGGCCTCCGCCAGTTCGATGCCGCGCGACTGTTCGACCTGGAAGCGGGGCCGGCCTTCGCGCACATGGGTGCGGGCGCGGGCGGCGAGCTGACGGCAGGCGGCGGGATCGCGATCGATGGTGGCGGCGACTTCCTCGAACCCGAGCCCGAAGACGTCGTGCAGCAGAAAGGCGGCGCGCTCGAGCGGCGACAGGCGCTCCAGGGCGAGCATCAGCGGCAGGGTGACGTCTTCCTCCGGCTCCTCCTCGACGACGGGGTCGGGAAGCCAGGGGCCGACATAGGTCTCGCGCTTAAGCCGCGCCGACTTCAATTGGTCGAGGCAGAGCCGGGTGACGGTGCGGCGCAGGAACGCTTCGGGTTCGCGCACAGCTGAGCGGTCGGCCCCCATCCAGCGGATGAAGGCCTCCTGCACCATGTCCTCTGCGTCGGCGACCGAGCCGAGCATGCGATAGGCGACACGGATGAGTTTCGGACGCAGCGGGTCAAAACCCGCCGCTGCGTCCTCATGGGCATTGCCCGCCATCAGGCGGCCGCCTGCGCAGACTTTGCCGCTGCCGGCTCGATCCACAGGCCGAAGCCGACGGCCAGACGGTTCCAGCCGTTGATGACGTTGATCATGAGCGTGAGCTTCACCTGGTCCTCCTCGGTGAACTGTTCGGCGAGCGCCTGACGGGCGCTTTCATGGGTATGACCTTCCGACAGGCGCGTGAGCGCCTCGGTCCAGCCAAGTGCTGCACGCTCGCGTTCGGAATAGCAAGGGGCTTCGCGCCAGGCCGAAAGCAGGTAGATGCGCTGTTCGGTCTCGCCTTTGGCGCGGGCTTCCTGCGTGTGCATATTGATGCAGTTGGCGCAGGCATTGATCTGCGATGCGCGGATCTTGACGAGCTCGATGAGATCGGGCTCGAGGCTGGCGGCGATGGCCATCGA
This sequence comes from Ensifer sp. GW823-FHT05D09, assembly GCF_058795755.1. Taxonomy (NCBI): domain Bacteria; kingdom Pseudomonadati; phylum Pseudomonadota; class Alphaproteobacteria; order Hyphomicrobiales; family Rhizobiaceae; genus Ensifer; species Ensifer sp. GW823-FHT05D09. The sequence goes on along the minus strand of NZ_JBXAIA010000003.1, from coordinate 25,321 downwards.
CACGTTGGTCCAGCTCTTCATCAGTTGCGGGGCAGCGGCGAAAAGGTCGATCTTGGCAGTCATGGTTCCGTTTCCTTTCGTTGGTTCCGATACCATGACGAGACAGGATCAGCCGGTGTGACATCGGGGCCGATTTTTTTTGAGGGAGGCGCGCTGGCGGGTTCAGATGCGGGCACGGACGCATGGCCCGTTGCTGCCGACGCGGGCCTCGTAACCCGTTTGGATAGCTATGCCGCCCTCAGCCAATGTGTGAGTGTAACCTTGGGGAGCACTCTATTTCAGGTGGCGGTGCCGGGTTCGTCGGGAGGCAACCAATGGCGGATGAATTTAATGTTGCTTTGGACATTCCCTACGTGTTCGAGCTCACAATCAATGACTTCGGGGCGCTCTGGCGGAAACTGGAAAGCCAGAGCTTTGCTCTGACAGCGCGGTCGCCACTTTGGTACGGTCGGCTAGAGGGTGAGTTCAACGCTACGTTCGGCACGCTTGAAGCGTATATCGGCGAAGCGACTGCCCTGGTTCCCGCGCATGGAATGGAAAAGACTGCGGCAGAGGCGGTCATGGCCACAATCCTCATGCGCCGTATTGGGGTTGCTCTCAGAGAGCTTTCTCTGGAAGCGACCCAGGTGCTGGTCGCCGGGGATGGCAGCGACGATGCGAAGGGGCGCCTTCGGTACGACGAAAACAACCGGATCAGCGGGGTCGATAGCGACTATCTCGCCAGCGTTCTTGATCTGTCGTCGGATTACAAAGGTGACGGTTGCGTCTTCGAAGTGCTGAGCTATTCCCTGAATAGCCCTTTTTCCGTGAAGTCGATGGTTGCCTCCCTGATGCTGTCCTTCAATGTGGCCACCGCGCCCTTGAGCGGAGCGCACGTCAACTACGATCTCATCCTGAATGCGATAAGCACAGCGATCGAGGTGGGGAACCTTGGCTGTACGTTGCTTTGCACGAAGAGGAGCGACGATCGTCTGTCCATGTTCGTAAAGGAGGAGTTCGAGAAGCTGAAAGCTCACGCGGCAGGGGCCGACGTTCGTCTGATCCAGCGATATCTCAAGGATCTCGGTTTCTACTTTGGTAAAGTCGACAACATATTCGGTCCGGAGTCCAAGCTTGCGGCAGAGAATTTCGCTCGCGTCTACAAGGTTTACGACTATGCGCAGTATAGTGATAGCGAGTTCCTGTATATGTTGGCGAACGTGCATGTGCGCTACCGCGGCATCCTTCCTTCGACGCCCCGATGAACTTCGCCTGCATCCACAGGTCGGGTCTTGAACGAACGCTCATGAGTGAGACCTGTCACACCGCTGTAAAACATCCGCACTAAGCCTCGGCGCCATCTTGAACCGAGGATATGTCGATGAAATCGTTTGTCTCCGTCGTTGCCGGTGCGCTTGTCGCCTCGCTGCTTTCCACCGCCGCCTTTGCCGAGAGCCTGGTGCTCTACACCAGCCAGCCGAACGAGGATGCGCAGGCAACCGTCGACGCCTTCAAGGCGGCCAATCCCGGCGTCGAGGTGGAATGGGTGCGCGAAGGCACGACGAAGCTGATGGCCAAGCTGATGGCCGAGATCGAAGCCGGCAACCCGGTTGCCGACGTGCTCCTCATCGCTGACACCGTGACGATGCAGCGCCTGAAGGAAGCGGGCCAGCTGCTCGCCTACAAGTCGCCGGAAGCGGCAAGCTACGATGCTGCACTCTATGATGCCGACGGCGCCTACTATTCCACCAAGATGATCACCACCGGCATCATCTACAACACCTCGGCCTCGACCAAGCCCGCGGGCTGGCAGGATCTCGCCAAGGCCGACGCCAAGGGCCTGGTAACGATGCCGAGCCCGCTGACCTCGGGTGCCGCACTCATCCACGCGCAGACGCTCGCCGGCATCGACGGCCTCGGCTGGGACTATTACAAGGCGCTCGCCGAAAACGGCGCGACGGCTGCCGGCGGCAATGGCGGCGTGCTGAAGGCGGTCGCCACCGGCGAGAAGGCCTATGGCATGATCGTCGATTTCATGGCGATCCGCGAGAAGGCCAAGGGCGCTCCGGTCGAGTTCGTCTTCCCGGCGGAAGGCGTGTCCGCCGTCACCGAGCCGGTCGGCATCCTGAAGACCGCCAAGAACCCTGACGCCGCCAAGAAGTTTGTCGACTTCCTGATTTCCGAAGAGGGGCAGAAGACGGCGGTGAAGATGGGCTACATCCCGGCGCGCAACGGCGTGGCGCTGCCCGAGGGTTATCCTGCGCGCGAGACGATCAAGGTGCTGCCGATCGACGCGGCTTCGGCGGTGAAGAACTCCGACGCCGATCTCAAGACCTTCTCCGGCATCTTCGGCACGAACTGATCGCCTGAATGTCGAAACAGAGTGAAACCATGCGCAGCCGGCCCCGCTGGCTGCGCATTTCCAATGGCGGCCCCTTGCGCCTGAGGCGGGCAAAGCCCGGCGCGTCGCCGGCCGGCGAGCCGCGCTGGCTCGTGCCCTTCGTGCTCGCCTGCCTTTTCCTGCTCTGCGCGCTGCCGCTGATCAGCCTCGCCAAAGCCGGCTTTTCGGGGCTTGCGAGCGGCCATTCCATCGGCGTGCTCACCGAGCCCGCGACCTATGCCGCCATCCGCAACACGCTGATAACTGCGACAGGCGGCATGCTGATCTCGGTCGTGATCGGCGCGCTTTTCGCCTTTGCCGTGGCGCTTACCGATATCAGGGGCAAGCTTTTCCTGAGCTTCGCCTTCATGCTGCCGATGATGATCCCGCCGCAGGTCACGGCGCTTGCCTGGGTGGAGATGACCGGGCCGGCAAGCCCGCTTTTGAAGACGCTGGGCATCGCGCCGCCGCTCGGAAGCCCGCAGCCGCTCTACTCGCTCTTCGGTATTTCGCTGCTTCTCGGCGTGCAGCACGCGCCGCTGGTGTTCCTGGCGCTGAAGGCGGGGCTTTCCGCCTCGCCGCGCGACGGGGTGGAGGCGGCAAGGCTTTCCGGCGCATCGCCGTTTCGCGTCTTCCGCGATATCGTCGCACCACTGGCAGCCCCCGGGCTGATCGCCGGTGCTGCGATCGCCTTCGTCTCCGGCGTCGGCAATTTCGGCATTCCGGCGATCCTCGGCATTCCCGCCGGAATTTCCGTGCTTCCGACACTGATTTACACGCGGCTTGCAAGCTTCGGCTCGGGCACCTTCGGTGAGATCGCGCTCATCTCCAGCCTGATCGCGGCGATCGCGGCCATGGGGCTGATCCTGCAGCAGCGGGCGCTTTCGGGCAAAGACTACCGCATCATCGGCCTTTCCGGGGCCAATGCCGCGTTTTCGCTCGGGCGTTTCCGGGTGTTGGTTGAACTTGGGTTGGCGGCGATCCTGTTCCTGGTTCTGGTGGCACCGTTCGCGGCGCTGATCGCCAGTTCGCTGGTGCCGGCCTATGGCGTGCCGCTCACCTGGCAGACGGTGTCGCTGCGCGCCTATGAGGAAATCCTGTTTCGCCAGACGATGACGTTGAGCGCCTTTGGCAATTCGCTGTTCCTTGCCAGTTCGGCCGCCCTCGGGCTGCTGGTCGTTGCCGTGCCGACCGCCTATCTCATGAACCGGCGCAAGGGTGTGCTTGCCGGCACGCTCGGCATCCTGATCGAGATCCCCTATGCGCTGCCCGGCATCGTGCTGGCGGTCGCCTTCATCCTTACCTTCGCAGCGCCGTTGCCGATCCTCAATGTCTCGCTCTACGGCACCATCTGGATCATCCTAATCGCCTATTTCTCCTCGTTCCTTGCCGTCAGCCTGAAGCCCGTGATGAGCGCCTTCCTGCAGATGGACCCGTCGTTGGAGGAGGCGGCACGGCTATCGGGTGCTGGTTTCTTCCGGCGCATGCGCGACGTGATCCTGCCGCTGGTGGCGCCGGCGGCCGGTGCCTCGATCATCCTCGTGTTCCTGATCGCCGCCAATGAGCTGACGGTCTCGGCGCTGCTCTGGTCGGCGGGCACGCAGACGCTGGGCGTGGCCATCTTCAATCTCGATGACAGCGGCTCGTCCGATCTCGCCTCGGCGCTGTCGGTGCTGGTCGTCATCATGGTCATAGTGCTGATGGCGGCGCTCGAAACCCTTGCAAACTACCTTCCAGAAGGCGTGCTGCCGTGGCGCAACTGATCCTCAATCACCTCACCAAGGATTTCGGCGGCGGCCGGCCTGCCGTCTCCAACGTTTCGCTGACGGTGCGCGAAGGCGGGTTTCTGGCGCTGCTGGGACCATCGGGCTGCGGCAAGACCACGGTGCTGCGCATGATCGCCGGCTTCGAGCAGCCGACGGACGGCTCGATCGACTATGGCGAACGCCGGCTATCGGATGCTTCGCGGGCGCTGCCGCCGGAAAAGCGCAACATGGCGATGGTGTTCCAGTCCTATGCGCTTTGGCCGCATATGACGGTGGCGGAAAATGTCGGCTATCCCCTGAAGGTGCGCGGCATCTCCGGCGAGACCTGGCGGCGTAAGGTGGGCGAGGCGCTGGCGCTGGTGAAACTCACCGATTATGCCGAGCGCCGGCCGGCAGCCCTTTCCGGCGGGCAGCGGCAGCGGGTGGCGCTGGCGCGCTGCCTGGTGACGTCGCCTGACGTGGTGCTGCTCGACGAACCGCTCGCCAATCTCGACCAGCATCTGCGCAAGTCGATGGAGGAAACCTTCCGCATCTTCCACGAACGCTCCGGTGCAACGATGGTCTATGTGACGCACGACCAGTCGGAGGCGATGGCGCTGGCGACCGATGTCGCCGTGATGTCGGAGGGCCGGCTGGTACAGCTGGCGGCGCCGGCGGACATCTACGCACGGCCCGAGGGCACCGTCGTCGGCGGGCTCATCGGCCGCGGCTCGATCCTGAAGGTGCCCGTGGCCGAGCATGCGCCGCGCGCGCTCGCCTGGCCGCAGCTTCGCGGGGCGATCGGGTCAGCGCCTGCCGGCCTTCACCGCGACGTGTTGGTGCGGCCGGAGCATGTGCGGCCGGATGCCGAGGGCATTGCGCTGGAAGTGAAGGCTTGCGTCTATGAGGGCGAACGCTTCGCCCTGACGCTGGCTCTGCCGGACGGCCAGGCGCTGAAGGCCTATGGCGATACCGCGATCCCCGTCGGGCAGAAGGCGAATTTTGCGATTGCGAGCGCCTGGCGGCTTTGAGGGCGACAGGCGGGCGTTGATGGCGCCCGCATGTCGGCGGGATCGGCGCCGGTTCGAAGGGGCGCCAGAGCCATCAATCGCAGCGGGGTCTTTCGAGCTCGACCTTGAACTGCTTCGGCCCGACCAGCCCGGGCTTTGCCGGCAGGCCGACGATGCGGGCGATGACGGTGCACTCGCCGGCGATCACCGCATAGCGATCACGTCCCTGCTTGATGATCTTGTCGATCGGATATTTCGGCACGGCCTCTGCCACGGCGGTGATGATGGCGGTCAACTCGTTGGCGCGCTGGAAGTTGGGGGCAAGGGCGGCCTGGGAAGCGCCGGCGCTGAAAAATGCAATGGCGGCAAGGGCGAGGGCTCTGATTGACATGGGCGGCTCCTGTTTGCGGCAACAGACCATGTGGCCGGGCGGCAATCAACCCGCTTGTGTGCATGCGAACGGACCACCCCGCAACACCAGAGGGCCGGAGGCGGGAAACGGTGCATTACGCCGCCCGCATTGACAGCGGCGCGCCGGCAGCCGACCTTCCCGCCGCGGCCATGGGTTGCGCGAGAGGTGAGCCGATGAGCCAAGATCTGGATGCTGCAGCGACGACGCTTTCGGGCGGCAACGTCAATGCCGGTGTCGTCAGGATCGGCGACACCGTGCGCCGGCGGATGGGGCCGCAAAGCGCCAGCATCCACCGGCTGTCGCTTCACCTGGAAGCCAAGGGCTTCGGCGCGTCACCACGGTTTCTGGGGATCGACGGGCAGGGGCGCGAGATCCTCGCCTTTCTCGACGGTCAGGCCGACTGCGCGCCGGAACTGTGGCAGGACGGGCAGGCGCTGGTTGCTGCTGCCCGATTGCTTCGCGATTATCACGACGCAACGGTCGATTTCGTCCACACAGCGTCCGATCGCTGGGCTTTCCGGTATCCGGACAGCGCGCGCCACGAGGTCATCTGCCACAATGATTTTGCGCCCTACAACCTGATCTTTCGCGACGGTCGTCCGGCCGCGGTCATCGATTTCGATCTCGCCGGGCCGGGGCCGAGGTTGAGGGACGTTGCCTATCTCGCCTATTGGACGGTGCCGCTGTCGTTTCATTCGAGCGAAATGGTGGCTGCGGCATTCGATGATCTGCGAAACGGCAGCGCGCGCCTGCGGCTGTTCTGCGACAGCTACGGCATCGCCTGTGACGCCGCACTTCCTGCCATGGTTGAGGCGGTGCTGGAGCACATGGGCGACGAGGCGGCGATGGTCTCGATGCTCGGAGCTGATGTCGCCGAACGGCTGGCGCGCGACGGCCATCTCGAACACTGGCGTCAGGAGCGGGCCGCGTTCCAGGCCCACCGACATCTGCTCCTGTCAAATCTGGCATAGGTGGCGCGGCCGCTCGCATGTGCCTGCACGCGTTTGCCCGGTATGGCCTGGTCAGTTCAGTTGACCCAGGTCAACTCGGCTGACCCGGGTCAGCTTTGCTGACCCGGCTGGCTTGGCCGATCATCTGTTTCCGACTTGCCTTACCCCGCGGTCTATCCTCTCTCCGGAGATAAACCGATACGTTAAATAAAACTGGTTGCTAAAAGCAACTGGTATGGCATAGTGCTGGGATCAGCGAACGGGCGACGGTGGTGTCGCGCAAGTCGATGGGAGGAAGCGATGAAACTCTATCAGGGCATGGGACCGAATTCGTACCGGGTGCGCATCTTCATGGCGGAGAAGGGGATCGAGCTGCCGATGGTGGATGTCGATTTTTCGAAGGCGGAGCACAGGGCGCCGGCGTTCCTGGCGCTCAATTCGCTCGGGCAGATCCCGGTGCTGGAGCTCGACGACGGCACAGTTATCACCGAGAGCGTTGCCATCTGCCGCTATCTCGAGGAGACGCACCGCGAGCCGCAGCTCTTTGGCAGCGACGCCGTCAGCCGCGCCAGGGTGGAGATGTGGAACCGGCGGGCCGAGCTGGTAATCTTCGGCACGATCGGCAACGTGGCGCTGCATTCCGATGCCTTCTTCAAGGAGAGGCTCACGCAGTTTCCTGCCTTTGCCGAGACCGAGCGACAGGCGGTGCCGAAAAAATGGGCCTGGCTCGACCGGGAGCTTGCCGACGGCCGGGCATTCCTTGCCGGCGAGACATTCTCGATCGCCGATATCACCGCGGGCGTCTGCGCCTGGCTCGGCGATGTCTTCGGGATGGAGGTGCCGGGCGATCTTGCAAACGTCCAGCGCTGGCTTGAGCGGGTGCGGGCGCGGCCGAGCTTTGCGGCTTAGGCAGGAGATTGGCGCGACTGCCGCCACCGGCGCCGCGACTGTCGTCCCGCGCATTCCGCTCAGCCCCTCATCCCCCTACCGGGAACTTCTCCCCGCAGGCGGGGAGAAGGGGCGTGTGGCGCGCCCAGCGTTTCATCCAGCAGGAGGGAATGGGAGAAGTGCTGGGATTGAAACGGGGCCGCAATCTCGGGTCTCCCTCGCCCCGCAAGCGGGGAGAGGGTTGGGGTGAGGGGCAAAACCTCGCCGCAATTTCGGAGTTCGCGTCTGCGTCATTTGGGTGCTGCGATGACGCTGTTTCCCAATTGACAGGGAGCGGGAAGAGATGTGCTGCACCTTTTCGGTCTGCCGAAGCCAGAAGAGAGTGCTGCTGGTTCGATCCGGGGCAAATGGTGGTTGCAGCGGTGCAGTTGAATCAAGTCTCTGATAAAATGACTTAATTAGTCCGACGGCGCGATCCGGCCGGCAACCTGAAATTCCGCCGTGACGCCAAATTACAAATCATGTGTGGAAAGTGACATTCCCCTTTTCTCTTGCCTTCTCCGTGGCTTTTTTCAATTCCTAAAATAACAGCTGCCTGATTCGCCCCGATCCGTTGTTTTGGCGGCGTTCGCCCTAGGAGACAAAGCCATGAACGATTTCAAGAAGCCGACGATCACCGAGATGCGCCCGAAGATCACCGTGATCGGTGTCGGCGGCGGTGGCGGCAACGCCATCAACAACATGATCGCCGAGGGCTTGCAGGGCGTTGATTTCATCGTGGCCAACACCGATGCGCAGGCGCTGGCGATGTCGAAGGCATCGCGGCTGATCCAGCTGGGCGCGCAGGTGACCGAGGGACTGGGCGCCGGCTCGCTGCCGGAAGTCGGGCGGGCGGCCGCGGAGGAATCGATCGACGAGATCATGGATCACCTCGGCGGCACGCATATGTGTTTCGTCACCGCCGGCATGGGCGGGGGCACCGGCACGGGGGCTGCCCCGGTGATTGCAGCGGCAGCCCGCAAGGCCGGCATCCTAACCGTCGGCGTCGTCACCAAGCCGTTCAGCTTCGAAGGCAAGCGCCGCATGCAGATGGCTGAAGAGGGCGTCGAGCGTCTGCGCGAGGCGGCCGATACCGTCATCGTCATCCCCAACCAGAACCTCTTCCGCATCGCCGACGCCAAGACCACCTTTGCCGACGCCTTCGTGATCGCCGACCGCGTGCTCTATTCGGGCGTCGGCTGCATCACCGACCTGATCGTCAAGGAAGGCCTGATCAACCTCGACTTCGCCGACGTGAAGTCGGTCATGAAGGGCATGGGCCGGGCGATGATGGGCACCGGCGAGGCGACCGGCGAGGGCCGCGCGCTGATGGCGGCGGAAGCCGCGATCGCCAACCCGCTGCTCGACGAAGTGTCGATGCGCGGCGCCAAGGGCGTGCTGATCTCGATCTCCGGCGGCATGGACATGACGCTGTTCGAAGTCGACGAAGCGGCGACCCGCATTCGCGAGGAAGTCTACGACGAGGCCGACATCGTCGTCGGCTCGATCTTCGACCGCACACTCGACGGCACGTTCCGCGTGTCGGTGGTGGCAACGGGCCTCGACGGCCAGCGCAACACGGCAGACCCGGCGGGTGCGGCGGCATCGGCCGGCCAGCCCGGCCAGGCGCCGACGCGCACGCTGCAGTAACACGAGGAGCGCCCGAGTTGCCGCCGAAAAGCGGCGACGGCAGGTTTTGCCTTTCAGTCACGAATCCTCCCGTGAGATGACGGCCGCGGGGGGATTTTTCGTTTTGGGGATGGGACGGGTTTGTCGAACAACGAAAAAAGCAGCCAGGCGGATCTCGCCGAAGACGCAAGAAAGGTGGAGCAGCGCCTGGCGGCGGTGCGCACGGCGGAAACGATTGTGCGCGAGCGCTTCCCGGACGCGGCCTTTGCCATCGTCGCGGGCTCGATCCTGCGTGGCGAGGGCACGCCGTCTTCGGATATCGATCTCGTCGTGCTGCATGAGACCCTGGAAAGCGCCTGGCGGGAAAGCTTTACGACGGACGCGTTTCCCGTCGAGGCATTCGTCCACGATTTCGAAACGCTGAACTGGTTCGTCGATCAGGATGTTGCGGGCGGCCACCCCGTGCTTCTCGACATGCTGGCGGGCGGCGCGGTGATCGGCCGGAATATCGAACGCGGCAGCAGCCTGCAGGCCGAGGCAAGCGCAGCGCTTGCGCGAGGGCCAGGCGAGATCGGCGCCGAGCGGCGCAACCTCTTGCGCTACCAGATCACCGACCTGCTCGACGACCTGAAGGACGAGCGGCCAGAGGCGGAGGTGCGGGCGATTGCTAGCGCCCTTCACCAGCCGCTGTGCGACCTAGCGCTCCTTGGACGCGGTTGCTGGTCCGGCAAGGGCAAGTGGCTGCCGCGGCTGCTGCTTCGTCTCGATCCGGAACTGGCCGGCCGATTCGACGAGGCCTTCCTCCTGGCGGCCGCGGGGCAGGCCGGTGCGCTGGTGGCACTGGCGCGCGATGAACTCGCGCTGCAGGGCGGGCCGTTGTTCGAGGGCGACCGCCGCGCCGCGCCGAGCGCAGCGCGGCGGCAGGGTGGTTTGCCGGGCTTGGTCTTTCACGTCACAAACTGAGTCAGAAAATCGCGGTATCCCGTTGTTTTTATGGAGGCGTACTGCTGGCATTTTCCGCCGGTCGTCAGAGGATTTTCGCATTGTGACGGTGTTGGAGCCGCGAGCGCGTTGACCCCGCCAAAAGAGCGTGTCGCCGGCCGGTGACGGTGTTATCGGCGGACATCGGGACAATGCGGGGTGACCGCTGCGAACGGATGAGGCAATATCATCGTTTGCGCTCGGGCATCCATCGCTTCGGTTCTGCCCGTGGTGGGCTTTCGCCCGGATGCTATGTAAAAGCCGGCCTGCGCCGAAACGGAGTTCGATCGTGAGTGTTGCCTTTACCAAGGAAGAAAGTGCCGAAACCGCTGCGGAAACACTTCTGCCTGACCGCCCGGTTTCGCCGCATCCGAACCTTGTCACGCAAGCGGGGCTGAAGGCACTGGAAGAGCAGCAGCGCGAGGCACGCGCGGCCTATGATGCGACGAGCGGGATCGACGACGTGAACGAGCGCCGGCGCCAGGCGGCCGGTCCCTTGCGCGACCTTCGCTATCTTGCCGAACGGCTGCGCACCGCCGAACTCGTCTCTGCCCCAACCTCGACCGACGTGGTCGCCTTCGGCAGCACAGTCACCTTCTGCCGCGACGACGGCCGGGTGCAGACCTACCGCATCGTCGGCGAGGACGAGGCGGATCCGAAGACCGGATCGATCTCCTATGTCTCGCCGGTGGCAAGAGTGCTGATTGGCAAGGGCGTCGGCGATGTGGCGACAGTCGGCGGGCAGGAGCTGGAGATTACAGCGATTGCGTAAGCGCTCGCCGGCGGCGGGCCACCGGCAAGCGGGAAATACGTAACGATTTCGTCGACCGATGCCGCGCTCGCGTCGGTGGCGATGCGGGCATGACCCAATTATGGAGTGAGTGAACCTGATCCGAAGCCGCCGGCCTTTCGCGAGGTGTAAGTGCGGGCACGCCACCAAACCAACATGCTGAGCATCAGCATCAAGATATCGGCCATCGGAGCGGCGACCCACACACCGGTCTCACCCCAAATGTGGGGCAAGGCCAAGGTCAGTGGAATCGCGAACAGATATGCTCGCCCCAGCGAGAGAAAAGCGGCTCGACGCGCCCTGCCTATGGCTTGCGCATAGCTGGCGGCCATCATGACCGGGCCAAAAGCGACATAGGCTGGAAGGTACAGTGGTACAATGCGTGCCACCTCCAGCCCGACAGGGGCATCAGGCACAAAAAGTCCGCCCAGCCAGCCGCGTGCACCAAACAGCAGCAGTTGCACCAGCAGGCAGTAAACTCCGCTTACGGCAAGCGAAAAATAAAGCGTCTGCTTCGCCCGCTCATCCTGCCTGGCACCGACCGCATTGCCGACAATTGCCTGCAGGGCCAGGCTCATACCCATCAGCGGCAGGAAGGCAAATGTCATCAAGCGCATCACCACCCCATATGCTGCGATCGTCATGTCGGATTGCGGCAGCTCCAGCCGTCGCAGGGTGAACAGTACCGCCGCCGAGCCGAGCGAAATACCGATGAAATTGAGGCTGCGCGGTGCCCCAAGGGCCAGCATTTCTCGCCATTCACCGTCGTATCTCAAACCGACCATCGGCAGGCCTGCTCTGCCACTCATGCGATAGACAACAACGACACCCAGCCCCAATACCTGCGCCAGGGCCGTACCCCAGGCCGACCCAGCCACTCCAAAATCAAACACCCCGATCAGCAATGCGTTGAAACCGATATTGGCGAGCGTCACCAACACGCCTGCCATAGCCATGAAGCCAACCCGCCCCTCCATGCGGAGCGCGTCGACGTGCACAGAGAGCAGAAACCCTGCCGGTGCGGTCGCAAATGAAATAGCAAGGAAAGTCCACCCCATCTCACCAAGGTGGACGTTGCCGCCCGCCGCCAAGCTGACAACATGGGCACCCAGTCCAAAAAAAGTCAGCATTGCCAGGGCAGCGACAGCAAGGGCAAGGCCCTGTGCCGAAGCGAGGGTGCCGATTGCCCCATCCATGTCTTTGGCACCTAGTCGACGTCCCAAAATGCTGGCCATGCCGATGCCGACCATGGTCGAGACAGCCAGCAACAACATTGAGATTGGAAACACTGACGTCACCGCACTCAGGGCATCAGCCCCTACGAATGCGCCGAGAAGCATGGCATCGGCCACGGTCAGCAGGCCGCTTATCGTCGTTACGACGATGATTGGCAGGCTGGTTCGAATGAAGGCGGATCGGATCGATCCACTCAAGAGTGAATTTTTCGGCTCAGCCGGCAACGACGATTGGTCGCTCATCAAAAACTCCCGTCATGGGCAAGTCGGATGATTTTGATGGGGCTCGCATTGCCATCGCTCCAACTGCCCCTAGGGGGAAATGGCGATCAGCTTGTCCAAGGCAGGGGTTAACCACTGGCGATAACGCCATGCGAGCGGCAGGTCACCCTGTGGACCTGGATGCGTCTCTATTGTCGGCTCGTTCTACTGTCAAGCGGCATGAATTGCGCCTGGGCCTATTTGAAAGACGCCAGTCAAGGTTCCGTGAAGCTCCAGCAATCACCGCTCCTTGCACGGCGAAGCGCTTGTCCGGCTGAAGCGTGATCGGGTGCCAGGGTGGTTCGAGGCGAAGATCGGGGCCGGCGCGAAGACCAGATCGATCTCCTCTGTCTCGCTGGCGGCACGCGTGCGTCCGGGCAAAGGCGTCGGCGATGTGGTGGCGGTGGGGATCGTGCGGGTGGGCGTCGCCCCGGCGTGACCTCCTGCCACTTGTTGACTCACCTGCGGTCGAACAATACCCTGCCAATTCGGTCGTTAGGCTTGTCCTCACATGACGGATCAATCTCTTCAGCGTCGCCTTGCCGCCATCGTCGTTGCCGATGTGGTGGGATATTCACGCCTGATGGAGGCTGATGAAGTCGAAACGCTGGCGAGCCTCAGGGAACTGCGTTCCGGCGTTATCGAGCCGGCCGTGATGCGCCACAACGGTCGCATCTTCAAGGCCATGGGCGACGGATTCCTGATCGAATTCGCTAGCGCTGTCGACGCGGTCGCAGCGGCATTGGAAATGCAACGGGCCACTGTTGCTGTCGGGCCTTCCGCAGACCGGCGCCTGCTTTTGCGTGTCGGCGTCAATCTGGGCGATGTCATCGACGACGGCTCGGACGTGCTCGGCGACGGCGTCAATGTCGCGGCGCGCCTGGAGACGCAGGCCGAACCGGGCGGTATCTGCATTTCGGCCAAGGTTCACGGCGAGATCGTCGGCAAGATCGGCGAGCGGTTCTTCGATGCGGGCGAACGCTACCTGAAGAACCTCACGCGCCCGGTCCACGTGTGGCATTGGCCGGATGCGCTGCAGAGCAAATTGCCGCTGCCCGAATGTCCCTCGATCGCCGTATTGCCGTTCACGAACATGAGCGGGGATGAAGCGGACGCGCCTTTCGTCGATGGCTTGACCGAAGACCTGATCACCGACCTCTCCCGCACTGCCGGCCTGTTCGTCATCGCGCGCAATTCCGTGCAGGGCTACAAGGGCAAGCCGGTCGACATCAGGCTGGTCGCCCAGGAACTCGGCGTCCGCTACGTGCTTGAGGGGAGCGCCCGACGCGCCATGGGCCGTGTGCGCATCAATGCTCAATTGATCGATGCGCTCGGCGGCCAGCACTTGTGGGCCGACCGGTTCGACAGGACGGTGGAAGATGTTTTCGAATTACAGGATGAAGTGAACGCCAAGATTGTCGAGGCCCTTGTCGGCCGGCTGACCATCCCGACGCAGCGCAAGCGGCCGAAGAACTTTGAGGCATACGAGCTGTGCGTGCGCGCCCGCTTGCTGACGGAAGAGTCGCCGCAAACCGAGCGTGAGGCCCATATGCTGCTCCAGCGGGCGGTCGAGCTCGAGCCATCCTATGCGGAGGCGGTCGGTCTGCTCGCCTACAACCGCTGGCTTGCCTGGACGCATTTCGGCGAGCCGGAAGATCCCAACCGCCGGATGGCGGTGACGCTCGCGCAGAAGGCGATCGACCTTGATCCCAACGATGCCGGCTGCCGTTACATCCTTGGGACCATTCTGGCTTATGAGCGGCGATGGGAGGAATCGGAGGCCGCCTTCGCCAAGGCGCTGGAGCTCGACCCGAACCACGCAGACACCTGGGCCGCCATGTCCGACATGTCCGTGCTCGACGGCAGGGTGGCCGACGGACTGGCGCAGATCGAAAAAGCGCTGCGCCTCAATCCCTATCCGGCCTGCTGGTATCTTTGTCATCTTGGGCAGGCGCAATACGCCGCGCGCGACTACGAGGCGGCAACCGCTACACTGCGCAGGAAAGACACCTATCGCACCAACTCACGCAAGTTCCTGGCGGCTACGCTTGCGCAGCTGGGCCACCGCGAGGAGGCGCGGCGAGAAGCAGAATTGTTCCTGATCGCCCACCCTCATTTCACGATCGGCCATTGGCTCCGCTCCCAGCCGCTGCGCGATGCAGCTGTACGAGACCATTTTGTCGACGGATTCCGAAAGGCCGGCCTGCCGGAGATGTGACAGCGGGTGGGATAATCCCGACGCGTTCGAGGACTTGCTCAACGAATATGCGCTACGCGAGAACGGCGGTCTGGATCGCAGTGCCAAGCGTCTTCGGACGCCCCACAAAACGCGTCGACCGGCCCGAGCCTCGCATGCGCCGGATCGCATGTTTCGCCCGCCGCACGCGACCTATGGCACGTGTTGCATGATGATTTGCGTGTGCAGCATCGGCGCTTCGGCTCCGAAATAGCTCTCCAGCAGCGGCAGAAACTCGTCCGAAAGGTAGAAATCCGTGAGCGCGCGGTCTGCCAGCAGACGGAAGTCGGCGTCGTTGCGGCGCAACGCGATCGCGTAGGGTTCATGCGTGATCAGGCGATCGCCGACCGATAGCGAGGATGGATCGCGCGCCCGCTTGGCAAGGTTGATGAGCAGCACCTGATCGGCGATATAGGCATCGATCCGGCGGTCCTCCAGCGCCTGGAGCCCGTCCTCATGCGTGTTGAAATCGGCAAGCTTTGTTGTCGATTCCTGGGTTGCGAGTTGCTCGCGAAGCGTCCCTGCCGTCGTCGTGTTGGCGCGCATACCGATGACGTTTGTGGCAGCGCGCTCGCTGACGGCGTGAATGGCCGGTTCGGTGCGAAAGAGTGCCTGCAGGTAGCTGGGCGAATCCTTGCGCAGCAGCGCGCTCGCCCCGGTGAGGAAGATCGGTTGTGAGAAATCGACGATTTCCCGCCTCTTCAAGTTCACGGTGATGGAACCGCACAGCAAGTCGATATCTTCATTCTCAACTGCATCGAAGCCGCCGGCGAGCGTCATCTCGACAAACTCGCGTTTCAGTTGCGGAGATTGATGTTCGATCTCGTCAGCAATCTTGCGGCACAGGTCGATGGCATATCCCACCGGCTCGGCACCCGGCTGGGCGGAGGAGAATGGCGCTTGATCAGAGATGTAACCGATACGTACGGTTCCGCGCTTCGTAATGGTGTCGAGCGTTGCGGCGGCGGTCGCCAAGGCCGAAAAGCAAAGGGCGAGGCTCACGAGCAGAAACCGTCTCATGCGCTTGGCCATGCGTGTCTGAGGGGCACCTGCATGATCCCTGTCTCCGGTAACGGTGTCGATCTCAAAGGCGTGCGCGCAGCTTATGGGCTGTCCCTCATATGTCAACAGAAGACACATGGCGTCATTCACCGGCATAGCCACCATGGCAAGGTCCGCTGGCCCACACACCATCGTCATGTGGATGGCGGGAGCACATCGAGACCCGTTGCGCACGCGGGAGGGCCATGGGGCAGCAGGTATTGCCGCTCTGCAGCAGTCGCCCAGAGGCGGCGCGGCCTCATGTAATCGACATCGCAGACGATGAGCGTTTCGCCAAGGCGTTAACGCCAGCCACTGGCAAGGCGATCCCTCCTCACGCCACCCCCGGCCAAATCATCCTCGACATTTGCGGCTCAATGCCTAATCTCCGCGGCACTTCAGTCATGGAATTGCTTGATGTCCCTTAGACTTGCCACCTTCAATATTGAAAATCTCATGAGCCGCTTCGATTTTTCCGGCTTTCGCAATCAGCTCAAGCAGGATCGGGTGCTGAGGCTCTTCGAGGTGAAGAGCGAGGCAGAGTATCAGCGGCTGGAAGAGGCGCGCACGATCGCCCATACGGACGATACGCGGCAGATGTCGGCGCTCGCGATTGCCGATTGCGATGCGGATATTCTCTGCCTGCAGGAGGCCGACAACATGGCGTCGCTGCAGGCGTTCGAATACAACTATCTCTTCCGCATGGTCGGCAACGGCTATCGCCAGAAATACCTGATCGAGGGCAATGATTCGCGTGGGATCGATGTGGCGGTTCTGATGCGCGAGGAGACGCGCGACGGCCAGCCGATCGAGTGCCTCGAGGTGAAAAGCCACGCGGGGCTGACCTATGCGGATCTCGATATCTTCAACGATGCGCTCGCTTCCTCCAACCGGCCGACCGACCGGATCTTCAAGCGCGACTGCCTGGAGCTGGATCTGCGCATCGGCGGGCGGCCGCTGACGCTCTATGTGGTGCATTTCAAATCCATGGGCCCGGCGCGCGACGGGATGGACGGGCGCCAGGCGACGATGCCGGTGCGCGTGGCGGAAGCGAAAGCCGTGCGCCACATCATCGAAAGCCGCTTCGGCCGCGGGCACACGGCCGACAAGATGTTCGCGATCTGCGGCGACATGAACGATTACCAGGAGAAGGTCGACATTCTCGGCGACCGCCGCAACGGCTACGAGTTCGTGCCGCGCGAGGAAGAGCAAAGCGCGCTCGACGCGCTGACGGCGGACGGTTTCGTCGAGAACCCGATGCTGCGCCGGCCAGTGCTCGACCGCTGGACGCTGTTTCACAGCCGCGGGCCGCAGGAGCGGCACCTCTGCCAGCTCGACTATATCTGGCTGTCGCCAGCCCTTGCCCGGCGCAACGCATCCCAGGTGCCGGAAATCATCCGCGGCGGCCAGCCCTTCCGCACGATCTTTCCGCCGGGACAGGAGGTGGAGCGCTATCCGCGCACCGGCTGGGACCGGCCGAAGGCATCGGACCATTGCCCCGTGGCGATGACGCTGGACGTGTGACGATGGCAATCCTCGAAAGCAACACGGCTGAATGGCCTGACGAAGGCGAAATCCTGCCGATCTCGGGCGTCGATATCCGCGTCAAGGACAGTCCGCACCCTTTCCATCTGGATCAGGTGGGGGCCGCCCAGGAAAACTGGCGGGCGGAAATCGCCGCCAACCCGCACCTCTTCGACGGGCGCATGGTGCTGCAGCGGGCGCTTCGCATCGAGCACGGCCGCGTGGTGGGCGAGGGGCACGTGGTGCCCTATTCGACCTTCCTGTGGTGGCGAAAGACGCGCACGGACGCCGCCTTCCACCTGTTCGCCATGCCGGTGATTGTGTCTTCCGATGGCGCGCTGATCCTCGTGCGCATGGGCTCGCACACGGCCAATCCGGCCCGGGTCTACAGCCCCTCAGGCTCGCTGGAGCCTGATGACATCGTCGACGGGCGCTGCGATATCGCCGGCAATATCCGTCGGGAGGCGCTTGAGGAGACCGGCATCGACCTCGGCGCGGCAACTGCCGAGCCTGGCTACCACGTGCTCCATATGGGGCGGGCGGTGACGGTGTTCCGGCTCTACCGCGTGGCGGAGACGGCCGAAGCGCTGGTCGAAAAGGTGGCAGCCCATATCGCCGACGATCCGGAGCCTGAGATCGACGAGGCGATTGCCATCTGGGGGCCGGACCCGGGTGCGCACAATTATCCGCCGTTCATTTTGCCGATCCTTACCTGGCTGTTCGACGGCAAGCGGTGATCCCGCGCGGCAGCGCGTGATGACACGGAGCGTGGCCGCAGCGTGTTGCTGCGGCACCTGCAGCGCTCTGGAAACGTCGCCGTGAGCTTTGCGGCGCGTTCGGCAGGGCGTAAAAGTCCCCGGGCATGCGCATGCGACGCGCGGATGGCGGCCAATGATCGAAAATCGCAGGCGCTGTTGCCCCAACAGGCGCCGCTTTTCAAGCGGAAGATTAGGCTTCTAGGCTAACTTTGCAGCGTTCAGCCGTTCATAACGGCCGGGCCAAAACCTGCAGACTATGCTGCTTCATGCCGATTGCGACCGGCCCTGCGGTTCGAACCAGCGTGAAGCCCTGACCTTGCCAGAAGCAAAGTCCGGCCACGTTCTCGGCGAAGACGGCGAGTTCCACGCGGTCGGCCCCTTGCGTCTTCAGCCACCCGAAGAAATCGCCGCACAGGGCTTTCGCCACGCCTTGCCCGCGAAGGGCCGGGTCGATCATCAGAAGCGCGATCCACCAGGATTTCTCCTGCGGATAATCGCGGTCGCAGGCGAGCATGCCGGCGAGCGCGCCGGTGGCTGACTTCAAGCCGAAGACGAATTTGTCGGCAGCGGTTCGTCCGGGCGGAAAGCTTCGAAATTCCTCCAGCGCCACGGCGGCGTCCGGCGGGTGGCCGCGTTCCAGCACCACATAGTCCTGACAGCTATGAAAAAGCGGCATCAACCGCGACGCATCCGCTTCGATCAGCCCTTCGATTTCATAGCCTGGGAGCGAAAGCGGGAATGTCGTGGTCTTGTCCATGGCCGGCACCATACATGCCAAAGGCAACGGCACAATCAGTATTGATTTCGCCCGGCAGGGTCTCGCCGCTCACGTGCTGCTCTTTCACCTGGATGGCCACAGCAAGGCGCCGATGCTTCGGCCCAGCCGTCAGGCCTCGATCTTGCGTGCGATCGCGATTTTCGGATTGCGGAAGCCCATGGCGATCCAGGCCCAGAGCAGCTTGGCGTAGAACGACACGGTATGGGTCTTCAGGTTGGGAATGTCCTTCGGCAGCCTCGAAGCATCGGGCAGGTCGCCGACCATGGTGCGCAGCGCTGCCTTCGGGCGCGTTGCCTGGGGCCAGAGGTGCAGGTAGAGGCTCAGCCAATGGGCGCCCTTCATCTCCAGAAAGACCGGCGTGTTGCAGCAGGTGGCGATGACGCGGCGTGAGCCGGCGTCGGGGGAGAGCCGGAATTCGCTTAAGGTTTCCTCACCGGAGATAATCGTGATCCGGTCCTTGCGATATTCGGCGGAAGGGGTGGCCTCGTAGGAGGTCAGGATGTTGCGGGCGCCGGGCAGGGTCGAGAGGCGGGTGGCCGCCGCCCGGCAGCTGTCGCACAGGCATTCCGACACGAGGATCGGCGCGCCCTGCACCTTGAGCCGCGTCTGTCCGCAGGCGCATCCGATATGGGTGGTATCGCTCATGTCGCATCCTCCTCAGGTGACGTGAAACAGGTGCCGGATATAGCGGTCGAGATGGTCGAGGCTTTCGCGTGCAAGCGCGGGATCGTTGCCAGCCTTGGCGAGCACGAAGCCGCCCTGGATGACGGCCTGCGTGTGCCGGGCGAGGCTTTCGGCCGTCCAGTCATCGGCAACGCCGCGGTCGAGGCGCGCTGCCTCGATATCGACGACCAGCGTATCGGTGTGGCCAAAGATGCTGCGGCCGCAGGCATCGCGAATGTCGGGTGCGCTGGCATAGACCTCCTGCGCCAGGGTGCCGACCAGGCAGGTGAATTCGGCAATCTCGCCGAGGATGATCGCCTTGCGGAACGCGACATAGGCGAGAACACGCGCCAATGGGTCGGGCGGCGCGTGATACGACGCGGCGGCGAAGAAGTCGGTCGTCGTTTCCGCCCAGAAATCGGCGACCGCGACGCCGAGCGCGTCCTTGCTGGCGAAATGATGGAAGAACGCGCCCTTTGTGACGTCGGCCGCGCGGCAGAGATCCTCGACGCTGGTGGCGGCAAAGCCTTTGGCGCGGATGATGTCGCGCGCCGCCTCGAGAAGCCGGTGCCGGGCGTTGCCGCGTTCGGGTGATTGTTTGGTCGGTCTGGGCATGTGGAAAACATACCATACGGTTGGTATGTGTCAAATGTTTGATTCTTATGAGCGATCAGTCGGGCGAAGGCAGCGGTGTCGATGCAACCGCGAGATTGGTGTTCGCGCCATCGAAGCGGCGCGGTCAGTCAGGGCTGTGCAGCCTGGGACGGTCCGCAGGGTTCAAGGGGCGAGGGATAAATGCTTGAATCGATTCAGAGAATTACATGGCGTCTTTAATGCAACGCAGCATGTTTTCGAGTTCTGCCGCGGCAACAAGCGACGGCGGCTTGGCGGGCGCCGAAGGGCGGTTTTGCACCGGGCCGATCATGCGGCCTGACGGCTCAGGTTTCCCGGGCCCTCAGTCCCCGGCAGCGTCGGCGACGGGAAGGCCAAGGTCCTGCCATTGGTCACGGGGGATCGCGTCGCCGACCTTGAACGCGAAGCCGACGACGGAATTGCCGTCCGCAGCGACCTCGCAGGAATAGGCGATGCGCCACCATTGCCGCTCGCTGCGAAACGCCCCGCCATTGGCCTTCAACACCCCACCTGACAATCGCACGCCTGAAAAGGCATAGGCGACGAGGAAGTCCGGATCGAAGTCCGCTTTCCAACGGTGAACCTGCTCCATCGCTTCCAGATTGCAGAGCTGCACTACCCGCTCTTCAGGTGCCAGCTGCGCCAGACCCTTGCGCGCCTGTCGGCTGCGCGGCGAAGCCAGGATGCCGGCGGAATAGAGCGTGTCGGCGTGCACCATGCCCAGCGGCTGCGGCTGCCGCGTGGGTGTGGCTGCGGCGCGGCGCTGAGCGTTGCTATCGGGGTGCGCTTTCGGTTCCGCGTGCTGCGTTTCTCTCATGGGCTGGCTCGCCTCGGCGGGGCGCGACGGTATCAGCGTCTCCTTCTGCGGCATTTCGGCCAGGATTTCGACGTCGATGCTGCCTTCTGCGTGAGGTGGCGGCATCGACTTGGGGGGAAGGCGCGAGAGCGCCGTGAAGGCGAGGGCGTGCAGCATCAGTGCGAGCGCCAACGCGCCCCAGATCGTCCGGTCATCCGTCCGCTGCATCGCTTGCCGCATTGCCTAAGCCACGGTGTCCAGGGTCGGTCTCATGCGGCGTGCTTCTTGCTCCCGGCTGAATGGATGTCGTGGCCCGAGCCCAAGGCATTGTTCGGGCGGCAGGCGATAGATCAACACCAAATCCGCGTCGCGGTCGAGCCTTGCGAACAGCAGCGATCACATTCCCGTCACCGGCAGGCGGAGGGACCGGTCGATTGTACCGCTCAGGCGTCGCGAGAAGCCAATGGCGGCAACGCTTTCGGCCGGGTGCGGCAGCGGTATCCCGATAGCGAACGGCGCCGCGCGGGATGGCGTTTTTGCGCTTGCCGCCCGGCCGATGGCATTGCAAGTTCGTGGCCGGAGTATATGCGCAAGGGGAAATAAATGCCGCTCAGCTACGCGATCTACGATGTCTTCACGCAGAACCGGCTGGAGGGCAATCCGCTGGCCGTCGTCTTCGGGGCGGATGCGCTCGACGATCAGGCGATGCAGACGATCGCGCAGGAATTCAACCTTTCGGAGACGGTGTTCATCCGGAGGCCCGGGGGCGCTGCGCACACGGCGCGGCTGCGCATCTTCACGCCCGGGCATGAGCTTCCCTTCGCCGGGCACCCGACGGTCGGCGCGGCCGTGGCGATCGCCGAGGCAGCGCATGGCACATCGCAGGAGAATGCCGATCTGGTGCAGGTGCTGGAGGAAAAGGTGGGGCCGGTGCGTTGCGCCGTGCGCATCAAGCCCGGCGAGGCGAGCTTTGCCGAATTCGACCTGCCGCGCAAATCGGCGCGGCTCGACGCCCGCTTCGACAAACAAGCGCTGGCCGATGCGCTGAGCCTGAAGACTTCGCAGATCGGCTTCGAGAATCATGCGCCGTCTTTCTGGAGCGCCGGCTCGCCGTTCGTCATGGTGCCGCTGCACGATGTCTCCGCCGTCGCCAACGTCGAGTTCGACCCGCAGCGTTGGGAGCAGCTGGCACCGCTTGCCGAAGGTCGGCTGGCATCGGCCTATCTCTACTGTCGCGGCGGCATCAATCACACGGCGCGGTTCCACACCCGCATGTTCAAGTCTGACATGGGCATTTTCGAGGACCCGGCAACGGGGTCTGCTGCCGCAGCCCTTTCCGGCGCCATCCACCATTTTGACCAGCTGGTCGATGGTCACCATCCCTTCCTGATCGAGCAGGGGGTGGAAATGGGTCGGCCGTCCTACATCCACCTGCATCTCGATGTGGCGGGCGGCCGGATCAACTCGGCGCGCATCGGCGGCCATGCGGTGAAGATCGCCGCCGGCGAACTTTTGCTCTGACGCGGCGCATGCGGCCGCAGGCAGATATCAGCCTGGCTGTGGCGTGGCGGTCAAATATTGGCAAGGAGGGCGTGTCGATTCAGTGAGTTGGCCGCCAGCGTCCCGGGCGCAACGCGCCAGGGGTGCGGCAGACGCCTGTGGAAAAGCCGGCTTTCCGGGCCGCTGGAATTTTTTCTCAGAAATTTTGCAATCGACGCTAGACAAGGTGAGGGAACGCCTTTATACGCCCCTCCAGACCGCAGCGGCAAACGCCGAGGCGGTCCGGATGGGTGATTAGCTCAGTTGGTAGAGCAGCTGACTCTTAATCAGCGGGTCCACGGTTCGAGCCCGTGATCACCCACCAAAACAACGACTTGGCGGGACTTATATCAGCCTCGCATTAACTTCAAGATCGACTTCTTGTAACGCTCCTTGGCGACACACAGCGAAGCGGTCTGGATGGGTGATTAGCTCAGTTGGTAGAGCAGCTGACTCTTAATCAGCGGGTCCACGGTTCGAGCCCGTGATCACCCACCAAAACTTCTTGAAAACGCTGACTAAATTCCAATTTTTCTGCTCTGTAAAACGTTGCCAGTTTCCAACAATTTGGAAACGGTTTCCAATTCATGTTCCGGTCTTGTTTCGGAAAGCAGCCGGTTCAATCTCGCTCCAGCGAGCCTCCATAAGCTTCATTGCATCCTTCGCCCATGACCGCAGTGCGACCTCTCGGCCGTAGTCCTGAACCATCTGCGCCGACATGCTGCAGATCGCCCCGACCTGGTTCTCGGTGCAACCGACCTCCAACAGATTGATCACCGCATTTTTGCGCAGACCGTGGAAGACGATCCGCTCTTCGTGGAACACACACACGACGCAATGCTAAAGCCATCCGGCTAAAGCAAAAACGAGTCACGGAGTCCCGAACTAAGTCCCGAACAGGATGACTGGAGAGCCTTCAACCACCTGCGCTACGAGGGCCGCGCAAAAATAGCCCGCTCTCCGGGGGGCAAGGGATCGTGGGTTCGAATCCCATCGTTAGAAGTCGTTTTCACTCAGTGATTGATGCTCTTGACGCTACAACCCCCGCCCTGTCACAGGTGCGCAAATGTGCACTCTGTCGAGAGAAATGCGGAGAGAGATGAGCGAACGAGGAAATGCGCCAGGTCAATCGCTTGGCAAGACGGGGATCGTAATTGGGATCTGGGCGGCAGCTGGAGCTTTGCCTCTATTGGCCAAGATGTTTGGCATTCAATTCTTGCCGTCGACGGAGTGGCTGAACCGCACATTCCTTGTCGGCATTTGTGCCGGAGTGTTTTCTGGTGGCGGCGCAGTGTGGATCGTCGCCAGAAGATTGTCCTCGATTCCGGGCGGGGGCGAGGTCAGAAAGGCGGTTGCGGTGATTGGCGCTCCGTTTCTTGGCTATTTTGTCGGGAGGCACGCTGTCGTCTACGCTGGTCCGATGATCATTGCCTTAGTCGCAGGGGCGCAAGTCGAGCTTTCTTTTACCGTTGCAGATGCCAACCGGCACTATTCCAGTCGATGCCCATCGTCGATCGAGCTGCAGGGCTTTCCGATCATATTCAACCGCCTGTGTGGTGTTCCGGAGGAGGTAAGACGCAATCTCTCCTCAGGTAAAGAGATCATAGTCAGCGGCCGCGGAACCGGTTTAGGCGTTTACGTTGACAGACTCCGTCCAGGCGACTGGACAGTAGCGCCGCTGCTAAGATCGCTTTAAATGAAAGTCAGAGACGGTTTCCAATTCCCGATATGTTCCGACATTTTCCGACAATCCTTCTGACATTTTCGACTTCGCTTTGTCGGAAAAGTCGGACAGCGTTTCGCGATCGTTGGCTCCCCAAACGAATTGCTGTTCTTGCCGTGATCTGTTGACGACCGCAGAGGTCGCGATACCCCCGTCGGGGAGGATCGCACATGTGCGGACGTGTCTATCTGAAGACCAATCTTGAAGGAATTTTGCCGGCGTTTTCGTTTGCGAAACGAGAGGGAGCGGAAGGTTTGGCAAATCAGTTGCCACGGTTCAACGGAGCGCCATCACAATATGATCCGATCATCATTCGAGACGTGATCCGCGTTGAATGAACCGCCTGGTTAAGGGTTGGCCAGCCTACGTTCGCCGCTGCGAACAATCTGCCGAAGAGATTATTGGCCCGTCACTTAGCGCCGTTTTTTGAGAGCCTGGTGGCAATGGGTCACGTAGCGATAGGTGTTGATGAACATCGACACATCGACCCTTTTGCCTCGACAACTTTTCGGCGATTTGCTTCATTCCCTCAATCTTGACGGGGGAGAATCATGAAGCTTCATATTGCTGCGGCACTCGCCGCCGCCATCGGCCTGTCTGGCTGCGTGTCCAACGAACCGGCGACCGGGAAGGCCGCGGAGAAGCTTACGCAAACATGTAAGAACTATGGCTTCAAGCCGGGAACGGATGCCTTTGCGTCCTGTTATTTGCAGCTCGATCAGAAGCGTATCGAGGATAACAACAAGACCGCAATGGCGATCAGCGGCACCCTCAGCAACATGGGCGACAATATGCGGCAGAATTCCAGCTCAAGCCGATCGACCACCTGCACGTCGACACCGCAAAGCACGTGGGTGGGTGGGCCCGTCAGCCACGTCAGCACGACCTGTTATTGATTGTTGCCTTCCATAGGCGGCGACCGTTTCTTCGGCGCAGAGAGCGTGCCAGTCAGCCGGACGGAGAGCTCGGTACGGCAGTGGGAACCGATTGTCTATTTGTGCTCGTGATGAGCCCCGCCTTGCGCGGTGTGGAGATGCTGCTCCTCGGGTTGGGCCCGCAATTCGTTAATCTGCGCCGTCCTGGTGGCCAGATACGAGATGAGGTCCGATGCGTCGCTCGCCGACAGGCCGAGGTTTGGCATGCGGACGCCTTTGTATTTCGCCTCGAGCTCGGCGAGGGTCGGGTCTTTCTTTGCGCGCAGTCTGGCCGGATGCATGATCATCTCCGACAACCACAGGCGATCACGCCTGTCCGTGACGCCGAGGAGATCGGGACCGATGTGATCGGTGACGCCCACGGTGTGGCAAGGCGCGCAGATCTTCTTGAACAGA